>CAWISC010000008.1:0-535824 GCA_963838635.1 uncultured Gammaproteobacteria bacterium | reverse complement strand
ACCACCTTCGCATTCCGGATCTCTTCCGGCGGAATGCTGAACAGGTCGCGATCGATGACCACCAGGTCGGCAAGCTTGCCGGCTGCCAGCGTGCCCTTGCGTGACTCATCGAACGACGCATATGCACCGTTCGCGGTGTACGCGCGCAGCGCTTCTTCGACCGTGATCTTCTGCGCCGGCACCCAGCCGTCGGGATTCTTATCGTCGATCGTACGGCGGGTGACGGCAGCGTAGATTCCTTCGAGCGGTGTCGCGGGCGCGACGAACCAGTCGCTGCCGAATGCGAGCCGCGCCTTCGCGTCGAGCAATGAGCGGAACGCATAGGTCGTCGCGATACGCTTGCCGATGAACTGCTCGGCCCAGCGGCCGTCGTCGATTGCGTGATACGGCTGCATGCTCGCGGTCACATCGAGTTGCGCGAATCGCGGGATGTCCCGCTCACGCAGGTGCTGCGTGTGTTCGATGCGGAAGCGGCGGTCGCGCGCGCCGTTCTCTTTCCCAACTCGCTCGAAAATATCGAGCAGCATGCCGATGGCGCGATCGCCGATCGCGTGGACCATGACGTGCAGGCCGGCCTTGTCGGCGCCGGAGATCCACTCGTACATCTTCTCCGGCGGATTCAGGAGCAGGCCCCGATCTTTCGGCGCGTCCGCGAACGGCTCATCGAACGCCGCGGTGTGCGAGCCGAGCGAGCCGTCCATGAAGCCCTTCAGGCCGCCGACTCGCAGCCACTCGTCGCCGCGACCGTCTGCCCCGCCGTATGTCTTCGCCGTCACCGCATCACGCAGCTTCTCCCATTGGTCGAGCGGAGTGACCGCATAGATTCTCGTCGTGAGAGCGTTCGTTTTCGCGGCGCGTGCAAATACCTCGAGGTCGCCGAACGTTCCCATGTTGTGAACCGTCGTCACGCCTTGCTCGTTGACGTACTTCATCGCGGCTTGCAGCGCGCGGTCCTGCATCTGCGCAGACGGCTCAGGCATGGCTGCATCGACCGGCGCCATGGCGTTGTCTTTCAGCACACCCGTCGGTTCGCCGTTGCGGTCGCGCACGATCGCGCCGCCCGCGATGTCCTTGGTCGCGCGCGTGATACCGGCAAGCTTGAGCGTGACGCTGTTCGCGAGCGACATATGTCCGTCGAGCCGGTTGATCCACACGGGATGATCCGGCGTCACCGCATCGATCCATTCGCGCGTCGGCAACTCGCCGCCCCAGAGGCTGTGATCCCAGTTGCCGCCCGTGATCCACGTGCCAGCAGGCACGGTCGCCGCAAACGCTTTGATCCGCGCGACGAACTCCTCACGCGTGCGCGCATCGCGCAGCTGCACGGACGCGAGAGACGAACCGCCCTGGAGAAAATGCACGTGCGCGTCCGTGAAGCCCGGCACGATCAAGCGGCCACCGGCATCGACGACTTGCGCCGCGTTCGCTTTGCGAGCGTCCTCGTCCGTGCCGACGAGCGCGAGCGTCGCGCCATCGATCACCAGTGCCTGCGCCCACGGTTGCGCATCGTCGCCGGTCCAGATCCTGGCGTTGACGATTGCCACTGTGCCGGGCTTGGCGGGAGTGCCTGAAGGTTGCCGGGAGCACGCGACGGCGGCCAGGGCACACACGAACACGATCAGTGATTTGCGCAGCATGGCGCGAATCATCACACACTTTAGTCAGGAGCGCCGCCTCTCCGTAGGGATCGATTGATCTGCCCGTCCGAGCAGTGCACGTGCGCTGCGTGCTGATCCATGCTGATTCCCAACAGCAGAAGAAGGGGATCGCATGAGGTGGCTCTTCGTCAAGCGGCTCAGATCGTTCGTGATGCTCGCTGCCGCTTCGAGCTTCGTGTTGAACATCGCGCTGCTGATGCCTGCGATCTACATGATGCAGGTCTTCGATCGTGTCTTCACGAGCAACAGCGTCGAGACGCTGCTCATGCTCGGCCTGATCACGCTGCTGTTCCTGGCACTCGGATCCTTCGTCGACACCGTGCGCGCGCGTGCGCTCGCGTGGGCGGGACGCTCGCTCGATCGCAAGCTCGCGCCGGCCGCGATCCGCAGCTCGCTGCAAGACGCCGCAGGCGGAGCGGGCAAGGCTGACACCGACGCGCTGCGCGACATCGCGCAGCTACGGATGTTTCTCAGCGGGCCGGGCGTACTGGCGCTCTTCGACGCTCCCTGGGCGACGCTCTATCTCGCGATCATCACGCTCATGCATCCGCTGCTCGGCCTCACGGCAACGCTCGGCGCACTCGTGCTCGTCGCGCTCGGCGTGCTCACCGATCGGCTTACGCGAGAGTCAGCCGGAGAATCGCTGCGCGCCTCGCGCATGTCGACGCGTACCGCCGAAAAGCTGGCGCGCAACGCCGAAGCCATCGTCGGCATGGGAATGACTACCGATGCGATCGCCCGTTGGCGCGAACATCATGAGCAATCGCTGCTGGCGCAGGAAACACACGGCCGTGCGTCGTCGATTCTGGCGTCGCTCGCGCGCACGTTGCGACAGGTGCTGCAAGTCGTGATGCTCGGCGTCGGTGCGTGGCTGGTCATCGACATGCAGGCGTCATCGGGCGTCATGATCGCTGCGACGATTCTGCTTTCCCGCGCGCTGCAGCCGGTCGAGCATCTGATCGGCGGCTGGCGCGCGCTGATCGACGCACGCGGTGCCTGGGAGCGACTCGGCGACCGTAGTGCCGATCTGCCGTCGCAGGCCAACGTCGCCCTGCCCGCGCCGACGGGACGCATCGAAGTCGAGCGGCTGTTCTACGCGTTCTCTGCGTCGCGCCCGCCGCTGCTCAAGAACGTGAACTTCGTGCTCGCGCCCGGCGACAGCCTCGGTGTCATCGGCCCGAGCGCGTCCGGCAAGACGACTTTGATCCGGCTGTTGCTCGGCCTGGCGCGGCCGCAAACGGGTTGCGTCAGTCTCGACGGCTTCGACACTTCGCGCTGGGATCGCGAGGCGCTCGGCAAGCACATCGGCTATCTGCCGCAGGGCGTCGAGCTGTTCTCCGGAACGGTCGGCGAGAACATCGCGCGCCTCGGCGCAACGACCGGCCCCGAAGCCTCGGAACGGATCGTTCGCGCGGCGCGGCTCGCTCTTGCGCACGAAATGATCCTGAAACTGCCCGACGGCTACGAAACGCAGATCGGCGACGGCGGCGCAATCCTGTCCGGCGGTCAGCGTCAGCGCATCGCCCTGGCGCGTGCATTGTACGGCGAGCCGCGCTTGCTCGTGCTCGACGAGCCGAACGCGAATCTCGATACGGTCGGCGAAGCTGCGTTGCTTGCGGCGCTCGCCGAGCTCAAGGCGCGCGGCGTCACCGTGATCATGGTGACTCACAGCACGACGCTCATGGCAGCGCTCGACAAGCTGGCCTTATTGAAGGGCGGCACGCTCGAGATGTTCGGGCCGAGTGCCGCGGTGCTGGCGCGATTGCGCTCGCCCAACGGAGCATCGCAACGAGTCGTCGCGTTCCCGCCCGGCAAGAGCAGCGAGGCACACGCATGAGCACCGCCAATCCGACGTTCGCCTCACTCCTGATCGGCAGCGAAGACGACCCGCAGGCGCGCACTGAGCTGCGCCGTCAGAAGCGGTTGGCGTTGATCCCGCTGGCCGTTACGACAGCGCTGCTCGCTGCCTGGATGATCGCCGCGCCGCTCTCCGGCGCAATCATCGCGGCCGGCAAGCTCAAGGTAGAGCTGAATCGCAAGACCGTTCAGCACCAGGAAGGCGGCATCGTTCGCAAGATTCTCGTGCGCGACGGCGACATGGTCCGGGCGGGACAACCGCTGATCGTACTCGGCGACGTTCGCAACGATGCCGAGCTCAACATGCTTCGCGATCAGCTGCGCGCGGAACGCATACGCAACGCACGAGCCTCCGCGGAGGCCGTGCTCGCGGCGAAGTTCGAGCTGCCGGCCGATCTTGCCGGGGCGCCCGGAGCGAGCGACGACGTCGCGCGTGAAACAGCTCTGTTCCAGGCGCGACGCCGTACGCTCGACGAACAGATCGCCTCCCTTACAGCGCAGACGCGCGATTCGCGTGCGCAGGCAGCGGCGCTCACGAACCAGATCGCAACGACCGCAGCCTCTGCGAAGCTCGCGGCGGACGAGCTCGAGATCAACGAGAAGCTCGTACGCCAAGGCTACGTGCAGCGTGCGCGACTCCTGCAATTGCAGCGCGACGAGTCCGACTATCGCAGTCGTCTTGCCGAAGCGCAGAGCGATCTGGCATCGGCCCAGCAGCGCACGGGCGAGCTGCAGGCGCGCATTGCACAGGCGCGCAACCAGTATCAGCAACTCGCGACCGACGAGGCCCGCGAATCGGCCGCGAAGGTCCGTGAGCTGGACGAGCGCGTACGGCCGTCGCAGGACCAGGCCGAACGGCAGTTCGTGCGCGCGCCTGTCGACGGCAGGGTGATGGCGCTGCGGGTCTCGTCCATCGGCGAAGCGATCGGGCCGCGCGATGCGCTGCTCGACATCGTGCCGAGCCAGGAGAAGCTGGTCGTCGAGGCGCGCATTCGGCCGCAGGATATCGATCACGTACGCGAGAACTCGGCAGCAGACGTTCGTCTGACAGCGTTCGATGCGCGCACCACGCCGCTCTTGCCCGGCACCGTGGTTTTCGTCTCGCCCGATCGCATCACTTCGCAGGAAAGCGGCGAATCCTGGTTCGTCGCCACCGTCGTAGTCGATGCCGCCGCGCTCCGCGATCATCCCTCGCTGCGCCTGCAGCCGGGCATGCCGGCCGAGCTGTTCGTCAAGACACCCGAGCGCACGCTCGTTCAGTACCTCGCCAAACCCTTGAACGCGTTCGCCAGCAAGGCGATGCGCGAGCCGTGATGACCATTTCTTTTTCCATCTGTTCAGGAGCTCCCCATGCGTAAGATTCAACGCGGCGTGATCGATTCACCGATCGCGCCGGAGTCGAGCCCAGTGCACGACTTCGCATCCTCCGGGCCGGCACTCAAAGCTGCGCCCATCGCCGAAGCGGTGTCGGCGAAGCTGGCCTTTGCACTCCCGCCGGTGAACAGCATTTTCCTCGGCGGCGTTCTCACGTCCATCGGCAACAACAACGCCAACACGATCGAGTTCACCAGCAACGCGGCCGGCAAGATCCTCGTGAACGGCAGCGCACCGCTGCTCGGCAACGCGACACTCGAGAACACCAAACTGATCACGGCGTTCGGCCTGGGCGGCAACGACGTCATTACGCTCAACGAGACCAACGGCGTGCTGCCGAAGGCCAGCCTGTTCGGCGGCGCCGGCAACGACATCCTGACCGGTGGTTCGGGCGCGGACCTGCTGTTCGGCCAGTCGGACAATGACACGCTGTTCGGCAAAGGCGGCAACGACGCGCTGTTCGGCGGCGCGGGCAACGACGTGCTGGTCGGCGGCGACGGCGACGATCAGATGTTCGGCGAGGCCGGCGACGATCGCATGATCTGGAATCCCGGCGAAGACAACGACCTGATGGAAGGCGGCGCCGGCATCGACACCGCAGAGATCAACGGTGCAGGCGGCGACGAGGTTTTCACTGTGACGGCGAACGGCGCGCGCGTGCGCTTCGATCGCGTCGATCCCGCACCGTTCTTCGTCGACATCGGCACGACCGAGAAGCTCGTCGTCAACATGGGCGGCGGCAACGACACGTTCTCCGCGACCGGCAATCTCGCGGCGCTGATCAGCGTGACGGTCGACGGCGGCGCCGGCAACGACACGATCCTGGGCAGCAATGGCGTGGACCTGCTGATCGGCGGCGACGGCGATGACTTCATCGATGGCCAGCAGGGCAACGACGTTTCGTTGATGGGCGCCGGCGACGACGTGTTCCAGTGGGATCCGGGCGACGGCAGCGACACCGTCGAAGGCCAGGACGGCACCGACTCGATGCTGTTCAACGGCAGCGCCGGCGGTGAAATCTTCGCCGCATCGGCGAACGGCGGCCGCGTGCTGTTCACGCGTAACCTCGGCAACATCGTCATGGATCTGGACGACGTCGAAAGCATCGACCTCAATGCGCTCGCCGGCACGGACACGCTCACGGTCAACGATCTGAGCGGCACCGACGTCGTCGAGGTCAACGTCGACCTCGCCGCCACCATCGGCGGCACTGTGGGCGACGGCGCGGCCGATACGGTCATCACCAACGCCACGAACGGCGAAGACGACATCGACGTGGTCGGCGCCGGTACGTCGGTGTCGGTGGTCGGCCTGG
Source organism: uncultured Gammaproteobacteria bacterium (assembly GCA_963838635.1). Taxonomy (GTDB): domain Bacteria; phylum Pseudomonadota; class Gammaproteobacteria; order Steroidobacterales; family Steroidobacteraceae; genus Steroidobacter. The sequence continues at coordinate 529,620 of CAWISC010000008.1, read as the reverse complement.
CCGCACAGACCAATGTGACCAACAGCGAAGGCGCGAACGACTCGCTCGTCATCAACGGTCTGGGTGGCGACGACACGATTACCGCGACCACGCTGCCTGCCGGCGTCGTGAAGCTGACGATCGACGGCGGCGCCGGCGACGACACGATCCTCGGCAGCCAGGCCGCGGACACACTGATCGGCGGCGACGGCGATGACTTCATCTTCGGCGACAACGGCAACGACGTCGCATTCATGGGCGCCGGCGACGACGTGTTCCAGTGGGATCCGGGCGACGGCAACGACACGGTCGAAGGTCAGGACGGCGTCGACACGATGCTGTTCCTGGGCGCGGGCGCCAGCGAGAACGTCGACATCACCGCGAACGGCGGCCGCGTGCTGTTCAATCGCAATGTCGCGAACGTGGTCATGGACCTCAACGACGTCGAGCGCATCGACTTCCGCGCGCTCGGCGGCGCAGACAACATCGTGATCAACGACCTCAGCGGCACCGATGCGACGCAGATCGACCTCGACCTGCGCGGACCCAATGGCGGCGGCGACGGGGCGGCGGACACCGTGACCGTCAACGCCACGAATGGCGCCGACGTGATCGGCGTCGCGGGCGATGCCAACGGTATCACCGTCTCCGGCCTGCAAGCCGCAGTGAACATCGTCTTCCAGGAGCAGGCGAACGATCGGCTGACGATCAATGCGCAAGGCGGCGACGACGTCATCAATGCGAGCGGCCTGGAAGCGGATGGGATCCAGCTCACGATGAACGGCGGCCTCGGCGAAGACTTGTTCGTCGGCAGCGAGGGCGACGATCTCATCAACGGCGGTGACGGCGACGACACGGCGCTCATGGGCGCGGGCGACGACACCTTCGTGTGGAACCCGGGCGACGACAACGACACCATCGAGGGCCAGGACGGGCTTCGACACGATGCTGTTCAACGGCGCCAACGCTGCGGAGAACGTCAACATCTTCGCGAACGGCGGCCGGGCTCTGTTCTTCCGCGACGTCGCCAACGTCACGATGGATCTGAACGACGTCGAGAGCATCGACTTCAACGCACTCGGCGGCGCCGACAACATCGTGGTCCGCGATTTGTCCGGGACCGATGTCGTCGAGGTGAACATCGCTCTCGCCGCGGCGCTCGGCGGCACGGCGGGCGACGGTCAGCCGGACACGGTCACGGCGGAGGCAACGAATGGCGATGATGTCGCGATCGTAGTTGGCGACGCTTCCGGCGTGTCGGTGCTTGGTCTGGCAGCGCAGATCAATGTCACAGGCGCCGAAGCCGGCAACGACCGCATAGTCATCAAGGGTTTTGCGGGCGACGACGTCATCGAAGCGTCGGGAGTCGATGCTGGCGTGGTCGGCCTGACGCTCGACGGCGGCGAAGGCGACGACGTACTGATTGGCGGGGAGGGCGATGACATCCTCCTCGGCGGCGCGGGCGACGACGTACTGATCGGGGGTGGCGGCAACGACATTCTCGACGGCGGCGCCGGCGACGATGTCGAGCTCCAGGGTTTCGTTGCCGGTGCGGCGACGGACGACCAGATCAATCTGTCGGGCCGGGGTCTCAGCTTCGACTGGCTGATGGCGCATGCCAGCGACGTGAACGGAGACACGATCCTCGATCTCGGTGACCAGCAGATCACGCTGCGCGGCGTGAGCAGTTCGTCCTTGCATGGGGACGATTTCATCCTGAGCTAGCGTGCTCTGATCGCGCCACCCTGACCCTCCCCGCTCGCGGGGGAGGGCAGCGTGGCAGTCGTGTCGGGGTTTCCCCCTCCGTCCCACGATGCCGGCCCAATCGTGCGCTGAGTGCTTGCAAAGCCAGCGGCGACTGTGTGGAATCTCGGGGCCTGGGCCGTACGTCAATTTTGGGGAACACCATGCGAATTGCGTTGACGACCGCGTTGATGTTGCTGGCGACAATGGCGCTGGCCGATGAGCCAAGCGCTCCGCAAACCGAGACCAAGACCGAGACCGAGGCAACGGCGACGCAAGCACCGACCGAAACACCCGCGGCCCAGCCCGCACAGACGCAGACCACGGCCAAGGCCGAGACGAGCGAGAAACAAATCGCCTTCAAGCCTCTGCCAGGCTACAGGCCGAAGCGCATCGACGGCGCACAGGTCTGGTGCCAGAAAACCGTCGTCCTCGGCTCGAAATTCCCCAAGGAAGATTGCCGGACCGACGCAGAGATGCGCGAGCTGATCCGCTCGCGGCAGTCGATGCGCGAAGACCTCAACCAGAGACGCCCGTGCAGCGGCGACGGCTGCAGCATGAACTGACGTAACGGCATCGGCCGTCGCGGAGGCATAGCCGCTCGCTTTCGCCGACAATAGCCCCATGCGGGTGAGTTGGCGTTTCGTCCTGATTTACGCCCTGGCGTACACGGGCACGTGGGTCGCACTGCTCACGCCGGTGCTGGTCACCATCGCACTCAAGGTCCGGCAGCTCACGCCGGACGAGGCTGCGGCCAATCACTCGCTCGTTCTCAGTATCGGCGCGTTCTTCGCGTTGGCGAGCAATCCTTTTTTCGGACGACTGAGCGATCGCACGACTTCGCGCTTCGGCATGCGACGACCGTGGCTGATCGGCGGCGTGATTGGCGGTGCAGCTGCGTTGCTGATCGTTGCGCGTGCCGAGACGATCCCGACGGTGCTGATCGGCTGGTGCCTGGCGCAGATGTCGTTCAACGCAGTGCTCGCCGCGCTGGTCGCGGTGTTGCCGGATCACGTGCCGGCGGAGCAGCGCGGCACAGTCGCGGGCGTGCTCGGCACCTGCATGCCGCTCGGCCAGCTCGCCGGCACGTTCGTCGTGCAGTCGGTCGCGGGATCGACACTCGCGATGTTCATGGTGCCGGCGCTGATCGGCGCGGCTGCGATCCTGCTGCTCGCGTTCACGCTGCCCGATCGGCGTTTGGACAAGACGCAACCGGTGCGCGACACCGTCCGCTGGTACTGGGTCAGTCCGCGCCGTCACCCCGATTTCGCCTGGGCGTGGCTCAGCCGCTTCCTGGTCGTGCTCGGCACCGCGTTCCTCACGACCTATCAGCCGTTCTATCTCACCGACAAGCTCGGCCTGCCGCAGAGCGAAGTGCCCGGGTTGATCTTCCGCTCGATGCTCGTGCAATCGAGCATGGTCGTGGCGCTCAGCGTGATCGGTGGGCGGCTGTCGGACGCGTTGCAGCGGCGCAAGGCGTTCGTGCTCGGCGGTGCGGTCGTGTACGCAATCGGGTTGTGGATCGTCGCGCTCGCCGATTCCTACGCGATGTTCCTCGTTGGCATGGCCACGACGGGCATCGGACATGGCTTGTACTTCGCCGTAGATCTTGCGCTCGTGACCGAGGTCCTGCCGGACCGCGAGCGCGACGCTGCCAAGGATCTCGGCATTCTCAACATCACCAACGCGCTACCGCAATCCGTCGCGCCTGCGCTCGCACCCGCGATCCTTGCCGCCAGTGGCGGCGACTACGGCGCGCTGTTCCTCACCGCCGGCGCCATCGCGCTGGCCGGCTCGATCGCCATCCTGCCGCTGCGCCGCGTCCGCTAGACATCGAAATTGGTCCTATCGGGAAAAATGTACCACCGTTGTCATGCAGTAAATTAAGCACTTACGTGCATGCAACAGTTCATCGGTCGATGAAAATTGACAACGCTGTCTCGGCGGGAGTATTGCTTGTGCGCACAAATAAGCTCGGGGGGATCAGTCATGAGCTCATCGACATCTGTCGCACACGCCGTCGCGGCTGTGCTTTCCGGTTGCGCCTTGGCAAGCGCGACTACGGCCTGGGCGGCGCAGGGCGACGCGGCCGGCGAACGAATCATCGAGGAAGTGATCGTCACGGTCGAGCGTGTCGAGCAGAGCTTGCAGAGCTATGAAGGCACTGCCGCGGTGATGCAGCAGGCGCAGCTCGACGCGCTCGGCGCCACCGACCTGCTCGACCTGCCGGCGCTGATGCCGGGCATCGAGATCACCAACTTCGAGGACAACACCGAGCTGTTCGTGCGCGGTATCGGCAGCAACGCCAACACCGAGCTGGGCGATCCGGCGATCGCGCCGCATCTGGATGACGTGTACGTGCCGCGTCCGCGCGGCCTCGGCGTCGCGTTCTTCGACATCGAGCGCGTCGAAGTGAACGTCGGTCCGCAGGGCACGGTGCGCGGCCGCAACGCGCTGGGCGGTTCGATCAACATCGTGTCGCGCAAGCCGAAGCTCGATACGTTCGAGGGCTACGCGGAGGCCGCGATCGGCGACTACGACCACCAGGAGCTGCGCGGCGCGCTCAACGTGCCGCTCGGTAAGATCGCCGCCGGGCGCATCGCCGTCTACTCCTCCCAGCACGACGAGTACGTGCCCAACACCGGTCCGCTCACCAACCTGCTCGGCTGGGAGTCGCAGGACGACCTGGGCGCACGCGCACACCTTCTGATCGAGCCATCCGAGCAGCTCTCGGTGCTGATCTCCGGCGATTACCTGAACGCGCGCGGCACCGGCTCGCGCGGCGTCGACATGTTCAACGCCGCGCGTCTGGGCCTGACCTACGACGACTTCGACGATCCGCGCCGGGTCAACATGGTCGGCTTCAGCCCGGTGCAGGACACCGACCACTGGGGCGCAGCGTTGAACGCGACCTATCGCACCAGCCTGTTCAACGTGCAGTACATCGGCGGCTACCGCGACCTGCATTACCGCAACAGCCTGTCGACCAGCGGTCGCAACATCGACTTCGACGGCGACGAGCGCGAGCAGGTGATCCGCGGCAACCTGACCGACCCGAACGGACCGCTCGCGGACGAATACATTGCCGAGCGCTACTACGGCAACTACAGCGCGCTGATCTGGGACGCGACTTCGGAGAGCCGCACGCATGAGCTGCGCTTCACCTCGCCCGACAGCGCCGAGCGGCTCACCTGGGCGGTCGGCCTGTACAAGTTCAAAGAAGAGCAGGGAGTGTTCCTCGGCATCCCGCTCGACTACTCGACCGATCTTGCGTACCTGGAATTCAACCAGGGCCTGACGATCGGCGAATCGGAGTCCGCTTATGCGGACATCATGTTCGCGGTCACCGACCGGCTGCGCATCACCGCCGGCGCGCGCTACTCGGACGAGAGCAAGCAGCGCGAGGGCTTCAACTTCATCGCGGGCTTCGACACCAACGGCGTGGCGATGCGCGTCGGCACGCCGGGCTTCCGCATGACGGGCCTCAGCCGCACGATCAAGAATCCGGATGCCGACGGCGACGGCGTGCGCAACACGCTCAACGACCTGATCCTGCTTTACCAGGCCGGCGTCGCCTCGTTCGGCACGAACGACACTCTGGACGATTTCCTCGCCGGCGACTGCGTGCAGACGAGCCAGTTCCAGGGCACGTGCGCCGGCTACCCGGGCCTGGGCTTCGGTTTTGGCGGCGCCACCGTGCAGTTCGGCGAAAACTCCGACTCGTACGTCGACTGGCGTGTCCGCGTCGGCTTCGACCTCACTGAGGACAACCTGCTGTACCTGCTGGTCGCGACCGGCAACAAGGCGCCGAGCTTCAACGATACTATCGACCTCGATACCGGCCCCGCGGAGGTGCTGTTCACCCCGCCGGTCGGCCCGGAAAAGAACACCATGTTCGAGATCGGCTCCAAGAACACCTTCGACGTCGCCGGCCGGCCGCTGACCCTGAATGCGTCGGCGTACTACTCGAAATACACCGACCAGGTGTTCAGCACGGTGGTCGGCACCGAGCTGCTCGACACCGATCCGTCGAACGATGTCGGCTGCCTCGACAGCGATCCGAACACGGTGTGCAGCAATGTCACGCTGAACCAGAACGTCGCGGAGGCAAGCAACCTTGGCGTGCAGCTCGACGCCGCGTACCAGCTCGGCAATGGCTTTAATGTCGGCGGCACGCTGCTGTGGCAGGACACCGAGTACAAGGATGGTTCCGTCGTCAGCGATGGTCGCCGCCCCAGCCCGGCCGGCGGCAGCCTGCTGGTGGACCTCGCCGGTAACGAGCTCCCCCGCACGCCGCCGTTGACGCTGAATCTCCGCCTCGGCCAGGACATCGAGCTTGCGACCGGCACGCTCGACTGGATCGCGTCGGCGACCTACAAGAGCTCGTACTTCCTGACCGGCTTCAATGGCGGCCCGGGCGAGGACGGCGGGCGCGAGGTCACATCCGTGGACGAGAACGGCGTCGCCATCGGCTTCGGCGCCGACCTGCTGCGCCTGCGGGACGAGGTCGACGGCTATTTCCATCTCGACGTCGGGGTTGGTTACTCGCATGGCGACGGCGCGGTGCGCTTCGAGGCGTTCGCCAACAACGTGACCGATGAGGCGCATCCCACGCAGGCTACGATCGATACCGGCACGCAGGCGTTTGTCTTCAATCCGCCGCGGACCTATGGTGTTCGGATGAGAGTGGAGTTCTGATGCATAACTTTCGGATCGCGAAACTGCTGCTGTGTCTGCTGGGCGCCGCGTCGTGGAGCGCGGCGTTCGCCGATCAGGACAACGACATCGAAGCGAAAGTCGCGGCGCTGCTCGCGCGGATGACGCTCGAGCAGAAGGTCGGGCAGATGGTGCAGCCGGATATTCGCAGCGTCACTCCCGATGACGTGCGCAAGCACCGGCTCGGCTCGGTGCTGAATGGTGGCGGCGCTTTTCCCGGCGAGAACAAGCACGCGAGCGTCGCCGACTGGGTGGCGCTCGCCGATCGCTTCTACGACGCGTCGATGGACACTACGAACGGCGCGTTGGCGATTCCGATCATATGGGGCACGGATGCCGTGCACGGTCACAACAACGTGATCGGCGCAACCTTGTTTCCGCACAACATCGGGCTCGGCGCCGCGAACGATCCCGACCTGATGGAGCGCATCGGCGCCGCGACTGCGCGCGAAGTGGCTGCGACCGGCCTCGACTGGACGTTCGCGCCCGTCGTCGCGGTGGTGCGCGACGACCGCTGGGGCCGCACTTATGAAAGCTATTCCGAAGATCCGCAGATCGTGCGCACGTACGCAGACCGTTTCGTACGCGGACTGCAAGGCGCGCCGGGCTCGCGCGAGTTTCTCGACTCCTCGCACGTGTTCGCCACGGCGAAGCACTTCATCGGCGACGGCGGCACTGCCGACGGCGTCGACCGCGGCGACACCGTCAGCAGCGAAAGCGACCTGTTGCGCATTCACGGGCCGGGCTATGTCGCGGCGATCGCCGCCGGCGTGCAGACGGTCATGGTTTCGTACAACAGCTGGAACGGCCTGAAGGTGCACGGCCACCAGCACCTGATCACGGACGTTTTGAAGAAGAGCATGGGCTTCGACGGCATCGTCGTGAGCGACTGGGACGGCGTCGACGAGGTGCAGGGCTGCTCGAAGGACAAGTGCGCGCAGGCGATCAACGCCGGCATCGACATGGTCATGGTGCCGACCGACTGGCGCAACTTCCTGACCAATACCCTCGACCAGGTGCGCAAGGAAAAGATTCCGATGGCCCGCATCGACGATGCGGTGACGCGCATCCTGCGCGTGAAATTCCGCGCGGGTCTGTTCGAGCAGAGGCCGCCCTTCGTCGCGGCCGCTCGCCAACAAGCGCGAGCTGGTGGGTGCGCCGGAGCATCGCGAGCTGGCGCGGCAGGCGGTGCGCAAATCGCTGGTGCTGCTCAAGAACGAGCGCGGGCTGCTGCCGCTGCGGCGCAAGTCGCACGTGCTCGTCGTCGGCGATGGCGCCGACAACATTTCCAAGCAGAGCGGCGGTTGGACACTGACGTGGCAGGGCACCGAGAACTCGAAGGCCGATTTCCCCGGCGCGACGTCGATCCTGCAAGGCATCGCGCGTACGGTCGAGGCGGCGGGCGGCAAAGTGACGTTCGAGTCGTCGACGGCCACTTGCGGCGATTCGCGGCCGGACGTTGCGGTCGTGGTGTTCGGCGAAGACCCGTATGCCGAGTGGTTCGGCGACCTGCGGTCGATCGACTACCGGCGGTGCCGGCGGCGCCGAGCTCGCGTTGCTGCAGCAACTGCGGCAGGCGTCCGTGCCGACCGCCTGCGTGTTCCTCACCGGCCGGCCGTTGTGGATCGAGCCGGAGCTGGCCGCGTGCGACGCGTTCGTCGTGGCCTGGCTGCCGGGCAGCGAGGGCAGCGGCGTCGCCGACGTGCTGTTCCGCAAAGCCAACGGCAAGGTGAACTACGACTTCGTCGGCAAGCTGTCGTTCTCGTGGCCGCGCACGGCATCGCAGACCACGCTGAACCGCAACGATCCGGGCTACGATCCGCTGTTCCCGTACGGCTTCGGCCTGCGCTACTGATGCGGTATTAGAATATCGTCTATGCCCAACGCCACGATCAGCGACGTCGCTGCGCAGGCGCGCGTATCGATAAAAACAGTTTCGCGCGTCATCAACAACGTACCGACTGTCAAGCCGCACACGCGTGAGCGCGTGCTGCGCGTGATCCGCAAGCTCGACTATCACCCGAGCCCGTCGGCGCGCGGCCTGAGCGGCAGCCGCTCCTATCTCATCGGCCTGCTCTACGACGTGTCGTGCGCCTACTACGCCACCGGTGTGCTGGGCGGCGTGCTCGAAACCTGTCGCGCGGCGAACTATCAGGTCGTGATGCAGCCGTGCGACTACAAGTCGGCGTCGCTGGCCGAGGAAGTCTCGCGCAATCTGCGGCAGTCACGCGCCGATGGCGTGATCGTGACGCCGCCGCTATCGGACATGAAAGCACTGAAGGCGCTGCTGGAAGAGCAGAACATCCCGTTCGTGCGCATCGCGCCGGCCGAGCACGCTGACGATCGCCGCAGCGTCTACACCAACGACCGCGAGAGCTGCGCGAAGATGACCGAACAGCTCGCCGGGCTGGGGCATACGCGCATCGGCTTCGTCATCGGCAATCCCGATCACGCGGCGGTCGCGGACCGCTTTCAGGGCTATCGCGACGGCCTGCGCAAATGCGGTGTCGCGCTCGACAGGAAACTGATCGTGCAGGGCTACAACTCGTACGACTCGGGTGTCGAGTGCGCGCGCAAGTTGTTGCAGGCGCCGGTTGGGAAGCGACCGACTGCGATCTTCGCAAGTAACGACGAGATGGCGGCGGGCGTGCTGGCCGTCGCCCACGGACTGGGGCTCGCAATCCCCGAAGACTTGTCGGTGGTCGGGTTCGACGACGTGCCGCTCGCGAGCCAGGTGTGGCCCGCGCTGACCACCATTCGCCAGCCGATTCCGGCGATGGCGGCGCAGGCTGCGGAACTGCTGCTGCGCCAGCTGCGCGGCGAGCCCTACGACCGTTCGGGACACGTGGTGGAGTCGGCGCTGATGTTCCGGCAATCGCACGGCCCATCGCGCGAGCGCGAGGCTACGCGGCGGCTGGTTCGTGCTGCTGCTGCTGCGAGAATTCGCTGACGCTGGACATCAGCGCCCGCGCCTCGTTGCGCAAAGTCTCGGTCGACGCGGCCGCTTGCGACACCATGCCGGCATTGCGTTGCGTGCCGGAATTGATCTCGCTCATCGCCTGCGTGACCTGTCCGGCGCGCATGCTCTGCTCGCGGCTCGCTGCGCTGATCTCGGCCATGCGTCCCGTCGCGTCGCGCACCTGACGCACGATCGTCCCCATCGCAGCACCGGCCTCGCCGACCAGCTGACTTCCCTGCGTTACTGCGACGACGCTGCTATCGATCAGTGCCGCGATTTCTTTCGCGGCAGTCGCACTCTTGCCGGCAAGCTCGCGGACTTCGGCCGCGACGACCGCGAAGCTGCGTCCGTGCTCGCCTGCGCGCGCGGCCTCGACGGCGGCGTTCAATGCCAGGATGTTCGTCTTGAATGCGATCTCGTCGATCATCCCGACGGTGTCCGCGATCCGGCGGCAGGCCTCCGCGGTCGCCTGCATCGTCGCCACAGCTTGCACGATCACGGCATTGCCGCGTTCCGCCGAGCTGAAAGCCTGCTGCATGTCGTTGCTGACCTGGCGTGCGCCCTCGGCGCTCTTCTGGGCCATCACGTTGAGTGCTTCCAGCGCCTGCGACGCGTCGCGGAAGGCGCGAACCTGTTCGTTCGTGCGCGACGACAGATCGTGATTGTCTTCGGCCAGAGAGTCCGCCGTGGTGGCAACCGCGCTGGACGCGGAGCTGATCGCGTCGATCATCGATGCAAGCTGGCCGCGCAACGAGGCCATTGCGTGCAGCATGTCACCGCACTCGTCTCGCGAGGTACTGGTGAGGTCGATGTCGAAGGTGCCCTGCGCCAACTGCTCGGCAGCGCGCGCTACGCGCTGAACCGGCTTGATCACAGTCCAGCGCAGCAGCAGGTGACTGACGACCATTCCCGCGGCCACCGCAAACAGAATCGGCAGCAGCAGGCCGAGCGTGCGGTCGTAGGCTCCGTGACCGGTCGCAGCCACGGCCTGGACGGCGTGCTCGGTGTGCTCGGAAATTCCGTTGACCGTCATCAGCACGTATGCAAGCAGCTTCGGGTCGAACGAAGTGAGCAGCTCGCGCTCTGCTTCGTCAGTGCGGCCGGCCTTGATCAGGCGGCTCGCTTTGACGGCACTGATTACGAAGCTGGAGAAGCCTTCCTGCAGCGCCTTCTGCAACTCCGGTGCGTTGCTCATGCGCGCAGAAATTTCGTCGACGCGCTCGCCCAGCGCCTTCTTCGAAGCCTCGAGTTGCGCCAGCGCTGCATCGCGTGCTTCCGGCGTCGGTGCACTAGCTGCGAGGCGCGCGCTGTCGGAGAGGCGTTGGCTTTCCTGCAGCATGGAGCCGACGAGCCCCGCGGCCTGCGACTGCTCGCGGACAGTGCGATCCAGCTCGGATCTCAACGTGTGCAGTCCGCGCAAGCTCAAGACTGCGACAGCCGCCGTGAGAGCCATGGTCAGCAGCATGAGGACGCCGATCCGGCGGCTCACCGAGCCTGTCCACCATGACCATTTCAGGAGCTTGCGCATGCGTCCTACTTGTTGCCAGCGGGCTTCAACGTCTCGACGTACTCGACGACATCGGCAATCTCCGCGTCCGACAGCACGTCGCGCCACGCAGGCATGCCGCTCGAGCGTCCCAGCTCTGCGCCGCCTTCGCGGACAATCTGCAACTTGTAGCCAGGCGAGCGCGTGCTCACGGTCAGGTCGGCGGGCGGGACCTTCTGCATGGACGCGGCGCGGCCGTCGCCGGCGCCGCCGCTGCCGTGGCATAGCGCGCAATACTTGGCATATACGGTAGCGCCGCGCGCCACCGGCGCATTGCCAGGGCGCACGTCGTGCGTCGAGGCCAGCACGCCCGCCGAAGCGAGTGCCAGCCCCAGGCCGCGGACGAGGCGCGGTGAAATCACTTGGCGACCTCGACGACCAGCTTCATCTCCGGATGCACCGCGCACTCGACTTCGATCTTGCCGGGGTTGCCCAGCTTCACCTGGCGCAGCTCGCCCTTGGCGAACGTGCCGAGGTCGAACGACTGGACGTCGCTCAGCGAGAAGATGTTGTGCACGAACGGATCTTCGTTGCGGAAGCTGATGGTGTCGCCGACCTTGGCTTTGAGCGCCGCGGCAGAGAACGACTTGCCGCTCTGGCTGACGACGTGATCGGCGCCGAACGCCGGTGCGATGCAGCCGACGATCGCGATGCAGACAAGCAGGTAACGCATGATGTGATCTCTCTCCGGTAGATTTCTGTTCGAGGCGGATCAGCGCGGCAGCGGCGGGACCGAGACGACGCGCGGCGCGCTGGTCAGCGAGCGCATGAACTCCACCAGGTCGCTCTTCTCCTGCGCGGAGAGCTCGAGCTGGCGCATGTTCGCGCTCAAGTGATCTTTCACTTCGCCGCCACGCACGTAGTGCTCGATGACTTCTTCGAGCGTGTCGTAGCAGCCGTTGTGCATGTAGGGCGCGGTCAGCGCGATATCGCGCAGCGTGGGCGTCTTGAAGGCGCCCTGGAGCGAGGCGACCTTCTTGAACGCGAAGCGGCCGGGATCGGGCGCGCCGTTGTCGCGCACGCCGATGTTGTGGAAACCGTTGTCCGTGAAGTTGAAGCCCTGGTGGCAGGCTGCGCAGTTCGCCTTGCCCACGAACAGATCGAAGCCGCGCCGTGCCGCCGGGCTGAGCGCATCCCGATCGCCTGCGACCCACTGGTCGAACGGCGCGTCGTCCGACAGCACGGTGCGTTCGAAGCTGGCGATCGCCTTGGCGATCGTCGTGCGCGTGATCGGCTCGCCCGGGTACGCCTCGGCGAACATCGGCCCGTAGCCCGCGATGGACTGCACGCGCTGCTCGAGCACTTCCAGCGGCAGGTTCTGCTCGTCGGCGCCGAACGGTCCGAGCGCCTGCTCTTCCAGGCTGGCCTTGCGGCCGTCCCACATCTGCAGCGGATTGAAGGCGGCGTTCACGATCGTCGGCGTCGAACGCCCGAGCACTTTCATGTTGTGGCCGACGGCGGTCGGCAGGCCGTCGGACCAGCCGAGCGCCGGGTTATGACACGAGGCGCAGCTCATCGAGCCCTTCGCCGAGAGGCGCGGATCGAAAAACAGCGCGCGGCCCAGCTCGGCGCGCGCGACGGTAAGTTGATTGTCGGCAGGCGCCGGCACGATTGCGGGCCGCTGCCACGGGTTGGATGTGGAGGCGCCCGTGTCGGCGACCACGATGACGAACAGCATTGCTGCTGCAGTGCGCAGAATGGTTTGCAACATGGACGTTGTATCGGCGGGGGAAGTGACTCGCTTTAGGTCAAGCCGGTCGGCTGCGGCCGCTTTTCGGGGAAAACCTCACGCCGCCTGCAGGTCGGCACTAGTCAGTTCTTTACACACGTGTCGCAGGCGCACAGTAGGCTTGGTGACGCAGTTCACATCGATCGGAGAAGCCAGCCATGTTCCAGCGCCCGTGTGTAGCGATCGCAATTCTCGCAACGGCCGGCGTCGCGTCGGCCGCCGACTCGTCGTGGCAGATGCCGCGCACATCCTGGGGCGCGCCGGACCTGCAGGGCACGTGGACGAACGCCTCGCTGACCTCGCTCGAGCGCGACGACATGTTCAAAGGCAAGGCCACGTTCAGCGATGCGGAAGCGGCGGAATTCGAGCGCACGAACGCGTTCGCGCAGTTCTCCGCGGCCGATGCCAAGCCGACCGATCCGAGCGTCAAAGCAACTGCGACCAGCGATCCGGGCGGCTACAACGCGTTCTGGCTCGACCCCGGCACGCGGCTCGCCACCGTCCGGGGCGAGCACCGCACGTCGTTCATCGTCGAGCCGTCGAACGGCAAGGTGCCGTACACGCCCGACGGGCTGAAGGCATTTCAGGCTGCGCGCGCCGGCATGAACATGGATGGTCCGGAGAAGCGCGCGCTCGGCGAGCGCTGCCTGCTCGGCTTCGGCTCGACCAGCGGCCCGCCGATGCTTCCGGACGTCTACAACAACAATTACCAGATCGTGCAGTCGCCGGACGCGGTGATGATCCTCGTCGAGATGGTCCACGACGCGCGCGTGGTGCGCATGAACGGCAAGCACCTGCCGCAGCAGATCACTCCGTGGATGGGCGATTCGGTCGGCCGCTGGGAAGGCGACACGCTGGTGGTCGAAACCACGAATCTGCACCCGGGGCAGCAGGCGCATTACGGCATCAAGCAGCGCTTCTACCTGCCGCCGACCGGCAAGGTGACCGAGCGCTTCACGCGCGTCGGCGAGAACGAAATCGTGTACCAGTTCACGGTCGAGGACAGCGCGGCCTACACGCAACCGTGGAAGGGCGAAGTGCCGCTGCGCCGGACGCAGGACCTGATTTACGAATACGCGTGCCACGAGGGGAACTACGCGTTGCCGGGAATCCTGGCGGGGGCGCGGGAGCAGGAGAAGAAAGGGAAGTAGGAAATCTCTCGCCAAGATCGCCAAGATCGCCAAGGTCGGAAATGTGAAGATTTCAGAATTCGTTCTTGGCGCGCTTGGCGATCTTGGCGAGAGAATCTTCCGGTTGTCCGTTTTTGACCGCCCGACGGCGAGGCGGGAGCTGGCGGTTCCGTGGCCCGCGGACGGATGATGACCTCCCGCAATGGAGGTCTCTCATGAAATCCGCCCTGATCGTCGTCGACGTCCAGCAGTCCTTTCCCCAGCGCCCCTACTGGTCCGACACGGACGCGCCGCGCTTCATGGAGCGCCTGCAGGCGCTGATCGACCGCTGCGCGGCGCAGAATGTCCCGGTGCTGCAGGTCTTTCATGTGGAGGAGGACGAGGGGCCCGAGAACCCGTTTTCCCGGCGCTCGGGTTACGTCAAAACGCTCGCCGGGCTGCGCATCGAGCCGGCCGAGGTGTTCTCGAAGTCGGTCCATTCGGCCATGTTTGCCGCCACCGCCGACGGGCAGAGCATGGACTACTGGTTGCGTAAGCGCGGCATCGGGCACCTCATCGTTTCGGGCATCCGCACCGAGCAGTGCTGCGAGACCACTACGCGCCATGCTTCCGACATGGGTTACAAGGTGAGCTACGTCATGGATGCGACGCTGACCTTCCAGATGGTGACCGAATCCGGCCGCATCTATACTCCGCAGGACATCAAGGAGCGCACCGAGCTGGTGCTCGCGGGCCGCTTCGCCGAGATCAAGCGGGTGGAGACTCTGCAGTTGTGAGGACGGTGCTGTTCGCGATCCTGCCCGAGGTCGTGCTGCTCGACGTGGCCGGCGCGGCGGAGGCGTTTCGCATCGCCGATCGGGAGGTTCCGGGCAGCTACCAGCTGCGCTTCGTCAGCACGCAGTCCACTGTGCGTGCGGCGATCGGTTTGCAGCTCGACAAGCTCGAACCTCCGCCGGAGCGCGTGCCGGATCACAGCGTCATCGTCGTGACCGGCGTAACGACCAAAGGTCTGCGACTCGACGGCGCGCCATCGACGACGCTGGCGCGCTGGTTGAAGCACACGATGCGGAACGAGACCGTGACATTGCTGTGTGTCTGCGCGGGCTCGTTGCTCGCGGCGAAGGCGGGCTTGCTCGCAGGCCGCGAGTGTACGACTCATCATCATCACATCGACGATCTCGCGCGGCTCGAACCGACAGCGACGGTGCATGCCAATCGCATCTTCGTCGAAGACGGCCGCGTGTTTACCAGTGCAGGTGTCACCGCGGGCCTGGACCTGACGCTGCACGTGATCGGTCAGCAGCTGGGCCACCAGGTTGCGGCGACCGTGGCGCGCGACCTCGTCGTGTACATGCGCCGATCGGGCGGCGACCCGCAGCTGTCGCCGTGGGTCATGCATCGCAATCACGTGAATCCGGTGCTGCATCGGGTTCAGGATGCCGTGATCAAGGATCCGGCTGCGCGCTGGTCAGCCACGCGACTGGCCGCTGTCGCATGCATGAGCTCGCGCAACCTCGCGAGATTGTTCGCCGAGCACGCGGGCTGCTCGCCGCTCGACTACGTGCAGCGGCTGCGCGTTGCGCTCGCGCGTGAGCTGGTTGCGAACAGTGAGCTTGCAATGGAGCGTGTGGCGGAGAAAACAGGATTCAGCTCGGCTCATCAGCTGCGCCGCGTATGGCGGAGGTGGGAGGAGACGCCGCCGACGGCGCATCGGGCGAGAGTGTCGGGCTAAAGCACGCCGGTGCTATCCTTCGCGCCATGAGCGGGGAAGGGGAAGCAGCAGGCGACGTGCTCACCGGCGCGATCGTCGCGGGCACCATCGAAGGTGCGTCGGGCAAGAAAGGACCGGCAGTACACGCCGGCCAGTGCCTCAACTGCGGCGCCACGCTGGGCGGCGCGTTCTGCTCCTCGTGCGGCCAGCGAGCGCATTTGCATCGCAGCCTGCTGCACCTCGGCCACGACATCCTGCACGGCGTGTTCCACTTCGAAGGCAAGCTCTGGCGCACGATTCCAGAGCTGTTCTTCCATCCCGGCCGGCTGACGCGTCGCTACATCGACGGCGAGCGCGCGAAGTTCATCTCGCCGATGGCGTTGTACCTGTTCACCGTGTTCCTGATGTTCGGCGTGTTCTCGTTCACCACGAGCGACGTCTTCGACAGCACGAAGGAAAGCGTCGCCGGCGACGTGGTCGAGCAATGGAAGGAAGGCAACCAGTCGGCCAAAGAGCGCACGCAGGAGCGGGCGGACGCGGTGCGCGAGGAGCTCGAGGATCCGGATCTGTCGCCGCAAAAGCGCGCGGAGCTCGAAAAGAAGCTGAGCGATCTGCAGTCGGCGCAAGCTGTCATGGAGGCGCTCTCGAACGGCGACTGGGCCGCGCTCCAGAATCTGGAGACGAACGAGACGGCGAAACAGGCGCTGGAGGAAGCGAAGCAGAAGGCTGATGCAGGCGTCAATAAGAAGAGCAGGTCGAGCACGGACATCAACATCGGCTGGCCGGCGCTGCAGGAGCGGTTGGAGCGCAACGTGAAGGAGCTGAAGGACAACCCGAGTCTCGCGTTCTACAAACTCAAGATCGCGAGCTACAAGTATTCCTGGGCGCTGATTCCGCTCTCGGTGCCGTTCATGTGGCTGCTGTTCTTCTGGCGGCGCGACATCCATTTGTACGACCACGCGATCTTCATCACGTATTCGATCAGCTTCATGATGACGTTCCTGATCGTGCTGACGCTTGCTGCAGCGTTCGGCGTCAGCGGCGCGATCTGGGGCACGGCGCTCGGCATAGTGCCGCCGCTGCATCTCTACAAGCAGTTGCGCCACGCATATAAGTTGTCGCGGTTCGGCGCGTGGCTGCGATTGTTCCTGCTGTCGATTGCCATCTCGATCGTGCTGACGATTTTCTTCGTGCTGCTGCTGATGATCGGCATGTTGGGCTGAGAGTGTCGGCCGCTCCAGCGCATCCTGCGCCCGCGGCATTCGCGCATCCGTGCGCAGCAGGCTAAAGCCCAACTCCGCTCTTCCCAAAGTCAGTTCTCCCCCCATCCGCCCGCCAGTACCGGGGCACTCTCGTCATCCGCTGCAATTCTCCTCCGTCATCCGGAGCATCCTCTTGCGAAAGTCGGTCCGAATTGCGCTCGTAAGTCTCGCGACGCTCGCTGTGTCAGTCGTGATTGCCGGCGTCGTCGTCAGCTGGCTCGCCGATCTCAAGATGCATCGGCTCGTCAGGCTGCCGCGGCTGCAGGTGACGTTTCCGGCGACCGACGGCCAGCTCGATCACGGCAAATATCTCTTCAACACGCGCGGTTGCATGGAGTGCCACGGTGCCGATGGCGGCGGTCATGTCGTGATCGACGACAAGGAAAGCGGTCTCTTCGTGCGCGCACCGAATATCACGAGCGGCGCCGCGAGCCCGGCGCGCGATTACACGGATGCAGACTGGGTGCGCGCTCTGCGTCACGGAGTGAAGCCTTCCGGCGAGCCGCTGCAGATCATGCCGAGCGACGACTACGCGCGAATGATCGATGCCGACGTCGCTGCAATCGCTGCTTACGTGCGCAGCCTGCCAGCGGCGGACGGCGGCGGCGCAGAATTCAGTCCGTGGCCGTTGCCGTTCAAAGCGCTGTACGTGTTCGGCGTCGTCAAAGACGCAGCGGAAAAAATCGACCACGCGGCCGTCGTGCCCGACGCAATCCCGGAGGATGCGGTCTCGCGCGGGAGATACATCGCGCAAGCTTGCACCGGCTGCCACGGTGCGCACTTCTCGGGCGGCAAGATTCCAGGCACGCCGCCATCGTGGCCCGAGGCTTCGAATCTGACTGCGGCGCCCGACAGCGCCATGTCGCGCTACACGTCCGTGGAGCAGTTCAAGACGATGTTTCGCACGGGCAAGCGACCGGACGGCTCAGCCGTCAGCGAAGTCATGCCGTTCAAGAGCCTCGCGCACATGAGCGACGCAGAACTGCGACGCGCTGTTCGCGTTCCTGAAGTCCCTCTAGGTGCCGGGAGAGAAAAACCGGGAAAACTCAGCACCGCAGCATTTGATTCGCAATCGAGTGCGTCCCCCTGTTCAGGATGCTGCACCGCTGAGTTTCCCCGGTTTTTCTCTCCCGGCACCGCGTAAGGTGTGACGCCGATAGCCGTTCTGACAATCTTCGTGGTGCTACCCTCCCGGCGTTCGAAGGAGGCCACGCATGAAATGTCCCCGCTGTAAGACGCCCGATCTGAAGCCGACGCTGATCGAGGAATATCTGCCGGCCATGAGCTGCGAGACGTGCCATGGCAGCCTGGTCTCGCTGCTTTACTACCGGCACTGGGCGGAAACACAGAAGCTCGCAGCGGCGTCCGAGGCTGCGGAGGCGAGCCCCGGGCCGGTGGCAACCAGCGACGCTCCCGGCGCGATCATCTGCCCGAAATGCGCGCGCGTGATGGCGAAGTACAAGCTGACCGGCACGGTCGCGAATCGCGTCGACGTGTGCTCGACCTGCGACGAGGCCTGGCTCGACAGCGGCGAGTGGGAATTGCTGGAAGCGCTACAGCTCAGTCACGAGCTTGCCCGCGATCCTCACGGACGCGTGGCAGCGGCGGATCCGCCACGAACAGTCGGAAGGTACGCGCCGCTCGATCCTCGTTCGCCTGATCGGCGAAGACGGCACGTCCCGCGTGGAGGAATTCAAACGCTGGCTCGGCAAGAATCAACACAAGTCGCACGTGCTCGCGTATCTTTATCGGAACTGAAGGCGCCGGGGACTCCGTCAATGGAGGAGCGCTATGCAGATCCTTGCAACTACCACGCTGGTGGTCCTACTGGGCACCGGCACACCGGGTCCTATTCCTGAACGTTCCGGTCCCGCAACGGCAATCGTCGTCGACGACGTTGCATATCTCGTCGATTTCGGTCCGGGTGTCATCCGCCGTGCGAGCGCGGCATTCAGAGACAAAAAGATCGAGGCGCTCGAGCCGGTGAAATTGCGGGTGGCGTTCGTCACGCACCTGCACTCCGATCACACCGTCGGCTACGCCGACCTGATCTTCACGCCGTGGACGATCGGCCGCCAGGCACCGCTCGAGGTCTACGGCCCGAAAGGCACTAAAGCGATGACGGAGCATCTGCTCGCGGCGTACAGCGTGGACATCGAGACGCGCACCAACGCCGATGGTAACCAGCACGACTTTCCGCAGGGCAGCCGCGTGAATGCACGCGACATCGGCCCCGGCGTCGTCTACAAGGACGCCAAGGTCACCGTGACCGCGTTTGCCACCAAGCATGCGATGGAGAGCTACGGCTATCGCTTCGATACGCCGGATCGCAGCATCGTGATTTCCGGCGACACGAATCCGACGCAGGCGACCATCGACGCGTGCCGCGGATGTGACGTGCTGATTCACGAAGTGCAGACGCCTGCATGGCGAGCGACGCGGCCCGAGCGCTTCCAGCGCTTCGCGGAGAAGTTTCACACGTCGACGCCGCAGCTCGCCGAGCTCGCGAAGCAGGCGAAGCCGCGCCTGCTGATCCTGTATCACTACAACAGTCAGTCCGACCACGAACTGTTCAACGACATGACGTCACGCTATTCGGGACAGTTCGTCGTCGGCCGCGATCTGGACGTCTACTGATCGAGAACGAGAAGGGGGGACATCATGAAGCAGATATCGATTGCGCTCTGCGCGCTCATGGGCTTCGTCAGCGCGGCTGCGCTGGCGCAGGAGAACGTCGCGATTCAAGGTGCGGTGTGTGCGACACCGCCGCCTCTGCATTGCCCGGACACCGAATGTTCGGGCGCGATGATCATCAACCAGGGTCCCGTCGTGGAGATGAAGACGCGGCGCACGTACTTCCTCGATTATCCGTGCGACCTGAAGCGCGGCGAGCCAGTCACGTTCATCCTGAGCCTGCATGGCGGCGGCTCGTACGGGAACTGGCAGCGCCACTACTTTCCGTTGCTCGACTACAAGGACAAATATCGCCTGGTGATCGCCACGCCGAACTCGCCGGTGCGCGTGTGGTCGGACGCGGACGATCAATACCTGCAGAACATCGTCGAGTTCATCGTCGCGCAAATCGGCGGGCAGAACATCAAGGCGTTCTGGCTCGTCGGCCATTCGCAGGGCGGGTTGACCTCGAACCGCATTCTTCGCACGGACTTCTTCAAGGACAAGGTCGACGGCTGGCTCAGCCTGTCGGGCGGCCGACTCGGCGGCAATCCCGGACGCTCCGCGACATTTGCACCGACCCCGGCGCCAGGCGCTGCCGCTCCGGCGATGCCGCCGAGCACTTTCGCCGCAGCAGCGGCCCTGCTGCGCGAGCTGCCCGCCATCGACTTCTCATTTATATATGCGACGGGACAACGCGAGGTCGACGAGAAAGGCGTGCCCGACACATCCGACTGGGCGAAGAAGTACGGCTGCGGTGCGCGCGGCGCTGCGCAGGAAGTCGTCGACACGCGCGCGGGTTATGTCTACGACAGCAGTCGACTCAACCAGCTGCGTCCCGGTTGGGGTCTGTTGCCCGCTCCGGGCAAGGCGCAGGTCTTCACGTTCCCCGGCTGCAAGGACGGCCGCGTCGTCGCCGACGTGGTGCGTCTCGACAAAGGACACACGGAAGGCCTGGAGCCGAAGATCACCGAGGAGCTGGTGAAGCTGATGCTGTCGGCGCCGGGCGGGAAGCTGCAGAAGGAGCCGAGCTGAGAGCGAGCTCGGCGAAAAACGGCAGATAGCCCGGCACGGCCGCGCGCGCGATCGGGATCTGAGTCCCGATCTCGCCTGCCAGCTTCGTGCCTCGCAACTGCAGGCGCAACGAGAGGCCTTCGGCCTGCGCGGCGATAGCAGTGGGAAACCCGAGCTTGCCGTGCGTCGTTCCGACCAGCGCGCCATCGACCAGGCTCAACTGCGAGATCGGCTCGGGCTTCTGGCCGCCGACCTGCAGACTCGATTCCCCATCGGCAATGGACAGAACGACAGCGAGCTCGCTCTCACCATCGCGCACCTCGCCGCGCCACGTGCCGCGATACGTTTGCGGCACCGGCTGCGCAGGCGAGGGAGCCAGAGACTTCCACGTCCAGCCCGGGACCAGCGTTCGCAAGGCCGCGTCGCGGATGCGGTCGACCAGGTCGTGACTGTCGTCGTGGTTGGTGAGCACGACGCAGGCAATGTCCCGCGACGGCAACAACATCATCACGTTGACGACGCCTGCCTGATTGCCGGTGTGATACACGACCGGCGTCCCGTCGAAGGCGCGACCGAGCATCCAACCGACGCCATGCGAGCGGTCTTCACGGACCTGGATCACCGGACGATGCAGCTCGTCGATTTGTGCGTCGCTGAGGATTCGTTGCTGATCGGCCAGGTGGTCCTTGAGGTGAAACATCGCGAAGCGGGCCACGTCGTGCGCGCTCGCATACAGCTCGCCCGTTCCAGGCGTGGACGTCACGTAAAACGGAAAGACCTTCCCGTCACGGTCGTAGCGCTGGGCCATCTCGCCATGTCGCGACACTTCGGTATCGAAGAAGCTTTGCTCGAGGCCCAAAGGGTCGAGCACCTTCTGCCGAAGGAAGACTCCGTAATCGAGACCGCTTTTGCGTGACGCGATGTGCGCAACGATCCCCATGCCGACATTCGAGTAGCCAAACCGCTCGTTCGGCGGCGAAACCAGCACGCCGTAGGTGCGGATCACCTCGTCCATGGAAGGCTGCTTCAGCGCGCCGCCGGCCGGGAAAATCTGGAAGGTTCCGGGCAGCCCCGAAGAGTGACTTGCCAGCGAGCGGACCGTGACTTGGTCGGCGTCGCCGACGCCGTCCCGGATTTTCGCGGCCCCGAGATAATCGTTGGCTCGCCTGTCCAGCGAGACGTCGCCCGCGGCGACGAGCACCATCAAGGCGGTCGTCGTGAAAGGCTTGGTGACCGACGCCAGAGAGAACGGCGTATCCGGCGTAACGCGACGGCCGCGCTCCTTGTCGGCCCAGCCGAAACCCTCCTGCCAGACGATCTTGCCCTTGTGCGTCAGGGCTACCGCGACGCCGGTTGCTCGGCCCGCTGCGATCTCACGCTCGATGTCCGCCCGGATCGCGCTGTATTGATCCTGTGCGCAAGCCGCTCCGACCGAACACAGCGCCGCGAAAATCAGGATCGGAAGTCTGGTCGCCCAAGTCGTCATGCGCGTCCCCGGTTTTCGTCGTCCGTCATTCGCAATCGTACATGCAATCAAAAGCCGACAGATTGTCGGACGCGTTCCGCACGCAGGAACCCGCGCGATGCGACGGGCGTCACGTTGGCACGTTCAGCAAACGGAGTCACCGTCATGAAGGCTCTATCGACCATCGCGAATGCTTTACTCGTGGCAGGCGCGCTCGCTACGGGTGCGGCCCTGGCACACGACGACGCGAAGAATCCGAGCGGCCAGGTTTATGCGAGCCCGGCGCAGGTGCGGCTGGTGCAGGAGAAGCTGCGCGAGCAGGGCCGCAAGCCGGGATCGACCGGCGTTTGGGACGACGCGACGATTGCGGAAGTCCGCGACTACCAGAAAGCGAACGGCCTCGCCCCGACCGGCGAATTCGACACGAGCCTGCTGAGCTCGCTGAAGGTCGGCGATGTACTCGCAGGCGACACATCTTCGACGTTCCTCGACGGGCTGTTGCGCGCTGAGTCGTCGAAGTCCGCTGGCGCAATGGGACGCGGCGCGCCGATTTTCGTGAGCCCGGTACACGTCGCGCAGATCCAGCATCTGCTGCGCGAGAGCGGCACGTACAAGGGCGCGATCGACGGCGCGTGGGGAGCTGAGACTGCGCGCGCTGCGAATGAGTTTCGCAAGGAGCACGGTCTCGAAGCGAGTTCCGGTCTCGACATAGCGCTGCTGCGTGCTCTGAATCAGCAACGGTCGGCTGTGCCGAAGCTCGTGGCTGCCGCAACGCTACGCACTGACGGCGTGCCGTTGCATGCTGGCCCGACTGCGATCCGTGCGTTACAGCGCGAGCTTTCGCGAGACGGGCACAATGCCGGCACTGTCGACGGTGTCTGGGGCGAGAACACGCGACAAGCGTTGCGCTCGTATCAGAAGTCGCACTCGCTGGAGCAGACAGGAACGCTGACGTTGCCGACGCTCGCCGCGCTGGGCATCGAGATCGCGAACGACAGCGCGAAGCTGAGCAGCGATTAGTTGTCGAAATAGTCCATCGCTTTCGCGGCGATGTCGCTGCCCCATTCCTGCAGGAAATGGCCGCCGTCAGGGATGACGAGCGGCTCGCCGCAGCCGCGGATCAGCGCGTGCAGCTTGCGCATCACTTCGACGCCGAGCACCGGATCCGCGGCGCCGATCGCCATGAATGCGGGGCCGTTCCATTGCTCCGACCAGAACTTCATGGCCGCGCGGCTCTCGGGCACGCCGGGCATCGCGGGGTCGGTCATCACGAGTTGCGGAAACGCGCGCACGCCCGCCTTGTAGCGCACGTCGGGATACGGCGCGTCGTAGGCGGCGACTTCCGCGTCAGTCAAATGCGGCGTGCCGCGCTTGATCAGCTTGCCGACTGCAAGATCGGGATGCGCCGCGCAGTACGCGCGCCACGCGACGAATCCCGCGGTCGGAGCGGTGCCCACTGCGAGCCCGGTATTCATCGCGATCAGCCGCGCGAGCCGCGGACGGAACCCGGCGTCGATCGGCAACGTCAAGCCGATGAGCCCGCCCCAATCCTGCACGACGAGCGTGATGCGCTCGAGATTCAGGCGCTCGACCAGCCGCAGCACGAAGTTGCGATGAAAGTGGAAACTGTAATCCGAATCGTTCACCGGCTTGTCGGAGCGGCCGAAGCCGTAGAAGTCGGGTGCGACGACGCGACACCCGCGTGCGACGAACACCGGGATCATGCGTCGATACAGGAAGCTCCACGAGGGCTCGCCGTGCAGGCACAGGATCGTGTGCTGCGCGTTGCGCGGACCGGTATCGACGTACGCCGCGCGCAGTCCTTCATAACCCGGCAGGTCATCGATGTACTGCGGCGGGTACGAGAAGTCGGGCAAGTCGATGAATCGTTCCTGCGGCGTGCGGAGTGCTTCGATCGTCATGGGCGGAGCCTCCAGATTTTTCGACCAATAGACTAGACTGCCGCGATGAAGATCGCGACCTATAACATCAACGGCATCGGCGCCCGCTTGCCCCGTCTGCTCGAATGGCTGGAACGCGAATCGCCGGACGTCGCATGCCTGCAGGAGCTGAAGGCGCCGGATCAGAATTTTCCGATCGTCGCCATCCGCGCCGCAGGCTATGGCGCGATCTGGCACGGCCAGATTTCCTTCAACGGCGTCGCCATCCTGACCAAGGGCGCGGATCCGGTCGAGATTCGCCGCGGCCTGCCCGGCGATCCCGACGACACGCACAGCCGCTACATCGAAGCGGAAGTGAACGGCGTGATCGTCGGCAACCTGTACCTGCCCAACGGCAATCCGCAGCCCGGGCCGAAGTTCGAATACAAGCTCAAGTGGTTTCAGCGGCTGATCGAGCACGCACAGACGCTGTACTCCTCCGGCAAGCCGGTCGTGCTGTGCGGCGACTACAACGTCGTGCCGACGGACTTCGACATCTACGACCCGAAAGGCTGGCGCAAGGATGCTCTGCTGCAGCCGGAATCGCGCGACGCGTATCAGCGGCTACTAGCGCAAGGCTGGATCGACGCTCTGCGCAAATGCCATCCCGGAAGAGCGCATCTATACGTTCTGGGATTTCTTCCGCAATCACTGGAAGCGCAACGCAGGCCTGCGCATCGATCACATGCTGCTCAACGAGACGGTCGCGCCGCGATTGGTGAGCTGCAATGTGCACTCGTGGGTGCGCGGGCAGGAGAAGGCGAGCGATCACGCGCCGGTGTGCGTGGAGATCAACTAGCGCAAGAGCCTGACGCCCAAACTCGACGGAGCGCGAGTTTATTCTGGTCCTCCCCGTATGTGTTGGATATACAGTGAGCCGTGTTCGCCGGTAACGGCGAGACCCCCGACCGCCTAACCACAGCCACAACGGAATTGTTGGCTGGCCACCGACACGGAGTAGTCACCCCATGCAAGTAGTGTGGGATCCACGGAAGGCCGCGTCGAATCTAGGTAAGCACAAGGTCTCCTTCGAAGAAGCCAGTACCGTGTTTGCGGACATCTTGGCTATGACGTCTGCCGATCCAGATCATTCGATTGGTCAAGCGCGATGGATCACCTTTGGAGAATCGGCGCGAGGTCGTCTGCTGGTCGTGGCTCATGTCGAAGAAGGAGATATCATCCGCGTCATCAGTGCGCGTGTGGCCACCCGCCACGAAAAGAGATTCTATGAAGAAGCCTAAGCGAAGGAGACCGGACGACCTGCGGCCGAGTTATCGTCGGGAAGACTTTCCAAAGGGTTTTGTGCGCGGAAAGTACGCTGCCCGGTTCGCCGAGGAGTCGCACATGGTGCGGCTGGATCCGGAAATTCACGCCGCCTTTCCAACCAGCGAGGCTGTGAATGAAGCGCTCGCCGGGCTGCTGCGCCTGGCAAAGACGGCGCACTTGTCCAAGCGTTCGAGCGGACGCTCGACAGGCTCGCGTCGCTGAGAGCGACGAAGTGTGGGTCATTAGGTTCTGCGTTTCACCGCTTTAATCGTCTGCGGGCAGGCATTGCCGCTGACTATCATCCTTCGGGTGAGACGAAGGGAACTCATCTCAGTGCAGGTTCGGTATTACGTCGATCCGCAAACGGACCTTCCGCACATCTACAACCACGACGTCAGCGAGATGGAAGTCGAGCAGGTGCTCACACGACCTGCCGAAGACCACCTTCTGAACGAGGGGGCTCATGTCGCCATCGGCTACACTTCTACTGGAAGGACTTTGAGAGTAATTTATGTGCCGGAACCGCAAGCCGTCGGCGTGTTCGTGATCACGGCCTATGACCTTCGCGGCAAGCCCTTACTGGCACATCGACGGCGCAGGCGCCGTAAGCACCAATGAGCAAGCAAAGCAAGTTTCCTCCGGGCTGGGACGAAGCTCGCGTCCAGCGAGTGCTCGAGCACTGTGAGTCGCAGTCGGAGGTTGAGGCTGTCGCTGAAGACGAGGCGGCCTTCGAATCTTCCGTCGAAACCATGATGAGTGTTCCGCATGAGCTCGTGCCGGAGGTTCGCGAGCTCATCGCGCGTCACAGGAAACGCGCCTAGCGGCCAAGCGCCGCTAAAGCACTCGCGCGAGTGCTTAGTTTTAAGCCGCTTGATCAAGCGCGCCAGCGCTTATCCGTTAGAATCGGACCGTCCAAAACCTGAACTCCACAAGGGCGCCCTGGACGGCATGGCCATGAAATGACTCCCGAGCGCGAAACCGTTCTGCACAGCTGGTGCCGGCAAGCGGACTGGGCGGCGCCGACTGTCGTGGGCGGCGCGGGCGCGCGGTTTCATACAGAAGATGGCCGCCGCATTCTAGACATGAGCAGCCTCGCGGAGTGCAATGGCCTCGGCCATCAGCATCCGCGCATCGTCGCTGCGATTCGGCGGCAGGCCGAGCAACTCTGCTTCGTGACCAACGCCTGGGGCGCGCAGCCGCGCGCTCAGCTCGCGGAGATGCTGCTGGAGAAATCCGGTTTCGCAGGCGGCCGCGTGTTCTTCACGCTCGCGGGCGCGGATGCAAACGAGAACGCAGTCAAGCTGGCGCGGCAGGCTTCGCGCAAGCGGCGCGGCAAGATCATCGCTCGCGACCGTTCGTATCACGGTGCGAGCTACGCGACGATGGCGCTCTCGGGTGACAGCCGCACCAGTCACCAGGTGGATGCAGAGGCGTTCGGAGTCGTGCGCGCCTTGCCGCCGTATGCTTATCGTTGCCCGTTCGACACGACGAGCGATGAGGAATGCGGCGAGCGCAGCGCGCTCCATGTCGGTGAGCTGATCGACTCGCACGGCGCGGCGAACGTGGCAGCAGTGCTGATGGAGCCGAACGCCGGGACGAACGGCATCGTCGCTCCCGACAACTACTGGCCGCTGCTGCGCGCGCATACGCGCGAGCGTGGCGTGTACTTGATCGCCGACGAAGTGATGAGCGGCTTCGGCCGCTGCGGCGAATGGTTCGCGTGGCAGCGCGACGGCGAAGAGGGCCGGCCGGATCTGATGACGCTCGCGAAGGGGCTGACCGGCGCACACTTGCCGCTCGGCGCCGTGGTGATGTCGGCGGAGATCGCGCGTCGGCTCGAGAACGAGATGCTGTACACCGGGCTGACGTATTGCGGGCATCCGCTTTCCTGCGCGGCGGGTGTCGCGGCGATCGAGGCGTACGAAAGCGAGGGCTTGATCGAGCGCTCGCGACGCCTGGGCGCGCAGTTGTTGCGTGAGCTGAAGAAACTGCAGGAGCGGCACGCGATCGTCGGCGACGTGCGCGGCGGGCATGGCTTGTTCGCTGTCGTCGAGCTGGTTCGTGATCGCGCGTCGAAGACGCCGCCGAGTCAGTGGCCCGATGCCCATCCGGCGATGACGAAGCTCGTGAGGGATGCGTTGGCGCGCGACGTGTCGTTTGCGACGCGCGGCAATCTGATCATCCTGGCGCCGCCGTTGGTCATCGAGGAGAAGGAGTTGCAGGACGCGCTGTCGTTGTTGGATGAGTTGGTTGGGCGAATGAAGTGTCGAGCTATGAGCCTACAATTAAAGCTAACGTATTCGACGATGTTCGATCCGCCGCCGGAGATGCATGCGCGGTTCGATGCAGCGATGCGCGAAGTGCGCTCGCAGCTCGGCCGTCGCCACGCGCTGCACATCGGCGGAGCTGACGTCGATACTGCGACGACGCGCGACAAACGCAGTCCCATCGATCGTGACTGGCTGCTTGGTTCGTTCGCGCAGGCCGGCGCTCAGGACGTCGATCGCGCGATGGCCGCAGCGGCTGCAGCGTTTCCGAAGTGGCGCGCGACTGCGCCGCAAGAGCGCATGCGCCTGCTGCGCAAGGTCGCGCAGCTCATCGAAGAGCGCGTGTATCAGATCGGCGCCGCGCTCACGCTCGAAGTCGGCAAGAACCGCATGGAAGCGCTCGGCGAAGTGCAGGAGACCGCGGACTTCTTCACTGTGTATTGCGACGACTTCGAGCGCCAGCAGGGATTCGATCGCGTGCTACCGAACGATCCGCTGCCGAACGCGGTCTCGCGCAATCGCAGCGTGATGAAGCCGTACGGCGTGTGGGTCGTGATCAATCCGTTCAATTTTCCGTTCGCACTCGCGGGCGGTCCTGTCGCTGCGGCGCTCGTGACCGGGAACACGGTCGTGCTGAAAGGCGCCAGCGAGACACCGTGGGCCGGACGCATGCTCGCGGATTGTTTGCGAGACGCGGGCCTGCCGCCCGGCGTCTTCAACTACCTGATGGGGCCCGGCGGTGCGATCGGCGATGCGCTCGTGCAAGACCGGCGCACGGCCGGCGTGACGTTCACCGGTTCGTACCAGACCGGCATGCACATCGTCCGCACGCTGGCTAACGGCAAATATCCACGACCGTGTATCGCGGAAATGGGCGGCAAGAACGCCGGCATCGTGACTGCCAACGCGGATCTGGAACGCGCGGCGGCAGGCATCGTGCGCAGCGCCTTCGGCATGGGCGGGCAGAAGTGCTCCGCGTTGTCGCGACTGTACGTGCAGTCGTCGGTGGCCGACGAGTTGATCGATCGTGTGAGCAAAAAGGTTGCGGCGCTCGGCGTCGGCGACCCGACTCGCGCGGAGAACTGGCTCGGACCGGTGGTCAGCGAGAAGGCGCAGCGCAACTACTTGACGTACGTCGAGCGGCTGCGCAGCGCCGGCGCGAATATCCGCTTCGGTGGGCGCGCACTGCTGGAAGGCGATCTGTCGCGCGGGTTCTATGTGCTGCCTACGCTCGCCGAGGCGCCGGACGACACGGATCTATGGCGCGAGGAGATGTTCCTGCCGATCGTCATGCTGCGGCGGATCCGCGACCTGAGCGAAGGCATCGCGCTCGCGAACGATTCCGATCTCGGCCTGACGGCGGGCATGTACGGCTCGCGCGCGGAGGTCGAGCGGTTTTTCCAGGAGATCGAAGCAGGCGTAACGTATGCGAACCGTGCACAGGGCGCGACGACCGGCGCCTGGCCGGGCTATCAGCCGTTCGGCGGCTGGAAGGGCTCGGGCAACACCGGCAAGGCGATCGCGTCGTTCTATTATCTTGCGCAGTACCTGCGCGAGCAGTCGCAGACATTCGTGGAATGAAAAATGAAATCACCGCACATCAAGACCGCTCTACCAGGCCCGAAGGCCGAGGCGATGCTCAAGCGCGACGCGCTGGTCGTGTCGCCGTCCTACCCGCGCGACTATCCGTTCGTGATCTCGCACGCCAAAGGCTCGGAAGCGTGGGACGTCGACGGCAACCGCTTCCTCGATTTCATGGCGGGCATCGCCGTGTGCGCCACCGGGCACAGTCACCCGAAGGTGGTGCAGGCGATCACCGAGGCGGCGCAGAAGTTCGTGCACATCTCCAGCGACTACTGGCACGAGAACCAGATCGCGCTCGGCGAGAAGATCGCGGCGCTGAATCCGGTCGGCGAACCCGCGATGAGCTTCTTCTGCCAGAGCGGCACCGAGTCGGTCGAAGCTGCGCTCAAGCTCGCGCGCAACGTCAGCGGCCGCGGCCGCTTCATCGGTTTCCTCGGCGGATTCCACGGCCGCACGATGGGCTCGCTGTCGTTCACGTCGAGCAAATACACGCAGCAGAAGGGCTTCTTTCCGTCGATGCCCGGCGTCACGCACGTGCCGTATCCGAATCAGTATCGTCCGCTGTTCGCGGGTAGCGATCAGGGCGCGGCAGTTCTCAACTACATCGAGAAGGTGCTGTTCGTCAGCAACGTGCCGTCGAACGAAGTCGCAGCGATCATGATCGAGCCCGTGCAGGGCGAGGGCGGCTACCTGGTGCCGCCGGACGGGTTCCTGCAGGGATTGCGTGCATTGTGCGACCGGCACGGCATTCTCCTGATCTTCGACGAAGTGCAGTCGGGCATCGGCCGCACCGGCAAGATGTTCGCTGCCGAGCACTTCGGAGTCAGGCCGGACATCATGACGCTCGCGAAGGGTCTCGGCTCGGGACTGCCGATCGGGATGATGGTCGCGAAGAAGTCGCTGATGGAACGCTGGCAACGCGGCTCGCACGGCAACACGTACGGCGGCAATCCAGTGTGTTGCGCCGCTGCGCTCGCGACGCTGGACCTGGTGTCCGCGGAATTCTGCGCGAACGCCGCACGCATGGGCGAATACTTCATGGGCAAGCTGCGCGAGCTGCAGGGCAAGTACGCTTGCATCGGCGACGTGCGCGGCAAGGGTTTGATGCTCGGCATGGAGCTGGTCGAGGACCGTACTACCAAAGCACCGGCGTCGAAGCTCACCGAGAAGCTGATCCGGCAGTGTTACCTGAACGGCATGCTGCTGCTGTCGTGCGGGCAGAGCACGATCCGCTTCATGCCGCCGCTCAATGTCACGAAGGAACACGTGGACGAAGCGATCGTCATCCTCGACGCCAGTCTCGGCGAAACGCTGACCGCGTGAGCTTCGTCATCATCATGGTCGAAAGCGGCGAGGCCCTGCAGCGTCAAAGGCGCGGCTTTTGCCGGGCTCGCGGCTGCAGTCGTACGCTGGCGTCCGCCGCCGCTTTCGCCCAGCGCGAGCCGGTGCTGAAGCAGATCGATCTGCCGCACAACTACTACTTCCGCGAGATGTACCTGCCGCAGCTGACGAGCAGTCCGTCGAGTCTTGCGTTCTCGCCCGACGGCGCGACACTCGTCTACAGCATGGCCGGCTCGCTGTGGCGGCAGGAGATCGGCAGCGACCGCGCAGTCGAGCTGACGCATGGACCGGGCTACGACTACCAGCCGGACTGGTCGCCCGACGGACGGCACATCGTCTTCGTACGTCACGACAACAATGCGATCGAGCTGTGGCAGCTCGAAGTGTCGTCAGGCAAGGCGCAACAGCTCACGATGACCGACGCCGTCAACCTCGAGCCGCGTTACTCGCCCGACGGCAAGCGGCTCGCTTATGTATCGACGGCCGGCAGCGGTCACTTCAATCTGTTCGTCGCATCGATCGAAGCCGGCAAGCTCGGTGCGCCGCGCGCTGTCGTCGCGCCGCGCGAGAGCAAGATCGCGCGCTACTACTATTCGAAGCACGATCACACGATCAATCCGTCGTGGACGCCGGACGGCAAGCGGCTGGTATTCGTCTCCAATCGCGAGATCGCGTACGGCACCGGCGACCTGTGCAGCGCCGCGGTCGACGGCCCGAGCGAGTTCGAGTGCTTCGTGCGCGAGGAAACCAGCTGGCGCGCGCGACCTGAAGTCGCGCCGGATGGTCGGCGAGTGCTGTACAGCAGCTACCAGGGACGGCAGTGGCATCAGCTATGGCTGACGACGCTCGCAGGCGATGCGCAACTGCCGCTGACGTTCGGCGATTTCGACGCGACGCAGGCGCGCTGGTCGCCGGACGGACGGCGCATCGCGTACATCAGCAACGAAAGCGGCAATCTGCAGCTGTGGGTCCATGAAGTCGTGCGGCGGCGCACGAGCGCTCGTCGAAGCAGGCGTCCGTCAATACTCGCGTCCGATGGCGAAACTGGGTGTCGAACTGAAGAACGCGACACGGCGAACGCGTGCACGGGCGTCTCAGCGTGCTCGGCTCGGACAATCGCTACTACGCACCGGACCGCGCTCGCGTCCACGCCGACGACGGTTTCGATCCGCACCGCCAGCCTTCGGAGGTCCGCTATTTCCATTGCCAGAATGAATGTTCGGTGACTGTGCCGGTCGGCGAAGTCGAGGTCGTCGCCTGGCGCGGCCAGGAACACACTCCGGTCTGGCAGAGAGTGCAGGTGAAAGCGGACGGCGTCGAACGTCGTCACCGCGACCTTGCGCGAGCTGAAGCTGCCGGACTGGGCGCCGGTGGCCGCGACGGCGGACCTGCACGTTCACAACAACTACGGCGGCCTTTATCGCAACGACGCCGCCGCGCTGCGTTGGCAGATGGAAGCGGAAGATCTCGACGCGGTCTACAACCTCATCGTCAACAAAGAGCAGCGGATTCCAGACATCGAGAAGTTCGCCGACCGCGTCGGGAAAGCGTCCGAGAAGGGCATCTTCTACAGCCAGGAGTATCACACCAGCTTCTGGGGCCACATGGGGCTGCTGGATCTGCGGCGCTATCTCACGCCGGATTTCAGCGCCTATCAGTTCAGTGCGCTGAGCTCGCCGTATCCACACAACGGCGTGATCGCCGATATGGCGCACGAGCAAGGCGGGCTCGTCGGCTACGTGCATCTGTTCGATACGGTGCCCGCGCCCGAGCGCGAGCAGATCACGAATGCATTCCCCGCGGATGTCGCGCTCGGCAAGGTCGACTACATCGAAGTCGTCGGCTTCGCGGATCACAAGGCGACTGCGGAAGTCTGGTACAAGCTGCTGAACCTCGGCTTCCGCGTGCCGACCGGCGCGGGTACCGATGCGATGGCGAACTACGCGAGCCTGCGCGGACCGGTCGGTATGAATCGCGTTTATCTCAACACGGGTGGCAGTGCGGAGCCCGAGGCGCTTCACGCCGCGCTCAAGCAAGGACGAACGTTCGCGAGCAACGGTCCGCAGCTCGCTATCGAAGTGGAGGGCAAGTCGCCGGGCGATACATTGGAGTTGCCCGCGGGCGGGCAGACCGTTCGCTATCGCGCGGCATTGCGCTCGCCGGTCGCGATCGATCACTTCGAAGTCGTGCAGAACGGTCGCGTGGTCGCGCGCCACCGGCTCACGAAGGGGCGCACGCTTGCTGATGTTTCCGGGCAGCTCAAGCTGAGCCAGAGCGGCTGGATCGTGCTGCGTGCCTGGAACGACGGCGCCGATCCGCTGATCCTCGATCTCTATCCCTATGCCACCACGAGTCCCGTGTACGTGAGCGTGGCCGGCGCACCGACTAATTCGCCTGCGGACGCGAAATATTTCGTACACTGGCTCGACCGTACGATCGCGGCGGCCGAAGGCCGCACGGACTACAACGACGATCGCGAGCGCAAGGCCACGCTCGACTACTTGCACGCGGCGCAGGCCGTCTACGTCCAGAAAGCGCAGCAATAGCCACAACTCCGGCATGAGCGAGCTCGGCACCAACAACCCCGACGCGACCGCACCGCCGCCGCGCCAGCTCGGCTTCTGGATGTGCCTCGCGCTGGTCGTCGGCAACATGATCGGCTCGGGCATTTTTCTGCTGCCCGCTTCGCTCGCGCCGTACGGCCTGAACAGCATTTTCGGCTGGATTTTCACGGCGGCCGGCGGCGTGCTGCTCGCGATCGTGTTCGCGCAGCTGTCGCGCGTCTATCCGCAGGCCGGTGGCCCGTACATCTATCCGCGCGCCGCGTTCGGCGAGTGCTGTGGCTTCGTCATGGCGTGGGGCTATTGGATGTCGGTCTGGGTCGGCAACGCGGCGATTGCGATCGGCACGATCGCGTACCTGTCCGAGCTCGTGCCCGCGATCAAGTCGGTGCAGGGCGGACCGCAGCTCACGGCGGTCGCGCTGATCTGGATCCTGACGTTCGTGAATTGGCGCGGCGTGAAGCAGGCCGGCGTGTTCCAGCTGGTGACGACCGTGCTCAAGGTGATGCCGCTGCTCGCTGTGATAGTGCTCGCCCTCATCCTGCTTGCCGGCCAGGACGCGTCGCTGATCAAGGTCGAGCCGCAGCCGTTCACGGTTTCCGCGATGACCGCTGCGGCGACGCTGACGCTGTGGGGCTCTGCTCGGGCTCGAATCCGCGACCGTGCCGGCGGAGAACGTCATCGATCCGAAGCGGAACATTCCTCTGGCGACACTATGGGGCACGGTGGTCACCGCGCTCATCTATGTTGTCGCGTGCTCCGCGGTGATCCTGTTGATCCCCGGCTCGCAGCTCGCAGGGTCGACTGCGCCGTTCGCGGACGCTGTGCGTCTGTTCTGGGGCGACGGCGCAGCGAGCATGCTCGCATTGTTCGCATTCATCAGCGGCTTCGGCGCGCTCAACGGCTGGATCCTGATCCAGGGCGAGATGCCGCGCGTGCTGGCGAAGGAGAAGATCTTTCCGCAGCTGTTCGCGCACGAGTCGCGCTACCGCACGCCGGACTACTCGCTATTCATCACCAGCGGGCTGGTCTCGATCGTGATGCTGATGAACTACAGCGGCTCGCTGGTCAAGGTGTTCACGCTGATCATCCTGATCTCGACCTCCGCGTATCTGGTGATGTACCTGTTCTGCGCGCTCGCCGCATTCAAGCTCGCATGGCGCGGCGACCTGGGAATCAAGGGTCGCAAGCTGATGTGGGTGCTCGCCGTGGCGATGCTGGCGGCGCTGTACTCGGCCTGGACGCTGTACGGCGCCGGCAAGGAAGCGTTCTGGTGGGGCATGGGACTGTTCGCGCTCGGACTGCCGCTGTATTTCCTGATCAAGTGGCAGAAATGGGGACATTCCTCGTTTCCCGCCGCGCAGCGTTCGAGCGAGGGCAACTGAGAAGGTGAAGTTTGCTTTCGACGGCGCGCATCGCAGCCAGCGATGTCGTAAAGTTGACGCGGGGGAACGGGGGAAACTATGGCGAACGATTCTTCATCAGCAGCTGGGGGTGCAGCCAACGACCATTCCTACGATGCCATCGTCATCGGCACGGGCATCACGGGCGGTTGGGCCGCCAAGGAGCTGACGCAGAAGGGACTCAAGACGCTGGTGCTCGATCGCGGCCGCGATGTGAAGCACGGCGATTATCCGACTGCGACCAAGGACATCTGGGAATTTCCCTACGGTGGCCGCGCCACCGACGAAGAGCTGAAGCGACAGGCTATCGCCGCGCGCAGCGGCTACGCGATCACGCAAGCGTCGAAGCACTGGTTCGTCGACGACACCGAGCATCCGTACACGGAGATCCAGCGCTTCGACTGGATCCGCGGCTATCACGTCGGCGGCCGCTCCATCATGTGGGGCCGGCAGAGTTATCGCTGGAGCCCGATGGACTTCGAAGCGAACGCGAAGGATGGCGTCGCGGTCGACTGGCCGGTGCGCTACGCCGAGATCGCGCCGTGGTACGACCACGTCGAGAGCTTCATCGGCGTGAGCGGTCGTGCCGAGAACCTGCCGCAGCTGCCGGACGGCAAGTTCCTGCCGCCGATGGAGCTCAATTGCGTCGAGACTCATCTGCAGCAGACGATGGGCGAGAAGTTCAAGCGCAAGATGACGATCGGCCGCGTCGCGCACCTCACTGCGCCGCTCGCGCACAGTCCGCAGCGGGGCACGTGCCAGTACCGCAACCTCTGCATTCGCGGCTGCCCGTACGGCGCGTACTTCAGCAGCAATTCGAGCACGCTGCCTGCCGCCGAAGCGACGGGCAACATGACGTTGCGACCGAATTCGATCGCGTACGAGCTGATCTACGACGACAGCAAGCAGCGCGCGACGGGTGTGCGCGTGCTCGACGCGCAGACCAACGAGCACCTGGAGTTCACTGCCAAGGTGATCTTCCTGTGCGCTTCCACGTTCGGCTCGACGCACCTCATGCTGAACTCGGTGTCGAAGCGCTTCCCGAACGGCTTCGGCAACGACAGCGGCGAGCTCGGCTGCAACATCATGGATCACCATCTCGACGTCGGCGCGGGCGCGCTGGTCTACGGCTTCCAGGATCAGTACTACACCGGCCGCCGGCCCAACGGCTTCTACATTCCGCGCTATCGCAACCTCGGCGGCGAGAAGCGCGAGTACATCCGCGGCTTCGGTTACCAGGGCGGCGCGTCGCGACTCGGCTGGACGCGCCTGATGCTCGACCAGATCGATCGGCGCCGAGCTGAAGGACAAAGCTGCGACGCCCGGCCCGTGGTACATCCGCATGGGCGGCTTCGGCGAGATCCTGCCGAATCACGGCAACCGCGTGACGCTCGACAACACACGCAAGGACAAGTGGGGCCTGCCGCTGCTCGCGTTCGACGCGCAGCTGCGCGAGAACGAGCTGAAGATGCGCAAGGACATGGCGAACGATGCCGCCGAGATGCTCGAGGCCGCCGGCTTCCGCGAGGTGAAGACGTTCGACCGCGAGACCGGCGTCGGTCTCGGCATCCACGAGATGGGCACAGCGCGCATGGGCAAGGACCCGAAGACCTCGGTGCTCAACAAGTGGAACCAGGTGCACGCGTGCAAGAACGTGTACGTCACCGACGGTTCCTTCATGGTGTCGAGCGCGTGCCAGAACCCGTCGCTGACTTACATGGCGTTCACCGCGCGCGCGGTGGATCACGCTGTCGGCGAGCTGAAGCGGATGAACATATGAGCGACAACAGCCACATGAATCGTCGCGAGCTCCTGCAGCGAGTGGCGATGTTGATGGGCGGCGCGATTTCTGCGCCGGCCGTGCTCGCGGTTCTCAACGGTTGTTCGCCGAAGCCGGGTGCGAGCTGGCAACCGCTGTTCCTGAGCAAGGAAGAGGGCGCTGTGGTCGAAGCGGTGGCCGAGCTGATCATTCCGCGCACCGACACGCCGGGTGCACGCGAAGTCGGCGTGCCGGCGTTCATCGACGTGATCCTCAAGGACGTGTATCCGTCCGAGGACCAGGCGCGTTTCGTCAGCAGCCTGAAAGACTTCGACGCCGAAGCGCAGCGCGCGCAGAAGTTTGCTTTCGACGGCGCGCATCGCAGCCAGCGATGTCGTAAAGTTGACGCGGGGGAACGGGGGAAACTATGGCGAACGATTCGGATGCAGCCAAAGACCATTCCTACGATGCCATCGTCATCGGCACGGGCATCACGGGCGGTTGGGCCGCCAAGGAGTTGACGCAGAAGGGACTCAAGACGCTGGTGCTCGATCGCGGTCGCGATGTTAAGCACGGCGACTATCCGACTGCGACCAAGGACATCTGGGAATTTCCCTACGGTGGCCGCGCCACCGACGAAGAGCTGAAGCGACAGGCTATCGCCGCGCGCAGCGGCTACGCGATCACGCAAGCGTCGAAGCACTGGTTCGTCGACGACACCGAGCATCCGTACACGGAGATCCAGCGCTTCGACTGGATCCGCGGCTATCACGTCGGCGGCCGCTCCATCATGTGGGGCCGGCAGAGTTATCGCTGGAGCCCGATGGACTTCGAGGCGAACGCGAAGGATGGCGTCGCGGTCGACTGGCCGGTGCGCTATGCCGAGATCGCGCCGTGGTACGACCACGTCGAGAGCTTCATCGGCGTGAGCGGTCGTGCCGAGAACCTGCCGCAGCTGCCGGACGGCAAGTTCCTGCCGCCGATGGAGCTCAATTGCGTCGAGACTCATCTGCAGCAGACGATGGGCGAGAAGTTCAAGCGCAAGATGACGATCGGCCGCGTCGCGCACCTCACTGCGCCGCTCGCGCACAGTCCGCAGCG
The DNA here is from genome assembly GCA_963838635.1 of uncultured Gammaproteobacteria bacterium. GTDB lineage: Bacteria > Pseudomonadota > Gammaproteobacteria > Steroidobacterales > Steroidobacteraceae > Steroidobacter. The sequence goes on along the minus strand of CAWISC010000008.1, from coordinate 492,471 downwards.
GGGCACGTGCCAGTACCGCAACCTCTGCATTCGCGGCTGCCCGTACGGCGCGTACTTCAGCAGCAATTCGAGCACGCTGCCTGCCGCCGAAGCGACGGGCAACATGACGTTGCGACCGAATTCGATCGCGTACGAGCTGATCTACGACGACAGCAAGCAGCGCGCGACGGGTGTGCGCGTGCTCGACGCGCAGACCAACGAGCACCTGGAGTTCACTGCCAAGGTGATCTTCGTGTGCGCTTCCACGTTCGGCTCGACGCACCTCATGCTGAACTCGGTGTCGAAGCGCTTCCCGAACGGCTTCGGCAACGACAGCGGCGAGCTCGGCTGCAACATCATGGATCACCATCTCGACGTCGGCGCGGGCGCGCTGGTCTACGGCTTCCAGGATCAGTACTACACCGGCCGCCGGCCCAACGGCTTCTACATCCCGCGCTATCGCAACCTCGGCGGCGAGAAGCGCGATTACATCCGCGGCTTCGGTTACCAGGGCGGCGCGTCGCGACTCGGCTGGACGCGCCTGATGCTCGACCAGACGATCGGCGCAGAGCTGAAGGACAAAGCTGCGACGCCCGGCCCGTGGTACATCCGCATGGGCGGCTTCGGCGAGATCCTGCCGAATCACGGCAACCGCGTGACGCTCGACAAGACACGCAAGGACAAGTGGGGCCTGCCGCTGCTCGCGTTCGACGCGCAGCTGCGCGAGAACGAGCTGAAGATGCGCAAGGACATGGCGAACGATGCCGCCGAGATGCTCGAGTCCGCCGGCTTCCGCGAGGTGAAGACGTTCGACCGCGAGACCGGCGTCGGTCTCGGCATCCACGAGATGGGCACAGCGCGCATGGGCAAGGACCCGAAGACCTCGGTGCTCAACAAGTGGAACCAGGTGCACGCGTGCAAGAACGTGTACGTCACCGACGGTTCCTTCATGGTGTCGAGCGCGTGCCAGAACCCGTCGCTGACTTACATGGCGTTCACCGCGCGCGCGGTGGATCACGCTGTCGGCGAGCTGAAGCGGAAGAACATATGAGCGACAACAGCCACATGAATCGTCGCGAGCTCCTGCAGCGAGTGGCGATGTTGATGGGTGGCGCGATTTCTGCGCCGGCCGTGCTCGCGGTTCTCAACGGTTGTTCGCCGAAGCCGGGTGCGAGCTGGCAGCCGCTGTTCCTGAGCAAGGAAGAGGGCGCTGTGGTCGAAGCGGTGGCCGACCTGATCATTCCGCGCACCGACACGCCGGGTGCACGCGAAGTCGGCGTGCCGGCGTTCATCGACGTGATCCTCAAGGACGTGTATCCGTCCGAGGACCAGGCGCGTTTCGTCAGCAGCCTGAAAGACTTCGACGCCGAAGCGCAGCGCGCGCACGGCAAGCCGTTCCTCGAACTGCAGCCGGCGAAGCAACTATCGTTCCTGCAGCAGGCGCACGATGCCGCGGCTGCCGCGGAGAAAGGACAGGATGCGGCCAAAGATATCCCGGCGTCGCAACGCAAGCGGCCGTTCGTTCTGATGATGAAGGAACTGACGCTGCTCGGCTTCTTCACGTCGCAGGTCGGCGCGACGCAGGTGTTGCAGTACGAGGCTGTGCCCGGAAAGTTTCAGCCGTGCGTGCCGGTCGCCGAAGCAGGGAATGGGAAGACGTGGGCTAACGAGACCAGTTTGAGATTTTGAAATCTTGTCAGGCTAAAGCCTGACCCACAGTTCCTGCACAGCTCTGCTTCTTGCCCTGTGGGTCAGGCTTTAGCCTGACTCTTTGTCTTCCTCCTCACAATTCCGGCCGGGTTCGTGGTCTCGTAGATCAACAGCAGCAGCAGCGCGCACATCAGCGGCAGCACTTCGTACACCGCGCGATACGCGAGCACCGCGGCCACCAGTTTTCCCGGCGGCACCTGCGGCAGCATCAGAAACAGCGCCGCTTCCAGCACGCCCAGTCCCACCGGCACGTTGCTCATCTGGCCGGCCACGAATGCGAGGCAGTAGATCGCCACGAACGCGGGCCACGTCATGTTCAGCTCCGGCGGCATGAACAGGTACAGGATCGTCGACATCAACGAGATCTGCACGACACCGAACGCAATCTGCACGAGCGCGTCGCGCAGCGAGGGCAGGCGGATGGACTGACCGCGGATCGTGATCGGCTGCTTGCGCGAAGCCACGAGTGCGAGCCAGCCGACGTCCTTGGCGAGGCCGAGCACGCCGAAGATTGCGACCGTGGCGACCGGAACCTGGAACGCGCGGCTCGCATCTTCCAGGTGCAGCAGCAACGAGATGTCGATCAGCCAGCCGACGCCGAACGCATACGGCATCGCGACCAGCACGATGACTGCACCGACCTCGCGGATCGACAGTCCTTCGGGCGCGTACATGCGATAGCGCAGCGCGCCGCCGCTGACCATCGCGACGCCGATGGCGCGGCCCACCGGATTGGCGATCACGGCTGTGCGGAACGCCTGCCGGCGCAGATGGCGGCCGCTCGCGATCCGGACTCCGACGCCTTCGTACAGGCCAACCGTCGCGTATACACCGGCAGAGCACAGCAGCGCCGCGACCATGATCGGCGTCGGCACCGCACCGAGGTGCTGCATGACATCTGCGAAGTCGATCTCATCCAGGCGCTGGACCAGCACCCACGCGGCGATGCCGGCGATCGACAGCCATACCACGGGCAGAAACCGCTTGAGAACGTGTCTGGGAACTTTGGGCATCCGCTCGACCTACAATCCCCGCATGAGCCTGTTCGCAAACCTGGTGGCCGTCTCGCAGCGTGTGGGCGCAACGTCCGCGCGGCTGGCCAAGGTCCGCGAGCTCGCGGCGTGCCTGCGCGCCGTCGAGCCTAGCGAGATCGACACCGCCGTGCATTATCTGTCGGGCGAAATCCCGCAGGGTCGTTTCGGCATCGGCTATGCCACTTTGCGGAAGGCGAGCGAGAAAGGCGGGGTGGCGTCCACCGCGACGCTGACGATCGCAGACGTCGACCGCAGCCTGGCCGAGGTCGCAGGCCTCAGGGGCTCCGGCTCTGCAACGAGGCGGGCCGAAGCACTGCAGTTATTGTTCGCGCAGTCGACCCGCGACGAACAGGAATTCCTGATCCGCCTGCTGGTCGGCGAGCTGCGCCAGGGCGCGCTCGAAGGCGTCATGGTGGATGCAATCGCGTCGGCGGCCGCCGTATCGGTGGAACAAATCCGCCGTGCGGCGATGTATGCAAAGAATCTCGGTGCGGTCGCGCGCGCGGCGCTCACCCAGGGCGTCGAATCGCTGGTGCAATTTCAGCTCGAGCCGTTATCGCCGATCGCTCCGATGCTGGCGCAGACCGCGGCAGACGTCGCCGCAGCGCTGACGCAGCTCGGCGGCGAGATCGCATTCGAATGGAAGATGGACGGTGCGCGCATCCAGTTGCACAAATCCGGCGACGCCGTGCGCATCTACACGCGCAGCTCGAACGAGGTGACAGCTGCGGTTCCGGAGATCGTCGAGACCGCGCAAGGATTGCCGGCGCGCGAAATGATCCTTGACGGCGAGGCGATCGCTTTCGCGGCCGGCGGCCGGCCGCACCCGTTCCAGGTCACGATGCGCCGCTTCGGCCGCAAGCTCGACGTGGAAAAATTGCGCAGCGAGCTGCCGATGCAGGCGTTCTTCTTCGATTGCCTGCACTTCGAGGGCGAGAGTCTCGCGGGTCGGCCCGCGCGCGAGCGCTTCGCCGCTTTGGAGCGCGCGGTGCCGCAGTCGCTGATCATTCCGCGGCTGATCACCGGCTCCGCGCAGGTAGCGCAGGAGTTCTATGACGCCGCGCTCGCGGCCGGCCACGAAGGGCTGATGGCGAAATCGCTCGATGCGCCGTACGAAGCGGGCAATCGCGGTGCGAGCTGGCTGAAGATCAAGCGCGCGCACACGCTGGACCTCGTCGTGCTTGCGGCGGAATGGGGACACGGGCGACGCACCGGCAAGCTCTCCAACCTGCACCTCGGCGCGCTCGATCCCGCGACAGGCGAATACGTGATGCTCGGCAAGACGTTCAAGGGACTCACCGACGCGCTGCTCGAATGGCAGACGAAGGAATTGCAGGCGCGCGAGATCAGTAACGATGGCTGGACCGTCTATGTGCGACCGGAGCTGGTCGTCGAGATCGCGTTCAGCGATCTGCAGGCGAGCCCGCGCTATCCGGGCGGACTCGCGCTGCGCCTCGCGCGCGTGAAGCGCTATCGCAACGACAAGCGTGTCGACGAGGCGGACACGATGGAGACGGTCAGGAAGATATTTGCGGCGCAGGCGGGGTGATGCTCGCCGCTTCAATGCGCAGCGGCTGACGCTGCCAATATGTCAACGACCGCCACAGCCACTCCAACGGACCGAAGCGGAAGCGTCGCAGCCACAGCGGACTCCAGATCAGCTGCACGATCCAGATTGCGACCACGACGTAATAGAGCTCGTGTCGTTCCAGCTGGCCGAACAGCGCGAGCCCGGCGCCTGTGAACAGCAGCATGCAGATCAGGCTCTGCGTCAGGTAATTGGTCAGCGCCATCTGGCCGACCGCGCTGAGGTTGCGCATCGCTGCCGACAGCGGCGACGCCTTGTACAGCAGTCCGATCAACCCGATGTGACCGAGCGTCATCGGGATCCGGCCCAGGTCGTACGTGAGGTACGACGCAATCAGCGCTTCGGCCGAGAACTCCGCGCGGATGAGATTGGAAGTCTCGAACCAGTTCACCGCGAGACCGATCGCGTAGCCGACCAGCGCCATGTTCGTGTAGACACGTTGCGACGCCGCGCCCGTCAACACGCCGTATTTCAACAGCGCCATGCCGAGCAGCATCATGCCGAGGCATTCGAGCAGGCCGTGCTGCAGGAAGAACGTGGTTTCGTAATACGCGCTTTTCGGCGCCACCAGGCCGAGCGCGCTGACGTAACTCTTGCGCACGCGGCTGACCTCTTTCTCGATGACGTCGGGCGACGGCTTGAACTCCTCGTTGATCCTCGAGAGGTTCTCGATCGCCTGGCTCTGTGCTGCGGTCGGCACCTTGCCCGAGCTGCGGGCCTGCTGCGCGCGGGCTGCAGCGACACTGGCTTCGCGATAGCCGTACCACTCGACGACCGTCACCGCGGTCTGCAGCATCATGATGACGGCCGCCGCGACGATCAGCTTGCGAGGCCCGACGTTGCGACACACGAACAGCAGCAGGCCGACGACGCCGTAGTAATACAGGACGTCGCCGGGCCACAGCAGCAGGTATGCGTTCACCAGGCCGAAGACGATCAGCCACATCGTGCGGCGGAAATACAGATCCGCGGGCAGCAGGCCGGGATTACGCGCAGCGTGACGCTGCAGAAACAGCAGCGCGCCGGCGCCGAACAGCAGCGTGAACATGCCGCGCATCGTGCCTTCGAAGAACAGCGCGGCGATGCGCCAGACGGCGAGGTTGAGGCCGTCGCTTCCGCCCCAGTTGGTGGGGTCGTCGTACGCCCGCGGCAGGCCGAACCCCGTGATGTTCATGATCAGGATGCCCAGCACGGCGATGCCGCGGGTGGCATCGAGCATGCCGATGCGCTCTTCGCGCTCGGTCGGGGCCAGGGTGCTCATGGCTCAAGTTTGCGCGCGGATGCGCGGCAAAGTCATCTCTTCGGCGCTAAAGGACGTACGTTCGTCGCGGATCTTTGACCGCTCGCCGCCGCGTGAGCTTCACTGCCCCAGACAGCCAAGGAGACGACCATGAGTCGCACGCTGCCGCGCTCCCTGCTCATCGGCATCGCCCTCGTCGTAGCGGCACTCGGTACTGCCCGCGCCCAGACGTTCCAGTTCGCGGACGTCGTCGGCTGGTGGTCCGCGGAGCCCGAGTTCGCCGGCGAGACTTCGCGCGTCGTGCTGCACTTCCTCGAAGAGAACGGCAAGCAGATCGCGCGTCTGTCGCTGCTGGGCATCGGCGGATACGAGGTGCCGATCGGCACGGTCACCATCGATGGCATGTCGCTCGACATGAAGCCGTTCTCGTTCCCGCTGCAGTTCGATCCGCAGCACGGCACGCTGCGCGGACACCTGCCGGAAGCGGCGGTGCCGGTCTACAAAATTCCAGTCGAGTTTCGCCGCATCGAGCCGCTCGCCAAGCCCAAGCCTCGAACGTGGGACTTCCCGCGTCCGCGCGTGCGCTGGACCTTCGACACCGGCGCCGCCGTGTGGGCCGGCATCGAGCACGATGCCGCGAGCGGACTGATCTTCGTCGCCAACGATGCGGGCACGTTGCACGCGCTCGATGCGAAGGGAGCGGAGCGCTGGAAATTCGCGACCGGCAAGCCAGTCAAGGCGCAGCCCACGGCGATCGGTGACTCGGTCTACCTCGCGTCCGACAGCGGATTTCTCTACAAGCTCGACAAGCGCAGCGGCGCGGAGCGCTGGCGCGCGCCGATCGATCGCGGCAGCCCGGAGCGCATTCCGGCGAGCAAGGAAGGATCGCGTTGGGACCGCTACGGTTCCAGCGTCGTCGCCGACAACGAGCGCGTCTATGTCGGCAGCCGCGACCGAACGCTGTACGCGCTGGATGTGGCGACGGGCAAAGAACAGTGGCGCGTGCAGGCTCAGGACATGATGACCGCGACGCCGGCGTTGTATCGCGACCTGGTTCTGTTCGCCGACTTCAAGGGCATCGTGCAGGCGGTCGGCGCGAGCGACGGCAAGGTGCGCTGGACTTACGATGCGCGGCTACCGGTCGCCGGCGATCTCGTCATCGATGCGGATCGCGTGTTCGTCGGCAGCCGCACGTACGAGTTGATCGCACTCGATGCTGCGAACGGCAAGGAGCTGTGGAAGCATTACTACTGGTTCTCGTGGATCGAGTCGCCGCCGGTCGTGCGCGACGGCGTCGTCTACACCGGATCGTCGGATGGCGTCGGTGTCTTCGCAATCGATGCACGCACTGGCAAGCGTCGCTGGAAAGCGGACGTACCGGGTTGGGCCTGGCCGCGTACCGCAGTCGGCGAGAAGCTCGTAGTCGCGGCGACGGTGGGGCTCGGTGCTTACCCGGGTGCGCGCGCCGGCTCGCTCGTCGGGATCGATCGCGCAAGCGGTGCGATCCGTTGGCTGTACCTCGAGCCGCCGAGCGCGACGACGCTGGAGAAAAAAGCGGAGTGGGGCTTCGCGGCCGCGCCCGCGCTGGGCGATGACGTTGTCTACGCGGCAGACCTGCAGGGCCGCGTTCACGCCATCGAGTGCGATCCACACACCTGCAGCGACTGAATCCGGCACAATGCCGCTGGCCCGATCACCGGGCCGGTCTTCTGGGCAGTCGCACAGTGCAACTATCGGCCGCGCTCGTCATCTTCGTCGCCACCATTGCCATCAGCCTCTTCGGCTTGTACGGCTCGCCGAAACTCATCGACCGGAGCCTGTTCCGTCCGTACTGGTTCCAGCGCCGCAAGGAATACTCGACCGTCATCATGAGCGGCTTCGTGCATGCAGACCTCATGCACCTGATCTTCAACATGATGACGTTCTACTTCTTCGCGTTCGCGCTCGAGCGTTACATCGGCACGGTGCAGTTCATCCTGCTGTACCTGGCCGGGCTGTTGATCAGTCACGCGGGGACGTACTACAAGCAGCGGAACAATCCGGAGTACGCGTGCCTGGGAGCGTCGGGCGCGATCTCGGCGGTGCTGTTCGCAGCGATCGTCTACTTTCCCGAGCAGTCGCTGCTCATCCTGCCGATCCCGATACCGATTCCCGCGCCGCTGTTCGCGGTGCTGTATCTCGCCTACACGTACTACGCGTCGAAACATCCGCACGGGCGCATCAACCACGATGCGCACCTGGGCGGCGCAATCACGGGATTGTTGTTCGTCGCGGTGACGGCGCCGAGCGCCTACGGGCACTTGTTGCGGTCGATTTTCTGAAGGCCCAAAAAAGTGAAGCCCCGTCGCAGAAGGCGGGGCTTCGTGCCGAAGATCGTGACTCGGTTAAGAGAAAACGACTTGCGGCCTTGGAAGAGCTTGGTTTTCGTCTTGCGACGATAACTTTGCTGCTTCCGAGAAATGACGCGCGAGCCTGCGCCCAAGGTTCCAAAAGAAGTCGAGCAGCATCGCGCACGGCCAACGAATTGGCGTTGCGTATTTACATCAATCCGGCGAATACACTGCGATAGGTGGGGTGTCCGGCTTGCTTCTTTACAATATCGGGTGCTAGCGTCTGCGCCCTCTCTCGGGAGGTCATTATGGATATAAGAACGTTTCGGACCCCGGCCGGTAAAAATCGGTACGCACTGTTCGCCTCTGCGTGTTTGATTCCGGCCACATGTATACAGCCCGCATTGGCGGCAGAGGAGCCGGAAGAGGTGATCGTCACCGGCTCGCGCATCCGGCAAAGCCCGGAGGAGCGCGCCGCCCCTGTGCAGACTGCGACAGCTGCCGATATCGATCGCAGCGGTGAAATCTCCGTCGCGGATTACCTGCAGCGCTTGCCGATCTCCGGCTCGGCGATCAACCGCGCGAACAACGCGAGCGGCAACCTCGGCTTCCCGCCCGACGGCGGCGGCATCGGCGCCGGCGCGAGCGAAATCGACCTGCGCTACCTGACATCGAAGCGCGTACTCGTGCTGGTGGACGGCAGGCGCTGGGTGCGCGGCTCGTCCGGCAGCGGCGTGTCCGGCGCAGTCGACCTCAACACGATTCCCACCGCAGCGATCGAGCGCATCGAAGTGCTGCAAGACGGCGCTTCGCCGATCTACGGTTCCGATGCCATCGCCGGTGTGGTCAACGTCATCACCAAGTCGGATTACGACGGCTTCGAGTTCGAGACGAACCATGGCATGTACGACGAGGGCGACGGCTACACGCAGGACTACAGCCTGTCGTGGGGCTCGAACGGCGAGAAGACCAACACGTTCCTCAGCGTTGCCTATTCGCGCCAGGATCCCGTGTTCTCGGGCGACCGCGACCTGTCGCGCTGCGTGCTCTTCGGCGCGTCAACCTGCAACTTCGGCGGCAGCTCCGGCATCCCGCAGGGCCGCTTCACGTTCCTCGATCCGCGCGGCGATTTCGACGGCGACGGTGAAGACGACGTCATCGACATCGTGCTGGACACCGGCGCCACCGGCGCCAACTACGACCCGAACAACCCGGGCGGCGCCGACTGGCACAACTTCAGCAACGACGACCGCTTCAACTTCCGGCCGTTCAACTATCTGGCGACTCCGAACCGGCGTGTGAACGTATTCGGCAAGGCGGCCTACGACGTTTCCGACAGTGTCGAGCTGACGTTCACGGCGTCGTTCACCAACCGCGAGTCGAGCGGGCAGGCTGCGCCGAATCCGTTGTTCATGGGCAGCGGCGCCGGCGCCGGCTTCTTCCTCGACAACGTGTTCATCCCGGCCGACCATCCGTTCAACCCGTTCGGCATCGACCTCGGTCCCGATGGCGCCGGCGGGAACAATCTGACGCAGATCGCCCGGCGCCCGGTCGAAGCAGGTCCGCGTATGTTCGATCAGAAGGTCGATACCTGGATGTTGTCGGGCGCGCTCACCGGCGACCTGCAACTCGGCGAGCGCACGCACTACTGGGACGTGAGCCTGAACTGGGGGCGCAACAACGCCTCGCAGACCGGCTTCAACATCTTCAACGCGCGCAAGCTGGCGCTCGCGCTCGGTCCCGTCGACGCGTGCACCGCGAATCCAGGCTGCGTGCCGTTCAATATTTTCGGCGGCGCCGGCACCATCACGCCGGAGATGCTCGCCTGGGCGACGTTCACGCAGAACGACAGCAGCAACCAGGAGCTCAACGACATCGCGCTCAACCTGACAGGCGAGCTGTTCGATATGCCCGCCGGCGCGTTCGCGTACGCGGCCGGCTACGAATACCGCAAGGAGCGCGGCGAGTTCATCCCGGACTCGATCGCACAGTCGGGCGAGACGGCGGACGTGCCTGCGTCGGCGACCCAGGGCGAAGTGAGGGTGAAAGAAGCCTATCTCGAGCTGCGCGCGCCGCTGCTGGCCGACATGCCGGGCGTGCAGCGCCTGGAGTTGTCGGCAGCCGTGCGCTCGTCGGACTACGACACCTTCGGTCGCGATGAGGTCTTCAAGGGCGGTGTGTACTGGCGCGTGTTCAACGACCTGTCGGTGCGCGCCAACTACGCCGAAGGCTTCCGCGCGCCGAACATCGGCGAGCTCTTCAACACCGGCTCGCGCTTCGACAGCGGGTTGGACGATCCGTGCGACCGCGATACCCTGGCCGCGAATCCGGCGCTCGCCGGCAACTGCGCGACGCTCGGCGTGCCCGGTACGTTCGTTCAGCTCAACCCGCAGATCAGCGTGCAGACCGGCGGCAATCCCGAGCTCACGCCGGAGACGTCCGATACCTACACGATCGGGCTCGGCTACAGCCCGTCGTGGGCGGAGAACGCCTCCTGGATCGAGGAGCTCACGTTCGATGTGAACTACTACAACATCGAGCTCGAGAACGCGATCCAGGCGCTCGATGCGCAGGTTCAGCTCGACAACTGCGTGGAGTCGCTGTCGCCGGTGTTCTGCGACGGCATCGTGCGCGCTGCGGGCGGCTCGATCGTCGCATTCGCGAATCAGCTGACGAACATCGGCCGCATCGAGACCGACGGCTTCGACTGGACGTTCACGTTGACGACGCCGGAGTTCGGCTTCGGCGCGCTGCGCTTCACCTGGGCCAACACCTATCTCGCGGGCTACAAGGAGTTCACGCTCGGCGAAGACGGCTCTGGTCGGACGCGAGCTGGCCGGCATCGAGCTCGGCTCGCCGATCCGCGGCTACGTGCGCTACAAGTCGACGCTGGCGACCGACTGGCAGGTAGGGGACTTCGTCACGTCGCTGACGCTGCGCTATATGAGCGCCATCGACGGTACCTGCACGGCGAACGCGCGCGCCCAGAACCTGTGCAGCGATCCGGCGCGCAACGTCGACGAGCTGGATGCGAGGGTGTTCACCGACCTGCAGGTGGCGTGGACACCGACGTTCTGGGATCAGCAGGTGCAGCTGGCGCTGGGCATCAACAACATCCTCGACGAGGATCCGCCGCCGTGCCGCTCGTGCGACCTGAACAACTACGACGGAACGTTGTATCCGGTGCCGGGCCGCTTCATCCACGCCCGGGCCGCGGTCAAGTTCTGATCGAGGGTCGAAGGCGACGCAGTGACCGACCGAAAGGGGCGCACGACCTGCGCCCCTTTTTCGTTTTCGCAACGTATTCTTTTTCGTTTAGCGTTACATGCGGGGGAGATAGGACATGTACAGAAGGAAGGCATTGACCCAAAGCGTGCTGGCCCTCGGCCTCGCCGCACCGGCGCTCGGCTTCGCAGCCAGCGACGAAACCATCATCGAGCAGATCATCGTGACCGCACAGAAGCGGGCTTCGGCGCTGCAGGACGTGCCGTTCTCGGTGGCCGCCACGAGCGAGCAGCAGATCCGCGACTCGGGCTCGACCAATATCGTCGACCTGGCGCGCAACTTCGCCGGCCTGACCATTGCCGATCTCGGGCCCGGTCAAAGCCAGGTCGCGATTCGCGGCATCAGCGCGGGCCAGGTCATCCGCGATCAGCCTGGCGTGAAGGAGCAGGTGGGCATTTATCTCGACGAGTCGCCCATCTCCATCGCCCTGTTCACGCCGGACCTGGAGCTGTTCGACATCGAGCGCTTCGAAGTGCTGCGCGGCCCGCAAGGCACGCTGTTCGGCGCCGGATCGCTGTCGGGCACGCTGCGCTATATCACTCAGCAGCCGAAGATCGGCGTATTCGAAGGCGCAGCCGAAGTCTCCGCTGTGCAGGGCTCCGACACCGACTTTGGCGGCGCTCTCAAAGGTGCGGTCAATTTGCCCCTCGGCGACACTGCGGCGATGCGCGTAGTGGCTTACTACGACCAGCTGCCAGGGTTCATCGATTCGCGCCGCCTTGACGGCAGCGTCGATGAGGACCTGGACAGCGGCAACAAGACCGGCGCGCGCGTGGCGCTGACGCTCCAGCCGAACGAGAACGTCACGATCACCCCGCGTATCGTCTATCAGAAGCTGGATACGGACGGCTTCCCGCGCATAGACGCGTTCAACATTCTCGCCAACCCGTTTACGACCACGCAGCCGGTCGTGCGTCTGGGCGAGCGTGAGCAGTACGTGCAACTCGAGGAAGGCATCGAGGATGATTTCACGCTCGCTGACCTGCGCATGGAATTCGCCCTTGGCGGCGTCACTCTGACCTCCATCACGTCGTATACGGATCGCGAGGTTGTAGTGACGCGCGACGCGACTACCCTGACCGGCAGCGTCAGCTTCGACCTTAACTTTCCTGACATCGTGCGGCTGAACTCGGCACTGGTCGATACGACTGACCTGCAAGCGATCAGCGAAGAGCTGCGCTTGTCCGGCGACGACGGCAGTGCGCTGCAGTGGCTGGTCGGCGCGTTCTATCAGGATGTCGATCGGGACTATTCGCAGTTCCTGCCGACGCCCGGCTGGGACGCCGCGACCGGCATCAACAATGCCGCCTTGAACGCCGTGGCGGATTCGCCGTTCTTCTCAGGCCTGGACTACAGCTTCAAGCAGTTCGCGCTGTTCGGCGAGGCCACCTATCGTTTCAGTGACCAGTGGAGTTTGACCGGCGGGCTGCGTTACTACGACTTCGACGAGGACCGCATCCTCAACTTCGGCGGAGCGTTCGCCGACGTGACGGTGGACTTGCCGGGGTCGACCAGCTCCGACGGATTTTCGCCGCGGGCGATCCTGGCCTATGAGGTCAACGACGACGTGCTGCTGACGGCGCAGGTCGCGCGCGGCTTCCGGCTGGGCGGCATCAACGATCCAATCAACATTCCGCTGTGCTCGCCGCAGGACATCCAGGTATTCGGCAACCAGGCCACATGGGACGACGAGAAGAACACCAACTACGAGCTGGGGGCGAAGATGCAGTTCGCCGACCGTCGCGTCACACTGAACGCCGCGGTGTTCTACAGCGACATCGACGATCTCCAGGCGACCACGGACGCCGGCACATGCTCCTCGCGCATCGTGTTCAACGTGCCGAAGGCGCGCAGCGTCGGCGTCGAAGCCGAGTTGTTCGCGCGGCCGAACAACAACTGGGACTTCGGCATTTCTGCAACGTGGGTGAACGCGGAGTTGCGCTCGACAGTGACCTCCACCAGCGGTGGCAACACCATCGTGGTCGGCGGCCTGGAGTCCGGCAATCAGCTGCCGACGGCGCCCGAATTCCAGGCAGTCGCCAGCGTCGGCTACACGGTGCCGTTCCGCGGCGCGCTGGACGCGTTCGGCAATCTGACGGTTCAGCACGTGGGCTCGTCGTTCTCGCAGTTCGCTGACAACACTGCGAACTTCGGCGTGATTACTCTGGAGGCGAATCAGCCGAACCTGCCGGGCTCCGCACGCTTGATCCCATTCGGCGACCCGAACATCACCACCTTCAACTTCAACCCGGAGCTGCCGTCCTATGAGATCGGCAATCTGCGAGTCGGCGTCAGGAACGACGCCTGGGAAGCCGCCCTGTTCATCAACAACATATGGGACGAGCGTGCTTTGCTGGCCTTGGATCGTGAGCGCGGCCGCAGCGCACGCGTAGGCTTTCTTACGAACATGCCGCGCACGTTCGGAGTATCGCTGCGGATGAACTTCTGAAGACGGCGCGGAGTCATCACGTCCATTCTCTGAGCACGGTCCAGCATCGCCCTCCCCCGAGCGGGGGAGGGCGCGTATCATCGCGGCTTTGTCGTGCACGTCTTGCCGACGAGGTTTCCGCACATGGCGCAGTCCCGCTCCAGACTCCTGTCGTTTCCGGCAATCGTTGCTGCGATATTTGCAACGCTCGCCGGCTGCAATCCCTCGCCGTCGCCGGAGCACAAGAGCGAGGCGCCTGCGCCCGCCGTGAACGTCGAATGGACCAAGTTCGTCGACGAGTACATCGAAGCGACCTTTGCCGCCAATCCGTGGTTCGCAGTCGGCAGCGGGCGCCACGAGTTCGACGGCCAGCTCAGCGACTGGACGCCGGAAGGCATCCAGAAAGAGGTCGGGCGACTCGAGCAGTCGCGGCAGCGCGCCGTCGGTTTCCAGGACGCGAACCTGTCGCCCGAGGAGCAGTTCCAGCGCGACTACGTGATCAGCAGCATCGATGGTGCTCTGTTCTGGCTGCGCGAAGCGCGCGCGCCGTTCACCAACCCGAGCTGGTACTTCGGCGCCGGGCTCGATCCGAGCACTTACGTGACGGTGCCCTATGCGCCTGCGGATCAGCGGCTGCGCGCGTTCATCAAATACGCGCAGCAGATTCCGGGCGCCATCGCGCAGATCAGGAAGAACGTGCAGATGCCGCTGCCGAAGACGTTCCTCGACTTCAGCAGCAAGAGCTTCGGCGGCTTCGTCGATTTCTATCGCAACGACGTGCCGCAGGCGTTCGCGGAAGTGCAGGACGCGGAGCTGAAGAAGCAGCTAAGTGAGGTCATCGAGCCGGCTGCGAAGGCGATGCAGGACTACTCCAAGTGGCTCGCCGCGCAGAAGCCCGGCAAGTCCGACGCGTACGTGCTCGGGCCGGAGCGCTTCGCGACGATGGTGCGCATGACGGAGAACGTCACGACGCCGGTCGACAAGCTCGAAGAGATCGGCCGCGCCGACCTCGAGCGCAATCTCGCGGCGCTCGCCGAGGCGTGCAAGCGCTACGCGCCCGCTGCGACGATCGAGAAGTGCATCGAGAAGATGAACGCGGACAAGCCGAGCGGCGGTGCGGTCGAAGGCGCGCGCGAGCAGCTCGCGGAGCTGCGGAAGTTTCTCGTCGAAAAGGAAGTCGTGACGATTCCCGGCACCGAAGAGGCGCTGGTGAAGGAGGCGCCCGCGTATCGGCGGCAGAACTTCGCGTACATCAACATCCCAGGCCCGTACGAGAAGAATCTGCCATCCGTCTACTACATCGCGCCGCCGGATCCGTCGTGGCCGAAGGCGGAGCAGGAAGCGTATGTGCCCGGCAGGGCCGATCTGCTGTTCACTTCCGTGCACGAAGTGTGGCCGGGCCACTTCCTGCAGTTCCTGCACTCCAATCGCGCGTCGTGGCGCTTCGGTCAGTTGTTCGTCGGCTATGCGTACGCGGAGGGTTGGGCGCACTACACCGAGGAGCTGATGATCGAGAAAGGCCTCGCCAGCGGCGCGCCCGAGCTGCACATCGGCCAGCTGTTGAACGCGCTGCTGCGTAACGTGCGGTACATGTGCGCGATCGGTCTGCACACGAAAGGCATGACCGTCGAGCAGTGCGAGCAGATGTTCAAGGAGAAGGCGTATCAGGACGCCGGCAACGCGCGGCAGCAAGCGGCGCGCGGCACGTACGACCCCGCGTATCTGAACTACACGATGGGCAAGCTGATGATCCGCAAGCTCCGCACCGACTGGGCAGCGACGCGCGGCGGCGAGCAGTCGTGGAAGCAGTTCAACGACGAGTTCCTGTCGTACGGCGGTCCGCCGGTTCCGCTGGTGCGCGCGCAGATGCTGAAGGGACCTGCAGGCGAGCTGTTCTGAAGCAAGTCATCGTCGTCAACGAGGGATTGAAGTTGCCGCGCGGCAAGCTCGCGGCGCAGGTTGCGCACGCGTCCGTGTCGGCGCTGCTCGAAGCTACCAGCGATGCACGTCGCCGCTGGGTCGAGGACGGAATGCCGAAGGTCGTGCTCCACTGCGAATCGGAGCAGGAGCTGCTGCAACTCGAAGCGGCGGCCGAAGACGCGGGGCTACCGAACGCGCTGATCAGGGATGCGGGGCACACGGTCGTGGCTGCGGGCACGGTGACGTGCCTCGGCATCGGACCGGCATCGATCGCAGCGATCGATGCGCTGACGGGTGCATTGAGGCTGGTGCGATAGGGCCCCGGATTGTCGGGCTTTAGCCCGACAACTTAATTGTGCTTCACCAATCCGGCGGTCTTCGTACCGGTGATCTCGTTGTACAGCGTCTCGATGAACAGGTCCGTCGTGACGAACTGCCCGGAGAACTTCTGCCAGGGCGCCAGCACTTTTTCCTGCTTGAGCTGATCCAGCGTCTTGCCTGCTTTCACCGCTTTTTCCACGGCGCCGCGCGTCTCCTTCAGCATCGTCACGAAGCTGCGCACGTCGTCGACCGTCGCGATCGCACCGTGGCCGGGGATCACTTTGACACCCGCCGGCAGCTGCGCGATCGCGCTTTCCAGCCCGGCGATCATGCCCTTGGAGCTGCCGCCGCCGTTGATGTCGATGAACGGAAAGCCGTAGCGCACGAAGCAGTCGCCGAAGTGCACGACGTTCGATTTCGGGAAGAACACGATGCTGTCGCCATCGGTGTGTCCGTTCGGCGCATGCAGCGCGCGGATCTCTTCGCCGTTCACGTGCAGCGTGACGTCATGCTGGAACGTGACGACGGGCAGCGCTTCCTTCGGATTCGCTGGCTGGTCCATCTTCATCGAGCCGCCGTTGCCGAGCACGTTCGAGGTCGCGAGGCGCTTGCGCACGTTGTCGTGCGCGACGATGGTCGCGTCGTGCAGCGGCAGGTTGCCGCCTGTGTGATCGAAGTGGTAGTGCGTGTTGATGATGAAGCGCAGCGGCTTGTCGGTGAGACCCTTGAGCGCGGCGCGGATCTTGTCGGCGAGCGGCGCGAACTGGTCGTCGACGATCGCGATGCCGTCCTCGCCGACCGACGCCGCGATGTTGCCGCCGGCCCCTTCCAGCATGTAGACGCTGCCGGAAACTTTCGTGACCTTGATCTCGACCTTGCTGTAGTCCTGCTGCTGGGCGGACGCGACGCCGGCGATTGCGGCCAGCGCGCCGATCAGGACTGAACGGATCCCGTTGTTCATCTCGGCTCCCGGTTGTTCGATGTTCTTAGGAGCCGAATTCTAGCTCACGCCCAGCTGCTGCGCTTGGGTCGCGACTTGATCCAGGCGCCGATCAGCAATCCGAGCAGGACCAGGCCGCCGCCGCCCAGCAACGATTTCAGCATGACGTTGCGCTCCAGCTGGCGCACGCGATCGCTCAGTTGCGTGACCTGCTTCTGCAGCGTCTCGTTGCTCGCTTTGAGCTGCTTGTTCTCTTCGTGATTCGCAATCGAGGTCGCGGAGATGCGGCGGATCTCTGTGAGCTCGGCCTGCAGTTTGTCGGTCTGCTTCGCCAGCTCGTTCGCGCGGCCGTCGCTCGTCCTCAGGTTTTTCACCTGCGCTTCGAGCGACTCGACGCGGCGATCCGCGGCGGCGAGCCGATCACGCGCGATCGGCTGCGCGGACAGATACTGCGTGGGGATCCAGCCTTCCGTGCCGTTCGCGGTGCGCACCTGGGTGAAGCCGGCGGCGTCATCGGTGCCGAGCACTTCGAGTGCCGTGCCGCTCGGCAGTCCCTGATGCAGAATTCTGTGGCTGTTGGACGGTCCGCGACGCAGCGGGACCGTGAACTGGTCGGATATGTACAGCGTAGCGGCAAGTGCGGGGACGCAGAACAAAACGGACGAGCCGGCCAGCAGCAGTCCCAGCACGAGTTTTCGCATCGAACAGTTTCCTTGCACACAGCCCTTCGTAGGGCCCGGACTATAGCGAAACTCGTGCGCGACGGCCCGTTGCAGCGAATCAATGCCGGATAGAGTGAAGCCCCGTCTTGTGGACGGGGCTTCGGCGGAAGTCCTCGATTTTCGGCTCAAACGCATCGAGTCGAAATTGCTTTCTCATCGATCCGCATCACCCAAAACATTGAGTCCTTCCGCTGGAAAAACGCCCCGGGGGCGGCGGCGGTTCCGGATAAAAAAGGGCGGCGCTAGGCCGCCCTTTACGCAGTGTCGGCAAATGCCGTCAGTTGCTGGCCGTCTTCGTGACCTGCGCCGGCGCCGGCTTGCCCACCTCTTCGTCGAGATAGCGGAAGCGCACGAAGCCGATGCCCATTTCCTCGAACGTCTGGTCGCCCCACTTCACGGGCTTGGTCGGATCCGGGTTGCCCGGGTTCTGCGTCGAGTTGTCCCAGCTGAAGGTCCACACCAGCTTCGAGCCGGCCGGAATCTTCTTCGGCTCCTGGTACTCGTACACCGTCTGCCAATTGAAGTCGTACTTCGGCACGTTGAGCAGGGTCTCTTCCTTGCCGTCCGGGTAGACGACCTTCATCGTTCCCGCTTTGCCGCGCAGGTGCGAGTGCGGCATGAAGTTGTAGACGAGCATGTCGCGCGAGATCTCGCGCGTGGTCGTGGTGCCGTACTCTTTCGCGCCCGGCGGAATCTGGAAGCGGAAGTCCGTCAACGCGGTCAGGCGCAGTGGATACTTCGGCGGATCGTTGGCCTCGCGGAAATAGAAGCCGACCTTGCTGTAATCGGTCACGGCCTGGCCGTTCGGCGTGTAGTGCATCTGGAACACGAAGTCCGCGTCCTTCGGGAACAGCACGCCGGTGTTCGCCGGATACACGATCGGCGACATGCCGGGCGCGAAGCCCGCGAGATTGCCGCCGCCGTTGCCGCCGCGCTGCTGGCCGTTCAGCACGACCGGATCCTGCGCGATGATGTGATGGATCGCCTGCTTCGCGCCGGGATGAATTTCCACGGCGGTGATCCACACGTCGCGGCCCAGCGGATTCTTGACGCGCGGGTACTGATACTCGATCACGCCGGTCGCAGGAATCTCGTACGGCGGGACCTCGACGACCAGATCGGGCTTGCCATGCTTCCACTCGTTCGTGTCCGGCTTCACGCCCAGCAACGGATCCTTGCCCGCGCCGCGCGGCGCGCCGGCTTCGATCCAGTGCACCAGGAGCTTGCGCTGATCGTCAGTGAGCGCGCGCGTGTTCTGCCACACGCCGTAGTGCGGATCGGCGTGCCACGGCGGCATGCGCTGCGTGCGCACGACTTCGCGAATCATCGGCGCAAAGCCTTTCACCATGTCGTAGCTGGTCATCGCCCACGGACCGACGCCGCCGGTCTGGTGACAGGCCGTGCACTTGTCGATCAGCATCGGTGCGATCTGCTCGGAATAGGAAATCTTGGCGTGCGAAGTCTTGCGGTCGCGCTCCGGAAAGTTGACGAGGCAGCCGACGCCGTCAGCTCGCGCGACCTTCACCGGTTTGCCCGCGATCGTCGCGTCGAGCGCGTCGGCCAGATAGTGCTTCGACGCGGGACGCTGCTTCTCGTACGACAGCCGATCGTCCATCGGCCCGCGGTACACGAGCTTCCAGCCCTTCGGGTCGATCACGAACACTTCCGATGTGCGCACCACACCCAGCGCTTCGCCGATGAGCTGCGCCTGGTCGAGCAGGATCGGGAAATCGACGTTGAATTCTTTTGCTTCCGTGGCGACGGCGTCGCGATTGTCCTGCAGGTTCGAGTTCAGCAGCAGGAACTCGACGCCCTGCGCCTGGTACTTCTCGCGGATCTGCCGCAGCGCCGGCACTGCCTGCCGCACGATCGGGCAGCCGTTGCCGTGGACCATCAGCACGATGGCCTTCATGTCGGACGAGTAGTAGAGCTCGTGCGACTTGCCGTTCTGGTCCAGCAGCCGGAAGTTGTCGACGACCTCGCCCGGGGCGATCGCCCAGGCGTGACCTGCCAGCCACAGCAAGGGCATGGCGACCAGCAAACGCAAACGGGTCTTCATCTTCCCACCCTCATCTAAAACAGGCTCGAAAGGAATGCGCCGGAGAATAGCGGCTCCGCTGTCCTATCTACAGTGTTGTCAGCGGGTTGTTCCGTGGCGGCCGCGCAGCTACGGGCAAAGAATTGTGATGCCGGATTTCGCAGATCAGAATCAATAGCTTACGACCGCCCGGACCGGCTGCCGGTCCCAGCGGAACGGCGGCTTGAGCTTGAGATCCACCAGCACGATGGACCGGAAAACGGTGTAGCCGGCCCGCTCCGCCAGCGCGGCGGAGGCCATCAAAGTGCCGCCCGTGGCCAGCACGTCATCGACGAGCAGCAACCGGCCGCTACCCGCCTGCATCTCCAGCACGCCCGTTCCGTACTCGAGCCCGTACGCCAGCTCGACTACCGGCGGCGGCAGCTTGCCCTTCTTGCGGACGAGTACGAACCCCTTGCCATGCCGCAGCGCCAGCGCGGAAGCCAGGATGAAGCCGCGCGACTCGACGCCCGCGATGGCATCGACCTGCGACCATTCCTGCGCGTCGAGCAGCGCGCCGAGCGCCTCGATGGTCTCGCCGAACGCCTGGCGCAGCAGCGGGGAGATGTCGCGAAACAGAATTCCGGGCTGGGGAAAGTCCGGAACGTTGCGGATGTAAGACTTGAGGTCGATCATTGCGCCCCAGTATGCCAACACTTTTCCCGTCTGCATTCCGCGCCCACCCCTGGCACGGCGTCGAGCTCGGCGCTCAGGCGCCTCAGGTCGTCACCGCTTACATCGAGATCGTGCCGACCGACACGGTCAAGTACGAGATCGACAAGGCCAGCGGCCTGTTGAAGATAGACCGCCCGCAGCGCTTCTCGAACGTCTGCCCGTCCTTGTACGGTTTCCTGCCGCGCACGCTGTGCGCGGACCGCGTCGGCGCATTCTGCAGCGAGCGGACCGGCCGCCCGGGAATCGTCGGCGACGGCGACCCGATGGACGTGTGCGTGCTCACCGAAAAGACGATCGGGCACGGCGACCTGCTGGTGCAGGCGATTCCGATCGGCGGGCTGCGCATGATCGACGCCAACGAAGCGGACGACAAGATCATCGCCGTCATGCGCGACGACGCGCTGTACGGGCAGCTCAGCGAGCTCGCGCAATGCCCGTCGTCGGTCATCGAGCGTTTGCGCCACTACTTCCTCACCTATAAGCACGCGCCAGGCTCGCCCGAGCACAAGGTCGAAATCACGCACGTCTATGGCCGCGACGAAGCCTACGAGGTCATTCGTCGCAGCCAGGCCGACTACGTGGCGGCCTTCATGGGAGCAGGGATGCTGAGATAGCGTGCGCGCGCAACGGCTCATTTCCATCCTCATGGCTCTGCAACGCGGCCACCCGCTCACGGCGGGCGAGCTGGCGCAGCGTCTCGAGGTGTCGATCCGCACGATCTTTCGCGACATCGACGCGCTGTCCTCCATGGGCGTGCCGGTGTACAGCGAGGCAGGGCGCGGTGGCGGCATTCGCCTCGTCGAGGGTTACACGTCCGATCTGACGGGACTGTCGCCGGGCGAGGCGGAAGCGCTTGCGCTCATCGCCAGCCCGTCATCGATGGGTGTGAGCGACCTGGCGATGCCGGCTCACTCGGCGCTCGACAAGCTGGCAGCGGCCGTCCCCTCCATCCATCAACTGCGTGCGCAGCACGCGCGCGGTCGGCTGCTGTTCGATACCAAGCCCTGGTTCCGCTCGCGCGACGCTTCGCCGTTGCTGGATCAGCTACGCACGCTGCTCTGGAAAGATGCCTGCATCGATATCCGTTACGAGCGCAGCAACGGCGAGCATCGCGACTACCGCGTCGAGCCGTACGCGCTGGTCGTGAAGGTGGACACCTGGTACCTGATCGGGCGCGTGCAGCGGGAGATGCGCGTGTTCCGGATCTCGCGCATTCAGACGCTCACGCCGTCGGGCGAAACGTTCGCGCGCGATGCGGACTTCGATCTGCCGAAGTTCTGGAAGCGCTGGTGCGAGCGGTTCGAGACCAACCCGCCGCCGCGCAACTACGCCGTCGAGCTGAACATCACCGCGCGCGGACGCCGGCACCTGCTGGATTCGTTCGGCTCCTGGCTGCAGCGTCCGCTCGAGCCGCTCGGCGACAAGTACCGCGGCCGCAAGCCGGTGACGCTGGAGTTCGACCGCGAGGACATCGCGATGCGCATCCTGTTCGAGGTCGGTCCGGAGGCGGAGATCGTCAAGCCCGTCAGCCTGCGGCGCAAGCTCCTGAGCCAGGCCGCGAAGATCGTCGGCGCAACTGCCGGGAACTGATCAGCAGATATCGATTCGTTATCGACACAGCCGGTGTACATGCAGCGCGCCGCGAATCTGTATCTGTGACGCCTGCGCCGACCGTGGCGATACTACGCAATGGACGACACCTCTCGATCCGCCGCCCGCAGACAGTTGTGGATGCTGATGCTCGCGGCCAGCGCGATCCTGCTCATCACCATGGGCGCGCGGCAGACGTCGGGCCTGTTCCTGATCCCGATCACGCAGTCGACCGGCGTTTCCGTCGTGGCGATGAGCTTCGCGCTCGCCATCGGGCAGTTCGTGTTCGGTGCGGCGCAGCCGGTCTTCGGCGCGATCGCCGACAAGTACGGCGCGGAGAAGGTCATCGTGGCCGGCGCGATCATGCTCGCGCTCGGTTGCGTGCTGACGCCGTTCGCGACGTCGAGTGTCGGACTGTTGTTGACGATGGGTGTGTTGTCGGCGGCGGGCGCTGCAGCGGGAAGTTTTTCGATCCTGATCGGCATCGCCGCACAACGCCTTCCGCCCGAGAAGCGCTCGTTCGCGGCGGGGCTCATCAACGCCGGCGGCTCGGTAGGACAGTCGGTGTTCGCGCCGCTCGTGCAACTCATCATCGGAGCGGCGGGCTGGGCGAGCGCGATGTTCGCCACCGCATTCGCCGCGCTCCTGACGATTCCACTGGTGTTGCCGCTACGACGTGCGAAGCCCGCAGCCGCGAGCAGTGTCGCGAGTCTCGCGCCGGTGCCGCATCTGACTCTTGGCGAACAGGTGCGCGTTGCGATGCGCGACCGCAGCTACCTGTTCCTGCACGCGGGCTTCTTCACGTGTGGCTTCCACATCGCTTTCCTCGTCACGCATCTGCCGAACGACCTGCGATTGTGCGGACTGGGCCCGGAAGTCGCGGCGAGCTCCCTCATGTTGATCGGGCTGTTCAACGTCGCCGGCAGTCTGTCGGCCGGCTGGCTGGGACAGCGCTATCGCATGAAGTACTTGCTGGCGCTGATCTACGCGAGCCGCGCGGTGATCGTCGCCATCTATGTCGTGATGCCGAAGACGGCGCTGAACGTCTACATGTTTGCCGGTGCGCTCGGCTTCACCTGGCTCGCAACGGTGCCGCCGACGTCCGGACTGGTCGGCAAGCTGTTCGGCACGCGTTACCTCGCGACGCTGTTCGGCCTGACGTTGCTGTCGCACCAGATCGGCGGCTTCCTCGGCGCGTGGCTCGGCGGCATCGCGCTCGCGCAGACCGGCAACTACGAGTGGATCTGGTACGCGGATATTTTCCTCGCGCTGCTGGCCGCCGCTGCAAACCTGCCGATCCGCGAAGCGCGCCTGGACGCGCAACCCGCCGCCGCTTGATGCGAAAAGCGCCTCGGCGACTTTTCGCCAATGATAAGCGCAGCGAAAGCCACGCCTTTCGCAAGCGTGCGAAAAGCGCCTCGGCGACTTTTCGCCAATGATAAAGCGCAGCGAAAGCCACGCCTTTCGCAAGCGGCATGCTCGTCGAGCCGTTGGCCGGTACGTATCGGCCGTTCGCCGACACGGCATCACGCCACCCGGTTTCGCGTCGTACACTCGCCGCCGCTGAAAAACTCATCACTGACGCGAAAGCCGGCCCGAGGTAGGACTTCATGACTGCAGTCGTCTCGTTGCGCAACGTCGCCAAGAGTTATCTGCGCGGCAAGCAGCAGGTCGAAGTCCTGCACGGCGTCGACCTGGATATTGCGCGCGGCGAGTTCCTGGCGTTGATGGGGCCTTCGGGCTCGGGCAAGACCACGATGCTGAACCTGATCGCCGGGCTCGATCAGCCGACGACCGGCGAGGTGATGGTCGCGGGAGAGCGCATCGATCGTCTGTCGCGCGCCGCGCTTTCGACCTGGCGCGCGCGACACATCGGTTTCATCTTCCAGTTCTACAATCTGCTGCCGGTGCTGACTGCCGAAGCGAATATCGAAGTGCCGCTGCTGCTCACCAGCCTGTCGCGGAACGAGCGCCGCCAGCGCGTTGAGACTGCTCTGCAGCTCGTGGGGCTGGCGGATCGCGGCAGGCACAAGCCCAACGAGCTCTCCGGCGGCCAACAGCAGCGGGTCGCCATCGCGCGTGCATTGGTAGCAGATCCGACGCTGCTCGTTTGCGACGAGCCGACGGGCGATCTGGATCGCCGCAGCGCCGAGGAGATCATGAACCTCCTGCAGGCGCTGAACCGCACGCAGGGCAAGACGATCGTCATGGTGACGCACGACCCGAAGGCGGCCGAGCACGCCTCGCGCGAGCTGCACCTCGACAAAGGCCGGCTGGTCGACGAGGGAGCGAGACGCGCGGCATGAAATATCTGACTCGATTGCTGGGGCTCAAGTACTTCCACTTGATCTGGGCGGGGCTGTGGCGCAAGCGCGCCCGCACGTTCTTCACGATGGCGTCGGTCGTGATTGCGTTCCTGCTGTTCGGCCTGTTGCAGGGGATCAACCAGGGCTTCAACACGGTGCTCGCGAATCTCGACGTCGATCGCCTGTACGTTTCCGCCAAGACCAACATGACCGACGGCTTGCCGATTTCCTACGGCGAGCGCATTCGCAGGGTGCCCGGCGTGCGCGCGGTTTCGCACTGGACCTATTTCGGCGGCTACTACCAGAACGCGCGCAACGCGATTCCGGCGTTCGCGACCGATCCCGGGCCGCTGTTCGCCGTGTACAAGGAAATCAAGATCAAGCCTGAGTACATCGAGGCGATGAAGAAGACGCGCACCGGCGTGCTCGTCGGCGAGCCGCTCGCGAAGCAATACGGCTGGAAGATCGGCGATCGCATTCCTCTCGGCACCTCGATCTGGACCACGAAGCAGGGCAGCAGCACCTGGATGTTCGACGTCGTCGGCACGTTCGACTCGTCGGCCTACGGCGCGGGCTTCCCGTCCTTCTACATCAACCAGGATTATTTCAAGGAGAACAGCTCGTTCGGCGGCAACGTCGCGCACTACTACCTGGTGAGCATCGTCGATCCGCACCAGGCGACGCGCGTTTCCAAGCAGATCGACGCGATGTTCGCGAACTCGTCGTTCGAGTCGCGCACACAGACGGAATCGGCGCTGGCGCAGATGCAGCTGAAGCAGCTCGGCGACATCAACTTCATTGCCAACGCCATCGTCGGCGCGGTGCTGTTCACTCTGATGTTCCTGACTGCCAACACGATGATGCAGTCCGTCAGCGAGCGCACGCCCGAGCTGGCTGTCCTCAAGACGCTCGGATTCTCCGATGGCAAGGTGTTGACGCTCGTGCTGATCGAAGCGCTCGCGCTGTGCGTGTTCGCCGCCGCCATCGGCCTGGCAATCGCGGTGCTCGCGTTCAACTCCGGCCTGCTCAAGCAGGTGTTCGGCGCCTTCAAGATGCCGCTGATCGTGATCGCGATGGGCGGTGGCGTCGCGCTGCTGCTCGCGATCATCAGCGGTTTGCCGCCCGCGTGGCGCGCCAAGCAGCTGAACATCGTCGACGCGCTGGCGGGGAGATAAGGGTCCATGAACCTCTTCAGGCAGATCGGCGCCGTCACGGCGATGAACTTCAAGAGCCTGCCGCACCGGGTGGGCACCTCGATCGTCATCGTGATCGGCATCGCCGGCGTGGTCGCCGTGCTGATCTCGGTGCTCGCGATGTCCACCGGCATGCTCGAGACGATGGAGAACTCGGGACGTGACGACCGCGCGATCGTGCTGCGCAACGGCTCCGCGGCCGAAAGCGGTAGCGCGCTCGCACGCGACGCGGCGCGGCTCATCCAGGACGCTCCTGGCGTCAAGCGCGATGGCGCCGGCAAGCCGATCGCTTCGGCAGAGTCGCTGCGCTTGGTAAATCTGTTTCGCAAGGAAGACGGCGCGGAAGTGAACGTCGCGCTGCGCGGCGTCGGACCGCAGCTCGCCGAGCTGCGCCCGGAGGTGAAGATCATCCAGGGCCGCATGTTCCGCAGCGCCGTGACCGAGCTCATCGTCGGCAAGGCCGCACACGCGGAATTCAAGGGTTTGAACATCGGCGACCAGATCAAGACGCGCGGGGCGACGTGGACGGTGGTCGGTGTGTTCTCGAGCGACGGCGATTCGCACGAGTCGGGCCTGATGACCGATGCGGAAACACTGCTGGCGGCGGATCAGCGCGGCGGCTTTCAGAGCGTGACAGTCATGCTGGAATCGACCGCGGCATTCCAGAAGTTCAAGGACGCGCTGACCGCCAACCCGGCGCTTGCCGTCGATATCAGCCGCGAGCGCGAGTACTACCGCCGTCAATCGGAGACGATCGGCAGGGTCATCTACGTCATCGCGTATGTCGTCGGCGGCATCATGGCGATCGGCGCGATCTTCAGCGCGCTGAACACCATGTATTCGGCAGTGAGCGCGCGCCTACGCGAGATTGCGACGTTGCGGGCAATAGGCTTCGGCCCGACCGCGATGGTCATGTCGGTGCTCACGGAGGCACTGCTTCTCGCATTCATCGGCGGCGTGATCGGCGCGGCCATCGCCTGGCTGTTCTTCAACGGACATCAGGTCAGCACCTCCGCCGGGGGCGCCGCGGCCGGTCACCTGATCTTCGAGCTGAGCGTCAGCCCGGCGCTCATCGCAACCGGCATCCTGTGGGCCATCACGATCGGGCTCATCGGCGGCCTGTTCCCTGCCGTGCGGGCTGCACGACTGCCAGTCGCGACTGCACTGCGCGCCATCTGAGCACGCCGAAGTTGTATTCTTGGCGCTGGCCCGCAGGCCTCGCCAGCGCAGTTCCGTGTCTTCGATGCAGCAAACGATCCGGTTCATCAAATCCGCCGACGGCGTGCGCCTGGCGGTCGCGACCTCGGGCAGCGGGGCGCCGCTGGTCAAGTCGGCGAACTGGCTGTCGCACCTGGAGTTCGACTGGCAGAGCCCGGTGTGGCGGCACTGGTTCCGCTTTCTCTCGGTCGGCCGCCAGCTGATCCGCTTCGATCCGCGCGGCTGCGGCCTGTCGGACTGGAACGCGGACGATCTTTCGCACGCGGCGCAGGTTGCGGATCTCGAAGCCATCATCGACGCGTCGGACCTCGACCGCTTTGCGTTGCTCGGGATCTCGCAGGGCGGCGCGGCCTGTATCGAATATGCCGTGCGCCATCCGAAGCGCGTGACGCAACTGGTGCTGTATGGCTGCTACGCCGAGGGCTGGGGTCAGCGCGGCGACGAAGGGCGCCGCCACGGCCAGGCGTTGATCGAGCTGATCCGCCAGGGCTGGGGTCAGGAAAACCCGGCGTTCCGCCAGCTGTTCGCATCGCTGTTCATCCCGGACGCGAACGCCGAGCAGGTCCGCTGGTTCAGCGACCTGATGCGCACGACGACGCAGCCGGAAATCGCGGCGCGCATTCTCGAATCGTTCGGCGAGATCAACGTGCGTGCGCTGCTGCCGCGAGTTCGAGTGCCGACGCTGGTCGTGCATGCACGCGGCGACGCGCGCATTCCGTTCGAGCAGGGCAGGCTGCTCGCCTCGGAAATTCCCGGCGCACACTTCGTGACGCTGGAGAGTCGCAATCACATCCTCATCGAAGCAGAGCCGGCGTGGGAGCGGTTCTGCGAAGCGTTCGCCGATTTTCTCGGCCCGGGCGAGGGCGCGCCGGACTCACCCCAGCGCGGCGACCTGCCGGAGCTGACGGCGCGCGAGAACGCGATCCTGCGGCTGGTGGCGCACGGCGAGGCCAACGCCGACATCGCGCGCAAGCTGTTCATCAGCGAAAAAACCGTGCGCAACCACCTGACCAACATCTTCGAGAAGCTCAACGTCGATTCGCGCGCCCGCGCGATCGTGCACGCCCGCGACCGCGGGCTCTTCTGACGGCTTCACCCCGCCTTTTCCGTTTACTCAGGTGCCGGGAGAGAAAAACCGGGGAAACTCAGCGCCGCAGCATTGGAATCGGCGGGATCCGTTCCGATGGCCGAAACGGCTTGCTGCGGTGTTCAGTTTCCCCGGTTTTTCTCTCCCGGCACCCTGAGGTCCGGGACATTTGTCCCGGGCGCAGCGGCGCATCGAATGAGGCGCCTGCCTCATGTGGGAATTGCGAGGGTTCGTCACTATGCGCTACGCCCCTATCGCCATCGAGTTTCTCCCGCGCATGAACGCCGCCGTCGATCTCGTCGTCTCGCCCGCCGCCGAGCGCCTGTTCCAGGAGAACAGCGACCGCGCCCGCTATGCCCGCTGCATCAAGGCTTCCAAGCGCGTCCGCTGGGACATCGATGCCGACGTTTTCCGTGGCCGCACCTTCGATTTCCGCCGCAAATTCCTCCCGGACGGGCTCACCAAGGTCAACGACCTGCCGTTCCTGACGGCGCAGGAGAAGCGCACGATGAGCCACGTGCAAGGCCGCAGCTACGCCTGCATCTTCGGGCTGCTGGAGCGCTTCATCAGCACCAAGACGCTGGAGATGGCGATCCGCTACGGCCTGGGCGACCAGGTGGCGCTCGAAGGGCTGGTGCGGTTCAGCGACGAGGAGATCAAGCACCAGGAGCTGTTCCGCCGCATCGAGCACGCGCTGGCGGCGAAGATGCCCGGCGGCTATGCGCTGGTCGCCGATGCCAACGAAGTCGCGCGCACGATACTCGGCAAGTCGAGCTGGGCCGTGCTGGCAATGACCTGCCACGTGGAACTGTTCACGCAGGTCCATTATCGCGAGAGCATCGAGCGCGACGAGGAGCTGTCCGATCTGTATCGCGACGTGTTCCGGTTCCACTGGCTCGAGGAATGCCAGCACGCCGTGATGGACGAGATCGAGTGGTGCCGCGAAGACCGTGCGCTGAGTCCCGAGGCGCGCGACGCGGCGGTCGACGATCTGATCGCGCTCATCTGCGGTCTCGATCATCTGCTGCAAGGTCAGTCCGCGTCGGACGCCGCCTATTTCATGCGTCTGTGCGATCGGACCTTCACGGCGGCCGAGCAGCACGCCATCCGCGAGACGGTGCTGCGCGCGTATCGCTGGCAGTACATCGCGTCCGGCTCGCAGCATCCGCACCTCACCAAGCTGCTGGGAGGCATGGTCACGCAGCCGCAGATGCAGAGAATTCGCGCCGCGGTCGCGCCGATCATCGGCTGCTGAGGATTTGTTGACCTTTCGCTGCAGGCGGCAGACGCTAGCCGCATGCAGCTTCGGCGGCTTCTGCTGGTTGTGGCGTCAATCGCGGTCACCGCTGCGATTGCGCGCGCGCAGTCCGTCGACGATCCAGTTCAATGGCGCGGCGTCGCGCTCGCACGCGCCCTCGCTGCGGCCGAAACCATCGACGATCCGTATCGACGCGCCGAGACGCTCGCCAGCATCGCGCGCGTGCAGACGCTGATCGGCACGTCCGCGCCGGATCGCACGATTCACGAGGCGCTCGCTGCAGTCGAGAAAATCCGCGAGCCGGCGTTTCGCGACTGGGTGTTGAACGACATCGTGCTCGCGCAGATCGCGGCTGACGATCTCGTCGGCGCGCGTCAGACGGCGAACCGCATAGAGGCGAAGCGACAACAGGGTGCGGCGCTCGTGCAGATTGCTACTGTCGAGCTGCGCGCCGGCAACAGTGCGGCAGCTCAACAGACGGCTGCGTTGATTCGCGAGCGCGAAGCGAAGAGCGAAATCCTGCGCGCGCTCGTCGCGATTGCGGCGGCGAGCGGTGAATTGGCAAACGCGCGCGACATGCTGCGCGACATCGACGATCCGTTCTATCAGGCACTCGCGGCTGGCGACATCGCTGTCGCCGAAGTGCGCGCCGGTCGCTACGACCGGGCCGAGGCGATGGTCGGCCGGGTGCGTCGTGCAGACCGCGCACAGATCTACGGACGAGTTGCGCTTGCGCGCGCTGACAAGGGCGACGTCAACGGCGCGGTCGAGACGCTCCAGAAGATCGATGACGATCTGCATCGGGCCGCGATGCAGGGGCGTCTCGCAGCGGCTGGCGGCGTCGATGCTTCGAAGGAGATGTTCGCAACGGCGATCGCCGCCGTCGAAGCGCATCAGCGCGAGCCGGAGCGACGCGCAGTGACCCTTGCCCAGCTCGGGCGCCTGCAGGCAATCAGCGGAGACCGCACAGGCGCGGTGCAGACACTCGCGCGCGCGCTGCGTGAGGCGGAGAAACTCGAACGCGGCGAGCGGCGCGAGGACACACTCGACCATATCGCTCGCGGCCTCGCCCGCGCCGGCGATTCGGCTGCAGCATTGCAGACCGCGCTGCGAATGAACGATCGCATCGCCCGCGCGCTGGTCGTGCGCGACATCGTGACGATGCAGACCTCTGCCGATAGCGCGTCGGCAGCGGCAAGTGCCGCAGAGTTCTCGGATCCGCTGATCGAAGCGGCCGCGCAGTTCGGCGTGCTGGGCATGCAGATGCTGCGAGCAACGACGCCGCTGTCGCAGGAGACGATCGAAGCAGCGCGACGCGCCGTGCGCAGGATCGATGAGAAGCAGCCGAAACCTGCCGCGTTCGCGGCGCTGGCGGCCGCACGCGTCAAGACGGGCGACGTGGATCAGGGCACGTCGATATTCAAGGAAGCGCTCGAGGCAGCCGACGCCATTGCGCGAGGCGACCAGCGCGCAGCAGCGTACGTGGATATGGTGGCCGCACTGAACGACCGCTTGATGTTTCTCGGGCAGCCCGTCGGCGGCGAGCAGAAAGAAGACTAGATCTACCGCTAGCCGACACTCTGCGCCGGTTGCGCAGCATCCTGCTTCCTGAACCGCGCGAAACTGCGCCGCAGCTTCTGCTGCAGGTCGTCGGTGATGGTGAAGATCACCGGCACGACGAACAGGCTCAGCGCCGTCGACGCCAGCAGACCGCCGATCACAGCCACGCCCATCGGCGCGCGGAAGCTCGGATCGCCCGACCAGCCGGTGGCGATCGGCAACATGCCTGCGCCCATCGCGATCGTCGTCATCACGATCGGCCGCGAGCGCTTGGCGCATGCGTCGATCAGCGCGTCGAAGCGCGACATGCCTTCGTGCATCGCCTTCACCGCGTACTCGACCAGCAGGATCGAGTTCTTCGTCACGATGCCCATCAGCATCAGCATGCCGATCAGCGCCGGCACCGACATCTCGTAACCGGTGATGAACAGGAAGAACAGCGCGCCGCCGGCGGAAGGCGGCAGCGCCGCGAGGATCGTGATCGGTTGCAGGAACTCGCGGAACAGCAACACCAGCAGCAGATAGATGCAGAGGATGCCGACGACCATCGCCTGGCCGAAGCCGGCGAACAGCTCCATCATGAATTCGACTTCGCCGGCAGCGACCTGATGCACGCCGGCCGGCAGGTTCTGCAGCGCCGGCAGCTGGCGTGCTTTGTTCACCATGTCGCCGAGCGGCAGGCCGTTGAGATCGGCCTCGACCGTGACGTTGCGGCTGCGGTCGTAGCGCGTGATGCGCGCCGGCCCGGATCCCATCGACACTTCGGCGACGCTCACGAGCGGCACCGGTCCCGCTTTGCCGGGAACGGAAAGTAGCCGGATGCGCTCCAGGTCGCCGCGCGTATCGTCGCGCAGCTGCACGCGGATCGGCACCTGCCGGCTCGCGAGGTTGAGTTTCGCGAGACTGTTCTCGACATCGCCGGAAGTCGCGATGCGTGTGACGGTGCTGAGCGTGTCGGTCGTGACGCCGAGCTCGGCGGCGCGGTCCGGCAGCGGACGAATGACGATCTCCGGCTTCAGCAGGCTCGCGCTCGAAGTGACGTTGCTCAATCCCGGCACGGTGTGCAGGTCGCGTTCGACCGCGGCTGCTGCGGCGTTGAGCTGATCGGGATCGTCGCTCGCGAGCGTGAGCTGCAGCTTGCCGCCATTGCCGCCTCCACCGAACGACATGCGCACGCCGGGTATGTCGCGCAGCGCCGCCGCCGCCGTCACCTGAAATTCCTGCAGCGTCATGTCGCGCTCGTCGCGCGGTGTCAGTTTGATCGTCAGGTTGGCGCGACGCACGTCGCCGACGGAGTCGCCCGGCCCGCCCGGGCCACCGCCGCCTGCGGAAGCGCCGATGATGCTGTACACGCTCGTGACGTTCGGAATCTGCATCACGCGAGCGCGAATGGTCTCGGCAACCTGCGTGCGTCTCTTCGAGCCCCGCGCCTGGCGGCAATTCCACTTGCAGCACGGCGAACCCGACGTCACCGGCCGGCGCGAAGCCCTTCGGAATGAACGGGATCAATGCGAACGACGCGACCAGCAGAGCCGTGGCAACCGCGAGCGTCTTGCGCCGGTGTCCGAGACACCATTCGATCGCGACCAGATACTTGCGCTTGATCCAGCTGTCCTCGTTCGGCTCCGCGTGCGGCTTCAACATGTACGCGGCCATCATCGGCGTGAGCATGCGGGCGACCAGCAACGAGAACATCACGGCCACGGCGGCGGTGAAGGCGAACGGTCGGAAGAACTCACCCGGCACACCGCCCATGAACGCGACCGGCACGAAGACGGCGCACAGCGTCAGCGTCGTCGCGACGACGGCAAGGCCGATCTCGATCGCGGCGTCGGTCGCAGCCTCGAGCGGCTTCTTGCCGTTGCGCAGATGGCGCACGATGTTCTCGACTTCGACGATCGCATCGTCGACCAGCATGCCGACGACCAGCGACAGCGCGAGCAGCGTGAGCAGGTTCAACGTGTAGCCCAGCAGATACATCGCCCAGAACGTCGGAATGATCGCCAGCGGCAGCGCGGCTGCGGAGATGATCGTGGCGCGCCAGTCGCGCAGGAAGATCCACACGACGATCACTGCGAGCAGCGCGCCCTCGAACAGCATCTCCATCGAAGCCGCGTATGACTCGTGAATGAAGTCGACCGTCGAGCTCACTTCCTTGAAGCGCACGTTCGGGTGCTGCTTGCCCAGTCGTTCGACCGCGGCTCGCGAAGCGTCCGCGACGTCCAGCGCGCTCGCACCCCACGCTCGGACTACCTGGAACCCGATGACCTGCTTGCCGTCCAGCAACGCCAGTTGGCGGCGCTCCGCGGCCTGATCGCGAACCTCGGCAATCGTGTCGAGGCGGAGCGTCCGGCCGTCAGGCAACACGATCGGCAGGGCGGCGAGCTCCTGCGGCGAGGCGATCGTGCCGGTCGTGCGCACGCTCTGTTCGAGGCCGCCGACGCGAGCTTCACCGCCCGGATACTCGGCTTGGATTCGCCGCAGCTGACGTGATACGTCGCTTGCTGTCGCGCCGAGCGATGCCATGCGATCTGGATCGAGATCGACCCGGATCTCGCGTGTCACGCCGCCGACACGCCTGACGCTGCCGACGCCTTTCACCGCAGTCAGCTCGCGCATCACCGTGAGGTCGACGAACCACGACAGCTCGGTGTCGCTCATGTTCGGCGACTCGACGCTGAAGGTGACGACGGGGCTGCCGGCAGTGGTCACGCGGGAAATCACCGGTTCGCGTGCGTCCGCAGGCAGGTTGGCGCGCACACCGGTGACAGCGTCGCGTACTTCGTCCACTGCTTCGTTGAGGTCGCGCTCGAAGCGGAACTGGATCGAAGTCGTCGACACGCCTTCGTTCACGATGGAATGAATGTGCTCGATGCCGGTCACGGTTGCGACCGCGTCCTCGATCTTGCGGGTGACTTCGCTTTCGAGCTGCGAGGGCGGCACGCCCGGGTACGCGATCGTCACGACGACGGCGGGCAGCTCGACGTCCGGCCGGTCCTGCACGCCGAGCTTCGCGAAGCTCACCAGCCCCGCGACGGTCAGCGCGACGAAAATGACGATGACCGGAACGGGATTGCGGATCGACCAGGTGACGAAGTTCACGAGCCTTCCCCGCCGTCGGGCGTGCCCAGCACGACGCGCACGTGATCGCCGTCCTTGAGGAAGCCCGCGCCTTTGTCGACGACGCGCTCGCCCGGCTGCACGCCGCTCACGATCTCGATCTGCTTGCCGCGCACCGCGCCGATCTCGACGCGCCGACGCGCGACCAGTTGCTGGTCGTTGACGACGAAGACGTACGTGTAGCCATCCTGGGTCACGATGCTCGACAGCGATACCATGCTCGCCGCGGCCTGACCGAGCAGAATCTCGCCGCGCGCAAACATGCCCGGGCGCGCGCCGCGGTTGGAAGGAATGTCGACGTAGACGAGCCCGGCACGCGTGCTGCTCTCGACGGTCGGCGCGATCGCGCGCACTTTGCCTTCGAGTTGCGCGCCGTCGGCGGTCGTGAGCTTCACGTTCTGGCCGATCCCGATCTCGCGCATGCGCGATTCCGGAATCTCCGCGCGCCATTCGACGCGCCCTTTGCGTAACAGTCGCAGCATCTCGCTGCCGACCTGCGCGACCTGACCGACGTTCACGCTGCGCGCGGAGATGATGCCGTCATCGGATGCCGTGACGCGCGTGTGTCGCAGGCGCAGATCCGCGCCCTGCAGCTCCGCCTTGCTCACTTCGACACGCGCGCGAGCCGCGAGCTCTTCGCTACGCAGCTTGTCCATGTCGGACTGCGACAGAGCGCCCGAGCCGGACAGCGATTGCGCGCGACGATACGCAGCTGCGGCGTTCTCCAGCGACGCCTGCGCCTGTTCGAGATTCGCGCGCTTCGATGCCACTTCCGCGGCGAGCAGATCCTCGGAGAGCTGCACGAGCGCCTGGCCTTTGCGAACGCGGTCGCCGACGTCGACGTTCACGGCAGCGACGAGATAGCCGCCGACCTCCGGGCCGATCACGATTTCCTGCCATGCGTGCACCGTGCCGTTGGCGGTGACGCCGCGTTGAACCTGCACTGTCTCGAGAGTCTTCGCCGTTACAGCCTGCGCCGCCGCGGAGACTACAGGCGGAGCGCCACGAGTCGAGGCGCCGCGCAACAACAGGATCAGTGCGGCGAGCAACACCACCGCGACTGCCACAGCCGCGAGCACGCGTCCGCGGCGGGACTGCGGCAGGTGAGTGCGAAGATTCGTCAGCGCGCTCGAAGTGATCATGGCGAAGTAACTGCGGTTGTCTGATATCAGCTTGCTGATACGATATCAGCAACCTGATATGGAGCCATGCGCCGCGTGTCACGCCCATCGTCAAGAAGTCTTGAGACGCACCTGCAAACCCTGCCGCCCGAGGAGGCGATCCCTTACCTGCTCAAGGGTCTACACCATTCTTTACGTCAGGCAGTCGACGAAGGCCTGCGCCGCGGGCGCATCGAATTGTCCTTTGCTCACCTGGCGACGCTGTACACCATCGATGCGGAGCCGGGCCTGGCGGGTGCGGAACTGGCGCGTCGCAGCTCGGTGACGGCGCAGACGATGAACACCATCCTGCATCGCATGGAACGCGACGGGCAGCTCGAGCGCCGGCCGCATCCGTCGAGCTCACGCGCCGATAGCTGGTTCGTCACCGCGCGCGGCGGCAAGCAACTGGATCAGGCCAGGGTCGTCGGTAAAGCAATCTGGCGCAGGATGCTGGCGGCGCTCGCCGAGCGCGAGATCGGCCAGCTGCAGAATCTTCTGCAGCGATGCATCCGGGGGTTGGACGCACAGGTGGAAGAAGCGCGGCCGGCGAAAAAGCCGGCCGCACGCAGCAAAGCGAAAAAGAAACAGCGAGCGCGTCGCGTCAGCTGACGCGGCCGAGGAAGTCGGCCTTGCCGATCTCCACGCCGTTGTGACGCAGCAGGTTGTAAGCCGTCGTGACGTGGAAGAAGAAGTTCGGCAGCGCCCAGTGCCGCAGGAAGACCAGCCCGGGGAACGTAAACGTCTGGCGCGGCGTCGGGATCGTGATGGTGCGGTCCTCGGAGCCGTTGAGTTGCTCGGGCTTGAAGCTTTGCAGGTAGTCGATGGTCTTGCTGACGCGCGCGATCAGCTCGGCCATCGTCGTCTCGTTGTCTTCGAACTTCGGCGGATCGACGCCGGAGAGGCGCGCCGCCGCACCCTTGGCCGCGTCGGTTGCGATCTGAATCTGCCGCGTCAGCGGGAGCATGTCCGGCGCCAGGCGCGTGGTGGCGAGCAGCGTTGGCTCGTACTTCCTCGTTTCGGCATGCGCGATACCCTTTTCCAGGATCGCCTTGAGGGCGCGCAGCGTGTGCAGGAAGGTCGGGATGGACGCCTCGTACATCGAGATTGTCATGAGCGTGTTCTCTCGTGGGGCCAGTGAGGGAGCGGGATTATAGGTGCGCGCCGGCGTCGGCGATTACTTGCATTTGCGTCACGATTGAAGTGACGCGCGACGCTACTTCCGGTAGCCCTGACCCACGAGCACGCCGGTCTGCGCTTCCCGACCGAGCTCAACCAGCCGCAAGCCCTGCGCTCCTGCCTCCAACACCGTGACCGATGCGTGATCCGGCCTGAAGCACACGACTTCCTCGCGCCGTTGCGCGGCAGCGGCCGCGACGTTGATCGCGATGTAATGCGTGAACACGACGCAATCATGGGGTAACGCGTTCAGGGCGTCGACGACGCTGCGTCGCCAGTCCAGGTAGTCGATCGAGCCGGCCGGCGCGCGCTCGTGCAACTCACGCCACGTCCCGGCCATCCCTGCGGTGAGCCATTCGCGCTTCGCCTCGCGATCGAGCGGCGGCGATGGAATTTCGGCGACCGATGTCAGCACTGTGGCTGCGCATTGCCACAGCTCGCAGAGCGGCACCGCCGTCTCGCGGCAACGACGCAACGGGCTCGTATATACCGGCGTGCGCGCCGTGATGCTCGCGAGCTGTTGCGCTACTGCTGTCGCTTGCGTTGCGCCGAGTGCGTCCAGGCCCGGGTCCGGATCGTCTCCCCAGCCAGCCGCGGGCTTGGCGTGTCTCACCAGGTATATCCGCGGCATGTGCGACGCGACGCCTACTTCGGCGGCTTCAGCTTGTCCTTGGTCTGCTGGGCCAGGTTCTGCAGGCTGCGTTGCGGCTCCGGCAACTCTTTCTTCTCCGCGGGCCTCTCCGCGGGCTTCCTCTCCGGCGCATGCAACGTGTCTGCGCGGCGCTCGACTTCGACGGCCGGTCCGGTGGCGGTGAACACGTCGACCGACAACGTCACCGTCCGGCCCTCGTTCGGTGCGAGCGCGCCGACTCCGACCACCTTGCGCGCCAGTTCCTCGCCGCGGTCGTTGCGGATCGAAATGACGACCGAGTACTCCCACGGCTCGCCGCCCGCCGGATGTTTGAACCCGCCCTCGACCCTGAGCGCCGAGAACGCGGGCTGCAGGCGCCGCTCGACGATCGCCTTCGGGTCGAACCGCAGGTGATGCTGGCAAGCGGGACAGACGCTCGAGCTTTCGAGGATCGTCGACTTGCAATGAGGGCAGACGCGCGTCTTGCCCGTCAGCACGACGCGGCCGGTGTTCACAGGCGGAGCCTCTTAACTTTTGCCGCCGCCGCCTTTCTCGTCCCAGCCGAACTCCGCGCGGCCGCGCATGCGTGAGCCTGCCGCGACCGTGAGCGAGCCGGCTTTCAGGTCGCCGTTCAGCACGCCGGTTTGCAGCAGCTCGACGCGCGATGCCACATCGATGTTGCCTTCCAGCTCGCCGCCGATCACGACGGTGTTGGCGCGTACGCCGCCGGTCACTTTCGCGCCGGATTCGATCGTCACGTTGCCCTGCACGTGCACGTCGCCTTTGAAGCTGCCCGCGATGCGGACGTGGCCCGAGCCTTCGATCTTGCCTTCGATCGTCAATCCCGCCGCCAGCAGCGACTCTTTCGCTTCGCCACTGCTGCGCACCTGCGTCGCGGCGGGCTGGCGGGCCGACTCGATGCTCACCGGCGTAGCTGCGGCAGGCTTGTCCGCCGCCGGTTCCGGCGTGGTCTGTTCGCGGCCGTACTGGTCTTTCCACAACGCCATGACGAGTCTCCTGTTGGATTCGAGCGGAGGTAAATGACATACGGAGCGACGGGGTGTCAAACCTACCGACCGCTCCCGTCGCGAGGCGCCGACAGTCGACAACGCCGCGATCCGCATAACCCCCTATTCGACCGGCGCGGGCCGGTGCACCGCCGCTCGCGCGATGCAGCGTATAGTACGCACCGACAACGACTGGCCGCTGCGGCGCATGGGGGACTGGACATGATCAAGCTCACGATCAATGGTCAGGCGCAGGATGTCGATGTGGCGGGCGACACACCGCTGCTGTGGGCATTGCGCGATACGCTCGGACTGACCGGCACCAAGTACGGATGCGGCAAAGCTATATGCGGCGCATGTACCGTGCACGTCGATGGCGTACCGACACGCTCGTGCGTCACACCGGCGGAGAGCGTTGCCGGTAAATCCATTACGACGATCGAAGGGCTGTCGAGCGATCGCAGCCACCCCGTGCAGCAGGCGTGGATCGAGATGGACGTGCCCCAGTGCGGCTACTGCCAGTCCGGTCAGATCATGGCCGCCGCCGCGCTGCTGAAGCAGAACCCGAAACCGTCGGACGCCGATATCGACGGCGCGAT
Organism: uncultured Gammaproteobacteria bacterium; assembly: GCA_963838635.1. GTDB lineage: Bacteria > Pseudomonadota > Gammaproteobacteria > Steroidobacterales > Steroidobacteraceae > Steroidobacter. The sequence goes on along the minus strand of CAWISC010000008.1, from coordinate 454,314 downwards.
GTCCGGCAACCTCTGCCGCTGCGGAACGTATCCGCGCATTCGCAAGGCGATTCATCGTGCGGCCGAGCTCAGTGGCAAGGAGGGCGGCTGACATGATGCGCGTCCCACATGACGACAACGTTGAAGGCCTGTCGCGTCGCAGTTTTCTGAAGACTGCGGCCACGGCGACCGGCGGTCTCGTGATCGCCGTTTATCTGCCCGCGTGCAGCAAGCCCGAAGAGGCCGCGAAGAGCGCAGGCCCGGCGAAGCAAGTCACTGCGAACGCGTGGCTGAGGATCGGTACTGACGGATCGATCACCATGCTGTGCGATCGCTCGGAAATGGGACAGGGCGTGTACACCGCTCTGCCGACGCTGATCGCCGAAGAACTTGGCGTCGCGCCGTCGACGGTCAAAGTCGAATTCGCTCCGCCCGGCAAGGAGTACGTCAACGCTCTGTTGGGCGGCCAGGTGACGGGCGGCAGCACGAGTGTGCGTGACGCGTGGGAAAAGCTGCGCATGGCGGGCGCGGAAGCGCGCATGAGACTCGTCAGCGCAGCCGCGAAAGAGTGGGGCGCGCCGACACAGTCGTGCTCGGTCGCGGACGGCTACGTTGTATTCACCAGCCGCCGCAAGTCGTTCGGTGAGCTCGCGGAAGCGGCGGCGGCGCTGCCGAAGCCCGAGAACGTGCAGCTCAAGGGACGCAACGAGTTCAAGTACATCGGCAAACCGCAAAAGCGCCTGGACACGCCCGCGAAGGTGGACGGCTCCGCGCAGTTCGGCATCGACGTGCGCTTGCCGGGAATGCTGTACGCGGCATTGGCTCAGCCGCCGGAGCTCGGCGCCAGCGTCAAGAGCTTCAAGGCCGAAGCCGCGCAGGGAATGCCCGGCGTGCGTCACGTGTTGCAGACCTCGTCCGGCATCGCGGTGATCGCGGACTCGTATTGGCAGGCGCACCAGGCGCGCGACAAGCTGGAGATCACGTGGGCTTCGGGCAAGAACGCGAAGCTGACGAACGCATCGATCAGCGCCGGCCTGAGATCTGCTGCGGCCGGCAAGGGCAAGGAGGTCCGCAAGGAAGGTGACGCCGACAGCGGGCTGCGGTCCGGTCGGCGCGTCGAGGCGACCTACGAGCTGCCCATGCTCGCGCATGCGACGCTGGAGCCGCAGAACTGCACCGTCGAGTTCCGCGACGACGGCTGCCATGTCTATGCGCCGACGCAAGTTCAGCAGCTGGTGCAGGCGACAGCCGCGCAGGCCGCGGGAGTGCCGCCGGAGAAAGTATTCGTGCACACGACATTCCTCGGCGGCGGCTTCGGCCGACGACTCGAGGCCGACTTCGTTCCAGCCGCGGTGGAATGCGCGAAGGCCGCGAACAAGCCGGTGAAGTTGCTGTGGACGCGCGAAGACGACATGACGCACGACCTGTATCGTCCGCCCGCGCGCAACACGCTGAGCGGAGCTTTCGACGATGCCGGCAAGCTGAACGCAGTAAAGATTCATCTCGTTGCGCCGTCGATCACTGCGCGCTGGTTTCCGGCGGCCGTCGCCAACGGCGCGGTCGATCCGTTCGCGGTGGAAGCAGCTCACAACTTCCCCTACGCCGTGCCCAACGTCTACATCGATTATCTGCAGCACGAGATCGGTATCGGCGTCGGCTACTGGCGCTCGGTGAGCCATGCGCTGAACTGCTTCGCGGTCGAGAGCTTCATGGACGAGCTGGCGTATGCAGGTCAGATCGATCCGTACGAGTTCCGCCGCAGCATGCTCGACAAGCAACCGCGCTGGCAGACGGTGCTGGACACGGCTGCGAAGAAAGCCGGGTGGGGACGCGCACCGAGCGGCCATCACCTGGGCATCGCGCTGATGTCGGGTTACGACACGTATATCGCGCAGGTGGCGGACGTGTCGGTGGAGGGTAGCCAGCTCAAGATCAATCGCATCGTCTGCGCGATCGACTGCGGGCAGATGGTGAATCCCGACATCGTGCATGCGCAGGCGGAAGGCAGCATCGTGTTCGGCCTCGGCGCCGCGCTGTTCAACGAGATCAACATCGCGAACGGCCGCGTGAAGGAACAGAACTTCAACGACTATCGACTGCTGCGCCTCAACGAGACGCCGAAGATCGAGGTCTATGTCATGGACAGCACCGAGAAGCCGGGCGGCATGGGCGAGCCGGCAGTCGCAGTGGTCGCACCGGCGGTCTGCAACGCGATCTTCGCAGCGACGCGCAAGCGGATCCGGTCGCTGCCGATCGCCAAGCAGGGATTCACGGTGTAACTGTCAGGCTGAAGCCTGACCCACAAAGGAAGTGCAGGTCTTCTGTGGGTCAGGCTTTAGCCTGACTCCACAGACGTCAGCAGCAGCGTGAGACTCCAGTCCACTTGCGCTGCTGCTCGCCCAAGTAAAACTCTCGTCGCGACAATGGCGCAGCACCCGCATGCGCCTGCGCGTGATGCACGAGATACCGCTCGTACGCATCGTCCGTCGCGAGCGCTCGCAACATCTTCCAGAGATCGATGAGGCGCTGCTTCATATCCGCACGTCCGCCATCGCGACCGCTGGCGCCTCCGAGCTTGGCAGTACCGGCAATCCTTTCACCACACGCCAGCTCACGCGCAGCATGTCCGCGATCACGATCCAGAGAATCGCCGTCAGCAGGATGGCGAGTCCCGCGTCGAGACGCTGATTGAAGATCAGCTGCGGCGCTACTGCTGCCTGCTCGGGACTCAGTGCGCCGGAGGCAAGCTTGTTCGCCATCTGCTCGGCGGCCGCGAGGAACCCGACACGCACGTCGGTCGACACCACTTTCTCCCACGTCGCGACCGTCGTGATGATCGCCAGCCACGCGAGCGGAACGCCTGTCACCCACGCGTAACGCAGCTTGCCTGACTTCACCAGGATGCCGGTGGCGACGCACAGCGCGATGCCGGCGAGCAGCTGATTCGCGATGCCGAACAGCGGCCACAGAATGTTGATGCCGCCGTTCGGATCGACGACGCCGATGTACAGAAAGTAGCCCCAGCCTGCGACGACCAGGCCGCTCGCGAACAGCACCGATGGATACCACGACGTCCTGCCGAGCGGCCGCCACACGTGGCCGAGCGCATCCTGCAGCATGAAGCGGCCGACGCGCGTGCCTGCGTCGAGCGTCGTCAGGATGAACACCGCCTCGAACATGATCGCGAAGTGATACCAGAGCGCGAGTAACCCCTGACCGAAAGCGTTGGAGAAGATGCTCGCCATGCCGACTGCCAGCGACGGTGCGCCGCCGGTGCGTGCGAACAGCGTCGACTCGCCCATCTCGCGCGCGAGGTCGTTCATCTGCTGGACCGTGACTGGGAAGCCCCAGGAGGTGATGGTCGCGGTCGCCGCCTCCGCGGTCGCGCCAACTACGCCGGGCCCGCTGTTGATCGCGAAATAAACGCCCGGGTCGAGCAGCGTGGCGGCGATCATCGCCATGATTGCGACGCACGACTCCAGCATCATGCTGCCGTAGCCGATCAGTCGCACATCGGCCTCGCTGCCGATCAGCTTCGGTGTGGTGCCGCTCGACACGAGCGCGTGGAAGCCGGAGATCGCGCCGCATGCGATCGTGATGAACACGAATGGGAACAGCGCGCCGCCGAAGATCGGACCGGTGCCGTCGATGAACTGCGTGACCGCCGGCATCTTGATCTCGGGACTCATGATCACGACGGCGATGGCCAGCAGCAGCACCGTGCCGAGCTTGAGGAACGTCGACAGGTAATCGCGAGGCGCGAGCAGCAGCCACACGGGCAGGACCGCGGCGATGAAGCCGTAGCCGATCACGAACCACGCCAGCGGCTTGCCATCCATGTCGAACAGCGTGCGCAGCGTCGGATGGTGATCGACCCAGCCGCCGCCGACGACCGCGAACAGCAGCAGCGCGACGCCGATCATCGATCCTTCCAGCACGCGGCCCGGCCGGATGTTGCGCAGGTACAGCCCAACCAGCACAGCTATCGGAATGGTTGCGAACACGGTGGCGGTCGCCCACGGGCTATGTTTCATCGCGTTGACCACGACCAGTCCGAGCACGGCGATGAGGATGATCATGATCGTCAGCGTGCCGATGATCGCGGCCAGGCCGCCGACCGGGCCGAGCTCGTCGCGCGCCATCTGACCGAGGCTGCGGCCGTCGCGGCGCGTCGAGAGGAACAGGATGGTCATGTCCTGGACGCACCCGCCGAGCACTGCGCCGACCAGGATCCACAGCGTGCCGGGCAGATAGCCGAACTGTGCTGCCAGCGTCGGGCCGATCAGCGGGCCGGGGCCGGCAATCGCCGCGAAGTGGTGGCCGAACACGATCCAGCGGTGCGTCGGCATGAAATCGCGGCCGTTGTTCAGGCGCAGGGCCGGGGTCGCGCGGTTCGGGTCGGCGCTCAATACGCGCGCGACGACCCAGGCGCTGTAGAAGCGATAGCCGATTGCGTAGACGCAGACGGCTGCCACGACGATCCACATGGCGTTGATGGTCTCGCCCCGGTGCAGGGCGATACCGCCGACGGCGAACGCGCCGATCAGCGCGACGAGGAACCAGAGGAGTTTGCGCATCGGGAGAGAATACCAAGAGTCAGGCTGAAGCCTGACCCACAGGAAATTGTGTGGGTCAGGCTTTAGCCTGACAACTACGGCTCCTTGGCTCCGAACTCCGCGCTCGGAATCCCCAGCCAATCCGTGCAGAACAACCGGCTGTCGCGCAGCTCGGTCTTGACGATGCCGGTGTTCGGCAGCGGGTGGAGCAAGGCATAGTCCGCCGGCACGTTGCCGGCGAGTACCGGCACCATGAAGCCGATCGTCGCGGCGTGCGCCACGATCACGACCACGCCGGTGTCCTGCGCGTGCCGGTTCATGACCTCGCGCACGAACGGCAGGAAGCGCCGCTGCACGTCGGCGAAACTCTCTCCCTCCGCATGACGCGCCTCGAGGTCCCGTTCGACGGTCCATTTGCGCGCCAGCTCGACGTATACATTGCGCACGTCTTCCTGCGATCCGGGCGTGATGCCGAGGTCGACTTCGACGGCCTCGGGCGCCAGCGACAGCGTCAGGTCATGACGGAAGGCGACGGCGTCGGCGGTCTGGACGGCACGCAGGTACGTGCTCGTGTAGAGGGCGATGATCGGCGCGTCGGCAGTCGCTTCGGCCAGCGCCTTGGCCTGCTCGACTCCCTTGCGAGTCAACGGATAGGTCACGCCGCCGTCGGGCACCGGTCGCGGATTGCCCGGGATGTTGATCTCGCTCTCGGCATGGCGGACGAACCAGATCTGCAACGCGCCGCCGGTTTCTGCCGCGATTCCCGGCGCCGCGACGGCTGCAAGTGCCGCGCCGGCTGCCACTACGAATACCCGCCGCGACAGTCGCGGGCCGCCAATTGTTGTCATATTTTTCGTTGTACCTCATCGCGGCGTTTTGGCAAATACCGCACGGCGCACGCGCGCGACGTCCTTACATTTGCGGCGGCGAGCAGAGTATGCTCCCGCGCTCACGTTTTCGAACGGCTTTGCGTCCCCCAACAATCAACTTACTCTCGAGGGAGATCGTGATATGGCAGACAACACTGTACGTGGACGATTTGTCTGGCATGAATTGATGACGCCGGACACGAGCGGCGCCCATGCCTTCTATTCGAAGGTGCTTGGGTGGAAGACGCAGGCCTTCGAAAACGATCCCTCTTACCAGATGTTCGCCGCCGGCAGCGGCCCGTTGGGCGGCTCGGTGGCGCAGGCGTCCGGCACGCCGCACTGGCTGCACTACGTCGGCACGCCGGACATCGAAGCGACGGTCCAGGCGGCCAAGAGCCGTGGCGGCAGCGTGACGAAGGAAGTCACCTCGATCCCGGGCGGCGCCGGCAAGTACGCAGTGCTGGCCGATCCGCAGGGTGCGGCGATCGCCGTCTATCAGAGCTCGGGAGACACGGGCAAAGAGTCGCCGGCCAAGCGCGGCGAGTTCTCATGGCACGAGCTGGCGACCACCGACTGGAACGCCGCGATCGACTTCTACTCGGCCGTGTTCGGCTGGGAGAAGATGGCCGAGCACGACATGGGCCAGGACATGGGCAAGTACGTGCTCTTCGGCAGCAATGGCGTACAGCGCGGCGGCATGTTCAACAAGCCCGCCTCGATGCCCGGTGGACCCGGGTGGCTCGGTTACGTCCGCGTCAAGGACGTGAACGACGCCGTCAAGAAGGCCAAGGCCGCACGCGGCACGCTGGTCAACGGGCCGATGGAAGTGCCGGGTGGCGACTGGATCGCACAGTTCGTCGATCCGTATGGGGCGACGTTCGCGGTGCATGTGCTCGCGGCCGACCTGAAGCAGGCGCAGCCTGCTGCGGCGGGAAACAGTGCGGCGGCACCGGCGGAAGCAGCACCTGCGGCCGCGCCGGCCAAGCCGGCGGCGCCGAAGAAAGCTGCTGCGCCGAAGAAGGCCGCTGCTCCGAAAAAGGCGGCTGCCCCGGCCAAGAAGAAGGCCCCCGCGAAGAAAAAGAAAGCAGCCAAGAAGGCGGCAAAGAAGAAGCGGGCGGCGGCCAAGGGCGCGAAGCGTCCGGCCCGCAAAGCTGCGAAAAAGGCCAGCCGCAAGGCGGCCAAGAAGCGCTCAGGCGGCAAGAAGAAAGCCGCCCGCAAGGCGCGCAAGGGTAAGTAGGAGGCATACGGTGCCGGGAGAAAAATTGAGGGGAAACTCAGCAGCGCAGCAAGCATGTTGCAGTGCTGAGTTTCCCCCGATTTTTTCTCCCGGCACCTGATTCGCATGAAAACAGTCCGCGGCAAAACGTTCACCGGCCAGCGCGTGGTGCTGGACGGCAAGTCCTTCGTCCAATGCCACTTCAAGGATGCGAGCCTGATCATCGAGGGCAACGGCCTGTTCGAGATGCAGGACTGCAAGATCGAAGAGGACTGCCGCCTCGCCGTCGAAGGCCCCGGCCAGGTCCTGCTCCACGTGCTGAAGATGATGCTGTATTCCGGCGGCTGGATGTCGCGCGTGGCGGATAACGTACTGCACACGGTCCGGCAGCCGCCGAAGGCGCTGGCCAAAAAGAAGTCAGGCTAAAGCCTGACCCACAACGTCAGTTCGCTCGGCTTGGGTCAGGCTTCAGCCTGACTTGCCAGCACCATGGTCGCGATCGCGTAAATCGCGTCCAGGTTCGGCGTGGCCACGCCCAGCTTGCGCGCGGCTCGTACGGTGTTGCCGAGAATCGCTTCGAGCTCCATCGGCCGGCCGTTCTCGTAATCCAGCGCCATGCTGGTTTTGTACGCCGACATGGCCTTCGTGGTCGCGATCATCTGCTCGATCAGGCTCGGGCTCTGCGGATGACCCGCTGCCCGCGCGACGTCGCAGACCTCCTGCATCGCGCGCCGCGCAAATGCCTGGTTCGCTTCCGTCTTCAACATCGCCGCCGTGTCGAGCACGCCGCCGAGGATCGAGATCGGGTTGAACGTCGCGTTCCACACCGCTTTCTGCCAGCGCGCGCCGACGACGTTTTCCGTCAGCTTGCACGGCACCTTGCCGGCCTCGAACGCCGCGGCGATGCGCTGCGCCGCCGGAGTTATGCCTTGTGGATAGCGGCCGAGAATCAGCGAGCCGAGCGATTGGTGATTGACCTGCCCGGGAGCGCTGCGTCCGACCGCGACGAACGCGAGGCTGCTGAGCAACTCGTTGTCGGGAAACGCCGCGGCGATCGGCGGCTCGATGTCGACGCCGTTCTGGATCAGCACGATCACGGTGGCAGGGCCCACCGCCGGCCGGATCAGCGCCGCACGATCGACGTTCTCCAGCACCTTGGACGTCAGCAGCAGGTAGTCGGGCGGCTCGCGGCAGTCCGCTACGTTGCGGTACACGCGGTCCGGGCGGAATCGATGATCGCCGAAGACCGGGCTGCGAATGTCGTAACCGTCGCGGCTGACCGCGTCGTAATCCGAGCGGCAAACTACCGCAACGCGCGCGCCCTGCCGTGCGAGCGCCGATCCGAACAGCGCGCCGACCGCGCCGGCGCCGACGATGAGAACGTTCATGGAGGTAGTTTAGCGCTGCTCACGCTAAGATCGCGCCTGCCGCCCCTTGCGACTTCCCGGGATTTCCATGCCACAGCTGACGACGCTGCGCGCCGATGAACTGCGCGCCTTTCATCAACGGATCCGCGAGCGCTACGACGGCTTCGCCCGGCGCGGCCTCAAGCTCAACCTGACGCGCGGCAAACCTTCGTCCGCGCAGCTCGACCTGTGCAACGAGCTGCTCGAGATGCCCGGCCGGGACGGCTACATGTCGGGCGCGATCGACTGCCGCAACTACGGCGAGCTGCAGGGCCTGCCGGAGCTGCGTGCGCTGCTCGCGCCGATCTACGACGTGACGCCCGACCGCATCGTCCTGGGCGGCAATACGAGCCTCGGTCTGATGCACGACGCCGTCGTTTATGCGCTGCTCAAGGGTACGTGCGACAGCGCGCGGCCGTGGTCGAAGGAGTCGCGCATCGCTTTCATCTGCGCCGTGCCCGGTTACGACCGGCACTTTTCCATCTGCAACGAATTCGGCATCGAGATGATCACGGTGCAGTTGCGCGACGACGGTCCGGACATGGACGCAGTCGAGAAGCTGGTCGCCGCGGATCCGCAGATCAAGGGCATGTGGTGCGTGCCCAAGTACAGCAATCCGTCCGGCGCGGTCTACTCCGCGGAGACGATCGAGCGGCTCGCGCGCATGCCGACCGCCGCGGCCGATTTCCGCCTGTTCTGGGACAACGCATATGCGGTCCATCACCTGACGCCGGAACGCATTCGCATCGCGAACATCGACGCGGCCTGCGCGCGTCACGGTCACCCGAATCGCGCCTTCATTTTCGGCTCGACTTCGAAGGTCACGCTCGCCGGCTCGGGCTTCGGCCTGTTCGGCGGCTCGAAAGACAACGTGACCTGGTATCTGAAGCGCATGGAGAAGCGCACGATCGGCGGCGACAAGGTCAACCAGCTGCGTCACCTGCGGCTGCTGCAGAATGCCGAGGGCATCGATCGGCTCATGGAGCGGCATCGCGCGATCATCGCGCCGAAATTCGCGCAGGTGCGCCAGACGTTCGAGTCGGCGCTCGCAGGGACCGGCATCGCGCGCTGGACCGATCCGCGCGGCGGCTACTTCGTCACGCTCGACGTGCTCGATGGCTGCGCAAAGCAGGTCGTGAAACTGGCCAAGGAGGCCGGCGTCGAGCTCACGCCGGCGGGCGCGACGCATCCGCACGGCAACGATCCGCGCGACAGCACGATTCGTATCGCACCGACGTTTCCCGATCAGGCAGAAATTGCGCAGGCAGCGGAAGGCGTTGCGGCGTGCGTGCTGCTGGCCGCGGTGGAGAAGCTGCTAACGACCGCGAAGTGACATGGGTGACACGGGTTACCGCATGGCGCGACTGCTCTCCCGAGAGAGTGTGTGCGTCACGAATGTCACTCGTGTCACCGATGCCGCCTAATTTGTCGGTCGAAAGCGGCCGAGGCCCTTTCGACAACGCCGTCAAAAGGCGTGGCTTTTGCCGGCTAGTTGATCGGCAGTTCCTTCGCGGCAGTCGGCGGACGGACCGCGCCCGACCGCGCAACGTAAGCTACCCACCAGGGTAAGAACGCGAACAGGTGGATGATCCGGCCGCTGATTGCGATTGCCAGCGCCGCCGCCGCGTCGATCCCGGCCAGCACCATCAGGCCGATGAAGATCGCCTCGAACACCCCCAACCCGTCGAACGAGATCGGCAAGCGCGAGAGCAGCGTGCTGATCGGCAGAACGCCGAGCATCAACAAAAGATCCACGTCGACGCCGAGACCCTTCGCCAGCGTCCACGGAACGATGACCGAGAACAGTTGCTCCAGCACCGTGAGCGCGCTGAACTGTGCGATCGTGCTGCGTGCTCCGCCGAGCGAGCGATAGGCGGCCGCGAAGCGATCCAGGTAATACATCACCTTCGAGTCGCGAATGGCGCGCGGCAGCTGTGCGACGATTTTTCCGACAAGCCTTTCATTGAGGGCCGCGACCAGCAAGGCGGTCACGCCCACGAGCATCGCGACTCCGAGGTAGAGCGCGCTGTCGAAGCGCGCATCGAGTACACCGAGCATTCGCAGGATGCTGATGCTCACGAGCCCCAGCGCCAGCGCGAGCACGAAGCCGACCATGCGCTCGATCACGATCGAGGTCACGACGTCGGTGCCGTTGAAGCCGCGCTTCGTCACCATCACGGCCCGGATCGCGTCGGCGCCGACAGTCGTCGGCAGCACGAGACCCCACACCATCGACGTGCAGTAGATCATGACGCCTTGTAGCAGCGGCAGCCGATAGCCTTGCGCACGCAGCAGCAGCGTCCACTTGAATGTCATCAGCACGCGATCGAGCGTGACCACGATGATCGCGAGCACCAGATACTTCGTCTCGAAGCGATGCAGGATGCTCAGAACTTCGCGGCCGTCCACGACATACGTGAACAGCAACACGACGAGAGCGATGGAGAGAGCGATCCGCAGCCAGAGCTTCATGCCGTGTGGGCCTCGCTCACAGCGGCGCCGTCTCGGCGCGCGGCGACACGTCGACGGGTACGATCTCGTTGAACACCGACAGCGTGCGTCGTGCAGTCTCGCGCCACGTGAGCGTCTGCACGCGTTTGAACCCCAGTTGCTTCATCCGCTGGCGCAGCTCGCTGGAAGTCGTGACTTCCATCAGTGCCTGCGCGATGTCTTCTTCGTTCAGCGGATCGATCAGGCGCGCCGCGCCGCCGGCTATTTCCGGCCCGGCGCACGTCGACGGCACGATGGCCGGGCAGCCGCATGCGAATGACTCGACGATCGGAATACCGAAGCTCTCGCACAGCGTTGCCAGCACGAAGCATTCGGCAAGCTGATAGGCGAGATGAATGCGATTGTTCGGCACGAAGCCGAGGAAGTGCACGTCCGCGAGATCTTCGTCGGTGAAGCCGCGCGCCCGCAGGTATTCGTCGATGCGCTTGCCGATCACTACCAGCGGCAACTTGCCGCCCGCGCGGCGATAGCGCAGATAGCCGCGCAACAGGCGCTCGTTGTTGCCGCCGGGGTAGGGCGGCATGTGCTTGTGACCGACATGCAGTGCGCGCGCGACTGTGAGGATGAATCGCGGCGGCAGGCGATGTTCGTTACGGAACTGTGCGAGCGCCTCTTCGTCGCGCTCACTCGTAAAGTTGTGACCGACGCCGGCGTAGCTGACGACGGAATCGCGCACGTTGATGCATGTGTACTTCGCCAGGTCGTCGAGCGTCGCCTGCGAGATCGCCAGCGTGCGCGCTGCTTTGAGGCTGTACAGCGGCAGCATCATGCGGATGTAAAGGTTGTCCCACCACGGATAATTCTGCGGATTCACGTACCAGTCCGAGCCCTGCTGCACGAATACGCAGGGCCGGCGCGTAAACAGCGGAATGGAAAACTTCGGGTTGAAGATCAGGTCGGCGTTGCAGCGTCGCGCTGCGAGCGGCGCCACGACCTGGTCCCAGTACAGTTTGCTGAGCGACGGCAGCACACGTGTCTCGGCGTTGCCGAACTCACGGAACAGATGCTGCGATTTCGGCGTGTCGAGCAGGATCACGTAGCGCGAGTGCGGGTCCAGCCGCAGCAGCTCCCGCAACAGCTGCAGGCCGTACACGCCGAGGCCGTCCTCCTGATCCAGGAGTCGCCCCATTACAGCGATCGTGCGTTTGCTCATCGCAGGTGATGCCACTATCAGTGGGCGAGATGCTGGATCTTCGCGAAGCCGGATAGCTTGCGCCTGACGGCCGCCAGCACGTTCGAACGTTGGCGGCCCGGCAGGAACTGCACCCAGTCGCACTTCAGCCGGCCGAACACCGGGATCGGCAGGTGCGCGCGCTGCCGTTCGGCGCGGTAATCGAGCGCGACGCCGAATGCAGTGCGAATGCCGTAGTGCTTCGCCAGCTCCAGCGACAGGCGCGAGCCGAGCATCCATGGATACGCCAGGGAGCTCGGCGGACAGCCCAGATGCTTGCGGAATTGCTCGCGGTTCAACTCGAACTCCGACGCGACCAGCGCGCGAAAAGCTTCGTCGTCCAGGTACCGTCCGTGCAGCTGCTCGCTGAGGCCGCGATGCAGGTGGCCCAGCTCCTGCCGCCACTGCGGGCGCGCGAAGAATTGCTCGCCGCCGTTGCGCTCGACGAAATCGCGACAGGCGTCGGTGATCGCGCCGTTCTCGACGAAGCGCCGCGTCGCGGACAGCAGCGGAGTCGAGCGGTAGATCGGCGTGCCGGGCGCCGGCAGCCCGAGCTCTTCGTCGCCGTCGATATCGCGCATCGGCCAGTCGTAGATGTCGAAGCGCCTCAAGGCTTGCGGATGCGCGAAGTCCACGAGCTGCGGTCCCGTCGCGACGAGTGCGTGACGATGTGCGTGCGACTGCACGTCGACCAGGCCCGACTCGACGCACGCGCGCACTTCCGGCCACGTCATGAACAGGTCGTTCTCCGGCCGCGACGGCGTCGCCATCCAATATGTCGGTACGAACAGGACCGCGCGGGCTTCGAACGTGCGCAGCAGCGGCAGCGCGACGGTCCAGAAACTCTTGCGCGCATCGTCGAAGGTGAGCAGCACGGCGCGCGACAGCCGCCGGCCGCCATTGCGTGCCGCCAGGTACTCTTCCAGCGACAACGTGCGATAGCCGTTGCTGTGCAGGAATTCGAGATCGCGCGCGAATACCTGCGTTTCCACGTCGTGATACGTGAAGACCGGAATTTCGCCGCGCGCCACCGGCAGGCCGAAGATGAAGCCGGGGTAGCGGGTTCGGGAGATGCGGGCCGCGGTGCGCAGCAGCCGACCGATGTCGTTCATGGGGCCCGGATTCTAGGTGGAGGCGTGCACGAAGGCCGTCCACAAAACTCGCACACGAGCGCAAAGTTCCGTGTACAGCGCGCTCAGCCGCAGGGTCGCGCGCGGAACTCTCGCGCGCGTACCGCTTTACTAGGGTGCACCTTCCCTTTCACTGAGGACTCGCCCATGCGTGCATTGATTACCCTGTGCGCCGCCGCGTTGTTGTTCGCGGCAGGTTGCTCGAAGACCAACGACACCGCCGACAACCCGACGCCGCCCGCGGATCAGACGGGGCCGGCGCCGATGCCGCCCGCGGACCAACCGACCCCAAGCGACACGACGACTCCGCCGCCGGCCGACCAGGCGCCGCCGCCTTCGGACCAGCAGCCGACCCCGCCCCAGTCGCAATAAGGCCACCGTGCCAGCCCTCCCCCACGAACTGCGGGGGAGGGCGGTTACACTACGGCGATGCCACCGATCGCCGTAGTGTTCGATGTGCGCTGACCGCTACGAAGATCGGCCACTAGAGACACTTTTCCTGCCGCTGCTCGAAGGCCACATCGCGTGGCCCGGTCGCGGCGCGCTCTTCTTGCGCGCACGGGCCGGGGCTCCGCTGCAGGTTCGTTCCTGGCCGGGTCTGGTTTGTCAGCAGAGCTTTGCGCCGGACGCGGCGGCTCTCGAGCGTCTGCAATTGCGCGTCGTGACGGACGACCTCGACGCGCCGACACAAAAATATCCCCTCGTGCTGATGCTCCCGCCGCGGCAACGCGACGAGGCGCGCGCGCTGCTCGCACGAGCCGTGCGGTCGATCGAACCCGGCGGGCGCATCGTCGCGTGCATGAGCAATGACGAAGGCGCGCGTTCGGGCGAAGCCGATCTGCAGCGAATCGCCGGCCCGGTCACGACGCTGACGAAGAACAAATGCCGCGTGTTCTGGAGCGCGCCGCTCGACGGTCCGCACGACACGACGGTCGCCGACGAATGGCTGCAGCTGGATGCCGTGCGACCGATCGACGATGGCCGGTTCGTCAGCCGGCCCGGCGTGTTCGCCTGGGACCGAATCGACGTGGCCTCGCAGCTGCTCGCCGAGCATCTGCCACCCGACCTGGCCGGTCGTGCTGCCGACCTCGGCGCAGGCTTCGGCTATCTGTCGGTCGAACTGCTAAAACGCTGCGCCCGCATCACGGCGCTCGATGTGTACGAAGCAGAGCGTCGCGCGCTCGACCTCGCACGCCGCAACCTCGCGCCGCTCGAGTCGCGCGCCGCCATTCGCTACTGCTGGCATGATGTCACGGCCGGCCTGACGGCCAGCTACGATGCGATCGTCTGCAACCCGCCGTTTCACACGCATGCGCGCGCAGATCGGCCCGATATCGGCCGCCGCTTCATCGCGGCCGCCGCGCAGGGGCTGCGATCCGGCGGCCGGCTGTGGTTGGTTGCGAACCGTCACCTCCCGTATGAGCAAGCGCTCGGCGCCGGTTTCGCGCAGGTCCGGATCGTGAGGCAGCAGCATGGTTTCAAGATCGTCGAAGCAACGAAGGCGCGCGCGTGAAACTCCTGAAGCTGATCGCCAACATCGGTTACGGCAGTCGCAAGGAAGTGACCGCGATGTTTCGCGACGGTCGCATCACGGATGTCGACGGACGTGAGCTGTCGATCGACGACGCGGTAGATCCGCAGCGCGTGCGCATCGATGGCGCGCCGCTCGATCCGTCGCCGGGTTTCATACTCATGCTGCATAAGCCGGCTGGCTACACGTGCTCGACACGGGATGCGGGCTCACTCGTCTACGATCTGGTCCCGCCGCGCTTTCGCCTGCGCTCGCCGACGCTTGCGACTGTCGGCCGCCTCGACCGCGATACCACCGGACTGCTGCTGATGACCGACGACGGTCCCTTGCTGCATCGGATCGTTTCGCCACGCTCGCAGCTGGAGAAAGTCTACGAGGCGACGCTCGCGCGCGATTTGCGAGGCAACGAGGGTGCAATTTTCGCGAGCGGCAAAATGATGCTCGAGTCGGAACGCGAGCCGCTGGCGCCCGCAGTGCTGGAAGTCCTCGGGCCGCGCCAGGCTCGAGTGACGGTCACTGAAGGGCGCTATCACCAGGTGCGCCGCATGTTTGCCGCGGTGGGCAATCACGTCGAAGCGCTACATCGCAGCCGCGTCGGCGGGCTGACGCTGGGCGACCTGGAAGTCGGCAAGTGGCGGCCGCTCGACGGTGCAGATATCGCGACATTGTTCGCCGGCAGACGGTGACATGGCCGAAGGCGGCAAAGTCTGGTGGCTGTACCTGCTGGCGTGCAGCGACGGGCGTACGTACGCCGGTATCGCACTGGACGTTGCCGCCCGCTTTCGCCTGCATTCCTCGGGAAAGGCTGCGAAGTTCACGCGGGCCAACCGGCCGCTGCGGGTGCTCGGCGCACAGCCATTCCCCAACCGTTCGCAAGCTTCCCAGGCCGAGCACGCGCTGAAGCAGCTGAAAAAGCCGGCCAAACTGCGCTGGGCGCGGCGCTGGCCCCACGCTGCCGATTGACCTATAGTTCGCTCCTCCCCGTTCGAGATCGATCCATGAGCATGTCGTTGCGCGAGCAGCTGCTCGCCGCGGGATTCGGCAAGAAGAAGGCGGCCGAGCAAGCGGAACGCAAGGCGCAGGACCAGCAACGCGCCGCCAAGGAGCGCCAGCAACGCGTCGCCAAGGAACAGCAGCGTGTCGCCCCGACTCAGGCGGCGCAAGCTGAGAAGGCTGCGCGGGCAAAGGCGTTGCAACAGCGCCGGCAGGAAGAAGCGGACCGCAAAGAACGCTGGACGCAGATCAAGCAGCTGATCGAGCAGCATCGCCTGCCGAAGGTCGAGAGCGATGAGTACTTCAATTTCGTGGCCCGCGGCAAGGTGCGGCGCATGGCGGTCGACGCGCCGCTGCGCGAGCGAATTACCAGCGGCGAGTTGGTCATCGTGCGTTGCGAAGGCAAGCACGACGTCGTGCCGCGTGATATCGGGGAACGCATTCGCGGCTATGACGCGCGGGCGGTAATCGCTCTGCAGGATTCGTCCAACGCGCCGTCCGCGGACGATCCCTACAAGGACTACGTGGTGCCCGATGACCTGAAGTGGTAAGGATGGTCGTCGGCGCCATCGGCGCCCGGTTCCTCCTCCTGCCACCACTCCGTTGGAGCAGAACACACCGCCAGGTCCAAGGCATCCCATTCGTCGAGATCGAACTCGTCGATGTCGCCGTAGCGGTCGCGGACGTCGATCAGGCCGTCCTTCTCGTCGATGGCGATGACCAGGAAGAATTCATGATGGGCGCGGTCGACATACCATTGGCCTTCGCGCGCCTTTATCTCGCTCATACGCCTCCTCCTGCCGGAAGAGAGATTCGCCGTACGTCAGTACAACGCGCGGCCGGCTGAACGGGTTTCAGACCAGGCTCACGATCCTGAACCACTATGAAGCAGTCAGGTGAATTCGGCGTGACAAGACTCGATTAAAGGTAGCTCAACCACCAATCGCGTCGCCGCCGCTTCACTTCCGCGAACCAGCGCGCCGCCGGATACAGTGCGGCCAGTATTGCCAGCCACACCACGTAGACGACCGCGAGGTTGAAGCCGAAGCCGGCCTTGTAGAGGCGAAACGGGTCTGCGAGGAAGTTCACGTGATACGCCGCGGGATAACCGGCGAGCACCGCGACCACGAGCGACGCACCGTGCACTACATATATATGTAGCACGTAGGTGAACAGCGGCGTTCTGCCGTAGGCGAGCAGCACGCGTGCCAGTACTCCGCGCAATCGCTGGAAGGCGAGCAGGCAGAGCAGCGATACGCCAAGCGTGATCAGCACGAACAGAAGTGACGGCGGATACTTCGACACGTTGAAGAACGACATCACCGTGCCCGCCGCATCGGGAAACGCCTTCCAGGGCGCCGGATCGCCGTAGACGTTGATGGCGCGAAGCACCAGGAACAACGCGATCGCGCTCAGGGCGAGCGTGAGCAGTGTGCGGTTGCGACGCGTGGGCTCTTGCATGAACACAGGTCCGAGCGCGTAACCGAGACACATCACGCCAAACCACGGAATCGCCGGGTACGAGATGAAGCCGAGCCCGAACGCGGGACCGAATTCGAACGCCAGCGTCCACAGCGGCGCGAATGCACCGACGTCCGCAGGGTTGATAGGTGCAAGCAGCTGATGTCCGGCGACGATCAACGCACCGATGATCGCTGCCGCAGGGCGCGGCAACCAGATGACGCCCGCGAGCAGGATCATGCTGACGCCGATCGCCCAGATGACCTGCAGGAACAGGAACGGCAGCGCAAAGTTGAGCCCGAACGCCAGCACCGTGAGCTCGAGCGCGATCAGCCACACGCCGCGCGACAGCAGGAAACGCGTCAGCTGCATCGGGTCCTTGCCGTTGACTCCCTGCAGGTAAACGGAGACGCCGGCGAGAAACACGAACGTCGGAGCGCACAAATGGGTGATCCAGCGCGTCACGAAAAGCCAAACGTGCGTGCGCGCGGGATCGGTCGGATCGAGCGTGTAAGCGGAAACGTGGAAGTAGTCGCGTGTGTGATCGAGGACCATCAGCGCGATGACGAAACCGCGCAGCAGGTCGACCATGTCGAGGCGCGGGGCCTTCGCATTCATGCGAAGGATATTAGCGTGGATCTACTCGGAACGGCCGCTCGGCTTCGGCGCGGGGCTCGCGGTGAACGTGTATGCGCGAGTGAGCTGCGGCAGCTGCGGGTCGTCGAGAATCGGCGCACTGGCCACTGTCGGCGAAACCGGCATCGCGATGCTCAGCGATTCGCGAGCCCGCTCCTGGTAGTGCAGCGCCGCTTCGCGCAGATTGTTCTCTTCCACGCGGAACGGCGTCTGCGCGACGTACGCCAGCGTGCGCGGCACGCCGAACTCGTCGATCAGCGGCTTGATCAGCATGATGCCGCCGTAGCGCTGCACGTCCTGATATTCCTGGTCGGTGCGCCACACCCGCTTGCGAAACTCGGAGAAGTCGTCCGGCCAGATCTGGTCGACGCGATTGGCGTTGAATAGCGGGCCGCGCAGCGCCTTCACGTTCTCCGAGATGCCTTTGATCAGCATCTCGCACGGCAAGCGGCGGCCGACGTCGACTGCGCCGCATTCTTTGTGCGGCCACTGACCGCCGCGCGCCGTTGCCGCTTCCTGCAGGAAGGCATTCCACAGCACGTTGTCGATCACTTCGACGACCGGGAATTGCAGCCGGTACTGCTCGTTCTGATAGAAGGGCCAGTAGTAGGCGGCCCAGCGCAGCGGGTTCGGTGTCTTCGCGCCGAGCACGCGGCGCGGGAAGATCAGCGTGCGGCGCTTCAGGTCGTAGCCTTCGCGGCCGCCGAACAGCAGGTACTCCGGATCCTTGGCGGTGACGAACTTGATGTGGATCTCGGCGGGCAGCGCGCCGAACAGGTCGCCGAATGCGGTGTCGATCGCCTGCGCGCGGTAGGAGACCAGCTCGCGGAACTGCTTCTTACACTCGCGCCGGTCGGTGCCCTCGCACGCGAGGCCGAGGAGGGGAAAGAGCACACCCGCCAATACGATCAAATGTTTCGAAATCCGACTTGCCATCGCCGCGCTCCGAAGCAGCATCTACTGCTCATACTCCGCCTCTGTAGGGTAAGCAACTAACGGAAGATCTAAGGCGAAGTTCCTCCGGCGTGCAGCGGGACTGTTGCGGCGGCAACGCGAGTTGCTGTGCGCATTGTCGCGATTGAGTTGCAACCAGGGTCATGGCGGGCGCGTGCGCAGAGGCTCGTCGTAACGCAATTCTCCTTGCGCCAAGCCTAGATGCGAGGGACAGCGCCGAGACATCTCAGCGGCCGTGCGCTTGCAGCGCCGACGCAACGTGCACAAAAGACTCGGCTCGCCGCGGTGGGCCGCGCGCTGCGTTTTCATTCGCGAAAAATCCGCAATCACACTCAGCCTCGCGCGCGCTGCACGGCGCACTTATGTCGTCCGGTGCGCAAACCGTCGCGACCGGTTGTTTGGAATATCGACACTTGCGCCCGCAGCTGCATGAGACGAAACCGTAAACATTCCCGACACCGAGGCTGAGTGTCGCTGCGTGGTGACATGCCCATCGGTCCGGATTGAAAGCGGCCGCGTGCTTAGGGATAGTCGGCGCCAAACGAACAACACTACAAACAAACAGAACGTGGACGAGTTCTGGCAACGTCCCGATCCCGCACTGGCAGCCGCCGGCGTCGAAGGCGAGTGGCTGGTCGCGCGCGTGCGCCTGTTCGCCGTGACGTTGCTGCTGATCACGCCGACGTACAAGCTGATCCAGTACCCGCAGATCCCGGTGTTCGTCTGGGGTTTCTGGGTCACGTTCGGCGCTGCGCTCGCGGCGCTCGGCATCTGGCTCGCGCTGCGACGACGCTTCTGGCGACCGTGGCTCGGCTTCGCTTCCAGCACGCTGGATGTGTCGCTCGTGACGTTTGCGCTCGTCACGTTCGTGTTCGTCGGCTCGCCGCTGGTCGCGCTGAACTCGAAGGTGACGTTCGAGATCTACTTCCTCGCCATCATCGCGACCAGCCTGCGCTACGACGAGCGCATCTGTCTCGGCGTCGGTCTGCTCGCAGTCGCGCAGTACGCGGCATTGTGGCTATTCGCGGCGCTCCGCTATGACCTGAACGATCCGGTCTACGCACAAGGGCTCGGCGAGTACTCGGTCGTCGACCAGACGACGCGACTCATCCTGCTGACGGCCGCGGTGATGCTCGCGTATGCGATCGTGCGTCGCGCGCAGCGACTCCTGCATCTCGCCGCCCGCGATCGCCTGACCGGTGTCTACAACCGCGGCCAGTTCGACCTCGCGATCGAGTTCGAGGTCGAGCGTGCCATGCGCATGGGCCATCAGTTGAGTCTCGCGGTGCTCGACCTCGATCGCTTCAAGCACATCAACGACACCTTCGGTCACGCGGCGGGCGACCGCGTGCTCGTCGAAGTCGCGGCGCGACTGGCGGGCGGCATGCGAGCGACGGACATGATCGCGCGTTACGGCGGCGAAGAGTTCGCCATACTGTTTCCGCACACGGGACGTGCTGCCGCAGCAGTGCGGGTAGAAACGCTGCGCGCGCATATCGCCGCGTTCCCGATGCTCACTCCGGAAGGCCAGGAGCTCACGATCACCTGCAGCGCGGGTATCGCGGAGCTGCCGCTCGACGGCCTCGATGCGGGCACACTGCTGGCCCGCGCAGACAGGCGATTGATGGCAGCGAAACGGGCGGGGAGGGACAGGTTGCACTCGGACGACGAGGAGGCAGATCTGTCAGGTCTGGCTTTAGCCCGACAGCAACGACAGAGTCGGGCTGAAGCCCGACTCTACAGCCTGGACGCTCCCGACCGGCAGCGCCGAGACTCTCTTCATCTCCTCATTCTCCAGCACATTGCGATCTGCGATGTACGCGCGCGCGAAGTCGGTTGCGTCCGCGCCCCAGAACGCTTCGCCGTCCACCACGAGCGTCGGCACGCCGAACACACCGTGCGCGATCGCCGCGTCCGTATTCGCGCGCAAGCTTTCCTTGACGCGCGGCTCAGCGAGCTGCTCGCGCGCGACGCCGAGCGACGCTGCCAATTCCTCCAGCACTCGCGCATCGGACGCATCCACGCCGGTCGTCCACAAGCGCTCGAAGATCCGCCGGATTGCCGCCGGCTCGCAGTTCGCCGCGATGGCGAGGCGCAGATAGCCGAGCGGATTGAAAGGATGCGCCTGCGGCAGTTTGAACGGAATGCCGCGCTGCGCGGCGTACCAGGTGCACCAGCGGTACGTCCAGGTGCGCTTGCCGGGAATTTCCGCAGGCCCGCGCTGGCCCCAGTGATTGAGCAATCCGGCGAACAGCACCGGTCGATATTCCACGCTCACGTCGCGGCCGAGCCGCTCCAGCTCGAACAGCCCGAAATACGCGTACGGTGAAATGAAATCGAAGTACCAGTTTGCCTGACGCATGCGGTCGCTCAATTTTCTACTTGGGAACATTAGGGGCTCCGAAATGATATGACACTGGGCAGGATGAAAAGCACATCCCGGGAGCTGGCCGATGGTCGACGCGCGCGCCGTGCGCAATTTGTACTTGCTGTGTTGCCTGGCGGCGCTCGCTGCGTGCTCGAACGGCCGCGGCAGCGTCGACTCGGAGCCGCCGCCGTCGGGGGGAGCGCAGGAGAGTTTCACTGTCGGCGGCACGGTCGCCGGCTTGGACGGCGACGGTCTCGTGCTCCAGCTCAACGATGGCAACGATCTGGCTGTCTCGAACAACGGCAGCTTTACCTTCAACACACGGCTGGCTGATGACGCGCCGTACAGCGTCGAGGTACTGACGCAGCCGACGGGTCCGTCGCAAACGTGTACCGTCGGCAGCGGCACCGGTGCGATCGACGCTGCCAACGTCACCAACGTCTCGATCACTTGCGCGACGGGTGCGTTCGCGTTGCGCGGCGCTGTGAGTGGCCTCGTCGGCACCGGACTGGTCCTGCTGAACAACGGCGTCGACGAGTTGCCGATCAACAACGACGGCGAATTCCAGTTCCCGGCGCCGTACGCTTCCGGCGCCGGCTACAGGATCACGGTCAAGACGCAGCCGTCCGGACCTTCGCAGTCCTGCTCGGTCGCCAACGGCGAGGGCACCATAGGCTCGGCCGACGTCACCAACGTCGCGGTCACTTGCGCGACCGGCACGTTCTCGATCAACGTCACGGTCTCCGGGTTGTCCGGAACCGGGCTGGTCCTGCGCAACAACGGACGTAACGACCTGAGCATCGCGGGCAACGGCTCGTTTCGGTTCAGCGAGCTGCTCGCATCCGGCGCCGCGTACAACGTCACGGTTGCGACAGCGCCGACGAATCCAGCGCAGAATTGCGCCGTCGGCAACCATTCCGGAACGGTGGGCTCCACGAACGTGACGGACATCACCGTCACCTGCATGACGAACAGCTTCACGATCGGCGGGCCGATCACGGGGCTGCAGGGCACCGGCCTGCGGCTGCGACTGAACAATGCGCAGCCAATCAACATCGCCGCCGGGGCATCCAGCTTCACGTTCTCGACGCTGCTGCCGAGCGGCAGCTCGTATGTCGTCGACGTCGATCGTCAACCGAGCAATCCGGCGCAGGACTGCGTCGCAGTGCCTGCCACCCGCTCAGGCACTGTGCCCGGCGCGAACGTGACCAACGTGGCAGTGACGTGCACGACGCGCAGTTTCCGGATCGGCGGCTCGATCAGCGGCTTGCGGGGCGATGGCCTCGTCCTGCGCAAGCACGACGGCGAGACGCGAGCAATCGCCTCCAACGGCAGCTACTTCTTCGACAACCTGCACCTCAGCGGCAGTCAGTACGAGGTGACGGTGCAGACGCCGCCTACCGGTCCGTCGCAGACCTGCACGATCGCGAACAGTCGCAGCACGGTCGGCAACGGCGACGTGCGCAACGTCAACGTGACCTGCGCTACGGATACGTTCTCGGTCGGCGGCAGTGTGACTGGCCTCCTGGGAAGCGGGCTCGTGCTCCAGAACAACGGTCGCAACAATCTCAATGTGGCCGCCGACGGCTCCTTCACGTTCACCGAGGAGCTGGCGAGCGACTCTGATTACAACGTCCAGGTGGCGCAGCACCCGTCGAATCCGACCCAGACGTGCAGCGTCGTGGGCGATACCGGACGCGGTCGAGTCACCACCGCGGACGTCACCAGTGTGCAGATCAGCTGCAGCACAGCCAACTTCAGGGTCGGCGGTACGATCACCAACCTGGTGGGCACCGGCCTCGTGCTTCGGAACAACGGCGGCGATGACCTGCGCATCGATGCCGGCAGCAGCTTCGAGTTCCCGACCGGCGTGCCGAGCGGCGCGCAGTACAACGTTACAGTTGCCGCCCAACCGACAGGTCCGGCGCAACAGTGCGACCCAGCCAACAACACCGGCACCGTCACCAACGCGAATGTCAGCAGCGTGCAGATCAATTGCGTCACGACCGAGTTCTCGATCGGCGGCACGGTGATCGGGCTGAACGGCAGCGGCTTGCAGCTGCAGCTCAACGGTGGCCCGGCCCTTGGAATTGCGGCGAACGGTCAGTTCACGTTCCCGACGTCGTTGCCGAACGGCACGCCGTACACGGTGACGATCGCCCAGAATCCGGTGGCCCCGACGCAGATCTGCGCGCCCAGTAACTTCGTCGGCATCGTCAACGGCGCCAACGTTACGAACATCGAAGTGAGTTGCGTCGACGCGCCGCTGTAGCGACGTTACTCGTCCACGATCCGGCGCGCCGCGCTGGTCCCGCTCTGCAATGCGCCGGCGACAGTGCCGGACTCGCCTTGCGTGTCGGCAGCTTCGCCTGCGAAGAACAACGTGTTCTGCACCGGCGCCGCGAGCGCCTTGCGGGCTCCCATGCCGCCCGCGATGACGTAGCTGTAAGCGCCATGCGCGAAGGGATCTGCCTGCCAATCGTGCAGGTATGCGCGTTCGAGCATGCCGCGAACTCTGACCTTCCTGCCGAACATCGACTGCAGACTGTCGAGCGCAGCGCAGGTCAGCTCTGCTTCATTGCGGCCGGCGAGACTCTTCGCCCTGGGCCCGCCAGCCCAGGCATTCAGCAGCGAGCCACGCAACGGGACCGCCGACCAGAAGGTCGGGAACGGCGCGCCCGGCACGCGGAAGAACGCGCCGTCGCGGTAGCGTCCGTCGTCGATCTCTTCCCAGAACGGCTTGCGGAAATGCAGCACGACTTTGATCACAGGTCCCGGCGCGAGACCGGCGAGTGCTTGCTGTTTGCGCGCGTCAGGCACGAAGCGGACCGCTCCCGCGGCGTGCGCGGGTAGCTGCAGCACACCGAGCGGCAAAGTGATGATCGCGCGCTTCGCTTGCACGCTGCAGGGTTGCCCGTGTCGCGACGCTTCGATCTTCACCTGGCCGCGTTGCCAATGAATCGTGTGTACGACCGTGTTGAGTCGTACCTGCACCTTGTCCGGGTCGAGCGCGCACGCCAGACCGTCGACCAACGAAGCGTATCCGCCGAGCGGACGAAACGTCGGTGAGTCGGCGGAGCTGTTGCCGCTCCATTCATCGAGCGTCGCCCACGTGCTCACGCGCGTCGCGTCGGCGGCGTCGAAGCCTTCGACCAGTGCGCGGGCGAGCTTGCGCGCGGCCGGCGACAGTTTGCGACGCGCGACGGTGTCGAGAAATTCGCTGAAGGGCAGGTCCTTGCGTGGCCGCTGGATGCTCTGCAAGCCGCGTTTCATCTGCTCGAACAGATTATTCGCCGGCTCGGGTTTGCCGTCGCACAGCGTCCAGCGTTCGCCGGCCGAGTCGACGATGGCGGTATTGGATTTCGCCAGCCACCCAAGCGTTGCGGGCGAGCGGCCGTGAATGAATTCGGCGCCGAGCTCGATCGGCAAAGCGATTCCGGATTCGCGGCGCGTAAACATGCGGCCGCCGACGCGATCGCGCGCTTCCACCAAGCAGACAGTGCCGCGGTGCTTGCCGAGCTCGGCGGCTGCGACGAGCCCGGCGGCGCCCGCGCCCACGATCAGAGTGTCGAAATGCTCGGTCTCAGCCATGCGGCGCAACTATGGCATAATGCGCGCCCGCAAAAACCCCCGCTCCAGGCTCTTTGTGCCTCAGCAGTAGCCGATCTCAGTTCCCCGTCCTCTCCGGTGAAGCGCACGTAACGCGCGGCCGGAGCATCGTGCGCGCACGCGCACGTTTGAGAAGCAAGGCGCGGTCAGTCAACTGAGATCTGGCGCCCGCTGTCGATCCCTCTTGGATCCTGTGGGTCAGGCTTCAGCCTGACTCTTTGGTCCTGCCTGCTTCGTTCGCCGGACTCTCGCTTCACTTCGCGCAGTGCTTCCTGTCTGGAGCACTGTCATGGCTTCATCGTCCGAACGCTGGCGCATCCGTCCGCTGGAGCTGCCGCGTCCCTGGCGCTATTGCGCGTCGTGCGCGAGCGCACGAGCATTCGTCTGCAGCGAGCGGTTTCGCGTCAACGCACAGAAGAAGTCGCTCGACGTCTGGCTCAACTATCGCTGCGAGTCGTGCGACGACGTCTGGAAATTCCCGCTGTTCGAGCGCCGCTGCGTGAGCGATCTCGGCGTCGCACTCGAGGCCTTCGCGCGTCACGATCCAGCTGAGGTGTGGAAGTACGCCTTCGACATCGCGCGGCTGCGGCCGCACGTCATCAGAGTCGACACCGGCGTGCGGGTTCAGGTCGAGCGCACGTCGATCGCTTGCGAGTCCGTGCAAGCAGGAAATGTCAGCATCACGTTCGACGTGCCGTTCCCGTGCGACCTGCGTCTCGACCGGCTGCTCGCCACGGAGCTGGGCATCTCACGCAGCTCGCTGGAGCGAAGGGTGTTGCCCGAGCATCGCGACGCGCTACGCAAGCGCGTGCGCGATGGGCAGATCTATTTGCTGTCGAAGAACGACTTGACCGCAGACAGGCAGAACGGCGGTAGCAGCGTGCTGTGATACGACTCGATCACCTCCGCTTCGCCACCGTCGGCCTCGAGCGCCGCCTTCGCTGCTGCGAAGGCGGCCTTGCGCCCGGCATCGGGATCGTTGGACGTGATGTCGCTGTCGAGATCGAGCACGGTCACCGCTCCGGTCGCCCCGTTCGTGGCCCAATACGACTGGATGAGCTGGGTGTTCATGAACATGACGGTCGGATCTTCGTTGCCGCCGCACAGGAAGACGGGCGCACTCGGCACCCAGGTGCGCAGGTCGTTGCGCTTGAACGCGCGGCGCAGGCCGTTCGCAGGATTCGCCGCGGGCCGGCCGTCGAGCACGGTCGGGAAGCCGCCGTCGGGATTCGCCTGCGCATCCTGCAGATATGCAAGGCGGAATGCATTCGTCACGAGATTCTCCGTGCCGAAGCCCGCTGCGAACACGGGCGCCAGGTCGGCCGGCGACGTTGCCGGCGTGATCGACGCGAAGCTCGGATCGGGCGGCGTGCTGCTGAACAATTGATCGCGCGGCAGCTTGCCTTCGGCGAACAGCTGCGTGCGCGGTACTGCACTCGGCAGCAACGATTCGATCCCCGTGACGTAGCGAGCTTCGAAGACATCGCTCGCGCTCGCGTAGACGTCGCCATACGCCTTCTGATAACCCGTCGACGTGAACACCAGGAACAGCGGTGTCGTGCGCGTGACCTGGCCGAAGAACACGGCGTCGGAGAACGCAGCGACGGCATACGGTCCCGACATCGGCGCCGACGCAGTGATCGCTGCGCCCGCTTCCTGCAGCGCCTTGTGCGTCGCCATCGCGACGTGCCCGCCCTGCGAGTAACCGGTGACGAACAGCTTGCCGGAATCGGTGATGGACGGCGCGGAGCTGATCGGCAGCGCGCTGCGCGCCGCCGTCAACGCATCGATCATGTCTTTCGACTCCTGGTCGGCGTTGAGGTACGGGTTGTATGTCAACGCAGACATGTCGTAGCCGGTGTAGTTGGGCGCGATCAGGATGTAGCCCTGCGTGGTGAAAACCGTCGCAGCGAACAGGCCTTCGAGATTGTCTTCGTTGCTGATGTTCGCCAGGTTCAGCGAGCGCTGCGCGGCCGTGCCGTGCGCGTAGAGCACGATGGGCCGCGGGCCCTGGCACACCGGATCGGAGCCCGTCGGGAGCATCATCGCCGCGGACGCGGTCGTCGCCGCGCCCGTGGGATCGACGGTGTTGTACTGAACCTGATGCACGTCGATGCCGCACTTTGGCGCGACGATCAAGTCGAGCAGATATTCCGCACCGGGCTGATTGGTCAGTGCTGTTGCTATGGTCGCAGGGGAGAGCGAGGCCGTGCGCGCAGGCGGCGACTGGATCAGCGAGCCGCGGGTCGGCGGGGCGGCCGGCGCGGGCTCGGGCGTGTCGTCGTCATCATACTGCTGCCGCAAGCCGCCAACGTCAGCGAACACGCGGCAATCGTTAGTAATCCCAGGTTCCGGTTCATCTTAGAGAGCCCTCATGGTCACGATACGGTGAACGCACGAGCGCGACAAATTGTTACGCGGGCGGAACTTTGCCGCTGTCCGACGTCGAATCTGTCAGCATCCACTTCGTGCGGGCGAGCGTCGGGATAACCCGCCGTGCGTGCCTGGCCGTTGATAGCAACAAGAATCAGGAAGCTCGCATGCGCCGCTCGGCATTGGCTCTGCTCGCCATTCTCTTCTGTCATGTCGCTGTCGCTCAGCCGTCGGCGATTCCGGCGGACTTGAAGCCGTGGGAAAGCTGGGTGATGTACGGCGAGGAATTTCGCCGCTGCCCGCTGCGCAATGGCGCAAACGCAGGCGACGCGTCTGCTTTCGTTTGCGCCTGGCCCGGGCGCATGCACGTTGCAGTGTCATCGGGCGCGGGTGAATTTCGGCAGAGCTGGCGCATCTATGCCGAGAGCTGGGTGGTGCTGCCGGGCGACGGCGAGCACTGGCCCGAAGACGTGCGTGTCAGCGGCAATCCTGCGCCGGCGGTCGAGCGCGAAGGAGTGCCGCAAGTACGGCTCACTCCCGGCGATCACATCATCAGCGGCAGCTTCACATGGGCACGCCGGCCCGAATCGCTACAGCTCGCACCGACGACGGCGCTGGTCGATCTGAGTATCGACGGCAAGTCGATCGCTCCGGTCGAGTTGCGCGCGGGACGTTTGTGGCTCGGCGCAGTTCGCACGGTCACTGTTCCGCGCGCGCTCCAGGTGCAGGTTTATCGCCTGCTTCAGGACGACATTCCGCTGCGACTCGTCACTCGCCTGCAGCTCAAGGTGTCGGGCGACGCGCGCGAGGAAATGCTGGCGCGCGTACTGCCCGACGGCTTCGCGCCGATGGCGACCAGCGGCAACCTGCCGGTGCGGTTCGAGCCCGACGGTCGGCTGCGCGTGCAGGTTCGTTCCGGCGAACACGAGCTGACGATCACGGCACGTGGCGCGTCGCCGGGCGACGGCATCACGGTTCCGCAAGGCGAGGGCGCGTGGGCCGACGAGGAAGTCTGGACTTATCGCAGTAACGACCGGCTACGCATCACCGCGCTGGAAGGTGCGCCACCGATCGATCCCATCCAGGCCGGCGTGCCCGACAATTGGCGCGACATGTCTGCGTTCCGCTTGCAGCGGGGTGCGACCGTCACGATTGCCGAGCGCAGCCGCGGGCTCAGCAGCGCCGACGCACATCAGCTGTCGCTGAGGCGCGAGCTTTGGCTGACGTTCGATCACGACGACTTCATCGCGGCCGATCGCATCTCGGGCACGATGCAACAGGGCTGGCGTCTCGACATGCGGCCGCCGTATCGCCTGCTCAATGCGCGACGCCACGACGAGATGCTGCTGATCACGGACGGCGCGGACGGCCGCACCGGCGTCGAGGTGCGCAATGCGGACGTCGATCTGACGACGCTCGCGCGTGTGCCGCGCGACCAGGCCCGGGCAGCTACCGGGTGGGATGCGCGCTTCGACAATGTGTGGACGACGCTGAACCTTCCGCCGGGCCATAGGCTGCTGGCGGCGTGGGGTGCGGACGACGCGCCCGGCGCGTGGGTGAACCAGTGGCGTCTGCTCGACCTGTTCCTGCTGATGCTCGCGGCCGTCGCAGCGTTTCGCCTGCTCGGCTGGGGCGGGGCGCTGCTTGCCGCAGCGGTCATCCTGCTCACCCATCACGAAACAGGCGCTCCGGGCTGGCTGTGGGTCAACCTGTTCCTTGCGGTCGCCTTGTGGCGATTGGTGCCGGCCGGTCGTTTGCGCGTGTGGGTGGGTCGCTATCAGTTCATCTCGCTGGTCACGCTCGCGTTCGTGCTGATCTCGTTCGCCGTTCAGCAATATCGGTTTGCTCTGCATCCGCAGCTGATGCCGGCCGTCGACACATACGGGCTGCTGAGCAGCGGATCCGCTCTGCGCCGCAATGCTCCTGCCGAGGCCGCGCAGGATGCAGCGGCCGCCATCGAGGAGACAGTTGTAACCGCGGTGCCCGTGGCGCCTGAGCCACCGCCAGTTCAAATGGAAGTCCCGCGAATGCGATCGTCCGAGCCCCAGCGCCTGCAGCGCTACGCGCCCGATGCGATGCTGCAGACCGGCCCGGGCATTCCGAACTGGTCGTATCTCACTTATCAACTTCGCTGGAGCGGACCGGTCGACGAGCAGCAGACGGTCCGTCTCACCATCGTTCCGCCTTTGCTCTTGTCGGTGTGGCGCATCCTTGGAGTGCTCGCGGCCGCAGCGCTGCTGCTGGCGCTGGTGAAACTCGCCTACGGAGTGCCCACGAGCTGGCGCTTGCCGCCGTGGCGATCCACTGCCGCGGCCGGCTTGTTCCTCGCGCTGCTCGCAGCCAGCTTCGCGCCACGTGTGCAGGCGCAGGCGCCGGATTCCCCGCTGCTCGGCGAGCTGAAGAAACGGCTGAGCGAGCCGGCGAAGTGCGTGCCGGATTGCGTCGAAGCCGTGCTGGCGACCGTGACTGTGAGCGGCGACCGTCTGGACGTGCAGATGCAGGTGCACGCTCAAGCGAGCGTCGTGCTCGGGATCCCGCAGGCCGGACAGCACTGGATCATCGAGCGCGTCGCCATCGACGATCGTGCAGTCGACTCAGTGGCGCGCGTCGGCGAGCACCTTTCATCTACCGGTTGCGCCCGGCGTGCATCGCGTGAGCATCGGCGGACGCATCGTGCAGGCCTACGAGCTCGCGCTCGAATTTCCAACGGTGCCGCGTCGGGTCGTCGTTCGCGCCGAGGGTTGGGATGCGTCCGGGATCAGCGAAGGCCGCCTGCTCAACAGCTCGCTGCAACTGACGCGACGGGTGAGCGCCGGAGCTACCGAGCGCATGGCAGCGTCGCAGCGCTTCGCGCCGTTCGTGCGCATCCATCGTCGTGTGTTCATGGGCCTGGACTGGACGGTCACGACGACTGTCGAACGTCTCGCGCCGGACGAAGGCGCGTTCACGTTGCGTCTGCCGTTGTTGCCGGGGGAATCCGTGCTCACGCCGGGCCTGCAGGTCGGCGACGAGGGCGTGCTCGTGTCGATGCCCTCGGGCGAGAGCAGCGTCGGCTGGGATTCGGCGCTCGAGCGCGTCGACCGGCTGCAATGGGTCGCAGCGGGCAGCGACAAGCCGTGGGTGGAGCAGTGGGAAGTCGTTGTCAGTCCGACGTGGCACGCCGAATTCTCAGGCACACCGGCGATTCTGCCGAACGAGGAGTCGGCCGGGGCTGTGGATCAACCAATTCCTGCCGCGGCCCGGCGAGACGCTCGACTTGTCGGTCGTACGCCCCGCTGCGAGCGCGGGGGATACCGTGGCTGTCGATAGCGTCAACGTCACGACGCGCTTCAGTCAGCGGGTCGCGGATACGTCGCTGCATTTCTCCTATCGCAGCAGCCGAGGCGGCCGCCACGACCTGCGTCTGGCCGAGGATGCTCAAGTCAAGCGTGTGATCGCGGACGGCCAGATACTGCCGCTGCGGCCTGACCGGCGGTGTGCTGCCGTTGACGCTCGCGCCGGGTCAACACTCGGTCTCGGTGGAGTTCAGCCGCGGCGATGGCATCGGTCTCGTGAGTCGCGTGCCGCCGGTGGATCTGGGAGCGGAAGGTACCAACGTCAACCTGACGCTCGCGCTGCCGCGCGACCGCTGGATCCTGTTCGCGTGGGGCAGGGGAGTCGGCCCAGCAATCCTGTACTGGGGCGAGCTCGCGCTGTTCATCGTCGTCGCGCTGGCGCTCGGCCGGCTGCGACGCACGCCGTTGCGCACGCGCGATTGGCTGCTGCTCGGGCTGGGGCTGAGCACATTCTCGTGGTGGGTCCTGATCGTGTTCGGCGCGTGGCTGTTCCTGCTCGATCGCCGCCCCGGGCTGCGTCTCGAGAAGCGCTGGCAGTTCAACGCGGCGCAGGTCGGTGCTCGCGCTGTTCTCGGTCGCAGCGCTCGCAGTGCTGATCAGCGCGATTCCGTTCGGCCTGCTCGGCGAGCCCGACATGGGCCTGGTGCACGGTCCGCAAGGCTTGCCCTGGTTCGTAGATCGCACGGCCGCGCAGCTGCCGCAGCCGTTCGTCATCTCCGTGTCCATCTGGGTCTACAAGCTCGCGATGCTGCTGTGGGCGTTGTGGCTGTCGTTCGCGCTGCTGCGCTGGTTGCCGTGGGCGTGGAGGCAATTTGCGAGTGAGGGAGTGTGGCGAGGGAAGGAGTCGGGCAGCCCAAGCTGATAGCATTGCGCTCCTTCAAACTGAGGAGCCTTCGTGAACGCGCAGCAGTTCTTGCGCAACGTGTGCATCGTTGCGACTTTTGGGTGTGGCCTGGCGAGCGCCGATGAACGCGTCACCTCGCTGCCGAGCGAGACGCCGGCGACCTTCACGCCGTCGACCGAACAGTTCGACTACGTCAAGCGCGAAGTCATGATCCCGATGCGCGACGGCGTGAAGCTCAAGACCTTCATCCTCATTCCGAAGGGCGCGAAGAACGCGCCGATGCTGATGACGCGCACGCCGTACAACGCCGGCAACCGCATCCTGCGATTCAACAGTCCGCACATGATCTCGGCCGTGCCGCAGATGAACGACACCGCGGTGCAAGCCGGCTACATCATCGTGTTCCAGGACGTGCGCGGGAAATACGGCTCCGAAGGCGACTACGTCATGACGCGACCGCTGCGCGGCCCCGCCAATCCGACCGGGAACGATCACGCGACCGACACCTACGACACGATCGAATGGCTGGTGAAGAACGTGCCGGAGTCGAACGGCCGCATCGGCACGTTCGGCGGCTCGTACGAGGGCTACACGGCCATCATGGGCGTCGTGAATCCGCATCCCGCGCTGAAGGTCGCGGTGCCGTTCGCGCCGATGATCGATGGCTGGATGGGCGACGACTGGTTCCACAACGGCGCGTTCCGCCAGCTCGCATCGCTCTCGTTCACGTACAACCAGCAGTCCGCGCGCAAGGGCGACCACGAATGGTGGTCCGGCGAGTACGACGCATATGACACCTTCATGCGCGCCGGCTCGGCCGGCGCACTGGCGAAGGCGCGCGGTCTGGATCAACTCGGCTTCTGGCGCGCGCTCGCGGAGCACACGAGCTACGACTGGTGGTGGCAGGCGCAGGCGGTCGACAAGCTGCTCGCGAAGGAAAAGCTCACCGTGCCGATGATGATCGTCGGCGGACTGTTCGACCAGGAAGACATCTACGGCGCGCCCGCGCTGTTCAAAGCGATCGCGTCGCAGGATCCGCGCGGCGAGCGGCTGCACCTCGTGCTCGGTCCGTGGAACCACGGACAAGGGCGGCGCGAAGGCCGTGCCCTCGGCGCGATTCAGTTCGAAGGCGACACCGCCGGCTGGTTCCGCCGCACGGTGATGCAGCCATTCCTCGATCACTATCTGAAAGATGCACCGCGCCCGGCGACGCCGCGCGCGCTGGTCTACGAGACGGGCGCCAACGAATGGCGCAAGTACGATTCCTGGCCGCAGGTCTTGCAGCGACGGCTGCGCGAAGAAATCGCGCTCGCTGTTCCTGCTGCCCGGCGGCCGGCTCGCGTTCGATGCGCCCGCGGCCGGCGGCGAGCGTTACGACGAATACATCTCCGATCCGGCAAAGCCGGTGACGTATCGCGAGCGGCCGACGCTGCCGACCGGCGCCGAGAATTCCGGCTGGGGCGAGTGGCTGGTCGACGACCAGCGCTTTGCCGGCTCGCGCACCGATGTGCTCGTGTACCAGACCGAGCCGCTGCGCGAGCCGCTGCGCCTCGCCGGCGAGCCGATCGCGAACCTGTTCGCTTCGACGAGCGGTACCGATTCCGACTGGGTCGTGAAGATCATCGACGTGTGGCCCGACGAAGTGCAGGAGCGGCCGACGATGGGCGGCTTCCAGCAGATGCTATCTGCCGACATCTTCCGCGGCCGCTACCGCACGGATTTCTCGAAGCCGCAGCCGCTGGCGCCGAACAAGCCGTTGCAGTACCGGATCCGCCTGCCGCACACGAGCCACACGTTCCTGCCGGGCCATCGCATCATGGTGCAGATCCAGTCGAGCTGGTTTCCGCTGTACGACCGCAATCCGCAGACCTTCGTGCCGAACATCATGTTCGCGAAGCCGGAAAGTTTTGTGAAGGCGACGCAGCGCGTGTGGCGCGCTCCCGGTACGGCGAGCGCGATCGAATTGCCAGTGATACCTTAGCTTCATGTCCACCGAGCACCTCGACGTCCTGATCGTCGGCGCGGGAATTTCCGGCATCGGCGCCGGCTGCCACTTGCAGAAGCGCTGCCCGGGCAGGACCTATGCGATCCTCGAAGGCCGCGCGGACCTCGGCGGTACGTGGGACCTGTTCCGCTATCCCGGCATCCGCTCCGACTCCGACATGTACACGCTCGGCTACTCGTTCAAGCCCTGGACGAAGCCGAAGGCGATCGCCGACGGCCCGTCGATTCTCGAGTATCTGCGGGAGACCGCGACCTCGAACGGCGTAGACAAGCGGATCCGCTTCGGGCATCGCGTGAAGCGAGCGTCATGGTCATCGCATGATGCACGCTGGACGGTTGAAGCGGAGCGCGGGCCGGATCGCGAGCCGGTGCGCTTCACGTGCAACTTCCTGTTCATGTGCAGCGGCTACTACAACTACGCCGAGGGTTATACGCCGCAGTTCCCGGGAGCCGAGCGTTTCGCGGGGCGCATCGTGCATCCGCAGAAGTGGACTGAAGACATCGACCACGCAAATAAGCGCGTCGTCGTCATCGGCAGCGGCGCGACCGCGGTGACGATCGTGCCGGAAATGGCAAAGACCGCCGCGCACGTCACGATGCTGCAGCGTTCGCCGACTTACGTCATTTCGATGCCTGCCGAGGACTTCATTGCGAACGGCTTGCGGCGCGTGCTGCCGTTGAAGCTCGCGTACCTGCTGACGCGCTGGAAGAACGTGCTGTTCGGCATGCTGTTCTTCCAGCTGAGCCGCCGCCGGCCCGAGCTCATCAAGAAGCTGATCCTCAACGGCGTGCGCAAGGGGCTCGGTCCCGACTACGACGTCGGCACACACTTCACGCCGCGCTACAACCCGTGGGATCAGCGCCTGTGCCTGGTGCCGAACGGCGACCTGTTCGAAGCGATCAAGTCGGGCAGCGTCGACGTCGTCACGGACCAGATCGAGACGTTCACGCCGCAGGGCATCGCACTACGTTCGGGCAAGCAGCTCGACGCGGACATCATCGTCACTGCGACCGGACTCAACCTGCAGCTGCTCGGCGGCGTGCAGGTGAGCGTCGACGGGCGCGAAGTCGCGCTCGCGCAGACGCTGAACTACAAGGGCATGATGTTCAGCGACGTGCCGAATCTCGCATCCTCGTTCGGCTACACCAACGCGTCGTGGACGCTGAAGTGCGACCTGACGTGCGAGTACGTCTGCCGCCTGCTGAACCACATGCAGAAGCACGGCTATCGGCAGTGCACGCCGCGCAACGTCGATCCGTCGGTGATCGCGGAGCCGTGGATCGATTTTTCGTCGGGCTACGTGCAGCGCTCGCTGCACACGCTGCCGAAGCAGGGCTCGAAGCTGCCGTGGAAGCTGTACCAGAACTACGCGTTCGACATCATGATGCTGCGCTATGGCAGCGTCGAGGACGGCGTCATGGAGTTTCAGGGCGCGAAAGCTACTTCGACGCCGTTGACTGCGGCGTCCTGAGGTTCGCGTGCGTGTAGTTTGTTCCTGGTCGGCTGCCAAGTTGAAGCCTGACCGCTAAGGAACAATTTACCGGGCTCAGCGGTATCACTCCTGGTTTACATGTCGGGCCGAGACCGACCCAGGACTGGAACGATGACGAGGGTGTGGCGCTGCTTACGTACGCAGTGGGTCCTGGTGTGCGTACTGGGGCTCGCGGCCTGTTCGAATGGCCGCGGCAGTGTCGATGAGTCCGACGGTGGCGGCGGCGGGCAACAGCAGGCGCCGCCCAAAGTCACGATCGGCGGCACGGTCGCGGGGCTGGCCGGCTCCGGCCTGGTCCTGCAGAACAACGGCGGCGACGATCTGACGTCCCCAGCGCCGGTGCGTTCACGTTCGCAACCAGTATCGACTCCGGGTCGCCATACAACATAACGGTGCGCACGCAGCCGGCCAGCCCATCGCAAACCTGCACGGTCGCGAACCCGGCTGGCACGGCAACTGCGAACGTCACGAGCGTGACGGTCACGTGCAGCACAGGCACCTTCAGTGTCGGCGGCTCAGTATCCGGTCTCCAAGGCAGCGGGCTCGTCCTGCGCAACAATGGCGGCGACGATCTGCCGATTGCTTCGAACGGCAGCTTCACGTTTGCCACGGAGATCGCAAGTGGCAGCGCGTTCGCAGTGGCCGTTGCAACTCAACCGACGCGTCCGTCGCAGACCTGCACGGTTGCGGATGCCTCGGGAACGATTGGCGGCGACGACGTGCGCACGGTCAAAGTCACGTGCTCGACCAACAAGTACACGATCCGCGGTACGGTCAGCGGCCTGCAAGGCCCAGGCCTGGTGTTGCGGAACAACGGCGGCGACGATGTCGGCGTGCAAACGGACGGCGCTTTCGCGTTTGCGACGCAGATCGCGAGCGGTTCGGGGTACAGGGTCGAGGTCGGCGCGCATCCCACCACTCCGCCGCAGGCGTGCTCCGTGCAGAACGGCGAAGGCACCGTCGCGGACCGCGACGTGGACAACATCGTCATCACCTGCGCGCTGCGCCAGTTCACGATCGGCGGCACGATCTCGGGCCTCAGGGGATCAGGGATGGTTCTCGCCAACAACGACGGCGATCCCTTCACTCCGACCGCCGACGGGCCCTTCACGTTCCCGACCGCGGTTCTGAGCGGATCGTCGTACCGCGTCACGGTGGCAAGCTACCCGCTCAACCCGTTGCAGTTTTGCCGGGTGAGTAATGACAGCGGCGTAGTGGTCGACGCCAATATCACCAACGTCCGGGTCGAATGCTTCAGGGTCGGCCTCGGAGTAGGCGGCACGGTCTCCGGGCTGAACAGCCCCGGTCTGGAGTTGCAGAGCAACGGCGAGAAGCTGGCGATCGCGGCGAACGGCAAGTTCATGGTGCCGAGCTCGTTGCCTGACGGTTCGCCGTACGATGTCACCGTGGCGAATCAACCCGCGAATCAGGTCTGCAGCGTCAACAACGGGCGCGGCGTGGCCGAGCAGATCGACGTAGACAGCGTGGTCGTGACCTGCAGGTGATCGTCGCAGGTGGGCCATAATGGCCGCATGGGCGATCCTGTGCTGTTCGGGCTGAGTCGTAGCGTCTACACGCGCATCGCGCGGCTCGCGCTGGAAGAGAAGGGCGTTCGCTACACGCTCGAAGAAGTCGAGATCTTCGGTCCTGCCGGCGTGCCCGCCGAGCATCTCGCACGTCAGCCGTTCGGTCGCATTCCCGCTCTCACTCACGACGGCTTCGCCCTTTACGAGACGGGTGCGATCACTCGCTACGTGGACGAGGCGTTCGCCGGAACGCGGCTGCAACCGCACGATCCGCACGCGCGGGCGCGTATGAACCAGGCTATCGGGATCGTGGACTCGTATTGCTACCGGCCGATGATCTGGGGCGTGTTCTTCGCGCGCATCGTCGCGCCGGCGGAAGGGATTCAGCCCGACGAGGGGCATCTCGCCAAGACGCTCGCGAATGCTCGCGCGTGTTGCCAGGCGCTCGAGGAAATTCTCGGCAGCAAGCGCTATTTCACGGGCGACGAGCTCACGCTCGCGGACCTGCACGCGCTGCCGATCTTGTTGTACTTCTCGATGGCGCGCGAAGGCGCGGAGATTCTGTCGGCTCACACGCGCTTGCGTGCGTGGCTCGACAACATGGCTGTGCGTCCGAGCGTGCAGCGTACGAAGGGCAAGTACGAGATTGGCCGCTGACTAGCGGCGGCCATCCACCAGAATGAACGCGATGCGCGCGACGGCGCCGGAGCGATTCGCCCACGCGTGATTGGTACCGCGCTGGATCAGGATATCGCCCGCGCGCATCACGGTTTCGCCATCGTCCATGATCGCCACCAGCTCGCCGTGCAAGACGATCGCGTAGTCGATCGTGTCCGTCACGTGCATGCCCGGGTGGCGGGCGTGCGACGAATCGTGCTTCGCATCCGCGAACTGCGCGGCGAACACCGCTTCGGTCTGGCGCTTGCGCAGCTCCGGATCCTGCTCTTCGGGCGGAATGTCGATCACGCGTATCACGGTGCCGCCCTGCGGCGGCAACACGCCACGTTGCTCCAGCACCGAATCGGCTGCGTCGAGCGGCGCCGGGCTGCCGACCGTGCGCCAGATGTTGTTGTTGCGATAGTCGGGTCGCGCTGCAAGCGTCAGCATCGCCGGCGAGACGCCGTCCTCGGCGATGAACGAGCGACCGTTGGCGTCGATGCCGGTGACGATGCGTCGCACCGGCGGCAGGGGCGTCGACATGGAGCCATCTCCTCCTCTATGGTCGAAAGCGGCCAAGGCCCTTGCCGGCTACTTCGCGAACAGGCGCGACGGGTCCTTGAAGGCTTTGAACTCGAGCGCGTTACCGGACGGGTCGTAGAGGAAGAAGGTGGCCTGCTCGCCGACTTCGCCGCGGAAGCGGATGCCCGGCTCGATCACGAAGCGCGTGTCGCTGCCGCGCAGGCGCGCCGCGAGCTCGTGCCAGTCTTCCCACTCCAGCACCACGCCGAAGTGCGGCACGGGCACGTCCTTGCCGTCCACTTCGTTGAAGTGGAGTGCGCGGCGGGTCGGGTCGAGATGCGTGACCAGCTGGTGCCCGAAGAAATCGAAGTCGACCCACTCGCCGGAGCTGCGTCCCTCCGGACACCCGAACAGGTGTCCGTAGAACGCGCGCGCGGCGGCTAAGTCGTGAACCGCAATGGCGAGGTGAAACGGCGCAGGCATGCCTTATCATGCCAGATCTTTACGGTCTGCAATCGCCCGAGGTCCCTTCATGAATCGAGCATTCCTGAGAATCAGGACGTTGGTCGCATCCGCACTCTTGATCGCCGGCGCAGCCTGGGGTGCGACACCCGAGCAACGCGCGCTGGAGCAGAAGTTCGATGCGCAGTTGCAGGCTTCGGACCTGGAAGCGTGGATGAAACAGATGGTCGCCAGGCCGACGCACGTCGGCGCTCCCCACAACAAGGCCAACGCAGAGCTGGTTCAGCAGCAATTCCGCGACTGGGGCTGGGACGCGCAGATCGAAATCTTCGATGTGCTGTATCCCACGCTCAAGCAGCACAGTCTGGAGATGGTCGCACCGACGCGTTACGTCGCGACTCTCAAGGAGACGCCGATCGAAGGAGACAATACGTCGACGCAGACCGACGGCCTGCCGTCGTATCACGCGTACGGCGGCGACGGCGATGTGACTGCGCCGCTTGTCTACGTGAACTTCGGCATGCCCGACGACTACAAGGAGCTGGCCCGTCGCGGTATCGACGTGAAGGGCAAGATCGTCATCGTCCGCTACGGCAGCGGCTGGCGCGGCTTGAAGCCTAAGCTCGCGCAGGAGCACGGCGCCGTCGGCTGCCTCATCTATTCCGATCCGCACGAGGACGGTTACTTCGAAGGTGACGCGTATCCGCTGGGCGGCTTCCGTCCGTCGCAAGGCGTGCAGCGTGGCTCCGTGCTCGATCTGCCGGTTGCGCCCGGCGATCCGCTGACCCCTGGCATCGGTGCGAGCGCGAAGGCGAAGCGGCTGAAGCTCGAGCAGGCGAAGACGATCCTGAAGATTCCGGTGATGCCGATCTCGTACGGCGATGCGCAGCCGCTGCTGGCCGCGCTCGGCGGTCCGGTCGCTCCGTCGAACTGGCGTGGCGCGCTGCCGATCACGTATCACATCGGCCCCGGTCCGGCGAGCGTGCATCTGTCGATCCAATCGGACTGGAGCCGCAAGCCGGCCTACAACGTGATCGCGAGAATTCCCGGCGCGGTCATGCCCGACGAGTGGGTCGTGCGCGGCAACCATCGCGACGGCTGGGTGTTCGGCGCGGGCGATCCGATGTCGGGACACGTCGCGATGATGGCGGAAGCGAAAGGAATCGGCGCGCTGCTGAAGCAAGGCTGGCGCCCGAAGCGCACGATCGTCTACGCGAGCTGGGATGCCGAGGAGCCCGGCCTGCTCGGCTCGGTCGAGTGGGCGGAGGAACATGCGGCGGAGCTGCAGAGCAAGGCGGTTCTGTATCTCAACTCCGACGGCAATGGCCGCGGGTTCCTGTTTGCGGCCGGCAGTCACTCGTTGCAGCAACTGGTCAACGGTGTCGCGAAGGATGTGAAGGATCCGCAAACCGGCGTCAGCGTGAAAGAACGTCTCGATGCGCGCCTGCATGGTGAGCGGTTACGACAAGGATGCCTCCAGCGCAGACAAAGACGCCGCGAAGCGCGCGCGCGAGGGCGCAGACCTCAGGCTCGGGGCGCTCGGCTCGGGCTCGGATTTCACGCCGTTCCTGCAACACCTGGGGCTGACGACGCTGAACATGGGCTTCGGAGGCGAAGGCGATACCGACGGTGTCTATCACTCGAACTACGACTCGTTCGATCACTACGCGCGCTTCGGCGATCCGGGGTTCGTGTACGGAGTGGCCGCGGCACAGACGCTCGGACGCGTGGTCCTGCGCGTTGCGGATGCTGACGTGTTGCCGATGGAGTTCGGCAGCTTCGCCGAGACGATCGACGGCTACGTGAAAGAGCTGCATGAGCTCGTGGATGACAAACGCAAGAAAGCGGAGGCGCTGACGCAGCTGCTCGACAGGAACGCGTTCGAGCTCGCCGCGGATCCGACGCGTCGGATCGCTCCACCGCAACGCGAGCCTGACGTGCCGTACCTGAATCTCGCGGCGCTCGACAATGCAGTCGCGCGCGTGAAGAAGAGCGCCAAGGCGTACGACGATGCATTCGCCTCCTTCGCGACCCGCGGCGCGCAGCTGCCCGCAGCGCAAGCCACGCAGCTCAACTCTTTGCTGAAAGGGATGGAAGCTGCGCTCACGAACAAGCGCGGACTACCGGGGCGCGAATGGTATCGGCACTACATCTATGCGCCCGGCCTGCTGACCGGCTACGGCGTGAAGACGGTGCCGGGCGTTCGCGAAGCGATCGAAGAGAATCAGTGGGACCGTGCGAACGAATTCGCCGTGCTGACGGCGGACTTGCTGACGAAGTACAGCGAGCGGCTCGACCAGGCGACCGCGCTATTGCCGCGCGCGGCGGCTACTTCGGCGCCTGGTAAAACGCGTCCTTGATCAAGCCGTCGATCGACTCGTCGAAATATTCCTGGTTGTTCGGGTTGTCGCCGGCGAAGCGCCGGCGATACTCCGCTACGTCGATCTGCGGTCGCACGTCCTCGAGCCGCGCCGACAGGCTGCCGATCCGCACGACCGCGGCGTTCACCTGACCGACGATCGTCTCGATCATTTCCGCCACGTCCCGCATGTACGCCTTGCCTTGCAGGACGTCGCCATGGCCCGGCACGATCGTTTTGATCTCGAGCTCGAGCAGCCGACGCATTGAGCGCGCGCGGCTTTCGGGATAACCGGCAAAGAAGTACGGTACCGGCGCGACCACTATGTCGCCCGTCACCAGGATCTGCTCCTTCGGCAGGTACGCAACTGCGTCGCCACGCGTGTCCGCCGACGCCGGGATGACGAATCTCGACGATGCGATTGCCCAGGTCGAGGCTCAACTCGCTGTCGAACGTGAGCGTCGGCAACTGCAGTCGTGATTTTTCGAGCTCGGCGAGCACGCGGCTGCGACCTTCGACTGTTTTCTGCAGCTCCGCGTCCGGTTTCGTCGCGAGCGTTTCCTTCATCG
The DNA here is from genome assembly GCA_963838635.1 of uncultured Gammaproteobacteria bacterium. GTDB lineage: Bacteria > Pseudomonadota > Gammaproteobacteria > Steroidobacterales > Steroidobacteraceae > Steroidobacter. The sequence goes on along the minus strand of CAWISC010000008.1, from coordinate 413,780 downwards.
ACTGCAACCGCTTCGGATAACGCTCGCGGTTCGCCGCGTCGTACGCGGCCATCAACTTCGCAGTTTCCCGGTGCGCGACGATCGTGACGTCCGGGAACGCATCGACGTAGGCCGAGTTGCCGCGCTGGTGATCGGGATGCCAGTGAGTGTTCAGCAGATAGCGCACCGGCCGGTCGGTCCAGCGCCGGATCTGCGCGATGTCCTCGGCTGCGCTCGAAGGCAGGTAACTGGAATCGACGACGAGCACGCCGCGCTCGCCGACGATCACCGTGGTGTTGCCTTGCGGATTGGTATCCGGCGAATCGACGTGCCGGATCGCGTAGACGCCTTCAGCGACCTTCGTGACGCTGCGCTGCTGCGTGACCGATGAGTCTGCAACGGCAGCGCCGGCGGCAAGGATGACTGTACAAAGGAATCCGGAACGAAGGCGGTGCTGCATCATCCCGGTAGTCTGCGCCGACAGCGCGCAGCGCGCGAGGCGTCAGTTGCCAAGACTGCCGGCGCGCTTCAATTGCAACGCCGGCAGTGGGCTTAGAGAGACTTACTGAATCTGCGTCACCGTGACCGAGTAGCCGGGATGCGCGGCCAGCTCTGCGCCGTACGCCCCGATGCTGAGCCAGAGGGTGACGATCACGGCCGACACCAACGCGGAAACGGTGTGCTGCGTGGTCCGGCTCATCTGGTTGAGGGCATACATGGCTATCTCCTTACTCTCTGTCTTCACATCGATCCGCGTTATTGCGGTGTTCGTAACTTGAGATGCGATAGTCCTGCGAAAGGTTGCAGTCGACGAGAGCCGGCCGGCCAGTTGCGGTCGGTTACCGGCGAACCCGCGCAGGGCGCGGCAGGCGCGCGTAATGAGCGGACAGGTCGGACACACTCGCGCGAATTCGCGAGTGTTTTGTGATGGGTTCGATGAAATGGCTGCCGCTGGAAAGCGGCAGCAGCGATTACTTCTTCTTCGACTTCTTCGAGCCGTTCTCGGCCTTCTCGTCCGTCTTGCCTTCTTCGGCGACGGTCACACCGAGCTCGCCCAGCGACTTGGTGTCGAGCTCGGGCACGGCCGGCAGATCCTTCGCATCCGGCAGCGCGGCCGTGGCGCGCTCATGCAACGTCACGGTGATCGCATGCAGGTCGCGATACAGCGGCGCCAGCTTCTCGCCGGCAGCGGCTTTCTGATCCTGCTGCTTCTTCTCGTTGCGCAGCGTATTCAGCGAAGTTTCGATTTCCCGGCGCAGATCGGCTTCTTCCTGCTTCTGCTTCTTGAGCACGTTCATCTTCTTGAGAACGTTCTCGGGCGTATCCGACAGCGCGGTGTTGATGGCCTTCAGCGCCTTGTCCTGCTCGGCGACGCGATCCTTGACCTTCTGCAGCTCTTTGGCAGCGGCGGCGCGATCGGTCGCCATCTGCCTGGTGCTGTTTTCCTGCGCGGCCTGCAATTGCGCGACCGACGCTTGCGCGGTGGCGAGAGCACGCTCGCTGGCCGCGACTTTGTTTTCCATCGCCGTGATCGTGATCTTGGCCTGCGCGCGGGCGTCGCCAGCTTCGGTCTCGGCTTTGGCGATCTTCTTCAGAACGCCTTCGAGGGCCGCCTTGAGCTCTTCCTGCGAGCAGTTGGGATCCAGCTTCAGCGCATCCGTCGCCGCGCGCATCAGCATCTGTTTGCTGATGGCAAGTTCCTTCCAGACCTTCAATTGGAGCTCGAGTTCGGGTTGATTCACCATTGATTCCTGATGTGAGCGTGACATGCGGGGACGCGGATTGTAGTCGAAATGCGTTGCGATCGCGCCTCCTGCGGGAGGTCGGGTGGCGCGGCAGCCTAACTGGGGGAATTTCCACTGATATAAAGGGGTTGCATCCAATCGCAAGTTTTGCCCGGCGCGCTGGATCAAGAACACCTACGGAATAGCCCGCACTCCGGCGCCGACGTCACGCCATTACTCTCGCCGGCCTCACGCCGCGACCGACGCGGCCCATGAATCGGGGGATCTTATGCACTCTCGGAAAATCCTAGGCGTCGCGGCCGTCGCGACGCTGCTCGCCGGTCTCGGCAATCTCGACACGGCTGTGGCCGCCACGCCCGAAGAGAATCTCATCGCGGCCGGCAGTAACGCGGCAGCAGCCAAGCTCGGACCCTGGCTGACCAATGTTCATGAGGAGTATCAGAACAGCTCCAACAAGCGCGCGTTCCGTTCGCGCAACTCGTTGGTCCGAATGCAGGGTGGCCTGGTCGGCGTGGACCTGTACGCCAACGATGCGGCCGGCTTGCAGCGCAGCCTGGCTCTGCTCGGCGCACGAAACGTCAAATCGCGAGGCCCGCTCGTCAGCGCGCAGGTGCCTGTCGGCGCACTCGGCCAGCTGGCGGCGCTGCCCACGCTGCGGTTTGCCATTCCATCGCTGGCCAAGGTGCGGGTCGCGTCGCAGGGAGATGTCGTCAGCCAGGGTGACGTCAGCCTCGGCTCGAACACGGTCCGCACGTCGACCGGCCTGGACGGCACCGGCGTCACGGTTGGCGTGATGTCCGACAGCTACCAATGCAATCCGGCGCCGTTCGTACCCGGAGCGCCGACCACTACCGCTGCCCAGGACGAGGCGACGCAGGATGTTCCGCCGGGTGTCGAGGTGCTGGACAACGGTCCCTGCCCGGGCAGCGACGAAGGACGCGGAATGGTGCAGCTGGTGCACGACGTAGCGCCAGGCGCTGCCCAGAAATTCCACACCGCGTTCAACAGCCTGGTCGATTTTGCCGACGGCATCCTCGAGTTGCAGGAGGCGGGCTCGGACGTGATCGTGGATGACGTGATCTACTTTGCCGAGAACATGTTCTCCGACGGCATCATCGCGCAGGCGGCCGATATCGCGGTCGCGCGCGGCGCGGCCTATTTCTCCTCGGCGGGCAATCAGGCCCGCCAATCCTACGAGTCCGCGTACCGCGAATTGCCGATCGCCATCAACGGCGGCGGCAACAACAACGGCAAGGGCAGGCCGTTCGTGCTACCCGTGCACGATTTCGATGCCGGGGCCGGCACGGACACGCTCCAGAAAATACACGTGACCCCGGATGGCAGCGGCCAAGCGCTCGTGATCTTCAGCCTCCAGTGGGACCAGCCGTTCCTGTCCTCCACGGCGTATGCGCAGGCCACCGATCCGAACGGCGCCGCACCGCGCGGGGCGACGGGCGACCTCGACATGCTCATCTATACGGACAAGGGTGTGCTCGTTCCGCGCTGTCCGCCCGGCGTGTCGACCGGCATCACCTGCCAGCTCGTGGGCACACGCAACGTCGGCGGCGACGCGGTCGATCTGACGCTGCTGTTTGTCGGCGGGCCGAAGTCGAAGACCAATGATTTCTTCGTGCGCATCGCGCGCGTGGCCGGCGAGGCGCCTGCGCACGTGAAGTATGTGATGTTCGAGCAGCAGGGAACGGTCGACGTTCTGGAGCACGACACACAAAGTGGCACTGCCTACGGTCATGCGAATGCCGCCAACGTCGCCTCGATCGGTGCCAGCTCCTGGTACCTGACCGAGGAGTTCGATGCGTACTTCTCGGCACTGGTGCAGGACGCACCGGGCGCGTGCATTCCGGCTTGTCTGAATGATTTCTCCTCGGCGGGCGGTATCCCGACGTATCTGGACAAGTACGGTGCGCCGCTCGCGGCGCCGGTGGTGCGGCCGAATCCGCGCGTGACCGGGCCCGACGGCGGCAACACGACATTCTTTTCTGGCGATTCGTCCTTCGATGACGACGATGGGGACGGCTGCAACAGCCCGACCAGCACGTTCATCACGCCCTGCCTCGATGACCCCGCGGACGAGCTGCCGAACTTCTTCGGCACGTCGGCGTCTGCGCCGCACGTCGCCGGGGTCGCGGCGCTGATGCTGCAGAAAAATGGCGGTCTGGATCCCAATCAGATCTACGGCATTCTGCGCGCGACCGCTGAGGACATCACCAAGCGCGAGGTCGAGGTGATCCCGGGACCAGGCAACTCTGTGTTCTCGCCGCTCCCGGCAGGATTCGACTTCGATTCGGGTGAAGGTTTCGTGGACGCAGTCGCCGCGGTGGGGGCGACCCCTAGTCCATGAGGGATCGGAGCCGGGTCAGCGGGCGACCTGCGCCAGGTGGCCCGGCTCGAGCCCGGCTTCCATCCATTTGCGGATGCGGCGGGCGTCGGCTACGCGGGTGTATTTGCCGAAGGAATTGAGCAGCACGATCAGCACCGGCCGCTCCCGGATCACCGTCTGCATGACCAGGCACTGGCCGGCGTCGCTGGTATAGCCGGTCTTCTGCACCATGACGTCCCAGTCGGCCTTGGTGACCAGCGAGTTGGTGTTGCGGAATTCCAGCAGGTGCTTGCCGACCGGGACCGTGAGGCTGGCGCTGGTCGAGAACGTACGGATGGTCGGATCGGCCGCGGCGGCGGCCACCAGCTTCGTGAGGTCGGCAGCACTGGAGACGTTGCCGCTCGACAGGCCGGTGGGATCGGTGAAGCGGGCGGTCTTCATGCCGAGGGCGCGCGCCTTGGCATTCATTGCTTTCAGGCACGCCGGCAAGCCGCCGGGATAGGCCCGCGCCACGGCGTGGGCGGCGGAGTTCTCGGAGGACATCAGTGCCAGATGCAGCAGGTCGCCGCGGCTGATTTGGCTGCCGACGGCCAGGCGCGAGGCCGAGGTGCGCTCCAGGCGCCGGTCGGCGACTGTCATCTCGATGAGCTCGTCCAGCGGCTGCCCGGCATCGAGCACGACCAGGGCCGTCATCAGCTTGGTGATCGAGGCGATCGGCACCGGACGCTGGGCCTGCCTGGAATACAGCACCGAAGAATCGACGGCATCCAGCACGATGACCGAGGCGGAGCGAACGTCGGGTTTGGCGAGGTGCGCAGGCTTGCCCGTGGCAGTGCCGGTCCCCACGGGGGCGGCGAAGGTCAGAGCGGGCGCGAGCAGCAGGGCCAGAAAGGGTCGTCGCCAGGAGTGCATCCGCATCGCCGCAGGTGTCTTTTTAAGTTGTGGTGGCGGGAGGATAAACGATCTTTGTCAGCCCAAGTGTGAGCCTTTCCCTGTTTGCACCCCTGCGCAGTCCGGCAAACGTACTTTCAAATGAGAAACGGAAATAGGTGAACGGCCTGCTCTGCAACCTTTCGGACCCGCTGTCGCGTCCAACCCTGCAACTTGAGGCTAGCGCCGGTGTTCTGGACGGGCGGTCGCAATCGGACTGCAGGCGGGCACTCGCGGGGACAGGCAATGACCACAGCAAACCGACACTTCGTTCGCTCCGACACCACGCAGGACAGCGCTCCCACGCTCGCCAGCGTCACGCCATTTCCGCGTACCGCTGACGTTGAAGTTCCGGCGGGGGCAGAGGTTGCTCAGTCTGCGCGCGGCTGGCCGATCAAGGTCGCAATCGCGGCATTCCTCGCCGTGATCGTCGGCGTCATCGTCTGGACCGCCATGCGCAGCCCGACAGCGGCGCCAGCTGCAGTCGCCGCCGCGCCGCCGATCGAGCTTGCCGCGGTCGACGTGGCGACGGTCGCGCCGCAGACGCTATCGCGCTCGCTGCCGCTGTCCGGATCGATGTCGCCGATCGTGCAGGCGACAGTGAAGTCGAAAGTCGGCGGCGAAGTCGAGATCATGCCGTTGCGCGAAGGGCAGGATGTGCGCGAGGGCGAAGTGATCGCGCGCATCGATACTCGCAACCTGCAGGCGCAATACGATCGCCAGCTCGCCGCAGTCGACCGCGCGCGTGCGGACCTGGATCTCGCCACGCTCAATCGCGACAAGAATCGCGCGCTGCTCGAGAAGCGCTACATCTCGCAGAACACGTACGAGGCTACCGAGAGCGCCTACGCCGGCAGCATTGCGAGCCTCAAGCTTGCCGAGGCGGATGCGCGCCTGGCGAAGATCAGTCTCGACGACGCGGTCGTGCGCGCGCCGTTCACCGGCACGATCTCCAAGCGACACGTGCAGCCCGGCGAGAAAGTCTCGATGGACTCGACCATCGTGACGCTGGTGGACCTGCGCCAGATGGTGCTCGAAGCCGCGGTCCCGGCCGCCGACATCCCGGCCGTGCAGATCGGCCAGACGGCGCGCTTCAAGGTCGGCGGGTTCGGCGCGCAGGAATTCGTCGGCGAAGTGCAGCGGATCAACCCGCTCACCGAGGACGGCTCGCGCGCGATCACGATCTATATCGCGGTGCCGAATCCGGATAGCGCCCTGAAAGGCGGAATGTTCGCGCAGGGCGCGCTGACACTGGACAAGAACACGCCTGTGCTGGCCGTGCCGCAACGCGCGGTCCACGAAGAGGCCGGCGCTGCGTATGTCTATACGCTTCGCGATGAAACGATCGTGCGCACCAATGTAAAGGTCGGCGCCGCAGCGCCGGGCGGCGCCTTCGTCGAAGTGCGCGAAGGTCTTGCTGAAGGCGACCGCGTCATCGTGACGGAAATCACCGGCAGTCAGGTCGGCAAGCGCGTCGTCGTTCGCGCCGAGGCAGCGTAGTCCTTCCCATGTGGATCACTCGCACCAGCATCAATCAGCCCGTCTTCGCGACCATGATCATGCTCGCGCTGGTCGTGCTCGGCCTGTTCTCCTATCGCCTGCTGCCGGTCGAGGAGATGCCCGAGATCAGCATGCCGGAGGCGTACATCACGGTGGAATATCCGGGCGCTTCGCCGGAGGCGATCGAAGACGACGTCATCAAGCCGATCGAGAACGTCGTCAACTCCATCGACGGCGTGCGCAACATCTACGCGACTGCGCGCGAAGGCAGCGCGACCTTCCAGATCGAGTTCCGGCTGGAAACCGACGTCATCGCGGCCACGCAGGAAATCCGCGACAAGGTCGCGCAGATCCGCTCGACGCTGCCACGCGAAGTGCGTGAGCCGCAGATCGAGCGCGCCAGCAGCGAAAGCCAGCAAGGCGCCGCCGTCGAGCTGGTCGTGTACTCGGACACGCGCAGCCTGCGTGAAGTCTCGACGCTGGTCGAGCAGCAGATCGTCAAGCGCCTGCAGAATTCTTACGGCGTCGGCCATATCGAGGTCGGCGGGTCGGTGGAGCGGCAGGTGCAGGTGTTCCTGCGACCGGAGCAGCTGCAGAGCCTGCGTGTCGGCGTCGACCAGGTGATCGAGGCGATCCGCGCGGCGAATCAGGATCTGCCGGCCGGCAATATTTCGCGCGCTGCGAGCGAGCAGCTGGTGCGCGTGGAAGGCCGCATCAAGGATCCGCGGGGCTTCGAGCGCATCATCGTCGCGAACCAGGGCGGGGCTCCGGTCTATCTCGGCCAGGTGGCCGACATCGTCGACGGCGAAGCGGAAGAGCAGTCGATCGCGCGCGTCGACGGCATGCGCTCGGTCTCGCTGTCCGTGTATCGCTCGCAGCAGGCGAACCTGGTGAAGGTCGGCGCCGGCGTCGACGAGGCAATTGCGGAGCTGCAGAGCCGGCTGCCCGAGGACGTGAAGATCCGCACGCTGTGGTCGGACGCGAAATGGATCGAAGGCTCGCTCGACCGCGTCAAGGAAACCATCGTCGAGGGCGCGCTCCTCACCATCCTGATCGTGTTCCTGTTCCTGCATTCGTGGCGCTCGACGGTGATCACGGGCCTGACGCTGCCGATCTCCGTGATCGCCACGTTCATCGCGCTGCATTTCCTCGGCTTCTCGCTCAACTTCATGACGCTGATGGCGCTGTCGTTGTGCATCGGCCTGCTGATCGACGACGCCATCGTGGTGCGCGAGAACATCGTGCGTCATTCGAACATGGGCAAGAGTCACCGCGACGCCGCGCTGCAGGGCACGCAGGAGATCGGCGTCGCCGTCATGGCCACGACCTTCGCGATCCTGGCGGTGTTCATCCCGGTTGCGTTCATGAGCGGCGTGATCGGCCGTTTCTTCCTGCAGTTCGGCATCACCGTCGCGGTCGCAGTGCTGGTGTCGCTGTTCGTCAGCTTCACGCTCGACCCGATGCTGTCGTCGATCTGGCCGGATCCGAGCGAGGGCCGCTTCCGCCGCGTGCCGTGGCTCGGCCGTGTGATGGAGCGTGTAGAACGCGTCGTCGAAGGCGCGCATGTCGTGTACGACCGGCTGCTCAACTGGGCGTTGAGCGGGCGTCGCTACGCGCGCTTCATCAGCCCGCGCGTGGTGCTGCTCGGTGTGGCCGCGGTCAGCTTCTTCGGCAGCTTCATGATCGTGCCGCTCATCGGCACCGAGTTCGTGCCGCAGCAGGACGAAGGCATGGTGTCGATGCGCCTGAACACGCCGATCGGCTCGAGCCTGCAATACACCGACGCCAAGATCCGCGACGTCGAAGCGGCCATTCGCGAGATCGAGGGCGTCGACGCCATCGTCACGACGGTCGGCACCGACGAAGGCAGGAACTACGCGCGCATCACCGTCGTGCTGGCCGATCTGGCGACCAGCAACCGCCCGCCGCAGTCGCAGTTCGAGAACACGATCCGCGAGCGCCTGTCGCGCATGGCCGGGCTCTCGGTCTCGATCAATCAGAACAATCGTCCGGTCGCGCTCTCGCTGCTCGGTCCCGACAGCGGCAAGCTCACCCAGTTGTCGGAAGAGTTGATGGCGCGGCTGGCGAAGATCCCCGGCATTGCGGACCTGGAGAGCAGCGAGAAGGGCGCGAATCCGACCATCGCCGTGCGCATCAACAACGAGCTGGCGAGCGATCTCGGTCTCACGACTGCAGCGATCGGCAGCGCGCTGCGGCCGCTGATCGCCGGCGACGACATCAGCACGTGGCTCGGTCCGGACGGGCAGGACTACGACGTGATCGTGCAGCTGCCGAAACATCGCCGCGAGATCGCGGCCGATCTCGGCGACCTCTATGTCGCGAGCGCGCGCATCGATGCCAACGGCGCGCCGCTCCTGGTGCCGCTGCGCCAGGTCGCGGAGTTCGTCGAGACGGGCAGCCCGCAGCAGATCAAGCGCCTCAACCTGCAGCGGCGCATCTCCATCTACGCGAACGCGCAGGGCCGGCCGTCAGGCGACGTCGGCAGCGATGCGCAGAAGGTCGTGGAGTCGATGCAGTTGCCGCCGGGCTACCGCTTCGACGTCGGCGGCGGCCAGCAGGAAATGAACGAGACCTTCAGCGCCGCCCTGGCTTCGCTGGGGCTCGCCGTGATCTTCATCTACCTCGTGCTCGCGTCGCAGTTCGGCAGCTTCATTCAGCCGATCGCGATCATGGCGTCGCTGCCGCTGTCGCTGATCGGTGTGCTGCTCGCGCTGCTGTTCACCGGCACGACGCTCAACATCTTCTCGATCATCGGCTTCATCATGCTGATGGGCCTGGTGACGAAGAACGCGATCCTGCTCGTCGACTTCACGAACCAGGCGCTGCGCGCCGGGCGCAGCCTGCACGAGGCGATCCGCGAAGCGGGGCAGGTGCGGTTGCGCCCGATCCTGATGACGACCTTCGCGATGATCTTCGGCATGCTGCCGATGGCGGTGGGCGTGGGGCAGGGCGGCGAAATGCTCGCGCCGATGGGACGCGCCGTCATCGGCGGCGTCATCACCTCGACGGTGCTGACGCTGCTGATCGTGCCGGTGCTGTACACGTACGTTTACGCGCTCGGCGAGCGCGCCAAGGCGTACTTCAGCCCCAAGGCAGCCGCAGCCGCACCTGACGTTGCTTGAACAGCGGGATCAGGATCATTCCCGCGATGAACCCGCCGATGTGCGCGCGGAACGCCACGCCTCCCTGACCTGGCTGCGCCATCGCGCTGCTGAGCAGCTGCAAGCCAAACCACAGCACCAGCACCAGGCCCGCCGGGATGCGCATGGTGTGCAGGAAGAATCCGAGCGGAATAGCGACCAGCACGCGTGCGTGCGGATACAGCAGCAGGTACGCGCCGAGCACGCCGGAGATCGCGCCGCTCGCGCCGACCATCGGGATCGTCGACGACAGGATCGGGCAGCGCCTGCGCGAACACGGCAGCGACGCCGCACAACAGGTAGAAGACCACGAAGCGCCCGTGGCCCATCGAGTCCTCGACGTTATCGCCGAAGACCCACAGGTACAGCATGTTGCCGATCAGATGCATCCAGCCGCCGTGCATGAACATCGACGTGAACACGGTCATCCACGGCGGCACCAGCGACAGCTCCGCCGGCAGTTGTCCCTGGCCAAGGAGCGATGCAGGCACGACACCGAGCGCGTAGACGATTCGCTGCCCGCCTTGTGCGCCGAACGAGAGTTGCCACAGCCATACCAGCACGCACATGACGATGAACGAGACCGTCACGAGTTGCGGGCGGAACGAGGGATTGTCGTCGCGCAGTGGTATCAAGCCGATCCCCTCTGAAAGTGTGCTCTACGCAAGTGAGACACCCAGGAGTCTGCCGACGCCGAAAGTGACGGCGGCAGCGATGCAGCCGAATGCGACCTGCCGCAGCGCCGAGTAGCTCACGCTGCGTCCGTTGAACAGCGACGTGAGCATGCCGATTCCTGCGAGCACGAGTGCGCTGAGCGCCGCGCTCATCACGACCGAAGCGCTGCCGCTGTTCCACAAGTAGGGGAGAACTGGAAAGATCGCGCCCGCTGCGAACAACGCGAAAGAAGTTGCGGCTGCCGTCCAGGGATTGCCGCCGAGCTCTGTCGGATCGATGCCGAGCTCTTCTCGCGCCAGCGTATCGAGCGCGGCTGCCGGATCCTTCATGATCTGGGCAGCCGCTCGCTGCGCTTCGGCCTTCGAGACGCCCTTCGCTTGCAGGATCAGCGCGAGCTCGTGCTCTTCCGCTTCGGGCGACTGTTCGATCTCCTCGCGCTCCTTCGCGAGTTGCATCGTCGTAAGCTCACGAGCATTCGTGACGGACAACCATTCGCCGAGCGCCATCGAGCACGCGCCGGCAACGAGACCCGCAACGCCCGTCAGCAGGATCGTGCGAGTCGACGCCCCCGCGCCGGCTACGCCCATCACCAGACAGAAGTTCGACACGAGCCCGTCGTTCGCGCCGAGCACTGCGGCGCGCAGATTGTTTCCCGAGGCGTTGCGATGCCACGGCTCGGCGCGGCCTATGTCGCTACCCAACGTGCTCGCGCGCCGCGCCGGGCCGGCGATCGCTTCGACGACCGCAGCATGACCGCGCTCCTCCGCCGAGATCGTCAGCGCGTCGGGCTGACTGAGGTATTTGCCGCGATCGTTGAACTCGGCCGCGGCGACGGTCGGCAGCACGAAGCGCGGTCCGAAGCGGCGGGCCAACGCACCGATTACGCGTGTGCGCAGCGTCGGCGAGAACGGCACGTCGACGACGCCTGCAGCTGTGAGCTTGTCACGCCAGAAGCGCGCATGACGTGCTTCTGCTTCGGCGAGCTGCAGGAAGATGTCGCGGCGGTTCGCGTTCGGCTCGGCGTCGGCGAGGGCGTTGTAGAGCGCGGCGCCATTCAGCTCGTCGATGAGATTGGCGCGAAAGCGCGCGATGTCGTCTACGGGCTTCATGGCGTCGTGAGCAGACTGTAGACGATCTCCGTGCCGGTAAGGAAATGGCCGATGCGCAGGTTCTCGTCGTGCGCATGCTGGTTGTTGTCGCCGTTGACGGTCGGGATCAGCACGAACGGCAGGCGCAGCGCATCCACCAGTACGTCGGTCGGCACGGTGCCGCCCATCATGCGGATCTGCACGGGCTCGCGCGCAGGATTCGGCGCGGTCGGCGACTTCAGCGCAGCGAGTGCCCATTTGCCGACAGCCGCATCCATCGGCGTGCCCGCTGCAGCTTGCACCCCACCGATTCGGAAGCTCGCAAGCTTGTCGTGCGTCGCGCGGTCTTCGTCGCTCGGCGCTCTGGTCGACCAGGCGATAACCCTGCTGCTCGATGTGGCGTTTGATCAGCTCGAACAGCTTGCGACCGTCGGTCGTCGGCGTCGTACGGATGTCGATCTCGGCGACGGCTTCGCTCGGCACGATGTTGGCGGCCTTCGCGCCGATGCCGGCTGAGCCCATGCCGCGCACGTTCAACGACGGGTACTGCAGAGCTTCCTGGTAGGTGTCGCCGACCTTCTCCGCGCGGGCGATGCCGATGCGCTTGCGCAGCGCCGCTTCGTCATCGCCGACGGCCGTCAAACTGGCGCGCTCCGCCGACGAAATACTGACGCCATCGTAATAACCCTTCACCAATACCCGACCGCTGTCGTCCTTCATCGATGCGAGCAGTCGGGCGAGGCGCATCGCCGGGTTGGGCGCGTAGTTGCCGAAGTGCCCGCTGTGCAGGGGCGCGCGTGGACCGAACACAGTCAACGTCGCCTGCGTGATGCCGCGATTGCCGAAAACGATCGTCGAGCGGCCGGAGTCGTGCTGAGGTCCGTCGAGGATCACCATCGCGTCGGCTGCGAAGGCCGCGCGGTCGCTGTCGATCATGCCGGCGAGGCTCGGCGAGCCCATCTCCTCTTCGGGATCGAGCAGCACCTTGACGTTGATTGCGGGCGACTTCTTCTGCGCGCGCAGCAGATCGACCGCAGTCAGGATCATCATGATCGGCGCCTTGTCGTCGGAAGCGGAGCGCGCGAACACGCGCAGCTCGCGATCCAGCGGATTCGCCTGCAATGCCTGGCGCCCGACGTCCTGCCACTTTCCCTGCGCGTCTCGTCGTCTGACGACGGGTCGAAACGGATCCTGCTGCGACCAGTTCTCGGGAATGACGGGCTGACCGTCGAAATGCGCATACAACAACACTGTGCGTGCTTGCGGGCCCGCTCCCGAGAGCTCGGCCAGCACAGCCGGACGCTGCGCGGGATTGTCGACTCGTCGCACCTTGAAGCCGCGCTTCGCGAACGCCTGCTCGAGGAAGGTCGCGTTGCGCTGGATGTCGGCCGGCTGGTCTGCGACGTTCGGAATCGCCAGCAGATCGAGCAACTCCGGCAAATTCTGCTGGACCTGCCGCTCGACGTCCGCGCTCAGCGAGCCGGCGAGTGCTGGCCCCGCTCGAGGTGATGAACGCGACCAACGCGATGATCGATCCGAGCGATGCCGTGCGCATGGATTGCTCCGCTGTGGAATAACTCGCGAAAGCTAGCATAGAATGCGCGCCTTTCGCGTTCCCGCTGCCGCCCGCAGCACCCCCCATGTCCCCCTCAACGCCGACGCCACAGGCCGCCGATCGTCCGCACGCCAGCACTTCGTTCTGGCGCGACGTCGCGCACGCGTTGAAAGGCGAGCAACACGACTACACGAAAGAAAAGCTCAACCGCGCCATCCTGCTGCTGGCCGTGCCGATGGTGCTGGAAATGGTGATGGAGTCGCTGTTCGCCATCGTCGACGTCTTCTGGGTGTCGCGACTCGGGCGCGATGCCGTCGCCGTGATCGGCCTGACGGAATCGGTGATGAGCCTGGTCTATGCGGTCGCCATCGGCATCTCGTTCGGAGCCACCGCGATCGTCGCGCGCCGCATCGGCGAAAAGGATCCGGAGCGCGCCGCCCGCACGGCGGCGCAGATAGTCATGCTCGGCGTGACGATCGCCGCGGGCCTCGGCGTAGTGCTCGGCTATTTCGCCCCGGACATCCTGCGGCTCATGGGCGCGAGCCCGCAGATCGTCGAGCTCGGCACGGACTTCGCGCGCATCATGCTCGGCGGCAACGTCACCGTGTTCATGATCTTCCTGATCAACGCGATCTTCCGCGGCGCCGGCGATGCAGTGCTCGCGATGCGCACGCTGTGGCTGGCGAACGCATTCAACATCGTGCTCGGGCCGTTCTTCATCTTCGGCTGGGGACCGTTTCCGGAGATGGGCGTGACCGGTGCGGCTGTCGCCACCAACATCGGCCGCGGCATCGGCGTGCTCTATCAGCTGTGGCATCTCGCCGGACACAACAGCCGCGTGCGCGTGCGCCTGCATCACTATCGCCCGGCGCTGGAAGAGATGAGGACCATCATCACGACTTCCGGCAACGGCATTCTGCAGATGCTGATCGCCACCACCAGCTGGATCGGCCTGTTCAAGATCCTGTCGGCCTTCGGCAGTGCCGCGATCGCCGGCTACACGATCGCAATCCGCATCGTGGTGTTCGCGCTGATGCCGGCCTGGGGCCTGGCGAACGCGGGCGCGACGTTGGTCGGACAGAACCTCGGCGCGCAGCAGCCGGATCGCGCCGAGGCCGCGGTGCGCATCGCGACTCGCTTCAACGCGATGTTTCTGGGAATCGTCGGCGCGGTATTCGTGATCCTCGCCTATCCGCTGGCAGGCCTGTTTACCACGGACCCCGAGACGCTCACCTATGCCGCGCGCGGATTGTGGATCGTGAGCCTGGCGTTCCCGCTGTATGCGGCGGGCATGTGTTTCGAAGGGGCGTTCAACGGCGCCGGCGACACGTGGACGCCGACACGCCTGAACTTCTTCTGCTTCTGGCTGGGCCAGGTGCCGCTCGCGTGGGCGCTCTCGAACATCGCCGGCCTGGGCGCGCTCGGCGTGTTCATCTCCGTGCCGGTGTCTTTCACGGTGCTCGCGCTGTGGAGCGCCGTGCTCTTCAAGCGCGGCAAATGGAAATTGCAGAAGGTTTGAAGGCGCTTTCGGTCGGCCGCTCCAGCGCATCCTGCGCCCCGCGCCATTCGCGCATCCATGCGCAGCAGGCTTTAGCCCGACTTCTTGAACGCGCTTGCCGGCACTTCTAGCCAAATCGCGCGCGCCAACGCGACCAGCTCGCCGCTCTCCGAAAACACCGCCGACCCCGCAAACCGCTTGCGCCCATCCACCTGCAGCGGCCAACCCATCGCGACGCACTTGTCCCCTGGCATCACCTGTCCGCGAATCGATGCAGTGAGCTGGCCGAGCACGACAGTAGTGCCTTCGCGCGGCGACCACAGTGCGAAGCCGCTCGGACAGTCGAGAGCCGCCCACAGGAACTCCGTCGCTGTCGGCGCGCCGAGAGACTCATCGACGATCCACGGTGCGGCGACGACTTCGGTGCCTGCCGCCGGCCCCGCAAAGATTCGCAGACCGTCGCCCGGCTTGCGATGCGGTCCGCAAACGAAGCATTCCGGAAACGTGTGCTCGTCGAAGCCGTGATAGTGCTTGGATCGCTTCGTTGCCTCGTCCAACGACACGGGCGCAGGTGCTTCGATGTCCAGCTCTGCTGGACGGCCTTCACCCACCAGCGTCGTTCCTGACATCAGTCTCGCAACGCCGTCGGTGACGTCCATCTCCAGCGGCGTGTCGAGCGGAGGCGGAATCGCGAGACGCACCTGCGCGGTGCCGGGCACGTGGCGCGCGATCCGACCGCATACGTAGCCGCCGTTGCCCGACTGCGCGGGGCCGCGAAAACGTCGGTCGATGGTCAGCGACTCGACGATCATGACCGCTGCGCTGCGGATCGCACTTCGCGTGCACAGCGCAGGATGGCTTCGATGCTCTGCCCGACGTCCGCGTCGGTCGTCGCCCACGACGAAACGCTGATACGCATCGCGATGTTGCCCTGCCATGACGTACCGCCGCACCAGCACGTGCCGTCCTGCTGGATCGCCGCGATCACGCGCCGCGTGACGTCCGGCGCGCCGAACGAAACGAGCACCTGGTTCAGCACGACGTCGTTCAGGATCTGGTAGCCGGCTTTGCGCAGCTCACTCGCGAAGCGCACGGCATGCTCGCAGTTGCGCTCGATCAGCTCCCCGAAGCCGCGCCGACCCGTCGAGCGCAACGCGGCCCACACCTCTACCGCTCGTGCGCGCCGTGACATTTCCGGAACGAACAGGTGCGGATCGCGTGTCTCGCCCTGGACGAGATACGCCGCACTCGCCGACATCGCTGAATTGAGCGCACTGCGGTCGCGCACGAATACCAGGCCGCTGTCGTAAGGCACATTCAGCCATTTGTGCGCGTCGGTCGCGAGCGAGTCGGCGAGATCGACGCCGTCGGCGAGAGCGCGCTTCGCGGGTGCAGCCGCAGCCCACAGGCCGAACGCGCCGTCGACGTGAATCCACGCGCCGGTCGCGCGCAGGCGCGCAGCGATCTCGCCGAGCGGATCGAATGCGCCGGTGTTCACGTTGCCCGCTTGCGTGCACACGATCGTCGGGCCTTCGATGGCGGGCAGCTCGGAGGCGATCATCCGGCCCTGGCCGTCGACGGGCACGCGTACGACTCGCTCGCGTCCCAGGCCAAGCATGCTCAAGGCCTTCAGCAGACTGACGTGAACTTCGTTGCCGACCACGACGGTGATCGGCGGCGCGCCGAACAATCCCTGTGCTTCGACGTCCCAGCCCTGTGCGCGCAAAACCGCAGTGACGCGCAGCCGCGAGGCCGGTGAAGTTCGCCATCGTCGCGCCGGTAACGAAACCGACTTCGGTCTGCTCCGGCAAGCCGAGCAGCGAAACGAGCCAGCCGCGGCAGACTTTTTCGAGATGCGCGTTGAGCGGCGAGCCGAGCTCCAGTCCCGCGTTCTGGTCCCAGGCGCCGGCCAGCATGTTCGCTGCGAGCGTGGCAGGCAGCGCGCCGCCCGTGACGAATCCGAAGTAGCGGCCACCGGTGCAGGCGACGGTGGCAGGCGAGCCCAGCGTGTCCAGTTCCTCGAGCACTTTCGCCGGATCGATCGGTTCGTCCTGCAGCTCCACGCAGAAGCCGTCGAGATCGCGCAGCGCGGCGGGCGAGGGGAACACGCGGCGCCGTGTGACGTCGTCGAGATACCGGGTCGCGCGGGACGCGACGTCTTGCAGCAGGTTTTCCGCCATTACTTTGCTTCTTCGGCGCGGGCGCCCGAGAGGATGCCCGCGAGTCCGAAGTTACCTTCGTGGCAGGCATATTCGTAGATGTGCTGCTCGCTGCGCTTCAGCGGGATCATCAGCGTCCACGGTCGCGTCCAGGTCTTGGGATCGTCGACGGTGATTTCGTAATGCAGCGTGTTCGGACCGACGCGCGTGAAGCGCTCGGTCAGGCGCAGCGCTTCGGAGGCGATCAGGAAACTGTTGCGCAAGTTGGTCGTCTCGACGACGAGTGTGTCGCCGTCCCAGCGTCCGCGGGAGTCGCCGTTCCATGAGCGGATCGCTGCCGGCGCGTGCGGCCGGCCGTCGAGGTGCACGATGCGCGCGTCATGAATCTTTTCGGAATGGATCACGACGGCGCTGGGGCTCTGCACGATCTGGTAATAGCTGTTGTAGCCCGCGAGCACGTCGGGCACGCCGAACGTGATGCAGCGTTCGCTCAAGCCGCGCGCCTCGGGACCTTCGGCGGACTGCGTCGGGTACGCCACCATCGTCCGGCCGGCGGCTTCGGGCACGACCGGGGGCATGCGACCGTCCGGCGGGTCGGTGATCAGCGAGGTGCGATTGTCGAAGTCGCGCTCGACCAGCCAGAACGCGTTGTAGTTGCCGGTCGGTACGTCGAACGTCGTCGGTTGGTATTTCTGCACGTCGAGCAGCACCGCTTCGAAGATCGCATCGCCGAACGCCGCGTCGCCGTCGCCGGCGAAGATCTGCGCATAACGCTGCTTGAGCGCCGCAACTTCCTGCTCGCGTGAGAAATGCGCGGCCCTGAAGCATCGCCGGCCGTTCCAGCGGTGTCGCGGTGTTGTTCGCCCAGATTCCCTGCATGTCGGGCTTGCCGTCCGCAGTTCGCGGCGGCGTGTAAGCGTTGGCTGCGTTTGCCAGAGCGATTCGCCAGGATCGGGAGAAGAGCGTGGTAGTGCCGTTGCATGGACGACCCCCTGCGACGCATGGAAGCACCGCCGCCCGGCGGGCGTCAACCTGGGCTCACGCTCACCACGTCGCTTCGACGCCGGCCGAAATCCGGTTGCGCTGGTAGTCGAACTCGGGCACGTCGGCCTGGTTGTCCGCGTACGCGTAACGCACGATCGCGCGCCACCGGGTGCTCAAGTTGCGGGTCACGGCGAACGCGAACTCGCTGCGGTTTTCGCTGCCGTTCTCGGCAGCATCGTAACTGCTGAGGTCATGCGCAAGGCTTGCCTGCAAGGTCCAGTCCGAATCCAGGTCATAGAATGCATCGACCGAGAACTGATGCCGATCGAACGACAGCGTTTCGGCCGCGTAGTCGGTCGTGTCGAAGCGATATTGCACGTACAGTGTCCAGCGTTCGCGGCGCCATGCGCCGCGAACCCCGAAATCGTGACGCGTTCCGTCGAGGCTGTCGAACCCGTCCAGGCCGTCGATGTGGTTGAACCGGTAGCGGACGCGCAGCCGCCACTCGTCCGACAGCGCGCGCGTCGCCTGCAGCCGCAGTATCCGCCTGGTGTCCAACCCGTCTCCGTCGATCGTGGAGTACGTCAGTTGCACTCCGGCTTCGCCGCTCCACGGGCCGAGCGGTATGCGATAGCGTGCGCCCACGTTGGCGCTCAGCTGGTCGAAGCTGTCCAGATCCTGGTAGTCGAGCAGCACGACATCGCCATCGAAGCGCCATGCGCCGATATGCGGCGCGGTCGCAGCGAGTTGCAGCTCCGCAAACGTGTCCTCGGTGTCGCTGACGCCCAGCACGTCGCCGCCGGAAGTCAGTGCAATGTTGTCGTCGTAACCCGCCGCGAACGAGCCGTAAGCGACCCAGTCGCTCCGCCGCCGCCGCGACAGGCTACCCAGCCGTTCCGCGGTCAGCGCTTTCAGTCGCTCATCGGTCGCTTCCCGCCCAGCAAGCGCAAACCATCGCGCCGCTTCCTCCTCCTCGCTGGCGCCGAGCGCCGTAAGACCGAGGTTGTAATGCGCGAGCGCCGCCATCTCCGGCGTGCGGGCGGCCTCGTGAAATGCTGCCTTGGCGCGCGACCAGCGGCCGAGCTTGTAGGCGCTGACACCGATGTTGAATTGCACGGCGGGTCCGGACATCCCCGCAGCCGCGGCACCTTCGAAGGCACTCAGCGCCGTCGCGTAATCCTGCGCGGCGAATGCCCGCTTGCCGGTCTCGAACTGCTGCAGCGCCGTGGCACTGTGGGCGCGCGCCAGAGCGGGGATCAGAAATACGAGGAGCACGACCGCCAGCGCGGCGTGCAGCGAACCATCAATGCCCCGGTGGGCGACCCGGCGGATTGGGACGGTCGTCGGGCGGACCGTGCTCGCGGTCGCGCTCTCGCTCTCGCTCCTCTGCCTCGGCCCGGCGTGCCTCCTCGCGCTGCTCGGCTGCCTCGCGGGCGCGCTCACTTGCCGACTCGGATGCCTCGGGCCCTCGCTCGCGAGGCTCGCTCGGCTGATCCCTGTCTCTGTCCTTATCTTTGTCTTTGTCTTTGTCTTCGTCTCTATCTTGGTCTCTGTCTTGGTCTCTGTCTCTGTCTCTGTCTCTGTCTTGGTCTTTGTCTTTGTCTTTGTCTTGGTCCGTATCTCGGTCTGTGTCGCTATCTTTATCCCGGTCCTTGTCTGCGTCGTCCTGTTCCTGGCCCCGATCCTGCTCTTGGTCCCGATCCCGATCCCGATCCTGGCCCTGGTCTTGGTCGCCGCCGGAAGGTTCGGGCTTGCCGGACTGGTTGCCGGTTGTGCCAGGGGGCGGGGAGTCCGCGGACTTGCGCGTCGGCAGTGGAATGCGGCGAACGACTTCGTCGGGCAGCTTGGCATCCGGGTCCACGATGATCTGCATCGTCACGTCGAGATCGTCACGCTTCGATTGCGACTGCGCAGCCGTAGTTGTGGCGAACAAGCACAGCAGCAGCGACGCGGCGGACGCGACGGCAGCGCGCATGATCACTGTCCAGTGCCGCGCTGACAAGCCGGCATTTACGATGAACGTCATGATCGCGAGCCTTCCGGATCCACCACGCTGAGATCGATCGCGACTTGGCGGCTGCGGCCTTCGTGCTCGATGACGGCGACCAGCCACCCCTTGCCGGCCGCACGCGCCACGACGGGCAACGACAGCAGGTTCGTGCCGCGCTCGAGGTCCGCCTGCCAATCGATCTGCCGCTCGTTGTCGAAGCCGTCGAGCGCAATACTGCCGATCGCGGCGATGCGGATCGTAGCGCCTTTCAGCTCGCGATCGGAATCGATCAGCACGTCGACGTTGCGGCTTTCGTGCAGCGTCAGAGCGAGCTGCGGTCCCGCGTCCGGCGGGCCAACAGGGCTCAGGAGCACAAGCATGAGCGCGGCAGCGACGGCGCCGCCAAGCGCAGCGCCCGCCCAGGTCTCCCACCGCGTCGCGAAGCTGCGCAGGCGTCCGGGAACGGCTACCGCCTGCGGGGCTTGCTGCTGCGCTGTCGCCCGAGCGAGCGCGCGCTCGACAAAACCGGGACGCGGCTCCGGGGTCGGCATCCGCCGCAGCGCCTCGCGCAGGGTCTGGAAGTCGTCTTGCGGCACGTCGAATCCTGTTTCGTCCTTCCGCTTCATACACGGTCCGCGGCGATTATTCGTTCCGCGACCAGCAGCTCACGCAGTCTGGCACGCGCCCGGTGCAGGCGCGACTTCAGCGTGCCCAGCGGAATATCCATAATCTGGGCGAGCTCAGGGAGGGTGTAGTCCTCGATGTCGTGCATGGACAACACCGCTCGATGCTCCTCGCCGAGCTGCTCCCAGGCCCGCAACAGGCGTTCCTGGGTGAGCTGCTGTTCGACCAGCTCCGCAGGCTGGGGGCCGGGATCGAACCAGGCCTCGTCCTGCGCGCCAGCAAGCTCGGCGTCGCTAGCGTCGGCGCCGAACTGGACCGGCGAGGCGCGCATGCGTCGCAGGTCGTCGACGAAGATCCGATACATCACGCGCAGCGCCCATGGCCGCACTTGTTCGAGTGCGCGCAACTCCGCGAGACGTGGAAACAGTCGCATCAGCAGCTGCTGTACGAGGTCTTCGGCGCGATCGACCGCGCCGGTCCAGCGATACGCGGATCTGTAAAGAGCGGGGACGTGCGGGCGCAGCAGCCGCTCGAATTCCGCGGCGTCGCCGGTGCCGGCGCCGGACATCCGCATGCGGTTCAGCCAGCCCATGCGCTTCATTAAAGACCAACACGAGCACTGCGGTCGAATCATTCCTGGAACCATTCTGCGCACTGCTCCGTGTGACCGACATACGGCACAGGGGAATTGCAGATTTGCTGACAGCTGCGATGGAAGGTCCGCCCGGCGAAGTTCACGCCGACGTGGAGCTGGTGGAAGTGTTGCTGGCCCAGCAGCACCCGAATCTCGCGACGCTTCCCGTGCGCCCGTGCGAGGGCGGCTTCGACAATTACATGTTCCGTCTCGGCGAATCGTTCGCGGTGCGCCTGCCGCGCTCGGCGACTGCTGCGCGCCTGCTCGCCAACGAGCAGCGCTGGCTGATCACTCTCAGCGATCGCCTGCCGCTGCAGATTCCGGTGCCGATCCGCGTCGGCCAGCCCGGCTTCGGTTTCCCCTGGCGCTGGAGCGTGGTGCCCTGGCTCGCGGGCGAGACTGCCGAAGTCTCGCCCGTGATCGCATCCGAAGGCCCCCGGCTCGCTGCATTCCTGCGTGCGCTGCACGTTCCCGCGCCGTCCGACGCGCCTCGCAACTTCGATCGCGCCGCTCCGCTCGCGAGTCGTGCCGCATCGATCGGCGAGCGCATGCGGCATCTCGAGCGAGTCACGGACGTCATGAACGACCGCATCCGCAATGCCTGGGGCGAGGCGCTCGATGCGCCCAACGACACGCCACCGACGTGGGTACACGGCGACCTGCACGCCCGCAACGTCCTGACGCTCGACGGCACGATCACGGGTGTCATCGACTGGGGCGACATGACGAGCGCCGATCCGGCTATCGATCTCGCGTGCTTATGGATGCTGCTGCCTGACGAGACTGCGCGTGCCGAAGCGCAGCAAGCCTACGGCTCAGCGAGCAGCTCGCTGTGGCTGCGCGCGCGCGGCTGGGCGGTCCTGTTCGGCGTGATGCTGCTCGACACCGGCCTGGCCGGGAATGCGCGCAATGCCACTATGGGCGAGCAGGTGCTGCGTCGGATCTAGTTTTTCTGGTCGAAAGCGGCCGAGGCCCTTTCGACAACGCCCGTCAAAAGGCGTGGCTTTTGCCGGGCTAGCGTGCCTGCGCGGAGGAGTTGCGCAGCAGCTCGGCAAGATGTTCCTTCCATACCGCGGCAACAGTGTGCGTGCCGTGGCCGCGCGATTGCGCAGTCATCGGGATCGTGAGGGCGCGGCCGCGCGGCACGCGCTTGATCTCGCGCTCCAGGATGCCGAGCTCCGGCGGATTGATGAGGTCGTCGGCGAAGTTGATCGCGACCAGCGGCGCGCGGATCTTTTCCAGTCCCGGCGCGGGATCGTAGTCGCGCGACGCTTCCAGCTGGTACAGCAGATCGTTCGCGTCGGTACTGCGCACGGACTCCGCGACCGCGGCGTCGAACGCTGCATCGCTGCGCGCGAGGTCGGGCATCTGCTCCTGACGCAGCACCGGATTGCTACCCATGAGGAACAACATCTGCTGAGCCGTGCGTAGCCCCGGCGGCTGCTCGCGGTAATCGCCGTTGCGCCACTGCGGATCGAGACGGATCGCGTCGATCGCGATCCGGCGCCAGGCGCGATTGCGACCCGAGATCTGCCCCGGCAGGCTCGCGAGCGGCAGCAGCGCGTCCATCGCATCGGGATAACGCTGGCCCCACAGCCACGTGTGCATGCCGCCCATCGACGTGCCCATCACCAGTCGCAGGTGCTTTACGCCGAGCCCTTCGGTGACCAGCCGATACTGCGCGGCGATCATGTCCTCGTAGCCATAGCGCGGAAAGCGCGTCCGCAAACCATCGCTCGGCTTGCTCGACCGGCCGTGACCGATGCCGTCGGGAAGGATTACGTAGAAGCGCGCAGCGTCCAGCTCGCCGCCATCGCGAAACAGCTCGCCCGCGAACTCCGGCCGCAGGAATTGCGCGCCGCTACCGCCAGTGCCGTGCATGATCAGCACCGCATTGCGCGCCACACCTCGCGCGTCGCGCTGTAGTTTGCCGAGCGTTCGATAGTGCAATCGCAGCTCGGGCAGCGTTTCGCCGGAGGCGAAGCGGAAATCCTTGAGCACGAAGTCGCCTTCCTGCACGGCCGGCTCGGCCGCGCATGCGACACTTGCGAGCATCGTCAATGCGAGCGCGGCGATTTTCATGGCGCTGCCTGGCGCTTGTGCACGACGCCATCCTTCATCACGAATGACACGCGCTTGAGTACCGTGACGTCGTTGAGCGGATCGCCGCTCACCGCGATCAGGTCGGCGCGCTTGCCCGGTTCGATCGAGCCGACCTCCGCAGCGATGCCGAGCAGGTCGGCGGCGTTGAGCGTCGCGGCCTTGATCGCTGCTGCCGGCGGCATGCCGTGCTTCACCATCAGCTCGAACTCGTCCGCGTTGCGGCCGTGCTTCGACACGCCGGCGTCGGTGCCGAACGCGATCTTCACGCCGCGCGGATAGGCGAGCGCCAGCGCCTTGCCCGTAATCTGAATTCGCCACTCGATCTTTTCGCGCACCGCTGATGGATACGCGTTCGGATCCTTGGCCAAGCGCTCCAGGTAGCCGTTCACGGTCGACAGCGTTGGCACGTAGTAGGCGCCGCTCTTCAGGAACAGCTTCACGCTCTCTTCGTCGATCAGCGTGCCGTGCTCGATCGAGTCGGCGCCGTGCTTCAGCGCCAGGTTGATGCCGTCGGCACCGTGCGCGTGCACCGCGACCTTCTTGCCGTACAGGTGCGCTGTCTCGATCAGCGCCTGCGCTTCGTCGTCGAACATCTGTTTACCGAGGCCGGCGCCGATGCGGCTGTTCACGCCGCCCGTGGTCATGATCTTGATCACGTCGACGCCGCGGCGCACTTGCGCGCGAACCGCGCGCCGACAGCTCTCCGGTCCGTCGCACAGGTTCGTTTCGGAAACATGCTCGGCGATGTGGGGTGCGAGACTCAGCGTACGGTCGCCGTGACCGGAGGTCGCGGAGACACCTGTGCCCGCGTCGAGAATGCGCGGCCCCGCGACGGAGCCGGACGCAACGGCGTCGCGCAGCGCCAGGGTGACGCCGCGCTCATCGCCGAGGTTGCGCACCGTAGTGAAGCCCGCGTCGAGTGTCTTGCGTGCGTTGGCAAGCGCCTGATAGGCGAGGTGCGCATCGCTCGAAGTCATCGATTCCACCAGCCCTTCCTGGCCAGCACGGTCGGTTTCGAGATGCACGTGACAGTCGATCAGGCCTGGCAACACATAGCGTTCGCGCAGATCGACGACCGTCGCGCCGGGAAAGCCGTCGGCGGCCGCGAACCCGTCGCGAATCGCTTCGATCCGGCCGTTACGGATGACGACGGTCGAAGCGCCGCGCGGTGTCTGACCTGGGCGATCGAGCAGCCGACCGGCGTGCACGACGACGAGAGAATCGTTGGGTGTCTGCGCGAAAGCTGTGCCGGCTGCGAGGGCAAGGAGGGCAAGGAGGGCGAGGAGGTGCTTCATGGGCTCGGCATGATAAGCCAGCCCACGAAAGCGGATCGAGCGATCAGGCGCGAAGCGGCTAGCGGATCGCCGAAAGCGGTTGGTCGGAAGCGGGTCGGGCGCTCACCGCGTGCATGGTGTCGTAGAGCACGACGCAGTTACGCCCGGCATATTTGGCCCGATACAGCGCGGCATCCGCATGCGCCAGGAGCTGGCGCAACTCGTATCCCGACGATGTGCTGGCGGCCACGCCGAAGCTGGCCGAGACCGTCGAGCTCGTGTTTACCGGGTCGACGGCGACTGTCGCAATTGCTGCCCGCAACTGTTCGCAGCGCTGGCGGGCGTCGGCGAGACTGCAGCCCGGCAGCAGGATGCAGAATTCCTCGCCGCCGAAGCGGCCGAACAAGTCGCTGGCGCGCAGGTGCGCGCGGCACGCCTGCACGGCTTGTCGCAGCACGTGATCGCCGGTCGCGTGACCGTGCTTGTCGTTGATCGTCTTGAAATGATCCAGGTCGCACAGGATCACGCACACTTCCTGCTGCAGCTTGCGGCTGGCTTCGAGCTCACGCTCCGCCTGCGCGATGAAGTACGGGCGGTTGTCGATGCCCGTGAGGCCGTCGACGCGCGACAGCTTCATGAAGTGCAGCTGCGAGCGCTTGGTGCGATACGCGAACAGCGCGATGAACACCGCCATCACGATCAGCAGTGCGATGTAGAGACGGCTGGTCTCGACGGCCTTCTTGCCGAGCTGCTGCTGCAGCTGCAGGACTTCGTTCTGCTTGTTGAGCGCGTCGATCTGCAGGCGATTCGCGGCGGTCTCGTGCTTCGCGCGCTCGTACGCGATCTGCCGTGCGCTCACGTCGTCCAGGTAACCCTTGTCGGCGGCCGCGTATTTCTCGTGGTAGGCGAGTGCTGCGTTCACCTCGCCCTGCTCCTGCGTGAGCTGGTACAGCAGGCGATACGCGTTTACGACCGGCTCGATGTACTGGCTCTGGCTGCGCTCGTCGCCGATCGCGCGCAACGCGAACTGCCGCGCCGCTGCGCGGTCGCCGATGTTGCGATAAGCGACCGCGAGGTTGGATTCGTAGTCGCAGATGACACGTCGATAGCGGGAGGCGCGCGTTTCGTCGTAGTACTGGCTCAGCAGCGCGATGGCGTCGCGACTGCGTCCCTCTTCGATATACCAGCGCGCGATGTACGTGCGCATCACGTTCGCTCGCAAGCGCTCGCCGACCTGCACGCACGTGTCGATGCCGCTGAAGAACTGCGCAACTTCGCCGCGCAATCGGCGGCTGCGATACAGCGCCTCCAGCCGCATGTGATAGCTACGGCAAACGCCGCGCCCCGACGGATCCTCGCTCGCGATCCGGTCTGCGTAAGCGAGGCTGAGGTCGTACTCGCCGACCTGGTTGTAGATATAGCCGACGACCGACATGCCCTGCTGGCGCGCATCCTTGTCGGTGACCTCGGGCAGCAGCGCGAGCAACGAGCCGAGCTGCGAGAATGCTTCGTCGTACTGCGTGGCCACCGCCTGTACGTTCGCGACCGTCGTTATCGCGCGAAAGCGCAGCGTGATGTCTTTCGAGTCATCGATGATCGTTTGCAGAACCGGCACCGCCCGCGCGTAATCGCCGGCGTAGGCGTACTGCCAGCCCTTGAGATACGACAGATAGTGCTGCTGGGCTGGCGACAGCGTCTCGCCCTGCGAGTCGAGCTGCTGCAGCAGTCCCGCGAACTGCGTCGGGTCGGACGATTTGAGGCCGTCGGCCTGGCGCAGCAGCTGGTCCGCTTCCTGCGAAGTGAGCGCGAGGGCGCCGGCGGCGAAGAGTGCGCACATCACCGCAAATCCTCCCGACACGAGCCGGGCAGGCCAACCACATCGCAATCGCGATGGATGCGTGGGCACGGTGGCTGCCGAAGAGGGGACTAACGCAGGCGCACGGCCTCTTCGTCGTCCTCGAACTCCTCTTCCTCCTCCTCTTCGTCGTCGTCTTCCTGGTCCGGCTTCTCGATCAGGCAACAGACGCTCGGCTGTGCGCCGAGCAACTCGCCGAGCCGCATGGCGTCGTCGGCCAGCAACGCGCTGCGCAGGCTCGGTTCGAAGCCGCTCGCCACCAGCACGCGCTCCAACTCCGTGGCCGAAGCGTGGCGCAAACCGGCGTTCCGTCCGAGCTGCTCCAGGAAATCGATGGCGTCCGTCATTCTGTTTCTCCTCGATTTGGGGGGTTCCCCGGCTCACCGCCTGCCCCTATTCTGGCGCAAGCCTACGCCGAAAGCTCAATCGTTCGCAGCGGAATAGTGCACAGAAACACCCTGCGACGCGGCGCTGGGTCGCCACGAGCCGCGGTAGGCCGACCAGCGCGAGACGTTCTTGGCGAGATCCTCCGGCTGCAGCCTCGGCATGGCGGACCAGCCCGATGATCACGGCGGTACGCTCGCAGGCTGCGTGCTCGTGCGCGATGCGGACCCAGACTTCATCGACGGGCATCGTGTCGAACGCATGCGTGATGACTGCGATCAACGCTTCCGACGCGAGGCCGCGAGCGCGCACGTGTGACGCCACCATCACGCCCATCTCTATCCGCCGCCCGGCCGGATCGAAATTTTGCAGAGTGCACAGGCCGATCGGCTGCTGTGCAGCCTTCGGTACCATCGTCAGGAACAGGGCGCGCGGCGGCGTGGCCCGGGTCGCGTCGAGGACGCCGCGAAATGCCCGTGCAGCTTCGGCGCGCGTCCACGCCGGGCCGATGAAGCGCATCGTTTCGGGATCGCAGTAGAGCGCGCAGTACAGCTCCTCGTCGCTCTCACGGATCGACCGCAAGATCAGCTGCCTCGTGCTCAATTCCCGCGGCGTCGACGCAACGGGATTCAATGCGCCTGCCCCGCAGCTCGATCCAGTGCAGCCAGTCGTTCGCGCACCTGTTCATCGGCTTGCAGAGCGCGGGCGGGCGGGATGACGACGGTTGCGTGCATGTCGATGTCGATGGCCGGCAGCTGGGCGATGGTCGTCCGCTCGATGCGGGGCTGCTGCGTCGGAAGCGTCGCGACCTTGTAGACGATTGCTGCGTGGTCGGGCGCGTAGTCGCGGGTGAGCACGTCGACGAGCACCTGGCGGTATTCGGCGCCGGTCGCGAATCGCATCAGCGAGCGATCGCCCGCGACGCCGACCTGCCACAACACCAGATAGGCGGACGGGTCGATGCATCGCCGGTACAGCATCAGCTGGCTTGCTTCGAAGTGCTGGCAGCCGTAGCGGCCGGGATCGATGCCGAGATCGGCGTACAGGCAATCCTCGGCCGACACGCCCGGCTCCATGTGCGCGGCATAACCCTCGCGGCGCGCTTGCTCGATCGCGTCGTGCGGCACACCCGCGAACACGCCCGGGTGACCGTAGAAGGCGCCGCAGACGCGCTTGCCGGCGCGGACTTCGGCCAGCATGGCCGCGATCATTTCCCGATAGGTCTCGGCCCGCGATTTTCCCTCGCGATAAAACGGCTGCAGGCTGCGCACGTCCGGGTTCATTTTGGCGAGCCACAGCTCGACGATGCCGTCCGAGGTGGCTGCGAACACGACGTCGGCGCTCTCGATGTAGCTGCGGCTGAGCGGCGTGAGGTGCGAGCCGAGCGTCATGCCGACGCCGACGCAGACCAGGCTACCTTGCATCAGGCTGTACTTCGGGTCGTGCAGCAGCGAACGCCGGCAGCGATTCCAGGTGTGCGCTGATGCCGGTGAGCGTCGGGAACGGCGTGAGATCGGTGTTGAAGCGGCGCGCGTTGAACATCTGCGGCACGAGGCACACGTCGGCCAGCGACACGGCGTCGCCGAAGCAGTAGCGCCCGCCAGCGGAGAACTCGCGGGCCTGCTGCTCCAGCCCACCGAACCCTTCGCTCACCCAGTGGCGATACCACGTGCCCACGCCCTCATCGTCCTGCTTGAGGTCGCTGCGCAGGTAATTCAGCACGCGCAGGTTGTTGAGCGGGTGGATCTCGCAGGCGATGGCCAGCGCCATCGAGCGCACGCGCGCGCGGTCGAGCGGATCCGCCGGCAGCAGCGGCGGCTGCGGATGGCGGTCATTCAGGTATTCGACGATCGCCAGCGACTGCGACAGCACGACGCCATCGACTGCCAGCGCGGGAATCAGGCCCTGCGGATTGAGCGCCAGGTACTCCTGCGTGCGGTGCTCGTTGCGCGCGAAGTGTTTCGGCGCCGACTCGTATTGCAGCCCCTTGAGGTTGAGCGCGATGCGCACGCGGAACGCAGCCGAGCTGCGGAAGAACGTGTACAGCTTCATGCCAGTCCGGTCAGGCCAGTTCGGTTAGTAATTGCTCGACGATCCATCGTTTGAGCATGCCGGCGGCGACCAGCGGCACTGCGTCGGCGTCGTGCCATTCGCACAATGCCTCGCACATCCCGCCGAAGCTGCCGCCGCCGCGCATGACTTCGAGCGCGGCGGCTTCGTCCGGCTCCAGCGAACGGTACTGCGTCTTGAGGTCCTGCCGCCATAGGAGCCAGGGCTGCGCTCGCTCGAGGACTGCCGGTTGCGGCGCCGTCCTGGTCTCGGACAGCGCCTTGAAGAGGGCCTGTGCGTTGGTCTGCAGCATCAGCACCTGCACCGACGGATGAAACTCCAGGCGCAGCTCGGCCCAGTCGCCGGGCGCGACCGATCCGAGGGATTCGATGCCGAGTGCGGCAGCATCCCGGGCGTCGAACGATGCAGCCAGCGCCCATTCCCAGCGGGCCAGCTCGGCGATCCACGGTTGCGAGGCATGCGAGCGCTCGAGCTCGTGCGCGAGGCGATCGCCGAACCAGCGGATCGAGGCGTACTGCGACGGATGCTTGTCGATGTAGCGACGCGCGACGCCGCCGAATTCCTCTGCGCCGAGCAGCTCGCGCAGATGAGGCATGTTGGCTTCGAGCGCCTCGGCCAGCCGGGCGCGATAGGCGTCGGAGTAGACGGACAGCCGGGTCGCTGCGGGAACGGCCGCTGTGCCGTTCACCGCGCTCGCGATGGCAACGTCGCCGTTGAGCACGTGACGCTGCAGGTCTCGCTGCAATTGGGCGAGTGCGCTCACGCAGCCTCCGCAGTGAGTGCGATGGAGCGGGCGCGCTGCAGCTCCGCGAGCAGGACCGGCAGCTCGGGGATCTTGTCGTCGCGCTCGATCATGGTCGCAACCGCGCCGAAGCGAGCCACGGCGGCCGCGTAGAGCTGCCAGACCTCTTCGCAAACCGGCTCGTCGTGCGTGTCGATGAGATAGTCACCCTGACTCTGGTGGCCGGCGAGATGAAACTGCTGCACCCGGTCGATCGGCACGCCGCGCAAGAAGGCGAGGGGCTCGAAACCGTGGTTCACGCTGCTCACGTACACGTTGTTGACATCGAGCAGCAGGCGGCAATCGGCGCGCTCGGCGATCTCGCGCAGGAATTCCCATTCGGTCATCTCGTCAGCGGCGAAGCTGACATAGCTGGAAACGTTCTCCAGCGTCAGCTGGCGGCCGAGCGCGTCCTGCACGGCATGCACGCGACTGACGACGTGCCGCACGGTCTCCTCGGTGAACGGCAGTGGCATCAGGTCGTGCAGGTTCACGCCGTCGATGCCCGTCCAGCAGAGGTGATCGGAGATCCACGCGGGCTCGATCCGATCCGCGAGTGCCTTGACGCTGCGTACGTAGTCGAGATTCAGCGGATCGGTGCTGCCGATCGACAGCGAGACGCCGTGGAGCACCACGGGATAGTGCGCCCGCAGCCGCTCGAGGTAGTGAAGCGGGCGGCCGCCGGGAACCAGGTAGTTGTCGGTGAGCGCTTCGAGCCAGGAGACGCAGCCGCGGTGCTCGCCGAGCAGTGCTTCGTAGTGCTGCGGCCGTAGCCCGAGCCCGAAACCGAGGGGGGTGGTCATCGAGAGAAGGCGGCGCGGCGGAAGCGCCCCGCGCCGCCGTGAGCTTCAGCGGCTCAGCTCTTCGCCTTCGCCTTGGCGGCGTCGCACTCCGCCTTCGACATTTCCACAACGCCCTGGCCTTTGCATGCGTTGTGACCTTTGCACTCGTTCTTCGCCGTCTTGCAGGAGCCCGCGCCCTTGCAGGCGTTCACGCCTTCACACTTCACTTTGGCTTCGTCGCCGGCATTCGCTGTCGACAGCGGTGCCGCGGCAAACGCGATCGCCGCCGCCGTTGCGAGCGCCAGGCCGGTAAATTTCTTGGAGCTGGTCTTGTGGGCCATCTGTGCAGTCCTCGTTGATCTGAATGTTTAAACAACGCTCCCTGACGGAAGCGCGAGAGTATACGCGTGCCCCGTTACACCGGATGCAAGGGGTACAAAACGCTCTTTTTGCGACGCAGTGGAAAAAGAAAGGCGGGTGGCTCACCGCCACCCGCCTTGATCGTCAGGCTGAAGCCTGACCCACACTAGTTGGACAGGCTTCAGCTGCCGCGTCGCACGTCCATGGCGTCCTTGACTCGCTTGACGCCTTCGACGTCGCGCGCCAATTGCAAGGCGCGTGCGCGCGCTTGGTCGGATTCGACGAAGCCGCTCAGCTGCACGGTGCCCTTGAACGTTTCGACGTTGATCTGGTGCGCCTTCGTCACCGGATCCGCGACCAGAGCCGCCTTCACCTTGGCGGTCACGACGCCGTCATCGACGGCCTGCCCGGCCGACTGCTGCGTCGGCGTGCTCGAGCAGCCGACCACGACTGTCGCGGCCATGAGGACCGCGAGCAGCACGGCCGCCGTGTTTCTGTGCTTCATATGCCCGTCACTCCAGAGACTGAACTTGCGTTAGCCCGCGTCGCGACGCTGTTCGGCCGCACGCTTGGCAGCCTCGAGATCGCGGTCCGCGCGGTCCTTACAATCGCGCTGCGAGTCGCTCGACATCGCCTCGCACTTCTCGGTCGCGACCTTGTGAGTTGCTTCCGCCTGCGCCACGGCGACCTTGTAGTCGTTCTTGGCGCCGGTCTCGCTGGCCTGCTGAGCCTGGTCGGCGGTGTCGTCGGCGTCGTTGTCCGCCCGTGCATCCGCCACGTCCTTCTGAGCATCGGCCATGTCTTCGCGAGCGTCGGCCTGAGCATCGGCGACGTCGCGCCCTGCGTCTGCCCGCGCCTCGCTCACGTCATGCTGCACTTCGGCGGGAGATTCTGCCTTGTTGCAACCCGCCAGCGCGAGGCCGGCGGCGGCGACGATCCAAAATACATTGCCTTTCATTGCGGTGTCCTCAATTAGCTACCCGCCGAAGAAACCCCCGCCGCAACCCAGCGGTTCCCTTGCAGAAATTGTCAAAAAAATGTCAGTGAGCACTTCTGCGCTAGTGCAGTGCGTGGGCACGAAATGCCGACGGCGGAACCAGAAAATGCGCGCACACGTTTGAGTGTTTCCGGAAACCTAAAATCCCTTCGCGACCCGATGGCTCAGACCGCCGCCAACGCGCTCGCAGCGCGGACGAAAAACCCGCGGACGAGAAGCCCTCGGGCTTCTCGCCGCCGCCGGGCATTCTCCCGCCGGAGGCTGGCGGGCGCGTGCCGCTGCACGTCATCGCGATCATCGTCGTATCGATCGCGCTGCTGGTGCTCAACGCCTCGTTCCTGATCATCAACACCGCGGCCACGATGGACTCGAATGCGCACTACGCGCGGTCCGCCGAGATCAAGCGCTCGCTGATCACGTTCCAATCGGTGATCACCGCCGCCGAGTCGTCGCAGCGCGGTTACTTGCTGACGGGTCAGACCGGGTACCTCGAGCCGTATCACGTTGCGATGCGCAGCTGGCGCAAGCAGATCGAGCGGCTGCGCGAGCTGACGGTGGACGATCCGAATCGTCTCGCCGACATCACGGCGCTGGAGGGACTCACGACCGCCGCGGTCAGCCGCCTGGAGCAGACGATTCGCAGCAGCCCGCAGCCCGGGCCGCACGGCAACGCCGATGTCGCCGGCACGGATCGGGCGACGCAGACGATGGACCGCGTGCGCGGCGTCGTCGATCGCATGATGAGCGAGGAAGATGCGCGCATCGAAGCATCGCGCCGCGAAGTACTGCGCGATATGTGGCTCGCCGCGGGTGTCGCAGTGCTGGCGACTGTCGTCACCGTCGCGGTTCTCATCGCGCTAAACAAGCTTTTGCAACGGTATATACGCGATCGCGAGAGCGCACTGCGCGCGCTGCGCGAGGCGAACCAGCATCTGAATCACGTGGTCGAGCAGCGCACCGCCGAGCTCACCGAGCTGTCGCAGCACCTGATCCGCGTGTCGGAGGAGGAAAAAGCCAAGCTGGCGCGCGAGCTGCACGACACGCTCGGCAGCAATCTCACTGCGATCAACATGGACCTGAACTGGATCCAGCGCCGTCTGCCCGAAGGCTCGCGCGAGGTGCGCGAGCGCCTGCAGCGGGTCCTGCAGATGCTCGCCGACACGGTCGAGCTGAAGCACGAGGTGATCGAGGGTCTGCGTCCGAGTCATCTCGACAATCTCGGCCTGGCGTTCGCGATGCGCTCGCATTGCCGCGAGTTCACGCGCCGCACCGGGCTGCCCTGCGACATCGACGTGCACGAAGACTTCGACGACCTGGATCCCGCCTGGTCGATCGCGTTCTACCGCATCGTCCAGGAGGCGCTGACCAACATCACCAAGCATGCCCAGGCCGCCCACGTACGGATCACGCTGGCGCGCGAGCCGGACGGCCTGCGGCTGCGGATCGCGGACGACGGCGTCGGGCTGACGGACGAGGCGCTCGCCAAGCCGAAGTCGCACGGCGTGGTCGGCATGCGCGAACGCATGCGCGAGATGGGCGGGACCTTCGCCATTCGCCCCCCGTCGAACGGCCGCGGCACGGTCGTCGAGGCCTTCATTCCCAATCCCCGCACCAGCGCCTCCAGCGCGGCGTAGGAAGATGGCTGACGCCGTTTGCAGGTCGGGTCGTTACAGCGTGCAGAACGGCCGCGGGTGAAATGATTCATGCGATGTCGGGAACATTTCGGCACCGCCATGCGGTTGTGTCACCTGAGGGCCGCGTACGGCCTATAGGGGCGATCGCTATGGAAAACCCGATGACCGACACTGTTCCTGCACGCGATGCGCGCGCGTATCTGGGACATGACACCGATGTTCGCGCCGAGCTGCGCGA
Organism: uncultured Gammaproteobacteria bacterium; assembly: GCA_963838635.1. Taxonomy (GTDB): domain Bacteria; phylum Pseudomonadota; class Gammaproteobacteria; order Steroidobacterales; family Steroidobacteraceae; genus Steroidobacter. The sequence goes on along the minus strand of CAWISC010000008.1, from coordinate 380,442 downwards.
GCCGCGCACGGGACAGGAGCTTTCGGTCCTGCAGGTGCCCGTAGGCACCAACCTGGCCGACGTGGAACGCTGGATGATCTTCGCGACCCTGCAGAAATGCGGCGGAAACAAGACGCGCGCAGCGGCGTCGCTGGGTGTGAGCCTGAAGACGCTCTACAACCGCCTGAACGCCTACCGCGCTCAAGGGCTGGTGATGGATTACGCCGCCACGGTTGGGCGCGATCCGCGCGACGTCGAGATCACCGGCCTGCACGGTGAGCTCACGCGCGATCTCACGGAGGTGCCATTGTGATGTTGGATGTGAGAGAGAACGAGGGTCGAGATACCTTTCAGCAGGTGCAGGCGCCGATCCGCGTAATGATCGTCGACGATCACGCGATCCTGCGCGCCGGCGTGCGCGAGATGTTGTCGGAGGAGGCGGATCTGCAGGTGGTCGGCGAAGCCGGCTCTGCGGAGGAGGCCACGCAGCAGCTGCGCGACGGCTTGAAGGTCGACGTCGTGGTGCTGGACATCACGCTGCCGGGCCAGAGCGGCATCGACCTGCTGAAGCAATTGCGGCGCGACCGTCCGGAGTTGGCGATCCTGGTGCTGAGCATGCACCCGGAACGCAGCTTCGCGGTGCGGCTGATGCGCGCCGGCGCGAACGGCTACGTGCCGAAGATGATCGTGCCCGAAGAGCTGGTGAAAGCGGTGCGCGCGGTCGGAACCGGCCGGCGCTACATCACGCCGCTGGTCGCCGAGCTGCTCGCATCGGAATGCGCCGCGGACGAAGAAGGGCCGCTGCACAACCGTCTGTCCGAGCGCGAGCTGCAGGTCTTCACCCGCATCGCCCGTGGCGTCTCGCCTGCGGTCATGGCGAACGAGCTGGGCTTGAGCGTGAAGACTGTGAGCACTTATCGCGCGCGCATCCTCGAGAAGATGGGAATGCGCAGCAATGCAGAAATCGCCGCCTACGCCGTCCGCAACCAGCTGGTCGAGTAGGGCGGCGCCGCCCTTGCGGGCGAGCGGAGCCTGGCTCGGCGCAGGCGAGTCCACGACGGGCTCGGAAAGCGACACGGGCACGCATCCGGCGCTGCGAGCGCTCGGGCAGTCCGAGCTCACCATCTACATCGTCGAGGATTCCGAGGCCGTCAAGGAACGGCTGATCGAGTCCGTCGAGGACATTCCCCATGCCCGCGTCGTCGGCAGCGCCGAAGGCGTCAACGAAGCGCTGGAGGGAATGCGGGCCCTGCAGCCGCGCGTGCTCATCCTCGACATCCAGCTGCGTGGTGGCAGCGGCTTCCGCCTCCTCAAGCTGATGCGGGCCGCCGGAATGTCCCGGCCGGAGACGATCATCGTGGTCACCAACTACCCCTCGGACGACTACCGCACTGCGAGCCGCGAGTGCGGGGCCGACCATTTCTTCGACAAGGCGTCGGAATTCCACAAGGTCCGCGAAGTTTTGCTGGAAATGCGCTAGCGGGTGGAACTTATCGGGCGTCTCCGCGCGTTGCATCCCCCGACATTGCGCAACATGTCGCGTGGACCTCCCCAGGACGATGGGGGCACCCGCTGAGAACCCATCGGACGCCATGCCGACGGCTGCGCACTTGAGGCCGTGCCTTTGGGCACGGCCTCTTTTTTTGCGCTCGCTTTGCAGTCGGCCGCACCCGGAACAATCGTTTCGCAGGCTGTCCTTGCGTTATGACCGTTTCATTTCACGCGCGAGGTGCACCATGTCGGAGAAACTATTGCGAGGCTGCCTGCTGTCGGCCGCACTGATCGCGTCGCAGGCATTCGGCTCTGCGGGGCTGGCACAGCAGACCGAAGAATATCGTCCGCGCCAGTCAACGACAGATCGCGGCACGGGCGTCGATATGACGCGCAAGACCAACGCGATGTCCAAGACCGTCTCGCCACAATCGTTCGCGTCACAGGCGGCGGTCATCGGCAAGGCTGAGATCGAACTCGGCCAGTTGGCTGCGCAGAAGAGCCAGGACGACGACGTGCGCGAATATGCGCAGCGCATGGTGAAGGATCACAAGGCTGCCGCGGCGAAGCTCGAAAAGATCGCGAAGCAAACCAATTTGATGCTGCCGGAATCGCTCGACGCCGAGCACGAAGCGCTCAAGCAGAAGCTGTCCGGCCTGCAGGGCGACGCTTTCGACCGCGAGTATGCGAAAGCGATGGCGAAGGGCCATGACAAAGCCGTGGCGCTGTTCGAAGCAGCTTCACAGGCCCCGCAGATGCCCGCCGAGCTGAAGGAGTTCGCAGCCTCGACACTGCCGACGTTGAAGGAGCACGACCAGATGGCGCACTCCCTCAACGCGGACCAGAAGGAGTAAGGCGCTTACCGGCGCACGCGCAGCTGATTCTCGATGTCGCGCGCGCCGGTGTCCTCGACCAGCTCTTCCACGGCGTACTTGGTGCGGCGGTCGCCGACCGAGCCGCGCAACGTCACCTTCTGCTGCTGTACGTCGACCTCGATCTCGCTTGCGTCGATACGCGGATCGTCGGTCAGCCGTTCGCAGATCGTTTCGCGCAGGCGCTCGTCCGAGCGCGTGTAGCCTTTGGGGCCACGGCCTCGATAGCTTTCGCGTTGCAAGCTCTCTTGTTCCGGGTTCCAGTCGCTCTCGTCGCTCCAGGCTCCCTCGCGCGCATAGCCCGTGGCGCCCTGTGAGCCCGCACCGCTCGCACGCGAGCCGGGTGCTGTGCCGAAGCCGCCGCCGTAGTGGCTGCCCGTGCCGAAATACTGTTCGCCCTCGTCGTCGTTGCGCCACTCGGGATTGTCGAAGGCACGGTACCCGGTTTCCTCGCGATAGCCTTGATCGGACTGATAGCGTCGCTCCCCTCCGGTGCGGTAGCGGTCACGGTTGCTGCCGGTCTGATAGCGCGCTCCCGGGCGATAGTCCGGACGCGGTGTGTGCGGATCGAATCTGCGATCGTGTGGCATGGCGGGATCTCCGTAGCGGATCGTTCAGTTGAGGAAAACTTCGCGCGGCACGGTGTCGCGGATCGCGGCTGGATCCTGACGAACCAGGTCCTTGTCGATTTCCGCGGCGACCACCGAGCGGCACGTTGCGGGCAGCGCGTCACGCAGCAGGCCCAGCATGCGCGGCCCGGCAATGAGCACGAGGCGGTCGAACTCATGCCGGGTGCGCGCGCCATCCAGAGTGCGTGCTACTTCTTTCGCGAACTGCTCCATTTCATGCCGCTCGGTGCTGCGCTCGCCGTCGAGGGCGTGCCGGTTGCCATGGGTGCCGCCGAAGCGGCGGCCTGGCTTGTCTGTTTCGAGCTCGCGATCGGGACGCGCCGCTTCGTTGCGCAACGAGCCGCGCAGCTGCGGCGGCGACTGCGCCTTCTCGACATCGAAGAAATTCGCTTCGCGCTCGTCGGCGACGACCATTCGCACGTTCATTCGCGGCTCCGTTTTCCGATGGATTGCCCGAACTAAGTGCACGCGCACGGCCGATGTTCCCAGGGGCGGCAATGGCACCGTAGGTGAATGTTCCGACGCGACGTGCTCCATTTGTGGTGGCGCGGACAGTTGGCTACGACCCGGACCTTTCGCAGTAGCGTGGCGTTACCGATGCATGGCCAGCAGCAAGAAATCCGCGCGCAAACAGCCCAATCCACCGCAGAAGCAGCGGCGCCAGCCGGGACGGCAGAAACCGATGGCTCCGGAGCCGGTCTCGATTCGCGACGACTATCGCGGTAGCGGCAAGCTCGACGGCCGCGTTGCGCTCATCAGTGGCGGCGACAGCGGCATCGGCCGCGCCGTCGCAATTCATTTCGCGCGCGAAGGCGCGAACGTAGCGATCCTCTATCTGGAGGAGGACGGCGATGCCGAGGACACCAGTCGAGCCGTGGCCGCCGAAGGGCGCGAGTGTCTGCTGATAAAGGGCGATGTTGCGGACGAGAACTTTTGTCGCGAAGCAGTCCGGCGGACGGTGGCGCGCTTCGGATCGCTCGACGTGCTGGTCAACAACGCCGCGCAGCAGTATCCGGTCGAGGACCCCGGCGAAATCTCCGCCGAGCAGCTCGATCAGACTTTCCGCGTCAACGTGTTCGGCTACATGTTCCTCGTGCCATTGAATACTCTCTGGCGCAGGCAGCTGATCGACGGCATACGACGCTCGCCGTTCGCGGATGTTCCGGCGGCGATGAGCAGCGCGCGGCGTTTGCCGACGCCACGTGCGGGATTTGAGGCCCTCGACGCTATTTCTTCTTGAGGTCTTCCGACAGCAGGTTGCGACTCCACTCTGCGCGGCTGCGCGAGGCATCGTATTCGACAGCGGAGTCGGAGTGCGTGCTGCGGCACTCGTCCTGCCAACGCACGACGAGATAGCGGCCAGTGCGCAGCTGCCAGACGTCGCCGCGCAGGTCCATGTCGCTGTCTTTCAACCTGACGGGGTCGCCGACGCGCAGTCGGCTATCGTGCTCTTCGCTCATTCCGCACTCCTCGACCGGTTATCGGCGCGGGCGTGCGCGTAGCCTAGTGCGACAGCTACCGAGGATGGGCTCAGGGAAAATCGCAATCGTCGCGGACGATGCTCAGGATGAGCAGCCGGTCACGAACCGGCGTGTGAACGGCTTCACAGTTTGTACGGGCTACTCGCCGGTCCACCAGCCCATGAATTCTTCGAAGCTGATCTTGCCGTCGCCATCGTTGTCGGTCATCTCGAACGCCAGCAGGCACTCGTCGTCGGACAGGTCCTGGTCGAGCCTGTTCAGCAGCGCATGCGAATTCCCCGACGATGATCCAACCGTCGCCATTGCTGTCGCAGGTGTCGAAGCTCTCGCGCAGCTCGGCGAGCTCGTCGGTGCTGAGATCTTTCATCGTTGTCTCCCTCGTTCGCCCCAGCGTTGGCTGAAGGCGCGGTCCTGTCCCCGGACCGGCGCGATTCTACCGGGAGCCGCCGAACTTCTCCGCAAAGAAATCGCCAGCGTTCCAGCGCGGCGCGCTGGCGCCGTTGGCGGCGTCCAGCAGGATTCGCAGGTCGACGCGCGCGAGGTCGGCGGCAGTGCCGTAGTCCAGCGGCGCCTTCAAATCGTCGCTCGGCTGGTGATAGTTGGTGTCGCGGAACTGCTTTTGCAGGGCTGCCATGTCGATTGCCGGGTCGCGCGCCTGGTAGCCGCACTTCAGCACGATGGCCGGGATGCCCTGGCGGATGAACGAGAACTGGTCGCTGCGGATGAAGCTGACTTGCTCGGGCGTCGCGTCGGGGCTCAGCCTGTAGCCCTGCGCGGTGGCCGCGTTGCGCGCCAGCGCGCCGAGGCTCGAGTGCTCGGCGCCGATCGCCACGAAATCGCGCACCGGCGCGAATGGCATCGGCATGTCGAGATTGATGTTGGCGACGATGCGCCGGCCCTCGCCGGCGAGATGCTGGGCGAAGTAGTCGGAGCCGAGCAGGCCCTTTTCCTCGGCGGTGACCGCCGCGAACAACACCGAGCGCCGCGGTTTCGTGTTCGATACGTGCAGCGCGCGGGCCATCTCCAGCATGATTGCGATACCGACGGCATTGTCGTGCGCGCCGTTGTAGACCGAATCGCCTTCGACCGCCGAGCCGCGGCCGAGATGATCCAGGTGCGCGGTGACCACGATGATCTCGTTCCTGAGGTTCGGGTCCGCGCCCGGCAGCAGGCCCAGCACGTTCGTGCTCTCGGTGCGGCGCAGGCCGGTCGTCGCCGACAGCGTCAGCATGCCCGGCAGGCCGAAGCCTTGCGGTTCCCCGGCGTCGGCGGCAGCCATGATCTCCGCGAAGCCCGTCGCGGCATTCTCGAACAGGCGCGCGCCGGCCTCGTGGTTGAAGCGAAATCGCAATTTCAGCTCCGGGAAAGCGCGTTGCGGTTTGCCGTCAGCGTCGAGCCAGCGCATCTGCGGAGTCCAGCTCATCGCGACCACGCGCTCCCACGGCACGCGTTTCTCGTCGACCGACGAAGCGATGGTGATTGCGCCGACGGCGCCGCGCTCCACGAGCGAGCTCCACTTGCGCTCGTTCCACGAGTAGTACGCGCGCTGCGAGTTCGGAAACTTCGCCGGTGCGCCGCTCAGGATCACCGCGATGCGGCCGTTGAGGTCGACGTTCTGGAAGTCGGTGTAGTCGAGCTCGGGGGCGTCGACGCCGAAGCCGGCGAACACCAGCGGCGCGGTCAGCGTCGAGCTGGCCGAGAGGAAGTCCGCGGAGGGGAGGTAGTGAGTGCCGTACTCGAAGTCGTAGCTCTCGTCCTCGCGCACGAGTTTCGCGACGGAGCCGGGCAGCACCGGCAGTCGCTTCCACCAGCGGCACGGTCTGCAGGTACGTGTCTGCGTCGCCGGCCGGTGCAAGGCCGGCTTGGCGGAACTGCGCCGCGACGTACGCGGCGGCAATGTCGTAGCCGCGCGTCGCTGCCGCTCGTCCTTCCAGCAGATCGCTGGCGAGAAAATCGACGTGGCTGCGGATCGCCTCGGCGCGCACGCTGGTTGTCGCCGGAAGATCTGCCGCGTTCGCCGCGAACGCCGCGGTGGCCAGCAGCAGGGCTGTCAAACTGCGCATGGGACCCCGTGATGAAAAGCACGACACGGCGCGCATTGTAATTCACCGCCGGTTCAGCGCCTGGAACTTACCGTCAGGGTGCGGCATCCTGCCGATGGTGCTCGACATGGCTCGCGGTTACGCCCAACTCGGTTTGCTATGCGCCGCCGCGGCGGTGCTGGTGAGCTGTTCCATCGAGCCGTATCGGCCGTATCGACCGCCGCCGCCTCAGCCCGTCGTCGCACCCTCTCCCGCGGTCGTGCCGTCCGTAGGTAACGAGATAGCGATGCGCGCGATCTCGCAATTGGGCAGGCCGTATGTATGGGGCGGGGCTGACCTGACGGGATTCGATTGCAGCGGGCTGGTGCGATTCATTTACGACCAGGTCGGCATACCGGTGCCGCGCACGGCGGCGGAGCAGTTTTCGGCCGCGAAGCGGATCGAGCTCGAGGGGCTGAAGCCGGGGGATCTGCTGTTCTTCAGAACTCAGCAGAGCCAGCGCATTTCACACGTCGCGATCTATACGGGCGAGGGGCGGTTCATTCATGCGCCGCGCAGCGGACAGCTCGTGGAATTCCGCGAGCTCGACGACGAGTACTACCGGCCGCGGTTGGCTGGGGCCGGGAGATTGTTCTGAGAGTTAGGCTAAAGCCTAACCCACAGTGTGTGATCAGGCTTTCAGTGTGGGTCAGGCTTCAGCCTGACTTCTTCTTCCGCTTCGGCCCGCTCTTAGGCGCTGCTGCTTCCTCTGCCGCCGCGATCTCGCCCGCCGGCCTGTTCATTCGCTCCCGCACCAGACTCTCGACCACCGATGGGTCTGCCAGCGTCGACGTATCGCCGAGCTGGTCGTGCTCGTTCGCCTGCGATCTTGCGGAGGATGCGTCGCATGATTTTGCCGGAGCGGGTCTTGGGCAGGCTCGGCGCCCACTGCAGCAGATCGGGTGCGGCGATGGCGCCGATCTCCTTGCGTACCCAGTCGCGCAGTTCGCCGCGCAACGAGTCGTTCGGCTGCTCGCCGACGTTGAGCGTCACGTAGGCGTAGATGCCCTGGCCCTTGATGTCGTGCGGATAGCCGACGACGGCTGCTTCGGCGACCTTCGGGTGTGCGACCAGCGCGCTTTCGATCTCCGCGGTGCCGAGGCGATGGCCGGCGACGTTCAGCACGTCGTCGACGCGTCCCGTGATCCAGTAGTAGCCGTCTTCGTCGCGCTTCGCGCCGTCGCCGGTGAAGTAGCGGCCCGGGAAGGTCTTGAAGTACGTGTCGATGAATCGCTGGTGGTCGCCGAAAACGGTGCGCATCTGGCCCGGCCAGCTGTCGGTGATGACGAGGTTGCCCTCGGCTGCGCCTTCGAGCGCCTTGCCGTCGCCGTCGACGATCGCGGGCTTCACGCCGAAGAACGGCAGCGTCGCCGAGCCGGGCTTCTGGTCGATCGCGCCCGGCAGCGGGCTGATCAGGATTCCGCCGGTCTCCGTTTGCCACCAGGTGTCGACGACCGGGCAGCGGCCGTCGCCGACGACGCGGTGATACCACTCCCACGCTTCGGGATTGATCGGCTCGCCGACCGAGCCGAGCAGCCGCAGCGAGCGGCGCGACCAGCCCTTCACCGGCGCGTCGCCTTCGCGCATCAGCGCGCGGATTGCAGTCGGCGCGGTGTAGAAGATCGTCACCTTGTGCTTGTCGACCGTCTGCCAGAAGCGGCCGGCATCGGGATAGTTCGGCACGCCCTCGAACATCAGCGTGGTCGCGCCGTTCGCGAGCGGTCCATACACGATGTAGCTGTGACCGGTGACCCAGCCGACGTCGGCCGTGCACCAGTACACGTCGTCCTCGCGCAGGTCGAAGATCAGCTCGTGCGTCATCGATGCGAAGACCAGGTAGCCGCCGGTCGTGTGCAGCACGCCCTTGGGCTTACCGGTGGAACCCGAGGTGTAAAGAATGAACAGCGGATCTTCCGCGTCCATGATTTCCGGCGCGCATTCCTTCGCTTGTCCGGCGAGTGCCTCCTCGAACCAGCGGTCGCGGCCGGCCTGCATCGGCACCAGCGAGCCGAGGCGGCGCACGACGAGCACGTGCTTCACGCACTCGCTTCCCGGCGCGGCGAGCGCCGCGTCGACGTTGGCTTTGAGCGGAATGCGCTTGCCGCCGCGCAGGCCTTCGTCTGCAGTGATCACGACCGTAGAGCCGCAATCGGCAATGCGACCCGCGAGCGACTCGGGCGAAAAACCGCCGAACACGACCGAATGCACGGCGCCGATGCGCGCGCACGCGAGCATCGCCACCGCGGTCTCCGGGATCATCGGCATGTAGATCGTGACGCGATCGCCCTTGCGCACGCCGAGCGCCTTCAGCGCGTTCGCGCACTGACACACACGCTCGTACAGCTGACGGTACGTGATCCGCTCCGACAGCCGCGGATCGTCGCTCTCCCACAGGATCGCGGTCTTGTCGCCGCGCTTGGTGAGGTGGCGATCGAGACAGTTCGCGGCGACGTTGAGCTTGCCGTCGTAGAACCAGCGGATGCGGAAGTCCTTCTCGTCGTAGCTGGTGTCCTTCACTTTCGAGTAAGGCTGGATCCAGTCGATGCGCCGGCCGATGCGCGACCAGAACGCATGCGGATCGCGCACCGACTCCTGGTACAGGCGCAGGTAGTCGGCGTGCTTGAGGTGGGCGAGGGCGGCGAAGTCTTCGGGGACCTTGTAAATCTTGGAAGTCATTTGTGCTAGTTCTCTGGTCGAAAGCGGCCAAGGCCCTTTCGACAACGCCGTCAAAAGGCGTGGCTTTTGCCGGCTAGTGCCTGCCGTACGCGCTCGGCGTGCTCGGCCAGCACCGCTTTGTCCGCCCAATCGCGGTTGTGGGTGCGCAGCTCTGCGCCTGCGTAGCAGGGAATGATGTGGAAGTGGATGTGAAAGACCGTCTGGCCCGCGACGGCTTCGTTGAACTGCACGATCCGCATGCCGCCGGGGTTGAACGCCTTCTGCACGCCGCGCGCGACGTGCTGCGTCGCCTGGATCAGCTCCGCGAGCACTGCCGGCTCGATGTCGAAGAAGTTACGCGCTTTGGCCTTCGGCACGACCAGCGTATGTCCGTCGGACTGGGGCATCGCGTCCATGAACGCGACCGCGCGCGCGTCTTCGAAAACTTTGAATGCCGGCATCTCGCCGCGAATGATTTTCGCGAAGATATTGTTGTCGTCGTACATGTCAGATCCCCGCTTTGGCGAGCGCGTCCACGACCTGGCGGATCGCGTTGCCGAGCGCCGGGTGGTCGGCTTCGAACCGGACCGCCAGCGCGTCGAGTTGTTCGACCAGGGAACTATGCTCGCCGGCCGTGGCCGGCTTGCCGAGCAGCCGCGTGATGTCGCCGAGCAGCTCGATCAGCCGCCGGCGCAGCTCGGGGTCGTCGACACTGCGGGTGCGGACCAGCTCGGCGTGCAGGGCCGCGAGCTGGTCCTTCAGTTCTGTCTTCACGGCTGCCTCCACCTGCGTAAACGAGGGCAGCCATTCTATGTGAGAACGACAGTCGTGTGCGGTCAGTCCTTTTCCGGGTTGCCGACCGGCTGCGTGCCTTCCGGCTGCCCGGAGCCGCCTGCCGTTCCGGCCTTTTTCTTACGCGACAGGCGCACGTCGTACTTCTCCTCGAGCTGCGTCAGGCCGGCATCGTCCAGCCGGGTCATGCCGAGGATCGTCGACGGCGTGCGGATCCCGAAACCCGAATCCGCGATGACGATGCGATCCATGCCATAGCCGCACAGCATGCCGTTGTTGTCGCGGTCGACGAACGCGAGCCGGTTGGCGAACTTCAGTTCCGGCAGCGGGAACGACAGCTGCACGAGGTAAGCCTTGCGGCCCGGCCCCCACAGCACCATGTGGCTGCGATCGAGCGGCCTGAAATCGTGAACGCTGCGTGTGAACACGCAGTCGTTCTTGCTCGCGCGCGTAGTGGCTGCGGAGGCGTCCGCGCCGGCGCCGAGGCCAATGCCCGCAGCGGCTACGACCGCTGCCAGCAACAAAGTGTTCTTCATGATGCGTACTCCTACTTTCTGCACGACGTCAGAATGAGACTGAAACGATGAATGAGCGCTTAACTTGCGTACGCAGGCTACTGCTCACCGGGTGCAGGCTTCTGTCATTGGGGCGACACAACGCCAATTCGAGTTGCGGCCCGGATTAACGAAGATTCAGGGAACTATTTGGGCCGTGGGCGGGCGCGGGCAGTCGCGACGGCAGTCGTCGGATCGTCCGGCCAGTAGTGCTTTGGATAGCGGCCCTTCAGCTCTTTCTTCACTTCCGCATAGCCACGCGCCCAGAAGCTCGTGAGATCTTTCGTCACCTGCACCGGGCGATGCGCAGGCGACAGCAATTGCAACGTCAACGGCACGCGGCCCCCACCGACGCAGGGCGTAGCGCTCAGGCCAAACACTTCCTGCAATCTGACCGCGACTGTCGGCGTCGCGGAGTAATCGATCGGAATGCGCGATCCGCTCGGCACCTGCAGGTGCGTCGGCGCGATCTCGTCGAGCCGCTGCCGCTGATTCCAGTCGAGCAGGCCTGCCACGATCCCGGTCATGTCGAGCCGTGCCAGATGATCGCGCCGGCTCATGCCATCGAGCCACGGCGCCAGCCAGTCGTGCAAAGTCGTCGAGAGTGCGGCATCGCTGACATCGGGCCACGGGCGCGGCGCCTGCGCGTCGACTTCGCGCGCGAACACGAGACGCTGGCGGAGCGCCCGCGCCTCCTTGGTCCACGGCAGCGCATCGAGACCGAGCTCGCCGATGCCTGCCAGCAGTGCGTTCGTCATGCGCTCGCTGTCGGGATTGTCGAGTCGCCGCTCGCCGAGCCTGATCGCGCCGAGCCAGCGCTCGTCCTGCGCGACCACGGCCTGTTCGCGCGCATCCCATTCGAATCGTTCGCGGTGCTCGATGAGCGCAGCGAAATCCGTTTCGAGTGCGGCGCGCGGCAGCGGCGCGGCCAGCCTGATGAGCGCTTCGCGGTCGCCTGCGTCGAGATCGGCGACGACCAGGAATTCCGCTTGCGCGATGCTTTGCGCATCCGCGAGTCGCGCACCGCGTCCGCCCGACAATAGATAGCGACCGCCCGCACCACGCGACTGCGCGATGCGATCGGGATACGCGAATGCCAGCAATCGGCCGATGTCAGCGTCCGTCTCCGCGGCCCGCGGCTTCGTGGGGCCGGCTTCGAGCTGCCGTTCGAGAACGTCGAGGCTGCGCAAGGCATGGTGGCGCGCGCCGCCGTCGACCCGAACGTCGGCCGCGACGTGTGGATCGTCGACGCGCCCGCGACGCAGAGCCTCGATTCGCAAGCGCAAATCTGCGTCGCGCCGGCCAGCGCTCCAGCGCAGCAGATCGCGTTCGCCCAGAACTGCGGCGATCTCCAGCGCGAGGCGCTGCAGGCCGAGCTCGGCCCCGCGCACGATCATGTGTGCGAGCCGCGGATGCGTGCCCAATCGAGCCAGTGCGCGGCCATGCGCCGTGATGCGACCTTCGCCGTCGATCGCATCGAGCGAGCGCAACAGATCCCGCGCCTGCGAGAAAGTCGCGGACGGCGGCGGATCGAGCCAGCGCAACGCGCGCGGGTCGCTCACACCCCACTCCGCGAGCTCGAGTGCGACAGGTGCGAGGTCTGCTTCGAGAATTTCCGGCGTCGTCTGCGGCGCGAGGGAAGCGTGCTCGCTTTCCGACCACAAGCGATAGCACACCCCCGGGCCGAGGCGTCCCGCGCGCCCGCGACGTTGATCTGCTGACGCGCGCGAGATGCGCACAGTCTCCAGGCCGCTCATTCCCGTCGCCGGATCGAAGCGCGCGCGGCGGGCGAGCCCGGAGTCGACGACGACCTGCACGCCTTCGATCGTCAGGCTGGTTTCGGCGATGTTGGTAGCGAGCACGACTTTGCGATGCTGAGCGTCGCCGGGGCGCAATGCTGCGTCCTGCTCCGCCGCCGACAGATCGCCGAAAAGCGGCAGCACGCTCACGCCTCGCGGCAGGCCGCCCTCTTGCAGCTGCTGCTGCGCGCGGCGAATCTCCGCTTGTCCCGGCAAGAACGCCAGGATGTCGCCCGAGTCCTGTTCGAGCGCTTGCGCGATCGTGCGCGCAGTTCGCGTAGCGACGTCGATCTCACGTTGACCACGCGTCGCAACGCTAGCGGCTGCCCATCGTGTCTCGACGGGAAACATTTTCCCTTCCGCTGTTACGACCGGAGCATTGCCGAGCAGCTGCGCGACCGCGGCCGCATCGAGCGTCGCCGACATCACGAGGATGCGCAGGTCCTCGCGCACTTCGGCCTGCGCTTCCAGGCATAGCGCCAGGCCGAGATCGGCGTTGAGACTGCGCTCGTGGAATTCGTCGAAGATCACCATCGCCACGCCTTCGAGCGCGGCGTCGCGTTGCAGCCAGCGCGTAAGAATTCCCTCCGTCACGACCTCGATACGCGTGCCCTTGCTGATGCGCGATTCCAGCCGGGTGCGAAAGCCGACGGTCTGGCCGACCGCTTCGCCGAGCATCTGCGACATGCGCGTCGCAACGGCGCGTGCCGCGAGGCGGCGCGGTTCGAGCATCACGATCCTGCCGGCTGGCGAGCGATTTGTCGGCGAGCAATGCCAGCGGGACGCCGGTCGACTTGCCCGCCCCGGGCGGCGCCTGCAACACGACGCTCGCGTGTCCGGCAACGGCGGCCCGCAGCGACGGCAGCACGGCATCGATCGGCAGCGACAGTTGAGAATTCTTCACAGCGGCATTATCGGGGAAAGGAGCGCATCGCGGATGGCGGATAGCGGATGGTTTAGTAGACTGCGACACCCGACCAAAGCGAACTCACAAACAGGGGGACTCATGAAGTTGGCGCGCCACCTTGCTTCTTTCCTTTTGCTGGTCCTGCTGACCGGCGTCACCGTTGCGGCAGATCTGCCGACAGCGCGGCCCGAAAGCGTCGGCATGTCGACGCAGCGGCTCGGCCTGCTCAAGAGCGAGATGCAGGCGCTGGTCGAGCGCAACCAGCTGCCTGGCGTCCTCACGATGGTCGCGAAGGACGGCAAAGTCGTGGCGTTCGACGTCGCCGGCAAGCGCGACCTGGAGAGCTCCGCGCCGCTGCAGAAGGACGCGATTTTCCGCATCTACTCGATGACCAAGCCGATCACCGGCGTCGCGATGATGATGCTGTTCGAGGAAGGCAAGTGGCAGCTCAACGACCCGGTGTCGAAGCACATCCCGGAGTGGGCCAACCTCAAGGTCGCGAAAGTGAATCCGCAGAACGGCAGCGTTACGCAGGTTGCGCCGGATCACGCGATGACGATGCGCGAGCTGATGTCGCATTCCGGCGGGCTGTCCTACGGCGTCTTCGGCACGACCGCGGTCGACAAGATGTACACGGACGTCAACGCGCTCAATCGCGACGAGCCGCTCCAGGCGATGATCGACAAGCTCGCGAAGATCCCGCTGCTGCACCAGCCGGGCGAGCGTTGGCACTACAGCGTGTCCGTCGACGTGCAGGGCTACCTGGTCGAGAAGCTGTCGGGACAAACGTTCCCCGAGTTCCTGAAGCAGCGCATCTTCGATCCGCTCGGCATGAAGGACACGGCATTCTTCGTGCCGCCGGAGAAGATGAATCGTTTCGTGTCGTTCTACACCTACGACAAGGATCGCAAGTTCGTGGCGCATCCGGGAGTGCCCGACTTCTCGAAGCCGCCGGCGATGCCGTCGGGCGGCGGTGGGCCTGGTCTCGACCGCGATGGATTACATGCGCTTCTGTCAGATGCTGTTGAACGGCGGCGAGCTCGACGGTAAGCGGCTGTTGTCGCCGCTCACCGTGAAGCTGATGCGCACCAACGTGCTGCCGGCTAACGCGCGCACGCTGTCGCCGGGTACCGGCTTCGGCATGGATTTCGCGGTCATCGAAGATCCAGCCGCAGCGGGCGGCTACTACGGTGAGGGCACGTACTACTGGGGCGGCTACGCCGGCACGTGGTTCTGGATCGATCCGGTCTACAACCTCATCGTCGTCGGCATGATCCAGCATCGCGGCGACGGCGCGCCGGACGTGCGCGGCCTGTCCCGCAACCTGACGTATCAGGCCATCGTGAAGTGATGGATCGCGCACACCGCCGGGTGATCTTCGCCTCGTCGCTCGGCACGGTGTTCGAGTGGTACGACTTCTACCTGTACGGCTCGCTCGCGGCGATCATCAGCAAGCAGTTCTTCGCCGGCGTCAACGAGACGACGGCGTTCATCTTCGCGCTGCTGGCGTTCGCTGCGGGCTTCGCGGTCCGGCCGTTCGGCGCCATCCTGTTCGGCCGCCTCGGTGACATGGTCGGTCGCAAGCACACGTTCCTGATCACCATCGTCATCATGGGCGTGTCGACTGCGCTGGTCGGCATCCTGCCCTCGTATGCATCCATCGGTGTCGCAGCGCCGATTGCGCTCGTAGTTTTGCGACTGCTGCAGGGACTGGCGCTCGGCGGTGAGTACGGAGGCGCTGCGACGTACGTTGCCGAGCACGCGCCGCCCGGCAAGCGCGGCCTCTATACGAGCTGGATTCAGACGACTGCGACGCTCGGACTGTTCCTGTCACTGCTCGTCATTCTCGGCTGCCGCCAGCTGCTCGGTCCGGAGTTCGAGACGTGGGGCTGGCGCATTCCATTCCTGCTGTCGATCATCCTGCTCGCGATTTCCGTCTACATCCGACTGCAGCTGAGCGAGTCGCCGGTGTTCCTGGAGATGAAGTCGGCGGGCAAGACCTCGCGCTCGCCGCTCACCGATTCGTTCGCGCGCTGGCCCAATCTGAAGATCGTGATTCTGGCGCTGCTCGGCGCGACGGCCGGGCAGGCTGTCGTGTGGTATGGCGGGCAGTTCTATTCGCTGTTCTTTCTCACGCAGACGCTGAAGGTCGATGCGCAGACGGCGAACCTGCTGGTCGCCGGCGCGCTGGTGCTCGCGACGCCGTTCTTCGTCGTGTTCGGCTGGCTCTCCGATCGCATCGGCCGCAAGAAAATCGTGCTCGGCGGCTGTCTGCTCGCCGCGGTGACGTACTTCCCGCTGTTCGGCGCGCTGACGCATTTCGCGAACCCGGCCATCGAGCGCGCGCGGCAGACGAATCCGATCGTGGTCGTTGCCGATCCGGCCGACTGCCACTTCCAGTTCGATCCCATCGGCAAGGCGCGTTTCACCAGCTCGTGCGACATCGCGAAGAGCGCGCTGGCGAAGTCCGGTGCGCCGTACGAGAACGAGGCTGCGCCGTCGGGTGCGGTCGCGAGCGTGCGGATCGGCGACGTGAGCGTCGTCGCCTTCGACGGCGGCAGAGCTTGCGGTCGGCGAGTTCAAGGAACGCAGCGATGCGTTCGCCAAGCAGCTCACAGCTGCACTACGGACTGCAGGCTTATCCATTGAGTGCGGATCCGGATCAGATCAATCACGGGATGGTGCTGCTGATCCTCACCGTGCTCGTGCTGTACGTGACGATGGTGTACGGACCGATCGCCGCGTGGCTCGTCGAGCTGTTCCCGGCGCGCATCCGCTACACGTCGATGTCGTTGCCGTATCACATCGGCAACGGCTGGTTCGGCGGCTTCCTGCCGACGGTGTCGTTCGCGCTCGTCGCGCTGACCGGCGATATCTACTACGGTCTGTGGTACCCGATCGTCGTCGCCGTCGCGACGACGATCATCGGCGCCTTGTTCCTACCCGACAAACGCGACGAGGTCGATGGATGACTTGTGGGTCAGGCTTCAGCCTGACTCCTACTCCAACGTAAACCACTGCACCTCAACCCGCCGGTTCAGCTCGCTGTCCGGCCCCGCCGGTTCCTGCCAACCCCGCCCGACCACCTCGATGCGCGTCGCATCGAGATCCTTGAAACGATCGCGCAACGCTTCGCTCACCGACATCGCGCGCTGGCGCGACAGCTCCATCGCTTTGAGCGCCATGCTCTTGACCAGCTGCTCGCCGCCCTGGTCGCGGAATTCGTTGACGCGCGCGTTGTCGACATGGCCGCGTAGCAATACCGTCGAACCGGGGCTGACCTGCAGGAAGCGCTTGATCGTGTCCAGGTAGTCGAGGTTCTGCTTCGCTTCCTTGTCGAGTTTCGCGGAATTCGGCTCGAAGAAGAAGCGGATGTCCTTGCTCAGCAGCGGGTCGCCCTCCAGCGAGGCCTGCGACGACGTCTTGATCGGCGCGATGGAGATGCGCTGGTCCGCGTACAGGCCCTTCTTGGCGAGCGCGTCGAGCGCGGTGGTGTCGGCGAAGCGCGCCGCGTCGGTCGGATTCTTCAGCAGCTCGCCGTAGGCGAGCACCGAGGACTGGAAGATGCCGCCGAACGAGCCGGCCGAGTCGATCGTGCCGGCAAAGAACGCCACGTTCTCCGGCAGGTTCGCGAGATGGACGTGCGCCAGCTCGTCGCGCGCATCGTCTTCGCTCCACTTGAACGCTTTGGCGACGACGCCGATGTTCGCGGCCTGCTGGTCGCGCAGGCGGCGGTTGCCTTCGAGGATGCCGTGCACGAGGCCGCGCACCATGTCCGGGTGCTCCTTCGCGAAGCCGCGATTCACCGCGAGGATGTCGGCGACGACCAGCAGGTTGCGGTTGGACACCAGCACCTTGGCCTTGCCGTCCGACTTCTCCACTACCTCGTCGGTCCGCGGCGTCCAGCCGACGCAGCCGTTCAACCGCGGCTGCTGGCGGCCGAGCTCGTGCTCGTACGCATCGCACGCGACGAACGCGTCTTCGTAGAACACCAGGCCGAGCTCGCTCGACGCCGGGCGCGAATCGAGGTCGCGCAACACTACGACCGGCAGGCCCGCTTCCTGCGCGAGATAGCGGATGAAGAACTCGCTTTCGTTGAACTGCGAGGCGCCGAGCACCTTGCCCGCAAGCTGGTTCACGTTGGCGATGCCGCGATCGACGACGACCATGTCGGCGCCGCGCGAGTAGCCGATCTGCACCGGGACGACTGCTTCGAACTGGCGGCCGAGCACCGCGAGCGCGTCGGTCGTCGTCGCCGTGGCCGCGAGCCGGCCGTTGTTGAGCGGCGACCAGGTCTCGCTCTCGCTCATCGAGATCTTGACCTTGAAGCCGTACTCCTTGGCGAAGAACGATTCGGGGTTCGGCTCCAGCCCGCCGTTCGCGACGATCAGGCCGCCGTAACCGGCGTATTCGCTGATGTCGATCTGCAAGGTCCCGTCCTTCGGCGTGTACGTGGCCGCGGCTTCCAGCGGCGGCGTGCCGACGACAGGCTCGATCGGCACGGGCGCGTCGCCGTCAGGCTCCGCTTTGGCGGCAGTCGTTGCCGGGCTGCCGGGCGTCGCCGCCGTCGGCTCATCCTTCGCGCCCTTGCCGAGCCACAGGTACACGCCCAGCCCGATGATGCCGACGAGCAGTAACAGCGTGATGATGTTGCCGGCGGCTGAGCCGCGCGATCGAGAACCAGTAATGATCTGGATCATTAGTCAGCTCCTCATTGCGAAACCGGTCATTCCGAAACTCTTTGGCGTCGCGGCGGCGGGGTCTTCGCGCGCAGCAGGTCGGCGGGCGGCGGCTCGTCGGTCAGACCTTCGAGCCCCGCGAACAATTCGCGCTGATCCTTCAACCAGCGGTTCGCTTCGTTGAGCGATGCCGACAGCGCATCGAGCGATGCCGCTGCGCTGTGCTCATCAGTCGCGAGCAGCGCCTGCTCGCGCACCAGCGACACCTGCTGACGCAGCCGCTCGATTTCCGCCTCGATCAGCTCGCGGCGGCGCTCCGCATCGGCATGGCCGGTGCGACGCGAGCGAATCACTTCGAGCTGCTGCTCCAGGCTCCGCTTCAGCTCCTCGCTGAGTCCCTCGCCGCTGAGCCGGTCGATGACGCGTCGTTCCTGATCTTCGAGGTTGCGGCTTTCGCGCGCCGCTGAAGCGATGACCTGCAGCACCGACGCGCGTGCTGCGAGCAGCTTCAGGTGGACCCATGCCATGTGCCGCACGTCGCTCATCTGCGATTCGGTTGCACCTGTGCGCGACAGCAGGTCGCAGATCTCGTTCGCCTGCGCCTCGATCGTCGCCTGCTGGTCGCGCGCGTCCTGACCGAGGTAGGAAGCGAGCTGCGCATAGCGCGAGTGCCAGTCCGTCTGGCCGTGCTCGGCGTCGACTGTCGCCTGGAAACGCGGGTGACGCGAGAGCGTCCACAGGTACAGCCCTTCGAGCCCGAGGCCGATCAGCCACAGCGCCGGGTTCACGAACGCGCCCAGCAACGCGAACGCCGCGACGCCGAACCAGTTCGGCGGCACTGGCATGCCGAAGGGACGCGCGTTGAAGGCAGCGGCGAGGTAAGAACGTTTGGCGCTCATGTGGGCGCGGGCTGCGCAGCGTACTTGCGGAACGCGGGCGGCACGAACGCGAGATCGGTCGCCTCGCGGATTGCAATGCGCATCTGGAATTCGAGCACGTCGGCAGGCACGGGATTCTGATAGCCGATCAGGCACGCATCGAGCGCGGCATCCGCGCCGACATTCTCGGTGCGCGAGCGTCGATACGCTTTGACGACCAGCGCTTCCGCGGCGCCGGGCGTGAGCAACGTCGGCAGGCGCGGTGTCAGCGTCGCGAGTTGCGTGTCGGTGAGTGCCAGCCCATAGCGCTTCGCGAGGATGCCGATCAGCGTGGCGCTCTCTGCCTGCGTGCTGGTCGGGAGCAGCGGCACTTTGACGTCGACGCGCCCCGGACGTTTCAAGTCGACCTCGATGAGATCCGGGCGGGACGATGCCAGCAGCCACAGCACGCGGCCGCGATTCGCAGTGTCCGCCATCTCCTGCGCGATCATCGAATACAAACGTCCCGACAGTCCGCTGTCACCGCTGCCGGAGTCGCGCCGGCCGAGGCTCTGGTCGGCCTCGTCGATGAACACCATGCAGCGGCCGAGCGCGCGCACCAGGCGGAAGATCTTTTCGAGATTGCCTTCGCTCGAGCCGACCCAGCGCTCGCGGAAATTCTTCAGCTTCACGACCGGCACACCGGCCTCGCCGGCGAGACACTCGACCAGGAAGGTCTTGCCCGTGCCTACCGGGCCGCACAGCAGATAGCCCATCGGCAGCGCCTTGAGATCGCCGGCCCGCCACAACGCGAGGTCCTGGCGCAGCCACTGTTTCAGCGCCTCCTGGCCCGCGTAGTCGTCGAGCGTGCGTCGCGACTCGATGAACTCGACCAGTCCCGCCGAGTCGCGCTCGACGAGGTCCTTCTTGATGCGCGTCAGATCTGCGACGCCGAGCGTCTGGCCGGAGTGATCGCGAACCTTCACCAGGCTTTCCAGCGCGGCGACGGTGACGCCGATGAGCGCACCCGCGAGCTGCGGCAGATTGGCATCGTCGGCGAACGCTTTCGGCTCCTGCACCTTGAGGATGGCCAGCGCGCGCTCCAGTGCAGGCGCATCCGGCAGCGGCACGCGAATGCGCGACGTGTGCGCGCTATAAGCGATCTGCCGCTCGATGTCGTTGAGATTGTCGGCGATCAGAATGCTGGTGAACGGCAGGTCGCTGAACGGTGCTTCCGACGCCCAGTCGCGCAGCACACTCGTGAGGCTGCCGTGTTCGTAGCCCGTACCGTCGGCCGGCGCCACGTCATCTGCGCCGCGCAGGATCACCGCGACGTTCTCCTGCACCTCGCGGCCGAGCGCACGCAGATTGCCGAGATAACGCAGGTAGCGACTGATGTACTGGATCGCCGGCAGCGGCTCGCGCGGTAAGGCCTTGAGATTCGCGCCGCCCCACTTCTCGACCAGCTCGCCGCCTCGCTCGATCATGAGTCCGTTGCCCAGATCGTACGAGAGCACGACTTTGAAGCCGGCGAGCAGATCGTCCTCCAGATAACCCGCGAGATTGATCAGGCGGCCGCCGACGGCAACGCGATCGTGCACGTTGCCGTACAGAATGAATTGACCGTGAGCGCCGCTTTCGTAGGCGAGCGCAAGCTCGCCCGCCCATGCCGGCGCACCCTGAGGCGCCGGCATTTCAGCTGCCCTGGCTGCCCGATTCCGTCGCGCCCAGCGAGCGCGGCGCAGGCGCGGGCGCCTCGCCCGGGATCGAGATGCCCTCGCGCGCGGCGAAATCCGCCAGCGCCTGGTCGGCGAGCGCGGTGAGCTCTGCTTCCTTCACCTCGACGCCGCTCATGTCCACGGAGTCCTTGGCGATGCGCGCACGGCCCGCGGCCTTGGTGCGCTCTTCTTCCACCATTTCGTGCAGGCGGTTCAGCGTATCGCCGGCGCCGCCGATGCTGGAGATCATGCCGGAGGCCATCTCGTGGATTTCGGCCATCGCCTGGTTCATGCGCATGTCGTTGATCGCGCCCTTCATGGACTCGATCTTCGCCCGTGCGGTCTGCACGGCGACGTCGCGCGCCTTGACCAGGTTCTTGTAGGTGGTCTCGGCCTGTTCCAGCTGCTTGCGGTTCTCTTCCAGCTGCGCGTCGATCGTCTGCAGGCGCAACGCATACTGGCCGGCTGCCGACTTGTTGCCGGCGCGCAGGTGCGCGGTGGTCTTCGCCCGCAGATCTTTCTGCTCGGCTTCCAGCTTGCGCACCTGGCCCATGATGCGCTCACACAGTCCGGCGTGCGATGCGAGCCCCTGGTTGAAGTTCGCGATCTGCTTGCGCAGGTTTTCCTGCTCCAGCTCGAGCAGCGCTTCCGGGTTGCGGCGCTCGACGCCGGAGATGAACAGCGAGAAGAAGCCTTTGAAGAGATTCGCCAAGCGGCTGAACATGAACCCTCCGGAATATCCGATGTCGGCCCCAATTCGTGCGCGCAGCGTAGCGAAAATGGCGCGCCGAGAGTAGCGAAGCGGGGCGAGGCGCGGCAGTGCGCCGGTGGGCGCCGCCAGAGTACCGGCCAAGAGTACGGCGAATGCTTTGCTAGACTGCGCCCATGACGACCGCCAGCATCGCGCCTCCGCCGGCCGCGCAACACCTGCACGAAGTGCTCGAACTCGAGCAGCTCGACACCAACCTGTTTCGCAGCCGGGTCAACCAGGTCAACAACAACCGCTCGCTGTTCGGCGGCCAGATCCTCGGCCAGGGCCTGAAGGCCGCGGCGCTCACGGTCGAGCCGGGCCGCACCGCGCATTCCCTGCACGGCTACTTCCTGCTGGCCGGCATCAGCGACATGCCGGTGATCTACGACGTCGAGCTGACGCGCGATGGCGGCAGCTTTTCGACCCGCCGCGTCGTGGCGCGCCAGCGGGCCAAGACGATCTTTCACATGGAGCTGTCGTTCCACCGCGAGGAGCGCGGCTTCGAGCACGAGATCGCGCTCGACGTGGACGTGCCCGAGCCCGACAAGCTGATGAGCACGCGGGAGCTGGCGACGAAGTTCGCCGACCGGCTGCCGAAGAGCGCGCAGGCGATTGCGACTCAGCAGGCGATCGTGGAGCTGAAGCCGGTCAGCCCCGAAGACTATTTCCTGCGCAAGGCGGACACGCCGCGCGGCCTGTACTGGATCAAGTCGACTTCGCCGTTGCCCGGCGACGCGCTGACTCAGCAGTGCGCGCTCGCGTACCTGTCGGACTACTTCCTGACCTCGACCGTCATCCTGACGCACACGGTCTCGATGATGTCGGGCCAGGTGATGATGGCGAGCCTCGATCACGCAATGTGGTTCCACCGGGCCTGCCGTGCGGACGACTGGATACTGATCGATGCGGTCAGCCCGTTCGCGGGCGGGGCGCGCGGACTGACGCGGGCGCAGATATTCGATCGGGAGAGAAGGTTGGTCGCGACGGTGGCGCAGGAAGGGCTGGTGCGGCCGATCGAGAAGAAGTCAGGCTGAAGCCTGACCCACAGCGCAAGAATCTGACGTCGGTGCATGGCTGCTGCCTGTGGGTCAGGCTTTAGCCTGACAACACCGCCTCTCTCAACTTCGCCACATCCCTCTTCCCGAGCAGCTTCGCCGTACCGGGCTTCAGCCCCGCCATGCGCAGCGGTCCCAGACCGACCCGCTCCAGTTCCTTCAGCTTCATCCCGACGCGCGCCAGCATGCGGCGGATCTCGCGAGGCTCTCCTTGCGCGCACCGTGAGCCCGAGCAGCGTTCGATCGCCGCGCGCCCGATCGACGTGACGCTTGAGGATGCGCACGGACTCCATCGCCGCTCGTTGCGTGGTCTTGCTGCCGTCCACTGTCAGATTCACCAGGTACATGCCGGCGCGCAGCTGTTGCAGCTGTTCGTCGCCCGCGAGGCCGGTGCACAACGCGCGGTATTCCTTCGACAGGCCGAGCTTCGGATGATCGAGCTGACGCGCGAGCACGCCATCGTCCGTGAGCAGCACCAGCCCGGTGGAATCGCCATCCAGCAGCCCGACCGCGTACCAGCGCTGTTCACGCTGCAGCGAAAACGGAATGAAGTCGAGAACGGTACGCCGTCCGGCGGCGCCGCGCGTCGAGGTAATGACGCCCTTGGGCTTGTTCAGCAGCAGGTAGGAAGACATCAAGCGATGCGCTTAGCGAACTCATGGTTGAGCAGAGCGCGCAATCGTACAGCCTTCAGCGGCTTGTGCATCATCGTCAGCCCGGCTGCGCTCACTTTGCGCAGCTGCTCGGTGGCGGTGTCGCCGGAAATCAGGACCGCGGGAATCGAATTGCCGAGCTGCGCGCGCAGGTCGCGTATCGCATCGATGCCGGTGCTTTCGCCGCGCAGTCGCAGGTCGGCGATGATGAAGTCCGGCGCGCGGCCGTCGATGCTGCTCAAGGCTTCGGCGGCGTCCATGGCGGCGATGCACTTGCAGCCCCAGCTCTCCAGCAGGCTCTGCATCCCCAGGCGCACCGACTCTTCGTCGTCGATCACGACGATGAGCTTGCCGCCGATCAGGTTCGGCACCTTCTGCTCGATCGTCTGCGCGACCGATTGCACGCGCGACGGATCGGCGATCGGCACTTCGATCGTGAAACGCGAGCCCTTGCCGACGGTCGAGCGCAGCCACAGCGGGTGGCCGAGCAGCTGGACGATGCGGCGGACGGTCGCGAGGCCCAGGCCCAAGCCGCGCGAGCGGTCACGCGCCGGATTGTTGAGCTGATAGAACTCTTCGAAGATGCGCTCGTGCTGCTCGGCCGGAATGCCGATGCCGGTATCCCACACCTCGACCTTGGCGACGTTGCCGCGCCGCCGGCAGGCAACGAGGACGCCGCCGCTCTCCGTGTAGCGCAGCGAGTTCGATACCAGGTTCGATAGCACCCGGAACAGCAGCGTTGCATCTGTCCCCAGTGTCACCTTCGAGCGGCGCACCGTCAGGCGCAGCCCCTTGTCCTGTGCGGGTCCCGAGAACGTGCTGCGGACCCGGTCGAATACCGTGTCGACGGACACGATCTCGCGCTTCACTTCGACCTGGCCGGCGTCGAGCTTCGAGATGTCGAGCAGGTTGTCGAACAGCTGCTCGAGGGATTCCGTGCATTGCAGGATCTGGTCGACGAGCGCCTGGCTCGACCGGCCGGCAGAGTTGTTACGCAGCGCCGTCGCGAACAATCCAAGCGAATGCAGCGGTTGGCGCAGGTCGTGATTCGCGGCTGCGAAAAACGACGACTTCGAGCGGCTCGCCTCTTCGGCGCGCGCCCGCGCCTGTTCCGCGAGCGTGTTCTGACGTTGCAGCTGCCCGACCAGCTGCTCGTTTTCGTAACGCAAGCGAATCTGCGCGACGACGGCGCGCGACTGGCGATCGACGAACAGCAGTACGTAGCCGAGCACCGCGATCCACATCACGCCGAGCGCTGCGTTCCCATACCCGCCGAGCGTGACGTAGCGCAGCGCCAGGAGACCGAAGATCGGCACCGTGAACGCGTGCAGCGCCGGCGGAAAGTGTGCGTGCGTGACGATGCTCAGCGTTGCGCGGCCCGCGAGACAGGCTGAGATCAAGCCGAGCGTGAGCGATTTGTCGGGACCGACCAGCACGAACGCCGCGGAGCCCCAGACGACGCCGGCGACGCCAGCGGCCGCTGCGAGCCGCCAGCCCCAGCGGCGGGAGGCGTTGTCGCGATCGCTGGCGCGACGATATGCAGCGGAGAGCGCCAGCACCGAAGCCTGCACCAGCAGCGCCGCGCCGGCCCAGGCGACGATATTCGTGACTCGTGTGTGAGGCCAGGCGATGACGGCGATCAACGCCGTCATCAGGAGTGCCGAACCGGATACCGCCAACGTATTGTCGTAAAGCATCTCGATGCGTTGTTGCTCAACGCGTCGAAGCAGCGCGGCATCCATTGCGGAAGAAGTCGTCAGCGTGCGTTCGCGTACGTCGGCGGGGTAGTGGACATGCCGGCGGACGAGGACGGCAGGAATCCGCGACGTTGCGCGACCAGCACTGCTTGCGTGCGGTTACGCACGTTGAGTGCCTCGAACACTGCGCTGACGTGCGCCTTGACGGTGCGTTCCGCGACGTCGAGTGCGCGCGCGATCTCTTTGTTCGAGAAACCACGCCCGAGCATGCTGATGACTTCGAGCTGCCGCAGCGTCAGGCCTGTGTTATCCGGCTGCGCCGACAGATCGGCAGTCGCAGGCACGAACACGTCGCCGGCCAGCACCTTCTGGATCGCGACGATCATCTCGTCCGCGGTGAAGGACTTCGGGATGAAGCCCGAGGCGCCGGACGACACTGCGCGGGACGCCACGCCGTGCTGCTCGTCGCCGGAAATCATGATGCAGGCGGTCGTCGGGAACTTCTGGCCGATGACCTTGAGCGCGTTGAAGCCGTCGTCGCCGCGCAGGTGGATGTCGAGCAGCACCAGGCCGATGTCTGGATCGCGCTGGAGCGTCTGCAATGCTTCGGTGACCGAAGAGACGCTGATCACGCCTGCATCGAGCGTGCTTTGCTCGAGCACGGCGTGAAAGCCGGCGCGGAACAGCGGATGGTCGTCGACGATGAGAATTTTCATGACAGCTTTTCCCCGGTAATCAACATCTGCCGATGAACAGATCGTAGCCCCCCAGCCACGAACGACACGGTTGTAGTCCCGTTATGCAACGCGGGCCATCGTACGTCCGCCATAGGGCGCGCGCCAATTGCCCTTTGGTGCAGCGCAGTGAGACCTGGGTCACGCTCGGCCCCAAGGGCGTATGGCGCTGCTGGACGCGTGAGTGGAGGATCGAGCGCGCAATCGGTTCCCCCGTGAGAGCGTTACGCCGGCCGTCGCAAGATCGCCGGCGTCTTTTTTGCCCTCTCGATCAGCAGCCGGCCCGCTTCAGCCAGATCCGAGCCTCATCGATATACGGATGCTTGCGCGGCAGGCGCTTGCGCTTGACGTTCGCCAGGTAGATGTCCAGGGCCTTGTTGAACTGCTCGCACGCCGCCGCGTTGTTGCCGCTCTCGTAATAGAAGCGGCCGAGGTTCGCGTGATCGTTGCCGACCAGGGTGTGGTCCGCGCCGCGCAGCTGCTGATTCAGGCCCAGCGCCTTGCACAGATATTCCTTGGCGCTCTCGAAGTTGCGGGTCTTGGTCAGCAGCGAGCCGAGGTTGGCGTAAGTATCGATCAGGTTGGGATGTCCGAACCGGCCGAGCACCTGCTCATAGACGCGCACGGCCTGCAGGAATCCCTGTTCGGCTGCGCTCAGATCCTTCAGTGCCTCCTGCACGACTGCGAGGTTCGCGCGGTGGGTTGCGTACTTCGGATGGTCCGCGCCCACCTGCTTCAGGTCGAGCTTCACGGCCTGCGACAACGCGCTGTTCGCCGAACGGGGCTTGCCGAGCTCGAGGAGCGCGCGACCCAGGACGTCGAGCAGGCGGCTGGTGTTCGGATCCTCGTTGTACACGCCGCACTTCTTGAGGATCTTGAGCCCGCGCTCGGCTGCCTTCAGCGCGCCCCTGAAGTCGCCCTGGTAGAGGCGCACCGCGCCGAGCTCGTTGAGGTTGGCAGCCAACGGCAAGCCGTTGCCGCCATACACCTTGCGATTGATGACGATCGCCTTACCGACTTCCTTCTCGGCTTCGATCAGCTCGTCACGGTTGCGCAACACGCGGGAGTAGCTGTTGTAGCTCGCGGCCGTGAACGGATGCTTCTTGCCGAAGTGCGCCAGCCGGATCTCACGCGCCGCGATCACGAACTTGCCGCCGGCTTCGATGCAGCCGCGGTTGAGCAGCGCCATGCCGATCGCGTCCAGGATCGTGGCGAGCAGCTCCGGCTGATCGTGCAGGCTGCACGGCGGGCAGGGCGGTAACGGTTCCGGCTGCGGACAGCCGTCCGCGGTTGTTGTGTCGGTGCGCATGCCCTTGGCAGGGGCCGCTGCCGCTGCCGTGGCAGCGCCGCTGAAAGCGAGAATCACGCTCTCGACGCCGGGAGTCTTGTCCGCAGACTTCCCGACCGGGGCCTGCCCGAACATGTCTTGTACCGACGCGGGCAAGGTCGACGCATCGTCGGCAATGAGAATTCGCATGGAAGCTCTCCCTGGACTTCGGCTCTTGTTGGCGGGTGCGTGCGAGCCTGCGATTCTGCGCGATTGCGGCCGCGCGCGCGAGCCGGACGATAGGGCTATGGGTTGCGCGCAGCGCGTTCCTGCGCATCCACCTGCTGGAAGTAGGCCTGTGCCTGCTGCGGGCGCCCGGTCGCGCGGTAGAGGTCCTCGATCCAGCGGCGCACCGATGCGGTGTGGTGCTCTTCCATCCGGGCACGCACCAGCACGGGGTACGTTTCCAGCAGCGCGGGCTCGGCTTCTGCGAACCGGGCTTGCATGGCCCACGCGCGTCCGAGAAACGCGCGCGCCAGCGCGTACCAGGGACTGGACGAATCGAAGGCCTTCGACCACTCGGCCAGCGCGCTCTGCAGCGTGACTTCCGCCTCGCGTGGCTTGTTCAACTCGAGCTGCGCGCGGCCGAGACTCGTCAGGGCAGCGGCCGTGTAGCCGTGGCCGGGTGGCAAGGTCGCGCGATAGATCTGTAGCGCTTCGCGCAGTCGCTGTTCCGCTTCGGCGTATTGCTCGCGCGCAAGCGCGAGGCGGCCGAGGTCGCCGAGCAGATGCGCAACGTCCACGTGCGGCTCGGGATGCGCCTTGCGGCTCGCGGCCAGCGCGCTCGCGTAGATCTGCTGGGCTTCGTCGAAGCGGCCGCGATCCTTGAGGAGCCGGCCGAGATTGCTGCTCGCGTCCAGCGTCTCGCGGTGGTTCGGCCCGAGAATGCGCTGGAACTGGGCCAAGGCTTCGCGAAACAGCGGCTCGGCGGCATCCAGGTCGCCGCTCTCGTGCAACACCGTCGCGAGATTGTGCAGGTGACGGATGTATTGCGGATGGTCCTTGCCGCGAGTGCGCTCGTCGATCCGCAGCGCCTCGCGGTACAGTGGCTCGGCCGTAGCGAAATCGCGGCGGTCCTGGGCGATTCGCGCCAGATTGTCCAGCGGTACCGTGATGTCTCCGTGATTCCGCCCGAGCCGCGCGACGCGGATGCGCAGGCATTCGTCGAGCTGCCGCTCCGCCCCGCTGAAGTCGCCTTTCGCGTGCAGGATGACGCCGAGCCGGCACAAGCCGCCGGCAGTTTCCAGGCTGTTCCGACCGGTCAGCGCGGTGCTGATCGCGAGGCTGTCGATGGCTAGCGCCTGGGCTGTGTTCAAGTCTCCCTTCTTTTCGAACACGCGATTCAGGCTGTAGAGGCTGTGCGCCACATCCATGTGCCGTTCGCCGAACAGCTTGCGGCGCACCGCCAGCCCCTGCTCGATCAGCGGCTGTGCCTCCTCCGGCAGGTCGAGGCTGAGGTAGACGCTGCCGATCGTGTCGAGCAGCGTCGCCTGCAGGTCCGGCTGCGCGCTCAGCTCCTTGCCGATGCGCGCCGCGCCGTTGTCGAGAATTTCACGGGCCGTGATCTTCTCGCCGCGCGCATGCGACGGATCGGCGAGCTGGAACGAATCGATCAGGAACGTGGCGACGGCCTCGGCGCGCTGCTGTGCCGTCTGCGCGCGGGTCCGCTCCGCCTCCGCGACGTCGCGCTCCTGCGCGATGCGTCCGGCCTGTACGTAGGTGGTGATCGAGAAACCGATCAGCAGCGCGACGAACGCCGCGGCCAGCGTGGTGACCAGCGCATGCCGCTTGAGGAATTTGCCGGCGCGATAGCTCCACGCGTCCGCGCGCGCTATCACCGGCATGCCGTCGAGGTGGCGTGCGATGTCGGCGGCGAATTGCTCGACGGAGGAATAGCGTCGCTCCGCCTCCTTGCGCATCGCCATCAGTACGATGTTGTCGAGATCGCCGGCCAGCTCGCGTCGCAACCGCGCCGGGGTCGTGCCGCGTTGTCTCGCGATGCCTGGGGCATCCTCCCGCGCTTGTATGACCACGCTGGGCGGCGGCGGCAGCTCTTCGCAGATCGAGCGTTCCAGGTCGCCGAGCCGGTTGCCTTTCAACACGAACGGCTTGCAGCCGCACAGCAACTCGTACAGCACGACGCCGAGCACGTACGTGTCGCTCGCCGTCGTGATCGGATCGCCGCGAATCTGTTCCGGGCTGGCATGGTCCGGCGTGAGCACGCGGTAGTCGGCCTGCGTCACCGCCATCGTGTGCATCATCTGGCGGTCGTCGAGCATCTTGGCGATGCCGAAGTCGAGCAGCTTCGGCGTCCCGTCGCGCGCCACGAGGATGTTCGACGGCTTGAGGTCGCGGTGGACGATGAGGTTCTGGTGCGCGCGGTGCACCGCCGAGCAGACGATCTGAAACAGCCGCAGCCGCTGCTCCACGCTGAGCGAGCGGGAATCGCAATAGGTGTCGATCGGCTCGCCGTCGACATACTCCATGACGATGTACGGCGTGCCGTCCGTGGTCGTGCCGCCGTCGAACAGCCGCGCGATGTTCGGATGGTCGAGCGTCGCGAGGATCTGGCGCTCGAGCTTCAGCCGACCCTGAACATTGCGCGACAGCAGGCCGCGTCGCACCAGCTTGATCGCCACCTGTTGCTTGAATTGCTCGTCGGCGCGCTCCGCGAGGAAGACCTCGCCCATGCCGCCGCGGCCCAGGCTGCGCACGATGCGATACGGACCGATGCGCTCGCCGGCGAGGTCGACCGCTGCTTCCTCTGGATGCTCCGGCGCCACGGCGCCGTCGTCGCCGAACCACTGCTGGCGCGATTCGAGCTCGTGCATTGCGCTCGCGTACAGATCGCTGTCGCTGGCGCACGCCTCGCGAATGAAGCGCAGCCGCTCGTGCGGCGGCAGGGTCTGCGCCTCTTCGAGGAGCTGTTGCAGGGTCTTGGCAGGCACTGCGCCCATCTTACGGCCCGGTGTGTCGCCTGTCCTTCGGTCGAGTTGAATCGACGCGCGCTTCTGGGGCAGTCTTGGCGCCCGGTCAGCAACTTTGGAGTTTCGCCATGCGCCGCCCGAACCATTCCACGCCGCAACCCGTGCGCAAAGGACTGTTCGGCGGAGGCGGCACGCATCGACCTATCAAGGTCTGATCACGATCCTGTAATCAGCGCGGCTGCAATTCAGTGGTAGCCGCTGTCCGCGGCGACCTTGCCGCGGAACACCGAGTACGACCACCACGTGTAGCCCAGCACCGCGGGCAACATGACTAACGTGCCGACGAGCACGAAGCCCTGGCTGGAAGGCGGGGCAGCAGCCTTCCAGATACTCAAATCCGGCGGCAGCAGGTTCGGCCAGATCCCCAGCACCAGTCCGGCGAAGCCCAGCGCGAAGAACGTCAGCGCCAGGATGAAGGGCGCGTAGTCGGCGCGCCGCATGACTGCCCGCCACAACCACACCGCGTTAGCCAGCGCCAGCAACGGCACCGGCGACAGCCACACGAAATTACCGCTTTCGAACCAGCGCGCCATGACCTGGCTGCTGAGGAACGGCAGCCACGTGCTGACGAGACCCATGAATGCGACGACGACCACGACCAGCGGCCGCGTAAGCGCGAACGCGACGTTCTGCAACGCGCCGCCGGTCTTCATGATCAGCCAGGTGCTGCCGAGCAGCGCGTAACCGAACACGACCGCGACGGCCGTCAGCATCGAGAACGGGCTGAACCACGCGAACGCGCCGCCGACATATTTTCCGCCCTGCAGCGGCATGCCCTCGACGATCGCGCCGAGCATCAGTCCTTGCGCGAACGCGGCACCGATCGAGCCGGCTGCGAAGCACACGCCCCAGATGCGCCGCGATGCTTTCGCCTTGAAGCGAAACTCGAACGACACGCCACGCAGCACCAGCGCGATCAGCATCAGCAGCACAGGTAAGTAGAGCGCCGACAGCATGACCGAGTACGCCTTCGGGAATGCCGCGAGCAGTCCCGCGCCGCCGAGTACGAGCCACGTCTCGTTGCCGTCCCAGATCGGCGCGGCCGTCGTCATCATGTGGTCGAGCTGCGGTTCGTCCTCGGCGAACAGCGCCAGGATGCCGATGCCGAGCACGAAGCCATCCATCAGCACGTACATCAGCACCGCGAAACCGATGATCGCGAACCAGACGACCGGCAACAGCGTCGGGCTGTCCATGATCAGGCGTTGTCCTCGATCGGGTCTTCCGGCAGCGACAGCGGCCGCTGCGCAGTTTTCTCTTCGGGATGCAGCAGCGCCTGCTCGACCGGCTGCGGTCCGCGGCGCAGGAGCTTCAGCAAGTAATAGATGCCTGAGATGAAGACGAACAGATACACGGTCGCGAAAACGATCAGCGACGTGATGACGCTGCCGGCGTCGATCGCGGTCGCGGCCTCCGACGTGCGCATCAAGCCGTACACGACGTAGGGTTGCCGTCCGATTTCCGTCGTGTACCAACCCGCGAGCACTGCGACGAAACCGGCCGGTGTCATCAGCATCCATGCGCGCAGCACGGTCTTCGATTCGAACAGTCGCCCGCGACGCCATTGCCACGCCGACCCTGCGACGAGCGTGAGCATCAGGATGCCGATGCCGACCATCACGCGGAAACCGAAGAACACCGGCGCGACCGGCGGCCGCAGCTCCGGCGCAACTTCCTTCAGGCCGGCGATTTCGCCGTCGATGTCGTGCGTGAGAATGAGGCTGCCGAGCTTCGGCACGCTCACTTCGTAGCGGTTCTCCTCGCGCTCTTCGTCCGGCCACGCGAACAGGACCAGCGGCGCGCCGCGCTGGGTTTCCCAGTGCGCTTCCATCGCAGCGAGCTTCATCGGCTGCGTGTCGCGCACTTTGAGTCCGTGCAGATCGCCAACCACGACCTGCAGCGGCACCGCGATCGCCGCGAAGCAGACCGAGAGTTTGAGCATCAGCTGCGCCGCCTCGCGATGGCGTTGCCGCAGCAGGTACGTCGCGCTGATCCCGCCGATCACGAAGCACGTCGTGATGAACGCGGCGAGCGTCATGTGCGCGAGACGCAGCGGGAACGACGGATTGAACACGATGTCCCACCAGCTGCGCGGCTGGAACACGCCGTCGACGATGCTGTAACCCGCGGGCGTGTGCATCCAGCTGTTCGCCGAGATGATCCAGAACGTGGAGATCAGCGTGCCGAGCGCCACCATGCAGGTCGCGAGGAAATGCAGCGGCGGCGACACGCGCCGCCAGCCGAACAGCATCACGCCGAGAAAAGTCGCTTCCAGGAAGAACGCGGTCAGCACTTCGTATGCGAGCAGCGGGCCGAGAATGTTGCCGGCGCGCGTCGACAGCTCGGACCAGTTGGTGCCGAACTGAAAGCTCATCACGATGCCCGACACGACGCCGAGCGCGAACGACACCGCGAAGATCTTCAGCCAGAACACGTACAGGTCGCGCCACAGTGCGCGCCGCGTCTTCAGATAGACGCCCGCCAGGAACGCCAGCCAGCTCGCCAGTCCGATCGTGAACGCGGGAAAGATGATGTGAAAGCTCATCACGAATCCGAACTGGATCCGCGACAGGAGCAGCACCGTGGGGTCCGTCATGGCGAGCGAATTCTCGTCGGTGCGCCGCATCGGCGACAACTGCGGAAACGCACGACCACGGCGCTGACGAAGGCTGACTTCGTGAAAGGCGGTGGCTGTCAGGCTGCAGGTCGGGCTTCAGCTCGACTTGCGGGTAACCGCCCGAGCCAGCGCGCGGGTAGCGACAACGCGCTGACGATCGACACCAACACTGCTGCGCCGTACGGCACAGCCTGGATCAGCAGCACCGCGACCCACACCGACGTGTCCGGTCCCTTCAGCTCTTCCGGCAGGCGCGTCAGGCCCAGCGCCGCGATCAACATCGCAACCAGCATCAGACTCTCCGTGCGCGCTGCTGCAATTCCTTCCGCGAGTGCGTGCGGTTGCTTGGTCTTGGGCGTGCGGACGAACGGCTGGTTGCGCGTGAAGAGCGCTTTGATCACAGCGACGCCGATCGTATGCGACAGCGCGAGTCCCGCGAGCGCAGCGGCGAGCGTCTGGCGGATATTCGCGCCGACGCGCGCAGCGTACAGATGCGCGAGCTTCACCAGCTTGAACGTGAACAGCGCGAGCGGCAGCGCCGAGAACATGATCAGCGGCGGATCTATGCGATGTGGCGCGAGGATCATCGCGAACGACCAGGAGAGTGCAGCGACCGTGAACAGCAGGTTGAGACCGTCGGCGAGCCACGGCAGCCAGCCCGCGACGAAGTGATACCGCTGACCGCGCGTCAGGCGCTCGTCGGTGTGCGAGAACAGCGCGCGCGCATGAGCACGCAGAATCTGCACCGCGCCGTACGCCCAGCGGAACCGCTGCTTCTTGTAATCGATGAATGTCTCGGGCATGAGCCCGCGGCCGTAGCTGCGTGGCAGGTATTGCGCTTCGTGGCCGTGCTCGAACAAGCGCAGTCCAAGCTCTGCATCCTCAGTGATGCACCACTCTGCCCAGCCACCGACGTCTTCCAACGCCTGCCGTCGCACGAGCGTCATGGTGCCGTGCTGGATGATCGCATTGCGCTCGTTGCGCGTGATCATGCCGATCAGGAAGAAGCCGCGGTACTCCGCGTAGCACATCGCTTTGAAGGCGCTCTCGCCGCCGTCGCGGTAATCCTGCGGCGCCTGCACGATCGCGACCTTCGGCTCGGCCAGGCCCGGCGCCAGATCGCGCAGCCAGCCGGGCTCGACCTGGTAATCGCTGTCGATGACGGCGACGATCTCCGCGTTGTGCGCCGTGCGCGCCAGCGCGAAGTTGAGCGCGCCGGACTTGAACCCCGGCAACGGATCGACGTGAAAGAAGCGGAAGCGTGCGCCGAGCCGGGCGCAATGCTGCTCTACCGGCCGCCACACCGCTTCATCCTTCGTGTTGTTGTCGACGACGATCACTTCGTAGTCGGGATAGTCGAGCCGCGCGAGCGCATCGAGCGTCTCGATCAGCATCTGCGGCGGCTCGTTGTACGCCGGCACGTGGATGGAGACCTTCGGCAGCGGCGCGCCGGCCGCAGCAGCGATCACGAAAGGTCGGCGCGCGATGGACCAATGCGCTTCGGCCCACTCGTGCGCTTCGGCGATGAGCACGGCGATCACGACGAACATGCCGAGGATCAGCGGTCCGCCGATCAGCACGCTACGCAGCGTTATGTACTGCTGCGAATAGTCGTAGATGATCCACACCGCAGCGGCCGTCACGGCGTAGACGACGATCGCCAGCAGACTGCGGCCGCGCGCATCGAGCGTTCGGCTGTGCACGAAGAGCAAAGCGAGCAGCATCGATGCGAGCACCACCGAAATCGCGGCGAGCGTTTGCCACTGCTGGATACGCACGATGGGTTCGACGAATGCGAACTTCGGCTCGCGGTCGACGTCGTACACGCCCCAGTACGCGCCGACCGCGCCTTCGTAGCGCGCCTTCCAGGGCTGATCGAACGCTTCCATGATGTAGTAGATGTAACCCTCGGCGCGCGCGCGTTGCAGGAAGCGCCGCAGGAACATCGCCTCGTTGCTGGTCGACGCGACCGCGCCCTCGCGCGTGCGGCCGTCGGAGGGCCAGCCGACTTCGGCGATGACGATCTGCTTGCCGGGATACGCGCGCTCCAGTTGCGCGACGCGCATTGCGAGATAGTCGACCGCCTGTTCGACCGGAATGCCTTCCCAGTACGGCAGCATGTGCACGGCGATGTAGTCGACGTGCTCGACCAGTTGCGGGTTCTTGATCCACACGTGCCACGGCTCGGCCGTGCTCACGGGTTGCTCGACCGCCGCGCGCACGCGATCGAGCTGACGGGACAGGTCGGCGACGCTGAGATCGTTGCGCAGGATCACCTCGTTGCCGATCACCAGACGGATGACGTTCGGATGTCGGTTGGCGATGTCGATCGCCGCGGCGATCTCCGCTTCGTTGGTCGCGAGCTGACGATCGAGCCAGGCGCCGAGCGCGACCTTGAGTCGATGGCGCGCAGCGATGTCGGCGATCTGGCCGAG
The DNA here is from genome assembly GCA_963838635.1 of uncultured Gammaproteobacteria bacterium. GTDB lineage: Bacteria > Pseudomonadota > Gammaproteobacteria > Steroidobacterales > Steroidobacteraceae > Steroidobacter. The sequence goes on along the minus strand of CAWISC010000008.1, from coordinate 345,692 downwards.
GCTCTTCAGCGCAGAGTAAGAGCGCACTGCCGTCACTTTGCCCGCCAGCAGTCGCAAATCGGCGTCGATCTGCTCGGCGCTCGGCAGCGTTTGCGGCACGGGATCCTGGCCGGAGCCGAACGGCGAGAACGCCATGCCCTGCACGCGGTCGGGCCATGGAGGCTCGGGACTGGGGCGGTTCAGCCAGGCCCACAGCGCGAACGTCAACGCCGCGAAAACGGCTGCGACGACAATGCTGGACGCTCTCATCGTGTTAACGTATCGGCGAGTGGCGAGGAGTATACGAGATGCCAAACCGGATATTTTCAGGATCTGTCGCCGCGGCCGCGCTGCTGCTGTGCCTGGCGTCGCCCGCGCGGGCTGCGGACCCGCCGCGGCAGACGAATTTCTGGGAGTTCACGCCGTTCGCGGGCTTCACGGCCGGCGGCGAGTTCGAGGATCCGGCGAACGGCAGCGACCGCGATCTCGACGAGGACAGCAACTTCGGCCTGATCGTCAATGCCGCCGTCGATGACTGGCGACACTACGAGTTGCTGTATTCGACGCAGAGCACGAGCGTCGACGGCGCCGCGCCGATCGACATGGATGTGCAGTATCTGCAGATCGGCGGCATCGTCAGCCATCCCGATGCAACCCGCGTCATTCCTTATTTCGGACTCACGGTCGGCGCGGCGCGCTTCAGTCCCGATGCGCCCGGCCTGGACGACGAGACCAAGCTCGCGGCCTCCATCGCCGGCGGCTTTCGCGTGCCGATCACCGATCACATTGGTGTGCGCCTCGACCTGCGCGCGTTCGTGACGGTGCTCGATACCGACGGCGATCTGTTCTGCGTTTCCAGTGCCGGCCTGACCTGCAACATCAGCGCGAAGTCGGACACCTTCCTGCAGTACTCGGCCGCCCTGGGCGTCACGGTCGGGTTCTGACCTGACCGCCGCCCATGCTGGCGGTCGAGAGCGTCAGAAAATCGTTCGCAGGCGCACGGGCACGCGTCGTGCTGCACGACGTGTCGTTGCAGCTCGCGGCGGGTCAGTACATCGCCATCATGGGCGAGTCCGGCGCCGGTAAGTCCACGCTCCTGAATCTCATCGCAGGCCTGGACGTGCCGGACGCGGGCCGAATCGCCGTCGCCGGTCAGGACATGGCCGCGCTCGACGACGCCGGCCGCACGCGCTTACGGCGTGCGCGCATGGGATTCATCTTTCAGGCGTTCCACCTGCTGCCGCACCTGACCGTCGCTCGCAACGTCGGGTTGCCGCTCGCGCTCAACGGCGCCGCGACCGCAGCGATCGACGCACGAGTGGCGCAGATGCTGGCCGCCGTCGGCATGCTCGATCGGCAGCACGATCTGCCGAACCAATTGTCGGGCGGTGAAATGCAACGCGTCGCGATTGCGCGAGCGCTGGCGCATCGACCGAGCCTCGTGCTGGCGGACGAACCGACGGGTAATCTCGATGCGGATTCGGCGGCCGAAGTGCTCGCACTGCTGCGTGCGCAGCTGGAGCGCGACAACGCTGCCGGAATTCTCGTGACGCATTCCGAGGTCGCCGCGGCAACGGCGCATCGCGTCTATCGGCTGACGCAGCAGGGCTTGCACGAGCGCACAGCGGTTTGACCATGCAAGCGTGGCCGCTCATCGATGCCGCACTCACCGGGCCGCTGCGCCGCTCGCCGGGGCGCAACGCGCTACTCGTGATTGCGATCGCGCTTGGCGTCGCGCTCGGTTTCGCTATCTACCTCATCAACCGCTCAGCTGCCGACGAAGTGTCGCTGGCTGCGCGCAGCCTGTACGGGCTCGCCGACTTGGCGATCGAGAGCGGCGCAGGTCTGGACGAGGATCTGTATCCGCGCGTCGCCGCGGTTGCCGGCGTGGCAGTGGCGAGTCCGGTGGTGGAAGTAGCAGGCAAGCTGGCGGATCGCCGCGGTTCGCTCACGCTGCTCGGTGTCGACGCATTCCGCTCGCAGCAATTGCAATCGTCGCTCGCAGCGCTCGCGGGATCGATGTCGAGCAGCGCCGACGCATTCGATCCGCAGGCCGTGTTCCTGAGCGCAAGCGCGGCTCGCGATCTGCAACGGAATATCGGCGATGTGATCGAGATCCAGGTCGGCGAGCAGACGCAGCAGCTACGCGTGGCCGGCGTGCTACCGCAGGCCGGGCTCGAAGATCGCGCGGGCGTGATGGACATCGCCGCTGCGCAGTGGAAGTTCGGTCGCCTCGGCAAACTGTCGCGCATCAACGTGCGGCTCGCGAGCGGCGCGAGTCCGGAGCGAGTGCGTGCGGATATCGCAGCGCTGCTGCCCCCCGACGCGCGCGTCACGACGCCCGGCGAAGCGAGCGATGAGGCGTTGCGCCTGTCGCGTGCCTATCGCTCGAACCTCACGGCGCTCGCGTTGGTGGCGTTGTTCACCGGCGGCTTCTTCGTCTACTCGACGCAATCCCTGGCGACGTTGCGGCGCCGGCGCGAGTTCGCCGTCCTGCATGCGCTCGGCGTGACTCGGGGACAGCAGCTCGCGCTCGTGCTCGCGGGCAGCGCGATCATCGGGACGTTCGGCGCGGTGCTCGGCGTGATGTTGGGTATCGCGGCAGCACGCATCGGTCTCGATGCAATCGGCGGCGATCTCGGCGCCGGTTACTTTCGCGGGCTCGCGGCGGAGCTGGAGGTGCGCGGCTGGGAAATCGCTGCGTTCTGTATGTTGGGTGTGGCGGTGGCGATCGTCGGTGCGCTGCGCCCCGCAATCGAAGCTGCGCGCGTACCGACCGCGGCCGCACTCAAAGCCGGTGACGTGACGAGTGGCGAACTGCGCACGCACGGTGCAGTCGTCGCGGCGCTGTTGGTGCTCGCGGCCATTGTGTTGCTCCTCCCGCCGATCGCCGGCCTGCCGTTGCCCGGCTACATCGCAATCGCTCTGTTGATAGTCGGCGCTGTAGTCGCGATGCCGTCGATCGTTCGCATGATGCTGCATCACGCGCCTTTCGCGCGGGCTATTCCGTATCAGATTGCCATCGCCCAGATTGCGGGCACGGCTCGTTACGCGACGCTCAGCGTGTCGGCGATTCTGGTGAGCTTCAGTCTCATGGTCTCGATGGCGATCATGGTGACGTCGTTCCGCACTTCGCTCGACCAATGGACGCAGCGCATCCTGCCCGCGGACATCTACGTGCGTCTTGGCTACGTCGGCCAGTCGGCGCATCTCGACGCGCGCACTGTCGAGCGAATCGGCCAGCTGCCAGGGGTTGCGTATTTCGAGACCAGCCGCTTCGGGCGCGCGCAGGTTGGGCGGAGCGCACAGTCGGTGACTCTGCTTGCCCGTAGCGCGGATCACACGCCGCTTGCGGATGCGCTGTGGGTGACCGACACCGCCAAGTCGCAGTCGCGCACCGACGCGACGCCAGCCTGGGTCAGCGAAGCCGCAGCCGATCTCCATGGCATCCGTGCCGGCGATGCGTTTGAGCTGTCCGTTGGCGGCAAGAAACTCGCAGTGTTTGCTGCCGGCATCTGGCGAGACTACGAGCACCAGAATGGCGCCATCGTGATCGGCAGCGCGGACTATGTGCGCTCGACGGGCGACACGGGCATCAATACCGTGAGCTTGTGGTTGGAGCCAGGCGCCGATTCCGACGCCCTCGAGAATCAGATTCGCGACTTGCTGCCGGCGACGCAGTACGACTTGCGGACGCCGCCGGACCTGCGGCGCCTGTCGCTGCAGGCGTTCGACCGGACGTTCGCGATTACTTACTTGCTCGAGCTGGTCGCCGTGCTGATCGGTCTGTTCGGCATCGCGGCCGGAATCAGCGCGCAGGTGCTGGCGCGACGCGGCGAGTTCGGCGTCTTGCGGCATCTCGGATTCACACGCGCGCAGATTGCGACGATGCTTGCCATCGAAGGTGCCGTGCTCGGCGCGGTAGGCGTGCTGATCGGTCTGCTAACCGGCGGCCTCGTGGGTCTGATTCTCATCTACGTTGTAAATCGACAATCCTTTCACTGGAGCATGGATCTCGCAGCGCCCGGCTGGTTGCTGACTTCGCTGAGCGCTTTGCTGCTCGTAGCGGCAGCGGGTATCGCGGTCGTCAGCGGGCGGCAGGCGATGAGCGCTGACGTCGTCAAGGCCGTGAAGGAGGATTGGTGACACGAATGGCACATGCGTTGCTGACGCTGCTGTTCCTCGTGAGCGCGGCGACGTGGGCGGCCGAAGCGGAGTTTCCTGCTGTCGTGCCGGGCTATTCGATCGAACTGCCGCGCGATGAAGGCAGCCATCCGCAGTTCCGCACGGAATGGTGGTATCTGACGGGCTGGCTCGAAACTGCAGACGGCGAGCCACTCGGCTTTCAGATCACGTTCTTCCGCAATCGGCCGGGCATCGACGAGGACAACCCGTCGCGCTTCGTCGCGCGGCAAGTCTTGTTCGCGCACGCCGCGGTCAGCGATCCGCGACGCGGCACGCTGCTGCGCGGCCAGAAGTCAGCGCGAGCGGGGTTCGGTCTCGCCGAAGCCGCCGAAGGCTCGCTCGCAGTCAAGATCGACGAGTGGTCGCTGCGCAAGGAAGGCGAGCGCTACCTGGCGGTGGCTTCTACGAGCGAGTTCGCGCTGGAGCTGGAATGTGTCGGCACGCAGCCGCCGCTCTTGAACGGCAAGAACGGCTTCAGTCAGAAGAGTCCGCAGCCGCAGTTCGCGAGCTACTACTACAGCCTGCCGCAACTGCGAGCCAGCGGTCGCATCGTGATCGGCGGCCGCGAGCATCGTGTGCGCGGTATCGCGTGGTTCGACCATGAATGGTCGAGCCGGATGTTCGACGAGACTGCACGCGGCTGGGACTGGATCGGTCTGAATCTCGATGACGGCGGCGCGCTGATGGTTCAGCGCATTCGCAACGACGCCGGGCAGCAGCACTGGGGCGGAGCGACGCTGCGCACGCCGGGCAGAGCCGACCGTTCCTACGCAGCGGACGAGATCGTGTGGTCACCACAGCGTAGCTGGCGCTCGCCACGCACTGGAGTTACCTGGCCGGTCGAATGGAAAATTGCTCTGGGCGAGCGCACGATAACGTTGCGACCGTTGCTGGACGATCAGGAGAACGATGCGCGCGCGAGCACGGGAACGCTGTATTGGGAAGGCGCAGTGCGCGCGTTCGACGAACGCGGCCGTGCGATCGGCCGCGGCTATCTCGAGCTGACCGGCTACGGTGAGCGCCTCAGCCTCTGACGAACTACGGAAGCGCACCATGTCACGGCTCTACAAAGAAGGGCATCGCGAACTGCAGCGGCAGTTCGATACCGAACGCCTCGCGGATCGCCTCGAACAGGTCACGTACCACACGCGCTTCACGCCGGAGGATCGCGAGTTCATCGAACGTCGCGACATGTTCTTCCTCGCGACCGCGGACGACGAAGGCCGGCCGAACTGTTCGTACAAGGGCGGCGATCCGGGCTTCGTGCGCGTGCTGGACGAAACCACGCTCGTGTTCCCGAACTACGACGGCAACGGCATGTTCCTGTCGTTCGGCAACACACGGATGAACCCGCACGTCGGCATGCTGTTCATCGACCTCGAAGCCGGCAAGCGCATTCGCGTGAACGGCACGGCTTCGGTCGAGCCGGCCACTGCAGTCGAGCCCGCGTACCCGCAGGCGCAGTTCATCGTGAGAGTGAGCGTGCGCGAGGTGTTTCCGAACTGCCCGCGCTACATCCACAAGTACCAGCTGGTGGAGCGCTCGAAGTACGTGCCGCACACGGACGTTCCCACGCCGGTGCCGGCGTGGAAACGTTACGAGTGGGCGAAAGACGTGCTGCCGGCGGGCGATCCGGCGAACGAGAAAAAGTGAAGCGTCAGCCGACCTTCGCGCCCGGCTTCACGACCCACACCTTGCACCAGCCGTTCGCGTTGACGAGCTTGCCGGGGAAGATATTGCAGGGTCGCCACTCATCGCCTTCTTTGCCCGTCAGCTGCAGACAGTTCGAGCAGAGCGCGCCCTTCTTGTACTGCGGGACTTTGTTCGGGTCGACCTTCTTTGCGTCGTGCACGTAGCCCATCGCGACCGCGAGCGGATCTTTCTCGTCGAGATGCGGCGGCGAGCCTTGCGCCGCGGCGCTGTTCACCAGGCCGGCGGCCGGCAGTGCAGCGAGTCCTGCCAAAGCGCTCTTCAAAACTGTTCGTCGATCGTAGCGGCGGTCGGTCATGTGCAGTCCTCGTTCGCGGTCGAAGCTGACAGGGAAGGGTACGTTACGGCGCGCATCATAAACGGCGACTGAAAACGCCGTAAATGGTTGCGAGGTTTACAGCAACGCACGAGGCGCGACGATGAGTCCGTCCTCGTCGGCATACAGCCACTCGTCCTGACGAAAGTTCACACCAGCGAAGCGCACGGACACGTCGCGCTGTCCTTCGCCGCGCTTGTCGGTCCTGAGTGGACACGTACCCAGCGCTTTCACTCCGAGCGGCAGCTTGCCAATTGCGAATGAGTCGCGAATGCAACCGTAGATAACGACGCCGCTCCAGCCGCTGTCGACCGCTTGCTGCGCGAGCATGTCGCCGAGCACTGCGCGCCGCATCGAGCCGCCTGCATCGATCACCAGCACGCGTCCGCGGCCTGGCTCGGCGACGAGGTCGCGTACGCGCGAGTTGTCTTCGAAGCACTTGATCGTGGCGATGGGACCGGCAAAGCGCGATCGGCCGCCGTAGTCGCGAAACAGGGGCTCGCCGATTTGCAGCTGCGCTGCGAAGCGATCGCACAGGTCCGCAGTCTGGAAGTCCACGCACACGCTCCCGCACCAGGCCATTCGCCTGGAGCAGGAGTATCGATGCAACGCGGAGCGGGCGCTACTTGGTCAGCTTGCCGAGCATGCGCGACAGGAGCGAGTCGTTCTTCGGGAGCTTGCGGATGCCGCTCTCCGACATCTCGACTTCGCGGGCCTCGTCGAGCAACTCCTCGGCGAGACTCTTCTTCTCGATCGGCGGCAATGTCCGGTGCCTGCCGCTGTTGCCGGTCTTGCTGGTCTGCTGGGCCCGCGGCGCGCTCTTGGTTTTCGGGCCGGCCGCTTTCGCTGCGCTCTTCAGCGCTTTGTGCGTGCCCGTCGTGAGGGCCTTGTGAGCGCCGGTCGCATTCATGTTGAACGACCCGGTCTCATTCAATTTGAAGGAGCCGGTCGCCGCGCTGTCCACACCGGGCGCGACTTCCATCGTGACGGTCGGCACGACCGGACGCGTCGCGCGCGCATTGTTGATCTCGACGACTTTCGCTTCATGAGCGGGCGCGGCGGGCCTCTTCGCCGACGGCGCATCTTTGAAACGCCCGTGCTCGGCAACGCTGACGCGCATGACCGAGGGCGAGCCGAAGAACGTCTGCAGATAACCCATCACGGCTTCGGCGGACACGGCTTCCTTGAAGAAGCCGAGACGCAGCGAATGCACGATCTTGCCGCTGCCGGCGGTCGCGACCGAGTACAGGCGATACGCTTCGAAGATGTCGAGCCGCGGCATCGCGTCCAGGTTCACGGGCTGATCGGAGACAGCGAGCTGCACGGCGAACCACTTGTCCTGCTGTGCATCTTCCATCTCCGCGCTGGTGAGCGCGCGAATGGTCTGTGTGCTGTCGAGCTCCGGCGGCGACGCCGACGGTGAGCCCGTGACGCGAAATGCCGGCGGGATCGCCGGTGCAGCCGCCTTGGCGGCAATCGGTGCGGCCGGAGTGAGGGCTGGCTTCGCGGCGATCGGCTTCGTCGCTGGGGGCGCGTTGTCGAGCTTCGGCTTCGCTTGCGCAGCCGACTTCGGCGCCGCAGCGGATTCCGCCGCGAGGCTGATGCCGGTGTCTTTGACCTGCACGCCCTTGCCGACGTGGAACGGTGTCGACGCCGCAGTGCGCGGAGCTGCGACCGGCGCGGGCGGCGGATCGGAGAAAGTCAGATCCAGCGTGCGCACTCGCATGCTGCTCGCCGTGTCGGGCTTGCTTGCCGCTGCTGCCGGCGGTGCAGCCGGCTTCGCGGCAGGCTTTGCAGCGACGGGCGTATTTGCAGCGACGGGCGTAGCAGCAGACTTCGCGACCACAGGCGCTGCCGGCTTCGCCGCAGGCGCCTTCGCCGTGAGCTTGAGAGCGGGGTGCTTCGCGGTATCGGAAGCCTTCAGCGCCGGATGCTTCGCCGTATCGGAAGTCGTCTTCTCTGCGGCGGGCTTCTCCGGAGTCGACTTCGCTTTCACGACACCGGAGGCGGCCGACTTCGCAATCGCCGCGTCGGCAGCCGGCGTCAACGACGGCGGCTCCCACGTGAATTCGTCGAGGCCTTCGGTCGGTACGACCGCGGTCTTCGCAGCGGGCGCAGGGCTCGCAGCTTTCGCTGCCGGCGCCTTCGCGGGCGTCTCGGGTTCCCAGGTCAGCTCGATGGTCTCGGAGTCCGTGCTCGCTGCCTTCTTGACTGCAGGCGGCGTCTGTTTCGGTGCGACCTGTTTAGCAGGAGCGGAGGTGGCCGCTTGCTTCGCAGCCGGTTGAGCCGCAGCAGGCTTCGTCGCAGCCGGCGCCGGTTGGGCAGCAACTGGCCTGGGTTGAACAGCGACCGGCTTGGACTGAACAGCGACCGGCTTGGGTTGAGCCGTCGCTGACTCCGGCAAGTAGCCGCGCGCAAAGCGCCGATCTTCGTCGCACAGGCAGGCAGTGAACGCGGTCGGATACTGCTGGCGCACCACGGTCAGCACGCTTTCCGCGTGCTTTTCGCTCGTGAAGAAACCGAGCCGCAGACGATGACGCGTGCGGCCGTCTTCGTTGCGCGCCACCTGATAGAGACGATAGTTCTCGAGACCAGGGATGTTGTTGCCGTCGAGGCGCACCGGCGCGATCGACGCGCAGAGATTGATGACGAACAAAGCCGAGCCGGTGCCGCTGCCTGGCGCGATGGGCGCGTGCTGCGGCGTCACGGCTAGTTGAGCGGTGCTGTTGCTCTTGTCCACGTTCTTCCCCATGCCCGAATGCAAATCGACGAAGTCGAGCGGCCCGCGGCCCGACGTGACTCATTTCGATGGGGGAGGGAGCGCGCATTGATGCGTTTCGCGCTCGTCACGGGTGGTTTCGCGTTTCTCTTTATTGCGAATCCTGCTGCCGCGATCCTTTCGCGGCCCCGTGGCAACCCCGCTGTCTTAGGAAATGAATCCGTTAGACCGGAAGCTTTGCGTCCCCGCCTTTCGGCGAGTTTGCCCTTGGAACGGTTTGATAATCCGCTGCGTAGCGGGGATAAGTCAAGCGGTTCGGTCGCTTTCAGCAGACACTTGATTCGGCGACAAGTCGCAGTCTGTAGGGAATTTGAGGTTATGTCTTACAGCTGCGAAGGCGGCGTGAAGTGCTACCGCGCATTGGTTAAATCGCGCTGAATTCCACTCACACCGCCATCCGTGTCCACGCTTCCTTGCTCGCACTCGCGGGTTCGCCGGCCATGATGCGCGGGGCGAGCTGCGACACGATGTGGACCTGCGCGGCGTCGGAAAGACCGAGCGCACGCAATGCGCCTTCGAGTCCGTCGATGAGCTGACGCCGCTCGCTTTCGTTCGGGCAACTGTCGCGCGCGAGCGCTGCGAGCTCGTCGCCGACGCTCTGCAGAGTCTCGGCGATCGACGGCGCGAACTCGCTCAGGTCACCGCGCAGACGCGCAGCAAAACGAAACGAGTTGTACGCGCACTCGTACGCGCGATGACGCAGCTTGAGATTCTTCAACATGCCCACGTTGCGATGCCTCTGGCGACCTGGCGGTCGTCGTGACGAGGCAAAGTGTGGAATGCGTCGCACGCAAGGCGGTGTGCGCTGGATCGCAAAAACTCGCGAGCGCGCAGCGTTGCTTTTACGCTGCCTTACGGATCAAGCGGCTAGCAGTGCAGAAAAAAGTCCTGGGAATTTTCGTCCGCTGCGCGGTTGACATTCACGCGCGGCCGACGTTGCGATCGGTCGGCGAGTGAAAGTATTCGCTCTCTTCGGCGAACTGCCGCATCAGGCGGCGCAGCTCTTCGATGCGGCCTTCCGCGGTGCTGATCGGCACGCACTCTTCGCACTCCGGATCGGCGCAAGGCTGGCGCGAGTACAGCCAATATTGCACGGCGCCGGCGAGCAGGCCGTCTGCGATGTCCCAGATGTCGGCCTTGTCGTCGGTGTCGGCGATCCTGTTACCGAGATCGACCGCTTTGCCGAAAGCTTCGCTGAATGGATTGTCGGTTTCCTGCATGGCGTGGTCCTGGGCTCAGTGTTTGGGCCCACTTTCGGTGCGCCGCTGGCGTTGGCCGGCATTGTACCGGAAGCGCCCGGGCTCCTTGAAGAACGAGACGGGCGCTGGTCTACTGACGCCCCGCATATTTCGTCTTCGCTCGGGTGCGACCATGGCCGATGAACGTAATCAGGAACCGCAGATGGATGCGGCAGCTCTTTACCGTGAAGAGCTGATCACGGACCGCAAAGTCGGCGCCATCCGCCAGCTGACGCCGGTCACTGCCGACGGCGCGCCGGACACGACGCGCCCCGTGCTGTTCCTCGGCCAGGCGGAAATCATGACGAACATGGGACCGGTGCCGCTGAGCTTCGAGATCGAAGGCAAGACGCTGGCCGAAGCCGTCGTGGGCTTTTCCGCTGCGGCAACGGTTGCGATCGAGCGCACCGTGCAACAGATCCAGGAGATGCGGCGTCAGGCTGCTTCGCAGCTCGTGGTGCCCCAGGGCGGCATGCCGAATCTCGGGCCCGGCGGGCCGGGCGGCCGCGGCGGGAAGATTCAGATTCCGTGATGAGGATGTCGGGCTGAAGCCCGACCTACAGCCCTGACCCACATCAGAGCTGCAGTCCCTATGGGTCAGGCTTGGGCCTGACACCTACCTTATCTCTGCGACGGGTTCGCCGCCGGGCGCCGGCGCTGGCCCCGCTTCCTGCACCATCAGCAGATTGCCGTTCTCGGCGCTGATCGCCGCTTCCGTGCGCTTGTTCATCACCACGATGCTGATGCGGCGGTTCACCGGACTCGTCCGGCGCGGACGGATCCAGCAGCACGCTCGATGCGAGGCCGACGACGCGGCCGATCTTCTCCGGAGCGAGTCCGCCGCTGAGCAGCGCGCGTCGCGCCGCATTGGCACGATCGGCCGAAAGCTCCCAGTTCGTGTAGTTCACTGCGACGTACGGCCGCTTATCCGTGTGGCCGCTGATGCTGATGCGATTCGGTACGCCGCTCACGATGTGCGCGAGCTCTTTGAGGATGTCGCTGCTGAAGTCCTCGAGCCGCGCGCTGCCGAGCGGGAACATCGAGCGGCGCTCGTGATCGACGATCTGGATGCGCACGCCCTCCGGCGTCACGTCGAGCAGGATCTGATCCTTGAACTTCGCGAGCGACTCGCGCTCGTCGATGGCCTTGTGAAGGTCATTGAGCAGACCGGCCAGCCGTTCCTTGTCGAGCTTCTCTTCCTGCGCACCGTCATCGTCGGGACGTGTCTCGCGTCTGCGTGCCGGGCGTCGGCGGCGCTGCGTCGGTCGGCGGCGAGGCGTCGTGATGCAGCTCCATGCCGCCGCCGAGCTTGATCATGCTCGTGCTCGCGCCGCCCGGTCCCTGAATCGGCGTGGGCGAAGGCACCGGGCTCGCGCCCTGCACGTTCGAAGGATTGTTGAAGTACTCGGAGATCGCGCCCTTCTGCTCTTCGGTGGTCGCTTCCATCAGCCACATCAGCAGGAAGAACGCCATCATCGCGGTCGCGAAGTCGGCGAACGCGACTTTCCACGAGCCGCCGTGGTGAGCGTGGCCGCCCTTCTTGACCTTCTTGATGATGATCGGTCGGGGCGCGTTCGCCCTCGGCCTGTCTGGCAGCGGCGCGGCCCATGGCGTCAGGCCTTCTTGCGCAGCTGCGCTTCCAGATCCTTGAAGCTCGGCCGCAGCGGACCCGGCGTCGACTTGCGACCGAACTCGATCGCGACCTGCGGCGGCTGGCCGCGCAGGAAACCCATGATGCAGGTCTTGATGGTCGTGTAGAAATGCGTCTCGTCGCGCGCCATGCGCTCGAGCGCGCTGCTCATCGGGCCGAGCAGGCCGTACGCGAGCAGAATGCCGAGGAACGTGCCGACCAGCGCCGCTGCGACCTTCTGGCCGATCTCGGACGGCGGGCCGCCGAGCGCGCCCATCGTGTTCACGATGCCGAGCACCGCGGCGACGATGCCGAAGCCGGGCATCGCATCCGACACCTTGCTCATCGCCTGCGCCGGCTCCTCGCCGTCGTGGTGATGCGTTTCGATTTCCTGTTCCATCAGCGCTTCGAGCTGATGCTCGTCCATGTCGCCGCTGATGATCAGCCGCAGGTAGTCCTGGATGAACTCGATGACGTGATGGTCGTTGAGGATCAGCGGCCGCTTCTTGAACACTTCGGCCTTCGCCGGCTCCTCGATCACGCGCTCCAGGCCCATCATGCCTTCCTTGCGCGCGAGCGACAGCAGCTCGTACATCACCGCGAACAGGTTGAGGTAGTGCTCCTTCTTGTAGCGCGAGCCCTTCAGCAGCGTGACGAAGCCGCCGGCCACCTTCTTGGTGACGCGCATCGGGTTGGCGATGATCAGCGCGCCGATCGCGGCGCCGCCGATGATCAGCAGCTCGGACGGCTGCCACAAAGCCCCCAGCTGCCCGCCGTGCACGGCGAACCCGCCCAGGACGCAACCGAAAACGACGACGATGCCGATGATTAGATTCATAGCTTGAAGGCTGCTTCGGCATCGACCAGCGGAAGTTGAGGCACAATCGGCGCTATGAGTCTGCCGCGCGGAATTCTCCATCGATTGGCCGGGGTTCTGATCAGCTTTTGCCTGATCGCCTGCCCCGCCCGGGCGCAATCCCTGGAAGTCCTCGACCTCAAGTACCGAACGGCGGCCGAGGTCATTCCCGTGCTGCAGCCGCTCCTGGACCAGGGCGGCGTCCTGACCGGCCAGGACTACAAGCTCTTCGTGCGCACCAGCTCCGCTAACCTGCGGCAGCTGCGCGCCGCGCTCGAACAGATCGATCGCAAGCCGAACCAGCTGATGGTGTCGGTGAGACGGAGCACGGAGCAGGAGATGCAACGCGAGCGTGCACAGGTGAGCGGCACGGTGAGCAATCGCGGCGCCGACGTATCGGTGCGCGCGACGGAATCGAATGCCCGCGATCGCAGCAGCGGCATCGCGAGCGTGCAGGTCATCGAAGGCAACTCGGCGTTGATCAGCAGCGGCAGCGACGTTCCCATCGTCACCTCAGTCGCCGCGGGTGCGGGACGGCGGCCGTGGGCCGGTGCGACTACGAGCTATCGCAACGTAAGCAGCGGCTTTCTGGTGACGCCGCGGGTCAACGGAACGCAGGTCGTGCTCGACATCGAACAGCAGGACGAGCGCGTCGCGAACGGCAGCATCCAGACGCAGCGACTCACGACGCAGGTGAGCGGTCCACTCGGCGAATGGATCCGCATGGGCGGCGTCAGCGAAACATCATCCACGCAGCAGCGCGGCATCCTCAGCCGCCAGTACTCGACCCAGAGCGACGCCCGCGAAATCTGGGTCAAGGTCGACGCGGTGCCGGGAGAGAAATAGCGGGGAAACTCAGCAGTGCAGCATTGTTGCGCTGCTCAGTTTCCCCTGTTTTTTTCTCCCGGCACCGTGGGTAGCCGACATCGCACGATCAATCCGGGATTGGCATCGAGCAGCTCGATGCTTCCTCGATGCAGTCGCACCACTGCCGCGACCAGGCTCAGGCCAAGTCCGCTGCCGACTTGTTCTCGATCGCGCTCCAGCCGCACGAAAGGCTGCAGGATGCGTTGCCGGTCCGCCGCTGGAATGCCGGGGCCGTTGTCCGCGACTTGCAGCACGATCGCGTCCGGCTCGGCTGCGACGTTTACGTCGATGCGGCCGCCTTGCGATACATATTTGATGGCGTTCTCGATCAGGTTCACGAGCACTTGCGCGAGCAGCTGCCTGTTTCCGCGAGTCGTCGCGGCGTCGGCGCCCCGATATTCCAGCGCGATCTCGCGCGTCGCGGCTTCCGGCCGGTAGAGGTCCACCAACTCGCGCGCGAGCGCGGCGAGATCGACTGCTTCGGTTGGCACATCGCGGCCGCGGCCCTCGGCTTGCGCGATCTGCAACAGCGTGCCGAGCGTTCGCTGCACTCGTTCGAGCTCTGCGAGGGTCGCCTCCATCGTCCCACGCGCGTCCTCGCTCAAGCCTTCGTGTTGCAGTGACTCTTCGATGCGCACACGCGCACGATAGAGAGGACCGCGCAAGTCATGCGCCGCGCTGTCGAATGTCGTGCGCAGCATGTCGGTCTGCAGCTCGATGGTTTCCAACATGCGATTGACGGCCGTGCCCAGCTCGTCGAACTCGTCGTGCGATTTTTCCACGGGCAGGCGGCGCGACAGATCGCCGGCCATGATCGACTCGCAGGTGTTGGCGAAGGCTCTGACGCGGCGACGGACGCGACGGCTGTAGGTGAGCCCGAAGATCGTCGCGAGCAGCACGCTCGAACCCGCGCCCCAGAACATCGCCGTGCGCAGCCGCGACGCGAGCTTGCGACGTTCGAGGATGTCCGTCCCGACGAGCAGCCGCCGTCCGCCGGGTAGCAGGAACACTTGCGCGCGCACCGGGTGCGAGACAAGCGCCGCCTTCCTCTCGCGCATCGATCTCGAACTCGATCCAGTTGCCGTAGGTCTCGAACGAGTGCGGCCAGTGCACGAGGTTGCCGGCAATCGGATAACCGTTAGGTTGGATCAGCAGGTACACCGCGCCGGTGCGATCCCAGCTGTCGGTGCGGCGACGCAGAGTAGCGACCAGCTGCAACAGGCCGCCGCTCGAATAGTCGTCGACGAGGTGCGTGACTTCGCTGCGAATCACGGAATCCACTTCGCGATCGAGCACGCGCGCGGTGAGCACATACACGGCGGTCAGCACCAGCGTGATGGCCGCGGCGAAGATGACGACGAACAGCGCGGCGAGGCGCGCGGAGGACAGCCGCATGCGCGGCGGCGCATTCATGCGAAAAGCGCCTCGGCGACTTTTCGCCATGAGAAGCGCAGCGAAAGCCACGCCTTTCGCAAGCGGTTAGAGCGGGGGCTGGCCTGCGTGTCATTCCTTCAGAACATAACCCGCGCCCCGCACCGTGTGAATGAGCGGCCTGGGGAAACCCTTGTCGATGGCGTTGCGCAGCCGGCTCATGTGCACGTCCGTGATGTTGGTCTGCGGATCGAAATGCAGGTTCCACACGCCTTCCAGCAGCATGGTGCGCGTCACCGTCTGGCCGGCATGACGCACCAGGTATTCGAGCAGCTGAAATTCCTTCGTGGTCAGCTCGATGTTGCGCCCGGCGCGGGTGACACGGCGCGCCAGCAAGTCGAGCTCGAGGTCGGCGATCTTCAGCCGCGTCGTTTCGCTCGCCGCCGCGCCGCGTCTGTTCAGCGCTTCGATGCGCGCGAGCAGCTCCGCGAACGCGAAAGGCTTGGTGAGGTAGTCGTCACCGCCGGCTTTGAGGCCGTGCACGCGATCGTCGACCGTGCCGAGCGCCGACAGGATCAGCACCGGCGTGCGATCGCTGCGTTCGCGCAGCGAAGTAATGATCGCCAGTCCGTCGAGATACGGCAGCTGGCGATCCGCGATGATCACGTCCCAGGGGCCGCGACTGGCTCTGTCCAGGCCGTCGCGGCCATCCGGGCTGTGCTCGACGCTGTAGCCGCTCTCGCGCAATCCCTTGACGAGATACTCGGCGGCTTGCAGGTCGTCCTCGATCAGCAGCAGGCGCATTGACCGCATCGACTAGACTGGGCGCATCAACCCACGCGCACGGGTACGAAGATCTGCGCATTATCGCGCTCGATCAGCAGCGCGACTACTTTGCCGGTGCGCTTCTTCGACGCAGACCGCAGCTCGTCCATCGACTTCACCCTCGCGCCATTGACGCCGAGGATGACATCGCCGGGCTGCACGCCGGCCGCCGCCGCCGGCCCGTCGACGTCCTCGACCAGCAGATCGCCGTCGGTTTCCGCCTGACGCTTCTCCTGCTGCGTCAGGGGACGCACCGCCAGGCCGAGCCGCGCGGTTTCGTCGGCCTGCTGCGCCGGGTTCGAAGCCACCCGCGCGCCTTTCTCCTGGATCTCCACCGGACGCACCGACAGCTCCTTGGTCGAGCCATTGCGCCACACCTCGATCGCGACCGACGAACCGGGCTTCTTGCCCGCGATCATCACCGGCACCTGCGAGGAGGTCTCGACGGTTTCGCCGTCCACCTTGAGGATCACGTCGCCGGCCTCGATGCCGCCGCGTTCGCCCGGGCCGTCGTTCTCGACCATGCCGACCAGCGCGCCGCGCGGGCGGTCCAGGCCGAACGACTCGGCGAGCTGCGCATTGACGTCCTGGATCGAGACGCCGATACGGCTGCGCGCGACGCGCCCGGTCTTGATGAGCTGGTCCTTCACGTTGCTGGCAACGTCGATCGGAATCGCGAACGACACGCCCATGTAACCGCCGGTGCGGCTGTAGATCTGCGAGTTGATACCGACGACTTCGCCGTCCAGGTTGAACAGCGGGCCGCCGGAGTTACCGGGATTGACCGCGACATCCGTCTGGATGAACGGCGTGTAGTTGCCGCCGGGCATGGCGCGCGAGGTCGCGCTGACGATGCCCGCGGTCACGCTGTTCTCGAAGCCGAACGGCGAGCCGATCGCCACGACCCATTCGCCGGGCCGCAACTTCGACGGATCGCCGAGCCGCACGGTCGGCAGGTTTTTCGCTTCGATCTTCAGTACCGCGACGTCGGTCTGCGCGTCCACGCCTACGACCTTGGCGGTGTACTCGCGGCGATCGGTGGTTCTGACCGTGACCTCGTCGGCGTTCTCGACGACGTGCGCGTTCGTCAGGATGTAGCCGTCCGCGCTGACGATGAAGCCCGAGCCTTCACCGCGCGCCTGCGGCGCATTGCCGCGCGGGCCCGGCTGGCCGAAGCGGCGGAAGAATTCGAAGAACGGATCGTTGGGCGACATGCCCTCCGGCAGGTCGACCTGCTGACGCTTGCCGACGACCGCAACGTTGACGACCGCCGGCCCGTAATGCTCGGCGAGGCCAGCGAAGTCCGGCAGTGCGCCGGCGAAGCGGCCGGGCGCGGGACCGATGCTTTGTGCGACGGCGGCCGCGGGCGTGTCGCGCGCCGCGGCGCCTGCCGTCGCGATATTTCCGGAACAAGCGGTCGACGCCATCGCAGCCGCGATGACGGCGGCCCGTAATGAGTTCGCCACCATGGATCACTCCCGTTGAATAGCTGAGGGGTACGGGGGTGAGACGCAGGTGGGCGGCGAAAGTTGTTCGGATTACAGAGAGTTAACTTTGCTCGGAACGCTGGATTTGCTGCTCCAGTTCCGCCACCCGCTGCTCCAGCGCGGCGAGCCGCTCTTCCAGCGACTTACGATCGGCGCGCGGCGCGCTGGGGGCTTCGGCCGCGCGTACTGCTCGATGCCCTCGGCTGCACCTTCGACCGAGCCGCTGAGGAGGTGCGCATAGCGCGACTCGCGCTTGCCGGGCTCGCGCGCGAGGCGCACCACGAACGGTCCGTCTTCGCGCGCGGCCAGGCGGGTCAGCGCGGCTTCCACTTCGCCGACTTCGGCGATCGGCGCCATGCGGCTGGCGCGGCTGCGCAGCTCACCGGGCGTCTGCGGTCCGCGCAGCAGCAGCTCGCACACGATCGCTGTCTCCTGCGGCGTGAACTCCAGCGAGCCGAAGCCGGTGTTGCAGAACCGGTGCTGATACTTCGGCACGCGGCTGCCGAAGCCGGAGCGCTCCAGCACCATGTGTTTCTTCGCGAGCGCATCCAGCGTCTCCTGTACCGCGCGCTCGTCCAGCTCCAGCACCGGATCGCGATTGCTCTTCTGGTTGCACGCGTTCGTCAGCGCGTTGAGCGACAGCGGGTACTGGTCCGGGGTGGTGATCGCCTTTTCGATCAGGCTGCCGATGACGCGGGCTTCGAGCGCGGTGAGATTGATGTTCATGGATCGAGATATTAACCCGACTCTTCTTCTACAATTCGCAGTGCCCATGCGCCTGCGCGAGATTCCTTACAACTACACGTCGTTTTCCGATCGCGAGATCGTCCTGCGTCTGCTCGGGGCACCGGCCTGGAGCATCCTGGACGAGCTGCGCGGCGAGCGTCGCACCGGGCGTTCGGCGCGCATGCTGTACGAAGTGCTCGGCGACATCTGGGTCGTGCAACGCAATCCGTACCTGCAGGACGACCTCATCGAGAACCCGCGGCGTCGCCGGCTGCTCATCGAGGCTCTGCATCACCGCCTCAACGAAGTGCAGCGGCGGCGCGAACCGGCAGACGTCGAGCGCGACCGCAAGGTCGGCGAGTTGCTGCAGGCGGCTCGCCAGTGCGTGCACGAGTTCGCCGAGGACTTCACTCGCACCGTGCAGTTGCGCAAACGCGCACGTCGACTGCTCGAAAGGCACACGCGTGCGGACAACGTCCGCTTCGACGCGTTCGCGCGCGTCTCGCACGTGACCGATGCCACCGACTGGCGCGTCGACTTTCCGTTCGTGGTGCTCTCGCCGGACACCGAGGTCGAGATTCCGGCGCTGGTGCGCGGGTGTATCGAGTTGGGGCTGACCGTCATTCCGCGCGGCGGCGGCACGGGTTACACGGGCGGCGCCATTCCGCTCACGCCGCTGTCGGCGGTGATCAACACGGAGAAGCTGGAAGGGCTCGGTCCGGTCGAGCAGATCGCGCTGCCTGAATTGTCCGATCCAGTGCCGACGATTTTCACCGAAGCAGGCGTGGTGACGCGTCGCGTATCCGAGGCTGCCGAGCGCGCGGGTTTGATATTCGCAGTCGATCCGACTTCCGCCGACGCTTCCTGTATCGGCGGCAACGTCGCGATGAACGCCGGCGGCAAGAAGGCAGTGCTGTGGGGCACCGCGGTCGACAACCTCGCCTGGTGGCGCATGGTCGACCCCGAAGGCAACTGGCTCGAGGTCGCGCGCCTCGCGCACAACCGCGGCAAGATTCACGAAGCCGCGGTGGCGGCCTTCGAGCTCACCTGGAAGGACGGTCGCGAAGTACCGCAGCGTGCGCGCGTGCTGCGAACGCAGCGCATCGAGATCGAAGGCCGCAAGTTTCGCAAGGCCGGTCTCGGCAAGGATGTGACCGACAAGTTTCTCGGCGGTCTGCCGGGCGTGCAGAAGGAAGGGTGCGATGGCGTGATCACCTCGGCTCGCTGGGTGCTGCACCGGATGCCGAAGCACATCCGCACCGTATGCATGGAGTTCTTCGGCCACGCGCGCCACGCGATTCCCTCGATCGTAGAGATCAAGAGCTTCCTCGATGCGCGTGCGCGCGTCGACGGCACGCAGCTCGCCGGGCTCGAGCATCTCGACGAGCGCTACTTGCGGGCGGTCGGCTACGCGACGAAATCCCGGCGTGGCGCGCTGCCGAAGATGGTGCTGCTCGGCGACATCGTCGGCGACGACGAAGACGCAGTCGCGCGCGCCACGTCAGAAGTCGTGCGCATCGCCAACAGCCGCTCCGGTGAGGGTTTCGTCGCCGTCAACGCGGACGCGCGCAGGAAATTCTGGCTGGACCGCTCGCGTACCGCTGCGATTGCGCGCCACACGAACGCCTTCAAGATCAACGAAGACGTCGTGATCCCGCTCGAGCGCATGGGCGACTACACCGACGCGATCGAGCGCATCAACATCGAGCTGTCGTTCAAGAACAAACTGCGGCTGGTGGACGAGCTGCAGCAGTACTTCGCCGGCGACCTGCAGCTGGAGGAGCCGCTGGGAGATCGCCAGCCACAGGCGCAGCAGATCCTGGCCGAGACGCGCGCGCGCTGGGCTTATTTGAGTGAGCATCTCGACACGCTGCTGGTAGACGCTTTGCCGCAGCTCGCGCAGCTGGGCTTCGAGCCTTTGCGTGCGGAACTGGAGCGCCGCGTGGAACGCGAGCCTGGCACGCGTGTCTTCGACATCCTGCAGGACCGCTCCATCCGGACATCGTGGAAGTCGGAAGTGCGCGGTCACCTGCGGCGGCTGTTGGGCGGCGAAGCGTTCGCGCCTGTGCTGCAAGCCGTCGGCGAGATTCATCAGCGGGTGCTGCGCGGCCGCGTCTGGATCGCCCTGCACATGCACGCCGGCGACGGCAACGTGCACACGAACATCCCCGTCAACTCGGACGACTACGAGATGCTGCAGGAAGCGAACCGCGCGGTGGTGCGCATCATGCAGATCGCACGCGATCTCGGCGGCGTGATTTCCGGCGAGCACGGTATCGGCATCACCAAGCTGGAGTTCCTGACCGACGCGGAGACTGCCGAGTTCCGCGATTACAAGCAGCGCGTCGATCCGCAGGGTCGTTTCAATCGCGGCAAGCTCCTGCCCGACGGCGACCTGCGCAACGCCTACACGCCCAGCTTCAATCTGCTCGGGCACGAGTCGCTGATCATGCAGCACTCCGACATCAACTCGATCTCGGACGCCATCAAGGACTGCCTGCGCTGTGGCAAGTGCAAGCCGGTTTGCGCCACGCACGTGCCGCGCGCCAATCTGCTCTACTCGCCGCGCAACAAGATTCTCGCGACCTCGTTGCTGATCGAGGCGTTCCTGTACGAGGAACAGACGCGCCGCGGCGTGTCCATCCGCCACTTCGATGAGTTCTCCGACGTCGCGGATCACTGCACGGTCTGCCACAAGTGCGAGAAGCCGTGTCCGGTCGACATCGACTTCGGCGACGTGTCGATGGCGATGCGCGACCTGCTGCGACGCATGGGCAAGAAGCGCTTCAACGCCGGCACCGCCGCAGCGATGGTCTTCCTCAACGCGACCAATCCCGAGACGATCAAGATCGCGCGCAAAGCCATGCTCGAATGGGGCTTCAAGGCGCAACGGCTCGGCAATCGCGTGCTGGGTGCGCTCGCCAGCGCGCAGACGGCGCGGCCACCGGCGACGACCGGCAAGCCGCCGCTGAAAGAGCAGGTCGTGCATTTCGTGAACAAGAAAATGCCGGGCGGCCTGCCGAAGAAGACGGCGCGCGCGCTGCTCGATATCGAGGATCGTCACTACGTGCCGATCATTCGCGATCCGGCGCGCACCAGCAGCGAGTCGGATGCCGTGTTCTATTTTCCCGGCTGCGGCTCGGAGCGACTGTTCTCGCAGGTTGGACTCGCCACGCAGGCGATGCTGTGGCACGTCGGAGTGCAGGCCGTGCTGCCGCCCGGGTACCTGTGCTGTGGCTACCCGCAGCGCGGCGCCGGCGAGTTCGACAAAGCCGAGAAGATCATCACGGACAACCGCGTGTTGTTCCATCGCGTCGCGAACACGCTCAACTATCTCGACATCCGCACCGTGGTCGTCAGCTGCGGCACGTGCCTCGATCAGCTGCAGGGCTACAAATTCGACGAGATCTTTCCGGGCTGCCGCATCGTCGACATCCACGAATACCTGATGGAGCGCGGCGTGCAGCTCTCGGGCGTGACCGGCGTGCGCTACATGTATCACGATCCGTGTCACTCGCCGATCAAGGGCCACGATCCGCTGCAGGTCGTGAACACGCTGCTCAACGACAAGGTCAACGGCCGCGTCGAGAAGAACGACCGCTGCTGCGGCGAGTCGGGCACGTTCGCGATGACGCGTCCCGACGTCGCGACTCAGGTGCGCTTCCGCAAGGAGCAGGAGATGCGGGAGGGAGCCGCGCGCCTGCGCGCCGACGGTTTCAAGGGCGAAGTGAAGGTCCTCACGTCGTGCCCGTCCTGCATGCAGGGACTGAAGCGCTACAACGACGATGCAGACCTGGACGCCGACTACATCGTCGTCGAGATCGCGCGCCATGTACTCGGCCCGCAGTGGCTGCCGGAATACGTGCGCGCGGCGAACAACGGCGGCATCGAACGCGTATTGGTATGACGGGAGGAGGGCATATATGAAGAAGAACTGGTTGTTGGGCACAGTGCTGGTTGCGTTCGGTATCGCGAGCGCCGCAGCAGCCGACGCACCTGCGAGCGTCATCGAGCATTACGGGCTGGAGCAGGCCGCGACGCCGGTCAGCGAACGGTCGGGTTGGCGCAAGCCGAAGCGCATCCTCGTCCTCAGCGGGATTCCCGGCATCGTCGAGCAATTGCAGCCCGTCGCGCCCGGCGTCGAGATCGTCGTGGCCAGTCGCGAAGAGATCGCCAAGCAGGCCGCCACCGCGGACGTGGCGATCGGCTTCTGCACGCCCGAGCTCGTTGCCGCGGGCAAATCGTTGCGCTGGATCCAGCTGGTCACGGCCGGCGTGGAGAACTGCGTCGCGATTCCCGGCGTGCGTGAGCGCGACATCCTCGTCACCAACATGCAGCGCATCGGCGGGCCGATCATCGCCGAGCACGTCATGGGCATGGTGCTGACGTTCACCCGCGGCATCGATGTGTATCTGGCGGCGCAGCCGCGCGGCGAATGGCGTCGCAGCACACCACCGGGCCGCATGGCCGTCGTCGACGGCAAGACCATGCTGGTTGTGGGTCTTGGCGGGATCGGCAGCGAAGTTGCCAAGCGCGCACACGCGCTCGGCATGAAAGTCACCGCGACGCGCGCGAGCGGCCGCACCGGGCCGGAGTTCGTGAGCTACGTCGGTCTGCCTGATGAGCTGCTGAAGCTCGCGAGCGAGGCGGACTTCGTGGTCAACACTGCGCCGCTCACTGCCCAAACCACCGGCATCTTCGACGCCGCTTTCTTCGCGAAGATGAAACCGAGCGCGTACTTCATCAACGTCGCTCGCGGCCGCAGTGTCGTGACGGCCGCGCTGGTCGATGCGCTGAACAACAAGAAGATCGCCGGCGCCGGTCTCGACGTCACCGATCCCGAGCCGCTGCCGCCGGATCATCCGCTGTGGAAGGCGCCGAACGTGATCATCACGCCGCACGTGGCCAACGATTCCGATCTCGGCTTCGAGGCGCAGGTCAAGGTGGTGCAGGAGAATCTGCGGCGGTATCTCGCCGGGGAGAGGATGTTGTCGGTCGTGGACGTCAGCAAGGGGTATTGAGAGGAACCACCCGCCGCCTGCAGGCGTTTTGCGACGCATGGCGGCGGAAAATCTGAAAAAGCGCGAGCAGGCGGATCTGCTCGCGGTCGGTCGTAATTGCTGGCGCATCGAGCACGCCTCGCGGGCGGGGTTCGTGGTCGACGCGGACGCGTATTTCAAGGCGTTCGTCGAGGCCGCGAGCCATGCGCGGCGCTCGATCCTGATCACCGGTTGGGACTTCCACAGTCGTACGCGCCTGCTGTGCCCGACTGGCCAGGAGTGCGAGCTGGAGCTCGGTCGTTTTCTCAACGACCTGGTGCGGCGGCATCGCGAGCTGCACGTCAACATCCTGATCTGGGATTACCCGATGATCTTCGGGCTCGACCGCGAGTGGGCGCCGCTGTACAGCCTGTCGTGGAAGCCGCATCGCAGGATCACCTTTCGCTACGACAACACACACCCGGTGGGGGGCTCGCATCATCAGAAGATCGTCGTGATCGACGATGCGGTCGCCTTCAGCGGCGGCATCGACCTGACTTCGCGCCGCTGGGACACGTGCGAACACTCGCCGCAGAACCAGCACCGCGTGATGGCCGGTACACCGTATCCGCCCTTTCACGACATGATGATGGCGGTCGAAGGCCCGGCCGCGCGCGCGCTGGGCGACCTGGTGCGCGAGCGCTGGCACATCGCCACGCATGAAAAGCTCGATCCGCCGTGGAAAAAGAAGAATCTTTTCCGGCGAGTCGGCCCGCACCCGGCCGGCAGTATCTGGCCGCCCTCCATCGAGCATCCGGTGCGGGACGTCGCCGTCGGCATCTCTCGCACCACGCCGCCCGTCAACGGCCACGACGGCGCGCGCGAAGTGGAAGCGCTGTATCTCGACATGATCGCCGCCGCGCGCCACTCCATATATATCGAGAATCAATACTTCACGGCCGACAAGGTCGGCGACGCGCTGGCCGCACGACTGCGCGAGCCCGACGGACCCGAAGTGGTCGTCGTGCTGCGCGAGCTGAGCCATGGCTGGCTGGAAGAGCTGACGATGCAGACGCTGCGGACCAAGCTCATCGAGCGTCTGCGCGCCGCGGACGTGCACGGTCGCTTGCGCGTCTACTATCCCTTCATCGACGGGCTGAAGAGTGGCACGTGCATCGATGTGCATTCCAAGTTCATCGTCGTCGACGACGAGATCGTGCGCGTCGGCTCGGCGAATCTCGCCAACCGCTCGATGGGCCTGGACACCGAGTGCGACCTGACGATCGAAGCGCAAGGCCGCGACGACGTGCGCGAGGCGATCCGCGAGTTGCGCGCTGAGCTGCTCGGCGAGCATCTGGGCTGCGAACCAGCGCGCGTGCGCGAGACGATCGAGAGGGCCGGTTCGCTGCGCGCTGCAATCGAAGAGCTGCAAACCAACGAGCGCACCCTCAAGCCGCTCGCCGATCTGCCGTCGGTTTCGCCGACCGTGCTGAGCGTGGTGAGCGTCGCGGACCCGGAAAAGCCCGTGGCGCTGAGCGACCTCGCGGACCTGCTGAGCTCCGACGACGAGACGACCGAAGGCCCGCGCTCGCCGGCGTGGGGCAAGATCGCGGCGTTCGCCGTCGTGTGCCTGGCGCTGACGGCGCTCTGGAAGTACACGCCGCTCGCAACTTTCCTCGACGGCAATCACATCACCGGCTGGGCGCGCCGCGCCGGCGACGAATGGTGGGTGCCGATCCTGACCGTGCTCGCGTACACGCCGGTCGCGTTCACACTGTTTCCGCGGCCGTTGGTCACGCTGTTCGCGGTGATCGCGTTCGGCCCGCTCATGGGTTTCGTGTACGCGATGCTCGGCATCGAGCTGTCTGCCTGGGTCAGCTTCATGCTCGGCAAGAAGATGGATCGCAACACCGTGCGCCGGATCGCCGGCAGAAAGCTCAACGGCATCCTGCAGGTGCTGCGACGGCGCGGGCTCGTCGCCATGACTGCGCTGCGGCTCGTGCCGATCGCACCGTTCCTGGTCGAAGGCGTCGTGGCCGGCGCAGTGCGCGTCAAGCTGTCGGATTTCATGATCGGCACGGGGCTCGGCATGCTGCCCGGCACTCTCACGTCCACGGTGTTCGGCGATCAGCTGCAGGTCTGGCTCGAGGATCCGAGCCGCATCAACTACTGGCTGATCGCGCTGGTCCTGGGACTTCTCGGCATCGCGACCTGGCTGGTGCGGCGCTGGCTCGTTGCTTCCGCGCCGTCGGCCTCGCAACGAGGCGCTGGTGGACACGCGGGTTGACGGCGTCGCGGGCGGCTGCAGCGACGTATGCAGCCGGCACGTCGCGATCGGCTCCTACAACATTCACAAGTGCATCGGCTGGGACCGCCGCCGCCTGCCTTCGCGCATCGCCGACGTCCTGAGAGAGCTCGACTGCGACATCTACGCGCTGCAGGAAGTCGACAACGACGAAGGCGACGACGAAGACTCGATGCAGCTCGAATATCTGTCGCGCGCTCTCGACATGGCCGCGATTCCGGGCTTGCGCATCGTTCGTCACAGCGGCCAGTACGGCAACGCCGTGCTGACGCGCCTGCCGATCGTCAGCGTGCATCGTCACGACCTGAGCTACTGGCGATTCGAGCCGCGCGGCGCGCTCGACGTGCAAGTCGATCTCGGCGATCACAACCTGCGCGTGATCGCCACACATCTCGGCCTGAGCCGTCGGGAGCGCCGCTCACAATGGCGCCATCTGCTGAAAGCCGTCGCCGCCGCGCCCGCGGAACTGCCGACTGTCGTGCTCGGCGACATGAACGAGTGGTTCCCCTTCTCCGCGACGCTGTCCGATGCGCACCAGATCCTGGGTGAGCCGCTCGCTCCCGCCGCGTTCCCGTCCTTCGCGCCGTTCCTGCGGCTGACGCGCATCTGGGTGCGCCCCGTCGGAGCGATCCAGTCGATCCAGGTGCATCGCACGCGACTGGCGCAACGCGCATCCGATCATCTGCCGGTGAAGGCCGTGATCGACGTGGAGAAGTTTCAGAGGCGCTTGTGAAGTTCGCGGCAGGAGCTGCTGTGGGATTGGAGTCTCGGGCAGGTCAAGGGGCGGGCGCGCGTCAGAAATTGCGGCCGGGACGGCCGAAATTTCTGGCGAACCTGGCGCGAGGGAGGGCTCGGCGTCACGGATCTCAGCGCGAGAGTTCACCCTCACCAGCCGCCTCGCCACAAACCCTCGCGCACAGGCGCCCGCCATTGACCTGCCCGAGACTCCAATCCCACAGCAGCTCCCACTAACCACAGGGGTGTGCACGCCCACGAGGCATCCGAGCGTAGCTCGCGTAGCGACGCGCTCCTCGAGCCGCGTGGGGGTTGGGGTGCTCGTCCTCGCCCTAACACCGGTGGTCACACTACCGGCCTAGGTGATGACCTCGTTGCAGCGTCACGTCACATCGACGCGACGCGTTGCTGCTTACCTTCAATCAGCCACTGACCAAATGTTGCGGGCACCCATCTTGGAATTCGAGATGACCGTGATGCCGCAAGGGCGAGACGAGGCACGCCCAAGCCCCACGTGGCTCGCGCCGGCAGGCGCGCGTCGCGAAGCTCAATGACTGGCGAGGATACGAGCCTTCCCCTGTTCGTACTGCTGTTCACTGATCACACCCAGCTCCCGCAGCCTATGATGCTCACGCATCTCATCTCTCAGGAACTGCGGCCGCTCCTGCGGCCTCGCCGCTTTCGCCGCGATGATGCTCTTGATCAATTCGACGAAGAACTTCTTGCCGGCCCGCGCGCTTCCTATGCCACCCACCACGCTCACCAGCGTCGCGCCGCCATGCATGCTCACGAACTCCAGCGATTCGACCGTTCGCCGCAGGAACATGATCGTCGCGCCGACAGCCGCGATCAGCGTCACGAGTGCGGTCAGGAAGATCGCGCTCGACCAGCGTCCCGCGTCTGCCCACGTCGACCACAGTCCGCCGGCAGCGAGCACCATCAACGTCGCGGCCAGCGTCAGCCAGAACCACGAGATCGACCGCACGCGCACCGGTTTCGGATTCGCGAAGCGCAGATCGACTTCGTACTTGCGCGGCTGCGCATCCGGACGCACGGTGCGCACCGCCGCGAAGTGATCTTCGAGAATCGACACCTCGGTCTCGCAGCCGCGCAGCGAGCTCTTGAGCGCGTAGCTCGAACGCACTTTGCGGCGGCGATGCGCAGTGGGAGCGGCGACAGTGTCGGGCTCGGCTTCGATATGAATGTGCTCGCCGCGCGCGATGACGATGGCGCGACGGTCGGTCGGTATCTGCTCGGCACGCGCGGGCACAGCTGCATTCCCAATGAGGAGGATCGGTTTCGATGCTAGGGCGAGCGGCCCTGCCCGCATTGAGACGCGCATCACACTGACGGTGTGCCCGCGCTGCGGAGCCCGCCGATTCGGGGAGCCCCCGATGCAACTGTTAAGTCAGGGGCGTCCGTTGCCGTCGACGAACCGCAGGAACTCGGCGCGCGTGCGTGCGTCTTCGCGGAAAGCTCCGAGCATCTTGCTGGTGACCATGGCGACGCCGCGTTTGTGTACGCCGCGCGTGGTCATGCATTGATGAACTGCATCGATCACCACAGCAACGCCGCGTGGTTTCAGCACGCTCTCGATGCAGTTTGCGATCTGTGCAGTGAGCTTCTCCTGTACCTGGAAGCGGCGGGCGTAACCGTCGACGACGCGTGCGAGCTTGCTGATGCCGACGACTTTGTTGGTCGGCAGGTAGCCGACGTGCGCGCGGCCGATGATCGGCGCCATGTGATGCTCGCAATGAGACTCGAACTCGATCCCGCGCAGCACGATCATCTCGTCGTAGCCTTCGACTTCTTCGAACGTGCGGCGCAGGTAATCCGCGGGGTCGCTGAGATAGCCGGAAAACCAGTCCCGATAGGCGCGCACCACGCGCGTCGGCGTGTCGCGCAGCCCTTCGCGCGAGGGCTCCTCGCCGGCCCACTGCAGCAGCAGGCGCACGGCATCCTCGGCTTGTTGCTGGCTCACGCGGGAGCGGCGTGCCGCCCGTGTCTTGGTCGCGCTCACTCGCGCCATTGCGGTGTTCCTCTGCGAATCGTGGAACGATCCTGCGCACTATAACCGTACCGGCTGGCCATTTGCGGCGAGTCGGCTACCATGCGCGCCAGACCGGCGGGAGAACCAGCAATGCGCTTCGGCTTCATCGTCATCATCGCGTCGGCGCTGGCGTGCGCCACTCAGGCCCGCGCGGAAATCGTCAGTGCGGGTCCGTCCGGCTTCAATCTGCGGCACGTCGCGGAAGTGCCGAATCCGGCGCCGGTCGTGTGGGCTTCGCTGACCGACATCGGCAAGTGGTGGGATCCGGAGCACACATATTCCGGCGACTCGCGCAATCTCACGCTCGAGCCGCTCGTGCGCGGCTGCTTTTGCGAGAAGCTCAGCCTGTACGCCGGCATCGAGCACGCCACCGTGCTCTATGCGCAGCCGGCAAAAACGCTGCGACTGAGCGGCGCTCTCGGGCCGCTGCAGGAATTCGGCGTGAGCGGCGTGATGACCTGGAGCATCGAGCCTGCCGGCGGCGGTTCGCGGATCACGCTGACTTACAACGTCGGCGGCTTCGCCGACCGGCCGCTCGCGGACTGGGCGCCGCTCGTGGACGACATGCTCGGCGACCAGCTGAAGCGCCTGGCTCGCTATATCACCCAAGGCAATCCCGCGGAGCCGAAAGCCGGAACTCCCTAACTGCGTGCGCGTTCCCGGTACGGGCGCGTCACGGAGTTCTCACACATGCGTATTCGCACACTTTTCATTGTCGGCGCAGCGTTGCTCGCGGCCGGCTGCCAGACCGTGCAAACGACGCAACCCGGTGCGGTCGGCGTCGATCGCAAGCAGCACATGCTGGTGTCGGAGCAGGAGATCCGTAAGGGCGCCGACGTGGCGTACGACCAGGAGCTGCAGAAGGCCAAGGAGAAACGGGCGCTCAATACCGACCAGCAGGATTATCAGCGCGTGCAGAGCATCTCGCGCCGGCTGATCCCGCAGACCGGAGTGTTCCGTCCGGATGCGCCGCAGTGGCAATGGGAAGTGAACGTGCAGTCGACGGACGACGTGAACGCGTACTGCATGCCCGGCGGCAAGATCATGGTGTACGCGGGGTTGATCGAGAAGCTGAAGGCAACGGACGCAGAGCTTGCCGCAGTGATCGGCCACGAAATCGCGCACGCGTTGCGCGAACACTCGCGCGAGCGCATTTCGCGCGCGTATGCCGAGCAACTCGCGCTTGCCGGTGTCGCTATCGCGACGGGTGCGAGCGAGACCACGATGCAGATCGCAAGCCAGGTTTCGGCGGTGACTTTCCAGCTGCCGCACAGCCGTGAGCAGGAGGCCGAGGCGGATCGCATCGGCTTGGAGCTGATGGCGCGCGCGGGCTACGACCCGAACGCGGCGGTGACGCTGTGGCAGAAGATGTCGAAGCTGAGCAGCGGCGGACCGCCGGAATTCCTCAGCACGCATCCTTCGGGCGAGTCGCGGATTCGGGAGTTGGAGGCGTTGGTGCCGAAGGTGTTGCCGTTGTATCAGGCGGCGGCGAGATGAGAGCGTCAGGCTAAAGCCTGACCAACAGGGCGACCGCTGCGAGTATCGCTGCCACTGCGGCGATGGCGGTGAGCCAGAGCACGCGGCGATGCAGGTCCGTGATCGCGCGTGCAACGCCGGCGAGCTGCTCGGCCATCTGCGCGACCAGCTCGGCCTGCCGCCGCTCGTTTTCCTCCAGGCTGACCACACGGGCGGCGAGCTCGTCAGGGGTAGACGCCGCCAGCGGCAGCTGTGCGGACGGCGGCGCCTGCTTGGTGCGCTTCATCAGCTCGCGCGACACGTCGAGGATCGACGGCACCAGCTGGACGATCTGTAACCACGGTACGGGCATGCGCGAATGGTGCCTGAAAAAAAGCTCCGCGGCATCGCTGCCGCGGAGCTGTTCGTTACCTATCGACTCTGGGCGGGATCAGGTCTTGCCCTTGGCCATGAACTCCGACTTGCTCAGGTAACCGTCGCCGTTGGTGTCCAGTGCGGCGAAGTTATCCGACAGCTTGCTGTCGGACGACGCTTCGGTCTTGCTGATCTGCGAGTCCGCATTCTTGTCGAGCGTGTCGAACGTCGCCGTCGACTTCATGCCCTTGTCGTGCGACTTGTCTTTGTCGTCGCCAGCCTGTGCGGCGAAGGCAAGCAGCGTTGCCGCGATCAAAGCGAGGAATTTCGTCATGGTCGTCTCCTTCGTGTCGAGGCGCGGGGGCGCCGCGCTCTAGGAAAAACGCCGAGCGGAAGCGGGGTGTTCCGAAAATACGGCCCGATTCCCGGCCGTTGCCGGCGAATTCCGCACCCGCGCGTTGCGCGGCCGCCTCCCTTTGACGAAACTTGGCACCTGTTACCGTATCGCTGTGCGATGTTCACCGGCCACCCGGCGCGAAAAAGCGGACTTGCGACCATGACCCTGCCAGCCTCCCTGCTGATCGTCGACGACGACCGCGAGCTCGGCCAGATGCTCACGGAGTACCTGACCGGCGAGGGCTTCCAGGTGACACTCTTGCGCGACGGCGCCGAGGCGCTGGAAAAGCTCACCGAGCAAACGCATCCCTTCGACCTGGTGATCCTCGACGTGATGCTGCCGTCGCTCAGCGGCTTCGAGGTGCTGCGCCGGCTGCGCCACAGTCTTTCGGTGCCGGTGATCATGCTCACCGCGCACGGCGCCGACGTCGACCGCATCGTCGGTCTCGAATTGGGCGCGGACGACTACCTGTCGAAGCCATTCAATCCGCGCGAGCTGGTGGCGCGTGTGCGCGCAGTGCTGCGGCGATTCTCGCCGCGCGACACCGACATGCCGGCGCATCCGGTAAGCGTCGGGCCGCTGCGGCTCGATCCGGCGACGTTCGAAGTCACGCTGTCCGGCCAATCGGTGCGACTCACCGGCACGGAGCTGCGCCTGCTCGAAGTGCTGATGCGTGCGGTCGGCCAAGTGCAGTCGCGCGAATCCCTCACCGAGCGCGTGCTCGGACGGCGGCTCACGCCGTATGACCGCAGCATCGACACGCACGTCAGCAACCTGCGCCGCAAGCTCGGCCTTGGCGAGAACGGCCTGCCGGAAATCCGCAGTATCCGCGGCGCCGGCTACGTGCTGATCGCCAGCGGCGAAGCGCGCGCGGAATTCCTGAGATCGTCATGATGCGATCGCTGTTCCTGCGCATCTTCCTGTCCTTCTGGGCAGCGATGCTGCTGGTGCTGTCCGCGACCGCGGCCGTCGCGTGGTATCGCTTCAATCAGGTGCAAAGCGTCAGTATCGATACGAAGGCGCTCGGGAACGAAGCCGCCGCGCGCCTGCTGGTGGGCGGTTTGCCGGCGCTGCAGGACTGGATCGACGAAGCCGAGCGTCGCTATCGCGATCGGCGCATCTTCATCGTCGACCAGAGCGGCGATGACCTGCGCAAGCGCAAACTGCCGACGACGTATCGCAACTACATCCAGCGACTGCGCGATGCCGGCTTCCTCGGCAAGGAGCTGGTGCCGAGCCGTCGTGACGATCCTCTGCTGCTGACGCCGCTGTTCACGGATCGGGACGGCACCGTGTACACGATCATGGTGAGCCCGCCGATCTGGAGCAATCTGCTGTTCGCGCCCGACGTGCGGCTGGTGCTGCTCGCGTCCGCGCTGCTGCTCAGCGGCCTCGTGTGCTGGTCGCTGGCTCGTTATCTGAGCAAGCCCGTCGAGCGTTTGCAGTCGAGCGCCCGCTCGCTCGCGGCCGGCAACATGGAGGCGCGCGTCGGCCAGGAGTTCTCGCGGCGTCGCGACGAGCTCGGCGTGCTGGCGCGCGACTTCGACACGATGGCCGATCACGTGCGCGCGCTGATCGCCTCCAAGGAGAACCTGCTGCGCGCAATGTCGCATGAGCTGCGCTCGCCGCTTGCGCGCCTGCGCGTTGCGACCGACCTGGCGCGGCGGCCGGGCGCCGATGTCTCGCGGCAGCTCGACCGCATCGAGCTGGAGGCGGAACGCCTCGACACATTGATAGGACAGATCCTGCAGTTGTCCCACCTGCGCGCGGTGCCGACGCTGCCGCGCGAGCCGCTCGACCTGACGAGCCTGATGAACGAGATCATCGAGGACGCGCGGATGGAGGCAGGCGCCGCCGAGAAATCCGTCGACTGGTCGTCGCCCGGCGAGGCGATGATCGTCGAAGGCGATCACGGACTGCTGCGCAGCGCGATCGAGAATGTCCTGCGCAACGCCGTGCGGTTCACCAAGCCTTCGTCTTCGGTAAAGGTGCGGGCGGATCGCGCGGGGCCGCAAGTCTCGATCGTCATCGACGATCGCGGGCCCGGCGTGCCGGAACCCGACCTGCAGCGCATCTTCGAGCCGTTCTATCGCGTCGCCGAGTCGCGCGACCGCGATTCGGGCGGCACCGGTCTCGGCCTCGCGATCACGGCGCGCATCGTCTCGCTCTACGGCGGCAACGTGCAGGCGCGCAATACGCCTGACGGCCTGCGCGTCGAGATCGCGCTGCCGGCGAGGTAGCGGACTCTTCAGTAGTGATCCCTGGTCGTCTTCTGCGCTAGCGCATGACTGCGCAGTAACTGCGCACGCTCGCGGATCGCGCTGATTTCTTCCTGCGACACAGTGCCGCCGCTGCCCGACTTCGCGAGCTCCAGCACTCCCTGCAGACTGAAGCGCAACTCGATCGCATCCGCGCTGGACAATCCGCTGCCGGAATAATGCAGCAGCCGCGCGCCGCGCAGCTCGTACTCACCTGTGCGTGAGTCGGCGCGCTGTTCCGCAATTCGCAGTCGTTCTTGTTCTTCGAACGTTGCTTCGTATGTCGCTTCGATTCCCGCGGCATTGATGCGACCGCTGAGCTTAGTCGCATTCACAGCAACTTCATTCGTTGGTGCGATTGCCGGCGTGAGCGGCGCACTCTGCGTCGTCGTCGGCTCCTTCGAGCAGGCACCGAGTGCGAGCAGAATCAAGCCCGTCTGCAGGCTGCGACAAGTGCTGAACATAAGCTTCACGATGGCGACGGATTGCGATTTTCACTGAGAGGCGCGTCATTCGATCACTGCTGCAGCGGTCAGATCAAGCGGCTGCCTCGTTCGAACGTGAAGCAGCGCACGCGGCGACTTTGGGCGTTCCTCTAGTCTGTTCCGCGCCGACTGCCCCACCCATGACGGAGGATTTCGATGAGCGCAGGCCATTCCGCTGCTACCCAGGTTCGACGCCCGGCCCAGGCCGCGCCTGCGCAACCGACGAAGGCCTCGCTCGCCCGCAGCACGGGACAGTTCGCGTTCGCAGCTGCGAGCGGCGACGACGAGTTCCGGCTGCACCTCGCAGATATCCAGTTGCCGCCTCCGGACACCGAGATGAAGGTCGAAGGTTTCAAGCCGACGCTGCTCAGCCGGTTTCTCGACCTGGTGATGCCGCTGCGCTGAACGTGTACGCTGCGGGGCCGTGTCCCGCGCGCTCGCGATCCTCTTTCTTTTCCTGCTGACGGCGCCTGCCGGCGCCGCACCTGCATTCGCCGACCCGGATGCAGACGTCCGCGCGGTCTTCCAGCTGATGCAGGATCGGCTGCAGCTCATGAAAGACGTCGCTGCGTGGAAATACGCGCGCAAAGCTCCCATCGTCGACGCGGATCGCGAGCAACAGGTGCTGGAAGCGACCGTTCAACAGGCGAGCGAGCTGGGCATCGAGGCTGCGTCGGCACGCCGGCTGTTCTCCCTGCAGATCCGGCTCGCGGTCCGCGTGCAGGAATCCTGGATCTCCAATTGGCGCTCGGCCACAGCCCCACAGCAAGACGTGCGAGATCTCGCCAGCCAGCTGCGTCCGCAGCTCGATCGTTTGGGAACCGAGCTGCTCCGTTCGATCTATCTGGCGTTGCCGGAGTTTCAGCGCGCGGACTTCGCTGCGCGCTACACGGGTTACGCGAAGATCGTGGAAGCTCCGGGCCTCACGGACTCGGACCGCAGCGAGCTGACGAATGCGCTCGGCTCGCTGCGACACGGGTCGACGCCGGCGCTCAGCCGCATTCGCGCGAGCAAGGTGCTGCGCATCGGCATGACGGGCGACTACGAGCCTTTCAGCGTGGAGGCGGGCGGTACGCTGCGCGGTGCGGACGTCGATCTCGGCCTGGCTTTGGCCGAGGCGTTGCAGGTGCAACCGCGGTTCGTGCGGACGAGCTGGCCGACGCTGATGCAGGACTACGCGGCCGGCCGTTTCGACGTTGCTGCAAGCGGTATCAGCATCACCGCTGCGCGCGCGGAGCAGGCCGCGTTCTCGGTTCCCTATCACCGTGGCGGCAAGACGCCCATCGTTCGCTGTGGCACGCAGGCGGATTTCGACACGCTGGCCGAAATCGATCGGCCGGCCGTTCGCGTCATCGTCAATCCGGGCGGCACCAACGAGCAGTTCGCGCGCGAACGTCTCACCGCGGCGAAGCGCATCGTGCATCCCGACAATCGCACCATCTTCGCCGAGATCGCGGCCGGACGTGCCGATGTCATGGTTACCGACGACGTCGAGGTCGACTTGCAGGTGCGACGCGATACGCGGCTGTGTCGCGCGACGCCGGCGACTTTCACCGTCGCACGCAAGGCGATCCTTCTGCCGCGCGACGCTGCACTGGAATCCGCGGTGAATACCTGGCTGGAGCGTGCGATTGCCGCGGGCTCGACGGCCGAGTGGCTCGGCGAGGCGCTGCATTGAAGTATCGATCCGGCTCACCGGCGCACGACTGCAATTCGCCGGCACCTGTGATCGCGGGCCCGCGCTTTCTGTATGCTTCGTCAACTGCGGCAGTTCGCAGCTGGAGGACAACCAAGATGGGCTGGATAGTGTTCGGCGTCTTCATCGCTATCGCACTGTTCTTCGTTTCGATCTACAACCGGCTGGTCGGCGGTCGCAACGCCTACAAGAATGCGTTCGCACAGATCGACGTGCAGCTCACGCGTCGTCACGACCTGATCCCGAACCTGGTGGAAACCGCCAAGGGCTACATCAAGCACGAGCGCGAGACGCTCGAGGCGGTCATTGCCGCGCGCAACAGCGCAGTGAGCGGGCTGAAGCGCGCTGCTGCGAATCCTGGCGATCCGTCTTCCGTGCAGCAGCTCGCCGGCGCCGAAGCCGCGCTCAACGGCGCGCTCGGTCGCCTGTTCGCCGTCGCCGAGGCCTACCCGGACCTCAAGGCGAATCAGAACATGATGCAGCTGTCCGAGGAGCTGACTACGACCGAGAACAAAGTCGCGTTCGCGCGCCAGTCGTTCAACGACGCGGTCATGAACTACAACAACCTGCGCGAGATGTTCCCCAACAGCGTCGTTGCCGGCATGTTCATGTTCACCCCGGCGCAGCTGCTGGAGATCGAGGCGCCGGAGAAGCGCGCCGTCCCGCAGGTGAAGTTCACCTAGGACAAGGCGTCGGGCTGAAGCCCGACCTACAAAGTCCGACCTGCGGGATCGCTGCAGGTCGGGCTTTAGCCCGACTCAGACACATGAACTTCTTCCAACGTCAGGACGAGGCGCGCCGGGCGTCGCGGCGCCTCGTCGTTCTGTTCGGCCTGGCGGTGCTCGTGGTCATCGCGGCGGTCGACTTCGTGGTTTTCATGCTGATGCGGCAGGCGAGGCACGCACCCTCGGCTACGTGCCGCCTCTCACCGATTGGCTCGCGATGCATCCGCGCATGGTCGTCGGCACCACGCTCGTGGTGCTCGCGATCATCTCGATCGCAAGCTTCTACAAGACGATGGTGCTCGGCGGCGGCGGCGCAGTCGTTGCCCGCTCGCTGGGCGGCGTGCGCGTCTCGGCGGACACGACCGATCCGTTGCAGCGCCGGCTCCTCAACGTCGTCGAGGAAATGGCGATCGCCTCCGGCGTGCCGATGCCCGAGGTCTATCTGCTGGAGCAGGAGAGCGGCATCAACGCGTTCGCCGCCGGCCACAACACGTCCAACGCTGCGATCGGCGTGACGCGCGGCGCGCTGACCACACTCAATCGCTCCGAGCTGCAAGGCGTCATCGCGCACGAGTTCAGCCACATCCTCAACGGCGACATGCGGCTCAACGTGCGGTTGATGGGTCTGCTGTTCGGGCTGCTGGTGATCGCACTGATCGGACGCACGGTGTTGCGTGGCGCGACTCGCGTGCGCGGCGATCGCAAGGGCGGCGTGATGATCGTCGTCCTGATTGCGGTCGCCGTGCTGATCATCGGCTACATCGGCTTGTTCTTCGGTCGCTTGATCCAGGCCGCAGTGTCGCGGTCGCGCGAATCGCTCGCTGACGCATCGGCAGTACAGTTCACGCGCGACCCGGGCGGGTTGCGCGGCGCGCTGGTCAAGATCGGCGCGAGCACGGCCGGCTCGCGCGTCGGCAATCCCGAAGTGGAGGAAGTCGCACACATGCTGTTCGCGCCCGGCATGAGCCGCTTCTTCGCCACGCATCCCGCGCTCGTCGACCGTCTCAAGGCGATCGATCCGCGCTTCGATCCGAAGGAAATCGACGGTGCGCGCGCCCGCATGGCTGCGCAGGCCGCTGTCGAAGTCGAGCCGCCGTCGGCTGCGAAGGCTGCGGGATCGAAGTCGATGATCGATCTGCCGGTCGCAGGGCCGGCGATGGTCGCCGAGCTCGTCGGCAATCCCGGCACCGCGCACATGCAGCTCGCTCGGGAGATCCGCGAATCATTGCCGGAAGCGATCGTCGCGGCGGGTCGGCATCCGCAATCCGCGCGTGCGCTGCTGCTGGCGCTGGCTCTGGATTCGAATCCCGAGATACGCGCCCGGCAGAAGCAGGTGATTGCGCTTCGGCTCAAGGCGGAGGTCGCTGCGATGACGGGTGCGCTGGAACCGCACGTCGATGCACTGGAACCGGAGCAACGCAGTCCTGCTCTGCTGCGCAGCTTCCCGGTGCTGCACCAGCTCACGCACGAGGAGCGCGTGCAGCTGATGGCGTGTCTCAACGGCATGCTGCCTCGCGAAGGAGACGTCGCGTTGCACGCCTACGTACTGCGCAAGCTGGCGCAGATGCATATGCGCGACGATCTGAATCCCGGTGCGCGCGAGTCGCGGCTGACGTTGCAAGCCGTTCAGCAGGATGCGCAGGTGTTGTTCTCAGTCCTGGCGCAGCATGGTCACAGCGACGCGACGGGCGCTCGGCGCGCCTACGAAGCCGGGATGCACCACCTGTTTCCGCGCGAGCGGCCGGGCTACGGTCTCGCAGCTCCGTGGGCGCCAGCACTCGACGGCGCACTCAGCCGTCTCGATCAGCTCGTGCCGATCGCGAAAGAGCAGCTGGTCGAGGCGATGGTCGCGACCGTCACCCACGACCAGCAGCTGACGATAGGCGAAGCCGAGCTGCTGCGCGCTGTGTGCGCGAGCCTGCATTGCCCGCTGCCGCCGCTCGTCGCGAGCTGACGCTCACAACGATTTCAGGTACTCGACCAGATCCGTCTTCTCCGCCGACGTGAGTCCGAGCGAGAAGTGTCGGTTGTAGTGATCGATCACGTCACGCAGCGATCCGAAGCGGCCGTCGTGATAGAAGCCGCCCTTCGTGTGCGTCCACAGACCCTTGAGCGGCGCCGTGCGGTAGTGCTCGTCGGGTGATCGCTCCGCCTGGAAGGCGTCGATTCCGATCTCCTCGGGCGTGTGCATGTTCCAACCGGGCTCCGTGTAGAGCGGCGGTACGTGGCAACGAGCGCAATCGGCCTTGCCTGCAAACAGTTCCTTGCCGCGTTTCGCGGCTGACCAGCTGTAGCTGCCGCGTGGCGCGCGTGGAGCCGGCAGACTCAACTGATAGACATGCAGTGCGGCGAGCTTCGAGGTGATCAGGTCGGGGTCCTTGCGCACATCGCCGAAGCCGGCCGCGGCCGCGATCGGGAATTTGGCGGCGTCGTTCAGTCGCGGATCGTAAAACGTGCCGCTGCCTTGCATCTCCAGGTTCGCCACGAAGCCGTTCCAGTGGGTCACTGAACCCCAGCCGGTCCACGTATGAAGGTTGACGCCCGCCAGACCGAACGCGGGCGGAATGAGCGTCGCCGCCGATTTGCCGTCCGGTCGCATTGCCTTGCCATCGAGCAGCAACTCCGCGTCGAACTTGCCTGGACCCCAGCTGCGCAGCACCGTGCGCACCGCCGCCGCGTCGATGCTCGGGTTGGCGAGGCGCAGCAGGTCGACGAACGGCTGCACGCTAGGAGAGAAAGCGATGATCTCGCCGATGTTCAAATCGCGCGCCGCCCAACCGTCGAGCCGGTTACCGATGCCGGGTGCGAACGAGTTGTCGACGGTCGAATGACAGATTGCGCAGGTAATGCCGACCGATTCCAGTCGGCGGTTGCGATCGTCGAAGAAGCCGCGCACGCCGACCACCGCATCGAGCTTCAGCAGCGTCACAGTGGTCGCCGGGTTGTTCAGGTCGACGCGCCCACGGCGCAGATCGTTACGCAGCCGATGGGGGAGTGCGTTGACGTCTACCTTCAGGCCGAGCGCGAGCGCAGCCTTCGGGCTCAGGCCGGCGCCGATGCCGCCGTTCGCTGCGCCGGCGATCGCGCGGTGCAGGCCGAGCGTATCGCCCCAAAACGCCTCATCGCCAAACGTGTCGTAGCGGAAGATCTTACGACCGCGCAGGATCTCGATGACGCCGCTCGCGATGTTGCGTTGGTCGACGGCGGGCAAGGATTGCACGTCGCTCGTCAACCGCTCGACATCGGCGGGCGGATCGTCGGAAGCGAACGCGAGGCCGCTCGCGAGAATGATTCCAAGTGTTCCGATGACGAACGAGGGCGCGCGCGGGCAGCTCATGGCGGTCTCCTTCCGTTGCACATGCAACGCAGACCGGATAACGCACGAGTGCCGCCGGAGTCAGTTACCGCCGTAACATTCTGCCGGAAAATCGCACGAGCTCGATTGCGCGCGCGTTGCTTGTAAATGTCACTCGGTAAGAGCGCGCATGTCGACGCGCAATCGTCCGCGCGGCGAGTACTGCACGGCACCGCGCTGACGCAGGACGTTCAGCGCAGTCGAAACTCTTTCGCGTCGCGCGACCACCATCTGCGCGAGCTCGTCCTGGGTCAGATAGGTCGCGATCTCGATCAGCTCGCCGTGCGCCTCGCCGAGCTTGTTCGCGAGCGAGCGCAGCGTCTTCACGAGGCGCTGCATGACGTCGTCGTTCGCCAGGCTGCTGAGCTGGTCGTAGGCCTCGGCGAGAGCGCCGCCGAACACTTCGACGAAGTCCTGCAGCGCTGCGGGGTGCTGCGACAGCGCGTCCATCGCATCGTGGAATGTCACCGACACCAGATCCGCGCGCTCGATGACGACGGCACGGTCGCGGCGCACCGGCTCGAACGCGCAGAGCTCGCCGACCACGTCGCCTTCCTTGCGGACGTCGTAAATGATCTCGCGACCGTCCGCCGTGATCGTACCGACCTTCACTACACCGCTGCGCACGAAGAACAGCGCCCGCTGCGTCTCGCCGAGGTCGTAAACGACGGCATCTTCGGCGAACGGCGCCGGAACCCGGTCGCGCAGCAGGATGTCGCAGAATCGTCCGCGGAAAATGCCGGCGAGCGCGCTCGCGAGCGGTGCGAGGGTCAGGGAGTCGGGCGGAGCTGCAGGGAGCGCGGGCATGGAGCAACCGTAGGAGCGTTCGCCGCGATTGTCACTCGAAACAAGACATGCCGTGACACTTTTCTGGTATTCAATGCGGCCCCCTCCCTGCGTGTCGGTTCATGTCTCACTCCATCGTCATTCGCGGCGCGCGCCAGAACAACCTGAAGAACCTCGATCTCGAGCTGCCGACCAACGAGCTGATCGTCGTCACCGGCGTTTCGGGCTCGGGCAAGTCGTCGCTGGTGTTCGACACGATCTACGCGGAGGGCCAGCGCCGCTATGTCGAGACGTTCTCGCCCTACGCGCGCCAGTTCCTCGATCGCATGGACCGTCCGCAGGTCGACCGCATCGAAGGGATTCCACCGGCAATCGCCATCGACCAGACGAATCCGGTGCGCACCTCGCGCTCCACCGTCGGCACCATGACGGAGCTCAACGATCACCTGAAGCTGCTGTTCTCGCGGGCCGCGCAGCTCTACTGCCGCGATTGCGGCGCTCCGGTGCGCCGCGACTCGGCGCAGAGCATCTACGCCGAGCTCGATGAGCGCCTGACCGCTGCAGGATTGCGCGACTCCCGGCTCGTCGTGACTTTCCCGGTACCCGTTCCGCACAACTTCAGCGAAACCGAAGTGCTCGGGCTGCTGGAAAAGCAAGGCTACACGCGCGTGTTCGGCCGCGCGCCAGCGAACGGTAACGGCGGTGTCGTGCTGGAGATGATCCAGGACCGCGTTCGCTTTGCGAGCGCCGAGCGCGATCGTGTGATCGAAGCGCTGGAGTCGGCGTTGCGCATCGGGCGCGGCCGCGTGGCGATTCACGTGCTCGACGAGTCGGAGCGCTCCGGGCGTGTGTGGCGTTTCTCCTCCGACTTGCACTGCGCCGACTGCGACATTCACTACCGCGAGCCGACGCCGAGCCTGTTCTCGTTCAATTCGCCGCTGGGCGCGTGCGACAGCTGCCGCGGTTTCGGCCGGATCATCGGCATCGATTTCGGCCTCATCGTGCCCGACGAAGCGAAATCGCTGCGCGGCGGCGCCGTGCGGCCGTGGCAGACGCAGTCGTACAGCGAATGCCAGGACGACCTGGTGCGCTTCGCGCGCAAACGCGCCGTGCCGCTCGATACGCCGTGGCGCGAGCTGAGCGCGGAACATCGCAAGTGGGTGCTCGAAGGCGAAGGCAGCTGGGAAACAAGGTCTGGTACGGCGTGCGGCGCTTCTTCGCGTGGCTCGAGACCAAGGCGTACAAGATGCACATCCGTGTGCTGCTCTCGAAGTATCGCGCCTACACGCCGTGTACCGCGTGCGGCGGAGCGCGTTTGAAGAGCGAAGCGCTGTTGTGGCGACTGGGAACGCAGCAGGAAGTGGCAGCGGTGCTTGGCGATGCAACGCGCGCCGGTATCAGTGTCCACGAGCTGATGCTGTTGCCGATCGAGCGATGCGCCGTGTTCTTCGAGCGGCTGGTGTTGCCGGCGCCGCTCGACGAAGCCAGCGATCTGGTGCTGCGCGAGATCCGCAGCCGCCTGAAATTTCTGCTCGACGTCGGTCTCGGCTACCTGACGCTCGACCGTCAGTCGCGCACGCTGTCGGGCGGCGAAGTGCAACGGATCAACCTGACGACGGCGCTCGGCACGTCGCTGGTCAACACGCTGTTCGTGCTCGACGAGCCGTCCATCGGCCTGCATCCGCGCGACATGGGCCGCGTGATCGGCGTCATGAAGCGCCTCAAGCAATCCGGCAACTCGCTGCTCGTGGTCGAGCACGACCCGCAGGTCATGCAGGCGGCGGATCGCATTCTCGACGTCGGACCGGGCCCGGGAGAGAAGGGCGGGCAGATCGTGTTCTTCGATCGCCCGGCGCAGCTGGCCGGCGCGCAGCGTTCGCTCACTGCGGACTATCTCGCTGGGAAGGAAGCAGGTGAATGGGAACGCAGCGGCTAGCGGATGGCGGATAGCGGATAGTCACAAGGAAGCGGCGAGGCTGCGTGTCAAAGGAGCTCGCCAGCACAATCTCAAGAACATCGACGTCGCGATTCCGCTGAATCGGCTCGTGTGCATCACGGGCGTGTCGGGGTCCGGCAAGTCGACGCTCGTACAGGACGTCCTGTATCCGGCGCTGCTCAAGCGTTTCGGCAAGCCGACCGAAGTGCCTGGCGCGCACGAGCGCATCGAAGGCGCGGATGCGCTCGGCGCGGTCGTGATGGTCGACCAGGCGCAGATCGGCCGCACCACGCGTTCGAATCCGGCGAGCTACGTCGGCGCGTTCGATGCGATCCGCAAGCTGTATGCCGCGGAACCGATCGCGAGGGAGCGCGGCTACACGCTCGGCACCTTCAGCTTCAACTCGGGCAACGGGCGCTGTCCGAGTTGCGGCGGCAACGGCTTCGAGCACGTCGAGATGCAGTTCCTGTCCGACGTGTACCTGCGCTGCGCCGAGTGCAACGGACGGCGCTATCGTGCGGAGATTCTCGAAGTCACGCTGAACCGCGGCGGCTCGCCGGGCCGCAGCATCGCCGACGTGCTCGACACTGACGGTCTCGGAAGCAGTGGCGTTCTTCGCCGGCGAGCGCGAGGTGCTCGGCA
Source organism: uncultured Gammaproteobacteria bacterium (assembly GCA_963838635.1). GTDB lineage: Bacteria > Pseudomonadota > Gammaproteobacteria > Steroidobacterales > Steroidobacteraceae > Steroidobacter. The sequence continues at coordinate 303,544 of CAWISC010000008.1, read as the reverse complement.
AGCTCGAGCCGCTGGTCGAAGTCGGGCTGGATTACCTGAAGCTGGGCCAGCCGGTGCCGACGCTGTCCGGCGGCGAGGCGCAGCGCTTGAAGCTCGCCGGGCATCTTGCTGCTGCGGCGGACGAGCGGCCGAACGGCGCGGGTCAAGCTGCGGCGCGCGGCAAGTTGTTTCTCTTCGACGAGCCGACTACCGGCTTGCACTTCGACGACATCGCGAAGCTGCTGCGCGCGTTCCGCCGTTTGATCGACGCAGGCCACTCGCTGCTCGTGATCGAGCACAACCTCGACGTCATTGCCGCAGCGGACTGGCTGATCGACCTCGGCCCGGAAGGCGGCGATGCCGGCGGCGAGATCGTCTGCGAGGGAACGCCGCGAGATGTGATGAAGAACGCGCGGTCGCATACGGGAAGAGCGCTGCAGGAAGCGGATGGCGGATGGCGGGTAGCGGATAGTCAGCAAGCCCCTGCGCAGCCTTCGCCGCTCAACGCAGCGAAGGCGGTCATCGCAATCCACGGCGCGCGCGAGCACAACCTGCAGAACATCGATGTCGAGGTGCCGCGCAATCGCTTGACGGTCGTGACCGGAGTGTCGGGCTCGGGCAAGTCGACGCTTGCGTTCGATATCGTGTTCGGCGAAGGGCAGCGCCGTTACCTGGAGTCGTTGAACGCGTACGCGCGTCAGTTCGTGCAGCCGGCTTCGCGTCCTGACGTCGACGCCATCTTCGGCATTCCGCCCACGGTCGCGATCGAGCAGCGCACCAGCCGCGGCGGGCGCAAGAGCACGGTCGCCACGTTGACCGAGATCTATCATTTCCTGCGCCTGCTCTACGTGAAGCTCGGCACGCAGTACTGTCCGGATTGCGACGTGCCGATCGAGCCGCAGAGTTTCGATTCCATCGCCGCGCGCGTGCTCAAGGATTACCGCGGCAAGAAGATCGTCGTGCTCGCGCCGCTGGTCGTGGCGCGCAAGGGTTACTACACGGATCTGGCGGCGTGGGCGGCCAAGAAGGGCTACGCGCACTTACGCGTCGACGGCGCGTTGCAGCCGACGGACAGCTGGCCGCGGTTGTCGCGCTTCCACGAGCACACGATCGAATTGCCGGTCGCGACTCTTGCAGTGTCGCCGCGTGCGGAAGCCGAGCTGCGCACCGCGCTGACGACTGCACTCGACTTCGGCAAGGGCATCGTGCACTTGGGCGTCGAGGGGCGAACCCCTGCCATCTTCTCCACGCGTCGCGCGTGTCCGTCGTGCGCACGCAGCTTCGCCGAGCTCGATCCGCGCCTGTTCTCCTTCAACTCCAAGCACGGCTGGTGCGGGGAATGTTTCGGCACCGGCCTGAAGCTGCGCGGCTTCGATGAGGAGCAGACCGGCGAAGAATGGTGGTGGAGCGAGGGCGCGGACGCGGGGAAACAGTGTTCCGGCTGCGATGGCGAGCGACTGAACGAAATCGCGCGCAACGTCCGCTTCCGCAAGCTGTCGATCGCGGAGCTCACTGCGCAATCGGTCGCGAGCATGCGTTCGACGTTCGCCTCGCTGAAATTACAAGGCCGCGCGAGCGCTATCGCGCGCGACGTGCTCGCGGAGATCAACTCGCGGCTGTCGTTTCTGGAAGAGGTCGGACTCGGTTATCTGGCGCTCGACCGGTCCGCACCGACGCTGTCGGGCGGCGAAGCGCAGCGGATCAGGCTTGCGGCGCAGCTCGGCTCCAATCTGCAGGGCGTGTGCTACATCCTCGACGAGCCGACGATCGGCCTGCATTCGCGCGACAACCGCATCCTGCTCGATACGCTGGCGCGTCTGGCGGCGAAAGGTAATTCGCTGCTCGTCGTCGAGCACGACGAAGACACCATCCGGCGCGCCGATCACGTCATCGATCTCGGTCCGGGCGCGGGCACGCGCGGCGGACATGTCGTCGCGGCCGGCACTGCGCAGGAGCTGCAGCGCTCGCCGCAGTCGATCACCGGTCGCCTGCTGGCGCAGCCGTTGCGTCATCCCATCGCGGAGCGTCGCATGGTCAACGGCCGCGGGCCCGCGCTCACGATCGAGCGCGCGTCCCTGCACAACCTGCGCAAGCAGACGTTTCGGGTGCCGCTTGCCCGGCTGGTCGTCGTGACCGGCGTTTCGGGATCGGGCAAGTCGACGCTGGCGCGCGACGTCCTGCACGACAACCTGCGCGCGGTGCTCGGCCGCCGCCGCGGCGCGAAACTGAGCTGGCAGGGTTGCCGCGGTATTCGCGGCTGGGAGCAGGTCGGCCGCGTGCTGGAAGTCGACCAGACGCCGATCGGCAAGACGCCGCGCTCGTGTCCCGCGACCTACGTCGGTTTCTGGGATGCGATTCGCCGCGTGTTCGCCGAGACGACCGAGGCGCGGATGCGCGGCTACACGGCTTCGCGCTTCTCCTTCAATACCGCCGGCGGGCGGTGCGAAGGCTGCGACGGGCAGGGTCTGCGCCGCATCGAGATGAGCTTCCTGCCGGACGTGCGCGTCGTCTGCGATACATGCGGCGGTCGCCGCTTCAACCACGACACGCTCACCGTCGCATACAAGGGCAAGAACATCGGCGAGGTTTTGATGATGAGCGTCGACGACGCCGTCGATTTCTTCGCCGCGCATCCGCGTATCCATCACTGCTTGCGGCTGCTGCAGGACGTTGGGCTCGGCTATCTGACGCTCGGACAGCAGAGCCCGACGCTGTCCGGCGGCGAAGCACAGCGCATCAAGCTGGTGACCGAGCTTTCAAAGGTGAACTATGCCGGCGCGCGCGCGAGCGCTACGCCCGCCACGCTGTACGTGCTCGACGAGCCGACCGTCGGTCTGCACATGGCCGACGTCGAGAAGCTGATCCGTGTGCTGCACCGACTGGTCGACGCGGGCAATACCGTCGTCGTGATCGAGCACGATCTCGACGTGATCGCCGAAGCGGACTGGATCATCGACCTCGGGCCGGAGGGCGGCGATGAAGGCGGCAGGCTGGTCGTGCAAGGCACGCCGGACGACGTCGCCCGCGCTGCGCGCAGCTCGCACACGGCGCGGGTGCTGAAGACCTTCCTGCGTGACCGCAGTCAGCCGGTCAAAGCCCGCTCGAACGCGGGGGTGTGAGCGCGCAGCCAGCGTTCGAACGGCCGGATCTCCGGATACAGCTCGCGCGACTTCGCCAGGTCGACGCGTCGATTCGGCACGTACTGCCGGTTGAATTCGAACATGTCGGCGAGGTCGCGCGCCCCGGGAAAACCGAGAGCCGCGAACGCGTCGTGCGCGACATGGCGATACGCGAACGGACGGTGCAGCACGCGATGCATGACTTCCGCGTAGTCGTCGCAACGCAGGTCGTCGCCGACGACGCCGATGACTTTGTCGCGATACCAGAAGGACTCGGCGAAGATCGCGGCGACGACGCCGCCGACATCTTCGGCAGCGACCGCCGCGAGCGGCGTGTTGCCCTGAGGGAAGCCGAAGACGTAGGTGCCGTCGCTCTGGCGTCGCGGCGGGAAATAGCTGAGGAAATTCTCGTAGTAGAACGCCACGTGGATGTACGTCGCGGGCAGCGCCGCGCCGCGCGCGTACTCTTCGATGCGGCCTTTGGTGTCGAGATGCGGTACGGCGAGCCGGCCGCCGGACAATTGCTTCGCGTGCGGCAGCGTGCTGATGACCGCGTGCTGGATGTCGCTCGCGGCCAGTGAATCGATGAAATTGCGCCCGTGCTCGAACTCGCGCTCGAAATGCTCCCAGTAGTTGGTGACGCCGAATGCGCCGTCGCAACCGCGCAGTGCGGCGCGCAGCGACGCGGGATCGCTCAGGTCGCCTTCGACCAACTCGCCCCCGAGATCGGCGATTTCCCGCGCCGCCGTGGAATGCGGACGACGCGTCAGGCAGCGCACGCGAGATGAACCGGCGCGCAACAGGTGGCGCGCCACCGAGCCACCTTGTGCGCCCGTGGCGCCGATCACGAGGATGCGCTGGAACGCCGACATACGCGTCAGATGCTTCACAGGCGGGCGGCGCCGCGCCAGTCGTGCTTTGCGCAGCGCGCGGCGGAACCGGTTCAGCGCGGCTAGGCACGTACAGCTTGTACGAGCAGCACGATCGGACAGCGTCGGGTAGCGGTCCCTCGCAGCTATTTGATTTTCTGTACAGTGCAGGTCCTTTCGCTCCCGGGTGAGGCATGAACAAGACAGCAGCGCGGTTCGCGTCGACCCTTTTTTGCGTCGTGATCGGGGTCGCCGCTGCGGATGACGCTGCAGCTGTCGAGCGCGGGCTCTACGTCGGTGGGTACGTCGGGCAAAGCTCGAAAGACGCGCCGCGCGACTTCTACGAGCTGTTCAACGACCGATATCCAGACCTTCGGTTTCTTCACGGCGACGGAGCAGACCACCAGCTTCGACGATTCGGACACGGCCTTCGGCATCGTCATCGGCTATCGCTTGACGCCGCATCTCGCGATCGAGGGCGGCTACAACAATTTCGGCGAGGTGAACTACCGCTCGCGCGCCAGCGGCAATTTTCCACATGGAGGCCGGGACTGCGAACGTGGCCATCGACACCGAGACAACCGGTTTCACTGTCGCACTGCTCGGCGTGCTGCCGTTGTCGCGCGACTGGGAGTTGTATGCGCGCGCCGGCGCGCTGTTCGCCGACAACAAGATCAGCATCGAGTTCGCTGCGCAGGGTCAGCAGTTCGTCCTGCCGGACTTCTGCCGCTTCGGCTTCGCAGAGCACGACCGAGGTCTACGCCGGCTTAGGTCTAGGCCGGCGCTTCTTCGAGATCTACGACCTGCGGCTGGAGTATCAGCGCGCATTCGATGCGGGTGACGAAAGTTCGGGTGGCAAGGGCGATCTGGATGCCGTGCTGCTCGGCCTGATCGTCACTTTCTGAAACATGGTCACCCCCGTCCAGCCGCCATTGCGTCCATAGCAGCTCCGTTGCGGTCCGATCGTGCTCCGGCGGGGGCCGTCTTGGCTCAAGTGTGCCCTCTTCGCAACAAACAACGACTGCGCGCGTTGTTGCATGTATACATGAAAGCCCTCCGCGCCTTGACGAACCACTCGGAAAATTGGGCGTTTCCCGCAATTTGTCGCGCTCCCAAGCCGTGCTGAATTAGCAACTATGCTTTCAAACGGCCAGAAGCGGTTGTATGCTCGGCACCACGCTTAGGTCCGGGGGTACGGGGAAGAGAACCATCCGCGGGTCAAAGAAGGGGAAACGTTTGCAGTAGCTGCCGCAACAGCCACTGATCGAACCGTCCGAAATCAAACACCTCTCGCAGGAGGAGGCATCAATGTCGACGAGTAATACTATTAGGCACGCGGTCCGTTACGCGTTGCTGTCGAGCAGCTGCGGTTGCCGCTGTCGCGCCCGCGTACGCAGCAGACCAGACCATCCAGGAAGTGGTCGTTACCGGTTCGCGCATTGCGCAGCCGAATCTCGAAACCACCAGCCCGATCACGCAGGTGACGGCTGAAGACGTGGTTACGCAAGGCGTGACCAAGATCGAAGACCTCGTGAACCAGCTGCCGCAGGCTTTCGCCGCACAGAATGCGACGGTGTCGAACGGCGCAACCGGTACCGCAACGGTCAACCTGCGCGGCCTCGGCTCCGCGCGCACGCTCGTGCTGATCGACGGTCGCCGCATGCCGTCCGGTGGTGTGAGCTCCGCATCCGTATGCCGCGGACCTGAACCAGATTCCGACCGCGATGGTCGAGCGCGTCGAAGTGCTGACCGGCGGCGCGTCTGCCGTGTACGGTTCGGACGCTGATGCCGGCGTCGTCAACTTCATCATGAAGAAGGATTTCGAAGGCATCCAGATCGATGGCCAGTACAGCCTCTATCAGCACAACAACGACTTCGGCGGTCCCGGCGCGAGTGAAGCTGCGCGACGTGATCGCCGGCCGCGCGGCGACCAATCCCGTCGCAGTTCGCGCTGCCCGACGACAACGTGACCGACGGCAACGGTGTGCAGGGCACGATCACCATGGGTGTCAGCACCGAAGACGGCCGCGGCAACATCACCGCGTACGCTGTCCTATCAGGACAACAAGCCGGTCCTGCAACGCGACCGCGACTTCTCGGCCTGCTCGCTCGCTGCGAACCCGACGACCTCGTTCGCCTGCGGTGGCTCCGGCACGGCATTCCCCGGAACGTTCACGAGCTTCGGTGGGAACAGCAACGCGATTCCCGGTCCGGATGGCAAGGTAGGCACGGCCGACGACGTGCGGCCGGACACCAATCCGTTGCCCGACTTCAATTCGACGGTCGACTCGGCCACGGGCAACACCTTCCGGCCGTTCAACAACGCCACGGACCAGTACAACTTCGGTCCGACGAACTTCTACCTGCGTCCGGACACGCGCTACAGCCTGGGTGCGATGGGCCACTACGAGCTCGCTCCGTTCGCCGATGTCTACACGCAGCTGATGTTCACGGACGTCCGCTCGGACGCGCAGATCGCTGCCGGCGGCGCCTTCTTCAATACCGGCACGATCAACTGCGACAACCCGTTCCTGTCGGCGCAGCAAGCTACGACGATCGGTTGCGGTGCTGCGGCTCTGGCAGCGAGCACGACCCAATCCGGATGACGACGGGGCGCCATCCTGGCTGATCCGAACGTCGTTCCGCTGTACCTCGGCCGCCGTAACATCGAAGGCGGCGGTCGTCAGCAGCAGTTCCACAATACTCGTTCCGCGGTCTCATCGGCACGCGCGGCGACATCGCGGAGGGCTGGAACTACGACGCCAGCGTCCAGTTCTCGCGCACGACCGTGGACCAAAACGACTTCAACGACGCGTTCGTGGTGCTCGAATGCTCCAGACGCGCTCAACGCCGTCGTCGATCCGGACACGGGCGAGATCGTCTGCCAGTTCGCGTGCTCGATGGCTCCGATCCGAACTGCGTCCCCTACAATCCGTTCGCCATCGGCGGAGTGACACCGGAGGCGCTGAATTACCTGCAGGTGCCTGGCCGTGCAGCCGGGCATCATCGACCAGAACATCGTCATGGGCGTCATCACCGGCGACCTGGGCACGATCGGCGCCAAGCTGCCGTGGGCGGACGAGGCGGTCAAGGTCGCGTTCGGTATCGAGAACCGCCGCGACAAGCTGCAGAACATCACGGACGTCCTGACCGGCGGACTCCTGGCTGGTTCGGGTGGTCCGACGATCGGCATCAATGGCTCGACCAACGTGAATGACTACTTCATGGAAGCGAGCGTTCCGCTGGTGCAGGGCAAGACCGGCGTCGAGCAACTGGCGTTCGATACCGCGTATCGCAAATCGGACTACAGCTCGGGTATCGAAACCGACACCTACAAGTTCGGTGTGGAGTAGGCGCCGCTCGAAGACGTCCGCTTCCGCGCCAGCTACCAGCGCGCGGCTCGCGCGCCGAACGTGGTCGAGCTGTTCACCGCGCAGGGCTTCAACCTGTTCGACCTGAAGGCGATCCGTGCGGCGCCAACTCCGGGTACGGCAGGCGCTGCTCGGACGACGGCGCTGCCTCGGGCCCCGGCGTACCGGCGTCCCAGCTGCGCGGCGCCGCGCCTCAACAGCCCGGCGGGTCAGTACAACTTCAAGCAGGGTGGCAACCCCGACCTGGACCCCGAGGAGTCGGACACGTTCTCCTACGGTATCGTGTTCACGCCGCGCTTCGCGCCGGGTCTGGCGTGTCGGTCGACTACTTCGACATCGAGGTGGAAGACCTGATCTCGACCTTCGGTGCGGCCAACACGCTGGATGCGTGCTACTTTGGCGACGAAGCCGGCGTCCTGCCCGCATTCAGCGCAATGCCAGGCCCGCTCTGGATCGGCGACGGGCCACGTCGAAGATCTCAACATCAACATCGGTTCGATTACCACGAAGGGTATCGACCTGAGCCTGAGCTACACGGGTGTAGAGGTGGGATCGCTCGGCGAGTTGAGCTTCAACCTGGTCGGCACGTACCTGGACGAGCTGATCTACGATATCGGCATCCCGGGCAATGCTCCGGTGGAGTGCAAAGGCAAGTACTCCGGCGCGCTGTGCGGTATCCCCAATCCGGATTGGCGGCATCACTTCCGCATCGGCTGGGAGACGCCCTGGAACGTGGATCTGGCGCTCACGTACCGTTACTACGCCGCGGTGACCAACATCGTGCCGGCCACGGCAGCCAACATCGACTACGAGCTCGGCTCGCGCAGCTACTTCGACCTTGCGGGTAACTGGGCCGTGACCGAGAAGTCGTCGGTGATCCTGGGTATCAACAACCTGCTGGACAAGGATCCGCCGATCACTTCGGCCGTGGGTACTACGGGTAACGGTAATACGTTCCCGCAGACCTACGACGCCCTGGGACGCTGGATCTTCCTGCGCGGTCAGGTTTCGTTCTGATAGCGACCTGATAGCGACCAGGAGTTGATCGAAACTGGCGGCGGCCTCGAAAGGGGCCGCCGCTTTTTTTTTCGCCGCTCGGTCAGCGCGCCGCGAAGCGCTCGGCGCGCGCGATCTGCTCGTCGAGCGCCGGCAGGACTGCCTCGATCTCGGCGGCATGGCGCCGCCACTTGTCGGCATCGGGCGGCGACAACGTGTAGCGCGACAACCGCAGCTCGAGCCCTGCCTCATCCCATTCGAGTCCGGTAGCTGCGCACAACCGGTGGATCTCAGTTGCCGGGTCGGCCACCAGGGCGTCGTACCGCGCGATCGTGAGCCGCTCGTCGGCAGCGCTTCGAGGTCGTCGATCAACAGCCGCGTGGCTGCCTGCCATTGCGCCGCCACTATCTCGTGCAGCGGACGCCCGATGAGCTCGCGCCAGCCGGGAACGAGCAGCAGCGACCACGCCGGGCCGCTCCAGCCGGGCAGTTGCGGATAGGTGCGAAAACGTCCGCTCTGCCACGCTTCGATCATGCTCGAAAGCACCTGCCGCGGATCGCGATACAGGTAGATGAACCGCGCCTGCGGAAAAACGCGCGCGAGAAACGGCACCCGCAGCGAGTTCTTCGGCGTCTTCTCGAGCATGCGCACGGGCTCGCCCGGCGGCGGCCGCCGACCTTGCCGGTCGCGGAGCGCTTCGTAGAAACGGCGCCGCAGAGTTTCCGCTATCGCCGGCGTGGCATCCTCGGCGAAAAGGCGGTTCGATTCGAAGCCGCGCGACTCCGGGCTGAGCTGCGGCACGCCCTCGATCAGCTGGTGACTCTCATCGCCGATCGTGAACAGGCGCGGCGCGCGCCCAGCGTCTCGAACAGCATCGTCGAGCCCGAGCGCGGCGGACTGACGATGAATACCGGGCGATCGAACAGCGGATCGCGCCCGGTAGCCGCAGAGGAGACAGGCGCGGTGGGCCGCTGACGGACCTCCGGGTCCGCGTTGCTGCGGCGATCGGCCAACGCGACGTGGAACACCCAGGCGTCGAGCGCTTGCATCAGCCCTACGGTGTTCTGGAGCACGATCTCGTGCGCTCCGAGCGCCAGAATATCGCGCCGCGCGGCATCGAGCAGTGCGCGATAACGCGGCCAGCCTTCGCGGCTTTCGCCATGAGCGGACCACAGGCCGTGCCAGTCGCGCACGAACAGCAGCAAGCGTTGCTGGATCGGCGGCCCATTTCTATGCGGCACGGCTTCGCTGAGTCCGAAGGCAATGTGCTGGCGCAGCTCCCACGGCGTCATGACCTCAGGCACGTTCTCGGACTCGAAGTCGAGCGACGACTGCGCGTGCGGGTCCGGTGCAACGAACTTCGCCTGCCAGTCTGCGCCGCCGCGCGTATGCGGACGCGCGCGGGCGACGAGCTGCCAGAAGCCCATGCCGCCTACCGTGTCGGCTACCAGATGGATCCGCGCCAGGGAATGGTCGTTGACGACGTTATGCGTGCGCCAGGTGTCGAAGATCCAGCACTCTCCGGCGCGCATGTTGATCTGCGCATCGCCGCACGTGAACCGCACGGTTGGCTGCGTGACGATCGGCACGTGCACGCGCACGCGCTCGCGCCAGTAATAGTTGACGTCGACGTGCGGCGTGACTTCGGCTTGCCCGGACAAGCGCATCAACCGAGTGCGACCCCACGTCGCACCGATGCTGTGCAGGACTTGCTGCAGATAGGGGCAGCGGTCCAAGTGCCGGGTCGCGCGCATCGCTCCGGCGACGGCGTCGCTGTCCGGGTCGCCGTCGGTGGTGACGAGCGTCAAGGCATCGTTGCCCGCATAACCCTGCGGGTGCGGCCGCCACTCCGATTCGTCGATGGCGCCGATTTCGGCTGCGAGCGCCGCCGCATCGAACGAACGGGCAGCTGCATGAACGGGTATTGGAGTTTCATGCAGATTCAGTGCAGTGGATTGCCATCGGCGTCGACGAGCCCGGCATCGGCCAGCCGCCGCAGTACCGGTTGCAGCTCGCCCGCGAAGTTGCGCCACTTCTGCACGGACGACTTGTAGATCGGCCTGCGCACCTGCATCGCGCTCGCGGTAGTTGAGGCTTTGGTGGAGTTGTGGAAGTCGAGCACCTCGTCCTCCCAGGGCAGCCCGCAGTGCTCCAGCAGCCGCCGGCACTGCGTCTGCGGCTCCGCCACCAGGTCTTCGTAGCGCACGTTGAGTATCACGCCCGGCATGACGGCATGCCAGTGATCCATCATGCGGCGATAGGCGATGTAGTACTCCGCGATCTCCTCCAGTTGATAGGAGAAGTGGTACGCGTTGATGAACAAGGTCTTGAAGACCGCGTAACAGGTATCCATCGGATCGCGCGTCAGGTGGACGATGGCGGCCTTCGGCAGCGCTTTGTGGATCAGCCCGGAGTAGCGGAAATTGAACGGCAGCTTGTCGATCGTGTAGCGCTGGCCGCCGGCCAGCTGTTGCACCGCTGCCAGATAGCGGCGACCCACTGCGCCGAAGTCCATCTGCAGCGAGGCGCGCAGCAGGTCCGGATCCGTCAGTCCGAGGCGCGCATGCGCCGCGCGCGCGGCGGCCGCCATTTCCTCCGGGAAGTCCACTGCCTCGCCCACCGATGCCACCTCGGAGTGGCTGCCGAGGATCCGCTCGACCAGCGTCGTTCCCGTACGCGGCATGCCCACGATGAAGATCGGACCCGGGGTTTTTCGCCGCCGTGCAGCGCCTGCATCGCCTCCGCGGATAGTGCGTCATCACGTTCTGCATCGCCTGGACGTCATTCGCTCACGTCGTAGTTCAGCGAGCGGCGCTTGATCCGGTTGGCCTGCAGCAGCACCTCGAACGACTAGGCAGAACTCGCCGACGTCCTCGAGTTCCTTCGCCAGCGCGAAGGACAGCAGCATCGTGTCTATGTCGCGCAACCGCGGCCGCGCCAGCGCCGAACGCAGCTCGGCGATGTGGTTGGCCTCGCTGCGTCTACGTCGCGAGCTGCGAACGCATGTGCCAGGCGAAGCCGTTGCCCGGCGCGATCTCGAGCACGCGCCCAGCAGCGCGTCCGCCTGCGCCGTTTCGTTCAGATAGAAGTGACTGAGCGCCGGCCGTAGATGAGTGTCGGATCGTCCGGAGCAAGCTCGAGCGCGCGATACAGCAGCGGCTTTGCTCGGCCGGGACGGTTTATCTGGAGGTACATCGGCGCAACGGTCAGGAGTTGCTGCGGGTCCGGTCCGCGATCTCGAGCGACCGTTGCGCGGCGGCGAAGCCTCGGATCGATGCCGCAGCTCATGAGAATCTGCGAGCGCTTGAACTGCAACGCCGGAAGCCCTCCCGTGCGAGCGCCGCCGTGACGGTGTCGAGCGCCTTGGGGAAATTCGGACGGGCCTCCTCGATGCTCGCATCGTCGCGACGCAGGGTGCGTCTTCGCTGCCAATCGCCTCCGCCTCCTAGTCGGCCGTGTGCACCGTCCGTCTGCACGGCCTGATCTATCATTGTATGTTTCACCTGCAATCTGCATGAGGCGCTCCAGTTGCGGGCGCGCGAGCGCATCGATCGCCAGACGCAGCCCCGTCGAGGCGGCGTCCTGCTTGGTGGCGGCGTCGGATTTGAACTCCGCGCCGTTCCGAATGCGCCTTTGCATGCTGCCGCGCTGCCCTCGGCGATGCAGTCGCGTTGCGAGGATCGATCGACAGCGAGAAGTGCGGAGCTACGATTTGCCACACTGCCGCGGGCAGCGATTCGTACGGCACCAGCCGCCCGCGGCTGGCGTCGAGCCCCGCTGCCGCCGCGCAGAAAGCGCCGTAGGCGCGCGCGACGAACTCCTCGCGCGACTTCGCGGCGTGTCCCGGATCCACCTGCGCCACGAGGCCGCGAGCCGCCTCCGCCGTGCCCTGGAACCATCCGGGCGGGCTCGCGAGCAGCGACACGCCGACTTCGACCGGGTCGCGCAAGCTGAGGACCCATGGGGTCTCGGGAAAGGCTTCGGCCACGATTCGCAGTAGAGCGTATTCCAGCTGCTCAGCTTCAGGACGTAAGGCCCGCGCGCGTGGCGCGCGAACGCGCCGCCGAGCGTGCGCAGGGCGGCCACCAGATCGGCGCGCGGCCATTTGTGCGGAGGTGCGAGGATTTCGTTGACGGGCTGCGGCTCGGCATACACGACCAGGCCGTCGAGCCGCTTGAGCGACTGCGAGAGCAACGTCGAGCCGCAACGCGCGACGTGAAAGATGATGCCGACCGGCGCCGTATCGCGAGGTGCCCAGCCGACGCCGTCCCGGGCGACGTGCACGATCCGCTCCTGGGCCGGCACGCGCGCGACAGTCTCCTGCATGAACGCGTCCTGCAGCTCGTCGCGGCCGATCCGGCGCAGCGCCAGGTATAGACCGGTAGCGGCCAGTCCCGCGCGCACGGGAAGTCCGACCTCCTGATCCTGCTGCATGGGCCGAAGAAAACACGGGCGCCGCGCGGGTGTCAACGCCGGGCCCGTCGTGTGCTAGCGTGACGGCATGACTGATTTCGCGGCCCTGATAGCGCCGTTCGACGCGGACACCTTTCGAGCGCAGTACTTCGGCAAGCGCCCGCTGCACATTCGCCGCGAGGCCGTGGCCGGTCCGGCCGTGCTCGGCTGGCAGCGCTTCAACGAAGTGCTCGCGCTCACGCCGTACTGGAACGAGGACACGCTGAAGGTCTATTTCAGGAGCCGCGCGGCGCTGCGCGAGAACTACTGCGATACGACCGATCTGCGCCCCGGCACGAAAGCGTCGGTGGACCCCGCCAAGGTCAAGGCGCTGCTCGGCGTCGGCGCCAGCCTGATCGCGAATCACATCCATCGCGTCTGTCCGGAAGTCGCGGCAGTCGCCCACGTGCTCGAACGCGAGTTCGCCGCGCGCGTTGCCGCGAACGCCTATTGCTCCTTCAAGGGAGTGCAGGCGTTCCAGACGCACTTCGATCTGCACGACGTATTCGCGTTGCAGGTGGAAGGCGAGAAGACGTGGCATGTCTACGAGTCGCGCGCGGACGCGCCCGTAACGCCGCTGCCGCCCGGTGACGAAGTCGAAAAGTGGCTCACCGCGAGTCGCGGGCGGTTGCTGTTCGAAGCCGACATGAAGCCCGGCGACATTCTCTATCTGCCGCGCGGCCAGTATCACGATGCGTTGACCGGCGCGCAGGCATCGCTGCACGTCTCGTTCGGCGTCACGCCGGCGACCGGGCTGGCATTGTTCAAGCTCCTGGAGAGCGCAGTCACTGCCGAGAGCGCATTCCGGCAATATCTGCCCGATGCGCGCAATGAGGCTGCGCTGCGCGAACGACTCGCGGCGTTGGCGGAGCGCGTCAAGACGATAATGACTTCGCCAGCCTTTGCGACCGACGTGCTGAATCATCAGCGCAGCCTGGCGGGGGCGAGGGCGGAATATGAATTGCCGGCCCAGCCGCAGCCGACGTGGTATCAGATCGCGCGTCGTGCACAGGTCGTGCGACGCGACAGCGGCTACGTTGCAATCACCGAACAGGGTGAGGTCGCGCTCGGGGCGACGCATCCGACCGTCGAGTGGATCCTCAAGCAGCGGCTGTTCTCCTTGGGGGATGCGCTCGCGCGCCACGCGAACATGGACGCAGCGGAGCTGCGCAGCGTGCTTGGGAAGTTGATCGCGGCCGGCGTCATCGTCGAAACCGAATTGCGGTCCGATGGCCGTTTGGAGGGGAATGCATGAACCGATGGGTCGTCAAGGCTGCGTGTGCAGTCCTGCTGTCAGGCACTGGCCTGGCCTTTTCGCTTGCTCGAGCGGCGCAGAGCACGTCCGATGCGCTGATCGCGTGCGCCAACGAAACGGACGATGCGCGCCGCTTGCGTTGCTTCGACGCTGCGGTCGCGGACTTGCGCCGCGCGCCAGCGGCTCCGGCTGCCTGCGGTCGCGGCGACACCGAGCGCGCCGCAGCCGGCCGCGCCACCGCCGACACCTGTATCGTCGGTCTCGCGCGAGGAAAAGTTCGGCGCGCGCGGCGATCTCGATCGCGAGAGGCGCGAGGGACTGAAAGAGATCACCGGCAAGGTCACGGAAGTCGGCGCCAAGCCGCACGGCGAGCTCGTGGTCACTCTCGACAACGGGCAGGTGTGGGCCGAACGGACCGCGAGCTCGAAGATCAAGGTGAAGGTGGGCGACACGGTGAAGATCGAGTCCGGCGCGCTGGGCTCCTTCGTGCTGATCGCACCGAACGGCCGCTCGAGCAAAGTCGCGCGCGTGCGTTGAGAGCAGCCGTGCTCAGCGGATTGGCCGCTTCGCCCGACGTCTACCTGCAGAAGGTCGATCTCGCGCGCGACGCGGCGCTGCTCGTGCAGCTGAGCGAGAGCGGTTACCGGGCTGCGAGCTTCCTCGACGACCGCATCCTCACGTCCGATGTCAAAGGCAGCTGGGTGAGCCTCGGCAGTGTGCTGGAGGCGGCGCAGGCGATCGGCGAACGCAAGCCGCTGCATTTCATCTTCCACACCGGTCACGTCGGCTCGACGCTCCTCAGTCGACTGCTCGACGAGAGCGGCTGTGTGCTGTCACTGCGCGAGCCGCTGCCGCTGCGCACGCTCGCCGATGCACGCGATGTGCTGGGCCTGCCGGAATCGTTGCTGAGCTCGCGTGACTGCGATGCGCTGGAGCAGGCTCTGCTGAAACTCTGGAGTCGCGGATACCAGAGCACTCACACCGTCGTGCTCAAAGCCACCAGCAGCGCCTGCAGGATTGCTACGCAGTTGCTCGAACGTCACGACGGCGCGCACGCGGTTTACCTGAATCTCGCCGCGGAGCCGTACCTCGCGACTGCTGCTCGCCGGCAAGAACTCCGCCATCGATCTGCGCGGGCATGGGCCCGTCCGCATCCGCCAGCTGCAGGCGCGCATCGCGACGCCGCTGCCGCAGTTGCATGCACTGTCGCTGGGCGAGCTGGCCGCGATGAGCTGGCTTGCGGAAACCTGGAACCAGCACGATGCCGTCGCGCGTCTCGGCGCGCGCATCGTGGCGCTCGATTTCGACGAGCTGCTCGCGGATGTCACGGGGGCGTAGGTCGTGTCGCCGCGCATTTCAAGTTGCCGCTCGACTCGGGCTGGCTCGACGACATCGCGCGCAGCCCGGTGTTGACGCGCTATTCGAAGTCGCCGGATTTCGAATACTCGCCGCAGGTTCGACGCGAGCTGCTGCGCCAATCGCGGCAGAACAACGCAGCGCAGATCGCCGCCGGCCTGCGTTGGCTGGAGAACCTGGCGGGATCGCAGCCCGCAGTTGCCGAGGTCCTCAGGAGGTTCTGATGACCGACGTCGCCGAGCTCACGACGTTGGGCAGACGTCTGCTGGTCGGAGACGGCATGGCGCCGTCGCCGGCGAAATCTATCGCGACGCTGCGCGAAGCTGCTGCGCGCGGCGGCGGTGAAGCTGCAGCGCTGCTGTCAATTTGTGCTGCCTGGGGTATCGCGCAAGCGCGCAACGTCGATACCGCGCTCGATCATCTCGCGCGCGCCGCGGAGCTCGGCTGGGATCCTGCATTGCGTGAGCTGCAACTTCTTGCGCGAGATTCCGGCAGCGATCCCGCAGCGCTGCGACGCAAGGTCGACGTGGCGTCGTGGCGATCCACGCCGCCCGCCCGCGTAATGTTCGAGAAGCCGCGCATCGTCGTCGTCGAACGCTTTGCAACCGCCGACGAATGTCAGTGGCTGATCGGCCGCGCCGGCAGCGGGCTGATGCGCGCGAAAGTCTATCGCGGCAGCTCGACGCCGCAGGTCGCAGAGACGCGCACGAACCGCGAGATGTCGTTCA
Source organism: uncultured Gammaproteobacteria bacterium (assembly GCA_963838635.1). GTDB lineage: Bacteria > Pseudomonadota > Gammaproteobacteria > Steroidobacterales > Steroidobacteraceae > Steroidobacter. Next base: position 287,419 of record CAWISC010000008.1, on the reverse strand, counting down.
CGATCTTCAACGCCGACGTCGTGCTCAGCCTGATCCGCGATCGGATCGCGGCGGCGTCCGGCGCGCCGGTGACGCATTTCGAGATCGCGAAGCTGCTGCACTACTCGCCGGGCGAGCAGTTCGCGCTGCATGCGGACTTCATCGAGGCAAAAACGCCGGAGCTGGCGCACGACCTCGCGGCGCGCGGCCAGCGCGCAGCGACGTTTCTGATCTACCTCAACGATGGTTACGAAGGCGGCGCGACGCAATTTCCGCGGCTCGACTGGCAATACCGCGGCGGCCGCGGCGACGCGCTGCTGTTCAGCAACGTCGATGCCGACGGCGCTCCCGACTACGACACCGTGCACGCCGGCATGCCGCCGACCGCCGGCGAGAAATGGGTGCTGTCGCAGTGGATCCGCACGCGGCCGGTTGCAGCCTAGCCAGTACCTAGTCGCCGGTTTCGATTCCAGCCTTCCGCAGATATGCCTGCAGCGGCGCGATTTGCACGGCGTAGTTGCGCCAGCGGCCCGAGGAGCGCTGGTACAAGCGGCTCGCGCACCTGCCACACGCTCGCGGTCTTCACCGCTCTCGCGGCCTGCTCGAACGACAGGCACGCATCCTCCCATTCGAGACCGCAGAACCGCGTCAGTCGTTCGATGGCGGCTCGCGGCTCGCGCACGAGCGCGTCGTAGTCGAGATCGAAGATGTCCGCGCCGTAGAGTGTCTTCCAGTGCGCCATCAAGCGGCGGTACTGCGCGTAGTAGTGCGCGATGTCCGCGAGGTCGAGCGCGTAGCTCATGCCGTGATCGAGATGCAGGAAGTAGATCGACAGGCAGTTGTCGAGCGGAGTGCGCACCGTGTGCACGATCTTCGCGTCCGGAAACAGGCTCTTGATGAGACCGATGTAGAGAAAGTTGTCCGGCCGCTTGTCGGTGACGCGCTCGCCGCGCGGGAACAGGCGGGCGAGCATTTCGAGATAGCGCGCAGCCAGCGCATCGAGCCGCGCTTGCGGGAGCGTTGCCATCGTGGCCGGAAACGGCGCGAGCTCGGCGCGCACCACTGAAGGCAGGAACGCCAGCTCGCCGCCCGCCGCTACGCGCGAGTGTGCGGCCAGGATCTGCTCCGCGAGCGTCGAGCCGGAACGGAACATTCCGCAGATGAACAGCGGCCGCGCGGACTGCGGCAGTCGCGCAGCGACCGGCAGACCCGGCCGGAACGTCGCGATCAGCTCGTCGATCAACCGCTCGTGCCCGCGACGGTCGTAGACACCCGTGCCGGGCGCAGCGCTCTGCCGACTGGCGCGATTCGCAGCGGCGTACGCTGCAAAAGCTCCGTCCCACGCACCGCATGAATCCAGCGCTTTGCCGAGCGCAAAACCGAGATCGGCGCTGTCAGCAGCCGACGTATCCTGAGCCGCGATCGCTGCGCGCAGTCTCGCGATCAGCGGATCGTTCGGCCCTGCGACTTTCTGCAGACCGGCGTAGCGCGCGAGGGCGATGTGACAATGCGGCTGCAACGCCAGAATTTTTTCGTAGAGCGCGCGCGCTTCGACTTGCTTGCCGAAGTCCTCCCGCAGGTTCGCGAGATTCAGCAACGCGGGAACGTAGTCGGGATTGAGCGCCAGCGCCGCCTGCAGCTCGCGCTCGGCCTGATCGTCCCGACGCAGGTCGTCGGAATAGATGACGCCGCGATTGAGATGGACTTCCTCGGGCTGCGAGACGCCGCGATTCAGCGCCTGCTGGTAGGACGAGAGCGCCGCGTCGAAGCGCCCGAGCCGCCGTTGCAGCCGCGCGAGGTTGTACCAGGTGTCCGGCAGATCGGGCCAGCGCGCGAGCAGGCGCACGTAGCCGTCTTCAGCCTCGGCGAGGCGCCCGGCTTTCTCCAGCGCTTCCGCGCTGCGCAGCAGGGCCTGCGGATCGGTTACGTCGTCGACCACATGCGCATCAGGTTCTGGCGGACGACGTCGAGCCGCACGCGGCTTTCCCACTGCATGCTGCCGGCTTCCACCGCGGCGATGTCGTTCAGCTCGTACACCTGCATGCGCTGGTGCGGATCGGCGATGTAGCTCTCGATGAACGTGATCGCCACCAGCCGCTCGCCGCTGCGCACCGGCACGACTTCGTGCAGCGTGGTCGAGGGATACAGGATCGCCTCACCGGGCGCACCCTTGAACGCGATCGCCTGGTTGCCGATCACGACCGACAGCTCGCCGCCCTCGTAGCTGGCGGGGTCGTTGAGGAAGACCGTGCACGAGACGTCCGAGCGCAGGCGCGAGCGCTCCAGCGGAATCAGCGCCGCGTCCGCATGCGCGCCGTATTTCATACCCGGCGTGTAGCGGCTCAGGAGCGGCGGCGCGACGCGCTTCGGCAACGCGAACTCCATGAACTCGCGCGACCGTGCAAAGGCGCTGCTGACCAGCTGCGCCACCTCGGCATTTTTCGGATCGCTCGTGTCCGCCTGCAGGTTGTTCTTGGTTTCGTTGGCGGGATTGCTGGCGCGGCCTTCGACGAAGCGCAGCTCGCGGCTCAGAGCCGTGAGGCGCGCGATCTCGGGCGGCGTGAGCAGGTTGCGGATCTTGAGCAGCACGACGGGTCTACCTCCGGAATCGTCAAACGCTGGACGTCGGCTGGGTGCCGTTGAAGGCGTCGGTCGCCTGAGATGATTGCGCCGATCGCCACGCGCTCCTCCGCCGACAGCCGCGGACTCCAGACGTCGCAGATGAAAATGATGCGCGTCTGGTCGCTGTCGTTCCACGCCTCGTGCTCGATCGTGTCGTCGAATACCCAGGCCTCGCCGACTCGCCACTCGCGCGTCTCGCCGCCGACGCGAAACCCGCAGCCGGGCGGCACGATCAGCGGCAGATGCACGACCAGGCGGAAGTTGGCGACGCCGGTGTGCGGCGGGATTCGCGTGCTGCGGCTGGAGCACCGAGAACAGCGCCGAGGGCGAGCGCAGCGGCACGCGAGCCTGCGGCAGGCGCGACAGCACTTCCATCGTTGCCGGCGCGCGGCGGCAGCGCTCGGCGATCGGCTCGCCCTTCTCATAGAAATGAAATGCGCTCCAGCGCGGCGAGTGATTCAGCTCGCGCCACTGGTCGAGCGGCCGGTGCGCGTCGTAATGAATGTACGGCGCGAAGCCGGCCTGGTCCTCGCGCAGGATCTGCGCCAGCTCCTGCTGCATCGGCTCGGTGGCCGCTTCCAGGTCCGCGAGCCACGGGAAACTCCTTGCGCTCGTAGAACTCGATGGCCGGCAGGCCCGGATAGAAGTATTCGAGCGGCTCCTGCTGGTAGCGCTTGCGGACCCGCAGGGTCGTGTCGATGAATGTGTCGAGGCGGCGGCGCTCCACCGGCGCGCACTGGCTTTGCGTGTCGCCGATCTGGGCGCGAATGAAATCGTGCATCTCGCGCGTATGCCGGCCGTGAACCTCGCGCGCGTGCGCGACTGCCTGCAGCGTCGGCGGGTCGAGATAGCTGTCGGGCGGGGCATTGGAGAGCGCGGCGCCGTACATCGAGGCGGCGGTCTTCATGTTGCCTTCGCGCTCCAGCATCGAGGCGCTCATCAGCAGGGCGGGGAAATTCCGCGGCTCGAGCTTCAGCGCCTCGCGCAGCGCGGCGAAGGCGCCGTTCGCGTCGTCGAGCCGCCGCCGGACCGCGGCCAGGTTCAGCCAGCCGGGAATGCTGGAGGGGTCGGCGGCGACCAGCCGCAGCAGCAGCGCCTGCGCCGTGGCGAAGTCGCCGGCGCCCATGGCCTGCATGGCCGCCTTGTTCAGGCCGGCGGGATTCTCGGCCATGGCGATCGGTTTGGGCGATGTGCTGGCATGCAATTACTATAGCGGCAGCGACTCGTGCAATCACGCTCATGAACATCAACGAGATCGAAAAGGTGCTCGCCGCGGAGCCGCGCAACGTTCGCGCCCTGATCCTCAAGGCGGATCACCTTGCGAACGCCGGCGACGCGCGCTCGGCCTCGTCCTACTACCTCGCGGCGCTGAAGGCGGCCGGTCCGCCGCAGCAGGCGTCGCGCGACCTGCTGCCCGACCTGCAGCGGGCGCGCTCGATGTACGAGCGCTATGCGAGCGAGTATCAGGAGTACATCGTCGATCAGCTGACGGCGCGCGGCTTCGACCCGGCGACCAGCAGCAAGCGCTTCGCGCAGTCCCTGGATATCGTGCTCGGCAGGAAGCGGATCTACCTGCAGGAGCCGCGTTACTTCTATTTCCCGGGCCTGCCGCAGATCCAGTTCTACGAGCGCGAGCCGTTCCCGTGGCTGGACGCGCTGGAGCGCGAGACCGACGCCATCTGCGCCGAGCTGCAGGGAGTGATGCAGCAGCCCGCCGCGTTCGCGCCGTACGTGCAGGCGAAGCGCGACCGTCCGCCGAACGAGCAGGCGGGCATGCTGAACAATCCGGCGTGGAGCGCCTTCTATCTGTGGAAGAACGGCGAGGTCGTGCCGGAGAATGCCGCGCGTTGTCCGCGCACCATGCAGGCGTTGCAGGACGTGCCGCTGGCGCGCGTGCCGAATCGCTCGCCGTCGATCCTGTTTTCGCTGCTGCAACCCGGCGCGCACATTCCGCCGCACAACGGCCTGGTGAACACGCGATTGATCTGTCACCTGCCGCTGCTGGTGCCGGGGCAATGCACGTTCCGCGTCGGCAACGAAATGCGCGACTGGCAGAAGGGCAAGGCGTGGCTGTTCGACGATACGATCGAGCACGAAGCGTGGAACCGCAGCGACGCAGACGCGAGTCATCCTGCTGTTCGACGTGTGGCGCCCGGAGCTTTCGCAGGAAGAGCGCGCGCTGGTCGTCTCGCTGTTCGAGTCGATCGACGCGCACGGCGGTCGGCCGCAAGCCGGAACGGGAAATCTGCTCGCCTACTGCACGGAGTCGCCGTAGTACCTGGCGATGCCCGTGACCGTGGCGCGCACGAGATCGCGCTCCGCGGTCGTCAGGTACGGATTCCAGACATCAAGGATGAGGATCGCTCGCGGAACGTCGCTGTCGTTCCACGCCTCGTGCTCGATCGAGTCGTCGAAGACCCAGGCCTCCCCCGGCCGCCACTCGCGCGTAGTCGAGCCGACGCGGAAGCGACAAGCAGGCGGGATGATGAGCGGCATGTGCACGATGACGCGCGTGTTGGTGACGCCGGTGTGCGCGGGGATGTGCGACTTCGCATCGAGGATCGAGAAGAAAGCTGTCGGCGCGTAGCCGGGGATATCGAGCAGCGGCAGGCTCGCGAGCAGCTGAGCGGTGCGCGGACAGCGTCGCAGGTGCTCCTCCATCGGCTTGCCGTCGCGCCACAGATAGAAAACGCTCCAGCGCCGCGAGTGATTCAGCTCTGACCACTGATCGACCGGCACGCCTTGCGGATACGCGACGTACGGCTCGAGACTCGCGGCGTCCTCGGCGAACACGCGCTCGAACTCTTCGCGAACATCCGCGGCCGCGGCCTCCAGCTGATCGAGCCAGGGGAACTGCGCACGCGGATAGAACTCGCGCGCTGGCAGCTGCGGGAAATTCATGAAAGTCGGCTGGGGCGTGAAGATGCGTCGCTTGCCGAGGAAAGCGTCGATGCAATGGTCGAAGCGCTCCTGCTCCGCGCCGGCATGACGCCCGCGCAATTCCTGCAAACGCTCGTTCAGATAAGCATCGAGCGCCGCATCGTTCGCCTTCGTTGCAGCAACCGCCTTCTCGATCAATCCGCGCAACGCGCCTGGAACGCTGGTGCCCGGAGCAATGGTCTGCAGCGCATTGTGGTACACCTTGGCGGCCGCGCGTTGCTTTCCTTGCGATTCCAGCAACGCCGCCTTTTGCAGCAGTGCGAACAGGTGGCGCGGCTCCACGGCGAGCACGCGCTCGATGATGCGCATCTCTTCTTCTGCGAGGCCGAGTTGGCGCAGCGTTCCTGCCAGATTCATCAACAGCCGCGTGTTCGCGCCATCGCGCGCTACCGCGCGCTCCAGCAGTTCCCGTGCACCGGCCACGTTGCCGCTGCGAAGCTCGCGTAGAGCGGTGTCGTTGAGGATGGCAGGATGCTCGGGGTCGGCGGCTTTGACGCGCGTGAGCAACGCATCCGCACGCGTGCGGTCTCCGCTTGCCAGCGCACGCTCTGCTTGCAAAATCAACTCGCTGACCTCGCCCGCCTGCGAAGCGCTCATCGAATCTCCCGATCCGGACCTGCGGCGAGTCTAGCAAGCCCGTCCACCATGTTCGACAATGCAGCAGGGCCTCACTGTCCTTTTGTGCGCAGACTATCGTGCATGCAGTCGTGATGACGCGAGTCGTGCTCGCGATCCTGATGTCGCTGTGGATTCGCGGCGTGAGTGCGGACTCCTTCGAGTTCGCGGGAATCAAGCGTAGCTACTCGCTGTTCGTGCCCATGTCGGCGGCGGCTGCGCCTGCGCCGTTGATCGTGCTGCTGCACGGCTCGTACGGCAACTCCGCTGCGATCGTCAACTGGTGGACTTCGCTCGCGGAGCAGGAAGGTATCGTTCTCGTCGCACCGGACGCTCGCGAGCGTGAAGCGTGGCAGGTGCGAGCCGATGGACCGCACTTCATCCGTGCGGTGATCGAAGAGGCGGCGGCGAAGCAGCCGATCGACCGCGGGCGCATTTATCTGTTCGGCAGCTCGGGCGGCGCCGTGTACTCGCTGACGTTATCGATGATCGAGTCGCAATTGTTCGCAGCGACTGCCATTCACGCCGGCGCGTGGCGCGCGCCGAACGAGTTCCGTGCAGTGCCGTACGCGAAGCGCAAGATCCCGATCGCGATCTTCATCGGCGACAAAGACGAGTACTTTCCGCTGTTCGCCGTACGCAAGACGCAAAGCGCGCTGGCGAAGGCCGGGCATCCCGTGAAAGTCACGGTCATCCCCGGGCACAGGCACGCGTACTCGGACGTCGCGCTCGAAGTGAACCGCAACGCGTGGCAATTCATGAAGGCAAACCGACTATGAAAGGGCTGCACAGCATTCTGACGACGGCGCTGCTCGCGGCAGCATCGGCACAACCTGCATTCGCGGCCGACGACCTGGCCTCGCGAATCGCCGCATGCACGCGCGAGCAGGAGGACACACTGCGCCTCGCGTGCTTCGACCGAGCAGCTGAGCCGCAAGCTGCCGCGCCGAAGCGCATGAGCGCGACGGTTACAGCCATCGACAAGCGGCCGCGCGGCGAGCTCGTGGTGACCCTCGACAATGGCCAGGTGTGGGCGCAGAAAAACGCGGAGCGGTATTTCCCGCTCGAGGTCGGCGACCCGGTGGCGATCCTGGCCGGCTCGCTCGGCTCGTTCCGGCTCATCTCCGGCAGTCGTGCTACTGCAGTGACGCGGGTCCAGTGAGATGGCCGAGATCCTGCCGTTCTTCGCCGTCCCCTTCGGTTTCGCGAAGCTGGAGAATTGCGCGCCGTTGAACCAGGAGCTGCGCACCTTGTTCCTGGCGCGCAGCGCGGAGGGCGGCGAGCACGTGAACCCGCGTCCGCTCACGCAACGCAATCCGCAGGTCTTCGAAAGCAACTTCGGGCTGTTCCGCTCGAACGAGCGCTGTCTGCAGCAGCTCAAGGAATTCTGCTGGCGGCACCTGATCAAGTTCGTGTGCGACCTGAACGGTTACGACGACGCGATGCGCAGCCGCCTGCTCATCTACTCGGACGCCTGGTTTCACGTCACGCGGCGCGGCGGGTTCTTCGGTCTGCACAATCATCCGAACGCCTCGTGGTCCGGCGTTTATTGCGTCGACCCGGGTCAGCGCGGCAGCGGGCTGCTCACGTTTCTGAATCCGCTGCTCGCTTCGAGCATGTACCTGGACGCGGCAAACGCCAGCCTGCGCGGCGCGTTTGCCTCAGGCGTGCGGCAGATCGATCTGGAGCCCGGCCAGCTGGTGCTGTTCCCGTCGTGGGTATTGCACGACGTGAAGCCGTACGAGGGCGACGGCGAGCGCATCACCGTCGCGTTCAATTGCTGGTTCCAGCTAAGCGAGGTCAGTTCTGGCGGAAAGCCGGGTGGATGACCTGCGCGCCCGGCGCGATCTTCATGCGCGCCGCGCTGCCGGCCTTGAGCTCTATCACACCCAGCACGACGCCATTGGACGGGATCGTGTCGGTCGAGTGCGGCGTCGCGTTCTCCGCCACGCGGTGGACGCGTCCTTCAGCCGTGATGAACAGGATGTCGAGCGACAGCGGCGTGTTCTTCATCCAGATGCCGATCGGCTGCGGATACGGATAGATGAACAGCATGCCGGCGTCGTCCGCCAGATGCTCGACGAACATGAGACCGCGCATGCGGCGCGCGTCGGTGTCCGCGACCCAGACGTCGATCTTGTGTAGCCGCGCGTCCGGCGTCGCGATCTGCAGCGTCGACTTGGGGAATGCCCGGTCAAGCTCCCGGGTGTCTTTACTTGCAGCCGTTACCGATGCCGACCACGCGAGCAGCGCGCACAGGAATGCAGTCACGACGCGATGAGAGCTCTTCATTGCTTGCCTGCCGTCAAAATGTCGTCCGTCTGCGTCTCTTCGGTCTCGAAATCGACGCGTCCGGAGTAATCGAAGCGCGATAGCAGCACCGCGCCCTTGCCGCGGACTGCCCGCGCCGGCTCCGTGCAGAAGCCGCGAGCCGTCACGCGATACGAGCGTGAGCGCCGCGGGATGCCGACGATCACGTCCTGCGTGACGAGATCGAGCGTGCACTTGTCGTCGCCCTGCGTGCTGAAGAACTCGCCCGCGCCCTCGCGGATCAGCGTGACGTTCACCGGAATATTCCGTCCCTGCTTGCCTTCGCGCAGGTGCGCGATACCGAACACCAGCACCAGCTTGCCCTCGCCATCCGGCCGGCTGAAGCGCATGCGGATACCACCGTCCGTCGGACGCACGGCGCCGGTGCATTCGGTGCCTTCGTTGCCCCAATCCAGCTCGGTGCTCAGCGCGCCGGAGAGGCGGGCACGCAGGTAACCGTCGCCTGCAGGCAGGCATTTTGCGGGCGCGGCCGGCGCGGTGGCCGGGGCCTGTGGCGGCTGCGCTTGTGCATGTCCATTGCCGGCAAACACCGTCGAGAGCACGCACATGAGCACGCGGAGACGGCGCGGCATTCGGGTGTGTTTGTACATTCGGCGGGCGATCAGGAACCGGGACGCAGGTGCAAGCCTTTTTCCACAATGCCGAAGGGCCGGCCGGCAGGCAAGCCGTCGGCTACCATGGCAGCCCGGGTCGGTCCGGCTGCACGGGATACGAGAGCTCCTGACATGCAAGAAAGACCAACAATCGCACGCCCGAAACCCGCCGCGCCCTCGACCCAGCGGGCGTCAGTGCGCCGCTATGTCAGCCGCATCACGCGCCACACGCTCGCGGTCATCATGGCCGGCGGGCGGGGCGAGCGCCTCAAACACCTGACCGACCATCGTTGCAAGCCGGCTACGCCGTTCGGCGGCAAGTTCCGCATCATCGATTTCGTGCTCTCGAACTGCGTCAACTCCGGCATTCGCCGCATCTCGATCATGACGCAGTACAAGGCGCACTCGCTGGTCCAGCACATCCAGCGCGGCTGGGGCTACCTGCGCGGCGAGTTCGACGAGTTCGTCGAGGTGATACCGGCGCAGCAGCAGCTGGGCAACTTCTGGTATCGCGGCACGGCCGACTCGCTCTACCAGAACCTGCAGATCATCAGGCTGCATCACCCGCGGCACGTGCTGGTGCTGGCCGGCGATCACATCTACAAGATGGACTATGGCCCGATGCTCGCCTCGCACGTGGAGAAGCGCGCGGACATTACGGTCGGTGTGGTCGAAGTGCCGCGCGAGCAGGCGACCGCCTTCGGCGTGATGAGCGTCGACGCCGACTACCGGATCACCAAGTTCTCGGAGAAGCCGAAGGAGCCCGAGGGCATTCCCGGCCGCGAGCAGTTCGCGCTCGGCTCGATGGGCATCTACGTCTTCAAGGCGAACCTGCTGTACCGGCTGCTGGAAGAGGACGCCAAGCGGTCGGACACCAATCACGACTTCGGTCGCAACATCATTCCCGCGGCGCTCGGCTCGCTGAAAGTATTCGCCTATCCGTTCACCGACACGAACACCCGCGTGCAGCACTACTGGCGCGACGTCGGCACGGTCGACGCGTTCTACGAAGCGAACATGGAGCTGATCCACGTCGATCCGGAGCTCAATATCTACGACGAAGACTGGCCGATCTGGACCTATCAACGCCAGTACCCGCCGGCCAAGTTCGTGCTCGACGAGGACGGCCGGCGCGGCATGGCGGTGAACTCGATGGTGTCCGGCGGCTGCATCATCTCCGGCGCGCACGTCAACCAGAGCCTGCTGTTCTCCAACGTGCGCGTCGACGAGCGCAGTTACCTCGAGCGCGCCGTCATCTTCCCCGATGTGCGCGTCGGCGCCGGCAGCGTCATCAAGCGCGCGATCGTCGACACCGGCGCGGAGGTGCCGCCCGAAACGCATATCGGCGTCAATCCCGAGGAAGACGCGCGGCGCTTCTACATGAGCGAAGGCGGAGTCGCTCTGGTGACGCGCGACATGGCGGCGCGCCTGATAAAGAAGGGATAGACTCTCGCAAAGACCGCCAAGTCGGATTCTGAATTCAGAATTCTCTTGGCGCTCTTAGCGTCTTGGGAGTTTCGATGAAACGAATGGCTGGCGCCGTGCTGTGCGCATTCGCACTGTGTCTCGCAGGCTGCAGCATGCTGCGGCCGGACCTGCAAGTGCCGCGGCTCTCGCTCGTCAGCGTCGCCATGACGTCGGCGGACATTTTCAACCAGCAGTTCGTGGTCAAAGTGAACGTCGAGAATCCGAACGATCGCGAGCTGCCGATCACCGGCATCGACTACAAGCTGTTCCTCGAAGGCGACAGCTTCGCCGAGGGCGTCAGCAAGAAGCCCTTCACCGTGCCGGCGAAGGGCGACATCGACTTCGACCTGACGGTGCGCACCAACTTCGTGAGCGGCGCGGGCCGGCTGCTGTCGCGGCTCAATGGACGCGAACAGGTGAACTACGTCGTCGAAGGCAAGGTGCTCACCGACATCTCCATGCTGAAGAAGATTCCGTTCCAGGAGACCGGCACCGTCAATTTCAAGGTGTTGCGGCAGTAAGCTTCTGGTAAAGCTGCGCGTACGCGCGGCTCTGCCGGTCCCACGAAAAATCCTGCGCCATCGCGTTGCGCATCATCTGCAGCCAGCTGTCGCGGTCCTTGAACAGATCCAGCGCGGTATGCAGCGCCCAGCGCACCGCCGGCGCGTCGTAATCGTTGAACACGATGCCGGTGCCGCGTTTCGTCGCGGGATTCCAGTGCTCCACCGAGTCCGCGAGGCCGCCGGTCCGGCGCACGATCGGCGCCGTGCCGTACTTCAGGCTGTACATCTGGTTGAGCCCGCACGGCTCGTAGAGCGACGGCATCAGGAACATGTCGCTCGCCGCTTCGATGAGGTGCGCGAGCTCTTCGCTATAGCCGCGATGGAACACGACGCGATCCGGGAAGCGCTGCTGCAGGCCCGTGAAGAAACTCTCGTAGCGCGCTTCGCCGCTGCCGAGCACGACGCAGCACAGATCGCGCGTCGCGATGATCTCGGGCAACGCATCGAACAGCAGGTCGATGCCTTTCTGCACCGTCAGGCGCGTGACCATGCCCAGCAGCGGTGATGCGGCGTCGACGGGCAGGTTCAGCCAATCGAGGAACGCGCGCTTGCCCTGTGCTTTGCCCGACAGATCCTGCGGCGAATAGTGATGCTTGAGATAGCGGTCGGTCGCCGGGTTCCACTCGGTGTAGTCGACGCCGTTGAGAATGCCGATCACGCCATCGCGCCGGGCGTTTAGCGCGACGTCGAGACCGTGGCCGCCGAGCGGCGTGGCGATTTCTGCCGCATACGTCGGGCTCACCGTCGTGACAGCGTCGGCGTTGCGCACACCTTCGCGCAGCCAGTTGAATCCGCCGCCCGCGCGTGTCTCGGGCGCCAGCAGGTCCCAGACATTGCCGCCGACGTCGTACGTCGTCGAGGCATCGAACCAGCCCTGGTAACCGATGTTGTGGATCGACATGACCGTGCGCGTCGCGCGAAACAGGGAGTCCCACGCGTACAGCGTCTTCAGCATCATCGGCAACAGCGCCGTGTGCCAGTCGTTGCAATGAACGATGTGCGGCGCGAACTTCATGCGCTGACAGCCGTCGAGTGCGGCGCGCTGCAGGATCAGGAACCGCAGATGCTCGTCGGGGCCGATCGTGTAGATCGTCGGCCGGTCGTAAACCTGCGGGCAGTGGATGAGATACAGCGGCACTTTCGAGCCGGGCAGCTGAGTCTCGAGCAGCGAGTAGCGATAAAGGTGTGCCCCGAGGCGCAACTCGATGTTCTGCGCGCCATCGACCGGCACTGTCTGCAACGCTGCTGTGCCGATGCTCGAGTAGAAAGGCATGAACAGGCGGATGTCGTGTCCCTGCTCGTGCAGGTGGCGCGGCAATGCGCCCGCGACGTCGGCGAGCCCGCCGGTCTTGGCGAGCGGCGCGACCTCGGAAGCGACGAAGCAGATCCTCATGAATATGGCGGCCTCTGACTATCCGCCATCCGCTATCCGCTATCCGCTTCTTGCTGCTGCTGGCTCATGAAAGTCTCGACGCTCTTTTCGAGGTGCGCGCTCAGGAAACTCTGCAGCGAGTTGCCGTAGAACCGAATCAACGCTTCGAGCAGCGGCGTAGAAAGGATCGGCCGGCCGAATTGTTCCTGGTCGGCGATCACCTGCAGCAGGATCAGCCGCGTGATGTCCTCGTTCGTCTTGTCTTCGATCACCTTCACGCGCACGCCCGCAACCACGAGATTGCGGATGTCGTCGAGCGTGATGTGACGGCTCTGCGAGGCGTCGTAGAGGCGCCGGTTCGTATATTTCTTGATGAGCCGTTCTTCGCTCATGTGCGCGGCTACTCTAACGACGCCCATTTGGCAGTGCAACAACACGGCTGTCCGTAGTATCGACAGTAGTAGCGAAAGTGCAGTTGACGGCTTCGCAGTGCAGCGCGCACTCTCGCGGGCCTTCCGCTCCTGCGTTTCCATCGTCCTATCGTTGTTAGGTATCGACATGATCTACGACAGCATTCTCGGCACGATCGGTCGCACGCCGGTCGTCAGGATCAACCGTCTCGCACCGGCGCACGTGCAGATGTACGTGAAGTGCGAGTTCTTCAATCCGCTCTCCTCGGTGAAGGACCGCCTCGCGATCGCGATCATCGAGGATGCCGAGCGGCGCGGCACGCTGGAGCCGGGCCAGACAGTAGTCGAGGCCACGTCAGGCAACACCGGCATCGCGCTCGCGATGGTGTGCGCGGCGAAAGGCTATCCGTTCGTCGCGGTGATGGCCGAGAGCTTCTCGGTCGAGCGTCGCAAGATCATGCGCATGCTCGGCGCGAAGGTAATTCTCACGCCGGCCGCAGAGCGCGGCTCGGGCATGGTGCGCAAGGCCGCTGAGCTGTCGAAGAAGCACGGCTGGTTCCTCGCGCGCCAGTTCGAGAACCAGGCGAATCCCGAATATCACCGCAACACCACCGGGCCGGAAATCCTGCGCGACTTCGCGGGCAGGCGGCTCGACTTCTGGGTCACCGGCTGGGGCACGGGCGGCACGCTCACCGGCGCGGGCGACATCATCAAGAAGGCGCGGCCGGACACGCGCATCGTCGTCACGGAGCCGGCCGGCGCATCGTTGCTGACCGGCGCGGAGTTCAAGCCGCACAAGATCCAGGGCTGGACGCCGGACTTCGTGCCGGCCGTGCTCGATCGCTCGGTGGCGGACGAGATCCTGCCCGTGGCCGACGAGGACGCGATCCAGACCTCGCGGGCGCTCGCGTCGAAGGAAGGCATCTTCTGCGGCATCTCTTCCGGCGGCACGTTCGCCGCGGCCCTGAAAGTCGCGCAGAAGGCGCCGAAGGGCTCGGTGATCCTGGCGATGCTGCCGGACACCGGCGAGCGCTACCTGACGACGGCGCTGTTCGAAGGAATCAGCGACGCCTCGGACGCCGAGCCGCTGAGACGGCTAAAGCCCGCCCAGCGTAAGTCCTTCTTCCTCCACGATTCTTTACAGCCCGGCGGCCCTGCCGCCGGGTACTGTAGCGCCCCTGCCGCGCCCGGGCCTTCCGGCCGGCTCGTCGGCGCCGCCCGCAATGAAACTTCGCAGGCTCGCGCCGCTCTGATGCCCCGTCCTCCAACGTTTGGCAACGCGGTAGTGAGATACTTTTCGTTTCGTTTACTTCCGGATCCGCCGGCCGCCGGTGGAAGGCTGACCGAATACGTGACTCGTAACGGCCTCGTCATCGTGGCGCTCGCTGCGCTCGTGCTCATCGGCGGCGCGTGGTACCTGTTCGCGGGCGATAAATCGAGCGCCGGGCGCCAGAGGGCCGAACGCCGGCGCCAGCCGCGCCGCCGCTGTCGTCACCGCGCACCCGGTCAGGAAGGAGTTCGCCTACGAGGTCGAAGCGCTCGGCACGCTGCGCGCCAACGAATCCGTCGACATCACTGCGAAGGTTGCCGATCGCGTCGCTGCGATTCACTTCAACGAGGGCCAGCAGGTTCGCAAGGGCAGCCTGCTGATCGAGCTCGACAACACCGAGGCGCGCGCAGATCTGGCCGCAGCCGAAGCCGCCGCCAGCGACAGCCGCAGTCAATACAAGCGCAGCCAGGAGCTGTTCGCGACCAAGGCGCTGTCGGAAGCGCAACTCGAGCAATTGCAGGCGACGCTGCTCGCAAACGAGGCGCGCGTCGCCGCCGCGCGCTCGCGGCTCGCCGATCGCGTCATCACTGCGCCGTTCAGCGGGCGCGTCGGGCTGCGCCACGTGAGTCTCGGCGGCCTCGTGAACCCGGGCGCCGTCATCACGACGCTCGACGATCTCAGCGTGGTCAAGCTCGATTTCTCGGTGCCGGAGCAGTTCCTCTCCACGCTCAAGCCGGGTTTGACGGTGCAAGCACGTAGCACCGCGTACGCCGAGACCACGTTCGATGGTCGCGTTGCGAGCATCGACACGCGAGTGGATCCGTCGACGCGCTCGGTCGCGATCCGCGCGCTGATCGACAATAGCGACGGCCGTCTGCGGCCCGGCATGTTCATGACCGTGAAGCTGGTGCGCCCTGAAGGCCAGGCGTTGATGCTGCCGGAGCAGGCGATCGTGCCGGAGAACGAGCAGCACTTCGTGTATGTCGTGGCGGATGGCAAGGCGCAGAAGCGCGAGATCAAGATCGGCCGCCGCCGGCCCGGCGAAGTCGAAGTTCTGCAGGGACTGAGCGCCGACGACGGCGTCGTGATCGACGGCACGCAGAATCTGCGCGACGGCGTGCCGGTGCGCGTGCAGGGCGCGCAGGGCGCCGTTGCCGCCGGTGGTCAGGCGAACGGCGAAACATGATTCTTTCCGACGTTTCCGTCCGTCGCCCCGTCTTCGCGATGGTCCTGAGCCTGTTGCTCACGATCATCGGCCTGATGGCCGCAGGTCGCCTGTCCATCCGCGAGACGCCCAACGTTCAGCCGCCGGTCGTCAGCATCGAGACCGTGTACCGCGGCGCTTCGGCGTCGGTCATCGAGACCAAGATCACGCAAGTCATCGAGAACCAGATCGCGGGCCTGGAAGGCGTCGACACGCTGCGCTCCACCAGCCAGGACGAGCGCTCGCGCATCACGATCGAGTTCAGCCTCGACCGCGACATCGAATCCGCCGCCAACGACGTGCGCGACCGCGTCTCGCGCGTGCTCAACAATCTGCCCCAGGAAGCCGACCCGCCCGAAGTCGCGAAGGTCGACACGACTTCCGAACCGATCATGTGGCTCAACCTCGAGAGCGACCGGCGCTCGCAGTTGGAGCTCACCGACTACGCGCAGCGCTATCTGGTCGACCGGTTCTCGGTCGTCAAGGGCGTGGCGCAGGTCCGCATCAGCGGCGAGCGACGCTTCGCCATGCGCGTGTGGCTCGATCGCCAGGCGCTCGCGGCGCGCCGGCTCACTGTCCAGGACGTCGAGGACGCGTTGCGCGCGGAGAACGTCGAGCTGCCTGCCGGCCGCATCGAGTCGAGCCAGCGCGAGTTCACGCTGCACACCGACACGGGCCTCTACACGCCGAGCGATTTTCGCCAGCTGGTCGTCGGCCGCGGTGAAGGCGGCTACATGGTGCGCCTCGGCGAAGTCGCGGACGTCGAGCTCGCGGCCGAAGATCTGCGCAACGTGGCGCGCTCCGACGGCCAGCCCGCGCTCAGCCTGGGCATCGTCCCGCAGTCCACCGCGAACGTGCTGGAGGTCGCCACGGGCGTGAAGGCCGAAATGGCGCTGGTGGCGGAATCCCTGCCCGACGACATCAAGATGGGCATCAACGTCGACGACACCGTCTTCGTCAGCGGCTCGATCAACGAAGTGATCCACGCGCTGGTGATCGCGCTGATCCTCGTGCTCATCGTCATCTATCTGTTCCTCGGCACCGTGCGCGCGACGCTGATCCCGGCCGTGACGATCCCGGTGTCGATCATCTCCGCGAGCATCGTCATGGTGATCGCCGGTTTCTCGATCAACGTGCTGACGCTGCTCGGCGCGGTGCTGGCGATCGGCCTGGTGGTCGACGACGCGATCGTAGTGCTGGAGAACATCGTGCGGCGGATCGAGCTCGGCCAGCCGCCGCTGCTCGCCGCGGTCGACGGCAGTCGCGAGATCGGCTTCGCAGTCATCGCGACCACGCTGGTGCTGATCGCCGTGTTCCTGCCGATCTCGTTCATCCCCGGCAACATCGGCCGGCTGTTCGGCGAGTTCGGCATCACCATCGCCGCGGCGATTGCGTTCTCGGCGCTGGTATCGCTGACGCTGGTGCCGATGATGAGCTCGAAGATCTTCGGGCATGGCATCGTCCGCGGCCGCGTTGCGCACGCTGTCGACAGGTTCTTCAAATGGCTGTCGGGGACCTATGAGCGCTCGCTGCGCAAGAGCCTGCATGCTCCGGCGCTGATCCTCGGTGCCGGCGCAGCTGCCATTGCGCTGGCGGTGGTTCTGTTCCGGTTGCTGCCGGCCGAGTACGCGCCGTCCGAAGACCGCCAGCGTGTCGTCATCATCCTCACCGCGCCCGAAGGGTCGAGCCTGCAGTACATGGAGCGCTTCCTGAAACAGGTCGAGCAGATTGCGATGGTGGAGGTCGAGAAGGGCAACGCACGGCGCATGTTGTCGCGGCTCGGCAATTTCGGCGGCGGCGGCGAGGTGAGCGTCGGGCGCGTGGTGCTGTCGCTGTCGGATTTCGACGAGCGCAAGGAATCGGCGCAGCAGATCGCCGCGCGCATTCGCCCGATGGTGTCGAACCTGGCCGGTGTGCGCGCCACGGTCGTGACGCCCGGCGGCCTCGGCATTCGCGGCTTCGGTCCGCCGGTGCAGATCGTGCTCGGCGGCGGCGACTACGCGGAGCTCGCGCGCTGGCGCGACATCATCCTGCAGAAAGCGGCGGAGAATCCCGGGCTGACGAATCTCGATTCCGATTACTACGCGCGCAAGCCGCAGATGAAGGTGTCGGTGGACCGCAACCGCGCCGCCGATCTCGGCGTGTCGCTGACGACGGTCGGACGCACGCTGGAAACGATGATGGGCTCACGCATCGTCACGACCTTCCTGGATCGGGGCGAGGAATACAACGTGATGCTGCAGGCTCGCGAGAACGACCGCGCGACGCCGAGCAACCTGACGAACCTTTACGTGCGCTCTTCCACCACCGGCTCGCTGGTGCCCGCTGTCGAGCCTGGTGCACATCGAGGAGGTCGCCGGTCCGACGGAGCTGCGGCGCTTCGACCGGCTGCGCTCGATCACAGTCTCGGCCGGCCTCAATCCCGGCTATTCGCTGGGCGAAGCGCTCGACTACATGGAAAACCTGGTGCGCAGCGAGCTGCCGGCGCACGCGCAGATCAACTTCGACGGCGAGTCGCGCGAGTTCAAGCGCTCCGGCTCGGCGCTGTACGCGACCTTCGCGCTGGCGCTGGTCATCGTGTTCCTGGTGCTGGCGGCGCAGTTCGAGAGCTTCCGCCATCCATTCATCATCATGATGACCGTGCCGCTCGCCGTGACCGGCGCGCTGCTCGGCTTGTCGGTCACGTCCGGCTCGATCAACGTGTTCAGCCAGATCGGCTGCATCATGCTGATCGGCCTGGCGGCCAAGAACGGCATCCTGATCGTCGAGTTCGCCAACCAGCTGCGCGACCGCGGCATCGAGTTCCACGAAGCCGTGATCGAAGCGGCCGCGATCCGCCTGCGCCCGGTGCTGATGACCAGCCTGTGTACGGTGTTCGGCGCGATCCCGTTGTTGATCGCCTCGGGCGCGGGCGCAGAGAGCCGCAAGTCGATCGGCGCAGTGGTCGTCTACGGCGTGATGTTCTCGCTGCTGCTGACGCTGTACGTCGTGCCGGTCGTGTACGGCTATGTCGCACGTAACACGCGCTCGCCGGAATACATCGCGCACCTGATCGAGAAACTGCGGGGCGACAAGAAGCCGGCGGAAGGTCAGGCTGAAGCCTGACCCACAAAAATAAAAAAGCCGGCAGGTGCGTAGCACGCTGCCGGCTCTGTCCTTGAACGTCCGCCGCAAACGAACGCTCTCGCAGGAGGACGGTCAATAAGACGGTGCCGCTCTGCACAAGTTCCCCGCGACCGTTTGTGTATTTGGTTAGATTTTTTGTGACTCGCATGGCGAAGAAACGGGTCTTCAATTGCGAAAAGTAAAAAAAATATAAACGATCGGCTCGGCGGGCACCGGTGCTCGCATTGCTAGAATGCCGGCCCTTTGCGGCGGGTCCCCATGGCGCTGACGCCCTATCAACAACTGGAGCAGGAATTCAGGCGGCTGCACGCTTTCCGCAGCGCTGCCAGCATCCTGCGTTGGGACTCCGCCGTGATGATGCCCCGCGGCAGCTCCGACCTCCGCGGCGAGCAGCTCGCCGCGCTGGAGACGGAGAGTCACGCTTTGCTGACTTCGCCGCGCGTCTCCCGCTTGCTCGCCCGCGCGGAAGCGAACAGCGCCGGCCTGGAGGATTGGCAGAGCGCCAACCTGCGCGAGATGCGCCGCGAGCGCGAGCACGCCATCGCTACCCCGCACAACCTGGTGTCGCGGCTCGCCAAGGCGACCGCTCGCGCCGAGGTCAGATGGATGGAGGCCAAGCAGAAGAGCGACTTCGCCATCTTCGCGCCGCATCTCGAGGAGGTCGTGAACCTGCTGCGCGACAAGGCCAGCCTGCTCGGCAAGGCGCTCAATCTCGATCCGTACGACGCCTTGCTCGACGAGTTCAGCCCGGGCATGACCAGCGCCGAGATCGACACGATCTTCACTACGCTCGGCCGCCGTCTGCCGGGCCTGATCCAGGAAGTGATCGAGCTGCAGGCGCAGCGCCCGCCGCTGGAAATCGCCGGCCGCTACGCGCCCTCCAAGCAACGCGCAGCTCGCGGTCGAAGTCATGAAGGCGATCGGCTTCCCGTTCGATCGCGGCCGGTTGGACGAGAGCGAGCATCCGTTCACCGGCGGCGTGCCCGGCGACATTCGCATCACCACTCGCTTCAGCCCGACCGACCCTCTGACCGGGCTCATGGGCGTGCTGCACGAGACCGGTCACGCGATGTACGACGTCGGCCTGCCGGAGGCGTGGCGCGGCCAGCCCGTCGGGCGCGACCGCGGCATGGCGGTGCAGGAGAGCCAGTCGCTGCTGCTGGAAATGCTGATCGGCCGCAACCGGCCGTTCCTGCGTTACATCAAGCCGCTGCTGGACAAGGCGTTCGGTACTGCCGCGGCGGCGAGCGCGCCCGCCACCGCCCCGGAGTGGGAAGTGGAGAACGTGTACCGGCTGCTGATCCGCGTGCGTCGCAGCCTGGTCCGCGTCGACGCAGACGAGGTGACGTACCCGGTGCACATCATGCTGAGGTACGAGATCGAGAACGAGATCCTCAAGGGCGAGCTCAAGGTCAAGGATCTGCCCGAAGCCTGGAACGCGCGGATGCAGGATCGCCTCGGGGTGCGGCCGTCGAACGACGCGGAAGGCTGCCTGCAGGACGTGCACTGGGCCGTCGGCTCGTTCGGCTATTTCCCGTCGTACGCGATCGGCGCGGTGATCGCCGGCCAGCTGTACGAGAGCTTGCGCGCCGATCGCCCCGAACTGGACGATGAGATCGCGGCCGGGCATTTCGCCGGCTTGCTCGACTGGCTGCGGCAGAACGTGCACTCCATTGCGGCGACTGTCAGCATGCCGGAGCTGATCCGCAAAGCCACCGGTAAGCCGCTGTCTGCTGCCGCGTGGCTGCGCTACGTTGAAGCCAAATACCTGGAAGAGTGAAGCGAATGTCCGCGGTCCCGCAGTCCACCCCCAGGTCTTCGAACAACTTCAAGCGTCTGCAGGCGCATTTGCGCGGGCAGGTCGGCAAGGCGATCGAAGACTTCCGCATGATCGAGCACGGCGATCGCGTGATGGTGTGCCTGTCCGGCGGCAAGGACTCGTACACGCTGCTCGACATCCTGCTGTCGCTCCAGCGCAGCGCGCCGGTCGACTTCGAGCTGATCGCGGTCAATCTCGATCAGAAGCAGCCGGGCTTCCCCGCGCACGTGCTGCCCGACTATCTCACCGCGCTCGGCGTGCCGTTCCACGTGATCGAGCAGGACACGTACAGCGTCGTGAAGCGAGTGATTCCCGAAGGCAAGACGATGTGCGGCCTGTGCTCGCGGCTGCGGCGCGGCGCGCTGTATCGCTACGCCGGCGAAAACGGCATCACCAAGATCGCGCTCGGCCATCATCGCGACGACATCGTCGAGACGCTGTTCCTCAACATGTTCTTCGGCGGCAAGCTCAAGGCGATGCCGCCGAAGTTGCGCAGCGAAGATGGGCGCCACGTCGTGATCCGGCCGCTCGCGTACGTCGCCGAGGGCGAGATCGAGCGCTACGCGCGCGCCCGTGAATTTCCGCTGATTCCGTGCACGCTGTGCGGCTCGCAGGACAACATGCAGCGCATGGAGATCAAGAAGATGCTGCGCGAATGGGAGCAGCAGTACCCGGGTCGCACCGAATCGATCTTCTCCAGCCTGCGCAACGTCGTTCCCTCGCATCTGGCCGATCCGCGCGCCGCGGACTTCTCCGATCCGGCGGACGGCGATCCGTTCGCATGAGCGCGGGCTACATCGTGTTCTCGCACGGCCAGGACGGCGAGCCGTGGGGCGGGAAGATCGTTGCGATGGCCGAAGTCGCGCGAGCGCATGGATTGACCGTCGAGTCGGTCGATTACCGCGGCATGGACGATCCCGCGGTGCGCGTGCGCCGGCTGCTGGAGGTTTGCAAAGACCTGCCGGGCAGGCTGGTGCTCGTGGGCTCGAGTCTCGGCGCTCACGTGTGCATGACGGCTGCCGGACAGTTGCCGGTGCGCGGCGTGTTCGTACTGGCTCCCGCGTTCTTCATGCCCGGGTACGAGCAATACACACCGCAGCCGCCGCCGGGTTGCCCCGTCACGATCGTGCACGGCTGGAACGACACGATCGTGCCGCCCGAAAACAGCGTGCGCTACGCCCGGCAATACCGGGCGACTCTGCACCTCATCGATTCGGACCACCGCCTGACCGCCAACGTCGACGAGATCTGCGAGTTTCTCGACCGGTTCCTGCGGCGGCTGTAGGCTGTGCGGCGGGTAGCCAGAAGGAAAACTCTATGATCGCCATCCAGCGGGTCGGGTCGATGCTGCTGATATCGTTCCTGCTGGCTGCCTGCGGATCCGCGGATGAGCCGCGACCGCCACCGCCGCCGATCGAGGAAACCGTGTTCCGCGACGTCGTGGTGACTCCGATGGAGAAGGCCAAGAACGTGCAGAACGTCGTCGACGAGCAGAAGCGCGCTCTCGACGCGGCCGTCCAGCGCAACGAGAGCGACGAGTAGCTCCACAGCTCTCATGGCCGATCTGTCCGGGCTCGATCGCTTGTGGCTGGGCTTGTTGCGCGCGCCGCTGTCGTGGTGGGCGCGGCCGCACGTATTGCCGGACGATCTGCGGCGGCGCTATGCGCAACACGACCGGCCGATCTGCTACGTCCTCGACGTGCTCGGCGTCGCCGACCTCGTGGCGCTGGAGAAAGTCTGCGAGCGCCACGGCTTGCCGGAGCCGCTCGACGGTTTGAAGCCGCCGCTTCCGGAGCGCTCGGTGCTCTTTCTCGAACGCCGCACCGGCTTCTGGGGCGATCGCATCGATCACCGCATCTCTGCGCCGATGCGTCAGCTGGTAGCCGCGGCAGCGAGCGACCGCTCGCTGGAAGTCGATCTCATTCCGGTGACCGTGATGTGGGGGCGGGCGCCCGACCGCGAAGGCTCGTGGTTGCGCGTGCTGCTGTCGGAGAACTGGGAGCGCGTCGGACGCTTCCGCCGCTTCCTCTCGGTCGTCGTGAACGGCCGCAACCTGTTCGTGCAGTTCGGCGATCCGGTCTCGCTGCGCGCTGCTCTGGACGATGGCGCCGATGCAGCGCGCGCTGTGCGTCGTTTGACGCGAACACTGCGTCTCGCGCTCGCGCGACAGCGTGCGGCGGCGATCGGGCCCGACCTGTCGCATCGGCGCACGATCGTCACGCAGGTGCTGCGCGCGGGCTCGGTGCGCCGCGCGATGGCCGACGAGATGCGCGCCAAAAAGATTTCGCGGCGCGAGGCGCTCAAGCTCGGCCAGGACTACGCGGCGGAGATCGCCGCCAACTATTCGCACGTGTTCGTCGCCATCCTGGCGCGCGTGCTGACGTGGTTCTGGACGCGCCTGTACGACGGTGTCGAGCTGCATCACTTCGACCAGCTGCAGAAGGTCGCGGACGGCAACGAAATCGTCTACGTACCGTGTCACCGCAGCCATATCGACTACCTGCTGCTGTCGTACGCGATCTATTACAAAGGCTACGCCGTGCCGCACGTCGCGGCCGGCATCAATCTGAACATGCCGGTGCTCGGCCGCTTCATTCGCAAGGGCGGCGGTTTCTACATCCGGCGCAGCTTCAAGGGCAACACCCTCTACACGATGGTGTTCATGAAATACCTCGGGCTGATGATGGCGCGCGGCCATTCCATCGAGTTCTTCATCGAAGGCGGCCGCAGCCGCACCGGGCGCCTGCTGCAGCCGAAGACCGGCATGTTGTCGATGACGCTGCGCAGCTACCTGCGCGACCCGCGCCGTCCCATCGTGTTTCTGCCCGTGTATTTCGGTTACGAGCGACTGGTGGAAGGCAAGACCTACATCGGCGAGCTGTCCGGCAAGGCGAAAGAAAAGGAGTCGGTGTTCACGCTGCTGCGAACGTTGCCGACGCTGCGCCAGCGATTCGGCAAGGTGCACGTCAGCTTCGGCGAGGCAGTGCGGCTGGACGAAATTCTGCGCAAGCACGCGCCCGACTGGCAGCGCGAGAAGGAGGACCGGCCGGCGTGGCTCGCGCCCGCCGTCGACGAGCTCGCGGGGCGCATCATGACGAACATCAACAGCGCGGCGTGCGTGGCGCCGATGAACCTGATCGCGCTGGTGCTGCTCTCTACGCCGAAGCAGTCGATGCTGGAGACCGACCTCGTCAGGCAGCTGGAGCTGTACGCATCCTTGCTGCGTCAGGCGCCGTATTCGCCGCTGGTGTGGATCACGGAAGCCGATGGCCTGTCGATCGTCCGTCACGCCGAGCGCATGGGCGTCCTGCAACGACACAAGCATCCGCTCGGCGACGTGTTGCAGATGACGGAAGAGAACTCGGTGCTCATGACCTACTTCCGCAACAACGTCCTGCACCTGATGGCGTTGCCTTCGCTGGTCGCCTGCTGCTTCCTCAACAACCGCACGATGCGCACCGAGGACGTGCAGCGGCTGATGTGGCGCATTTATCCTTACGTGTACGACGAGCTGTTCCTGCGCTGGCGGGAGGACGAAGTCACTGCCGCCGTGCTCGAGACGCTCGACGACATGGCGAACCACGGCCTGCTGGAGTCGGTGGACGGCGGCACGCAATGGCGACGGCCGCCGACGGGCTCGACCGAAGCAGTGCAACTGTCGGTGCTCGCGCACGTGACGGTGCCGATCATCGAGCGCTACTACCTGGTGATCGCGGTGCTGCTGAAGTCGGGCAGCGGGCGCATCAGCCAGGACGTGCTCGAATCGCAGTGTCAGCTGATGGCGCAACGCATGTCGCTCTTGTATGAGCTGAACGCGCCGGAGTTCTTCGACAAAACGCTGTTCAAGAATTTCATCGACCTGCTGCGCGCCCGGAACGTGTTGGGCGTGAGCGCGGAAGGGCGGCTGACCTACACGGATATGTTGCCTGCCGTCGCTGACGATGCGCAGCTGGTGCTGCACGAGCAGATAAGGAACAGCGTGTTGCAAGTGACGCACCGTTGAACAGGCCATTCCATGCCCTCTCTTCACTTGCTTGCGTCGCACTTGCGCTGCTCGCGGTTGGTCACGCCGCGCGCGCCGAATACATCCTTTCCGTGCCCGAAGCCGCCGCCCATGTTGGCGCGCCGCTGCGCGCAAATCTCACCATCCTGAACGACAGCGATGCGCCGCTGCGCGTCGAGTTGCCGGCGGCGCTGAACGCACGCCTGGAGACCGCGCAATCCGTCGCGCGGTTCGACCTCGCGCCCGATCGCAGCGGCGCGCTGGAAATTCCGCCGCGGCAGTTCCTCAAAGTCGCGTTGCGCGGCACCGTCCCGGAAGGTGCGGCGGAGACAGCAACGCTGACGCTGACAGGCCTCGCGACGAATCCCGTCGCGGTGCAGATCGCGCCGCGCGACACGTCATCGAGCGCGGCGTGGAACGCTCCCTCGGCGCCGGCGAGTGCTTCCGGCACTGCACTCATCGACAAGCCGCCGCCGCTCGCGGTGTCGGTGTATGACCCGGTGTACGTAGTTGTCGGCGGCGATGGCGGCTTGAACGCGAAATTCCAGATCAGCCTGCGCTTCCGCCTGTTCGACGATCGGGGCCGCCTGGCGCGGCAGCTGCCGTGGATCGACGATTTGTACCTGTCGTTCTCGCAGACGTCGCTGTGGGATCTCGGCGAGCTGTCGAAGCCGTTCAAGGATTCCAGCTATCGCCCGCGGCTGTTCTATGCGAACTACGATCTCGCGCGCTACCTCGACGGCAAGTTGCGCGTCGGCGTCGAGACCGGTATCGGTCACGAGTCGAACGGCAAGGAGGCCGAGGACTCGCGCAGCTACAACATGCTGTACGCGCGACCGACGCTTACGTTCGGCGATCCCGACGGTTTGCGCGCGTACTTCGCGCCGCTCGTCCACAACTACATCGCCGAGAGCGACAACCGGGACATCGAGCACTATCGCGGCTATGTCGACTGGCTGTTCGGCGTCGGCAGCAAGGGTGGCCTGGACTTCTGGGGCGTGCTGCGCAAGGGCACGCGCAGCGACTACGGCAGCATCGAGCTCAACGCGTCGTATCCGCTCTCCAAGTTGAGCGGCGGCGATCTGACGGGCTGGCTGATGCTGCAGTACTTCAACGGCTACGGCGAGAGCCTGCTGGACTACAACAGGAAGCTCGAGTCGCAGCTGCGGCTGGGCATTGCCATTGCGCTGTGAAGAGTCGGGCTGAAGCCCGACCTACAGCCCTCTAATCGAAGTCCTTGACGGTTCCGCGCCGGCGCTTGACCTGACCGCGCTGCTGTTTGTGCTCGAGGCGCCGCTGCTTCGACGCGCGTGTCGGTTTCGTCGCGCGACGCACCTTCGGCTCGATCCGCGCTTCTTCGACCATTGCGGACAGGCGTTCCATCGCGTCGCGCCTGTTGTGTTCCTGCGTGCGATGGCGTTGTGCGGTGATGACGATGACGTCCTCGTCCGTGAGGCGTCGACCTGCAAGCGTGCGCAGCCGTTGTCGTACACGCTCCGGCAATGCCGGCCAGGCTTTGAGATCGCAGCGCAATTGCACGGCGCTCGCGACCTTGTTGACGTTTTGACCGCCCGGTCCGCTCGAGCGGATGAAGCGCAGCTCGATCGCGCTCTCGGGGATGTCAGACATCATGTGCGATCGGACTGCGCTCGCCCATGTGCACGATGGAGATCTCGCGCTGAGCGACCGGAATCTGGATGCCGTTCTCCTGGAACAGCCGCCAGATCGCGCGGTTCACGTCCGAGCGCACGTTGTTCACGCCTTCCTGCGGATCGGAGATCCAGAAACGCAGCTCCAGGTCGAAGCCGTAGTCGTTGAAGCCCATCATGCGCGACACCGGCGCCGGATCGCGCAGGATGCGCGTCTGACCCTCTGCCGCTTGCAGCAGCACTGCGAGCGCTTTTTCCGGATCGCACTTGTAGCTGACGCGCACCGGGAGCTTCAGGCGCACGCGCGGATCGGTGTAGCTCCAGTTGATGACCGGGTTCGTGATCAGATGCTGGTTCGGCACCAGCGTCTCGACGCCGTCGCGATCGCGCACCACGACGTAACGGCCCCGCAGCTCCTGCACCCAGCCGAACCCCTCGGTGCTGGTGCCGGTCGCGCCCGTGAAGCTGATGACGTCGCCGGGCTTGATCGAGCGGTCCATCAACAGCACGAAGCCGCTGACGAAATTCGCCGCGATCGCCTGCAGGCCGAAGCCGAGGCCGATGCCGATCGCGCCGGTGAGCACATTCAGCGTAGTCAGGTCGAGGCCCGAGGCATTGAGGCCGAGCAGGATCGACAGGCCGATCAGGAATGCCTGCGCGAACTTCGAGATGCCGATGCGCATCGACAGCGCCAGGCCCTGCATCGACATCAGCCGCCGTTCGAACCAGCGCGCGATCCAGATCGCGACCAGCATGAATGCGCCGACGGTGAACAGGATCTTGAACACCGACCACAGCGTGATCTTCCGGTCCTTGCCGGCATTGATGCCGACGCTGTCGAGCGCCTGCACCAGCGGATCGAACCAGCCGAGCACGTGCAGCGCCAGCACGCCCCAGACCACGAACGTGATGGTGTCGCCCCAGCCCTTGGTGCGGTTGCCGAGCGAGACGCGGACCATGTAGACGCCGAGACGGATCAGCAGCATGATCCCGGCGAGCGTGATTGCGATATCGACCAGCCGGCTCTGCGCCTTGATCGCGTGCAGCACGCCGCCGAACGCTGCGACCAGCACCAGCGCGGCGAAGTGCGGAGTGACGATCAGTACTGCTTCGGTGACGCGCGCCTGGAATCCCTTCTGCACCAGCGCGGCTTTGGCGCGCTCGGTGTTGCGCACCTGCCGGCCGAACCATAACGCGAGCAGTACTGCGACCAGGATCGCGGCGAGCTGCAGGAGCGAGGACGGCGTGAGCAGCGCCTCGAGCTGGCGGCCCGCATTTCGCAGCAGTTCCTGCATCGTCGGTTCGCGTTCTTCTTTATGCGTTGAGGTCGGGGATCAGCTCGCTCTCCAGCCGCGCGATCTGGTCCTTCAACATCAGTTTGCGTTTCTTCAGGCGGCGCAGCTGCACTTCGTTGACGTACAGGTCCATTTGCAGCCGGTTGATGACGTCGTCCAGATCGCGATGCTCGATGCGCAGCTCCCGCAGCCGCTCCAGTCGCCGGAACGTCTCGGTCTCGACCTTGTTCTCCGATTCGGTCATCGCTGCGTACTTTACGCAACAGCGCCACGCCTGGCGAGCGCTCAGTGACCGTCCTCCGGCGGTTTTCGCGGCTCGCGCCGGTCGCGTAATTCCAGCAGGTTGTTGCCCTCGCCGTTGCCGTTGCTGTGCCGCGCGACCGGCTCCGGCCGGACGAGCCGCGCGTCCGGTTGCACGTCGCCCGGAGCGTAGCCGACCGACTCGACCCAGCGGCCGGTGAGCAGCACGAAGCCCTGGCGTCGCTCGATGCTCGTCGCGGTGTAGTCGAACACGTAGGTGCGGCGAAGCTTGAGCACGCCGCCGACCCGCACGAGCGCGAGGCGGGCGAACGCCACGGTGCCGTCGAGGAACTGCAGGCTGAGGCGGTTGCATGCCTCCTTCGCCGCCGCGTTGGCGCTCTCGCGCGCGGCCAGGCTGTCCTGCCAGAACCAGACGGCCGCCGCCGCCAGCCCGATCACCGTCAACAGACCCCAGCCGAGCTCCATTCCACCCTCACCGAAGATTGAGGAGTCGGGCTGAAGCCCGACCTACCGCCGTATGATACGGCGCAGCTCAACAAACACCGAAGACCGATGCCCCGCTGGAACGAAATCGACACCGTGCTGCTCGACATGGACGGCACGCTGCTCGACCTGCGCTTCGACAACTATTTCTGGCTGGAAGTCGTGCCCGAGCGCTATGCCGAGCGTCACGCGCTGTCGCTGGAGGCAGCCCGTGCAGCCATCGCACCGCGCTTCGTCGCCAAGCAGGGCACGCTCGACTGGTACTGCATCGACTTCTGGAGTCGCGAGCTGTCGCTCGACGTCGCGGAGCTGAAGCGCGAAGTGCGCGCGCACGTGCGGTTCCTGCCCGGTGCAGAGCGCTTTCTGCAAGAGATGCACACGCGCGATCTCGATCCGGTGCTGGTGACGAACGCGCATCGCGATGTGCTCGAAATCAAGACCGAGCAAACGGGGCTGGCGCGCTACTTCCGGCGCATCGTCAGCTCGCACGACTTCGGCGTGCCGAAAGAGCACCCGCAATTCTGGACGCAGTTGCAGGCGGAGCTGGCGTTCGATCCGGCGCGCTGCCTGTTCGTCGATGACAGCATCGCCGTGCTGAACGCGGCGCGGGCGCACGGCATCGGACACATTTTCGCGATTTCGCGTCCGGACTCGACGCAGGACGCGCGCACGATCGACGGCTTCGAGACCGTCGAGCGGATCGAGGAACTGCTCGCGTGACTTTTGCCGGCTAGCTTTCCGGGGTCGCCGGCGCGCCTTCGCCGGAGCGCCGGCCGCGCCGACGGCGCCGACGTTTCTTGGTCGCATCGCCGCCGGCTGCGCCTTCAGCGCTCCGCGCCGGGGTGCTGCTAGTTGCTGCAGGTCGCTCAGGCCGCGGTGGTCGAGCGGCCGGTGGTCGAGAGGAACGCGAACCGCCGTCGCGACGCGGACCCCCTTCGCGACGCGGACCGCCTCTGCGTCCGCCCCCGCCGCCGCGATGTCCGTTGTCCTGCGGCCGACCGCGCGGGCCGTACCGGCGCGAAGGCGTGGGCATCGAGATCTCGGGCAGCATGTCCTGCGGCACGGGCGCGACGGGAATCTTGCGGCCGATATACGCCTCGATATCCGGCAGCGACATCACGTATTCCTCGCAGCCAAAGCTGATCGCGTCGCCTTCCGCGCCGGCGCGCGCCGTGCGGCCGATGCGATGCACGTAGTCTTCGGGATCCTGCGGCAGGTCGTAGTTGAAAATGTGGCTGACGTCCGGAATGTGCAGTCCGCGCGAGGCGACGTCGGTGCCGATCAGCACTGCGAGCGTGCCTTCATGGAAGTCGCGCAGCATGCGCAGCCGCTTGCGCTGGGGCACGTCGCCTGAGATGGCCTCGGCGTTGATGTCGTTGCCGCGCAGCAGCTGCTCGATCTGTTCCGCCGCGCGCCGCGTATTGACGAACACCATGCTCCGGCGCGGATCCATGTGTTTCAGCAGTCCGACCAGCAATCGCGGCTTTTCGTCGTTCGACGGGTAGTAGATCACCTGACGCACGGCGTCGACCGTCATCTTGTCCGGCTCGATGCGCACCAGCGTCGGGTCGTTCATGTGCTCGTAGGCGAGCTCCAGCACCCGCTGCGACAGCGTCGCCGAGAACAGCATGTTGAGCCGCAGGTCGGGCGCCGGCAGGCGCCGCAGGATCCAGCGGATGTCGCTGATGAAGCCGAGGTCGAACATGCGATCGGCCTCGTCGAGGATCAGTACCTGCACCGCGCGCAGATCGAAGACGCGCTGTTTCGCGAAGTCGATGATGCGCCCCGGCGTACCCATCAGGACGTCCACGCCCTGTTCGAGCTGGTGCCGCTGCTTGTCGTAGTCGACGCCGCCGAAGGCGAGCCCGAGCCGCAAGCCGGTGTGCGAGCCGAGCACCTCGGCATCGCGATGGATCTGCACCGCCAGCTCGCGCGTTGGAGCGACAATGAGCGCGCGCGGCGCACTGAGGGTGCGCGATGCCGGCGACTCCGAACGGATCAGTCGCGCGTACATCGCTACGAGAAATGCGGCGGTTTTCCCTGTTCCGGTCTGTGCCTGTCCGGCGACGTCCAGTCCGGCCAGTGCCTGCGGCAGCGTCTGCGCCTGGATCGGCGTGCAGCGCTCGAACGAGGCATCGGCGAGACCTTTCTGCAGCGATTCCGGCAGGTGCAGGCTCGAGAAGGACAACTCTGTTAAATGCGAATCAGCCATTCGTGATGAAAGTGTGCGTAGGGAGTGAGGTCGCGCGGCGCGCGCGATGCGGATGTGACGCGAAGGTCGGTTGGGGCCCGCTTGCAAATTGCCAGGGCTGCGGTTCTAATACCGCCCAACGCAGCGGATTCATCCGCTCCCGCCCCGACCGGATCACCGGCTCCAAGCTCCTCGTAAAAAGACCCCCGCCGGCGTGCCATGTGGGGTGCCATGTCGATACAAGTTTTTCGGCAAATTTTTGGCCAAGATTTAGCTAGAGAGTTGAGTTTAGAGGGAGGCTGACCAGCCTTTTGAGACACCGCATTGTGCCCGAGCACAGCTGACGAGTCACTTGGCATTTGCTTCGGGTTTTACGCTTCGGCATTTTCTTCGAGGTTTTTCTCGCGTCCTTGCCGCGTCGCGACTGCGACACGCGTGCTGACACTCAACGGGATCGACCACACCGGCCAACACACCGGGCACTCAACTATCAACAGGAGACTTTTCGGGTGACGAGCGACAAGAGCGACAAGATCGTGCACACCAGCGATGCCAGTTTCGAGGCAGACGTGCTCAAGGCGCGGCAGCCGGTACTGCTGGATTTCTGGGCCGAATGGTGCGGCCCCTGCAAGGCGATCGCCCCCATGCTGGGTGAGCTCGCCGAGGAATATCGCGACAAGGTCACCATCGCGAAGCTCAACGTCGACGAGAACCCAAGAACATCGCAGCGCTTCAACGTGCGCAGCATTCCGACCCTCATCCTCTTCAAGAACGGCCAGGTCGAAGGCCAGAAGGTCGGAGCCCCCCGCAAATCAGACCTGGTCGCATTTCTGGACAGCAAACTGTGAGAGGCTATTTAGGTAATCAGGCCCGTAACCGTCCGGGCGGAAAAGGTGGTGGTGGCGGCGGACGCCCCAACCGCGGCAACGACGGCAACCGCGATCGCGGCGGCAATCACCGGCAGATGCATGACGAGCTGCCACCGG
Source organism: uncultured Gammaproteobacteria bacterium (assembly GCA_963838635.1). GTDB lineage: Bacteria > Pseudomonadota > Gammaproteobacteria > Steroidobacterales > Steroidobacteraceae > Steroidobacter. Next base: position 256,240 of record CAWISC010000008.1, on the reverse strand, counting down.
ACGACTTCGACGCCGACGACGTAGGAATCATTTCCCCAAGCGAGCTCGCAGCATCGCGTCAGTCGATGAACCTGACGCAGCTCAAGCTCAAGCCGGTCTCCGAGCTGGTCGAGATCGCGCAGAAGATGGGGCTGGAAAGCCTGGCCCGCTCGCGCAAGCAGGACATCATCTTCTCGATCCTCAAGGCGCATGCGCGCAGCGGCGAGGACATCTACGGCGACGGCGTGCTGGAGATCCTGCAGGACGGCTTCGGCTTCCTGCGCTCCTCCGACAGCTCGTATCTCGCCGGGCCGGACGATATCTACGTCAGCCCGAGCCAGATCCGTCGCTTCAACCTGCGCACCGGCGACTCGATCTCCGGCCTGATCCGTCCGCCGAAGGACGGCGAGCGCTACTTCGCGCTGCTGAAGGTCGGCGAGATCAACTTCGATTCGCCGGAAGGCGCGCGCCACAAGGTTCTGTTCGAGAACCTGACGCCGCTGCATCCGACCAAGCGGCTCAAGCTCGAGCGCGGCAACGGTTCCAGCGAAGACCTGACCGCACGCATCATCGACCTGGTCGCGCCGATCGGCAAAGGCCAGCGCGGCCTGATCATCTCGCCGCCGAAAGCCGGCAAGACGATGCTGCTGCAGAACATCGCCACGTCGATCACCTCGAATCATCCCGACGTGTACCTGATCGTGCTGCTGATCGACGAGCGTCCCGAAGAAGTGACCGAGATGGCGCGCACGGTGCGCGGCGAGGTCGTGTCCTCGACGTTCGACGAGCCGGCCACGCGTCACGTGCAGGTCGCCGAGATGGTGATCGAGAAGGCGAAGCGGCTGGTCGAGCACAAGCGCGACGTCGTGATCCTGCTGGATTCGATCACGCGCCTGGCGCGCGCCTACAACACCGTCGTGCCGAGCTCCGGCAAGGTGCTCACCGGCGGCGTCGATGCGAACGCGCTGCAGCGGCCGAAGCGCTTCTTCGGCGCGGCGCGCAACATCGAAGAGGGCGGCTCGCTGACGATCCTCGCGACCGCGCTGATCGACACCGGCTCGCGCATGGACGACGTGATCTACGAAGAGTTCAAGGGCACCGGCAACTCGGAAATCCACCTGGATCGCCGCGTGTCGGAGAAGCGCGTGTTCCCGGCGGTGAACATCAACCGTTCCGGCACGCGTCGCGAGGAGCTGATCACCTCGCAGGAAGAGCTGCAGAAGATCTGGATCCTGCGCAAGCTCCTGCACCCGATGGACGAGCTGGCGTCGATCGAATTCCTGATCGACAAGATGAAGGACACGAAGACCAACGCCGACTTCTTCGACGCGATGAAGCGATAGTGGTGTCAGGGCTGAAGCCCTGACCCACAAGAGCCCTGTGGGTCAGGCTTCAGCCTGACTCCGTCGTGACCCTCGTCACATTCCCTCCGCTTCTGCCTGACCTCCAAGTCAGGCTCCGCCTCAGTGTTGCGATGCGCATCTCGGATCGCGCACGGTTTCGCGATTAACGTAATGCGCCAGGGATAACCGAAGCTGGCCGCAGTTCTTTGTTCGCAACCATGTCCGAGATCCGCCCAGATTCGCCGACCTTGCGATTGCGCAGGCTCGACGCCGCGACGCACGAGCTCACCGAGCTCGTGCGCGAGGGCCGCATCTCGACCTTGTTCCAGCCCATCGTCGACCCGCGCTCGCGCGGCATCTGCGGCTTCGAAGCGCTGACGCGCGGCCCGTCCGACAGCTGGCTGCACTCGCCGCAGAACCTGTTCGAGGCGGCGCGCAAGAGCGGCGTGAAGCTGCAGCTCGACTTCCTCTGCATCCAGAGCGCATTCAAGCGCTTTGCAGCCTCGCGTGTCGCCGGGCTGCTGTTCGTCAACGTTTCGCCAGATACCGTCTACGAGGAGCCGAACTTCGCCGTGCGCTTCCTCGAATACGCGGCACAGGCGGGCATGCCGCCCGACCGCTGCGTGATCGAGCTGACCGAGGAGAGCCTGCTCGACGATTACGCGCGCCTGCGCTCGACGTTGCAGCGACTGCGTGAGGCAGGCTGCGCGATCGCGATCGACGACCTCGGCGCCGGCTCCTCGGGCCTGCGCACGTGGTCCGAGCTCAAGCCCGACTACGTGAAGATCGACCGCTACTTCGTCAGCGGCATCGACTCCGACCAGACCAAGCTGGAGTTCGTGCGCTCGATGCTCGACATGGGCCGCGCGATGGGCTGCCGCGTCATCGCCGAAGGCGTCGAGACCGAACGCGAGTGTCGCGAGCTGGTCGATCTCGGCATCGATCGGCTGCAAGGCAACCTGTTCGGCCGTCCCGACGTCGCGCCGATGGCAGCGTTGCAGCAGCTGGAATCGCTCGACCGCTCGATCGTCACGCACACCGCGCTGTGCGCCGAGCACATCGCTGCCTACGTGCGGCCGATCGCGCCCGATATGCGCGTGCAGGAGCTCGCGGAACTCTTCCGCGACCATCCCGATCACTTGACGCTGCCGGTCGTGCAGGAAGGCCGGCCGCTCGGCGTGGTTCGCCGCGAGCAGCTGTTCGACCTGCTCGCGAAGCCGCTGCATCCGGAGATCTACAACAAGAAGCCGGTGACCGCGATCATGGAGTCGCCGACGCTGCTCGTCGATGGCCAGCTGCGCCTGGAACAGGTGAGCCGGCTCGTGACGCAGAAGGGCCGGCCGCGCCTGACCGAAGAATTCGTAATCACCAAGGACGGCCGCTATCACGGCCTCGGCCAGACGATCGACGTGCTGCGGCTCATCACCGAGCAGCAGCTGCAATCGGCGAAACATTCCAATCCGCTCACGCTGCTGCCGGGCAACGCGGCGCTGCGCAGTTGTATCGATCGCCTGATCGAGAATCGCAAACGCTTCGTCGCCGCGTATTTCGACCTGGATTCGTTCAAGCCGTACAACGACGTGTACGGCTACGGACAGGGCGACCAGGTGATCCTGCACCTGGCCGGCCTGCTCAAGAACATGTTCTCGGCGCGGCTCGATTTCGTCGCCCACGTCGGCGGCGACGACTTCATCGTCGTGATGCGCTCGGCCGACTGGCGCGAGCGGGTCAATCGCATCATCCAGCGCTTCTCGGCGACGGTCGCGAATTTCTATTCGCCGGAGCACGCGGCGGCAGGCCAGATCACCGCCTCGGATCGCGATGAGAAGAAGCAGTCGTATCCGCTGCTGACGGTCTCGGTGGCGGCGTTGGACTCGCAGACCACAGGTGCGGGCAGCGCAGATGCCGTCGCGCACCTGCTGGCGCACGTCAAGAAGCTCGCGAAACAGCAGGCGGGCAACAGCTTCGTCCTGCGCAGCGACGAGCGCGTCGTCGACCTGCTCGCGTCCCGCAAGGTTGAAGCGGAGCTGGTGTCCGAGCCGATGACCGGTTCGTAGAAGGAGTCGGGCTAAAGCCCGACCTACATATTCTTCAAGCGCAGCAGCAGCACCGCCAGGCGCTGCGACTGGATCTGGAACGTGCGCAGGTCCGCAACCTCGTCTGGTGTGTGGTTGCCGCGACCGAGCAACCCGATGCCATCGATCGCCATCTCGACCTCGTGCGCGACGAACGAGACGTCCGCTGCGCCGGCTCGACGCGGATCGACGGCGGTCACCGCACCGAATCCAAGATCGCGACTGACGGCGTCATACATCTCGAGCAGCTTGCGATTGCCGTCCGTCGGCGGCATCGGCGGATAGCCGTCGCGGAACGTGATCGTGGCGGAAGCGTGCGGCAGGCTCGCCGCGACGATCTTCTGCATCCGTTGCTTGGTGCGCTCCAGCTGCTCGGGCGAGATCGTGCGCAGGTCGCCGGTCGCAACAGCGATCGGGGCGACGATGTTGTCCTTGCCGAAAGTCTCCGCGCGCAAATTCTTCGGATCGAAGTTGAGCTGCGTGCTGCCGGCGATGAGGCCCGGGTTGAACGTCAGCAGTTCTTCGCCGTGCAGCTCTTCGTAGAAAGTGTGCAGGATGCGCGCCAGCTCGTAGATCGCGCCCACGCCGACTTGCTCTGCGAAGATCTGCGACGAGTGCGCGCTGCGCGCCTGCACGTCGATCTGCCAACCCGTGTAGCCGCGCCGTGCAGTGAGCGCGGTCTTCGGATCGTCCGCGCCGTTCTCCAGACCGATCGCGACATCCGCCGCTTTCGCCGCCTCCACCAGCGACGCGCGCGCCAGCGACAACGGCCTGCCCGAATCTTCTTCGTCGCCGGTCATCACGATCGTGATGTGCATGCCGTCGAGCGCTTTCGCTTCTTTCAGCGCAGTGAGCGCCGCCAGCGCGACGACCAGGCCGCCCTTCATGTCGGACGTTCCAGGACCTCGCGCGGTCTGCGCATCGATCCGTTCGAAACGCTGGAACGGATGATTCGGCTCGAACACCGTATCGAGATGCCCGATCAGCAGCACGTGCCGCCCGCGGCCCGGATGCTCGGCGATCAGGTGACCTGCGCGTCCGAACGGTGCGCCGTCCTCCCAGCGCACCTTGAACCCGAGCGCCTCGAACCGCGGCCGCAGAATGTCCGCGACCTGGCGCACGCCGGCGAAGTTCATGGTGCCGCTGTTGACGTTGACGAGCTGTTCGAGCAGCGCGATCGAGCTTGCTTCGTGCGCCTGGATTCGCTTGACCAGCGCGCGCTCGGTCGCGGACGGAGCGGCGATTGCAGCTCCTGCAAAGCACACGAGCGCCAGCAGGGCAGAACGAGTCGGGACAGATCGCATGGCGGAATTTCACCTTTGGTCGCGTTTCGCCGCATGATACGCGACCGATGACAGCCGACACTTCGCAACGCGCCCCCGCCGTCACGGCGGAGGGCGAGACCTTCGCATCCGCACCCAAGCGTCTGCGATACGTGACCGTCACGGCGCCGGCCCCGGGCTCGAGCGTCGAGATCGCACCGGGCGTGCGCTGGGCGCGCATTCCGCTGCCGCTGGACCTGAATCACATCAACGTGTGGCTGGTCGCGACCGATGGCGGCTGCGTGATCGTCGACACCGGCATGGCGGTGCAGATGGGCAAGGAGGCGTGGGAAGCGATCGAGCGCGAGACATTCGCGACGCAGCCGGTGCGCGCCGTGTTCGTCACGCACATTCATCCCGATCACAGCGGTCTCGCTGCGTGGTTGCAGGAACGCTATCGCGTACCCGTGCTCATGTCGTCTCGCACGCACGAGATGCTGCGCGTGATGAGCACAGGCGAGGGCAGACCGGAGCCTGTATTGGTCGAGGACTTCTTCCGCTCGAATGGCTTGTCCGACAGCACGCAGATCCAGCCGATGCTGAAGCCGGAGCGCTTCGCCCGGATGATCAGCGGTCTGCCGCAGGTCGAGCGTTTCGTCGCCGACAGCGACACGGTGCATTGGGGCGGCGGGGAATGGCTGGCGCTGCAGACCGACGGTCACGCGCAAGGTCATCTGTGCCTGTCGAACTCAGCCGCGCGGGTGCTGATCAGCGGCGACCAGGTGCTGCCGTCGATCTCTTCCAACATCAGCTACGGCTTTCGTTTCGGCGATCCGAATCCGCTGCTCTCGTACCTCGACTCGCTGCAGCGACTGCGCGCGCTGCTCGACCGATACGCTCGTGCTGCCTTCGCACGGGTTACCGTTTTACGGCCTGCAGCAGCGCATCGACGACCTGACGACGCACCACGAGGAGCAACTCGCGAAGGTCGAAGAGCGTTGCCGCGAGCCGAAGACCGCCGTCGAGCTGCTACCTTCGATGTTCCGCCGCGAGCTGAAGGGGATGCATCTGTTCCTCGCGCTAGGCGAGGCGCTCGCGCACCTGGAATACCTCGCTCACGCCGGACGCCTGCAGCGCATCACCTCGGACGGAATCATTCGCTACTGCGTCGCTCAGTAGTCGATCCACTCCACGTCGAACGCCGGCTTCGCGCCGGTAATTCGCTGCAGCGTGGTTTCGATCGTCGTGGCGTCGTTGTCGAAGCTGCCGTGGCAGGCGCGGATGCGACGACCGAGCGTGCCGGTCGAGACCTGCTTGCCGCTCACCACGTCGAGGCCGTTGCCGCCCGCGCTCCAGAACTTCTGCCAGCGCTTCACGCTGTCCAGCTCGCCGTCGTGCCACTTCGGATTCGCTTTCGGATCGAACACCTGCTCGAGCCCGAGGATCGGCATCTTGTGGCAGCTCTCCAGCGAGCGGCTCACGAGATACAGCAGCGATTTGCGATACGGGCCGACCGTGTCGCAGATCTCGACAGCGTCGGACAACAGATGGATGTGGAAGCGCTTGCGCGGCAGCACGTTGTTCTCGATCGCGGGCGTGTAGTGATCCAGCGCAAAGCGCACCGTGCAAGCGGGCGCGTACAGATGACAACTCTCGACGCTGAGGTTGTGCGCAGGCAGCAGGTCGAGCAGGTGGCCGAGGATGATCGAGCCGGCAGAATGCCCGACCAGATGAATCTCGGCTTGCGGCGCCTGTTTCTTCAGCTGCGCGAGCGTTTCGGCCAGCAGCGCGCAGCCGCGCGTCGCCTCCGTTGCGGCTGCAGCGTTCTGCTTCATCTGGCTCCAGATCGGCTTCGCAGCGGGCCGCGCGAGCACTTCGACTGTGCGATCGAGCACTTCGGCCGCAGTTTCCTTGACGCGCTCGAACAGGTCGCCGAAGTCGCCTTCGGGGCGCGGCACCTTTTTCAGCTCGTCTTCGAGAATGGCGGAGAGCGTCTCCGTCGGCCCGGTGCGCCACGTGAGGAACACCGGGTAAACGCCGTTGGCTTTGAAGTACGGCGCCAGCGTCCGAATGCGACTCACCGATGCGTCCTCGGAGTTCAACCCGCCGTGCGCGTAGATAGCGATGCGCCGCGGTTTCGGCCCTTGCCAGAAACGCAGCGGCGCGTCGCAGGCGATGTCGCGCATGCAGCTCGCGCCGTTTTCGTGCGTGAGGATGCGATTGATCACTGCGCCGTCGTTGCCCATCACGATCGTGTGGCGATACGCCTCTTCCGCGCTCCACGGCGTGACTTCCTTGCGCACCTTCGGCGGCGGCGGATTCGCGGAGTTCGACGTGAACGTGATCGCGCCGGCGCGCGCGATCACCGTTGTCTCGCGGCTTGCCACCGGCACGTGCGAAGTCTTCGCCGCAGCTGACGGCACGCCGAGCGCTGCGACCCAGGCATCGGTGCCATTCTTGACCCATTCCTCGTACGGCAGCACGCCGAAGCCGCAATTCCCCCAGCGCTCGCCCCACGAGTTCTGCACGACGAAGCCGACGCGGTTGAAACCGACGAGCGCGAACGCGTGTCCGCCGAGCGAGTCGGCCTTGCGCATCGTTCCGACCGCAGGCAGCGAGGCGTGCCCGGTGATGGGCTTGTTGCGCACGGCGATGCCCCAGCCGTCGTGCACGTCGGCCGAGACGTAGATCGCGCCGATCTCGAAAATCGCCGCCTGCAGGTCCACGATCGACGCGCGATTGACCCGGTAGTAGACGCCGAGCCGCCGTTGCAACGCTTCCTCGGCCCACTGGTCCTGCGGCTTGATGAAGCGCACGCGGCCGGCGGAGTCGCGATACGGCCACATGTCGTCCGAGCACACGCCGTGCTTGTGCCACGCCTTCAGTGCGCCGCGGCAGCTCGATCCATCGTAGTCCTCGCCCGGCCACTCATCGTAGAAGCGCGCGAGGTGATACAGCATGCGAGCGCTGACGGTTGAATGCCGCGTACGCCCGTTGCTGGTCGCGAGCGCAACGCGCCAATGCAGGTAGTTCACCAGGCACGCCAGGCCGAACCCGGTGCATGCGCCTTCGTCGCCCTGATCGAGCACCAGCCCGGCTTTGCAGTAGCGCGGCACGAGCTTGCGGACCGTCGCATCGTCCGGCCATTGCTGCGGCAGGGAGACGACGTTGGGCGTGAACTCGCGATCGCGCAGGTCGAGACGGTCGGGCCGCGCGTCCAGCGTGCGGCCGATGCTCTTCACGAATTTGGCGGGCATGGTTCTTCTCCCCAGAGCGCGATCGCGCGCGTGCATCCTGCCGCGCACGTCTACCGAAACGGCGTGCTGTTTTCAATCGGCCCTCAGGGCGCTCTATCATTGCAGCCCCTGAGCAGGAGTCACCGCCGCGTGCGTGAGTTCATCGAGTTCGCGGTCCGCCTCGCCGATCTGGCGGCCGAGCAGATCCTGCCGCGCTTTCGCTCGGGCGTCGGCATGGAGAACAAGGCCACGGGCGGCGGCTTCGATCCGGTGACGGTCGCGGACCGCGAGGCTGAAACGGCGATCCGCCGTGAGATTCGTCGCGTGTATCCGGATCACGGCATTCTCGGCGAGGAGCACGGCTTCGAGGCGGGCGCCAGCTCCGTACACGTGGGTCATCGATCCGATCGACGGCACGCGCGCGTTCGTGCTTGGGCAGCTTCACTGGGGAACGCTGATCGCGCTCAACGACGGCGCCGCGCCGATCGTCGGAGTGATGCGTCAGCCGTATACGGGTGAGACGTTCGTCGGATCCGCGGCGGGTGCGGAGTTACGCCACGCAGGAGCCACGACACGACTCGCGGCTCGCGCGTCGTCGCGATTGGCGGAAGTGTCGGTTTGTGCGACGGACCCGACGATGTTCGCCGGCGCCGCGCATCAGCAGGCATTCGCGCGTCTCGCGCCACGAGCGCGAGCGGTACGCTTCGGCGGAGATTGCTACACGCCGTGTCTCGTGGCGGCGGGTTGTGCGGACCTCGTCGTCGAGGCCGGCCTCAAACCGTGGGACGTGCAGGCGCTGATTCCGATCGTGCAGGGAGCGGGCGGCGTGATCACGGACTGGACGGGTCGGCCGGCGGACCGCGCCGGCGAAGTGATCATCGCCGGCAATCGCGAGTTGCACGCCGAAGTCGTGGCGGCGCTCGCCTGGCCGGCCAGTTAGTTACGCTCGACTTCGAGCTGGGCGTTGCTGGGCTCGTCGCCGGAGAACGTGACTGCCTTCGCGCCTTCCACCGCGCCGATCTTCGCGCGATCGCTTACCAGCAGTTGCACCTCGTGCTCGAAGCGCAGCCGGCCTTCGACCACAGCGCCCGGACCGATGACGATGCGCGGCACGCGACGGTTGCGATTGAACCAGTTGAGGTTCGGCTTCTCGACCAGGATGCCGCCTTCGATGCGCGAGTCCGGACCGACGTCGATGTCGCCGTTGACCGTCTTGAGGCCGCCGCCGACGTGTGCGGCATCGATATCCATCTTGCCGTTGACGTTCGACAGCTCGCCCTGGATGTCCGCGCCCTTCGCCAGCTTCGCGGAGCCGTTGACGGCTGAGACATCGCCGCTGACCTGTGCACGCTCCGCGAGCCGCAGTGTGCCGTTCACGGTCTCCATGCGCGACGCTTTGGAGCCCGAGCCCAGCGACACGCCGCCGTTGACGCTCTCGATGCTCTGCACCGTCGCATTGCTCTCGATGTTGATCGAGCCGTTGACCGTGCTGACGTCCTCGGCCGTGGCGCCTTCTTCGATCGTGACCGAGCCGTTGACGGTCGATACGTCGCCCGCCGACTGGCCGGCCTCGACGCGCACCGAGCCGTTGACCTTGGAGATGCCGCCTTCGCCGGCGACGGCCGCGAGCGGCAGGCAGGCGAGCAATGCCAGGTACAGGGTTTTCATCGCAAGTCCTCCAGTCCCCGAGTATTCATACAAACGCTCATGTCGGGTTGGACGCGTCCTTGCGCCCGAGGGTTGCAATGCTCGTGTATGCGACCGCGTCGTCATTTGCGACGTCGCCAAACAAGGACAATGCCCAACGAAAAGTGTCAGGTGCGGGCAATCCACGGCTTTCCGGGCGATTCCGTGATGCACTCCACACAATGGCGTTCGCGGGTGCCTGCATCATGCCGGCCACATGGCGCAGACACCCCCTGAACTCCTGGTGCAGCCGGATGCTTTCCGTGTCACTCGCGAACCCCTGTTGCTCGTCTCCGAGTTGCAGGCGGCGCTTGCCGTCTGCCTGTTCGACGACACGCAGGGAGTAGGCGGCCTGCTACACCTGCGCTACGTCGCGACCAGTGGCAGCGAGCCGATCGACCTGACCGACAACACCCTGAGCTCCGACCTGCTGTTGATGGATAGCTTTTGCAAAGAGCTCCGTTCCGCGGGCGCGCGCAAGCAGAGCTGGCGCGTGAGCATCTTCGGCCACACGCCGCAGCAGCCCGCGATGGAAGGTCCGGCTGCGACGGTCATCGATCTGGCGAAGGCCTATTTTTCCGACGCGCGCCTGCCGGTGGAGTGCAAGGAATTCCGCCGCCCGCTCGGCGTCGTCGTCCGCATGGACGCGCGCGAGGGCCGCATCTGGGTGAACGGTACGCCGGGCATCGCCGCGGCGGGGTGACTGCTGTGCAGGATGAAGAGTCGGGCTAAAGCCCGACCTACAGCCGCAGCGCTTCAGCGCTGGCTCAATTCGCGCGTAGGTCAGGCTTCAGCCTGACTCCTTCGTGCTAGCCTTCGCCCCGCACAAAACAAAAAGCCGAGGCCCGTCCCGTGCAGACAGCCCCCGCGCCGTCCGCTCCGCTCTACAAGTCGCTCTATTTCCAGGTCCTCGTCGCCATCGCGGTCGGCGTACTGCTCGGCTACTTTGCGCCTGATACGGCGGCGACGCTCAAGCCGCTCGGCGACGGCTTCATCAAGCTCATCAAGATGATGATCGCGCCGATCATCTTCTGCACCGTCGTGACCGGCATCGCCGGCATGGAGAACATGAAGGCGGTCGGCAAGACCGGCGTGCTCGCGCTCGTGTACTTCGAAGTCGTCAGCACGCTGGCGCTGGTCGTCGGGCTGGTGATCGTCAACGTTGTGAAGCCGGGCGTGGGCATGAACGTCGACGTGTCGACGCTCGACGCCAAATCGGTCGAGCAGTATGCGAGCGCGGCCGAGCAGCAGAGCGTCACGGACTTTCTGCTGAACGTGATCCCCACGACGATCTTCGACGCCTTCACCAAGGGCGACATCCTGCAGGTGCTGCTGTTCTCGCTGCTGTTCGGCTTCGCGCTGCACGCCGTCGGCGAGCGCGCGCGTCCCGTGTACGACTTCATCGATCGGATGTCGCAGGTGCTGTTCCGCATCGTCGGCTTCATCATGCGGCTCGCGCCGATCGGCGCTTTCGGCGCCATGGCGTTCACGATCGGCAAGTACGGGATCGGCACGCTCGCGTCGCTCGGCGCGCTGATGGCGTGCTTCTACGCCACCTGCCTGATATTCATCTTCGTGGTGCTGGGCCTCATCGCCCGCGTGCACGGCTTCAGCATCTTCCGTTTCGTGCGTTACCTGCGCGACGAGCTGCTCATCGTGCTCGGCACGTCCTCGTCGGAGTCGGTGCTGCCGCGCATGCTGGCGAAGATGGAGAGCGCAGGCGCCGCCAAGCCGGTCGTCGGCCTGGTGATCCCGACCGGCTATTCGTTCAACCTCGATGGAACGTCGATTTATTTGACGATGGCGGCCGTGTTCATCGCGCAGGCGACCAATACGCCGATGACGCTGCTCGACCAGCTGACGCTGCTGGCCGTGCTGCTTTTGACATCCAAGGGCGCGGCAGGGGTCACGGGGAGCGGTTTCATAGTTCTGGCCGCGACGCTGTCAGCCCTTGGTACATTGCCGGTGACCGCCGTAGCCCTCATCCTTGGCATCGACCGGTTCATGTCGGAGGCGCGCGCGCTGACGAACCTGGTCGGCAACGGCGTCGCGACGCTGGTCGTCGCAAAATGGTGCGGAGCCCTGGACGAGCAGCGCCTGCAGCAGGAGCTCAGGAAATAACGTCGCCGATGCTCGCCTTCGCGCACAATGACCGCGTCCGACCCTTATGAGCCAGGCCATTCAATTCGTACCGGTCACGACGCCGCAGCAACTCGACGCGGTGGCCGGGCTTGCGCACGAGATCTGGTACGAGTACTACGTGCCGCTGATCGGCCGTGCCCAGGTCGACTACATGGTGTCCAGGTTTCAAAGCAGCGAGGCCATGGCGCAGCAAATCCGCGAGGACTACGAGTACTTCCTGATCCAGCGGGGCCGGGTCGAGCACGGTCCGGCGCAGGACCAGGGCCGGTCCATCGGGTACTGCGCGTTGCAGCCGCAGCCGGCGGAAAGCAGCCTTTTTCTCAGCAAATTGTATCTGTTACGCGACGCCCGTGGTGCCGGAACCGGCCGGGAGTGCATGGAGTTCATTGAGCAGCTTGCCCGCCGCCGCGGTCTGACCCTGCTATGGCTCACCGTGAACAAAGGAAACCCGGCTGTGAAGGCTTACGAGCGCCTGGGCTTCCGGATCGCAGCGGACCTGGTCATGGACATCGGGGGCGGCTTCTTCATGGACGACTACCGCATGGAAAAGTCGCTCCACTGAGCCGGGCGCGCCATGCCGCAATCTTCCGGGAAATCAACCGACGGTCATGAGTGTGTCGATAGACAAGGACCCTGCTGACGAAGGCGACGCGCGACGCGTGCTGGCCAGCTGGCTCGACGACTATGCCGGCGGCCGCTGCGACCGTGCGGATATGCAGGAGTCCTTTCTGTCCGTCTGCCGCAGCAACTCTGACGCGCCCTGGGACGCGCTGGCGCTGCTCGACCAATATCAGCGCCGCGGCCGCATCGATGCTGCGCTGGCACGCACGCTGAAGTCCGATATCGCGCAGCTGGTGTTCGGCAACGCAAATCAGACCGGTGCGCCGCCGCGCGATCCGACCGAAGCGACGCTCGACACGACCGGCACGCGCTGGCGCAAGCTCCTCGCCGAGAACGAATCGTCGCAGACAGCGGACGTCGAGCCGCCGTTCGCCGATCCCACGCTGTTCCGCCGCGATTTCGATCCGGCGACGCGTCCGCCCCCGCCGCAGATGCGCGAAGAGGTGCAGACGCCGCGCAAGACGCAGTCCAGGGAGCCGGGCAGGGAGGTGAAGCAGAAGGACGTGCTGCGCGATCGCTATGAGCTGCTGTCGATCCTCGGACGCGGCAGCACCGGCACGGTTTATCGAGCGCTCGATCGACATCGCGCGCACCTCGCCGATGCAGCGCGCTTCGTCGCCGTGAAGGTTCTCAAGCTCGATTATCACAACCGGCCGGAAGCGCTCGCCGCGCTGGAGCGCGAGTTTCACCAGGCGCAGTCGCTGTCGCATCCGAACGTCGTCAGCGTGTTCGATCTCGACCGCGACGGCGACACGTATTTCATCGTGATGGAGCTGCTCGAAGGCGAGCTGCTCGCCAACATCATGGCGCGCCTGCGCGGGCCGATGCAGCGCGAGCACGCGCTCGCGATCATCAGCAGCGTCGGTGCGGCGCTTGCGCACGCGCATCGGCGCGACATGGTTCACGCCGATCTCAAGCCGCGCAATATCATGATCACGTCGACGGGCGAAGTGCGGGTGCTCGACTTCGGTTTCGCGCGTCACCGTCCGCTCGATCTGCACAGCGCATCGACCTTCGATTCCCCGCCCGCCAGCGCGCCGGCGTACGCAAGTGTCGAGCGTGTGAACGGCAGCGAGCCGCACCCGAGCGACGACGTTTACAGTCTCGCTTGCATCGCGTACGAGCTGTTGTCCGGCGAGCATCCGTTCGGCGGCCGGTCGGCAGTGCTGGCGCGCGCGAATGGCCGACGTCCTCGCAACATCGACGGCCTGACGCGCAAGCAGATGCAGTCGCTGAGTCGCGCGCTGCTGTGGAGTCGCGGCGAGCGCAAGATCGATGTGGTCGACTTGCTCGCAGGACTCGGCGGCTCCGATGCGCCGAACAAGCTGGTGCCGCCGGAAGAGCTCGTTGCCCACGACGGCAGCGGTCAGTGGCGTCGTCGCGCACTCGGCATGCTCGTGTTTGTGTTGATAGCGGGTGCGGCAGTTGCGGCTTTCGTATATCTCGAGCGCAATCCGGCGCCGCAGCGACCGGCAGCCGAGCCCGCCGCGACGCCCGCTCTGCATGGGAACGAGGCTCTACCTCCTGTCGAGGGCGATGAGACAGCAGTCGCCAAGGCTCCACCGCCGGTAGAGAAATCTGCGAAAACGCAGCCGAAGGCCGCGGAGCCGAAGAGCGCTGCGAAGCCCGCTGCGGTGCCGCCGCCGCGCTCGGACGCAGCGCGGAGCACGAGTCCGGCCGTGATCGAGTTCGACAAAGACACTTACGTTGCGACGGAGAGCGACGGCTCGGTGCGCATCGTGGTCGAGCGCCACGGCTCGACGCAGCAAGCAACGACTTTCCGCTGGAACCTGCGCAGCAACTCGGCAGAGCAGGGCACGGATTTCGCCGGCATCGGGCCTGGCACCGAGCAGATCCCGGCCGGCACGCGTACCGCGACGCTGACGATCCCGCTGGTGTCGGACGCGGTCGTCGAGAACACGGAAGTGTTCCTGGTCGAGATCGAGCCCGGGCAGTCGGGCGTGACGCTCGGCGAGCGCTCGCACGCGGCAGTGATCGTCGTCGACGACGACTGATGAACGTCCGGTTTTCGGCCTCAGCCATCCGCTGCCGGGCTACCTCGGCGGAGCTGGAGCAGCTGCTGACAGGCCGCGCAATCTCACTCGAGCTCAACCTGCCGCGCGATCGCCGCTTTCGCATCAACGTACGGCCGTCGGCGCTCGAGACGTGGCAGCTCGAAAGCGATCCGACGGGGATCTGGGTGTCGATTCCGCGGGCGCAGATCGAGGCGTTTGGCAAGACGTTGCCGAGCAAGGAAGGGATTGAACACGGGTTCGAGACCGCGCAGGGGAGAGTGACGGTGAGCTTCGAAGTGGATTTGAGGGACAGTGGGGAGTCAGGCTGAAGCCTGACCCACAGTGAAGAGCACAAGCCTGCTGTAGCTTGTCTGCCAAGGAAGACACAAGGTGATGTCTGAAGGAAAACACAAGCCTGCTGCAGCTTGTCTGCCAAGGAAGAGCACAAGCCTGCAGTCGCCTGCTTGTGGGTCAGGCTTTAGCCTGACTGCTTCTCTCTTTCTATCGCCCGGTAGCCGATATCGCGGCGGTATTGCATGCCGTTCCAGCGAATCTGCTCGCAGAGCGCGTATGCGGCGCGCTGTGCCTCGCTGACGTTCGTACCCATGCCCACGGCGCATAGCACGCGCCCACCGCTGGTAACGACCTTACCGTCGGTCAGCTGAGTCCCCGCGTGGAAAACCTTGCCCGGCAGCTTCGCCGCGGCGTCCAGGCCATGGATCTCGTCGCCCTTGCGCACCGAATCGGGATAACCGCCGGCGGCCAGCACCACGCCGAGTGCAGCACGCGGATCCCATTTCGCGTGGGCGCGATCCAGGTGGCCGTCGAGTGCGGCGTCGCACAGCACCGTCAGGTCCGACGCGAGCCGCGTCATGATCGGTTGCGTCTCGGGGTCGCCGAAGCGGCAATTGAATTCGAGCACGTTCGGCGTGCCGTCCGGAGCAATCATCAGGCCGGCGTAGAGGAAGCCGGTGTAGGGCGTGCCGTCTGCAATCAGTCCATGCACCGTCGGCTGCATGACTTCGCGCATGACACGGCGATGGATTTCGTCGGTCACCACCGGCGCGGGCGAGTACGCTCCCATGCCGCCCGTGTTGGGACCGCGATCGCCGTCGTCGCGACGCTTGTGATCCTGCGAAGTCGCGAGCGGCAGGATGTGCTCGCCGCTGACGATCGCGATGAAGCTCGCTTCTTCGCCGCGCAGGAATTCTTCGATCACCACCGTGTTGCCGGCCGCGCCGAACTGACCCGAGAACATCGCCTGCGCGGCAGCGATGGCTGCGTCGGTCGTCTCGCAGATGATGACGCCCTTGCCGGCAGCGAGCCCGTCCGCTTTCACGACCAGCGGCGCGCGCTGCGAGCGTACCCAGGCCGCATCGAAATTCGCCTGCGTGAATGTTGCGTATGCAGCAGTCGGGATGCGATGGCGACTGAGGAAGTCCTTGGTGAAAGCCTTGGAGCCCTCCAGCCTCGCGGCGAGGCGTCGCGGACCGAAGCAACGCAAGCCGGCGGCTTCGAACGCGTCGGTCACGCCGAGGACCAGCGGCGTCTCGGGCCCGACGATCGTCTGGTCGATCCGCTCGCTGCGCGCGAAGTCCACGAGCGCGGGAATGTCGTCTGCGGCAATGCTCACGTTCGCGACGCGCGGCTCCAGTGCAGTGCCCGCGTTGCCAGGCGCGACGTAAATCTGCTCCACGCGCGGCGACTGCGCCGCCTTCCATGCGAGCGCGTGCTCGCGACCGCCGCCGCCGAGGATCAGAACCTTCATCAGTGCCTGAAGTGCCGCATGCCGGTCAGGACCATCGCCATGCCGTGCTCGTCGGCCGCGGCGATGACTTCGTTGTCGCGCATCGAGCCGCCGGGCTGGATCACGGCTTTGATGCCGAACTCCGCGGCGACGTCGAGGCCGTCGCGGAACGGGAAGAATGCGTCGGACGCCATCACCGCGCCGGCGACGGTCAGTCCTTCGTCCTTCGCCTTCATCGCGGCGATCCGGCTCGACACGACGCGGCTCATCTGGCCGGCGCCGACGCCGATGGTCATGCGCTCCCGCGCGTACACGATGGCGTTGGACTTCACGTACTTGCACACCTGCCACGCGAACAGCAGATCGTCGAGCTCTGCGGCCGTCGGCTGGCGCTTGGTGACGATCTTGAGATCGGCCTTGCTCACCATGCCCGCATCGCGCGTCTGCACGAGCAGCCCGCCGTCGACGCTCCGGTATTCATAACGCGTGTTGCTCGGTGCGAGTCCGTCGGTGACCAGCACGCGCACGTTCTCTTTGCGCTTGCACAGTTCGAGGGCCTCGGCATCGACTTGCGGAGCGATGATCAGCTCCACGAACTGGCGATCGAGGATCGCCTTGCGCGGTGTCGGCCGTGAGGGCGCGATTGAACGCGATGATGCCGCCGAATGCGGACGTCGGATCGGTCTTGTACGCGCGGTCATAGGCCGCGAGCGGGTCGCTCGCCACTGCCACGCCGCACGGGTTCGCGTGCTTGACGATGACGCAGGCAGGATCCGAAAACTGCCGCACGCATTCGAACGCGGTGTCGCCGTCGGCGATGTTGTTGTAGGAGAGCGTGCGTCCCTGCAGCTGCTTCGCGGACCCGATGCTGGCGCCCTGCGCCTCCGGCACGCGATAGAACGCCGCCGACTGGTGCGGGTTTTCGCCGTAACGCAGATCGATGCGCTTCTGGAACTGCAAAGCCAGCGATTGCGCAAACTCGCCCGCGCCTTCATTGACGCGCGCGAGATAACTCGCAACAGCGGAGTCGTAGCTCGCGGTGTGCGCGAAAGCTTTCGCGGCGAGACGTTTGCGCGTCGCCTCGGATAGCGCGCCGTCGCTGCGCGTCAGCTCGTCGAGCACTGCGGCGTAGTCGAGCGGATCGACGATGACCGCGACCCGGTCGTGATTCTTCGCCGCCGCGCGCACCATCGCCGGACCGCCGATATCGATGTTCTCGATGGCGTCCTCATACGTGCAACCAGGCTGCGCAATCGTCGCAGCGAACGGATAAAGATTGACCACGAGCAGGTCGATGGGCTCGATGCTGTGCTGACGCATGACGGCGTCGTCGATGTCCCGGCGTCCCAGCAGGCCGCCATGGATCTTCGGATGCAGTGTTTTCACACGGCCGTCCATGATCTCGGGGAAGCCGGTGTGGCTCGACACCTGCGTCACCGCCACGCCGCCGCGCTCGAGCAGCGTGGCCGTGCCGCCGGTGGAAAGCATCGCCACGCCGCGCTTGTGCAGCGCCTGCGCGAACTCGAGGAGACCGTCTTTGTTCGAGACGCTGAGCAGCGCGCGGCGGATGGTCATTGCGCCAGGCCGTACGTTTTCAGCTTCTTGCGCAGCGTCCCGCGGTTGATGCCGAGCACGTCAGCGGCGCGACTCTGGTTGCCTTCGACGTATTCGAGCACCGCCTTGAACAGCGGCTCTTCCACTTCACGCAGCACCAGGTCGTACAGCTGGCCGGGCTTGTGCCCGTTCAAGGTCGCGAAGTAAGACTCGAGCGCCTCTGCGGTCATCGTCCGCAGCGGCAGCGCGCGCGGCGCAGGTCGTGCGATCGGCTCTCGACGAGCTCTCGTTTTTTTTCTCGGCGCCATATGGTCTCTACCCGTGCGCTCGTTCGAGCGCAGCGAAATATGCGTCGGCACAGGCGAGCTGCGTCGGTGCGTCTTCAGCCTGCATCACGGCATGACGTAAAGCGTGACCTGCGGCACGACCTTGCGCATACCAGTCGATGTGTTTGCGCGCGACCCTGACTCCGGCCTCTTCCCCATAAAAGGCATGCAGGTCGCGCAAATGGGCGCGCATGATATCACGTACTTCCGCGAGTGAAGGCTCGGCTGCAACGCGCGCGCAGCGCAGGAACGCATCGATCTCGCGAAAAATCCACGGCCGACCTTGTGCGCTGCGTCCTACCATCAGTCCGTCTGCGCCGGTTTGTTCAAGTACGAGCTTCGCTTTGTACGGTGAGTCGATGTCGCCATTGGCGAAAATCGGAATCGCGACGCTTTGCTTGATCGCGCGGATCGTTTCGTATTCGGCCTCGCCGCGATACATGCACGCGCGCGTGCGGCCGTGAACGGCGAGCGCACGGATGCCGATCGCTTCCGCCATCCGGGCGATCGCCACACCGTTGCGGTGATCGGGATCCCAACCCGTCCGCATTTTCAGAGTGACGGGCACCGGCACGGCATTGACAACCGCCTCGAGAATGTGACGCACGAGCGTCTCGTCTTTCATGAGCGCGGAGCCTGCCGCCTTGTTGCAAACCTTCTTCGCGGGGCAGCCCATGTTGATGTCGATGATCTGCGCGCCCGCATCCACGTTGCGACGCGCGGCGTCCGCCATCATCTCGGGGTCACCGCCTGCGATCTGCACCACGCGCGGCTCGGCCTCGCCGGTGTGGTCCATGCGCCGCCGCGATTTTTGTGTGTGATACAGGCGAACGTCGCTGGTGAGCATCTCGCCGGCCGCGATGCCAGCGCCCATGCGCCGGCACAGCAGGCGGAACGGCAGGTCGGTCACGCCGGCCATCGGCGCGAGTGCGAGATTGTTGGGCAGCACATAGGGCCCGATGCGGATCGCGTTCGCTGCGATCATCGGCGCACCGGAACGTCGGCGGCGCACACGACGCCGCGGCTGCCGCGCAGGCACACGTCGAAACGGAAGCCTTCCGCATCGGTGCCCGGATCGACGATCGAGATCGTTGCCGTGGCCTGTTGCGCGGGGCCGAGCAGGCGGTCCGGCGCAGTACCGGGATCCAGATACTCGGCCGGCTCGAACTCGCGCTCGCGCACGCTTTCGCCCCAGCGGTCTTCGAGCACCAGCTTCAACAGCGGATAGGGCTGCGCGAAGCTCGCGATGTTCTTCAGGCTGGCGCGGACCTTCAGCGTGCCGGGCATCGCCGGATCCGAGCCGAGATGCCACTGCAGGATCTCGTATGCGTGCAAATTCCAGTCGGGCTGGAGGTTGGCGCCGAGCGCGCCGTAGATGCCCATGATCGCTTGCCCCAGCCGCGGATGGCGCGCGAGCGTGTGCCGGTACGTGTGCACGAGCTGAATCGCCAGCAGCAGCACCAGCGGGCCGGCCAGGATCTTCCAGATTCGCGGTGCCGGCTCTCGTCGCGACGGCGTCAGCAGGTCGAGCTCGGGCTCGGGTTCGGCTTCGACCTGCGCTTCCTCGGCAACCTCGATAGGCTGCTCGTCCTCGGCCACGGCCTCCTCGGCCAACTCGTCGAGAACATCCTCGTCGACCTGCGCTTCGTCGACTTCGATGACCGCCGCTTCTTCCGCGGCGTCCTCGATGTCGTCGATTTCGACCCATTCCTCGACCGTCTCTTCGCGAATCTGCGGCTCGCCGCGCACGCTGTCGGGCAGACGATAGCGGCCGCTGATCTCGATGTGCCGGCCTTCGAGCGTGATGTCTTCCTGCGCGGCGGCTTCGTCGACTTCGATGTCTCGCGGGCTCGCCTGGGACATGGCTGCCGGCATCCTGTCGCGCGCGGTGCGGACCGACTGCTCGGGCGCAGCCTCGTTCTCGTCGATCAGGCGCTCGAGCGCGTCGAACTGCGTCTGGCAACGGCCGCAGCGCACCTGTCCGTCGGCCACGCGGAGGATCTCCGTCGTGACCCGGAAGGTCGTCTGGCAGTTCGGACACTGAGTCAGCATCAGAAGCGTCGCACGCCGTACAGGAGCGCCCAGTCATCGCGAAGCGTCGCGGGGCTCATATCAAACCATGCGGCATAACGGCTTGCTACGGGCGCCGCCTGGCTGCGCAGGATGCCGGATAGCACCACGCAGCCGCCCGGTACCACGCGTTCAGCGAAGGACGGGGCCAGCTCCATCAGCGGTTCGGCAAGAATGTTCGCCAGCAGGATGTCGGTCGGCCGTGTCGATGCTTCACCCGGACCGATGACCGTCAAACGCTCCGCGACCTGATTGCGAGCCGCATTCTCGCGCGTCGCGAGCAGCGCTTGCGCGTCGATATCGATGGCCAGCGCTGCAGCCGCACCGAGCTTCAGTGCCGCGATCGCGAGCACGCCGGATCCGCAGCCGTAGTCCACCACGAACTTGCCCTGCAACGATGCGCCATCGAGCCAATCCAGGCACAGCGCGGTCGTCGGATGCGTGCCGGTGCCGAACGCCAGGCCGGGATCGAGCTCGATCAGGCAAGGCGCGCCGGCCGATTCGTCGAGCTGCGGACGCTGTCCGCCGGGACAGATCCACAGACGCCGTCCGAAGCGCATCGGGCGGAAGTCCTTGAGCCACTCGCGCTCCCACGCGCGATCGGCGATGTGCTCCAACGTTGCATCGGGGAACGACTCGCGCAACGCATTGGCATCGGTGGCGCAGTCGAACAGCGCCTTGACGCGCACGCGAGGCCACAGCGGCGTCGCTCCCGGCGGCGGCTCCAGCACCGGATCGTCGCCGGCGTCTTCCAGTGTGATCGACGCGGCGCCGGCCGCCAGCAACGCATCCTCGAAGGGCGCGGGATCGGCCGAGCCGATCGACAATGTCAGCTGCAAAAACGGCACGGGCTCATTTGATGCCGAGCCGCCGCTCCAGGTAGTGAATGTCCAAGCCGCCGGCCTTGAACGCCGCGTGGTTGAAGATCTCCTGGTGCAGCGGAATGTTGGTCTTGATGCCCTCGATGACCATTTCCGACAGCGCGTTCTTCATGCGCGCGATCGCGGTGTCGCGATCCTCGCCGTACGCGATGAGCTTGCCAATCAGCGAGTCGTAGAACGGCGGCACCGTGTAGCCACTGTACAGATGGCTGTCGACGCGGATGCCCGGGCCGCCCGGCGCATGGAACAGCTTCACCGGGCCCGGCGAGGGAATGAAGCCCTTCGGATCCTCGGCGTTGATGCGGCATTCGATCGCGTGGCCGCGCACCACGATGTCGTTCTGCGTCCACGGCAGGCGCTCGCCGCCGGCGATGCGCAGCTGCGCCTTGACGATGTCGATGCCCGTGACCTGCTCGGTCACCGGGTGCTCAACCTGCACGCGCGTGTTCATCTCGATGAAGTAGAACTCGTTGTCCTGGTACAGGAACTCCAGTGTGCCGGCGCCGCGGTAGCCGACCTCGCGACAGGCCGAGATGCAGACGTCGCCGATCGCCTTGCGCTGCTTGGGCGTGATGCCCGGCGCCGGCGCCTCTTCGATCACCTTCTGATGGCGGCGCTGCAGGGAGCAGTCGCGCTCGCCGAGGTGCACCACGTTGCCGTAGTGGTCGGCCATCACCTGGATCTCGATGTGGCGCGGCTTCTCCAGGAACTTCTCCATGTAGACCTCGGCGTTGCCGAAGGCCGCCAGCGCTTCGCCCTGCGTCACGTTGATGGCGTTCAGCAGCGTTGCGTCCGTGTGCACGACGCGCATGCCGCGGCCGCCGCCCCCGCCGGACGCCTTGATGATCACCGGATAGCCGAGCTCGCGTGCGATGCGGAAGTTCTCCTCGGGCACGTTGCCCAGCGGCCCGTCCGAGCCGGGCACGCACGGCACGCCCGAGGCCTTCATCACTTTGATGGCCGAAACCTTGTCGCCCATCATGCGGATCGTTTCCGGCTTCGGGCCGACGAAGATGAAGCCGCTCTTTTCGACGCGCTCGGCGAAATCCGCGTTCTCCGACAGGAAGCCGTAGCCCGGATGGATTGCGACGGAATCGGTGACCTCGGCGGCGCTGATGATCGCCGGCATGTTGAGGTAGCTGTCCTTCGACGGCGGCGGCCCGATGCACACCGACTCGTCGGCGAGCAGCACGTGCTTCTGGTTGAAGTCGGCCGTGGAGTGCACGGCGACGGTCTTGATGCCTAGCTCGCGACACGCGCGCAGGATGCGAAGCGCGATTTCGCCGCGATTGGCGATGACGACTTTTTCGAGCATGGATTGTTATTCGATGATGAAGAGCGGCTGGCCGAATTCGACCGGATCGCCGTTCTTCACCAGGATCGCAGTGACGCGTCCCGCCTTGTCCGATTCGATCTGGTTCATCATCTTCATGGCTTCGATGATGCACAGGGTATCGCCGACGTTCACTTCGCTGCCGATGTCGACGAACGCCTTGGCGCCCGGCGTCGCGGCCGAGTAGAACGTGCCGACCATCGGCGCAGTGACCGTGTGATCGGCCTTGGCGGCGGCAGCAGGCGCCGGCGCTGCCGGAGCAGCAATAGCGGCCGGAGCAGCAGCAACGGGTGCCGCTTGCATCGGCGCCATCGGCGCCGGCGCGTAGTGCACGATGGGCGCGGCATGGGCGCCGCCGGCGGGGTAACGGCTGATGCGCACCGACTCCTCGCCTTCGCTGATCTCGATCTCGGCGATGCCGGACTCCTCGAGCAGCTCAATCAGTTTTTTGACCTTGCGAATGTCCATGACGAATCCTCTTGTTCTTTTCCTTTACTTGCGCGCGGGCGCGAGGTGGTGCGCGGCGGCGCGCAGCGCCAGCTCATAGCCGATCGCACCGAGTCCGGTGATGGTGCCGACGGCGATGTCCGAGAAGTAGGAGTGATGACGGAAGGGCTCACGCGCGTGCACGTTGCTCAGGTGCACTTCGATGAACGGGATCTTCACCGCCAGCAACGCGTCGCGCAGCGCGATGCTGGTGTGCGTGAACGCCGCGGGATTGAAGATGATGAAGGCGACATGTGTTGCCGGCGCTTCGTGAATGCGCGTCAGCAACTCCGCCTCGGCGTTGCTCTGGAACGCCGACAGGTGATGACCCGCTTCCGCCGCCAGCTGTCCGAGCCGCGCGGCGATCTGCTCGAGCGTAACGGCGCCATAGATCCCCGGCTCGCGCGTGCCGAGCAGATTGAGATTCGGGCCGTTGAGGAGCAAAAGGTGGGCCATGAGCCTGTACTAATTCTTAGGCTGCCAGGGACGACTTCAACGCAGATGGCGGCGGATTTAACCAGATTGCCGGCGATTTGGCGATTCTTAGCTACGAATCAGCCCGGCAGGCCGCCCGCCAATGGGCGCTGGATCCGGACAAGTAGCTGCCGGGAATATGCAACATCGGGCGCGGGAGCGGCCCGGTGCCGTCAGCCGTCGCTGGACTTTGGCTCGATAGCAGCGAGTTGCTTGGCTACAACGACGCGGGCGGCTTCCGGCGTGAGCTTGCCGCTGTTGACCTCGCGGACCGCGCCGAGCATCACCTCGACCTGCTCCCGGTGGATCTCACCGAGGTGGAACAGGACGATCCGGCCCTGGTTGTCCGTGAACACGGTGAACGGGAAGCCGAGCGATCCCTGGCCGAACTTGTTGATGGCATCGAGCCCGTCCTGCTCGCCGATGAGAACCGGGTAGTCGATGCCGATTTCCTGCGCGTACTTGACCACGTCCTCGCGGACGTCGACGGCGACTCCGACGATCTGGAAGCCCTCCGGGCCGTGCTGCTTCTGCAGCTCGCGCAGCAGCGGGATCTCGCGCCGGCACGGCGCGCACCAGGTCGCCCAGAAATTCACGATCATCGACTTGCCGGGCCAGCTGCGGATCGAGCGCGGCGCGCCGGACAGGTCGCCGAGCGTGAAATCGGGCAGCACGGCAGGGAGCCCGCTCTCTGCCGCCGCCGCCTGCTCTGCGAGCGGCTGCTGCTCCACGGGGCCCGTGACCACTTCCATGGACGTACGGGGCGTTACCACGAAGTAGTAAACGGCATATCCGACGGCCATCGCAGCGAAGGCGACGGCAAGGTACAGGCGGGATTTCATATCAAGTCGCGAACGCGGCCTTTACGTGCTCGGCGAAACGGGGCGCCGGCGCGAATCCTACCAGCCTGAAGTTTTTCCGCTCGACTCCGTCGGCGCCGAAAAAGGCAATCGTCGGCGGGCCGAAGATCTCGAAGCGAGCCAGCAGCGCCTTGTCGGCTTCGTCGTTGGCGGTCACGTCGGCCTGCAGCAGTACTGCGCCCGCCAGTGCAGCCTGCACGGCGGCATCCGTGAATGTGAAGCGATCCATCTCTTTGCACGAGACGCACCAGTCCGCATAGAAGTCGAGCATCACCGGCTTGCCTGCCGCTGTCGCGCTCGCCACGGCACGTTCGAGATCGTCCACGGTCTTGATGCGCTGGAACGCGAGTGCGTGCTCTTCTGCCGCCGCGCCGCCCGTTCCCGCACTCAAACGATCCAGCGGTTGCAGCGGATCGCGGCTACCTGAGGCCGTGCCGATCAACAGCAACACGCCATACACGACCGCAATCAGTCCGACGCCGCGCAACGGCGCCGGCGCAGGCCCGCCGTCACGCGCCTTCAGCGAGAAGATCCAGAAGCCGGACAGGATCGCCAGGCCGGCCCACGACAGCATGGTCAGCGCGGCAGGCAGCAGCGGGGCCGCGAGGTAGATCGCAACGCCGAGGAACATCACGCCGAACAGCTGCTTCACCGTATCCATCCACGCGCCGGCCTTCGGCAGCAGATCGCCGGCCGAAGCTCCGACGATCAATAGCGGCACGCCCATGCCGAGCCCGGTCGCGTACAGAGCCGCCGCGCCGCGCAGGACCTGTCGCGACTGGCTGATCACCGACAGCGCGGCGATGATCGCGGGCGCGACGCATGCAGTGACGACGAGCGCAGAAAGCGCGCCCATGACGAACGTGCCGACGTAGGTGCCCGACTTCTGCCGATTGCTCGCGTCGGTCAGCCGCGTCTGCAACGCGCTCGGCAGCTGCAGGTTGTAAGCGCCGAACATCGCGAACGCGAGCGCGACGAACAGCAGCACCATCAGCGTCACGATCCACGGCTGCTGGAAAAACGCCTGCGGCGCCTGCTTGAACGCGAGCACGAAAATCGCGCCGGCCGCGGCGTAGGTCAGCGCCATGCCCTGCACGTATGTGAACGCCAGCGAGAAGCTGCGCGTCCGCGTCACATTCTCGCCCTGGCCGACGATGATGCCGGTGAGTATCGGAATCATCGGCAGCACGCACGGCGTGAGCGAAAGAATCAGGCCGGCGACGAAGAACGTCAGCAGTGCGTACAGCAGGTTGTCGCCTTGCAGGGCCGCGGCGAGCTTGTCCTGCTCTGCGACCATTGGCGCCGCGCTGGTGCTTGCCGCTGCGGGGCGCGCGTCGACAGGCAACGCTATCGAAACGTTCGTCGGCGGCAATTCGACGACCGCTTCTTTCGTGATCGGGTTGTAACAGAGGCCGTCTTCGGCGCAGCCCTGGTACGTCACTTTCAGTTGCACTGAGAGCGCTTCGCTGCTTGCGGCGCGCGCGACCGGCAGCGTCGCTTCGAGAACCTCGTAGTACACCTCGGTGTCGCCGAAGTACTCGTCGTGCTTCGGCTTGCCTTCGGGCAGCACCGGCTTGCCGATCTGCACGTTCGGCGTCGAAGTCTCGACGCTGATCTTGTCTTTATAGAGGTAGTAGCCGTCGGCGATGACCCAGGTGAGCGGGATCGAGTCGGGTTGCGGCAGGCCGGCGCCGAAACGGAACGCGGCGTCAGGCGGCAGGAAGTCGCCTGGGTTGCCCGTGCCGGATTTCTTGCCGAGCAGCGCGCTCAAACCGCCGCCGGCGCTCTTGCCGGCCGCCGGCAGTGCGACTTCCGTCTTCCACTTCTGCGGCGGATAACACAAGCCGGCATCTGCGCAGCCCTGCAGCCGCAGCTCGAGCGCCAGCTTCTCGGGACGCACGCCGGGAATCGTGAACGGCACCGGCACTTCGATCTTGCCGCGATAGATTTCCTGCGTGCCGAAAAATTCGTCGGTGTGATCTTCGCCTTTCGGCAGCAGCGGCTCACCGAGCTGCGCGGTCGAGGTGGCGGAGACCACGCCCATCTTTTTCTTGTACAGGTAGTAACCGGGCTCGACGGTCCACGCGACGATGACGCGGTCGCCTTCGACGCGCGTGGTGTAGCGG
Organism: uncultured Gammaproteobacteria bacterium; assembly: GCA_963838635.1. GTDB lineage: Bacteria > Pseudomonadota > Gammaproteobacteria > Steroidobacterales > Steroidobacteraceae > Steroidobacter. The sequence continues at coordinate 230,024 of CAWISC010000008.1, read as the reverse complement.
TAGGCACGCTCGGGCGGCAGGAACTCGTCTTTCGCGCTCGCTGCCGCAATGAGCAGCAGCTGCGCCAGCAGCACCACGCCCACACCCCAAAGCCTGCCGATCATCCGCATCATTCGCCCTTTCTCTGGACGCCCATTCGGACCCAATCGAGATAGCGTTCGTTCCCGCCCTCAATGATTAACAGAATCCCCGCCTGATCCTGAAGACGCGCGTCCCAGAAGCAGGTGGAGCCCACCCCACCAATACGGCTCACGCAGGTCGCCAGACGCTCCTGGGCGCGAGAATCACCTGATCGCTCATGGGCTTAACTTACAGGCGGTTAGCTGACGGGGCACAAACCTCTTGAATTTCAACATTCAGTGCCTATTATTAGCACCCGCCAGGGGTGAGTGCTAAGGCCTCCACGGATCGTAAGACGGCCTCACCGGCCCCGCATTTATCGCAGACACAACCCGAAATCGATTTTCCATCGAGGTTTGACCTATGGCTGAGAAACTGAAAATTCGTCCGCTCCACGACCGCGTGATCATCAAGCGTCTCGAAGAGGAGCGCACTTCGCCCGGCGGCATCGTGATTCCGGATTCGGCAACCGAGAAGCCGATCAAGGGCAAGGTCATGGCGGTGGGCAAGGGCAAGATCCTGGAGAACGGCGAAGTGCGTCCGCTCGACGTCAAGGTCGGCGACAACATCCTGTTCGGCAAGTACAGCGGTACCGAAGTGAAGGTCGACGGTGAAGAGCTTCTCGTCATGCGCGAAGAAGACGTGATGGCCGTCATCGAGAAGTAATTCATTCCAGAGGTTTGACTCACATGGCAGCTAAAGAAGTACGTTTCAGTGACGACGCCCGCACCCGGATGCTCAGAGGCGTCAACATCCTGGCGAACGCCGTAAAGGCGACGCTGGGCCCCAAGGGCCGCAACGCGGTGCTCGAGAAGAGCTTCGGCGCCCCCACCGTCACCAAGGACGGCGTGTCGGTCGCGAAGGAAATCGAGCTGAAGGACAAGTTCGAGAACATGGGCGCGCAGATGGTGAAGGAAGTCGCTTCCAACACCTCTGACGAGGCCGGCGACGGCACCACCACCGCCACCGTGCTCGCCCAGGCGATCGTGCGCGAAGGCCTCAAGGCCGTCGCCGCCGGCGCCAACCCGATGGACCTGAAGCGCGGCATCGACGCCGCCGTCAACACGGCCGTCGACGAGTTGAAGCGCCTGTCCAAGCCCTGCAAGGACCAGAAGGCGATTGCGCAGGTCGGCACGATCTCCGCGAACTCCGACGAGTCGATCGGCAAGACGATTGCCGACGCGATGGAAAAGGTCGGCAAGGAAGGCGTGATCACGGTCGAGGAAGGCACGAGCCTGCAGAACGAGCTCGACGTCGTCGAAGGCATGCAGTTCGACCGCGGCTACCTCTCGCCGTATTTCATCAACAACCAGCAGAACCAGACCTCCGAGCTGGAGAACCCGTTCGTTCTTCTGTACGAGAAGAAGATCTCCAACGTGCGCGAAATGCTGCCGCTGCTCGAAGGCATCGCGAAGGCCGGCCGTCCGTTGCTGGTCGTCGCCGAGGACGTCGAAGGTGAGGCGCTGGCGACGCTGGTCGTCAACACGATCCGCGGCATCGTCAAGGTCGCGGCCGTCAAGGCGCCGGGCTTCGGCGACCGCCGCAAGGCCATGCTGCAGGACATCGCTGTCCTGACCGGTGGCGTGGTGATCTCCGACGAAGTCGGCCTGTCGCTCGAGAAGGCGACGCTGAACGACCTCGGCGAAGCCAAGAAGATCGTCGTGGAGAAAGAGAACACCACGATCATCGACGGCAAGGGCAAGGGCTCCGAGATCAAGGCGCGGGTCGAGCAGATCCGCAAGCAGGTCGAGGAAGCGACTTCCGACTACGACAAGGAGAAGCTGCAGGAGCGCGTTGCGAAGCTCTCCGGCGGCGTCGCCGTGATCAAGGTCGGTGCTGCGACCGAAATCGAGATGAAGGAAAAGAAGGCCCGCGTCGAAGACGCGCTGCACGCCACGCGCGCAGCCGTCGAAGAGGGCGTGGTTCCCGGTGGCGGCGTGGCGCTGATCCGCGCGCAGAAAGCCATCGAGAAGCTGCAGGGCAAGAACGAGGACCAGAACTTCGGCATCAAGATCCTGGTGCGCTCGATCGAAGAGCCGCTGCGCCAGATCGTCGCCAACGCGGGTGAAGACGCCGCGGTGGTGCTGGCGAAGGTCAAGGAAGGCAAGGGCACGTTCGGCTACAACGCCGCGACCGGCGACTATGGCGACATGCTCGAGCTCGGCATTCTCGACCCGACCAAGGTCACGCGCCTGGCGCTGCAGAACGCAGCTTCGGTCGCGGGACTGCTGCTGACGACGGAAGTGATGGTTGCCGAGGCTCCGAAGGAAGAAGGTGAGCACGCGCATGGCGCCCCGGGCGGCATGGGCGGAATGGGCGGCATGGACATGTAAGGCCACCCAGGAATTCGCAGAGCCCGGCTGGTTTGCAGGTCGGTGGAGCAGCTCCGGGGACTCCGGCGAAATGGAAGTCGAGAAAGGCCCCGCGTCGCGCGGGGCTTTTCTTTTGCACCGGCGAATTGCGGTCGCCGACCGGTCAACTGCTGCAGTCGCATCCGTTGTGACGGGAGGCGCCTGCTAACATACCGCCCGACATTGCGGTCCAACTCGGACGAGGAGGGTGCGATGCCTTGGTGGGGATGGTTCGTGCTGGCCGCTGCGCTCCTTTCGATCGAGCTCTTCGTCATCGACGCGCAGTTCTATCTGGTTTTTCTCGGCATCTCGGCAGCGCTCGTCGCTTTCCTCAACCTCGCCGAGCCCACCATGGCGGCCTGGCACCAATGGGTCGCCTTCGCCGTCCTGGCTCTCGTCACCATGGTCGCGTTCCGCGATCGCGTCTATCAGCTGGTGCGCAAGCGCACCGGCCACGTCGATCAACTGTTGACGCTCGGTGACCGCGTCGTGATTCCCGTGCGCCTCGAGCCGGGCCAGAGCTGCCGCGCCGAGTATCGCGGCTCGTCGTGGACCGCGCGCAACGTCGACCAGCAGCCGATCGATGCCGGCAAGGAAGCCGTGATCGCGCACGTCGATGGGCTCACTCTGCATGTCCGTGCCGTCGCTTAGGAGAGTCGCTGAATGAGTACCAGCATGTACGTCGCCCTGGCCATCGTCGTGCTCGTCTTCATCGTGCTGATGAAGACTGCGATCGTGGTGCCGCAGCAGAGTGCATTCGTCGTCGAAACGCTCGGTCGATTCAGCCGCACGATCCAGGCGGGCTTTCACATCCTGATACCGTTCGCCGAGCGCATCGCTTACCGGCACACGCTCAAGGAGGAAGCACTCGATATACCCGAGCAGATCTGCATCACCCGGGACAACGTCCAGGTGGGCGTCGACGGCGTGTTGTACCTGCAGGTGCTGGATGCCCGCAGCGCTTCGTACGGCATCACCAACTACCGCTTTGCGATCATTCAGCTCGCGCAGACGACGCTGCGCAGCGAGATCGGCAAGATCGACCTCGACCGTACGTTCGAGGCGCGCGGCACGATCAACGCGAACGTGGTCAGCGAGCTGGATCACGCCTCGGCGTCGTGGGGCGTGAAGGTGCTGCGTTACGAGATCAAGAACATCAATCCGCCGAAGGACGTGCTGCACGCCATGGAGAAGCAGATGCGTGCCGAGCGCGAGAAGCGTGCGGTCGTGCTGACGTCCGAGGGCGATCGCGACGCCAAGATCAACCAGGCCGAGGGCGAGAAGCAGCGTGTGATCAAGGAATCCGAGGCGAACAAGCAGCAGCAGATCAACCAGGCGCACGGTCAGGCCGAGGCGATCCTGGCGGTCGCGACGGCGACGGCGGAAGGGTTGCGCCGGGTGGGCGACGCGCTGGCGGGACGCGGCGGCATGGAAGCGATGCAGTTGCGCGTGGCTGAGGAGTACGTGAAGCAGTTCGGGCATCTCGCCGACGAGGCTTCGAGCACGCTGATCGTGCCGGCAAATTTGAGCGATATCTCGTCGATGATCGCGATGGCGACGAGTGTGGTGAAGCAGCAGACGAAAGTGTCAGGCTAAAGCCCGACCTACAGCCAGAATCACACAACGGCGCGAAGGAGTCGGCCGACGATGCGTTCGAGGTGCGCGAGGGTGCTGCACTCCTCGACCTGGTGACAGTAGGGTGCGTAGTGGCGCATCTCTGAGTCGCCGGTGTTCCACATCGTGCGGGGCTCGGGATTGAGCCAGATCACCCGCTTGCTGCGCTCGTAGAACTCCTTCAGTACGTCGGTGCGGGCGTCGCCGTAGTTGTTACGCGCGTCACCGAGAATGATGATCGTCGCCCGCCTGTCGATCTCCTCGAGACACAAGCGGCGGAAGTCCGCGAATGCCTGTCCATAGTCGGTCGAGCCGCCGCCGTATTGTTTGAGCGCGACGGCGATGCCGTCGTCGATCGTGTTGCGCGCGAACAGCTCGGACACCTCGCCGAGGTCCGACGAGAACGCGAACGAGCGGACCCGCGGCAGCACTTCCTCCAGGCTGTACAGGAACATCAGCATGAAGCGCGCGTACGCAGCGACCGAGCCGCTGACGTCGCACACGGCGAAGACCCTCGGCCGGTCCACCTTCACCGACTTCCATTGCAGGTCGAACACCGCGTCGTCGTATTTCATGTTCCGGCGCAACGTTCGCGGCACGTGCAGCTGGCCGCGCCGGAATACTTTCCTGCGGCGTGAGTGCTCGGACACGAGTCGACGCGCCATGCGCAGCACGAGGTCATGCAGCATCCGATGATGGCGCTGCTCGAGCGCCGAGAGCCGTACGTCGCGCAACATGTCTTCGCGCAGGCGGCGTCCGGTCACGTCGGCGTGCAACAGGAACTGATGCTCGACGTAGTCGCGCACGCGCTCGCGTAGCCAGTCGCGCCGATGCGTGAGATCGACGGCGCGACGTCGATCGGGAATCGCCGCGCTCTCCGCGAGCCGCGCGATCTCCTCCTGCAGCCCGGCATGCCCCATCGCATCCATGATCCGTCGCGTGTACACGCCTTTCTGCGTGAACACTTCGATCTCGTGCACGTTGACCTGGCGGCCGGCCGCGTTGATCGCGATCGTGATCTCCATCTGGTTGCCGCGAACGAGCAGTTGTCCGAGCGCAGATTGCGGTGCGGACATCTCGCCGCTGCCCAGCGCAGTTGCGCGTTCGTCCCGTATGTCAGTCGCGACTGCGGTGTTCTGCGGGCGAGAGTCAGTGGGGCGAGCGTTGCCGGTGCGCTGATCCTGCGGATCGCCGCCACCGCCCGCTTGACCGTTACCGTCCTGACCGGCGGCATCGCCGCTCGCTTCCGTGTCGCTGGCTGCCGCTCCCGGCGGCGGCCGCGACAGACGATCGCCAAACGAGAAGAACTGATCGAAGCAGGTATCGAACGCGGCTTTCTCGTCCAGCGTCTTCGGCAGCACCAGCGCGAGACTGTCCTTGAGCAGGCGCCGGTCGCTGTAGCCGACCAGCTCCACCGCGCCCATCGCATCGAGCGTTTCGGCAGTGGAGATGCGGACGTCGGCGTTGCGCAGCGCCCCGATGAACTGAGTGAGCAACTGATCCATGTAGACCTGTAGGTCGGGCTTTAGCCCGACTCTCCTGTCGGACTGAAGTCCGACCTACACACGAGTCGCTTTCTCGGTGAGCTCGCGCACCTCGGGCTGCACGTTCTCGATGTCCTCCTGGAACTTCAGGATGACGTTCATGGTGTTGCTCACCAGCTCGGGGTCCAGGCGGTCCGCGTGCAACAGCAGGAGCGTGCGCGCCCAGTCGATCGTCTCGCTGATCGACGGCACCTTCTTCAGGTCCAGATCGCGCAGGCTGTGAATGAAGCGCACCAGCTGCGTGCGCAGCTGCGGCGGAATCGTCGGCACGCGCGCATGGATGATGCGCTGCTCGAGCTCGATGTCCGGAAACGGGATGTACAGATGCAAACACCGTCGCTTGAGCGCATCGGAGATCTCGCGCGTGTTGTTGCTCGTCAGAAACACCAGCGGCGGCTCGTGCCGCGCGCGCACCGTGCCGATCTCTGGAATCGAAACCTGGTAATCCGAAAGGATCTCGAGCAGGAGCGATTCGAACTCGTGGTCGGACTTGTCGACCTCATCGATGAGCAGCACGCAGCCACGCTCTTCCTGCAGCGCCTTCAGCAGCGGGCGTGCTTCGAGAAACTCCTCGGAGAAGAAGATGTCGCCGAACTCGTGCAGCCGCTTGACCGATTCTGCGAAACCCTTCGCTCCCTGCAGCACCTCATCGAGCGTCTGCTTCAGCACCTGCGTGTACAGCAGTTGTTTGCCGTACTTCCATTCGTACAGCGCCTTCGCTTCGTCCAGACCTTCGTAGCACTGCAAACGGATCAGCGGCAGATCGAACATCGCCGCCGTCGTCTTCGCCAGCTCGGTCTTGCCGACGCCGGGCGGGCCCTCGATCAGGACCGGCTTGCGCAGGTGATACGCGAGATAGACGGCGGTCGCGATCTGCGTGGAGCAGATGTAGCGATGCGTCTCCAGGTGTTGCTGGAGCGAAGCGACGGACGTGGCGATCTGGGCATGGTCAACCATGCCCCATTGTGCCACCGCTATTTCGGCAGCGCGTAGGCGATCACCCAACCGCCGTTGTCATGCTGTTTCGACTCCGCCACCGCGCCGCGCTTGGCCTCCGGTTCCGCTACGTGGCTCGCGTCCTCGCGTCCGACCGCCGGCACCGTGATCACGACGAACTGCCGACCGCTCTGCGGTGCGACGTAACTCATCGGCGTGGCCTGCGCACTGTTCGGCAGGAAATCGCTCCACACTTCCTCGCCGGTCTGGATATTCAGCGCGCGCATGTGTCGATCCATCGTGCCGCCGAAGAAAACCAGCCCGCCTTTCGTCACGATCGTGCCCGCGCTGTAGGGAATGCCCATCGGCAGGCGCAGCTTGACCTTCAGGCCGAGCGGGCCCATTTCGTTCGCAGTGCCGAGCGGACGGCGCCACAGCGTCTGCCGCGACTTGAGATCGATCGCAGCGATCTCGCCGTACGGCGGCTGCTGGCACGGCGCGAAGAGCGGCGAGAGGAACGGCGTCGTGAATGCTGCGTACGGCGTGCCGTGCTGGTAGCCGCCGCCGAAACCGAGCACCGTCTTGTCGTCGACCTGAGCGCGCGGATGCAGCCGGACGTGATTGCCGATGTGCAGCGCGTTCACGATCATCACCTTGTCGGGTTCGTCGATCGCGACGCTGCCCCAGTTCATGCCGCCGGCGAAGCCGGGGTACTGCAGGCTGCCGCGCAGCGACGGCGGAGTGAGCGGACCTTCGTAACGGAGCTTGCGGAACTGGATGCGGCAGAACATCTGATCGAGCGGCGTGATGCCCCACATCTTCGCTTCCGTCACGAGGTCGTTGCCGAACGAGGGCATGCCGACCGAGAACGGCTGTGTCGGCGAGGTCTTCTCGTCGGGCAGGTCGGTCTGTGGCACCGGTCGCTCCTGAACTTCCGCGAGCGGTTTGCCGTCGCGCCGATCGAGCAGGAACAACTCGCCGCGCTTCGTCGGCGCAACCAGCGCCGGCGTTACGCTGCCATCTTCGGCAGGCAAATCGACGAGCACCGGTTGTGACGGCACGTCGTAGTCCCAGATGTCGTGATGAGTCGTCTGGAACGACCAGCGCACCGCGCCGGTTGCGGCGTCGAGCGCAACCACCGAGCTCGCGAAGCGATCGGCTTCGGGAGTGCGATGTCCACCGTAGTAATCCGGCGTCGCGTTGCCGGTCGGAATGTAGACGAGCCCGAGCTCATCGTCGGCGCTGAAGACGCTCCACGCGTTCGGCGTGCCGCGTGTGTACGTCTGGCCTTCGGGCGGCGCGGTGAGCACGTCGGGACGTCCGAGATCCCAAGCCCACAGCAGGCGACCGCTGATCGGATCGAAGCCGCGGATGACGCCCGAGGGTTCTTCCACTTCGACGTTGTCGGCGACCCAGCCGCCAAGCACCGCGACGCCGTTCGCTAGCGTCGGCGGTGAGGTCACGTAATAGAAGCCCGGCTTCACGTCGCCCATGCCGGACAGCAACGTCACTTCGCCGTTGGTGCCGAAGTCGGCGCAACGGGTGCCGGTCTTCGCATCGATGGCGATCAGTCGCGCGTCGGTCGTGGCCGTGAGAATTCTTTCGGGACAATCCGCGCGCGGTTCCGGCGCCTTGAAGTACGTGACGCCGCGGCACGTCGTCGTGAACCCGACCTTCGAGTCCTTCAGCTGCGGATCGAAGCGCCAGCGCTCGGCGCCGGTGTCGGCGTCGAGCGCGGAGATGATGTTGCGCGCGAGGCAGACATACAGCGTGTCGCCGATCTGCAGCGGCGTCGCTTTGAACGCGCCGCCGACGCCAGTGCGAACACTCCACGCGACTTCCAGCTTGTCGACGTTCGACGCATTGATCTGGTCGAACGGCACATAGCGCGTCCCTGAGGCGCTGCCGCCCCAGTGTTGCCAATCGCGCGCGGCGATCTCCGCGTTCCCGGAGGTCGCTGCAAAAGGCAGCGTCGGATACGGCTGGTGCATCGCTACCCCAATGACGATTGCCACCAACGCTGCGATAACGACCCAGCTCAGCGGCGACGCGATCAATGGCCGCTCAGTCGGAAGGCCCAGCGAGCGCCGCGCCTTCGGACGCAGCAGCAGCAGCCCGAGCACGAGGAACGGCAGCACTCGGGGCGCGAGTGCCCAGGCGTCGAAACCCGATTCGGCGAGCGCCCAAACGATTGTCCCTGCTGTCAGCAGCCCATAGAGGTATGCGCCCCAGCGCTGGCCGCGCCAGAGCAGCACCGCTGTCGCAATCAACGCCACTCCCGCTATCACGTAGTAGAACGATCCGCCGAGCGACGCGAGCTGGATGCCGCCGGCGGCGAGCACGAGGCCGATCAGCAACAGGAGGGACGCAAAAATTCTGGGAGGACGCGGGCGGCTCTGCCCGTCCAGACCGGAGGTCGTATTCACATGGAATCCCGCTTGATTAGTTATGAGGCTATGTATAGCTCTCCTGACAGAACGTTGTCAGTAGCCCCGGCGCAGGATTCTCCTGAATCCGCCACAGGTCGGCCTTCAGCCCGACTCTTCTTGACTCTTCCCGGAGCACCGACATGCAAACGACGACCGCCATCACCTGGTTTGAAATCCCCGCCAAGGACCTGGAGCGCGCCGTGTGGTTCTACGAATCTGTCCTGCAGCAGGATCTGCAGCGCTCGACGATGGGCCCGGCCGCCATGGCAGTCTTTCCCCATCAGGAGCCGGGCATCGGCGGAGCGCTCACACACGCCCCGAACATGAACCCTGCTGCAGACGGCAGCGTTATCTACCTCCGCACGCAGCGGCTCGAAGAGACGCTGCAACGAGTGACTCGCGCCGGCGGTCGTGTCGTACTGGACAAGACGGCGCTACCCGACGGGCTGGGCGTTTTCGCGCACATCCTCGACTGCGAGGGCAATCGCGTCGGCCTGCATGCATTGGATTGAGGAGGACGGTTCATGAGCAAACCTGAGCACGATCGCACGATCGATTACATCGAGTTCGGCGCTACCGACATCGAGGCGACCAAGCGCTTCTACGCCGCCTGCTTCGGCTGGAAGTTCACGGACTACGGTCCGGACTACGTAGCGTTCGAAGACGGGCGGCTGACCGGCGGGTTCACCACCGAGTCGAAGCCCGGCGGCGCGCCGCTGGTCGTGCTGTACGCCAGCAAGCTGGAGGAGATCTTCGCCACCGTCAAAGCGCAACGTGGCCGCATCGTGCGCGAGATCTTCAGCTTTCCGGGCGGACGCCGCTTTCACTTTGTCGATCCGAACGGTAACGAGCTGGCAGTATGGGGTGCCTGACTTTCGTTGCCCGGAGCGTTCAGCGCCATGCGGCGTGCCGACCGCCTTTTCGAAATAGTGCAGTACTTGCGTGGCCGCCGTTTGACGACGGCCGCGCAGCTCGCGCAGTGGCTCGAAGTCAGCGAGCGCACGATCTACCGCGACATCGCGGATCTCGCCGCCTCGGGAGTGCCGATCGACGGCGAAGCGGGCGTCGGCTACCGGCTGCACCCGCACTTCGATTTGCCGCCGCTCATGTTCAACTATGAAGAGATCGACGCGCTGGTGATGGGCGCGCGTTTCGTCGAGTCCTGGGGCGGCCCGCAACTGGCGCATGCGGCGCGCGGTGCGCTTGCGAAGATTGCTGCGGCGCTACCGGAGCAGAAGCGCGCCGCGGTCCATGAGTCGCGGCTGTTCGCGCCCGGTTACTTCATCGACCCGCAGTGGGGCGTGCGGCTCGATTCGCTACGTGCCGGGATCGTCAAACATCGCTACGTCGAGTTCGAGTATCGCGACGGCCAGGCGCAGGATTCGCAGCGACGAGTGCGGCCGTTCGCTGTGTTCTTCTGGGGCGGCACCTGGACGCTCGGCGCATGGTGCGAGCTGCGCCGGGACTTCCGCAATTTCCGCCTCGACCGCCTCAACACGCTGCAGGTCTGCGAGCAGGAATTTCCCGATGAGCCGGGCCGGCGCTTCGACGATTACATGAAGCGCATGACGGAGAGTTGACCACAGCCACGGGGCCGCCGTGCAATCGGAACTCGCAGCGCGCTGCCGCGATTACCTTTCATCCAGTAATTCGCTCGATGAGGGTGCCCGCCATGGCTGCGGAACCGAAATGGCAACAGGACTTTTCTTCCGAACACCCCGATGAGTGGACGGACGAGGACGAGGCGGAGTGGCAGGAGGCGAACGCTTCGCGCTTCACGCCCGACGACCGTCAGCTCGGCCAGATTCTCGGTGTGGTCAGTATCGGACTCGGTCTCGCCGAGCTGCTGGCGCCGCGTGCCGTCGGTCGCGCGATCGGAGTAGGCGATCACCCGGCGATCCTGCGCATGGTCGGCGTACGCGAAATCGTCACCGGCCTCGGCATCCTCTCGGAGCGTGCTCCAGGAGCGTGGGCGTGGGCGCGCGTCGCCGGCGATGCGATGGATCTCGCGCTGCTCGGCGCAGCCACGAGCTCGCCCGATGCCGATCCTCGGCGCATCGCCGCGGCCACGGCCGGTGTGCTCGGCGTCGCCGCCCTCGACGTCTATTCCGGTCAACGTTTGACTGCGTCGCAATCTACGGCTCCGGCGATCTCCGTGACGCAGGCGATCACCATCAATTCATCAGCCGCCGAGCTGTATGGCTTCTGGAAGAACGTCGAGAACCTGCCGCTGTTCATGGAGCACCTCGAGTCGGTGTCGCAGGTCAGCGATCGCGTTTCGCACTGGGTCGCGAAGGCTCCCGCCGGCACCTGTGTCGAGTGGGATGCGGAGATCGTCGACGATCAGCCGGAGCGGCGGCTCGGCTGGCGCACGCTACCGGGCTCGCAAGTCACGCACGAAGGCATGGTGAGCTTCGAGCCTGCGACAGCCGACCGCGGCACTGTCGTACGCGTCGAGATGCTCTACGTGCCGCCGGCTGGCAAAGCGGGCCTGTGGATCGCGCGCCTGTTCGGCGAAGAGCCGGCGCTGCAAGTCGCGGACGATCTGCGTCATCTCAAGCAGCTGCTGGAGACCGGCGAAGTCCCGACGACGCTCGGCCAGAGCGCCGGCAAGCGCAGCATCTTGGGCCGCACCACCCTTGGGAGACGAATTCAATGAGAGCTGTGTGCTGGCATGGCGTGGGCGAAGTGCGCGTGGAGCAAGTTCCGGATCCCTCGCTCCTCAACCCGCGCGATGCGATCGTGCGCGTGACTTCCACCGCGATTTGCGGCTCGGATCTGCACCTGTACGACGGCTACATCCCGACCATGTTTCGCGGCGACATTCTCGGCCACGAGTTCATGGGTGAGGTCGTCGAAGTCGGGCCGGGCGTGACCAACCTGGCGATCGGCGACCGCGTGGTCGTGCCGTTTCCCATCGCCTGCGGCGGCTGTTTCTTTCTGCGAGCGTCAGTTGTTCTCGTTGTGCGAGAACTCGAATCCGAACGCGCCGCTCGCCGAGAAGATGTGGGGCCACTCGCCGGCCGGCATTTTCGGTTACTCGCACATGCTGGGCGGTTACGCCGGCGGCCAGGCCGAGTACGTGCGCGTGCCGTTCGCCGACGTCGGTCCGCTGCGCGTGCCGGCGACGCTGACCGACGAGCAGGTGCTGTTTCTCTCCGACATTTTGCCGACCGGTTACATGGCAGCGGAAAACTGCAGCATCCACCCCGGCGACACCATCGCGGTGTGGGGTTGCGGGCCGGTCGGACTGTTCGCGATCGCAAGCGCAATGCTGCTCGGCGCGGGGCGCGTGATCGCCATTGATCGCTTCCCCGAGCGCCTGCACAAGGCGGAATCGATCGGCGCCGAAGTGCTCGACTACGAGTCCACCGATGTCCAGGAGGCGCTGAGGGAAATGACCGGCGGCCGCGGCCCGGATGCCTGCATCGACGCTGTCGGCATGGAAGCGCACGTGCATGGTTTCGTCGGCGTCTACGATCGCGCGAAGCAGGCGCTGCGCCTGTCGACCGAGCGGCCGGGCGTGCTGCGCCAGGCGATCCAGGCGTGCCGCAAGGGCGGGACAGTTTCCGTGCCTGGTGTGTATGGCGGCTTCATCGACAAGCTGCCGTTCGGCGCCGTGGTCAACAAGGCGATCACGATCAAGAGCGGCCAGACGCACGTGCAGCGCTACATGCGTCCGTTGCTCGAGCGCATCGAGCGCGGCGATTTCGATCCGTCGTTCATCGTCTCGCACCGGCTGAGCCTCGACGATGCCGCGCAGGGCTACGAGATGTTCAAGAACAAGGAAGAGGAGTGCGTGAAAGTCGTGCTCAAACCTTGAGCGCGGGCACCCCCGCTTGCGCCCGGACGACGACTCTGGGCGAGTACTCGACCTATACTAGCTCCCGTGCCGACACGGGAGCTCAAGCCGAAGACCTTCGCCTCGCGCGCACAGCTGCGCGCGTGGCTCGAACGTAATCATGCGACTTCCGCAGCAGTCGAGCTGCGCCTCTTCAAGGTGCACGCCAGCGAGCGCGGTGTGACGTATCGCGAGGCGCTCGACGAAGCGCTGTGCTTCGGCTGGATCGACGGCGTGCGCCGCGCCTACGACGAAGACAGCTTCAGGCAACGATTCTCGCGGCGCCGGCCCGGCAGCAAATGGAGCCAGATCAATCGCCGTCGCATGCGCGAGCTGCAGGCTGCAGGACTCGTTGCCGCGCCCGGACTTGCTGCATGGAAAGCCGCGCCGAAGAAAGCTGCCGGCTATTCGTTCGAATCCAAGCCCGTGCCTCTCGCGCGCCGGTACTTGTCGCAACTGAAAGCGAACGCCAAGGCGTACTCGTACTTCCAACAGCAGGCGCCCTGGTATCGGCGTATCGCCAGCTTCTACGTCATGAGTGCGAAGCAGGAAACGACGCAGCAGCGCCGGCTCGCGCACCTGATCGCGTGCTCCGCGCGGCAGCAACCGATTTCCCCGCTGCTGAATCGCAAGATGAAATCGCGGAAGAAAGCCGCGTGATCGAGCTCGAACACGTCAGCCATTCCTATCCGCACGCCACGTCGCTCGACGACGTGAGCCTGCGCGTGGCATCGGGCGAAACGGTGGCGCTCATCGGACCGAGCGGCTGTGGCAAATCGACGCTGTTGAAAGCGGTGATCGGGCTCGTAGCGCCGAGCCGCGGCCGCGTAGCCATCGACGGCGTCGAGCTGCACGCAGCGAACGCTCTGGAGCTGCGCCGCCGCGTCGGCTACGTAATCCAGTCCGGCGGCCTGTTCCCGCATCTGTCCTCGGTCGACAACATCACGCTTGCGGCGCGGTACTTGCGACGCGACCCGAAGTGGATCGGTGCGCGCGTCGACGAGCTCGCGGACCTCGTGCAGCTGCGGCGCGAAGTCCTGCAGCGCTTCCCGACCAACCTGTCGGGCGGCCAGAGTCAGCGCGTCGGCTTGATGCGCGCGCTGATGCTCGAACCTGCCGTGCTTTTGCTCGATGAGCCATTGGGTGCGCTGGATCCGATGGTCCGGCACGGATTGCAGGAAGAGCTGCGCGCCCTGTTCGAGCGCTTGCGCAAGACCGTCGTGATCGTCACGCACGACATGGCAGAGGCCGCGTTCTTCGCGAGCCGGCTGGTGCTGATGCGCGCGGGGCGTATCGTGCAGGAAGGCACGTATCGCGACCTTGCCACTGCGCCGGCGCAGGAGTTCGTCAGCGAATTCGTGCGCGCCCAGCGCGGTGTGCACGGGATGCTCAGCAATGCTTAGGGCGGCCATGGTCGCTCGGTGCCGTGCTGGTGGTTCCGGGCGTCGCGGGCGCCGAGCTGGTGATCGGCTCGAAAGTGTTCACGGAATCAGTGATTCTCAGCGAAATTGCCGTGCAGCTCGCCCGCGATTCCGGCGAACCGGCGAAGCATCGCCGTGAGCTCGGCGGCACGCGTGTGCTGTGGAGCGCGCTGGAGCGCGGCGACATCGACTGCTATCCCGAGTACAGCGGCACATTGCGCGCCGAGATCTTCGCGCAGCAGTCGATCGCCGACGACTCGCAGCTGCGGGAGGCTTTGGCTCGCGCGAAAGCGTGGGCGTCCAAGCCGCTCGGCTTCAACAACACGTATGTGCTGGGCATGCGCCGCCAGCGCGCACAACAGTTGGGAATCGAGCGGATGTCGCAGCTCGCGGCGCATCCGAAGCTGCGCCTGGGGTTCAGTAGCGAGTTCCTCGAGCGTGCGGACGGTTGGCCTGGACTGCGCGCCCGTTATCGGCTGACGCACGAAGACGTGCGCGGTCTCAACCACGATCTCGCCTATCGCGCGCTCGCGGAAGACGCTCTGGACGTCACGGACTTGTATTCGACCGATGCCGAGATCGTGCAGTACGACCTGGTCGCTCTGACAGACGATGCGCGTTATTTCCCCGTCTACGACGCATTGTTCGTCTGCCGCGATGATGTGTCGGCCAGCGTGCGCACGATCCTCGATCGCCTGGCCGGCCGCATCGATGCTCGCGCAATGACACGCATGAACGCTCGCGCAAAGCTCGATCGTGAGCCGGAGACGCAGGTCGCTGCGGATTTCCTGCGCGCGCAGTTCCGGGTCGACTCCCGCCCCCACGAAAACAACCGTGCCGAGCGCCTCTTGCAGCGAACGCGCGAGCACCTTGCGATGGTCGGCATTTCGCTGGGCGCGGCGATCCTGCTCGCGATCCCGCTCGGCGTGCTGGCGTTCTATCGTCGCCGCATCGGGCGCGTGGTCTTCGCAGTTGCCGACGTGCTGCAGACGCTGCCGGCGCTGGCGCTGCTGGTGTTCCTCATTCCGTGGCTCGGCATCGGTTACGCGCCGGCGGTCTTCGCGCTGTTCCTCTACAGCGTGCTGCCGATCTTGCGCAACACCCACGCGGGGCTCGCCGATATTCCGCAGGAGCTGCGCGAATCCGCGGCCGCGCTCGGCTTGCCGCGCAGTGCGCGCCTGCGCCATGTCGAGTTGCCGCTGGCGGCGCGCTCGATCATCGCCGGCATCAAGACTGCAGCTGTCATCAACGTGGGCACGGCGACGCTCGGTGCGCTGATCGGCGCAGGAGGTTACGGGCAACCGATCCTGACCGGCATCCGGCTCGACGATCTCGGGCTGATCCTGGAGGGCGCGATTCCCGCAGCCATTCTCGCGCTGCTGGTCCAGACCGGCTTCGGTCTGCTGGAACGTCGCTGGGTGCGCGGATGAAACGCACGCAGCTGGTCATTTTCGATTGCGACGGCGTGCTGGTCGACAGCGAGCCGATCGCCAATCGCACGCTGGGGCAGATGCTGCGCGAGCTGGGTCTGGAGCTCACGCAGGAAGAGATCTTCCAGAACTTCGTCGGCTACTCGCTGCCGCATTGCATGCGGGTCATAGAAGGAATGCTCGGCCGTCCGCCGCCGGAGAATTTCCTGCGCGAGCTGCAGGCCCGCACATTCGCCGCGTTCAAGACGCAGTTGCGGGCGATGCCCGGCATCGAGGAGGCTCTCGATCGACTCGGTCTGCCGTTCTGCGTCGCCTCCAGCGGCGATCACGAGAAGATGAACACGACGCTCGGCATCACCGGTCTGCTGCCGCGCTTCGCCGGGCGCATCTTCAGCGTCACGCAAGTTGCTCGCGGCAAACCGGCTCCGGATGTGTATTTGTTCGCCGCGCGTCAACTCGCAGCGGAGCCCGCGGCGTGCGTGGTCATCGAAGACACGCCGCCCGGCGTTCAGGCCGGCGTCGCAGCGGGAATGACGGTGTTCGGTTTCTGTGCGCACACGCCCGAGCACAAGCTCAGGGCGGCGGGTGCGCATCGGACGTTCGACGATATGCGCGTTTTGTCGCAGATGGTGCCTTGACGCCGAGCTTGCGCATCAGCGTCTGCGCGTCGGCGGGCGCTCGCAGTTTCACGTCGGTGTTATCGAAGTAGCAATAAACATCGCGCGCTCTGGCGCCGCCGCGATGCCAGCCCCTGATGCGTTCTGCCCAACGCTCCAGCGCCTTGTTGCTGTAGCCGCTCCTGTACAGCTCCTTGTCGCCGTGCAGCCGCATGTAGACGAAGTCGGCTGTGATATCGAGCATCATGGGCCAGCGTTTTGCCGTTTCCGCGATCACCAGCGCGATGCCGTGCTCGCGCAGCAGCTCGACGAACGAATCGTCGACGAAGCTTTCGTGGCGGATCTCCACCGCGTGCCGCAGCGGTCGCCGCTGGTCGATCGCCAGGCGCGCGCGTCCTTTCATCCGCGCGTCGCGTTTGCGCGCGAGGCGCAGCGCGGCGTTCGTGTCATGCGGCAGCAAGTCGAAAAACCGCGCCATGCGCTCGCGGTCATAACGGAAGTTGGGCGGGAATTGCCACAGGATCGGCCCGAGCTTGCTGCGCAGCTCGAAGACGCCTGACGCGAAGTAGTTGGCGAGCGGCGCCTCGATGTCGCGCAGCTTTTTCATGTGCGTGATGTAGCGCGAGCCCTTCAGCGCGAACACGAAATCGTCCGGCGTTTCGTCGTGCCACTGCCGGTAATACTCGGGCCGCTGCAGCGAATAGAAGGAGCCGTTGATCTCCAGCGTGGGGAAGATGTTCGAGGCGTATTGCAGCTCCAGCCGTTGCGGCAGATCGCGCGGATAGAACACGCCGCGCCACGGCGTGTAGCGCCAACCCGAAACGCCGATGCGCACCTGGGCCATTTCGTCGGATCCTCTCGTCAGGATCTCAACGAACGAGCGGTGCGGTTTGTGCCGCTCAGTACGGGTCGACGGGCAACCAGCTCACAGGCTGTCCGGTGTCGGAGTCCAGCAGCACGGTCCAGAACCCGCTCTTGTGCATGACCGGCATCCAGAGCAATCGTTCGACGGGCACTTGCAGCTCCGCGACTGCATTCGCAACGAGCGGCTTCGCTTCCGCATGGCGCCTTTCCAGCTCGCTCACCGGCTTCGCTCGACGCTTGAGCTCCGGCAGGCCTTGCTCGTACGGAACGTAGTAGGCCGGCAGCACGGAGTAGTCTTTGCCCTGCAGCCCGGAGAACAGCATCTTGTTGTGCTCCTCGACATTCTTGGCCTCGCGGATTGCCACTAGCTGCGGTCCCCATTTCGGTCGCATGTCGTGACGATCGCCACCCTGTGCAAGGTCGGCATCGTCGATCGCGCCGGCCGCTATGACCTCGAACCGGTCGCCGACGAACACGATGTAAGCGGGCCGGTTGTTCGCGACGGAGTAAACGCCGTAGATGAAGGCTGCAAGCTGGATCGCGCCGATCACCGTGTAGTCGAACACCAACGCGCGGCGTGACTTCCTGCTGTTGTAGATGATGAAGGAGGTCAACGGGCCCAGGCCGAGATCGCACAGGATCAGGATCCCGAACAGCGTCGTTCCGCCGAGCATTTTGTGGAACGGATCGGGGAACCAGATCAGAAACACGAGCGCGGCTGCGCTGGCAGCCAGAAACAGGGTGACTAGAAAGTGGACGCCGAATGCGGCCGCCTTTTCGCGCCAGACAATCACGAGCGGGGCTCCTCTGTACGGTGAGCCGAACTATAAAAAATTGCGGCCCGGGTGTTGCCGTGAACGAGTTCGCAATTTGGATTCTCAGGAGCCGGCGAGCTTCTGCGCGAGCAGCGCGTAATTGCGGTGGAGGATCTGCACGCAACGCTCCAGGTCTGCGAGCGTGCCGGTGTTCTCGATCACGTCGTGCGCAGCATTCAGGCGCTCTTCGCGGCTCACCTGTGCGGCGAGAATCCCTTCGGCCTGCTCGCGGCTCGCACCGTCGCGAGCCATCAGGCGCGCGATCTGCGCCTCTTGCGGGCAATCGACGACCAGCACGCGGTCGTAGGCTTCGGCGCGCCCGGTTTCCATCAGCAGCGGGATGACGTGGATCTGGTAATCGCCGCCGGCGGCGGCGGAGCGGCGTGCGAGTTCTTCGCGGATCGCCGGATGAATGATCGCCTCCAGCTGGAGCCGCTGCTGCGGGTCGCGGAACACGCGCTCGCGCATGCGCGCACGATCGAGCCTGCCTTGCGCGTCGAGGATCTCCGCGCCGAATTCCGCGACGAGCTGGCCGAGCACCGGTGAGCCCGGCGCTACGACGTCGCGTGCGATCTGATCGGTATCGAGCACCGGCACGCCGAGTTTCGCGAACAGGTCTGCGACTGCGGTCTTGCCGCTGGCGATGCCGCCGGTGAGTGCGATCAGCAGGGGAGTGTCGTTCGTCGCGTCAGTCATTGCAGCGAATCATACGCCTGCGAAGCGCAGATACGAGGCGATGAGCTCGTCGCCCCACATCAGCGCAATCCAGCCCGCCGCCGCCAGGTAAGGGCCGAACGGGATCGGAATATTCCGGTCGCGGCCGCGCACGGCGATCATCAGGATGCCGATCACGGCGCCGGCGAACGCAGCCATCAGGATGATCGGCAACAGCATCTGCCAGCCGAGCCACGCACCGAGCGCCGCGAACAGCTTGAAGTCGCCGTAGCCCATGCCTTCCTTGCCGGTGAGCAGGCGAAACGCGTGGTAGACGCTCCACAGACTCAGGTAGCCAGCCGCTGCGCCGATGATGCTCGAGCGCGGGTCGACCGGTAGTCCGATCGACGCGACTGCCGGACGCGAGGCTGAGCAGCAGCCCGAGCCACACGAGCGGCAGCGTCATGTTGTCGGGCAACAGCTGGTGATCGATGTCGATGCCCGACAGCGCGATCAGCACCCAGGTGAGCAGCAGCGCTGCGGCCGTGTACCACACGAAGCCGAATTTCCAGGCGACCAGCGCGGAGAGAATTGCCGTACCGAGCTCGACGAACGGATAGCGCGCGGAAATCTTCACGCCGCAGCTTGCGCATTTGCCGTTGAGCAGCAGGTAGCTGACGACCGGAATGTTCTGCGCCGCCGTGATCCTCGCGCCGCACTTCGGACAAGCCGAGCGCGGCACCACCAGGTTGTACCTGGGCTGCGGATCAGCCTGCATCTCGGGCTGCTGTTCGAGCTGTAGGTCGGGCTTCAGCCCGACATCCCCCTGCTTCTCTCTGAGAATCTCCTTCGCCTGCGCCTGCCACTCGCGCTCCAGCATGACCGGAACGCGGTGGATGACGACGTTGAGGAAGCTGCCGACCAGCAGGCTGAAGATGAAGACGACCGCGACCCACGCCGCAGGCGAATCCGCCAGCATGAACTGCATGCTTGCACGGTTCGGCATGCGGATAGAAAACGCCGCGCAAGCGCGGCGTTTTGCGGTGGTCACGGACGCGCGATCTAGACCACCGCGCCCAGCTTGAAGATCGGCAGGTACATCGCGATGACCAGGCCGCCGACCAGCACGCCGAGGATCGCCATGATGAGCGGCTCGAGCAAGCTGCTCATCCCGTCGACCGCGGCGTCCACGTCGGCCTCGTAGAAGTCGGCGACCTTCGCGGCCATCTGGTCGAGCGAGCCCGACTCTTCGCCGACGGCGATCATCTGGATCACCATGTTCGGGAACAGACCGGTCGACTCCATGGAGCGCTGCAGGCGCTGACCGGTCGAGACTTCGTCGCGGATGCGCAGTGTCGCGTCCTCGTAAACGATGTTGCCGGTAGCGCCCGCCACCGAGGTCAGCGCCTCGACCAGCGGCACACCGGCGGCGAACATCGTCGACAGCGTGCGCGCGTAGCGCGCGATCGCGGCCTTGACCATGATCGGGCCGATCACCGGCGCCTTGAGCATCATGCGGTCCAGGAACTGACGCATCGGCCGCGAGCGCTTCTTGAAGTAGAAGAACGTCCAGCCGACGCCGCCTGCGACGATCAGCATCCACCAGCCTTGCGCCTGCACGAAGCGCGACAGGTTGATGACCATCTGCGTGAACGCGGGCAGGTCGGCGCCGAAGCCCTTGAACAGCGACTCGAACTGCGGGATCACGAAGATCAGCAGGATGATCGTGACGATGACCGCGACGGCGAGCACCGCGGTCGGGTAGAACAGCGCCTTCTTGATCTTCTTCTTCAGCGCCTCGGTCTTTTCCTTGTAGGTTGCGACCTTGTCGAGCAGCGTTTCGAGCGCACCGGCATGCTCGCCGGCCTCGACCAGGTTGACGAACAGGTCGTCGAAGTACAGCGGATGCTTGGCGAGCGCCTCGTGCAGCGAGGTGCCGGCCTCGACGTCCGACTTGATCGCGAGCACCAGCTTCTGCATCGACGGCTTGTCGTGACCGTTGCCGATGATGTCGAAGCACTGGACCATCGGGATACCGGCTTGCAGCATCGTGGCGAGCTGGCGCGCGAACAGCGCGATGTCTTCCGCGTTGACCTTCTTGCCGCTCTTGAACAGCTGCGATTCCTTGCGGACGCGCTTGGCCAGCACGCCCTGGCGGCGCAGGTCTGCTTTGACCGCGGCCTCGGAGACGGCCAGCATCTTGCCCTTGACGCGCTTGCCCTTCTTGTCGGTGCCTTCCCAGACGAACGGGAGTTGCTGCGCAGAAGCTGCTTGAGCCATGGTTCAGGTCCTGACGTTACGTCGCTGACGGTGCGTTGATCACTCGACGGTGCACTGATTCACTTCATCGAGACTGGTGATGCCGGTCTTGGCCTTCTCCAGGCCGGACCGGCGCAGGTCCCAGATTCCTTCCGCAGCGGCCTGCGCGGCGATGTCCACCGCATTGCCTTCCTGCAGGATGATGCGCTGGATCTCCTCGGTCACCGGCATCACCTGGTACAGGCCAGTGCGGCCCTTGTAGCCGTCGGTGCAGCTGCTGCAGCCGACCGGCTTGTAGATCTTGATGCCCTGCGTCGATCTCTTCCTCGGTGATAGCCTTCCTTGAGCAGCGCTTCCGGCGGCATGTCGATCGGCGTCTTGCAGTTGTTGCAGAGCTTGCGCGCGAGGCGCTGCGCGATGATCAGCGACACCGAGGTCGCGATCGCGTACGGCTTCACGCCCATGTCGATGAGACGCGTCAGCGTCTTCGGCGCGTCGTTGGTGTGCAGCGTCGACAGCACCAGGTGGCCGGTCTGCGCCGCTTTGATGGCGATCTCCGCCGTCTCCAGGTCGCGGATTTCGCCGACCATGATCACGTCCGGGTCCTGGCGCAGGAAGGCGCGCAGCGCCGAGGCGAACGTGAGGCCGACCTTCGGGTTGACGTTCACCTGGTTGACGCCCGGCAGGTTGATTTCGGCCGGGTCTTCCGCGGTCGAGATGTTCGTGTCTTCCTTGTTGAGGATGTTCAGGCCCGTGTACAGCGACACGGTCTTGCCGCTGCCGGTCGGGCCGGTCACGAGGATCATGCCGTGCGGCTGCGCCAGCGCCTGCAGGTAGAGATCCTTCTGCGCCTGCTCGTAGCCGAGCGCTTCGATGCCGAGCATCGCGCTCGACGGGTCGAGAATACGCGCCACGATCTTTTCGCCGAACAGCGTCGGGCAGGTGCTGACGCGGAAGTCGATCGCGCGGTTCTTGGAGATGCGCATCTTGATGCGCCCGTCCTGCGGGCACGCGGCGCTCGGCGATGTCGAGCCGCGACATGACCTTCAGGCGCGCGGCGAGCTTGACGGCCAGCTGCACCGGCGGATTGGCGATTTCTTTCAGATAGCCGTCGAGGCGCAGGCGGATGCGATACGTCTTTTCGTACGGCTCGAAGTGGATGTCCGAGGCGCCTTTCTTGATGGCGTCCAGCAGCACCTTGTTGACGAAGCGGACGATCGGCGCGTCTTCGACGTCGTCGCGGCCGACCGTGTCCTTTTCGAGATCCTCATCGCCGCCGGTGACGTCGAGGTTCTCCAGGTCGAGGTCGTCGTCGCGCCAGCGCCGGCATCTGCGTGTCGACCTGCTCGATCGCCTTGGTGCCGATGCGCTGCAGCTTGTCCTCTTCGACGACGACGGCCTCGATCGACAGGCCCGTCTGGAATTTGATCTCGTCGAGCGCGTGCAGGTTGGTCGGATCGGAGACCGCGACGAACAGTCGCTTGCCGCGCTTCACCAGCGGCAGCACGCGATGCTTGGCGAGCAGCTTGTCGGAGACCAGCTTGATGGTGTCGAGGTCCGGCTGGATGGCGTCGAGGTCCAGCAGCGGTACGCCGAATTCCTGCGAGGCGGCGATGGCGATCTCGCGCGGATTCGCCAGGTTGTTCGCCACCAGGTGCGAGACCAGGTTGGTGTTGGCTTCCTTGGCCGCAGCCATCGCCACCTGCATGGACTTCTCGTCCAGCAAGCCGTCCTGGATGAGGCGCAGCGGCAGGCCCTGCAGGGCGTGGCGCTGCGCGTTGACGGCTGGGATGACGTTGTCGGCCATGGATCTCGCGGGACTTCGTGGCGCAGTGCGGCGGTACTAATTACCGCAGGCGCCGCCGGCAAGCAATTGTCAAATTACCTGGAATTCTGCAGCACAACGCCTGAATTCTGCGGGGACTGCGTCACAGTCCGCGGCCCCGCAAAAAGGAGAAGCCCCTCAGGAGAGGGGCTTCGCCAAACTTCAGGCTTGATCCGTAAAGTGAATTACGGACGGCAGGCCTTCGGCAGGTAGCTTGCACGTCGACGTCGCTGTGCCGTACGCGGCGACGCGCCGTTGCCCGAGCGGTGGCCGAGCAGCGCCGCGGCAGCCGGCGCGTTCGCCGCGCCGCACTGCCATGCCACCGACGCGTCCGGCGTCTCGTACGGGGTCAGCGCCAGAGCGTCTTGCGTCGAGATCTTCGCATTGGCCTCGTTGCCGTAGCGTGACCGTGATCGTGCCGTTGGTCACGCCGACCTGCGTCACGTACTTGCCCTTCGTGTCGGTCGCGTTCGTCCGACATGCCGGCGACCGTGCGGTTGGCCGGGGCACTGACCCGTCTGCGAGTACGACTCAGCGACCGCCGCCTTGGCAGCACCCGCCAGCGATCAGGCCTTCAGTCACCTGCGAGCGGATGGTGTAGTCCTGGTAGGCCGGGATGGCGATGGCCGCCAGAATGCCGATGATCGCGACCACGATCATCAACTCGATCAGCGTGAAACCTTTCTGCATCTGCTTCATTTGAAACTCTCCTGGATGGAACTGAAATCGGCGGCGACTGAGCGCCCGCATGGCAATACAGCAAGCAGCGTGCCAAGGCGCGGCTGGCGGAAGCGCTTGAATTACCTGGAATTGGTTGCGCACTACTGTCAAATCGTCACGCGGCAGCGGCAGCGACGCGCACTGCCGCGCTCCGCTCAAATCTGACGCGATTTGTCACTTGTCGACGGGTTTTAGCGACGGCGACGCGACGCCGGCGGCGACCGGCAGCGGCGCGATCGGATCCATCTTGAACAGGCGGATGTAGGGCACGCTGTGATCCGCGCCCTCGCCGGTCGCGCGAATGTTCGCCTGCTCGATCAGCACGTAGTTCGCGGGCAGCTGGTCGAGCGGCTTGCAGCAACAGTCCTCGATGAGCTGCGCATCGCGTTGGCTGAAGCTCATGTACTGCGTACTCGCCGCCGCTCGCGCACGATGCTGACGGGCCGCACCAGGATGTAGCGCACGAACGGCGCCGCGCCGGGAAACGCCGCGGCCGGCACCGAGGTCAGGTAGTCGATCTGCCGGATCTTCTGCTCGTGCTGCGGCGTCAGCAGAAAGTTGTTCGGCGATCACCGAGCACTCGGTGTAGTAGCGGATGTAGTGGCCTGCATCGTTGTCTGCCAGCACGATGCCCGGGATCCTGCGCGCAGGCCTGCTGCAGGTCTTCGAGGATCGGCCGCAGCGCGCGGAAGCGTCGCGTCGCCGACGAAGTCCGTCGGGCCAGCCAGCTGGTAGCGACCGGGCACCAGTAATCGAACACGAAGGCCATGCTGCGCTAGCAGCGCGACCATCTTGGTTGTCTGGCCAGCGCGTGCTGCAGTGCTGCGCGAGGAACAGCCACGGCAGGTACAGCGCGAACGAGCCGAAGTATTGCATGCGCAACTGCGTCACCAGCAGCGCCAGACCGAACATGCAGCAGATCCAGAAGAACACGCGCGGCGTTGCTCGCTCCCGCCATCCCTGCCACGCGCAATACACGCGCCGTGAGCGGCACCAGCCACACGAGCGCAGAGTACATCAGCGTGAGGTCCTATCTGCCGACCGAGGAAGCGCCATGGACAGCGGTGACTGCATCTCGACGATCGCGTCCAGACGCGCGATCGTGCCGCCGAGGAACGCGCGCGCGATCAGGATCTGGCGCGCCGAGCGGCAGCAGCAGCACGACTGCGATGCCGACGAGCACTGCGACGTTGCGCTTGCTCGGCGCGAAGTATGCGAGCGCGAGGGCGGCAACCAGCGCTGCCTGCCGCGATGTACAGATGAAACCACGACAGCGTGTAGAACTCGAACAGTCCGAGCCGGAACGGCAGCGACGGAACCAGCACCGCAAGCGTCGTCAGCACGAGTGCTGCGGCGAACGCGCAGCGTCGTGCGCATCGGCATGCGCATGCCCTGGAGCCACAGCGCGAAGCAGCGCCACCAGCACCGGCACCTGCAGTATGAACAGCCCGTTGTGGATCGCCGTCGCCGCGCCGAGCACGATGCCCAGCATGATCGCGGCGGCGCGTCCTCGCGGGCGCGAGAACCATCTGCAGCCGCTGGCGATGGTAGCCAGCACGAAGATGTACTCGGCGAAGTGGTGATCGATCTGCCCGACGCCGTGCAGGAACTGCGTCAGCGGCGACAGCGCCGTAGCGAGCCCCGCGATGATCACCAGCGGCCGACGCAGGCCGAGCCGCCGCGCGATCAACATGATCAGTCCGACCGGCAGCAGCACGGCGAGCACCGGCAGCCAGATCAGGATCGCGATCGGCGGAGAGGGAATGCCGAGTAGCTCGCCGGCCTTGACCAGCCTCGCCATCGCATAGTCGTAGCCCCACGGCCAGGTGAGCAGACTGCCTTCGGGCGCGTGGATCTTCGGATCGAACTCGTAGAAGGCGGCCGGGTCCGCGACCGTGTCGAGGATGCGGCGTGCGTGATAGAAGGCGTCGTTGCCGAAGGGCAGATATTCGTCGGAGAAGTGCGCCGCCGGCCACTTGAGGCCGCACACGCCGGCGGCGATCAGCGCCACCAGCAGCCACCAGCCGAGGAACTTCAGTCGCGACGATTGCAACGGGTGCTCCGATCCGGCTCACGGACGCGCGGCATGTTACGCGGGGCACCAGACATAATAGAGCGACTTCCCGCACACTATCCGCGCGACGCGCGGCTGTATGCTCTGCAGCGGGTCTCTTCAGCTGGACCTCTCACTCATGACCGAGGCAACTCAACAGCCACGCGCGCCGCTGTTCGAATCGCTCAATAGCACGCTGTCGTTGCGCAACGAACGCCTGTTTCTGGCGATCGTGGTGTTGTCGTTCGCACCGTTGTGGATCGGCAGTTATCTGCCGATGGTGGACATGCCGCAGCATGCCGCGCAGATCGCTGCCCTGCAGCGAGATCTGGCACGGCAACGAAATGTTCACCCAGTTGTTCGAGATCAATTGGTTCACGCCCTACCTGCTCGGTTACCTGCTGCTGGCGGCGCTGGACACGGTGCTGCCGATGACTGTCGCTACGCAAGTCATCATCACCGCCTCGTTGCTCGCGATGCCATTGCTGACCGGCCGCCTGTTGCGTGTCGTCGGCGCTGACGAGCGTTGGAAGTGGCTGGCGATCCCATGCAGCTTCGGCTTCGCGTTCTATTGGGGCTTCCTCTCGTTCCTGGTCGCCGCACCGCTGGCGCTCGTGCTGCTGATCCGGACTGTTCGCTACGCGGAGCACCCGACACTGAAATCGGGGCTGGGGATCGCGCTGTTCGCGCACGTGCTGTTCTTCTGCCACATCATCGTGCTCGGTTTCGCCTCGCTCATTGCCTTCGGCTATCTGGCGGGCAAGCAATACCGCAACCCCAAGGCATTAGTGCTGCAGTCGCTGCCATTCGCGGCAGTCCTGCCGCTGCTCGTCGTATGGTTCACCTTCACCGTGACGCAGAGAATCGTCCGTGCAGGATGGTCTCACCGTCTATGGCTTCGTGTCGGAACGCTTCGCCCAGTTGCTGGTGCAACCGGCGGGTCACGAGCGCCCGCAAGGGTTGCTCACGCCGCTCATTACTGCCGCGGTGGTTCTGCTGCCGCTGCTGGCCGGATGCTCGTTCAGTCGCAAGCCGGAGCGCTGGCTGCCCTTTGTGCTCGGATTTGCGGTCTTCATGCTCGCGCCGCGCTACGTGTTCACCACCGCCTACTTCTTCCATCGTCTTGGGATATTCCTGGTGCCGTTGTGGCTGATGATCTGGGATCCGCCGCAGGGCTCGGGGCGGCGCCTGGACTGGGCGGCAATCGGCATCGTGCTGTTGTGGTCGTTCACGACCATCGGCCGCTTTGCGGCGTTCGCGAGCGAGACGGCCAGCTTCCGCGCCGTCGTGGCGCAGGTGGAGCCGGGCCGCCGAGTGGGATCGATGGTGTACGAGAACGCCAGTCCGTACTTTTCGCTGCCGCTCTACATGCATTTCCCAGCGTGGTATGCGGCCACCGGGCGCGGCATCGTCGATTTCAATTTCGCGGATTTCATCTCGCAACTGGTCCGCTATCGCAAGGATGCCGGCAAGCGCATGACCGACGAGCTCGGCTGGTACCCGACGCAGTTCGATTGGAGCAAGCACGGCGGCGAACGCTACGACTACTTCATCGTGAAGTCCCGCTTCGATGTTTCCGAGGCGATTTTCAAGGAGCACCGCGGCTCGGTCGAGCTCGTCACGCGCAGCGGCTGGTGGTGGCTGTACCGCAACCTGGGCCGCGCAGTCCCCGCCCGGAGCACGGCCGCGTCAGCGCATGCCGTAGAAGGAACGGACGGCGTCGATCACAGCGGCAACCGCTGATTCCTCGAGCCCGGCATACATCGGTAGCCGCAACAGCCGATCGCTAAGCGACTCAGTCACCGGGAGCATGCCGGGCTCGTATCCCAGCGACAGCCCGACTGGCGATGTGTGCAGCGGCACGTAGTGGAAGACGGCGAGGATGCCCGCTGCCTTGAGGTGCTCGAGCAGCGCGCTGCGCGTCGCGAGGTCCGCGACGATCACGTAGAACATGTGATAGTTCGAGCCGCAATGCGCCGGGATGGACGGCAGTGTGACCAGCCCGCGTTCGGCGAGCGGCTGCAGGGCGCTGTAGTAGGCCTGGTGGACACGCCGTCGCCGCGCAGTGATCTGCTCCATGTTTTGCAACTGCGGCAGCAGCAGCGCAGCCAGCACGTCCGCCTGTACTTACGAAAGCCAACGTCGACCACGTGTACTTGTCTACCTGGCCGCGGAAGAAGCGGCTGCGGTTCGTGCCCTTCTCGCGGATGATCTCGGCACGCTCCGCGAGGCTGGTGTCGTTGACCAGCAGCGCGCCGCCTTCGCCGCAGCCAAAATTCTTGGAGGCGTGGAAGCTGTAGGCGCCGAGTGTCCCGAGCGTGCCGAGATAAGCGCCGCGGTATGTGGCAGCGACGGCCTGCGCTGCATCTTCCACAACCCGCAGTGAGTGTCGGCGCGCCAGCGTCGCGATTGCGTCCATCTCACAGCCGATGCTCGCGTAGTGCACGGGCACGATCACCTTCGTGCGCGGCGTGATCGCCTGCTCCACGAGGCGCTCGTCCATTTCAGCGTGTCCGGCCGCACGTCGACGAACTTCAGCGTCG
Organism: uncultured Gammaproteobacteria bacterium; assembly: GCA_963838635.1. Lineage (GTDB taxonomy): Bacteria > Pseudomonadota > Gammaproteobacteria > Steroidobacterales > Steroidobacteraceae > Steroidobacter. The sequence goes on along the minus strand of CAWISC010000008.1, from coordinate 201,988 downwards.
CGCCGCGCAGCAGAAAGGCGTTGGCAGTCGAAACGAACGTGTACGAGGGCAGAATGACTTCGTCACCGGGGCCGACGTCGCACAGCAGAGCAGCCATCTCCAGCGCCGACGTGCATGACGTCGTGAGCAGGACGCGCGCCGCCGCGAAGCGCTGCTCCATTAGCTCCTGGCACGCGCGTGTGAATGGGCCGTCGCCGGCAGTCGCGCCGCTGGCGAGGCAGCGCGCGACGAGCTCCGCTTCGTTGCCCACCAGGAAGGGCTTGTTGAAGGGGATCTTGTAGCTCACGTGCCCGCAAACCAATGCAAGGTGACTGACGGCGCCGGGAAGCGGAAACCCAGCGCCACGTATAGGTTGAAGACAGCCACGTTGTGCGAGGAGATGCTGGTGGTGACCGTGTGCGCACCGCTCACCTGATGGTAGCCGAGCATCGTCTGCCAGACACGCTTGCCAAGTCCGCGGCCCTGCAGTCCCGGCGCCAGCCCCGTGAGCGACCAGAAGCACTGTCCTGGCTGCGGCGACTCGACCACGAAGAAGGCGACGATCGTCTCCTCCTGCAGGCACTTCAGTACGCGCTGCGTCGGTCGCTCGAACGCGTTCCACAACCACGCGCGGTAGCGACGACCGCCGACTGCGGGATCGATGCGCGGGTCCTGGTGGAACCGCCCGTGGCGGAACACCTGTGCTGCCATGTCCGCCAGAATTTCGCGATCCTGCGGCGTCGCTGACGCTACACGCAACGTGTCCTGCGGCAACGAGCGCGTCTGCAGCTGCTCCAGCCGCGGCAGGTAGTTGAGCTCGATGCAGCGGAAGCCGCGCTCTTCGAGGAATATCGAATCCGCAACGCGCTCCGCCGGCACCCGGCACGAGCACAGTGCGATTCGCTCCTGCGCGCACCAGCTCGCGAACTCCTCGTAGTCCCGTGCTGCGGCGACCGGATCGATAACGCGCAGCGCGTCGATCTGCGCCACAGGTACCCCGAGGATCTGCGTGTCCCAGGGCACCAGGAAGTAGTCGAGCTGCAGCGCAGCCGTGCGGATCGAGCGGCTGGTGTATTCGAAGCTCACCGCGTGGCGACCCGCTGGCGCGCCTCTTCCGTTTCGACAGTCCGTTCGCAGCGCTCACCCACGACGTAGGCAGGTCGCTCCATCGTACGGCCGTACATCCGGCCCAGGTACTCGCCGAAGATGCCGAGGGTGAACATCTGCGCGCCGGAGAAGATCGCGATGATCGAAGCCAGGAACGCAAAACCCGGCACGCTCGTGCCGCTGACGAAGTAGCGGCCCACGACCCAGGCGAGCACGCCGAAGCCGAACAGCGTAAACACGAACCCGACGACGCTCGCGAGCTTGAGTGGCATCGTGCTGAAACCCGTCATGAGGTTGAACGCGTGCGTGATCAGCTTGCGCATCGTGTAGTTCGACTCACCGGCGAGCCGGGGGGCGTGCTTCACGACGACGGCAGTGAAACGCTGGGTGGCCCAGGTGAGCAGCACGTCGATCGATACCGACGGGCTGCGGTAGTCCTCGAAGGCGGCGCGCAAGCGCGTCGGGAATGCGCGGAACGCACTCACCTGTGCCGCCGATTTCGCGCCCATCGCGCCCTGCAGAGCAATCTTCGTCATGCGCGTGGCGAGGTTGCGCCACAGGTCGTGCTGCGGCTCGTTCGAGGTGCCATAGACGACCTCGTGGCCGGCGGCGATCGCTTCGAGCAGGAGGCGAATCTCGCTGACCGGGTGCTGCAGGTCGTCGTCCATCGTGACGATGACGTCGCAGCGCGCCGCGCGGATGCCGCACAACAGGGCATTGTGCTGACCGTAGTTGCGGTTCAGGCGGATGCCGCGCACGCGCTCGTCCTCGCTCGCCAGCCGGCTCACGATTTCCCAAGAGCGGTCGCGGCTGCAGTCTTCGACCAGGATGACCTCGAAGCGCTCGACCAGTTCAGCCATCGCCGGCATGAGCTGCCGGTAAAGCTCCGGCAGATTCGGCTCGGCGTTGTACACGGGGATCACGACCGAGACGGTCATGCGGGGAATGTCTGCGTGGCTCATCATGTCGCTACCAGGTCCAGCAGATAGCGCGCGTATTCCGACTTGCCCATCGCTGCGGCGCGTGCGCTGACCGCTGCGCGCGACAGCCAGCCCTTCTCCAGCGCGATCTCCTCCAGGCAGGCGATCTTCATCGCTTGCCGTCGCTGGATCGTCTGCACGAACTGCCCGGCGTCGAGCAGGCTCTCGTGCGTGCCGGTGTCGAGCCAGGCGAAGCCGCGGCCGAGCAGCTGCACGTGCAGCTGGCCGCGCTCGAGATACGCCGCGATTGACGTCGGTTATTTCCAGCTCGCCGCGCGGCGAAGGTTGCAGCCCGCGAGCGATGCGCGCCGCGTCGGCATCGTAGAAGTAGAGACCTGTGACTGCCCACTGCGAGCGCGCGTGCGTCGGCTTTTCCGCGAGCGCCAGCGGCCGAAGCTGTGCATCCAGCTCGATGACGCCGAAACGCTCGGGATCGGCGACGCGATACGCGAAGACCGTCGCGCCGGGCGAGGACGCCGCCGCCGAAAGCTTCTCGACGAATCCCTGGCCGTAGAACAGGTTGTCGCCGAGGATCAGGCACACGCCCTCGGTGCCGATGAAGTCCGCGCCGATCAGCAACGCTTCGGCGATGCCGCGCGGCGCGGCTTGCTCGGCATATGACAGCCTGATGCCGAACTCTGCGCCGTCGCCGAGCAGCTCGCGAAAGCGCGGCAGATCATGCGGCGTGGATATGAGCAGGATGTCGCGGATGCCGGCGAGCATCAGTACCGACAGCGGGTAGTAGACCATCGGCTTGTCGTACACCGGCAGCAGCTGCTTGGAAATGCACTGCGTGACTGGATGCAGGCGTGTGCCGCTGCCGCCGGCCAGAACGATGCCTTTCATGACGTCGCCTGCAGCCGCTGCCGATACTGCAGCGAGTAGAACCTCAGGTATTCGCCACTGCGGATCGCATCGACCCACTGGCGATGCGCAAGGTACCAGCGCACGACGTCGGGCAGCGAGCCGTCGAACTTGCGGCACGGCGACCAGCCGAGCTCGCGTTGCAGCCGGCTGCTGTCGATCGCGTAACGGCGGTCGTGGCCCGGCGGTCCGCGACGTGACGGATCAGCGCGCGCGTGCTGCCGGACCGGCGGCCGAGCTCCTCGTCGCTCAGGTCACAGATCGTTTCGACCACGCTCAGGTTGGTGCGCTCGTCGTTGCCGCCGATACAGTAGGTGCTGCCGAACGTGCCCCGGCCGATCACTGCGAGCAATGCCTCGCAATGATCCTGCACGTGCAGCCAGTCGCGGATCTGCAGCCCGTCGCCGTACACCGGCAGCTCGCGTCCTTCGATCGCGTTGAGGATCATCAGCGGAATCAGCTTCTCTGGAAATTGCCAGGGACCGTAGTTGTTCGAGCAGTTGGTGATGATCGCCGGCAGCCCGTAGGTGCGATGCCAGGCGCGGACCAGGTGATCGGATGCCGCTTTCGACGCGGCGTATGGACTGTTCGGCGCGTAGGGCTCGCTTCGTCGCGCGGCGTGTCCGCCGCGGCGAGCGCGCCGTAGACCTCGTCGCTGGACACGTGCAGGAAGCAGCGACGTCCGCGTGCGCCTTGCCAGCGCTCCTGGGCGGCGAGCAAGAGATTCAACGTGCCGGTCACGTTGGTCTCGACGAACGTTCGCGGCCCGACGATCGAGCGGTCGACATGACTCTCGGCGGCGAAGTGCACGACGCACTCCACGTCGTGGCGCGCGAAGACGTCACGCACCGCAGCTGGTCGCGGATGTCGGCGTGCACGAAGCACACCTTCGTGTCGTCGATCAGATCGGCGATCGTCGCGAGATTTCCGGCGTAGGTGAGAGCGTCGAGGACAACCAGCCGCGCGGGCGGCGCGGCTCAAGGTGGCGCACGAAGTTGCTGCGATGAACCCTGCGCCTCCGGTGATCAGCCACGTGCTCATGTGCGTTCTCGTGAGGTGCGCTCGCGGGCATACAGGAGCCGCTTCAGCGCCACGTAGTTGAATACCATGGCGACTCCCGAGCCCACTGCGAAAGGTATCACGGGCACGGCGACGAGCAGCGGGACGGCCGCGAGGCACAGGCCGAAGATCAGCAGATTGATGCCGGAGCCGCACACCTGGATCGCGCCGTAGCTCAGCGCCTCGAGCGACCGCCGCCGCAATCCCTGGCCAGGAAAGTCAACCAGCGGTTCAGCAGCCAGGTCGCGATAACGGCGGTCGTGAACGAGGGGACGCGCGCGGCCCACGGCGACCAGCCTCGCCGTGCGTCAGTGCGGACAGGATGCCGGCGTCGAGGACGAACCCGACCGCGCCGACTGTTGCGAAGTTGCGCACACTGGCTGGGAGTCGCTGCAGCATCGGTGCGGCGCTCAGTCGGCGCGCCGGCGCTCGCGGAAGGTCGGTCCCTGCAGCGCGAGGTAGTGCAGTCGCTTCATCTCGCGCCGGCCGACCGTGACCGTGTCGAGGATCAAGCCGGCGACGACGCTGACGAAGCCGAGGATCGTCAGACCCATGGCCAGGATCGCCGTCGGCAGGCGAGGCACGAGGCCAGTGCGCAGGTATTCCGTCAGCAGCGGCCAGCCGAGTACGAGCGCAGCGGCCACCAGCGTTGCCGCCACCGCCGAGAAGAACTGCAAGGGCCTCTCTTCCTTCACCAGGAAGAGAATCGTACGCAGGATGCGCCACCCGTCGCGGAAAGTGCGCAGCTTGCTCTGCGAGCCTTGCGGGCGGTCGCGGTAGGGCGTTTGCACTTCCGCGATCGGCAGCCGCAGCTCGAGGGCATGTACGGTCAGCTCGGTCTCGGTTTCGAATCCGCTGGCAAGCGCGGGAAAGGATTTGATGAAACGGCGCGACATCACCCGGTAACCGGACAGCATGTCCTTGAGCCGGTCGCCGAAGATGACGGCTACCGTGCCTGTGAGCAGGCGGTTGCCGAAGAGGTGGCCGGGGCGGAACGCGGTAGCAGCGGTCGCGACGCGCGCGCCGTTCACCATATCGAGCGAGTTTTGCAGCAGCATGTCCACCATGCGCCGTGCGCTCGCTGCGTCGTACGTACCATCGCCGTCGACGAGCACATAGACCTCCGCCTCCACGTCGGCGAACATCCGGCGCACCACGTTACCCTTGCCCTGGAAGGTTTCGGAACGCACGATCGCGCCGGCTTCGAGCGCGCGCTCGCGCGTAGCGTCGCGCGAATTGTTGTCATAGACATAGATCGCCGCCTCGGGCAGCGCCGCGGCGAAATCGCGCACGACCGAGGTGATCGCCTCGGCTTCGTTGTAGCACGGGATCAGCACAGCGATGCGGGCAGTCACGGCGCCGCTCTCCTGAAGACGTACAGTCTCGATCCCAGATAGCCGACCAGCGCGTATGGCCCAACGCCAAACGCTTGCGCAACGTAACCGTTCAACTTCCACCAATACAGGGCGATGCTCACGACCGCGAGGTTGGTCAGGTACGCCAGTATCGTGACCAGCATGTAGCGCGGCAGTGCCGCGCGCACTGAACCCGCGTACGAGAACGACCACTTGGCATGCATCGCGTAGCTGATCCAGATGCCGAACGCATAGCCGAGCAGGTTGGCAGGCACGTCATGCAGCCCCAGGAGCTTCAGGGCGTAGATGATTCCCAGGCCCAGCAGCGTGTTTGCAGCGCCCGTCAGCAGGAACCGCACTAGCGAGGAGGCTAATGCAGCGGTGGTGATGCGCATGAATGCGACGCGAGGCATCGGCTACTGCTGTACGTCCACTACTGCCGCGCATCTCCCGACCTGGCGTCCGAGACAGTCTCCGGGGCGTCGGTACGCTCGTGATGCACGAGCGCAGTCAACTGCCACAGCGCGAGGCGATAGGCCGGACGCTCGCTGCCCGGCGGAATGCTTGCCAGTGTCGCGCGCGCGCGCGCGACTTCGCCGAGTTGCAGGTGCGCCGCGGCTAAGGCCGTCACGATGTACTCGCGCTCCGCGATCAGCGTCGGATCGGGCTGCTCGACGAACAACGTGCCGCTGCGCACGATCCCGGCTGCATCGCGGCGCGCCACCGCGGCGAGCAGGTCGGCCCACTGTCTCTCGACGCCGGATGACTCGCGATAGCACGGACGTCGCGGCGACGCGGCTCCACATGGGATCGAGCTCGCCGCCGCTCAAGTACGGCGTGGTGTAGTCGGCGATCTTCCTTAAAGCCGCGCGCCATGCGCGCCGCACTTCGGCATCGGCGCACTGCTCGCGGGCCATGTGTATGGCAGCGACCTCGATCGAAGCGGGGTGCGCGAGGTATTCCAGTCTGCCGCTTACGACCGCGTCACGAGTGACCAGGGCCTGACGACTGAGCACATCGGCGGTCATGGAGCTTTTGATCGATGGCACGTTCGCCCCGCTGCGGATCCGCTCGGCGTCAAGGAAGTCCACCACCGGCACGGGTGCGACCAGCAGACTCGGCAGCTCGATCGCGTTGCGGTTCATGAAGCGCAAGCGCGGTGCGTTGAGATCGACGAACGGGAAGAAATCCGAGTTGCCCGGCGAGCGGTATGACGCCAGCAATGGGCCGAGCGTGCGCCGATCTCCGATGCGTCGCCGGAGAATGTCCGCCATCGAGTCGATGCCAACGCGCGCCAATTCGGCCCGCAGCCGCGGCGAGTCGAAAGCCGCGTCGGTGAGCGGCGGCAGCGCCTGGCCGGGCGTCGCGACGATCATGATGTTGGAATCGTCGGCGTTGTAGAGGGCATAGGCGCCGAAGTGCGTGCTCATGGCCTTCACGATCGAAGCAATGATCGATATGTCGGTCTCGTAGACCTGCAGCCACTGCACCAGCAGCCCGTCGGGCTTCAGATATGTGACGATGCGCCCGTAGAACTCGTCGGAGAATAGCGTGGCCACGCCGCTGACCCACGGGTTGGACGGCTCGGAGATGATCACGTCGTAAGGCTCACGCGCCATGGCGAAGAACGTCTTGGCGTCCTCGATCACGATGCGGCTGCGCGGATCCTCGAACAGGTGGCCGATCCTCGGCCCATAGCCCTGCCTCGCGGCCTCCACCATGAAGGGCTCGATCTCGATCGACTCCAGCGATTTGACGCGCTCGCTCAACAGCACAGTTGCCGAGGTGAGCCCGGATCCAAAGCCGATGTTGGCCACGCGCTGCGGGTTGTGGTGCAGGCTCAGTGGCAGCGCGGCTGCGAACACCATCGTGATCTCATCCGGGGCGGCGGGTCGTCCCGCGCCCATCTGCAGTGCGGCGTCCGGCTTACCGTTGGTTGCGATCGTGAGGAAGCCATCGTCCTCGACCAGGCTGATCGTGGCGGTCTTCCCGTCGCGCAGGTAACGCACAGTCGAGCTCTCGGGCAAAGAGCTGATGCCGTTGCGAAACACCGAAGAAGTCAGGCGCAGCGGATCCAGATGCGCACCGAAGATCGCGACTGCAACCAGCGCCCCACAGGTCGTGCCCAGTGCGATGCGCAGCAGCGGCGCGCAGCGCTGCGCGAGCATCAGGCCCGACACGCCCAGAGCCATGTGGATGACAGCGCCGCTCACGACCACGCCTTTCACGCCGACGAAGGGCATTAGCAGGTGAACCGCCGCGAGCGTTCCGGCGATCGCGCCGAGCGTGTTGGCCGCATACACCGTGCCGATTGCGCGCTCGCCGGCACCGCGCTTCAACAACGAATGCGTGAGCAGAGGCAGTGTCATGCCTGCGCAGAACGTCGCCGGCAGCATGATTGCCAGCGCAATGCCCTGGCTCACGATATTGAAGGCGGTGTAACCACCCTCGGTTCGCGTGAACGTGCCGATTGCCCAGGCCATGAAATCGAATGTGTAGTTGTAGGCGGGCAGCGTCAGCAGCGCGAGCGCACCCATGAGCGCCATCACTATTCCGAGGTAGCGCATCGGGTCCTGCAGCCGATCGATGCGCTTGCGCATCCACAGGCCGCCGCACGCCAGGCCGAAGATGAAGGCGCTCAGCATCAGCTCGAACGAGTGCGTCGAGCTGCCGAGAACGAGGCTCAGCATGCGGATCCAGCCGATCTCGTACAGGAATGACGCTGCGCCCGTGAAGAACGCGGCGAACAGGAACCAGCGATCGGCTCTCGAACTCGTCACGACACCCGCACTGCTCGGCGGCGCCGGCTCGGACTGGTCGCGAACCAGCAGCCATACAGCAAGCGCAAGCAGGATATTGAGCACGCCCGCCGTGAGGATCGTGCCCGGCAGTCCGACGGCGCGGATCAGCACGAAGCCGCCAAACAGCACGCCGACGGCTGCGCCGAGACTGTTGGTGAAATACAGCATCGAGAGTGTTTCGCCCGGCTGCTGCGGCCAGCGTCGGATGATGCCGCCGCTGATCAGCGGAAAGGTCATGCCGAGCAGGATCGACTGCGGCAGGATCAGCAGCCCCGCGAGCGACCACTTGTATGCGTGGATGGCCGCGGGCGCTGCCAGGGCGGGGATGACCGTTGCAAACGAGAGATCGGTGACCGCAACGAAGCCCCGGTGGAACACGATGCCGAGCACGCCGATGATCCCCTCGACCACCACATAGCCCAGCAACAGCCGGTGGACCCGACCCGAGTAGCGCGCGACCAGCCACGAGCCGATGGCCATGCCGCCCATGAAGATCGCCAGCACGAGCGTCTGTGCGTACGCCGCATGCCCCAGGAACAGCTTCAGGTAGTGCGACCAGATGGACTCGTAGATGAGCCCGGTGAAGCCGGATACCACGAAGATCCCGAGCAGAAACTGCCGGCGGAGCGAGGACTGTGGCTGCGTGGTCATACCGGAATAAATGAGCGTAGCGTGGCGCGCTACGCTACATAATCCAGCCGGGCCTAGCTACCCATCGCGCGTGAGAGGCTTCACAAAGCCGGCAAAAAGAACCCGGCTATTCGATGCCGAGCTTCTTGATCCGGTATCGCAGCGAGCGGAAGGTCATGCCGAGCAGCTGCGCCGCCTTGGTCTTGTTGTAGCGGGTCTGCTCCAGTGCGCGCACGATCGCGTCGCGCTCGATGTCTTCGAGCGCATCGCCGAGCTTCTCGCCCGGCGCGACCGAGTTCGGAATCTGCATTTCGGTGTTCGCAACCTTCGGACGCAGCTGCAGGTCGCCCGCGTCGATGACGCCGCCGGAGCACAGCGTTGCAGCGCGCTCCAGCACGTTCTCCAGTTCGCGCACGTTGCCGGGGAAGTGATAGTCGCGCAGGGCGGCGACTGCGGCATCCGTCACCTTCAGCGTGCGGTTGCCGATCTGCCGGCTGAGCCGGCCGATGATCGATTGCACCAGCTCGTCGATGTCTTCGAGCCGCTCCCGCAGCGGCGGCACCCGGATCTCGATGACGTTCACGCGGTAGAACAGATCCTCGCGGAACTTGCCCTCGGCGACCAGTGCCGCGAGATTCCTGTGAGTCGCCGACAGGATGCGCACGTCGATCGGGGTTTCCTTGGCCTCGCCGACCGGCCGCATGCTCTTCTCCTGGATGACGCGCAGGAGCTTGACCTGCATGTGCAGCGGCAGGTCGGCGAGCTCGTCCAGGAACAGCGTGCCGCCCTCGGCGGACTGGATCAGGCCCTGCTTGTCGGCGATCGCGCCGGTGAAGCTGCCCTTCTTGTGGCCGAACAGCTCGCTCTCCATCAGCTCGGTCGGGATCGCGCCGCAGTTCACCGGCACGAACGGCCCGTCGCGGCGCGCGCCGGCATCGTGGATCAGGTGGGCGACCAGCTCTTTGCCGGTGCCGGACTCGCCGTAGATATGTACCGGCGCCTGGCTGCGCGCGACACGTTCGATCATCTCGCGCAAGGTCTCCATCGCCCGCGAGCGGCCGAGCAGCTTCACCTGTGGCAGCTGCAGCGTGCTCTCGCTGGACTCGCCGAGCTTGAGCGTGGCCGCGATCAGCTTGCGCAGCGCCGCCACGTCGAGCGGCTTGGAAATGAAATCGAACGCGCCGAGCTTCAGCGCGCGGACAGCCGTTTCGACGTTACCGTGCGCCGTGATCACCGCCACCGGCGTCTGCGGCTTGTGCGTCTGGATCCACTCGACGATGTCCAGGCCATCGCCGTCCGGCAGCCGCATGTCGGTGAGGCACAGATCGAAGGTGGCGCCGCGCAGCTCGCGCGTGGCCGCGCCGATGGTATCGGCGGTGGTCACGTCGAGGTTCATGCGCTCGAGCGTGATCCCGAGCAGCTCGCGGATGTCTGGCTCGTCGTCGACAACGAGCGCGCGCGGTTTCGTCACGAGAGTTCCCAGCGTTGAGGATCGGCGAACACGACGCGAAAAATACTACCACCGCCGCTGCGTGCCTCGTAGATAAGTGCGGCGCGATTGCACTGCGCGAGCTCCCGGGCGATGAACAGGCCGAGGCCGGTGCCGCCCCTCGAGCCGGTGAAGAACGGCTCGAAGATGCGCTCGGCATCCGCCGCCGCGATGCCGGGGCCGCGGTCCAGGATCTCGAGGAACGGCCGGTCCGAGGTGCTGATGCGCCCGGTGCGCAGCTCGACCGGCGCATCGTTGTCGTCGCGCCGGCCGTACTTCAGCGCGTTCTCGCACAGGTTCCACAGCAGCTGGTACAGGTGCGAAGGATCGACGCGCACGTCGAGGTCTTCCGAGCCGTCGAGCATGCGGATCGCGCGCTCGTCGACCTCGGAGGTCTGGCTGAACTCCGCCAGGAAATCCGCCGAGCCAGGCATTGAGCTCGATGCGCTCCGGCCGCGTCTGGTCCCGCCGCGACAGCTGCAGCACGTTGTTGATGATGGTGCTGACCCGCTCGCCGTTGTTGGTGATGATGTCCGTCAGGCGCCGCTCCTGCGTCGACAGCGCGGTCGACTCGGCCAGCAGCTGCGCGGCATGGCTCATCGCGCCGACCGGGTTGCGGATCTCGTGCGCGATGCTGGCGCTGAGCCGGCCGAGGGCGGCGAGCTTCGACTGCTGTACGCGCTCGACGATCAGCGTCGTGTCTTCGAGGAATACCAGCGTCGGCCCCTTGCCGCTGCTGTCGAGCGAGACGAAGTGCGGCTGGATCAGGCTGCCGCCGTCGGAGGCGAGCATCGTGAGCGTGCTGAGCTGCCAGTCGTCCGCGCGCCGGCGCCATGTTTCCAGCAGGTACAGCAGACGCGGCGAGACTTCGCCGAGCGGGGTTCCCTGCTGGATGGTCGCGCCTTGCAGCAGCAGCGCGGCCGATTCGTTGATCAGGCGGATCGTGTCGTTCGCGTCTACGACCAGGATGCTCTCGCGCAGGTGCTGCACGATGAACTGGTTCAGCTCCGCCAGGTTGGCGACGTCCACCTCGCGCTGACGTACGCGCTCTTCGCTTTCGCGCAGGTTCCGCGCCAGCGGCCCGACGCCGAGCGTGACGATGAATATGAGCGCGCCGATGATGCCGGCGGAGGCGAAGTCGCTGGCGTCGCCGCGCGCAGCAAGCGTCGTCAGCGTTTGCTGCAGCGAGCACGGCGAGCGCTGCGACAGCAGCGAACATCAATGCGAGACGCTGTCGCACGATGAACGACATCGCACCGATCGGCAGCACCAGGAGCGATGCGAGGCCGCTGGTCATGCCGCCGCTGGCGTAGGTCAGCATCGGCGATTGCAGTCACGTCGACGCACAAGCCCGCGAACGTCTGGATCGGCACCTCCGGCCAGCGTCGCTTGACCGTCATGATCGACAGCAGCGCGTAGGCGAAATACGCGGCGGTCGCGGCGACGAACAGCGCGGGATACGCCTGGCCGACGCGCGTCGGCGTGACCGCGACGAACATTACGGTCAGCAGCACGGCGACCAGCAGCCGGAACAGGTTGACGAGCGCGAGCACTCGCCAGGCGAGATGTGTCGAGTCGGCGGCAGGTGTCGAGCTGAGCAGGGGCTTCATGCGGTTCGGATCTGCCTTTGCATCGGCAGCGAATTACTCCAGAATACGCGGCCTTTGTCGGTGCATCCTGCCATCTTATGAACTTGCACGAGTATCAGTCCAAGCAGCTGTTCGCAAATTACGGCATCCCGGTGCCCACCGGCTACGTGGCCGCGAACGCCGAAGAGGCTGCCGCAGCGGCGCGGCGCATCGGCGGGGCGAAGTGGGTCGTCAAAGCTCAGGTGCACGCCGGCGGCCGCGGCAAGGGCGGCGGCGTGAAGCTCGTCGATTCGCCCGGAAGCCGCGGGCAAGGCCGCGGCGGCCATGCTCGGCACGCGCCTCAAGACGCACCAGACGGGGCCGGAAGGCCTGCCGGTCCACCAGGTGTTCGTCGAGGAAGGCTCGAAGATCGCGCGCGAGCTGTACCTGAGCCTGGTGCTGAATCGGGATAAGGGCCAGGTGGCGTTCATCGCCTCCGCCGCGGGCGGCATGGACATCGAGGAAGTGGCCGCGCACACGCCGGAGAAGATCATCCGCGTGAACGTGCACCCGGCCGCTGGACTGCAGCCCTCGCAGTGCCGCGTGCTGGCGTTCGGCCTCGGGCTCTCGGGCAAGCAGGTCGAACAGTTCACCAGCATCGCGCAGGCACTGTACCGCTTGTACCTGGAAAAGGATGCGAGCCTGGTCGAGGTCAACCCGCTGATCGTCACCGGCGACGGCAGCCTGGTGGCGCTCGACGCGAAGATCAACATCGAGGACAACGCGCTGTTCCGTCAGAAGGAGCTGGCGAAGTGGCGCGACAACAGCCAGGAAGACGAAATGGAGCGTGCCGCGGCCGAGCACGAGCTCAACTACGTCTCGCTCGACGGCGACATCGCCTGCATGGTCAACGGCGCCGGCCTCGCCATGGCGACGATGGACCTGATCAAGCTGCATGGCGGCGCACCCGCCAACTTCCTCGACGTCGGCGGCGGCGCAACGCGCGAGCGCGTCACCGAGGCGTTCAATCTGATTCTCTCGAACAAGAACGTCCGCGCGATCCTGGTGAACATCTTCGGCGGCATCGTCCGCTGCGACATGATCGCGGAGGGCATCATCCACGCAGTGCAGGACGTCGGCGTGCGCGTGCCGGTCGTGGTGCGCATCGAAGGCACGAATGCGGAGCGGGGCAGAGAGCTCCTCGCCAAGAGCGGGCTCGCGATCACTGCGGCGTCCGACCTGACCGACGCTGCGAAGAAAGTCGTCGGCGCTGCCAAAGACAAGAGCAAGAAGTAATGAGCATTCTGGTCGACAAGAACACGCGCGTCATTTGCCAGGGCTTCACCGGCAAGCAGGGTACGTTTCATTCCGAGCAGTGCATTGCGTACGGCACCAAGGTTGTCGGCGGCGTGACGCCCGGTCGCGGCGGCGAGAAGCACCTCGATCTGCCGGTGTTCAACACTGCACGCGAAGCAGTGAAAGAGACGGGCGCGACCGTCAGCATGATCTACGTGCCGGCGCCGTTCGCGGCCGATGCGATTCTCGAAGCAGCCGACGCCGGCATCGAGCTCATCGTGTGCATCACCGAAGGTATTCCGGTGAACGACATGGTGAAAGTGAAAGCCGCGCTGTCCAGCTACGGCAGCCTGCTGATCGGTCCGAACTGCCCGGGCATCATCACGCCGGGCGCATGCAAGATCGGCATCATGCCGGGCTTCATCCACAAGCCGGGTCGCGTCGGCATCGTGTCGCGCTCGGGCACGCTGACTTACGAAGCGGTGTTCCAGACGACCAACGCCGGGCTCGGCCAGAGCACGTGCGTCGGCATCGGCGGCGATCCCGTGCGCGGCATGAACTTCATCGACGTGCTGGCGCGCTTCCAGGAGGATCCGCAGACCGAGGGCATCATCATGGTCGGCGAGATCGGCGGTTCGGACGAAGAGGCCGCCGCGCGAGTTCATCCGCGAGAATGTCACCAAGCCGGTCATTGCCTACATCGCGGGCGTCACGGCGCCGGCCGGCAAGCGCATGGGTCACGCGGGCGCGATCGTTTCCGGCGGTAAAGGCACCGCGGCGGACAAGTTCAAGGCGCTCGAGCGCGCCGGCGTGCGCACGGTGAAGAGCCCGGCGGATCTTGGCAAGGCGATTGCGGAGCAGTTGGGGAAGAAGGGCAAGAAGAAGAAAGCTCTCGCCAAGACCGCCAAGACCGCCAAGGCTGCAAAGAAGGACAAGAAAGGCCCGGCGAAAAGCAGAAGAAGGCGCCTGCGCGCAAGAAGTGAGCCGGACGGCGCGGACTGACCAATAGGCATAGAATTCGCCTATGTCTTTGCGAATTGCTTTGGCTCAATTGAACCTGTTCGTCGGCGACGTCGGCGGCAATACGCAGCGCGTGATCGACACCGCCGCCGACGCGCGCGACGAGCTGAAAGCGGATCTCGTGCTGTTCCCCGAGCTGGCGGTGTGCGGCTATCCGCCCGAAGACCTGCTGTTTCACAAGGGCATGCGCCGCCAGGTCGCCGCGGCGCTGGAGCGCGTGCGCAATGAGGTGAAGGGCGTGGCGGTGATGGTCGGCTATCCGGACTACACCGACGACGCCATCTACAACGCTGCCGTGCTGGTTCGCGATGGCAAAACGGTCGCGAACTACCGCAAGCAGGAGCTGCCGAACTATCTGGTCTTCGACGAGAAGCGCTACTTCAAGCCAGGGCAGGAGAGCTGTGTCGTCGAGCTGAACGGCATTCGCGTCGGGTTGCTGATCTGCGAAGACATCTGGGAGCCGAAACCCGCGCGTGCCGCGCAAGCTGCCGGTGCGCAACTGCTGGTCGTCATCAACGGCTCGCCGTACTCGCTGCAATATCAGCGGCGTCGCGAAGACATCGTGCGCGCGCGGGTGAAGGACACGGGTCTGCCCGTGGTGTATGTGAATTTGCTGGGCGGCCAGGACGAGCTCATCTTCGACGGCGGCTCCTTCGTCATGAACGCCGCGGGTGCAGTCGTGCAGCGCGCGCCGCTGTTCAAGGAGCAGCTCTACGCAGTCGATATCGATCTGATCGACGGCAAGGCAGTGCCGCGGCCGAGTCATATCGAACCGGAGTTGTCCGAAGAAGCGAGCGTTTACGGCGCGCTCGTGCTCGGCGTACGCGACTACGTGACCAAGCATCGCTTCCCCGGGATCGTGCTCGGCCTGTCGGGCGGCATCGACTCCGCGCTCACGCTGGCGATCGCAGTCGACGCGCTCGGCGCGGATCGCGTGCACGCTGTGATGATGCCGTCGCGTTACACGGCGCAAATGAGTCTCGACGACGCCGCGCAGCAAGCCCGAACGCTCGGCGTCGGTTACGACGTGATCTCGATCGAAGGAATGTTCGAAGCGTCGCTCGGCGCGCTGCAGGAAGTGTTCGCCGGTCGCGCGCCGGACACGACGGAAGAGAACATCCAGGCGCGCTGCCGCGGCCTGCTGCTGATGGCGATCTCGAACAAGACCGGTCGCATGGTGCTCACGACGGGCAACAAGAGCGAGATGGCCGTCGGCTACGCAACCCTGTACGGCGACATGGCCGGCGGCTTCGCGCCGATCAAAGACTGCAGCAAGATGCTCGTGTACCGCCTCGCGCGCTATCGCAACTCGATCGCGCAAGCGATCCCGCCGCGCGTGATCGAGCGCGCGCCCTCGGCAGAGCTGCGTCACGATCAGAAGGATTCGGATTCACTGCCGCCGTACGAAGTGCTCGACGCCATCCTCGAGCTGTTCATCGTCAGGCGCGCTGCCGCGGCCTGCTGCTGATGGCGATCTCGAACAATACCGCCGGCATGGTGCTCACCGACCGGCAACATGAGCGAGATCGCCGGTCGGCTACGCTACCCTGTACGGCGACATGGCAGGCGGCTTCGCGCCGATCAAGGACTGCAGCAAGATGCTGGTGTACCGGCTGGCGCACTATCGCAACTCGATCGCGCGAGCGATCCCGACGCGCGTGATCGAGCGCGCGCCCTCGGCAGAGCTGCGTCACGATCAGAAGGATTCGGATTCGCTGCCGCCGTACGAAGTGCTCGACGCCATCCTCGAGCTGTTCATCGAAGACAATCTGTCGGTCGACGAGATCTCCGCGCGCGGCTTCGACCGCGCGACGGTCGGCCGCGTGCTGGAGATGGTGAAGCGCAACGAATACAAGCGCCGGCAGGCGCCGCCGGGCGTGCGAATCAGCGATCGCGCCTTCGGCAGGGACTGGCGCTATCCGATCACGTCGGGCTATCGCACTCGATAAGTCCGCATGAGGTCCGCAACTGTTCGGGATTCTTATCGAGCTGCACGCTCACCAGATCTTCCACCAGCTCTTCTTCTTCTCGGCTCTGCGCGATCTGGTCCGGGCTCGCGTTCTCTTTCAGGACCTTCTCGGTATCGGCGGCGAGGTCGGGCATGCCGAGCCGGCGATACGACTCTGCCATGATCGCCAGCGCGCGCTTGATCTGCGGCGAGCCGTCGTAATTTTCGATCGCGTACTTGCAGCGATTGATCGCGCCGACCCACGCGCCGCGCTTCAGGTAGTACTCGGCGACGTAGACTTCGTAGCTCGCCAGGCGGTTGCGCAGGAACACCATGCGCTTGCGCGAGTCGTCCGCGTATTCGCTGTTCGGAAACCGTTCGAGGACCGTCTGGAACGCCTGGAAGGATTTGCGCGCGTCGATCGGCGGGCGCTCCGTCAGGTCGGCGTTGAACCAGCGTTCGAGGAAATTCGGGTTGCGCTCGAACTGCACCAGCCCTTTGACGTAGTACGCGTAGTCGACGCGCGGGTGGGCGGGGTTCTCGCGGATGAACTGGTCGGCCTGGTCGATCGCCGATTCCGGCTCGCGGTTCTTGTAGTACGCGTACATGAGGTCCAGCTGGCCCTGGCGCGCGGGATTGCTGAACGGAAAACGCGCTTCCAGCTGCTCGTAGTAGGCGATCGCGTCCCGGTAGTTGCCGTTATCGCTGGCGCGCTTGGCCATCTCGTAGAGCCGTTCGGCGTTGCCGACCTGCTGGCGCGGGGTGTCGCTGCACCCGGCCAGTGTTGCGAGCAGCGCCACCGTGGTCAAAACGAGGATGCACGTGCGAGAATTCGTCGCCATTTTCTTCGGTGGTTTCCTAGTCAAGTCCGGGCGTCAGGCAAGGCGGGCGAGTATAGCCGGGTCCTTTCTTTGTCGGCAGGCTCGTCCTTAAGTTCCTCCTATCCCTTGCCGAGCCCCCATGTCCGAACCGAACATGTCTGAACCGATCCGGCGCACGCTCACCATTCCAGTCGAATACGCCGGCCAGCGCCTGGACCAGGTGCTCGCCGAGCTGATGAGCGACTTTTCCCGGACCCGCATCAAGGAATGGATCGAGGCCGGCCAGGTGCTCGTCGACGGTGAGAAGCTGCGACCCAAGGACAAGGTTCTGGGCGGCGAGCAGGTTCGCGTGGCCGCGGTCATCGAAGAGGTCACGGGGGTCGCGCCGGAGCAGATCGAGCTGGCGCTCGTCCACCAGGATCGCCACATCTTCGTGATCAACAAGCCCGCCGGGCTGGTCGTGCATCCAGGCGCCGGCAACGCGGCAGGCACTCTGCAGAACGCGCTGCTGCACCTGGACCCCAAGCTCACGCAGGTGCCGCGGGCCGGCATCGTGCACCGGCTCGACAAGGACACGAGCGGTTTGATGGTGGTCGCTCGCACGCTCGAAGCACACACCGCTCTGGTGCGTGCCATCGAAGCGCGTGAGGTGGAGCGCGAGTACGAAGCCGTCTGCATGGGCGTGATGACCGGGGGCGGCGTGGTCGAAGCACCGATCGGCAGACATCCGGTCGATCGCGTGCGCATGGCGATTCGCGAAGATGGCCGCGAGGCGGTTACGCACTATCGCGTGCTCAAGCGCTTCCGTGCGCACACGCACGTGCACTTGAAGCTGGAGTCCGGACGCACTCATCAGATTCGCGTGCACATGGCGCACATCCGTTATCCGCTCGTCGGCGATCGCGTCTACGGCGGGCGGTTGCTATTGCCGAAAGGCGCATCGCCGCAGCTCATCGAAGCATTGCGCGCGTTCCGCCGCCAGGCGCTGCATGCCGCGAGTCTCGCGTTCGCTCATCCGGTGAGTGAGAAGCCGATCCGCTGCGCCGCGCCGCTGCCCGAAGACATGCAGGCGTTGCTGCGAGTTCTCGCCAGCGATCAGAAGAAATCATGACCGATCTCGATCTCATCGAAGCGGATTGGCCGGCACCGCCGAATGTGCGCGCAGTCGCGACGACGCGCGCGGGCGGGGTCAGTGTCGGCGCGTTCGCGAGCTTGAATCTCGGCTCGCACGTCGGCGACGACGCGCATGCGGTGAGCGAAAACCGGCTGCGATTGCGCACAGCGCTCGAGCTGCCGCGCGATCCGGTGTGGCTGAATCAGGTTCACGGGCACGCGGTCGTCGAGGCAACTTCGCACGACGCGCCGCCGACGGCTGACGCGTCGTTCTCTCGCTCGCCGGGTCAGGCGTGCGTCGTGTTGACGGCGGACTGCTTGCCAGTGCTGCTGTGTGATCGTGATGGCACACGCGTCGCAGCCGCTCACGCAGGTTGGCGCGGTCTCGCCGGCGGAGTTGTCGAGAGCGCGTTGCGCGCGATGGCTGTCGCACCGGATCGCGTGCTCGCTTGGCTCGGGCCTGCAATCGAGCAGGACATGTTCGAAGTCGGTCCCGAAGTGCGCGATCAGTTCGTCGCGCGGTCCGCGGACAACGCCGACGCGTTCAAACCCAACGAGCGCGGCCGCTGGCAGGCGGACCTGTATGATCTCGCGCGACGCGAGCTCGCACGGCTTGGAGTCACGCAGGTGTTTGGCGGCGGGTTGCGTTGCTATGCGGATCGCGACCGGTTCTACTCGTATCGCCGCGACGGCAAGACCGGGCGCATGGCAACGCTCGTCTGGATGAAATAAGCCTGATTGATATAAGAATGCCTCTGCTCGGCTGGATCGTACTGTTCACTCTGCTCGGCGGCGCTCTCAGCGCGCTGGCGGCGTCGCTGTTCCTGGTCGCGCCGGAATCGGTGCGCAGCCGCGTGTTGCCGCACCTGGTCAGCTTTGCGACTGGCGCGCTGCTCGGCGCCGCGCTGCTGGGACTGCTGCCGCATGCGATCGAGCAAGTCGGTATGTCCGGAACGCACGGCATCGGATTGACGCTGCTGGCGGGATTGCTCGTGTTCTTCGTACTCGAAAAGATGGTGCTCTGGCGGCACTGTCACCAGGAGGTCTGCGAAGGGCATGTGCCGCACGTCCACGCGACCGACGCGCATCGCGATGCGGCGTCGGCGTCGCTCATCCTGATCGGGGATGGCTTTCACAATGTGCTCGACGGTGTGCTCATCGCCGCGGCGTTCATGACGGACGTCCATCTCGGCGTCGTGACCGCGCTTGCCGTCATCGCGCACGAAATCCCGCAGGAAGTCGGCGACCTCGCGATCCTGCTCCAGGGCGGGATGTCGCGCCTGCGCGCCCTGACGCTGAACCTGCTGACCAGCCTGACCTCCGTGGTCGGCGGTGTCGTGGCCTATTTCGCGCTCGGCCCGGTCGAGCAGGCGCTGCCCTACGCGATCTCCCTCGCCGCAGCCAGCTTCCTTTACATCGCCGTGGCGGACCTGATCCCCGGCCTGCACCGCCGCGTCGACGCCGGCTCCGGCTTCCGGCAGTTCGTGTTCATCGTGCTCGGCGTGGCCGTGATCTACGTGAGCCACTCGCTGGCTCACTAGACCGGGTGCCGGGAGAGAAAAACAGGGGAAACTCAGCACCGCAACATTGCCGCCGCTCCGACCGGTCCGGCTTAGACCGCAGAAATGCTGCAGCGCTGACTTTCCCCTGTTTTTCTCTCCCGGCACCGAGTTGTCTGGTTGAATTTCGGGGCTTATCCCCTACATTCCCGCCATGCGCATGGACAAACTCACCAGCAAATTCCAGCAGGCGCTGGCTGATGCCCAGTCGCTCGCGATCGGCCGCGACCACCAGTACATCGAGCCGCTGCACGTCATGGCGGCCCTGCTGGACCAGCAGGGCGGCTCGGTGCGGCCCTTGCTCGACAAGGCTGGCGTCAACGTCAATCTGCTGCGCTCGCAGCTCGGCGAGGCGCTCGAGCGCGTGGCCAAGGTCGAAGGCAACGCCGGCGAAGTCCACATCTCGAACGAGCTCAACCGGCTCCTGAACCTCACCGACAAGACCGCGCAGAAGCGCGGCGACCAGTACATTTCCAGCGAGCTCTACGTGCTTGCGGCGCTCGAAGACCGCGGCGCGCTCGGCGAGATCCTGCGCAAGGCCGGCGCCGTGAAGGGCGCGATCGACAAGGCCATCGAGGAAATGCGCGGCGGCGAGAAAGTGAACGACCCGAACGCCGAGGAAAGCCGACAGGCGCTGGAGAAATACACCGTCGACCTGACCGAGCGCGCGGAGCAGGGCAAGCTCGATCCGGTCATCGGGCGCGACGACGAAATTCGTCGCACCGTGCAGGTGCTGCAACGACGCACCAAGAACAACCCGGTGCTGATCGGCGAGCCGGGCGTCGGCAAGACCGCGATCGTCGAAGGCCTCGCCCAACGCATCATCAACGGCGAAGTGCCGGAAGGCCTGCGCGACAAGCGCATTCTCGCGCTCGACATGGGCGCGCTGATCGCCGGCGCGAAGTATCGCGGCGAGTTCGAGGAGCGCCTCAAGGCGGTGCTCAACGACCTGGCGAAGCAGGAAGGCCGCGTCATCCTGTTCATCGACGAGCTGCACACGATGGTCGGCGCGGGCAAGGCCGAAGGCGCGATGGACGCGGGCAACATGCTCAAGCCTGCGCTCGCGCGCGGCGAGCTGCATTGCGTCGGCGCGACCACGCTCGACGAATATCGCAAGTACATCGAGAAGGACGCGGCGCTGGAACGGCGCTTCCAGAAAGTGCTGGTCAACGAGCCGTCGGTCGAAGACACGATCGCGATCCTGCGCGGCCTGAAGGAGCGCTACGAAGTTCACCACGGCGTCGACATCATCGACCCGGCGATCGTCGCCGCCGCGACGCTTTCGCATCGCTACATCACCGACCGGCAGCTGCCCGACAAGGCAATCGACCTGATCGACGAAGCGGCGTCGCGCATCCGCATGGAGATCGACTCGAAGCCGGAATCGATGGATCGCCTCGAGCGGCGCATCATCCAGCTGAAGATCGAGCGCGAGGCGCTGAAGAAGGAATCCGACGACGCGTCGAAGAAGCGCCGCAGCGCGCTCGACGAGCAGATCAAGGCGCTGGAAAAGGAATTCTCCGACCTCGAAGAGGTGTGGAAGGCCGAGAAGGCCGCGGTGCAGAGCACCGCGCACATCAAAGAGGAACTGGAGCGCGCGCGCCTCGAATTGGAGGCCGCGCGACGTGCGCAGGATCTCGCGCGCATGTCCGAGCTCTCGTACGGCAAGATTCCCGAGCTGGAGCGCCGGCTCGCGGCGGCCAGCAGCGCCGAGCAGCAGCCGACCAAGCTCCTGCGCAACAAGGTCACCGACGAAGAAGTCGCCGAAGTCGTGTCCAAGTGGACCGGCATTCCGGTCTCGAAGATGCTGGAAGGCGAGCGCGAGAAGCTGCTGCAAATGGAAGACGCACTCGCGAAGCGCGTCGTCGGCCAGAGCGAAGCGGTACGCGCCGTGTCCGATGCGATCCGCCGCTCGCGTGCCGGGTTGTCGGATCCGAACCGGCCGAACGGCTCGTTCCTGTTCCTCGGCCCGACCGGCGTCGGCAAGACCGAGCTGTGCAAGGCGCTCGCCGAATTCCTCTTCGACACCGAAGAGGCGATGGTGCGCATCGACATGTCCGAGTTCATGGAGAAGCACTCGGTGGCACGCCTGATCGGCGCGCCGCCGGGCTACGTCGGCTACGAAGAAGGCGGTTATCTCACCGAGGCCGTGCGCCGCCGACCGTACTCGGTGCTGCTGCTCGACGAAGTGGAGAAGGCGCACCAGGACGTGTTCAACGTGCTGCTGCAGGTTCTCGACGATGGCCGCCTGACCGACGGCCAGGGCCGCACCGTCGACTTCCGCAACACCGTGATCATCATGACCTCGAACCTCGGCTCGCACGTGATCCAGGAGCTGAGCGGCGAGGCCAACTACGCGCAGATGAAGCAGGCGGTGCTGGAGATCGTGCAACAGCACTTCCGCCCCGAATTCATCAACCGTGTCGACGACATCGTCGTGTTCCATCCGCTCGGCCGCGAGCAGCTGCGCGCCATCGTGGACATCCAGCTCGGCTACCTGCGCCGCCGCCTGGCGGAGCGCGACATCGATCTGGTGCTGGACGACGCTGCGCGCGACCTGCTCGGCGAAGCCGGCTTCGACCCGGTGTACGGCGCGCGACCCTTGAAGCGCGCCATCCAGCAGCAGGTCGAAAATCCGCTCGCGCAGCGGATATTGAAAGGGGAGTTCGGGCCGGGCAGCCAGGTGCAGGTCGCCGCCAAGGGCGGAGCGCTGGTGTTCGGCAAGGGCTAGCCTCTATTATCCGCCGGCTTGTTTTTTGCCGGGAACCCTCCATGCCCTTCTACGAATACGAATGCTCCAACTGCAAGTTCTACGTCGAGGCTTTACAGAAGATCTCCGATCCGCCGATCCGCAAGTGCCCGAGCTGCAAGAAGCAGACGATGAAGCGGCTGGTCTCGGCGCCGGTGTTTCGCCTGAAGGGCGGCGGCTGGTACGAGACCGATTTCAAGTCGGACCAGGAAGGTAAGCGCAACCTCGCCGTCGGCGAGGAGGCCGAGAGCAAGGCGGAGGCGCCCAAGGAGCCGGCGGCCGACGCGAAAGACGACGGCAAGAAGGCTGAGACCAAGCCCGCCGCAGATGCGAAAGCCGACAAGGCGGAGGCAAAGCGGCGCACCGCCGCGAAGCCCGCCGCAAAGCCGGTGAAGAAGGCCGTTGCGAAGCCCAAGGCCAGGCCGCGCACGAAGGCGCCTGCCCGGAAAAAGTAGCTTCTGCATGCGCTCGCACTATTGCGGTCAGGTCAACGAGTCCCTCATCGGCCAGCAGATCGGCGTCGCCGGCTGGGTGCATCGCCGGCGCGATCACGGCGGGGTGATCTTCGTCGACCTGCGCGACCGTGAAGGGTTGCTGCAGGTCGTCTTCGACCCGGATCGCAAAGATGTGTTCGCCGAAGCGGAGCGGCTGCGCGGCGAATTCTGCATTCGCATTCGCGGCCTGGTGCGTGCGCGCCCCGGCAACACCGCCAATACCGCGCTCGCCTCGGGGCAGGTCGAGGTGCTGGCGCACGAGATCGAGATCCTCAATCGCTCCGAGACGCCGCCGTTCCACCACGACGAGGTGACGAACGAAGAGCTGCGCCTGAAATATCGTTACCTCGATCTGCGGCGCGACGTGATGCAGAAGCGCCTGCTGTTGCGTCACCAGGTGACGCGCGCGATGCGCACCTGGCTCGACGACAACGGCTTCGTCGACATCGAAACGCCGATGCTCACCAAGGCGACGCCGGAAGGCGCGCGCGACTATCTCGTGCCGAGCCGCACGCATGCCGGCCAGTTCTTCGCCTTGCCGCAGTCGCCGCAGATCTTCAAACAGCTGCTGATGATGAGCGGCTTCGATCGCTACTATCAGATCGTGCGCTGCTTCCGCGACGAAGACCTGCGCGCCGAGCGTCAGCCGGAATTCACGCAGCTGGACATCGAGACCTCGTTCCTCGGCCAGGAGCAGATCATCCAGATGATGGAGGAGCTGCTGCGCTACGTGTTCAAGGCCGTGCTCGCGGTCGATCTGCCGAATCCGTTCCCACGCATGTCGTACGCGGAAGCGATGCGGCGCTACGCATCGGACAAGCCTGACCTGCGCATCGCACTGGAGCTCGTCGACATCGCGGATCTGGTGCGCGACAGCCAGTTCAAAGTTTTCGCCGGCCCGGCCGCGGATCCGCAAGGTCGCGTCGCCGCGCTGCGCGTGCCGGAAGGCGGCACGAAGATGACGCGCAAGGAGCTCGACGACCTGACTCCGTTCGTCGCGCGCTACGGCGCGAAGGGCCTCGCGTACGTGAAGGTCAACGAGAAGGCGAAGGGCCGCGACGGGCTGCAGTCGCCGATCCTCAAGTTCCTCAGCGATGACGCGATCAGCGGCATCCTGTCACGCACCGGCGCGGTCGACGGCGACGTGATTTTCTTCGGCGCGGACAGTGCGAAAGTCGTCAACGACGCGATGGGCGCGCTGCGCCTGAAGCTCGGCAACGATCTCGGCCTGGTGCAGACCGGCTGGCAGCCGCTGTGGGTCGTCGACTTCCCGATGTTCGAATGGGATGGGGGCGCGAAGCGCTGGGGCGCCATGCATCATCCGTTCACCTCGCCGCGCGATCCGGACGCCGCCGCGCTACGCGCGGATCCGGCGAACGCGGTCGCGAACGCCTACGACATCGTGTTGAACGGCTCGGAGATCGGCGGCGGCTCGGTGCGTATCCATCGCCAGGAAATGCAGTCGACGGTGTTCGACCTGCTCGGCATCGGCGCGGAAGAGGCGCAGAAGAAATTCGGCTTCCTGCTCGAAGCGCTGACGTTACGGCACGCCGCCGCACGGCGGCATCGCGTTCGGCCTCGACCGCATCGTTATGTTCATGGCCGGCACGGACAGCATCCGCGACGTGATCGCGTTCCCGAAGACGCAGACCGCGGCGGACCTGATGACCGACGCGCCGACGACGGTGTCGGATGAGCAGCTGAAGGAGCTGCACATCAGGGTGAAGTTGCCGGTCAAAGAATAGGGCGAAGGCGTCGATTCGACCTGTACGCAAGTCCCAACCGCTTCAGTATTTCCGGCGTCGGCCCTTCGAACGCCGCCATCGGGACGTTACCGACGTACTTCAGATCCCGAAAGCCGACCGGCGTAGTGTAGAAGCCGCCCGCAGTCAGCGCGCGATAACGGATGAAGAACGCGTCTTCGATCATCGCGTCCGCGATCGCGCTCATCTGCGTCGTCGCGAGCTTTGCGAACGTCGTGCTGAACCGGCGTTGCGCTTCGCTCTCGAACCGGCTCAAGCCGTCGAGCACCGTTTTGCGGTCGACCGCGTGGTCGGGATAGGGTGCGCTGATCCACTCGTCGATGAAGTCCACCACGCCGACGCTCGATGCCGCGGGCGATGTGTCGTCGGCAGGAATGATCAGATCGCTCAGCGCGGTCGCAGTTGCGCGCTGTTCCTTGGTGAGCGTGAGCGGCCACAGGTCGCCGCTCTTGTAGACCTTCATCAGGTCGGGATCTTTGCCGTAGCCCTGCGTCGCGGGTGTGGCTGCGAGTGCATCGAAGGACACGCTCGGCAGCTTCAGCGCCGCGCTCGCCGCCATCACCCACTTGATCGCCGTACGTCGATCGATCTCGCTCATTTCACAACTCCCGCCGCTTCATCGCCTGCAGCATGTAATCCGCCGAACGCCACGCCAGCGCCATGATCGTCAGCGTCGGGTTCTTGTCGGCGTTCGACGGGAACGGCGCGCCGTCGGTGATGAACAGGTTCTTCACGTCCCAGCTCTGCATCCACTGGTTGGTGACGGATTTCTTCGGGTCCGTGCCCATGATCGCGCCGCCGATCTCGTGGATGATGAAGCCGCCGGGCGCGATCGCCTTGCGGCCGTCCAGCTCCGACTTGCCGATCACTTTGCCGCCCATCTCCTCGATGATCGCGGCGAACGTCTTCTGCATGTGCGCGGCCTGCCGCGTCTCGTGATCCGACCACTTCCAGTGGAAACGCAGCGTCGGGATGCCCCAACGATCCTTCTGCTTCGGGTCGATCTCGCAGTACGAGTCCTCGTTCGGAATCATCTCGCCGCGCCCCGACAAGCCGATGAACGAGCCGTAGTAACGCCGCATGTCTTCCTTGAACTTGCGGCCGTAGCCGCCGGCGAAGCTCGACAGCCCCGCCATGTTGCCGACGCTCGGCATGCGACGCCCGGTGCCCATCTCGATGTGGTAGCCGCGCGCGAAGTCGAGCTTGCCCGCGTGCTGCTCCTTGTAGAGCCACCACGGCGAGTAGACGTGCAGGCCGCCGGCGCCGTCCTCGTTCTGCGGCGGCAGGTTTTCCAGCAGCGGGATCTGGCCCGTGACCGGCGAGCCCACGGTGTCCATCAGGTACTTGCCGACTTTGCCGCTCGAATTCGCGAGCCCTTGCGGGAACCGCGGGGATTTCGAATTGAGCATGATGCGCACGCTCTCGCATGCGCT
Source organism: uncultured Gammaproteobacteria bacterium (assembly GCA_963838635.1). Taxonomy (GTDB): domain Bacteria; phylum Pseudomonadota; class Gammaproteobacteria; order Steroidobacterales; family Steroidobacteraceae; genus Steroidobacter. Next base: position 175,960 of record CAWISC010000008.1, on the reverse strand, counting down.
CGCGGCCAGCACGATGACGCGTGCCTTCGCGCGATGCTCCTTGCCGCTCTTCGTATCGATGAACACGACGCCCGTCGCGAGGCCGCGCTTGTCGAGCTCCACTTCGCGCACCATCGCTTGCGTGACGATGTCGAGATTGCCGGTCGCCATCGCGGGCGGCAGATGCACCGTGGTCGACTGGTAGTTCGCGAGGATCGAACAACCGCGGCCGCAGTCGGTCGCCCAGAAGCAGGCCTGTCGGCTGCGCATATGCTCGCCGATGATTTTCTGCGCGCGCTCGTTGCCCGGATGCAGCAGCTTCGGCAGGCGCTGGTGATCGAGCTTCTGCGAGAGCACGGCGCGATGAGCCGCGACGACGGGAACACCGAGCTTCTTCGCGTTCTTGCCGATCAACATCTCGCCGGCGCGCGGTTTGGGCGGCGGCAGCAGCACGCCGGGCGAGGAGTTCGGCGTGTTCTCCATGCCGTCGTTGTCGCCGTACACGCCGATCAGCATTTCGACCTTGTCGTAGTACGGCGCAACGTCTTCGTAATCGAGCGGCCAGTCGATCCCGAGGCCGTCGCGCGCGTGCGGCTTGAAATCGTACGGACCGTTGCGCAGCGAGATGCGACCCCAGTGATTGGTGCGGCCGCCGAGCATGCGCGCGCGCCACCACCAGAAGCGCTGCTCTTTGTCTTCCGAGGCGTTCGAATACGGCTCGCCCGGGATCTGCCAGCCGCCCTCGACGGTGGAATCGTAGAAGCCGAATTCCTTGTCGGGCGTCGACGTGCCGCGCAGCGGCGCCTGGTCGGGCGTGTGGAACATCGGCGTTTCGGTCTCGGGCACGTAGTTGCGGCCCGCTTCGAGCATCAGGACCTTCGCGCCGTCCATCGTGAGCGTGTAGGCCGTCTGGCCGCCCGCTGCGCCGGAGCCGACGACGATCACGTCGTACTCTTTTTGCATGCCTTCGGGTCGAATCATTGCCATGGCGGTTACTTCAACTTCTTCACACTGATCTCTTTGAACAGCACCACGTCCTTGTCGTTGTGGTTCTGCAGTCCGAAGTAACCGGCAGCGGCGCGCGGGCCGCGGTCCGGTTGCGACGAGCGCTTCTTCTCCGGCACCGGATCGCCTTCCTTGTAGTCAGTGACCTTCTCGCCGTTCACCGTCACGACGGTGCGGTCGTCGGTCAGCGTGATCTCCATCGTGTTCCATTCTTTCAGCGCCGGCTTCGCCATCGCCTTGGTGAGCGAGTACAGCACGCCGGTGCGGTGATAATCGTCCTCGCTGTAGTCGATCTGCACTTCGTAGCCCTTGTTCACCGGCATCCACGGCTCGGTCGGCTCGGTCGGGATGCGGATGAAGACCCCGGAGTTGCCCTTCTTGGTCGGCTCGGGCACGTGGAAGACCACGCGCAGCACGCAGTTGCTGAGCTTCTGCTTCGTGTACCACAGCAGGCCCATGCCGCCTTCGGTCTTGAGCGCGCCGTTCTCGACCACGAAGCGGCCGGGACCGACGTGTTGCCAGCCGTCGAGATCTTTGCCGTTGAACAGCGGTTGCCAGCCGCTGTCGTCCTTCGCGTTGGAGCTCATGGCGACGAGCCCGGTCAATGCGACGACGCAGCCGAGCGAAAGCGATCGAAGGGACATGGTCGACTCCTCATCGTGTTTGCAATGCCACTGCGCGATACCCGCCGCGACTGCGGAAGTACAGCATCAGCAGCAGATAAGCGGTCAGCATGATCAGCGGCAGCACTGCAACGGATTTCAGTGCGGTTTTCTTGCTGCCGGTGACGACGGATTCTACGACCGTGCGCGTCTGCGGATCGGCCGCTGCAACCTTCGCTTCGTCGAGCGCGTGATATTTGCCGAACACGCCGGTCTTCTCCTGCGTGTAGAAGGTCGCGTACAGGCGCGTGTCGTTCTGCGCGTCGTGCGCGGCGAGCGATTGGCCGATGCTGCGATCCTGGATCGAGCCGAGCAGCACCGAGCCGACGATGCCGACGGCAAGCATGCCGACGCCCGCGAGCACGTTCATCGTCACGGCGCCGCCTTTCGGAAACTGCTCCGCGACGAAGCCGATCGACGTCGGCCAGAAGAAGCTCTTGCCGATGCCGTAGAGCGTCGCCGCCGCCAGAATCGCAACGCCCGTCGCGACGGCCAGACTATAGAGGCCGACCGCTGCAATCCCCGCGCAGAGCGCCAGCAATCCGAGCGGCGAGAAGCGATGCACGAGCGGGCCCGCGAACAGCCGCAGCACGAGCATCAATGCCGACGTGTACACGAGCACCCACCCGGGCTGCAGGCCCATGCGAACCATCTCCGGCTCCATGAGCGAGGTGATCCAGCTGTCCGTGCCGAGCTCCGTCGTGGCGAGCGGCACCATGATGATCAGCATGACGATGAACAGCAGTCGACCCGCCGCGCGCGTGTAGAAGGCATAGATGCCGGTGAGGGCGGCGATCAGCACGAGCTGCAACGCCGTGGGCCAGGCGAACACGCGGCCGATCTCGACGACGATCAGCGACGCGACGATGAGCGCGCTGACGTAGCCCGCTTCGGCGAGCATGTCGCGATACGAGACGCCGGCAGCGACGCGCTCGCTGACGGGGAATTTTTGTCGCAGCAGGAGCGCCGAGTAAATGACGACCGGAACGATGACCAGGCCGATCTTCCAGCGCCAGTCGACGCCGGCGCCGGCGGCGAGCGCGAACAGTCCGCCGAGCACCAGGCCGCCCGGCCAGCCGGCGTGCAGCATGTTCAGCCACTTGGTCTTGTCGTGGCGGTACGCGGTGGCGATCAGCGGATTGACCGCCGCCTCGACTGCGCCGTTGCCGAGCGAGAGTACGAACGTTCCGATGTACAGCGCCCAGTAGCCGCCCGCGAACACGATGACTGCGGTGCCTGCCAGGTGACACGCGACTGCGAACCACAGCGCGACGCGAAAGCCGACGCGATCGATGAGCAGACTCAACAGCACGATGCTGATCGCGAACGGCCACAGGCCGACGCCGAGCAGCTCGCCTTTCTGCGTCGCCGACAGTGCGAACTCATGACCCCAGTCGTCGATCACGAATGCGCGCAGCACGAAGCAGAACGACGTGGCGACCAGCGCCGCGAAACAGGTGATGAACAAAGCGTTGCCCCGCGGCGCCGCGTCTGCCTGCGAACTCATCGTTCCCCCTCGTGTTTGTTCTATTTGCAGAGATCTACCCAGGCCGCGTTGCGGCGGCTCGATTCCACGGCGGCATGCACGAACTGCACGCCGCGCAAACCGTCTTTGGCAGTCGGCACGAGCAGTGCGCCGGCCTGCGGCGGAGTCTTCGCATCATACGCCGCGATGAGATCCGCGATGTCGCGGTACACCTGGGCGAACGCTTCCAGATAGCCTTCCGGATGTCCGGACGGAATGCGCGCAGCGCTGGCGGCGAGCGGCGTCGCGCCCGGACCGCCGCGTGCGATCACGCGAGGCTGTTGGCCGTACGGTGCGTGCCGCAGGTGATTCGGCTCTTCCTGCGACCATTCGAGCCCACCCTTGGCGCCGTAGATCCGCAGGCGCAGGCCGTTCTCGTTGCCGGGCGCGACCTGGCTGACCCACAGTCCGCCGCGCGCGCCATTCGGGAATCGCAACAGCATCTGCGCATTGTCGTCGAGCTTGCGACCGGCGACCTGCGTCGAAAGCTCCGCCGCGAGCTGCGACACGCGCAATCCGGTTACGAACTCGGCGAGATGAAAAGCGTGTGTGCCGATGTCGCCGACAGCGCCGGCGGCGCCGGCCTGCTGCGGGTCTGTGCGCCACGAGGCTTGTTTCTGTCCTTCGGCTTCGAGCGGCGTCGTCAGCCAATCCTGTGCGTACTCGAGCTGAACCACGCGCAGCTCGCCGAGCTCGCCCGCCGCGATCATTTCCTTCGCCTGCCGGATGAGCGGATAGCCGCTGTAGTTATATGTAACCGCCAGCACGCGCCGTGCACGTTCGCCGATGCTGACCAGCTCGGCCGCATCGGCCACCGTAGTGGTCAACGGCTTGTCGCAGATGACGTGGCAGCCCGCTTCGAGGAATTTCTTCGAGGGGGCGTGGTGCAGATGGTTCGGCGTAACGATCGCGACGACGTCGACGCGATCGGCACGCGCGCCTTCCGCGCGCACCATTTCATCCACCGATCCATAACAACGGCCCGGATCGAGCAGCAGCTCTGCGCCACTGTCGCGCGAGCGTTGCGGATCCGAAGAGAACACGCCGGCGACGAGCTCGTAGCGGTCGTCGAGGCGCGCCGCCATCCGATGCACGGCGCCGATGAACGCGCCGCGGCCGCCGCCGATCATGCCGAGTCGCAGGCGACGGCTCATTTCAGTCCCAGCATCCGGCGATTGGCGGCGGCGTCTGCGCCGGAGCTGGCGAAATCATCGAACGCGCGCTCGGCGACGCGGATGATGTGATTCTGGATGAACTGCGCGCCTTCTTCTGCGCCTTGCTCGGGATGCTTGATGCAGCACTCCCATTCGAGCACGGCCCAACCGTCGTAGTCGTACTGCGTGAGCTTGGAGAAGATGCCGTTGAAGTCGACTTGCCCGTCGCCGAGCGAGCGGAAGCGCCCGGCGCGCTCGATCCACGGCGCATAGCCCGAGTAGACGCCTTGCTTCGCCGTCGGATTGAACTCCGCATCCTTGACGTGAAAGATCTTGATGCGCGAGTGATAGGCGTCGATGAAGCCGAGGTAGTCGAGCTGCTGCAGCACCATGTGACTCGGGTCGTACAGCATGTTGCAGCGAGGATGATTGTCGACCAAGCCGAGAAAACGCTCGAACGTCGTGCCGTCGAACAGATCCTCGCCCGGATGAATCTCGTAGGCCACGTCGACGCCCACCGCATCGAACGCATCCAGGATCGGACGCCAGCGGCGCGCCAGTTCCTCGAATGCAGTCTCGATCAGGCCAGCGGGCCGCTGCGGCCACGGATACAGATAGGGCCATGCCAGCGCACCGGGGAACGTCGCGTGCGCTTTGAGTCCTAAATTCTCAGAAGCGCGCGCGCCTTTGAGCACTTGCTCGACCGCCCACTTCTGCCGCGCCTGCGGATTGCGGCGCACCTGCTCGGGCGCGAAGCCGTCGAAGGCTTCGTCGTACGCGGGATGCACGGCGACGAGCTGGCCCTGCAGATGCGTCGACAGCTCGGTGATCTGCAGGCCCTGCTCCGCGAGCACGCCCTTCACTTCGTCGCAGTAAGTCTTGCTCTGCGCCGCGCGATCGAGATCGAACAGCCGCGACTCCCAGGTCGGAATCTGCACGGCCTTGAAGCCGAGCCCCGCGGCCCACTTGCCTATCGAGCGCAGCGTGTTGAACGGCGGCGCGTCGCCGGCGAACTGCGCGAGAAAAATGGCCGGGCCTTTGATCGTTCGCATGGCGCGTGTCACTTCGCGATGCTGCGCAGGTAGTCGAAACTGATCCGCACCGCGTCGAGCGGCGAGCGCTCGAAGTTTTCCTGCTCCACGAAGTAATGGCGGATGCGCGCGGGATCCATCGCCGCGAACAGCTGCTTCCAGTCGATCTTGCCGCTGCCGACTTCGGTGGTCTGTGACTGCAGCTTGTCGACCGCAGTCACGCGCAGATCCTTGCGCACCTCCTTCACGTGCAGCATCGAGATGCGGTCGGCGTGCTTGCGCAGATATTTCAGCGGATCGACGCCGGCGGTGACGACCCAGGCGAGGTCCATTTCCATCGTGACCAGCTTCGGGTCGGTCAGGCGCAGCAGCTCGTCGTAGGCGACCACGCCGTCGTACGAGCGAAACTCCATGTTGTGATTGTGATAGCCGCAGCTCAGCCCGGCCTTGGCGGCGACCGCGCCGATCTTGTTCAGCTGGTCGGCGTTCCACTTCCAGTCGTCGAGCGTGATGCCGGAGGCGATCGAAAGAGCGGTGTTGCGGAAGCGCGAGTCCGCCGTCCACGGGAACGCGCAGACCAGATATCGGGTGCCCAGCGCCTTCGCGTAGTCGATGCGCTCCTGCAGCCCCGTCTGTAAATCCGCCATGCTCGCGTGCATGCTCGGCGCCGTCAGGCCGAGGTCGTTCAGGATCTTGCGCAGGTCCGTCGCGGAGGTTGCGGGAATGCCCGCGAGCTCGATTTCGCGATAGCCGATGTCGGCAATCGCGCGCAGCGTTCCGGGCAAATCCTTCGCCGCGGCCTCGCGCACCGTATAGATCTGCAGGCCGATGGGCTTACCAAGCGGCCCCGTTTTCGCCTCGGCCGCATGCGCTGCGTGCACGCTCATGGCAGCTAACGCCAGGGATCCGCGTTCAAGAAAGGCTCGCCGCGACAGCATGGCATCTCCTCTTCCCCCGTATGCCGCCAGAATAGATCGACCGGCGGTGCGTTGTATATTCAGACGAATGAATTCGGCTCCTGCGCTCGCGATTCTGGTGCACGGCCTGTGGATGCGGGGTCCGGCGCTGACGGTGATCAAGCGCCGTCTCGAAGCCGACGGCTCGCTGCGCGCGCTGCTATTTTCCTATCCCACCGTCGTCGGCTCGATGAGCGATCACGTGCGTCGGCTGATCGACTTCGCGCGCGCACGCGCACGCAAGCGAGCGGCTGCACTTCGTCGGGCACAGCCTTGGCGGTCTGGTCATCCTGAAAGCGCTTTCAGTAACCGACGACCTGCCGCCGGGGCGCGCCGTGCTGATTGGTTCGCCGTTGCAAGGTTCGCGCACGGTGCAGCGGGTGGTGCGCGTGCCGCTGGGTCGCACGCTGCTCGGCGGCGCGCTCGTGGAAGAATGCGTCGACTGCTCGCCGCGCGAATGGTCGGGAAGGCGCGATGTCGGTGTGATCGCCGGGTCGCTGGGTTTTGGCATGGGCCGGGTGTTCGGCAATCTGGGCGCTGCGCACGACGGCACGGTGACAGTCGAGGAAACTCGCCTGCCGGGCGCCAAGGATCACATCGTGGTGGCCGCTTCGCACACGGGCATGCTGTTGTCGGCCGAGGTGGCGAATCAGACGCGGCATTTTCTCGAGCACGGAATTTTCTCTCGCCAAGATCGCCAAGCTCGCCAAGACCGGAGTTCTGAATTTTCGGAATTCTTCCTTGGCGCGCTTGGCGTCTTGGCGAGAGTTATATCTTCTTCTTCAACGCGTACAACGCGTCCAGCGCTTCCTTCGGCGTCATCGCATCCGGATCCAGCTCGCGCAACGCGCCCACGACTTCGGGCTCGGGCGCATCCTGCGGGATCTCCAGCAACAGCTCCTGTTGCGGCCGCGGCTCGTGAGCTGCGGCGGAACGGCGCTCCAGCTCGCGCAGGTAACGGCGTGCCGATGAGATCACTTTCTGCGGCACGCCCGCGAGTGCCGCGACCTGCAGGCCGTAGCTCTGGTTCGCGGGGCCTTCCTTCACCGTGTGCAGGAAGATGAGCTTGTCGCCGTGCTCGGTCGCGTCGAGATGCACGTTCGCGCAGCCTTCGAGCTCTGCGGCGAGCGACGTCAACTCGAAGTAATGCGTTGCGAACAACGTGAACGCGCGCGTGCCACGGGCGAGATGCTGCGCGCACGCCCACGCGAGCGACAGTCCGTCGTAGGTGCTCGTGCCGCGCCCGATCTCGTCCATCAACACCAGGCTCTGCGCCGTGGCGTTGTTCAGGATGTTCGCGGCTTCGGTCATTTCCAGCATGAACGTCGAACGACCGCCCGCGAGATCGTCGGACGCGCCGATGCGCGTGAACACGCGATCGATCGGCCCGATGCGCGCGGCGCGTGCCGGCACGTAGCTGCCCATGCGCGCGAGGATCACGATCAGCGCGATCTGTCGCATGTAGGTCGACTTGCCGCCCATGTTCGGGCCGGTGATCACGAGGATGCGCCGTGCATCGTGCAGCTGCAGATCGTTCGGCACGAACGGCTGATCGATGAACTGCTCCACGACCAGGATGGCGGCCCTCGCTGATCTCGACGAGCGGCTCGTCCGTCAGCTGCGGCGCCGTGTAGCGCAAGCGTCACGGCGCGCTCCGCAAGATTCGCGAGGACATCGAGCGCCGCGAGTGCGGCCGCAGTCGCTTGCAGCTCTGCGACCCGGCCGATCAGCTGATCCAGCAACTCGTCGTACAGCTGTTTCTCGCGCGCCAGCGCGCGATCGCGGGCGCTGAGCACCTTGTCCTCGAATTCCTTCAGCTCCGGCGTGATGTAGCGCTCGGAGTTCTTCACCGTCTGCCGGCGGTGATAGTCCGGCGGCACCCGGTCGGCGAGGCTGCGATTGATCTCGATGTAGTAACCCTGCACGCGGTTGTACCCGAGCCGCAGGTTCGCGATGCCGCTGCGCTCGCGCTCGCGTGCTTCGAGGTCGAGAAGGTACTGATCGCTGTGCTCGCTGATGCGCTTCAGCTCGTCGAGCTCGGCGTCGTAGCCGATGGCGATAACGCCGCCTTCGCGCAGGATCGGCGGGGGCTGCTCGACAATCGCGCGTACCAGCAGCGCGTGAATATCGGGATACGATCCCGCGCGCGTGGCGAGATCCAGCAACGCCGGCGAGTCGAGACCGGCGAGAAGGCGCTGCAAGTCCGGCAGGCGCGCGAGTGCTTCGCGCAGTTGCGCAAGGTCGCGCGGACGCGCCGTCTTCAGCGCGACACGCGCGAGACCACGTTCGACATCGCCGACATGCGCCAACAGATCGTGCAGCGGCCCGTGCAGTCCCTTGTCGATCAGCGTGCCGATTGCCTGCAGGCGCAGCTCGACCGTGCGGCGATCGCGCAGCGGCCGATGGAGCCAGCGACGCAATTCGCGTCCGCCCATCGCGGTCGCGGTTCGATCGAGCACAGCTGCGACTGTGCAGTCCGGTCGATCCGACAGGCTGGTGGAGAGCTCCAGGTTGCGGCGCGTCGCCGCATCGAGCAGCACAGTTTCGCCGCGCTCCTCGGTGCGTAGACCGCGCAGGTGCGGCAACGATGCCTTTTGCGTATCGCGTACATATTGCAAAAGGCAGCCCGCCGCCGCGACGGCGAGCGCGCGATCGGCGCAGCCGAAGCCCGACAGATCGCGCGTCTGGAATTGATCACACAGCGAGCGCGTCGCTGTCTGCAGGTCGAAGTGCCACGGCGGACGCTCGCGGGTGAAGGTGGTGGTGCCGGCGGGCAGTTGAGATTGCTCGGCAACGAGCAGCTCAGCCGGCCGCAATCGCTCGATTTCACTCGTGAGCGCTTCGTCGCCCTGCGCTTCGAGGACGCTGAAACGGCCGCTCGACAGCTCGAGCCATGCGAGGCCGAAGCGATCTCCGTCGCGGAACAGCGCCGCGAGCAACGTGTCGCGCCGCTCCTCCAGGAAAGCCTCGTCGGTTACGGTGCCGGGCGTCACGACGCGCACGACCTGGCGCTCGACCGGGCCCTTCGCCTTCGCCGGATCGCCGATCTGCTCGCAGATCGCTACCGATTCGCCGCGACGCACGAGCTTCGCGAGATAACCCTCGACGCTGTGGAACGGCACGCCGGCCATCGGGATCGGCTGGCCGGAGGATTGACCGCGCGCCGTCAGCGTGATGTCGAGCAGCCGCGCGGCGCGCTTCGCGTCGTCGAAGAACAGCTCGTAGAAATCGCCCATGCGATAGAAGAGCAGCACGTCAGGATGCTGCGCCTTCAGGCGCAGGTACTGCTGCATCACGGGGGTGTGCGTCTCGAGGGCGGCGGCCATCCGCGCGAATTGTGCCTGCGAATGTCGGCAACTGCCCAGCTTGACGTGGGCCGCGCGCGGCACTAAGCATCTGCCCATGACGAATGACGCACTCGGCGATTCCGATCTTCAGCTGCTCGCGACGAAGGTCGGCGCCGCACTCATGGACGCCGAGCAGCGGCTGGTGACGGCAGAGTCCTGCACGGGCGGCTGGATCGCGAAAGTGCTGACCGATGTGCCGGGCAGCTCCAACTGGTTTCTCGGCGGCATCGTCGCTTACAGCAATACTCTCAAGCAGTCTCTGCTCGGCGTGCTGCCCTCGACGCTCCATGCGCACGGTGCGGTGAGCGAGGCGACCGCGCGCGAAATGGCCATCGGTGCGCTCGAGACGCTCGGCGGCCAGGTCGCCGTCGCGGTGACCGGCATTGCCGGCCCCGACGGCGCGCAACCCGGCAAACCGGTGGGCACCGTGTGGTTCGGTTGGGCCTGGCGCGCGGCCGGGGAGATCGAGACGCGCGTGGCGCTCGAAACTTTCTCCGGCGATCGCGAGGCAGTCAGGCGCCAGACCGTTGCGCGCGTTCTCAGCGAACTGCTGCGGGTGTGAAAAATCGCCGTTTGTTCTTCGCGCTGTGGCCGACGGACGCGGTCCGCGCGCAGCTGGCCGCGGCGGCGCAATCGTACGCAGAGCTCGGGCGCGCTATCGCCGCTCGCAATCTGCACGTCACCGTGGCTTTTCTCGGCGCGGTTCCCGAAGAACGCCTCGATGCATGTAGTGGAAATTGCACGGGCGACGCAGAAGTTGACACTCGATGGCAAGTTTATGCTGCATCTTGATCGCCTGGAGTTCTGGCGGCGCTCGAGCCTGGTCGCGCTGACCGCGACGCGAACGCCGCCGGAATTGCTGAAGATCGTCGACGGCTTGCGCGCCGGGCTGCGGGAACGCGGGTTCCAGCTGCAAGAGCACGATACGTTTCGCCCGCACGTCACGTTGGTTCGCGACGTCGCGCGCGGACCGGCAGCTGTGGCGGTGACACCGGTGCAGTGGCCGGTCGAATCGTTCGCGCTGGTCGAGTCGCAGGTCGGGCAGCGCGGCTCGCAGTACTCGGTGCTCGACGAGTGGTCGCTGGCCTAGCGAAAAAAACTTCGTCTTGGGCGTTGAATTACTGTGTAAATGTACAGATAATCGGACCCGCGCTTCAGCTCGGCCTGCTAATTTACCGAACACCTCGCCACCCACTTCACTCAAGGTCGCCACGATGGAAGAAAACCGCAAGAAGGCGCTCGTCGCCGCGCTCGGGCAGATCGAAAAACAGTTCGGCAAGGGCTCGGTCATGCGCCTGGGCGACGCCGGCGATAACTACGACGTCGAATCGGTGTCCACCGGCTCGCTCGGGCTGGACATTGCGCTCGGCATCGGCGGGTTGCCGCGCGGCCGCGTCGTCGAGATCTACGGCCCGGAGTCCTCGGGCAAAACCACGCTGACGCTGCAGGTCATCGCAGAGGCGCAGCGCGTCGGCGGCACCGCCGCGTTCGTGGACGCCGAGCACGCGCTCGATCCGGTGTACGCCGCGAAGCTCGGCGTCAACGTGCAGGAGCTGCTGGTTTCGCAGCCGGATACCGGCGAGCAGGCGCTGGAAATCACGGACATGCTGGTGCGCTCCGGCGCGGTCGACATCGTCGTGGTCGACTCGGTCGCGGCGCTGACGCCGAAGGCGGAGATCGAAGGCGAGATGGGCGACATGCACGTCGGCCTGCAGGCGCGCCTCATGTCGCAGGCGCTGCGCAAGCTCACCGGCAACATCAAGCGCTCGAACACCATCGTCATCTTCATCAACCAGATCCGCATGAAGATCGGCGTGATGTTCGGCAACCCGGAAACCACCACCGGCGGCAACGCGCTCAAGTTCTACGCCTCCGTGCGGCTGGACATCCGCCGCATCGGCGCGCTGAAGAACGGCGAGGAAGTCATCGGCAACCAGACCCGCGTCAAGGTCGTCAAGAACAAGGTGGCGCCGCCGTTCCGCGAAGCCGAGTTCGAGATCCTTTACGGGGCCGGCATCTCCCGCAACGGTGAGGTCATCGACATCGGCGTGGCGCAGGGGTTCGTCGAGAAGTCGGGCTCCTGGTACAGCTACAACGGCGAGCGCATCGGCCAGGGCAAGGAGAACGCGCGCACCTTCCTCGATCAGCATCCCGAGATCGCGCGGGACATCGAGGGCAAGATCCGCGAGAAGCTGCTGCCGCCTAAAGGCGAGAAGGGCGAGGCAGCGAAGGGTGAGGCTGTGAAGAGTGAGGCGACCGTCTAGTGTTTTTTCGAAGAGGGGTTTGACGAAGAGGGCGGACGTCAGCGACGCCCACGACGTCAAAGTGGCCGTCGAAGCAGCCGCCATGCGGCTGCTCGTCCGGCGCGAGCATTCGATCGAAGAGCTGCGGCGCAAGCTCACTCGCAAGGGTTATCCGCCCGAATTCATCGAGCCGGTCATTCAGAAGCTGGCTGGCAAGCGGCTGGTCAGCGACGAACGCTTCACGACCAGCTTCGTGCATCACCACGCCAAGCGCGGCCAGGGGCCGGTCCGCATCCGGGCCGCGCTGCGGCAGCAGGGCATCGCGGACGCCCAGGTCGCAGAGGCATTGCGCAGTGCCGAGGTCGACTGGGCGCAGCTGGCCCGGGACGTCCGTCGACGTAAGTTCGGGGCGGCAGCGCCGCGCAGTCTGGGTGAGCGTGCAAAGCAGGCGCGCTTCCTTCAATATCGCGGCTTCGATGCCGAGCAGCTCCGGGCCGCCTTTCGCGATGAATCGGGCGAGGCGGGCGACGCGCCGGACATCACCCCAGACATCACATTTGAGGCCGAATGACGACCGTCAAGCGCCTGTCCAGCGCCGACCTGCGCGCGCTGTTCCTGAATTTTTTCCGCGAGCGCGGGCACCAGGTCGTGCCCTCGAGCTCGCTCGTGCCGGGCAACGACCCGACACTGCTGTTCACCAACTCGGGCATGGTGCAGTTCAAGGACGTATTCCTCGGCAAGGATAAGCGTCCGTACAACCGCGCTACGACCTCGCAGCGCTGCGTGCGTGCCGGCGGCAAGCACAACGACCTCGAGAACGTCGGCTACACGGCCCGACACCACACGTTCTTCGAGATGCTGGGCAACTTCAGCTTTGGCGACTACTTCAAGAGCGACGCGATTCGCTTCGCCTGGGACTTCGTCACCGGCAAGGATTGGCTGGGTATCGATCCACGACGCCTGATGGTGACCGTGTACCACACGGATCAGCAGGCGTTCGACATCTGGCACAAGGAGATCGGCCTGCCCGCGGACCGTATCGTGCGCATCGGCGACAAGCCGGGCGGCGGCTCCGACAACTTCTGGCAGATGGGCGAAACCGGACCGTGCGGTCCGTGCAGCGAGATTTTCTACGACCACGGCGCGGACATTCCGGGCGGACCGCCGGGCTCGCCGGATGCCGACGGCGATCGCTGGATCGAGATCTGGAACCTCGTGTTCATGCAGTTCGACCGCTCCGACGAGGGTGTGCTCACCGCGCTGCCGAAACCTTCGGTCGATACCGGCATGGGCCTCGAGCGCACCGCTGCCGTGATGCAGGGCGTGCACTCGAACTACGAGATCGACCTGTTCGTGAATCTCATCAAGGCCGCGGCGGAAGCGACCAACACCCGCGACCTCGAGTCGAAGTCGCTGCGCGTAATCGCCGATCACATCCGCGCGAGCTCGTTCCTGATCATCGATGGCGTATTTCCGTCCAACGAGGGCCGCGGCTACGTGCTGCGCCGGATCGTGCGGCGCGCGCTGCGTCACGGCTACATGCTCGGCCAGGACCAGCCGTTCTTCTACAAGCTGGTCGCCGCGCTCGACCAGGAGATGGGCGCGGCATACCCGGAACTCAAAACGCAGCGTCCGCAGGTCGAGCGCGTCCTGAAGCAGGAAGAAGAGCGCTTCGCCGAAACGCTGTCGCAGGGCATGACGCTGCTCGATACGGCCATCGGCCAGCTCAAGGACAGCAAGGTCATTCCGGGTGAAACCGTCTTCCGCCTCTATGACACCTTCGGTTTTCCCGTCGACCTCACCGCGGACATCGCGCGCGAGCGCGGGCTCACGATCGATCACGCCGGTTACGAAGCGGCGATGGAAGCGCAGCGCAAACAAAGCCAGGCGGCCAGCAAGTTCGGCGTCGATCTGCGCGCCGGCGTGACCGTCGACGGCAAGACCCATTTCAGCGGCTATGAGCACTTGGTCGATTCCGGGACGGTTGTCGCGCTGCTGAAGAACAAAGAGCGCGCCGAGGTTCTGCGGGCGGGCGAGGAAGGCCAGGTCGTTCTGGACCACACGCCGTTCTACGCAGAAAGCGGCGGCCAGGTCGGCGACGCGGGCACGCTCGTCCTGGGCTCAGCGCGGTTCGAAGTCACCGACACCCAGAAGCTCGGCAGCGCTTACGCGCACATCGGGCGAGTCGCGAGCGGCGAGTTCAAGCAGGGCGCGCGTGTCGAAGCGCGCGTCGACGAAGAGCGTCGCCGCGCCACGATGCTCAACCACTCGGCCACGCACCTTTTGCACGCTGCCCTGCGCAAGGTGCTCGGCGCGCACGTCACGCAGAAAGGCTCGCTCGTCGCGCCCGACCGGCTGCGCTTCGACTTCTCGCACTTCCAGCCGATGACGCAGAGCGAGTTGCAGGAAGTGGAACGGCTGGTCAACGCGCAGGTCCGCGCGAACTCCTCCGGCGAGACGCGCCTGATGAAGTACGACGCTGCGGTGGCGTCCGGCGCCATGGCGCTGTTCGGCGAGAAGTACGACGACGAAGTGCGCGTGCTCAGCTTCGGCGATTTTTCAGTCGAGCTTTGCGGCGGCACGCATGTGCAGTCGCACCGGCGACATCGGTCTTTTCAAGATCGTCAGCGAGGGCGGCATCCAGGCAGGAGTGCGTCGTATCGAGGCGGTGACCGGGCAGGGAGCGCTCGACTGGGTTGCAAAGTCAGACCAAGTCCTGCGCGAGCTGGCAGCGATCGTCAAGGCCAACCGCGACGACGTCGAGGACAAGGTGCGGCAGCTGGCGGAGCGCAGCCGCAAGCTGGAAAAGGAAGTGGCCGGCCTGAAATCGAAGCTGGCGAGCGGGCAGGGCGGCGATCTGGCCAGCTCCGCGGTCGACGTTGCGGGCATCAAGGTCGTCGCGACGCGCGTCGACGGCGCGGACGCGCCCGCATTGCGCGACGCCGTCGACCGGCTGAAGAGCAAGCTGCGCTCGGCCGCAATCGTGCTCGCATCGGTGCAGGAGCCCGATAAAGTCGTGCTGATCGCAGGGGTTACCCAGGATCAGCTTGGGAAACTGAAGGCCGGCGATCTCGTCAACGTCGTTGCGCAGATGGTCGGTGGCCGCGGCGGCGGACGCCCCGATATGGCGCAGGCCGGCGGCAACGATCCGGCGAAGCTCGACGAAGCGCTCGCAGCGGTCGCGCCGTGGGTCGAGTCGCGGCTACTAGGCCAATCGACCTAAGCCGAACTTTCCAACTCCGTGTACGTGGTGCGAATTCCGACGCGCCGGCAACGCCGCCGCCCCCGGCTGGCTTGCATAATGAGACGCACCACAGCGCCCGAGCGTGCCTGCAATGGTTATGTATACCGCGCCGTTGAGAAAAAACGGCTACGCAGAAATTCTGGTCGCGCACGAGATTCGAAGGTGCGAACATACTTGGAAAAATTTTTGCTCCCCTTGTGAGGGTGGCAAGGGTTTTTTCAGGGAAATCCCGATCCCCATTACAGATATCGGTAACCTACTCTCGATTTGAATGACTGGTGTGGCGAAGCTGTGGGAGGGCAATGATTCCATTGCCGGCGACGCGCACGAAGTTCATTCAGCTGACAGGCAAGGAGCGAACCATGTTGATTCTGACAAGGCGCGTCGGTGAGACCGTGATGATAGGCAACGACGTTACGGTGACCGTCCTCGGCGTCAAGGGCAACCAAGTCCGAGTCGGCGTAAACGCGCCGAAGGAAGTGGCCGTGCACCGCGAAGAGATCTACGAGCGCATCAAGCGCGAAGAGCAGGCTGCCGGTGGCGCAGTCAAGCGTCCGCTGACGGGTGCCGGGTCCTGACGACCCTCTCTCACTCTTAGCGAGCCGCGGCAGTGGCTCAGTAACCCACTGCCGCGGTTCGCTTGACCCTCCAAACCTCCAATCGGTCCAACCCTTTACCTAGCGGGTTGCCGCCAGTATTCTTCCCGGCCTTCGCAGCGGCCCGCATCCTGCTTCGTGAGCTGAGCTACCACTTAGGTGGTATATCGCGCCACTTGGGCGCTGCCTTGACAGGTTGATCGAGCGCCGGAGAGATGGCCGAGTGGTCGAAGGCGCACCCCTGCTAAGGGTGTATGGGTCAAAAGCCCATCGAGGGTTCGAATCCCTCTCTCTCCGCCATTGCCCGGACTGTCCTAGAACCTTGTCGTCAACCCCACGCGCACGGCCGTCGGCGAGCCGGGCGTGATGTTGTTGTCGTTGTGGGAGGTCGCGAAGTAGTCCTCGTCGAACAGGTTCTCGACATTCAGTTGTGCCTCGAACCTGTCGTTGAGCGTGAAGAAGATCGCGGCATCCACGCGCGTGAAGCTGGGTAGCGTCACCGCGTTGCTGATCGACGCGAACATTTCATCCTGATGAATCACGCCCACTGCGGCGCGCAGCATGGGCGTGAACCGATACGTGTTCCAGAGCGAGAACTGATGCTCCGGTACGAGTGCAACCTCGCGGCCTCGCGGCGCTGCAGCGGTCGTGCGCGTGATTTCCGCGTCCTGATACGCGTAGCCGGCGATGATTTCCCACTCTTCAGTGACGGTGCCGCTCACTCCCAGCTCGACACCTTCGCTGCGCTGCTCGCCCGTGAGTACGATCGTGCCCGGCGTCGGTCCCGGTGCGCGGGTGTTCGAGCGGTCGAGGCGGTAGATGGCGGCGCTCAGCGCCAGTGACGGGGACACATCCCACTTCGCGCCGACTTCGATGTTCTCGAATTCCTCGGGCTCGAGCGCTGCGGACGTCGCATCGAGGGAGCTGAATTGATCGCCCGAGCTCGGTAGGTACGAAACGCTGTAGCTCGCATAGAGCGATAGCGGTTCGAGCGGGCGGTAGATCACACCGAGACGCGGTGAAACGAAATCGTCGTCGCGCTCGAAGCGCTGGCCGTTGAGCCTGTTGTCGAACTCGATGTCGAACTGATCGAAGCGCACGCCCGCGATCACCTGGAACTGGTCGGAGAGCGCGATCTGGTCCTGCAGGTAGACGGCGGCGAGATTGACCTTCACGTCGTTGTTCTGGTTCGGGACGTTGAAGACGGGCACCGCGAAGGTGACCGGATTCGCGATGGAGACGATGCCGGCCGGTGTCGCACCGAACGTGGAGTTGTTGCGCAGGTTCTCCGTGTCCTGCTGTCCGAACTCGATGCCGGCGAGCAGGGTGTGCCGGACCGACCCAGTCGCTGTGCGCCAGGTGACATCGGTCTGATTGAACAGGTTCTGCCGCTGCGTGCCGCTCTGATAGGCATCGAGCGTCACAGCGCCTGTCGGGCTCACCGCCGAGTTCGGGTAGACGTTCTGATAGTACTTGTCGTAGTCCGCGAATTCGGTGTGATTGCGCAGCCGCAACGTCTCGCTGAAATCGTGCTCGAGCGTCACGGCAGCCAGATTCACCTGCGCCTCGGCGAAGCTCAGCGCCGGATTGCCGAAGAACGTCGACGAGTCGACGTCCAGCGGCCGGCCGTTGCGGGAAGGCACACCGCGGTCGACTGTGCGCTCGTCGTTGAAATGCTCGTAGCTGACGAAGAGGCGCGTCTCGTCCGAAAGCGACAGACCAAGGGTCGGGTTCACGCCATAGCGTTCGAGCTCGACGAAATCGCGGTAGCTCTCGGAATCTTCGTACATCGCGTTGACGCGTAGCGCCAGCGCTTCGTTGACGGCATCACCGAAATCCGCAGCGATACGCTTGTTGTCGTCGCTGCCGCCGCGCAGGCCGATCTCGCCATGGTGCTGGCCGTCCGCTCGCTTGGTCACACGGTTGATCACGCCGCCGCCGCCACCGCGACCGAAGATCATCGCGTTCGGGCCTTTCAGCACTTCGATGCGGTCGGCGTTATAGAGGTCGCGGAAGTACTGCACGTCATCGCGCACGCCGTCGACGAAGAAATCGGCCGTCGTGCTGTTGCCGCGCAAAGTGGGCGCGTCGCGATGCCCCTCGCCCTGACCCATCGTGAAACCGGGGACGTAGCGAGCGACATCCGCCATCGAGAGCATGTTCTGATCTTTGATCAGATCGCTCGTGATCACGCTGAGGGACTGCGGCACATCGCGCAGAGCGGTATCGGTCTTGGTGGCAGTGGCGGTCTGCGGCGTCGAATAGCGTGTCGCTTCCACGATGACCTCGTCGACGACACGAGAGCGTTCTTGCGCCACCGCCAGCACCGGCAGCGAAGCCAGCGCCACGATTCCGATGTTCTTGATGTCCATCGCAAACCTCCCTTGTATTGGCGAACCCTTGGCCGCGAGACCGGGAGCAGTGTAGCGAGGTACAAATCTAAATGATAGTGATTCCTATTTACCTGACTGGGTCTCCCTTATAACCCGAACGCCTGAATCCGATCCGTGCCGACGAAAACCGCTCCACGCGCGATCACCGGCTCGTTGTACTTGCCGCTCGCATGCAGCAGTCCCGGCGCGCTTCTCCATAGCAATCGCAGCGTCATTGCATCGAACGCATAGAGAACCGGTTGCGGGGCTTCGTCGCCGACGAGCAGCGCCGAGCGGCGCGCATTCGGGTCCAGCACCCACACGACTGGATCGCGTGACCCGTTGCTCGTGACGATCGGCGAGCCCGGGTTCTCCAACGCCAGCGTCTTTTCGAGCTGCTCGACCGCGAGCCAGGCCGCTCGCCCGCCTGTCGTCATCACCTTCAGTCGTGCAAGCGACGGAGCAACGTTGGTCGTCGACGCTGCATCCTTCTTGGTGTTGCCGGTCACGATGAGATGAATCGCGCCCTGCGCATCGCGGAACATCGCGGGTACCGAGCGGCCGCGCGCCAGATCCATCGCGCCGTACGTGTCGGAGTAGGGACCGAATACATTGAGCGGGCCGCGCTTGCCGAGATGAGCTTGAGGTTCGGGTGCGAGCAACGAAGCATCGGTCGCAGAGTCGGTGCTGCAGGCGGGTCGACGATCGAGCTTGCCAGGGAGGTTGCGGCGGTCCAGCAGGTAGATGTTTCCCTGCTTGCCGCCGACTACGGCCAGATTCGGTGGGAGGAGTGCGATCCCGCCGGAGCCGAGATCGATATCCATCGCGGCGGTCGCGCAGTGATTGAACGGCGTATACGTCCCGCGCAGCGTGAGACCTTGCGGTCCGTTCGCGAACGCGAGCACGGACTGCGTCCAGTCGTTCGGCCGGTCGACGAAGCCCGAGAAATTGCTGCCCGTGACCACGAACACGTCGCCATCCGCATCGACGGCAGCTCCGCCAGGCCCCCAGATGCCGCCGGTTCGACGATGCGGAGTTGCAACGGATGCGAACGCGCTCGTCACTTTCGCTGTGCGTGTATCGATCGCGACGAGCATGCCCGTGGCGGTGTCGCCGAAGGTCACATACAGCTGCGTGCCGTCGGGGCTCAGGTTCAGCGCGCCACGCTGCAGCGTGTAATAGAAGCGGCGTTCGCTCGCGTCGCCCTCCGATCCGACGTTTCGGTTCAGTGCGGGCGAGCGTAAGGCCGCTTCATCCAATGTCAGCGGCCATCCAGGCAGCACTTTGCCGTCCGCAAGATCCAATGCGAAAGCCTGCCAGCGCTTCGTCGGCTCGCAGCTCGTGACGTAGAGGCGGCGGCGTTGCCGGTCGATGACCGGCGTGGCGAGAACTCCGGTGGGAATGCCGTCGAGCAGGTTGGGCTCGAGCTTGCACGGCTTTGCGAGTTGCGTGCGCCAGAGAATTGCTCCGGCAGCCGTGCCGCCGTTCGCGCGAGCGTTTACGGCGTAAACGAAGCCATTGCTGGTGGCGGCGAAAACAACGGCGTGCGCGCCGCGATGTGCGACCGATGCAATGTGCACCTCATCTATATAGAGCGGCGATGCATAGAGCCGCGGCGGGTAGCCGTCGACCGCGTCGAATTGCGGCGATTCCCAGCGCACGCGCAATCCCTGGCGGGAAATCGCGGCCGGCGTGAGCGTTGTCTCGGTGGAGTTCCAGCCGGTTCGTGCACGATCGCGGTGAAAGGTAAGCGTGTCGAGTGGCGCCGCGCCAGCAAGCGACGCGAGACACATGCCGCAGAGCGCGGCTGTGCCGACGAGCTTCATTCGCCGATGACTTCGCGATGCGCCGACGAAAAGCTGATCGCGAGCACCGCGTCTTCCGTGCCGATGTTGCGGGCATTGTGGCGCACGCCCGTCGGAATGCTGACAGTGTCGCCCACCGTCATTTCGACCTGCTGCGTGCCCATCGAATGCAGGATGCGCCCTCGTACGACGTGCAGGATCTCGTCGCAGTTGGGATGGTAATGACGCGGGTTCTCTTGCCCGGGTCGAATGACCGCTTCACCGACAGTCATCGTTGCGGAATTGCCGAGCGGCCCGGACGCGTACCACGTGATCCTGCCCCACGTCTGCTCGATCACTTGCCTGTCGGCTGCGCGCGTGACCACCGCATCGTGCGAGCTGATTCCGGCGGCCGGCACTTCGATCCGTGCGGTCCAGGCGATCGCATTCAAGATCATCTTGCGTACCGTCGGTTGGTCGAACGCAGCGAGGTAGTGCGCGCCGGTATAGCCGAACGACCGTCCGCCGCCCGCGCGTTCGTAGACCCACGCGACCGTGCTGGTGACGGGCTCGCCGATGACGAGATCCTTGCCTTCGCGAAATTCGACGTGCAATCGCGCCTTCAGAATCGGTTGCACGCCGTCCTGCCAGCGCAGCGTCGGGTAGAACTCGTCGAGATACGTAAACGGCGCGAGACCGCGGCTCACCGGATGAGCGGGCGTCGCCGGCGCGATCTGCGCCATTTCCGTCGCTCGATCGAACATGCCGTAGCGCGCGCCGCCCAGCCAACGCTGCAGATCGAGAGTGCGATCGGTTGCTGGGACGGTCGAAGCCTGATGCAGCACCACGAGCCCGACGCCCGCGCGCATCGCCGCTTCGAAACGTTCACGGCGTTCGGTTGCGAGCAGCGGATGGTTGTCGAGACCATCGAAGTACAGGACCACGGCGCTCGCGCGGTCCAAAGCCGAATCGGCCGGCCAGCTCGTCCGGATGCGACTCGATGTCGAGACCGGGAGCGCTTTGCAGCTCCGGCGAGGATTTGAGCAGCCGCTCGAGCACGCGGATTGCGTTCGGGTAATCGTGTCGTCCCGGAACCTTCGCTCTTCGCGCCGCCGATCAGCACGATCTTGCGCGGGGAGTCCGCGGCCACCGACGCGCTGCATGCGACGAACGCGACGCAGAGCGCACCGAACATGAGGGCACTTCTTGCCATGCCCGGAGCGTGTCTCAGGAACTGCCCGGGGAGAACCCTCTGCGGCTACTTTCAGACAGTAGCCTTCGTTGCTTTGTTCGACCCTCCTGCGAGATTCACTTACGATGCGCCCGATGAAACGCGCGCTCTTCGCAACTCTGTTCATCTGTGCTCTTCCTTTCATTGCCGCGCCTGCCCTGGCTCAAAGCGCCGACGCCATCACGATCGGCACGCGCAGAGTCGTCAAGTCGCAGGTGCTGAAAGAGGACAGAACGGTCTACGTCCAGTTGCCCGAGAGCTATGCGAAGAGCTCGGGCTATCACCGCTATCCGGTCCTGTACGTGCGCGACGGCGGCAAGTTCTTCCAGTCGTTCGCCGGCGCCGTCCAGCACCTGAGCTGGACGCGACGCCGCACGTGCCGGAGATGATCGTGGTGGCGATCCTCGAGAGCGACCGGGTGCGGGATTCGTCGTCGACGCGTTCGCTGCAAGGTTTCACCGGCAAGCCGGACGAAGGCTTCGCCAGCAGCGGCGGCGGCGACAACTTCCTGCGCTTTCTCGAACAGGAGCTGGTGCCTTACATCGACAAGGAGTTCAGCACCTCGTCCTATCGGATCTATTGCGGCTATTCGTTCACCGGGCTGAGCGTGATCGACGCGTTCCTGGACAAGGATCCGCTCTTCGACGCTTTCCTGATGATCGATCCGAGCTGGTGGTGGGACGACTACGTGATGGAGAAGCGGGCCGCTGCAGAGCTGGCCGGTCGCAAATTCGACCGCACGCAACTGTTCATCGCTGCGTCGGGAGAGCCGTACCCGGAGAAATACTTCATCAAGGCGCGCGACGTCGAGTCACTGGCGGGCATTCTGCGCAAGACGAATCCCGCCGGGCTCGAGTGGAAGTTCCAGCGCTACACGGACGAATCGCACCATTCGATGGCATTGCGCAGCTTGTATGACGGTCTGTCGTATTTCTTTCGCGGTTACCAACCGACGTTGCGCGAGTTGTACGTCGAGCCGGAGAAACTCAAGGCTCGCTACCAGGCACTCTCCGCGAGATTGGGCGAGCGCTTCGCGTTGAGCGAAGGCTTGCTGCTGTTCTTCGGGGAGCAGTTCCTGAGCAGCTTCAAAGAGCCCGACCAGGCGCTGCGCTATTACGAGCTGGCTGCCGAGGCCTACCCGCAATCAGAAGACGCTAAGAAAGCCCTCAGCTCGCTGCGCAGCGACTGAAGCTACGCAGCGCTCGAAGGCTTCCCACGCGCGAGGCTCCCGGCTGCACACCACGCGGCCGCGGTGATGGTCAGCGCGATCACGATCATCGTCCATTCGGCGCGGCTGCCCGGTTCTGCGATGGTTCGGGGAAGATGCAGCAGCAACACGAAGCCGCTCACCATCACCGCGAATAGAATCGAAGCGAGGCGCACCAGCACGTTCGTCAGGAACGCGATGCCTGCGGCGAGATGAGCGCCGCCGGTGAAGTACGCCCAGAACAGGTGCGCAGGAATGAACGCCGGAATCATGTCGGCCGTGAACTGCGCATAAGCCCAATGCGACAGACCGAAGATCGGCAGGGACACGCCGAACGCAATCCTGCCGGCGAGCATTCCCCAGCGCGCGAACGGCGTTCCCGGCACTTGTGTAGTGGCGAGCATGAGTGCGCCGGCCGCGACCTGCAGTCTCTCGGTGAATCCCAGCCACGGCAGCACGTTCAGCGGATCGCGGACGACGCCCGGTCCGTGCAGAAGAATCGCCCAGACCAGAAATGCCACGGCGGTCGCGATGGCGAACGAGTACTTGAAGCGGTCGAAGAGCAGGCCGGCTCCGAGAATCCAGAACAATGCGGCCGTGACATAAGCGAGCGCCGTGCGCCCCGGGACGTCTGCGGGCACCGGCTGCCAGTTCAGCGCGAAGTCGCCGGTGATGAAGCCCAGCATCCCCAAGCCGAGCATCGACACGGCGAAGGCGATCCAGCCGATTTGTAGCATCGTGGGCGCATACGCTTCGGACGCAGCGACAGCGCGTCGCAGCGCGCTGCCGCCCGCTTCCGGATTTGCAGCGATCGTGTTCTGATTCACTGGTGACCTGCCCTCCCGGATTCGACCGGCAGACTAGCGCAGGGAGGGGTGCGGCGACTTGGGGGATCTTGCCGGCGTGAAACAGCGATGACGTTCTGGCCCGATACACGATTCGATGGGATTTCCACCGACGCGAAAATCCGCGATCCGGCGGCCTATGGAATCGCGCCCGGCCCGGCCGGTTACAGCATCGCCGACCTGCGCTGCGCCCCCACCGTTCAGCGTCACGCGCGCGGGATCTACACGGAGAGCGCGGTCGCGCTCGTACTGTCCGGTATTTTCGAGCACTTGAGCGACAGCAGCGCCTGTATGGCGGTTCCGGGCTCGCTCGTGTTCGCCAACAAGCGCGCCGAATTTTCCTGCCGCCATCAGGGACAGGAGGGCAATCGGCGCATCGTGGTGTTCTTTTCCGAAGAATTGCTCGAACCGCTCGCGACCGATCTGAGTCTCGACACGCCGAAGTTTCAGGCGGCGTGGGCGCCGCCTTCGCGCCTGACGCCGCAGGTGGCCGGCCTGTTACTGCAGATCGCGCGCGGTTCGCCCGACAGCGATGAAGCCGCGGTCGCGCTCGCGCACATCTGTTTACGCACTTCCAGCCGTTTCCGCTCGGACAAAGCTTCGGATGTGGACATCCGTGGCGTGCTCGACGCCGTTCGCTACATCAACGCGCATTTCGACGAGCCGTGTCCGCTCGATACGCTCGCGGCGGTTGCGGGGATGAATCGCTTTCGCTTCGCCAAGCGCTTTCGCGCCGTGACGGGCGAGACGGCGAATCAGTACGTCATCAACCGTCGCCTGTCGGCCGCCGCGACGCGCCTGGACGCGACGAAGTCGCCGATCGCTGAGATTGCCTACGAAGTCGGATTCAACGACCTCTCGCATTTCGACGCGTGCTTTCGCTCCGCGTTCGGCTGCCCGCCGAGCGTCTGGCGACGCCGGTGAGATAGCCAGGCCATGCGACTCGTTACCTTCCTCGTGCTGCTGGCCTTCGCCGTGACTTAATTTCGCTGCGACCTGTCGATTCGGCCGGGGCCCGTCCGTCATCCAGATATGAACACCGAACATCCCTATCGATGGACCATCGTTGCGGTCGGCGCGCTCATGACCTGTGTGGCCCTGGGCGCCATGTTTTCGCTGGCCATATTCCTCGACCCCGTTTCGCGGGACATGGGCTGGTCGCGCGCGGGCATATCGGTTGCGATGACCATCAACTTCCTGGTCATGGGCGCCGGCGCTTTCGCATGGGGTGCGCTGAGCGATCGCTACGGCACCCGCGTCGTGGTATCGATCGGCGCGGTGCTGCTCGGACTTGCGCTGGTGCTCACGAGCCGTGTCCAGTCGCTGCTTCTCTTTCAGTTGACCTACGGCATCCTCGTCGGACTCGCCGCGAGCACGTTCTTCGCACCGATGATCGCGCTGACGACCGGCTGGTTCGACAAGCAACGCAGTCTCGCCGTCTCGCTCGTCTCGGCTGGCATGGGTGTCGCACCGATGACGATCTCGCCGCTAGCACGCTGGTTGATCACCACCTACGACTGGCGCACGGCGATGTTCGTCATCGGCATTCTCGCGTGGGTCCTGTTGATTCCCGCCGCAATGCTGGTGCGTCAGCCCCCGGCAGCCAGCGCTGCTGGACCTCAGGCAAGCGCCGCGCCAGATGGATCGATCGCCACGGTTGCGGAGGCGCTGCGTTCGCGCCAATTCATCGTGCTGGCCGTGGTGTTCTTCCTGTGCTGCGCGGCGCACTCCGGTCCCATCTTCCACATGGTCAGCTATGCGATGGCGTGCGGAATCGCGCCGATGGCCGCAGTGACCATCTACAGCGTCGAAGGACTGGCTGGACTGGGAGGTCGGTTGGTGTTCGGCGTCGCCGGCGACCGCTATGGCGCGAAGCGCGTTCTCATCGTCGGACTGCTGATCCAGGCGCTGGCGATCGGCTCGTACCCGTTCGTGCGCGAGCTCGGCGAGTTCTACTTCATGGCCGTGATCTTCGGCACCGCTTACGGCGGCGTGATGCCGTTGTACGCAGTGCTGGCGCGCGACTACTTCAGCCAGTCGATCATGGGGACTGTATTCGGCGCCGCGACGATGCTGTCGAGCCTCGGCATGTCGGCGGGGCCGGTCGTCGGCGGCTGGATATTCGACACGTACGGCGGCTATTCCTGGTTGTTCTTCGCATCGCTCGGTCTCGCGGTCGGCGCGATGGCGATCGCTTTCAGTTTCCCGCGCACGACGACGCAACCGCAGCTGCAACCCGCGTGAGTCAGGACTCGCGTAGAATCGCGCAATCCACGCAGGAGCAATCCATGACAGTCAAGCGTATCCAGGTCGGCCCGCGCATGAGTCAGGCGGTCGTTCACGGCAACGTCGTCTATCTTGCGGGCCAGGTGTGTCCCGCCGATGCGGGCGCGACCACTGTCGGCGCACAGACCAAAGTGATTCTCGGGCAAATCGATCGGCTGCTCGCGGAAGCCGGCACGAGCAAGCAGAACCTGCTGTCCGCGCAGATCTGGCTGAAAGACATCGGCACGTTCGGCGAGATGAACGAAGTGTGGGACAAGTGGGTCGCGCCCGGCTCGACGCCCGCACGCGCAACGGTAGAAGCGCGCCTGGCCGGGCCGCAGTACCTGATCGAAATCGCGGCGATCGCCGCAATCGACCGCTAGCCGGCTTCGAACGCCAGCGAGCTCGGCGGCCCGGCGTTACAGGTTCCGGCCGGGCACGCGGACAGCGCGATGGCAAGGTCCATCTCCGCGCGCAACACCATCGAGTCGCCCTTGCGGCACTTCGGCGGCAGGATCTCGAGCTTGCCGTCGGCGAGAACGTCGACGTTCATGAAGAAGTTGAATGCGGTCGGCAGGCTGTCCGGCTCGATTCCCAGCTCGCGCAGTGCCGTGCGCAGGTTGTCGCTGCAGTTAGCGTGATAGCCGGTGACGCCGTACTGCATGCGATACATTTCGAGGCTGCACGACGCGTACAGGAAATCATGCCGGCCGACGTCGTCGGCAACGATCGTCAGCATCTGGTTGCTGCGATCGGACCACAACACGTCGCCGACCGAGAGTCGGATCTTGCCGTTGTAGTCGAACGAGCGTCCGTTCGACAGCCGCTCGCTGCCGTCCTGCGAGAACGCCATCAGGTCGCCGGTCTGACCGCCTTCGATGTCGATGAGGCGCAGGTGCTCGCCGCGCGCGAGTTTCAGCCCGGCGCCGCCGCCGGGAGCAATGATCTGTCGGTTGGCCATCGCTCCGGCAACGTCCTTCGACTCAGTCTTTCCACTTGATGTTGCAGCCGAGGCTGGGCTTCTGCTCCGACGGCATCGCTTTGCCGTTCAGCAAAGCATCGCACGCGGCTCGCAGGTCCTTGCCGCTCGGCGTGCCGCGGCCCGGCCGGCTCTCGTCGAACTGCCCGCGGTAGACGAGCTTGCGCTGCGCGTCGAACAAGTAGAGATCGGGCGTGCACGCCGCGTCGTAGGCCTTGGCGACGCTTTGAGTCGCATCGAACAAGTATGGAAACGTGTAGCCGACGCTGCGCGCTTCTTCGGCCATGCCTTCCGGCCCGTCCTGCGGGTAAGCGTCGATGTCGTTGGAGCAGATTGCGACGACTGCGAGTCCCTTCTGCTGATACTCGCGCGCGAAACGAGCGAACTCGTTGCGCATGTGTTTTACGTACGGGCAGTGATTGCAGATGAACGCGACGACCAGCCCGCGCGCGGCGGCGAAGTCTTCGAGCGTGCAAACCTTGCCGTTGTAATCCGTGAGGCGGAAAGCGGGCGCCGGCGTGCCGAGCGCGAGCATCGTCGATTCAGTTGCGGCCATGCGCGCATGGTACTCCGGCACGGCCGTCGACAAACAGCAGCCGCAGCCTGTCCATGGCTAATTGGCCGCGCGGAACTCCGCGCTCTCCAGCGTCGCGATCTGATGCTCGATCCACTGCGTGACGCCGGCATCGGGGACCAGCCCGCGTCCGTCCGATGCGTAGTCGAGTCCCTTCAGAACTTCGGCATACGGCCCGAAGCCCTGCACCCGAAACGGGATGACGATCGCGCGACCGGTCCTGGAAGCCTGCTCGACGTAGCTGCGAATGCGCTGCTCCGCGTCCTTGCGCTTTTCCGGCCAATCCTCGCGCAATGTTTCGACGCGTACGGTTCTGAACGGCAATGCGCGGCGCACGCCTTCTGCCCGCGCATCGAGATGCGCGAGCCAGCGTTCGTTCTCCGCGTCGTCGCCGGGTCCGTGCGCGAGGATCAGGACGTCTTCGCGCTGCGGCTCCTTGCTCAGCGTGCGTGCGCGCTCGACGAGAACGTTCGACATCTCCGGCGCTTCCACCAGGCCTTGCTTGCTGACCGCGAACGAGGACTGCGTATCGATACGCCAGAACTCCATGCTGTGTCCGCCTTCAGCGTGTCCCTCGTGTTCCGTCTGCGCCGCGGCGCGTTGCGGAGCGCCCGGCGTGAGGCCGAGGATCTGTTCCGTGCGATCGAGGAAGCTCTCGCCGCTGATGAACAGCCGTATGACTCCGATGCGTCGCGCGCCGCGTGCCTCCAGTCGCTCGACGCCCTGTTGCAAGCTGATCGCATCGGCCATGCCGAACGCGACCTCGATGTTGTGCTCGGCCTTCAGCGGCTCGATGGCCGCGAGCACTTCCTTGTTCCATTGCTTCGAGCCGCCGTGCGCCATCACCAGCACGCCGAGGTCTTCGCGCTGCTCGGCACGCTCGGCCGGCGCCATCGACGCGCATCCTGCAAGCACCGCCAGCGCGGCAATCGTCGAGGGTCTGGAAAGTTTGTTGTTCATGTCGTGACCCTGCGTATCAGAAGCGGACGGACAGCGAGACGCTGGCATTGCGACCGGGCTGGCTGTACGCATCTCTCGACACCGCCGTTGAAGACAGTCCCCGGACATCGCCCCACCACCAGTATTTCTCATCGGTGAGGTTGAAGACGCCGGCGCGTAACACCGTCTCGTCGGTGATGTTCCACCAGCCGACCACGTCCGCGACGATGAAGCTGTCCGGAATGAAGCACGATGGCGTGCAGCTCACGCCCGTGCGCGACGGCGACTTGCTGTCCGAGTAAGTGACGTACAGCTGCGAGCCGAAGCGATCGGCCGAATCCTGCCACTCGACGCCGGTCACCAGCTTGAAGGGATCGACGCTCGGCAACGGCGTTTCGACGCCGTCGTAGCTTCGAGTCGCCGCGCGCGAACGACGCGGCAGCGTTCATTGCAAAGCCAGCGCCGAGCTCGACGCGCCCGCTCGCTTCGGCGCCGTAGATCTTCGCCTCGTTCAGGTTCACGTACTGGAACACGGCCGGGTCGGCAGGGGTGAACGTCCCGCCGGTTTGAACCTGTTCGATGAAGTCCTCGTAGCGACCCGCGAAAGTCGCCAACGTGGCGCTCCAGCTGCCGTTGCGCACGCGCGCGCCGAGCTCGATCGTCTCACTGGTTTCAGGCCTCAGGTCCGGATTCGATTCCGAGCGGTAGTTCGCAATCGGGTTGGTGAAGCCGCTGTTGACCTGCGAAGGCCCCGGCGCTTTGAAGCCGGCCGCGGCGTTCGCGAACAGGCTGAGCTGCTCGTTGATGCTGAACACCACGCCGAGCTTCGGCGACACATGCGTGTCGTCCTGGCCCGCCGGGATCGCGGCGACGAACAGCGGATCGTTCTGCGGATCGATCTCGTAATAGTCCCAGCGCAGCGCCGGGAACAGCGACCAGCTGCCGATGTTGATTTCATCCTGCACGAAGGCGCCGGCGAGGACGTGGTCGGTGTCCGGGAAGCCGTGCGACGGAAAGCTTTCGCCGATCGGCGGCACCGTGCCATTGCGCACGCTCTGTGTCTGCGTCACCGAGTAGTCGAGGCCGTACACGAGTCCGTGTTCGATCGAGCCGGTCGTGATGGTGCTCGTCAGCTGCAGGTTCGCGCCACGCACGACGGTATCGAACGTCTGGTCGCGAATGCGATCCGGCGCGGTGTTGCGATCTTCCGCTGAGTACTGCCGCGTCTTGCTGTCCTGGTAGTACACCGCAACCTGCGCGCCGGTCAGCGCAGCGTTGTCGCTGGTGAATTGGTAGTCGAGCATGACGCGATCGCGGTTGACGTCGTCGAACGCCGTCAGCCCGAGCGTGCTCGTCGCAGTCAGCGGCGGCTTCGCGATGGCGCTCAGCACGTTCCAGTCCACGTCGCGATCGCGGTGATCGAGCGTCAGTCGCACGCGGTTGGCGTCGTTGAACGAATAGACCGCCTTGGCGAGCACCGAATTCGAACGGTTGTCTTCGGGGTTTGCAGTCGTGCGATCGGTGTCAGCCGCGCTATTCTCGCCGCCGGTCTCCTGACCCTCGCCTTCGCGGTGCGTGTACGCAACCATCGTCTCAAGATTGCCCAAGCGTGCAGCGCCGACCACGCCTTGCGAGAAGAGCTTGTCCGCCCCCGCGTAGCTCGCGCTCGCGCCGAGCGACCAGTCACGATCCGCGTCGAGCAGATCGGCCGGATCCTTGGTGATGAAGCTGACCGAGCCCGCGAGCCCGTCGCTGCCGTACAGAGCCGACGCGGGCCCGCGCACGATTTCCACGGACTTGAGGATGTCGAGATCGACATAGTCGCCGCGCCCGACCGACTGCGCGCCGAACGAATACGCGTCGGGAGTGCGCACGCCGTCGACCTGGATCAGCACGCGATTGCCTTCCAGGCCGCGAATATTGAAACCGCTGTTGCCATCGCGGCCGAGCGACGAGCCCGCGGCCGTGAAGCGGGCAGGAGCGGAGCGCACACTGACGCCCGGCTCGAAGCGGATCAGATCTTTGATGTCCTGCGCGAGCAGCGTTTCGATCCTTTCGGCGCTGTAGATGCTGACGGTCGCGGGGACCTCGCCGATCTTGCTCTCCATCCGCATCGCAGTGACCGTGACCTCGTCCAGCATGTCGCCGGCGAGTGTCTGAGCCGCCGCGATGCCTGCCGCCAGCCCTGAAAAGCCATAAAGCATTGATTTACAGACGGTCCTGTTCTTCTTCATGTCCCGCCTCGTTGCCAGTTAATAGGAATGCAAATGCGAATGATTCGCATATCCTACACACGCGACGGCAATGGGCAAGCATTTCGAACCACGCGGATTGGTCAGAGGCGGAGGGTCTGCTGCGCGGGCGGAGGCGGACCGAGGCGGATACCCTCCAGTTCGAGCATTCGTTCTTTCGTCGAGGAGCCGCCGGGCGCGGAGAAGCCGCCGAGCTTGTTGCCGGCCGCGAGCACGCGATGGCAAGGGATGATCAGCGGCACCGGATTCTTCGCCATGGCCTGACCGACGTCGCGCGCTGCTTCCGGTCCAGCACCAGCCTCTTTCGCGAGAGCACCGTATGTCGTCGTGTGACCCCAGCCGACGCGGCGCAAGGCGGCATAGATCTTCCTGAAGAACTCACCTTGTCCGCCGAGATCGAGTTGCAACTCGGAGAAGTCCATCTTCTCGCCCGCGAAGTAGCGCTTCGCTGCATCGATTGCAGCCGTGACATGCGCCGGCGGTGTGCCGGGTTGCGCGTCCGCGACGCGACGCCGCAGATTGTGCTCGGTCGCTTGCGCCGTGCTCGACGGCAGCATGAAGCGCGTGATGCCCGCATCGCTCCACGCGATTGCGCAGAAGCCAGCCGCGGTCTCGAACACTGAATAATGTGAGGTCGTCTGCTTCATAGCTGCGCCACTGTAAGCCCGCATGACGACCTGAACAATCCGCTTATTGCGCTCGTTTAGCGCACGATCAGACGAGCCGCTGTCGAAGCGCGACGAGCACGGCCTTGGTGCGGTCGCTGACGCCGAGCTTCGCCAGGATGTTGGAGACGTGATTGCGGACCGTGCCTTCGCCGAGCCTGAGAGCAGCTGCGATCTGCGTGTTCGCTAGCCCGTTCGTCATCAGGCTCAGCACTTCGCGCTCGCGCACAGTCAGGGGATCGGCCGCGGACAATGGCGGCACGCGCATACCTGCAACGTCGGACGATGGCGTCAACGCCGCGTGCAGGAACGTCCCTCCGGCGGCGACGGTGCGGATCGCTTCGACGAGCGTTTCGGGCGTCGTGCCCTTCAGCAGGAAACCGCGCGCACCGGCGCGTATGCCGCCGATGAGTGCGGCGTCGTCTTCGAAAGTCGTCAGCAGCAAAGTCGGCGGCAGGGCGGATTCGCGCGCGAGCGCCGCCAGCACTTCGACGCCGTTCAATTTCGGCATGCGCACGTCGAGCAACAGGACGTCCGGTCGACACTCGAGAACCTTGGCGACGGCTGCTTCGCCTTCCTCCGCTTCGGCGACTACCGCAATCCCTTCGAACAGCGCGAGCAACGCACGCACGCCGCTGCGAAACAGCGCTTGATCGTCCGCGAGGCAG
The DNA here is from genome assembly GCA_963838635.1 of uncultured Gammaproteobacteria bacterium. Taxonomy (GTDB): domain Bacteria; phylum Pseudomonadota; class Gammaproteobacteria; order Steroidobacterales; family Steroidobacteraceae; genus Steroidobacter. The sequence continues at coordinate 144,437 of CAWISC010000008.1, read as the reverse complement.
ACACGGATCAAGCAACGGCTCCGAGCGCGGGAATCTGCCCCTGCACGCTGAATCCCCGACCCGGCGCGCACGCGACCGACAGGCTGCCGCCCAGTGCTTCGAACCGTTCGCGCATTCCGGCCAGGCCCTGTCCTTCGATCACTTCGCCGCCGCGGCCGTCATCGCGGGCAGCGATCGACAGCGCGCCGTCGATGGACTGTCGGATCTCGATCGAAAGCTCGTGGGCCTGCGCGTGACGCAGCGTGTTCGTGATCAGCTCCTGGACACAGCGCAGGATTGCATCGGCACGCGCCGGATCGAGCGCCGTCAGCTCGTCCGGAATCGTCAGGTCGACGCGCAGACCCGGCAGGCCTTCGGTCAGCGACCGCAACGTCGCCCGCAGATCGACCGGTTGAACGCGGATCTGGCTGACCACGCCGCGCACTTCATCGAGCAGCGTTCCCGCGATCGCACGCGCGCACCGAACGTGCTGCACGCTGGCTCCTTGTGCCAGTCGATCCGCGACGTCCAGGTGGACGGTCAGGCTCGTGAGGTTGTGGCCCAGCACGTCGTGCAAGTCGCGCGAGATTCGCAGGCGCTCGGCCATGCGAGCGTTGTCAGCCAACAGGGCGTGCGTTGCGCGCAGCTCTGCGTTCACTTTCGCCAGGCTTTCCCGCGCGCTTGCCTCGCTGCGCGCGAGATGAGCGGCGCTGACGGCAAAGAGCATGAATCCGCAAGTGCTCGTCAAAACCAGCAGCGACATGCCGTCGACCTGATCGACGCACTTCATCGCCGCCAGCGCCGCTGCCAAACCCAGGACGGCCGCAATCGCCTTGCGCGGTGTCGTCGTCGACCACGCGATCTGCCAGGCGACGACCACGAGCAGCGCCGTGACGAGAAAATTGGGATACAGCCAGACGAGGTAAAGCGCGGTCAGGCTCTGGAGAATGAGTAAAGCGGCGTGCTCGCGAGTATCGCTGCGCGTCCGTAGAGCCAGCGCGTAGGCGACGACGAAGGCGACGTAACCAACCGACCATTGAAGCGGCCAATGCTCTGCCAGGCCGAACTTGTCGAGCTCGAACCAGGCCGTGAACGCGGCCCGCATGCCTGCCGCCGCGATCATCAGGATGCAGCCGACGCGCACCAATGACGACTGCGTGAGCCTCATGCGATCGAGTCTAACCGCGCCTTCCGGGGGTGTCACATGACTCCTGTCATGGTTCCCCGGCCGTGACGACGCTCACTTCCGCGGCAGCGGAGCGGCCGCTGAGACTGCCGCACAGTCACCCGAGGATTAACCCATGAGAACGACGCTTGCGTGCCTGCTGGCCGTGCTTGCAATGCTGAACGCTGCCGCATCCCGCGCCGATGCGCAGGCAGCATTCGCACGAATGCGCAGCCTGGTCGGCGAATGGCATGCGCCTCTGCCCAGAGACGAAACGATGATCGACATCTTTCGGCCGATCGCTTTCGGCACGGCGTTGCTGCACGAGGAGTGGAAGAACGGCGAACAGTTGACCGCGACAGTGTTCTACGTGGTCGGGTCCGAGCTGCGCGCCGATCACTACTGCGACATGGGCAACCAGCTGCGCTACGTCGATGAGTCGAAAGACCCGCAGACGCTGCGTTTCGTGCTGCGCGATGCCAGCAACCTGGACACCCACCCTCAGCATTTCCATTCGACCACGTGGCGCTACGTCGATGCCGAGCACCACGTGCAGGACTGGGAAGCCATGACTCCCGGCAAGCCGCCGCAGACGATCCGCATGGATTTCAAGCGCGTCGCCGCCGCGAACACCGACCCGCGGGCACTCGTCAGCGCCGACGCGCAGGCGGTCAGCGACGGCAACGCGCACACGCTGGCTGCGCTGTTCGCGCCAGATGCGCGCATCTTCCAGGTGCCGCAGGATCCCGATCGCCTCACCGGCGAGATTCTCGCGCGACGTCCGTTCGCGCGGGTGGTCTTGCTCGACAGCGTCGTAGCAGGCGAGCTGGTCGCGGCGAAGCTGAGGGTCACCGACGCCCCCGGCTCGCCGCCGACTTACGTGCTCGCGATCTATCGCGTCCGCGAAGGATTGATCCATGACCTCTGGTACATCGCGAGCGCCAAGCAGGACGATGCCGCCGCGGCCAAGTCGGCAGAGGAAGTGATCGCCCGCTTCGGCGCCGCGAACAATCGCGGCGACGTCGAGGCGTTCCTAGCGCTGTTCAGTCCGCACGCGAAGAACTTTCGCAACAGCGGCGACGTCCACAAACTGGGCGACAAGCCTTCCGTGCGAATCGTCGACGAGAAGTCGCGCCGCGCAGCCTACCTGCAGATGTTCGCCAAGGGCGCGCCGGCACAGGTGCAGAAGCTGGGCACCGTCGCGCTCAACGACATGATCGTCGTCAGCGAAGTAGCGACCTTGCCGACCGGCAAGATCATCGATGAGATGTCGGTCTACCGCATCGAGAACGGACTGATCGTGCGCGACTGGTTCGTCTTCAACCGGGAGCGCCCCTGCGGCGCGCCCGGACTTCGACGATCGTGTACATGCCGTCCTTGAAGTTCAGTCTCACGCCGGTATCGCCTCAGGAGCCGTGCCAGTGACCGCGCTCTCGCGGGCGCGGTGGTCGGCAGCGATCATCTGGTAGAACACCGGCACGACGAACAGCGTGAACAGCGTGCCGACGATCATGCCGGTTACGAGCACGATGCCGATGCTGTTGCGCGCTTCCGCACCGGGCCCGGCGACCAGCACCAGCGGGAAGTGACCGAACACGGTTGCGGCCGACGTCATCAACACCGGTCGCAGCCGCGTCAGCGTCGCCTGACGAATCGCGTCGAGCTTCGCGAGCCCGCGTTCCTGCAGCGTGTTGGCGAATTCCACGATCAGGATGCCGTTCTTCGCGATCAGGCCCACCAGCGTGATGAGTCCCACCTGCGAGTAGATGTTGATCGTCGTCAGCTCCATGAACGTGAACACGAGCGCGCCTGAGATCGCCAGCGGCACGGAGCCGAGCAGCACGATCAGCGGATCGCGGAAGCTGTGGAACTGCGCGGCGAGCACCAGATAGATGAGTATCAGTGCGAAGCCGAGCGTGGTCGTCAGCGCCTTGCCTTCCTGGCGGATCTGTCGTGACTCGCCCGCGTAGTCGAGCGTTACGGACGGGCCGCTGGCCTTCTGCGCTGCCTCTTCGAGCACGCGCAGTCCCTGGTCCTTGGTGACGCCGGGTGCGACGCCGCCGAAGATGCGCGCCGAATTGCGCTGCTGGAAGCGGTTCAGCGTGCGCGGACCGGTCACGGTCTCGATGCGCGTGAACGTCGAGACCGGCACGAGCCGGCCGTCCGGCGTCTTGATCTTCAGGTCGAGCAGCGGCTCCAGCGTCGAGCGATCCTTGTCGCTCAGCTGCGGGATCACCTTGTAGCTGCGGTCGAAATAGTTGAAGCGGTTGACATACGCGCCGCCCAGCATCGTGCCGAGCTCGCGTCCCACCGTCGCCAGGTCGAGGCCGAGATCCGCGAGCCGCTCGCGATCCAGCACGACGCGCGCTTCCGGCAGGTCGATCTTCAGATCCGTGTCGACGTACAGGAATTTGCCGCTCTGATAGCCGGCGTTGAGTACGGCCTGCGTCGTTTCGAGCAGCTCCTCGATCTCGCCCGAGCTCTGCACGATCAGCTCGACGTCGAACTGTCCCGGCGTCGGCAGCGGCGGATCCAGGCGCGGAAACACGCGCACGCCCGGGATCTGCGACACCGCACCGTACACCTCGCCGTACATCTCTTCCGTCGAGCGCCCGCGCTCGTGCCAGTCCTTCGCGACCAGCCCGCCGAAGCCGCCCCACGACTGGGTCAGCGACCACATGAAGCGCGTTTCGGCAAAGCCGGTGATGCTCTTCACTACTTCGAGCGAATTGTCGTTCGAAGCCTGGAGCGTGGAGTCCGGCGAGCCTTCGAAGAACAGGCTGATGTGGCTTTGATCCTCGACCGGCGCCAGCTCCTGGTGCGAGAACTGGTACAGCGGCCACGCAGCGATCGTCACGATGGCTGCGACCGCTACGATTGCCCAGCGCATGTTCAGCGCACCGTCGAGCAGGCGCGCGTAAAGGTTGCTCACTGCGCCGAAGGCGCGGTTCACGAGCTTCGTCAACCGCGTTTCGTCGCCGTGCTCGTGCACGAACTTCGAGCTCATGACGGGCGACAGCGTCAGCGCGACCAGGCCGGACACGACCACTGCCGCGGCGAGCGTGATGGCGAACTCGAGGAACAGCGAGCCCGTGAGCCCACCCTGGAAGGCGATAGGCGCGTAGACCGTCGCGAGCGTGATGGTCATCGCGATGATCGGACCCTTCAGCTCGCGCGCACCGATCAGCGCGGCTTCGATGCGCGATTTGCCCTCGCGCACGTGCCGTTCGACGTTTTCGACCACGACGATGGCGTCGTCGACGACCAGGCCCACCGACAACACGATGGCGAGAAGCGTCAGCAGGTTGAGGCTGAAGCCGGCGGCGAGCATGACGATGGCCGCGCCGAGCAGCGACACGGGCATCGCGACCAGTGGCACGAGCGCCGTGCGCACCGAGCCCATGAACAGGAACACGACGAGGGCGACGATCAGCACCGTCTCGCCGAGGGTTTTGGTGATCTCCTTCAGCGCGTCGCGCATGAACATCGTGCCGTCCCACACGAGCTTCATATCGATGTCGCTCGGCAGGGTGGGGGCGATGCGCTCCATTTCGTCGCGCAGGGCGTTGCCGACTTCGATCTCGTTCGAGCCAGGCAGTGGCCAGATGCCCAGGTATACGCCCTGCTGGCCGTTGTACTTGGCGACCACTGCCGCTTCTTCGGCGCCGAGCTCGACGCGCGCAACGTCGCTCAAACGCACGATGCCACCGTCGCGCTCTGCGACGATCAGGTTTTCGAATTCGTCGACGGCGCGCAGATCCGTGTTGGCGAGCAGGTTGACCTGCACCAGGTTGCTCTTGGTCTGCCCGACCGCCGCGAGATAGTTGTTGCGCTGGAGCGCCTCGTGCACATCGCCTGGCGAAAGGCCACGCGCGGCGAGTCGATCAGGATCGATCCAGACGCGCATCGCGAGCGGTCGGCCGCCTTCGACAGTCACGCGCTGCACGCCCGGCAGCGTCGAGAGCTGCGGCTGCAAACTGACGCGACAGCCAATCGGTCAGCGCCGGCACATCGCGCTGCGTCGAAGTGAAGCTCAGATAGAACGTGCCGTACGGTCGATCGGCCCGCTGCACCTCCACCGCAGGCGGCTCGGCTTCAGTCGGCAGCTCGGATCTGACTTGCTGCAGACGGGCCGTCACTTCGGCGAGCGCCGCCGTGCTGTCGTGATTCAGCTTGAGTCGCACGGTCACGGTGCTGACGCCAGCGCGGCTGGTCGACTCGACATAGTCGACGCCACCGATTGACGACACGGCGCGCTCTATGGGCGTCGTGAGAAAGCCGCGCACCGTCTCGGCGCTCGCGCCGGTGTAGACGGTCGTGATGAGCACCGACGAGCTTTCGATGCTCGGGAACTGCTGGACCGGTAGCGTCATCAGCGCGCGCACGCCGATCAGCACGATCACGAGATTCACCACGGCGGCCAGCACCGGGTGGCGGATGAAGATGTCGGTAAAGGCTTTCATCGGAGGTCTCAGAGTGCGACGTGGGCGGCAGCGCCGCTGTTGGCTGCCACGGACTCGGGCTTGGCAATGACGGACACCAGCACTTCATCGCGCAGCTTGAACGACCCGGAGGTCGCAACCTGTTCGCCGACGCACCAGTCCGTCGCGAATCACGACTTCGTCGCCGGCGAGCGCTTCGACCTGCACCGGACGCTGCTGCGCCCGCGACTTGCTGTCCTTGTCCTGCGCGACGACGTACACGAAGTCGCCGCCGGGGCCTTTGCGCAGCGCGCTTGCCGGAATCGCGACCGCGAGGCGCGCCACGCCGGCGGGTACCTGGACGCGAACCGATGAACCCGGTGGCGGCGCAAGTTTCGCGTCCAGGATTTTCGCGCGGACCGATGCGTTGCGCGTCGTCGGATCGACTCGCGCGTCCGTCGCCATGATCGTGGCGACGACGGGCTCGGTTGCTGCCGTCAGCACTTGAATCTTGTCGCCGCTGCGCAGACCGGCGGCGATCTGCTGAGCAACTGCGAAGTCGACGTAGGTGGAATCGTCCACGCCTTGCAAGCTCGTCAGGTACGTACCCTCGCTCAGGTATTGCCCGGGATGCACGTCCGAGATGCCGACGAGTGCGCGAAATGGCGCACGAATCGTCTTGCGATCGATCGTCGCTTTGACTCGCGCGATCTGCGCCAGCGCTACGTCGCGCGCCGCACGCGTGCTGTCGACTTCCTCTGCAGAGACGGCGCGCTGCTGGCTCAACTTCGTGACGCGTGCAAACTGCGTCTGCGCCAGCTCCGCCTGCGCTTCGAGCGCTTTCAACTCGGCCTGCTCGACTGCGACGTCGAGCGCGACGAGTACCGTGCCTCGCTCGACGATCTGACCGGGCTCGAGCGTGACACTGCGTACGGTGCCCGGCAGCTCGTTACGAACGCTGATCGAACGTGTTGCGACGACCGTACCGATCGCTGTCGTGACAGGCCTGTACTCGCGTTCCCGCGCAACAGCTGCTTGCACCGCTTCCACGGGCTCCGGCTGATTTGACGCAGCGGCATTCGCGTCTGCGAGCGAGGAATGTTTCCACGCCGCGAGCAGGCTGCCCGTAGCAACCACCGCGACAACCAGCACCACCGATCCAACTCTGCGATTCAACATGGACACTCGACTCCGGCAAAAGGCTTGGGGGCAATGAGGGCGTACCTTATGCACGGCGGGGCGATCGAGAAACCGGGCGCGGCGAAACTCACTCGTTCTTTACAGGCAGCAATGCGTTGTCGAAATCGTCCGGTGTCGCGCGTCAGAGACTGTGCGTAACAAAGTCATGACAATTTACCGACGCAATGCCACTGCATCGAACATATACACATGCCAATGTGTTGGGTGACGTCGGTCAGCGATGCAGGAGAGTGCGATGAGAAAGGTCCTTGCCACGGTCCAGATGAGCCTGGACGGCGTGATGCAGGCGCCGGGCGGTCCCGAGGAAGATCCCGCCGGGGGCTTCAGGTTCGGCGGCTGGAGCGTCAATTACTGGGACGATACGACCGCGAACGCGATGGGTGACGTCTTCGGTCAACCTTACGAGCTGCTGCTCGGCCGTAAGACGTATGACATCTTCGCGGGGTACTGGCCGAAGCAGAAGGACGATCCGTTCGCGGAGTCGTTGACCAACGTGAGGAAGTACGTCGTCACTTCGTCGCGCGCGCCGCTCGAGTGGCAGAACTCAGTCGCGATTCACGACGTGGCGACGGACATTGCGCGGCTGAAGCGCGAAGACGGCCCGACGCTCATGACCCAGGGCAGCAGCCAGCTCCTGCAGGCATTGCTGAAGCACGACTTGATCGACCGCTTCACGCTGTTCGTGTTCCCGCTGGTGCTGGGCAAGGGCAAGCGCCTGTTCGGCGAAGGTGCGATCCCAGCTGGGCTCAAGCTGGTCGCTTCGAGGACGTCACCGAAGGGCGTCACGATCTCCACGTACGAGCGCGCCGGTGACGTCAAGACCGGCACGTTCGGGGACAGCCCGCGTAAGCGATTCGTAAGCCCGCCGTTGGCATTCTCGTGCATCTCGGGAAGGAGGTGCAAAGTGTCAAATGCCCGCGGCGCGGCCCGTTTCGTTTCATGGGCCCTGAATCAATGGCCCGTTCCCCTGGTCGCGGCAGCAGCATTGGTAGCGATGCTCGCCGCTCAGCGGTACGGTGTGATCGAGTTGTCGGCGGGCTGGTCGGACACGACAGCCGGGAAGCAGAGCCAGGTGCTGCAGGCGGAGTCAGCTCGGCTTCAATACCATCAATGCCAGGCCGGCGACTGGCGTGAGCAGCGCGATCGCACCCCACGCTTCCCAACGGATTGCTAGGGCGCGATAGCGTCCGTAGTCGAACCCGCCGTGCATGCCGTTCTCGGCCAGCGCCTTCAGCTGACGCTGCATCGGCGCGACGCGCACGCTGAACACGATCCCCGAGATCGCGAACAGCACGAGCGTCCACATGATCCAGGGTGTACGCAGCAACGGGAAGTGTCCGTAGATCGCCAGCGCCATTCCCGCGACGATGATCGCGACGACGCCCGGCAAGGTAAACCACCGATCGCTGCGGATGATTCCGGCCATCGTATGCGCGAGGAGCTTCGGGTCGCGGGTGCGCGCGGCGTGCGCGTGCCAGAACAAACCGGTGAAGATGTTGCCCAGGAACACGATCACTGCAACGACGTGCAGCAGTTTCAGCGCGAGGTACATAGCGGCATCCTCCCTTTTGCCGGAGCGTGGACCTCTCGCGCCGATCCGCGAAAGCCCACTGCCGGTAAACAGCGGCAGCGGGCCGGCGGAGAGTGCGGTTCAGCCGTACGTGGGCTTTTGCGGCCAGCCCGGCGGCGAGTCCTCGAAGTCTTCCTGGCGGCCGTACGGCGTGCGGTCGAGCAGCGCATACGCATCCGTGAGCGATTCGGTGCCGCGCGCGTAGGTCGAGTACGTGTGGAACACGTCGTCGTCGATCCGGAAGAACACGCTCAGGCCATGCTCCTCGCCCTTGCGCGCGTTCGGCACCTTCGCTGCGTCCATCTCCGCTTTGCTGCGATAGTCGTACTCGACGGGGCGCACGCTCTCGTCCAGCGTCACGTGGAAGTCGTAGTTGAAGTCGCTGCCGAACGAGGAATACCACGGCCACTTCCAGCCCTTCGCCTTTTTGTAGGCTTCGAGCTTCTCCAGCGGCGCGCGCGAGATCAGCACGAAGCTGGTGTTGCGTTCCGCGAGCATCGACAGGTCGCCGATCGCGTCGACCCAGCCGGTGCAACCCATGCAGCCCTTCTGCCACGCCGGATCGAACATGAAGTGATAGACGATCAGCTGGCGGCGACCTTCGAACAGGTCGAGCAGCGTCGCCTTGCCGTTGCGTCCCTCGAACGTGTACGTCTTGCCGAGCTTCACCATCGGCAGGCGACGCCGCGCCGCGTTCACGCGGTCCAGATGCCGGGTCAGTTCCTTTTCCTGCTCCAGCAGCGCCTTGCGCTGAGTGAGCCACTCACCTTCCGCGACGACTTCGGGGCTCGGTACGCGCTCTCGCTCCGCCATGGGACTTACCTCCGCTTCGATTCAGTCGGGCTTACCTTCCAATGACGACCGAAGGGACGCCCGTTCTACACCGAAAGTTTCCAATAGACGGCGTAGCGCTCGTCGAAGACGCGGTTCAGCGGAATCAGCGTGAGGTCGTTCGTCTGTCCGAACGTGCGGAATTCGAGCGGACCCGAGCGCTTGAGCCAGCTGGCCGGATCGCTCGACGGAGCGCGAATGGCTGGAGCGGCGACCGGCTCGGACTTGTACTCCGGAACCGTGCGCGGCTTGGTCGGTTCGGCACGCAGATTCTCCGCCGTGAGGCCGGCCGCGCCGAGCTTGCCGGCCAACACGATCGGTCCATACATCACGGCCTGCACGGTCGGGTCGTCCGGCATGGGCGCGGTGTGCAGTCGCATCGGCAAGTGCACTTCCACGCGATCGCCCTTGCGCCAGGTGCGATCGAGCACGAAGTAGCTGCCCGGCGTTGCGAAGCTTTCGAGGCGTTCACCGTTCAACGACGCCGAGCCGCCGAGCGTCCATGAGGGCACTCGTATGCGCAGTTGCGCACGCTTTGGCTGCGCGGCATGCACGATGAAGCTCACGCGGTCGCTCTCCGGGAACGTCGTGTCCTGCACGATGCGCAGGCCCTTTTCTTGCCACGTCACTTCCGATGGCACGAAGAGGTTGACGTACAGACCGTCGTCGTCTTTGAAGTAGATGCTGTCGCCCAGCTTCGCGAACGCCTCCGCCATGCTTCCGGTGCAGCACCAGAAATCGTGCAGCGGCGTGCCGAACATCTTCCAGAAGCCGCTCTGTAGCGGCACGTAATAGAGCTTGTTGCCATCGTTCGGGTGTTGCACGCCGAGGATGCCGTTGTAGTAGGCGCGTTCGTAGTAGTCGGCGGCGCGCGGGTCTGCAGTCCAGCTGAAGATGTGCCGCGTGAGCTTCTGCATGTTGTACGTCACGCAGCATTCCTGCGTGTAGCCCGACAACTCTGCCGCGAGCTTGCCGGGCGGTGCGTTCCACGACTCGCCATTGCTGGTGCCGCCTGTGCAATACGAGCGGCGTTCCGTCACGGTATGCCAGAAGTAGTCGGCGCAGTCGTGCAGGTTCCGATCGCCCGTCAGTTCGTAGCCGCGCGCAGCGCCGATGACCTGCGGGATCGTCGTGTTGACGTGCAGGCCTTGCAGCTCGTCGCGGCCGGCCGCGAGCGGTTCGAAAACACGTCTGCGGTTGAAGCGCTCTGCCAGCTCGCGCCAGCGATCCTGGCCGGTGAGGGCGGCGAAGTTGTACAGCACTTCATTCATGCCGCCGTATTCGCGCTCGAGGATTCGCTCCATCAGCGCGGTGTCGATCGGCCGAACCCAGAGCGCAACCCACGCAGCGATGCGTTCGAGGACGTCGCGCGCCTGCGCATTGCCGGCGAGCACGTGCATGTCCAGCATGCCAGCCATGATCTTGTGGAGCGTGTAGAACGGCGCCCACACCTGCTTACCGGTGCGCAGACGATCGAATGCCTCCTCCGGAAACGCGCTCAGGTAGCCGTTGCCGAGCGCGGCCTGGCACTTCGCCAGCTCCGCGACCAGCAGATCGCCGCGCGCTTTCATTTCCTTGTCAGCGGCATGCGCGAACGACAAGGCGCAAGCTGACAGATAGTGGCCGGTGAAGTGTCCGCGCAGCTCGTTGTTGGGCGCTTCCCAGCCGCCGAGCGGTTCAGCGGTACTGGGCAAGCCGGCGGTCAGACGAAACGTGTGTAACAGCCGAGCAGGATCGTAAGCGAGCAGATGCCGGCGATTGACGTTCATCGCATCGAGCGCCGCTCCCGGCCGCAGCCGGACCTGCGACAACTCGAACGGCCGCGCGACGATCCGCCGCTCCTGACCGACCACGATCCGTGGCCAATAAGATAACGCGCCCGCGCTCAGCAGCGATGCATAAACGAAATCTGCGGCGATCGATGAGGTGGTTCATGTGATGCGCTTCCGGCCAGAGCCCCACTAGCTTAGCATCGCGCTGTAGGTCGGGCTTCAGCCCGACTTCCCCTCCGAGGTACCTCTCTCATGTCCACCACGACCGCCGACTTCTCCTCCAAATACTCCACCCACCTGAACATCCTGCACGCCGCCGGCGAAGTCATCGACATCGGCGCCGTGGTCGCCGCCAACAAACACCCCTGGTACAACCAGACGCTGTGCCGCGTGAACGAGTCCGTGGTGCGCCTCGGCTCGGTGCAGGGCGAGTACCACTGGCACAAGCACGACGATGACGACGAATTCTTCTACGTCGTGAGCGGCCACTTCATCATCGAGCTCGAAGACCGCACCGTCGACCTGCGCCCCGGCCAGGCATTCGTCGTGCCGAAAGGCGTGATGCATCGTCCGCGCGCGCCGGAGCACACCGTCATCCTGATGGTGGAAACCGCCGGCATCGTGCCGACCGGCGACACCTGAGGCAGCCAACAATGAAACCGTGTCTCGTCCCCATCTTTGCGACCTTGCTCGCCTTCGCATCGTGCTCGACGCCCAAGGCGCAGGGAACGAAGGACGGTATCTACCTGCCGACGGAAACCGGGCAGTCCGAAACCGACGAATACACGCGCTATGAGTTGCTCGCGCCCGGCAGCGGCAAATTCAAGATCACGTACGAAGTGACGGCGACGACCGCGGGCGCGAAGCACTACTACAACCCGATCCGCAAAGGCAGCGCCGCGACCGAGGAGAGCGTGCTCGATGCGATGACCGGCAAGCAGCTGCAGTTCGAGATCGTGAGCGGCGCGGAAGCGCGCAAGGACCCGCTGATGGCGGATGCCGATCTCGACACGCACTACATCAAGGTCGCGCTCGCGCGGCCGGTGCCGGCGAACGGCCAGGGCCGCATCGTCATCATCAAGACCTACGAGGATGCGAAGAGCTACCACGTCGACGGCAAAGCGATCGTGTTCGATCGACCGCTCGGTGTCCGGCGCAACAAGGTCGTGCTGCCGCCGGGATACGAAGTCGTCGGCTTGACGGTGCCGTCGCAATTGCTGACCGAGAGCGACGGTCGGATCGCGATCAGTTTCCTGAACAACAGCGGCGCCCCGGCGCCGGTCGTTTTGCGTGCGACGAAGACGGCGCAGACGGGTGCAGCGGCCGTGCCGAAGGCCGCGACGAAGAATCGCAGCTGGGAATCGCCGTTCGAAGGCGAGACGGAAGAGAATCGGTTGTCGGAACGCGCGCACCAGGATCGCGACATCGTTTATTTCCTGCAGCAACCCGAAACCAACGCGTTCGCCCTCTATCACGACTACACCGAGTCACGTCCCGGCGTGAACGGCTACGCGAACGTGGTTCGCAAAGGCAGCACTGCCAGCAATCCGTCGGCGAGCATTCTCGACACGGGAGAGCAACTGCAGGCGAAAGAGATGAGTGGCGCCGAGATGGCCGCGATGAAGATCAACGCGGGTGAGGAAGTCGATCCCACTGCGCGCGTCGTCGTGATTCCGTTTCCGGCGGTGCAGGCAGGCCAGACGGTGCGCTTGCGGATCGCGGAGACGTACACCGCGCCCACCAGCTACAAACTCGACGGCGACGACCTGGTGTTCGATCGCAGTCTCGGTCGTCCGCGCAATGCCGTGGTGCTGCCGTCAGGCTGGTACTGCACGTTCAACGCGATTCCCGCGACGGTGACACAACTGCCCGATGGACGCGTGCGTCTCGACTATTGGAACGGCCGCCCCGAGCCGGTGAACGTGTTGCTCAAGGCGCGCCGCCGCGTCGGCTAATAACATCGGCATCGCTTCGCTCTGCAGAAGCCGATGAAGAATCGCCAAGACGCGTGAGGCGTCTGCGCCGCTTGCGTATGCTTGCCCGATGAACAGGATGCTTCTCGGCGTGATCGTCGGTGTCGCGGGGTTCGGCGGCGTCGCTGCCGCGCAGGACAAACCATTCCAGTTCAGCGGTGCGAGCTGCGCCACGCCGCCGCCGTTGCACTGTCCGGACAAGGATTGCCCGGGCGATCGCATCATCAACCCCGGGCCGGTCGTCGAGATGAAGACCCGGCGCACCTATTTCCTCGACTATCCGTGCGACCTGGGCGCGAACGAGAAGGTGACGTTCGTGCTGAACCTGCATGGCGGCGGCTCGTACGGCAACTGGACGCGCCACTACTTTCCGTTGCTCGACCTGAAGGACAAGTATCGGCTGGTCGTCGCCACGCCCAACTCGCCGACGCGCGCCTGGTCGGAAGCCGACGACGAGTATCTGAAGAACATCGTCGCATTCGTCTACGAGCAGCTGGGCAAAGAGCGTATCAAGGCGTTCTGGCTGGCCGGGCACTCGCAAGGCGGTCAGACTTCCAACCGGTTGCTGCTCACGGACTTCTTCCGCGAGCGACTCACGGGTTGGGTGAGCCTGTCGGGTGGCCGGCTCGGCTCCAAGCGTGAAGACATCCGTGCGGCGATTCCCGGACCGCCGCCGGGTGCGGCATCGGGTGCTGCTCCGGCAGGTCCGCCGCGGCTGGTCGCGTACGCGGAGAACCTGCCCGACTACAACTTCTCTCATATCTACGAGGCCGGCGAGCACGAGTTCACGGCAGCTGGTTTGCCGGACAACTCGCGCTGGGCAGAGCGGCTCGGTTGCGCCGCGCGCGAGCAGCGGCCCGAGATCGTCGATACCAAAGCGGGCTACGTCTACGACACGAGCGGCACGCGTGCAGCCAACAAGATCTGGGGACTGACTCCCGGTCCCGGCACCGCACGCATGTACGTGTATCCGCGCTGCACCGGCGGCCACGTCGTCGCCGATGTCGTTCGCATGGGCAAAGGCCACACGGAAGGACTGGAGCCCAACGTCACCGAAGAGATCGTGCGCTTGATGGTCTCGGTCCGGCCTTAGTCCAGGCTAGCGCAGCAGCGGACCCACCAGCGAACGAATCGCCGGCGAGGGGTTGGCTTCGCGCGTCGATTGAATCACTCGCAGGTAGCGCTCGTAGTCCTCGATCGCGCCTGCCTGGTCTTGCATCGCGAGGCGATTGCGGATCAAGCCTTCGTAGCAGACAGCGGACGTTGGATACATGTCGATGGCGCGCAGATACACGGCGCGCGCGCCGGCATGGTCACCGCGACCTTCCAATCGGCGCGCCAGCCGACCCGCGAGCTCGATGAACTTGCTACGCACGCGCTCGATTGCCGGCAGCGCCCAGGCTGCCGCGCGCTCCGAGCGAAACAGCGGCCCGCCGAACTCGGTGAGGGCACGCTGCATGACTTCGTCCTGCGGTGCGCGCAACGCAGACGTGAGCTTGCGCTCCCAATCCGCCACGTCGACCCACGCGTGCTGCGGCGACAAGTACAACTTGCCCTCGCGCTGCGCGACCAGGTCCGGCGCGGATAGGAGTTTTCGTAGTCGATGCAGCGCCTGCTCGCACGCCGCTTTGGCCTGATCGCCCTCGGCGTCCGGCCAGAGCCACTCATATATATCCTGCAGCGAGCAGGCGTGATCCTTGGAAATCGCCAGCACCCGCAGGATGTCGAGCGAGCGCGTCGACGGCTTCGCGCCGGGGTTCACCGGCGCGCCGTTGAGCTCCATGCGGAAATCGCCGAGCACGTACAGGCGCAGCGGCCACGGCCAGCGCGAGGGCGCCGACTCCGGCGGCACCAGTGCGCGGCGGCGAATCAACGCGGTGCAGAAGTCCGACTCGATGTCGAGCTCCAGTGCGTCGGCGCACAGCTCCGCAAGATGATCGGGCAGGTTGATGAGCACAGCCGACCAGTTCGACACGCGCCAATGCGTCATGAAAGTGCGCAGTCTCTCCGCATAGTCGGCGGACCCGCGCCACTTCGCCGCGAAAGCGTGGGCCGCGAGTACGCAGAGCTGAGTGCGTTGCCTGATCGCGCCGTCGAAGAAATGAATCCGCTCTTCGAGAAATGCGGCGGCCTCGCCCGGCATCTCCGCCGCGAGCAGCACCTGGAATTTGGTGATGAAGTGCGGCCAGCGCTCGATGGGCGGCTCGTTGGCCTCTTCGATCGCTTTCATGAAGCGTTCGCAATCGGCGCTCGCAACGGCGAAGCGTTTCTGGCGTGTGTGCAGCGCCGCTTCGCAATCGGCCGCGACCGCGACCTGCGTCGTGTAGCGGCTGTCGGAGATCTCCGCGATTCGCGCGATGAGGGTCGCGAACTCCGACCACTCATTGCGCAGCTTCATGAGCAGCTGCAAGTGATATAGCGCGCCGAATTCGACGCCACGCAATCCTTCGCGCTCGCCGACAGCTACGGCTGCGCGCAACGCGTCCTCCGAGGAGGAGTAGGGGAAGCCGCGCTTCGAATAAGTGAAGTAGCGCGAGGTCACCGAGCCGAACGTGACCAGCCAGCTGCCGAACACCCATGACGACAGATCGCTTGCTCGCAAGTCGTCGGCGACGCTGTCGACCGCGCGTTCGAACAGCTCCGCCTCACCGGTCGATCCGGCGTGATCGATGAGCGTGAGGCTCGCCATGAGTCGCAGATTCGAGGTGTCGCCGGCAGTTCGTACCGCGAGCCTCTCCAGCAAGCGCTGCGTCAGTCGGCGAACTGCGGGCGCGTCGCTTCTGTACTCATGTGCGAAGTCGACCGCGCGCAGCATTCCCGTCCAGGCCAGCAACTGGTCGCCGCCCGAGAGTTTCGGGAAGTCGTGATCGATGACATCGATGACGCGCTGGGTCCACGCCGCGAGTCCTTCGTGAGTGCGCCAGCTGTCCGACTTGGACAGCACCGCGCGCGCGGCAGTCAGGCACTGCCAGTCGAGCTCGCCGCGCTCCGCGAAGGAGGTCCACGCCCGCGCGAGCCACGATTCCGCGGCCGCATCGTCGGCCATGTTCGCGACCCCGAGCCAGTAGCAGATCCACGCGTCGCATTCGGACGCGGGCAGCGCATTACACCAGTCGATGAGTGTGGCTCGCCGGCCTTGCGCAATCAAAGCTTCGGCCCGTTGCACGATCAGCCCGCGTGCGAGCGACCACGCCTGCGCTTGCAGCGCGAGCTCGATCGCTGCATCGGGATATCCCGCCGCATGCAGCAGCGTTGCGGCCTGCTCGCGCAGGCTCGCCAACTCGCGCGATGCGAAATGTTGCGCGAGCAAGTTCTGGAGGAAGTCGCGCAGCAGGTCGTGCAAGTGATAAACGCCCCGCGCCGTCTCGCCGCGAGTGACCAGCAGCTGACGTTGATGCAGGCGATCGAGCAGGGTGCGTGCCGCTGCCGATCCGGTCAGATCTTTCACGAGATCGGGCGTGATCTCGGGCAGCAGGCTCACCTTGAGCATTGCCTCCTGCTCTTCCTTCGTGAGCGCATCGAGGAGCTGACGCGCCAGAGCCGTGAACACTGCGGTTCGTCCGGTGCGCGAATCGCTCGGCCGCGGCACGTCCCCACGCAGGTCGCCTGCCGCTGCTCGATCCGCCAGCAACACCAGACCGGCCGCCCAGCCACGTGCAGCGGAAATGTCCACGGCCGACGAACGACGGCGCGAACGACTCGCGACCAGCGTGCGTGCTTCGGCGTCCGAGAACTGCAGGATAGATTGGTCGAGGGCAGTGAGCCGCCCTTTGAACGTCAGCTCGCCGAGCTCATCGGGCGGCAGCGTGCGGCTGATGCACGCGCATTGCAGGTCGTCCGGCAACTCGCGAAGCATGATCGCGAGCATCGTGCGGAACTGCGCTGTCTCGACGCCGTAGTGCAGGTCGTCGATGACGAGCAGCCCGACACGGCTCAGCTTGCGGAAGAACGTACGGAAGAACCGGCGCGCGAATTCCGCCGGCTGGTCCGCGTACTCGGGTCCGAACACCGGCAGCTCGCTTGCCGCGCGCGCCGGCAGCAGGTTGCCGATGTGATGGAAAAAACTGGCGACGTCCTGATCGCCCTCATCGACGCGATACCACAGGTGCGCCGTGGGCTTCTTCTGCAGGTAATCGAGCATCGCGGTCGTCTTGCCGTAGCCGGCCGGCGCCGCGATCCAGCAGATGCCGTGGCGAAGCGCGTGCTCGATCGCTTTCACGACGCGCGCCCGGCGGACGATCTGTCTCGACCGCGCGGGAGTGCGTCGTGAAGCGGCGCTCGATCGCATGCAGCCCGACGCTACCATACGGGCCGCAGTGCGAACAGCAGGCTACAACGGCTGATTGAACGACCAGCGCACGCCGAACGGATCGCGCACCTGTCCGTAGCGGGCGCCCCAGAACATCTCCTGCACCGGCATGATGCTCTCGGCGCCGGCGGCAGTCGCGCGTGCCCACCACGCGTCGATGTCATCCACCTGCAACATCAGGTCGAAACCTTGCGGCTGCTCCAGCGCATAGCCGTGCTCCGGAAAAGCGTCGCTCAGCATCAGCGAGCTGCCGTTGACGTAGAGATGGATGTGCATCGTCCGACCCTGCTCGTCGAGCGGATGTCGGCCAACTTCGGTCGCACCGAACGCGCGCTGGTAGAACTCGGCCGCTTTGGCAGCGCCGCCGACCTGCAGATATGCGACGACTCCGCCACGCACTTCCGGCATCGGCTGGGGATTCTGGGATTTCACTTCGGCATTCATTGGGAAAGCTCCGGCATGGGTCCGACCTTCGGCCCTTCCGCCCAAGGACGACCCGGCCCGGCCGGCGCCGACACCGGCAGGCCACGATTCGCGTGCCGACAGTTGCTTGGATTTCAGCGCCCGGCGACGCTGAGTTGCAGGACGATCGCACCGATCGCGATCGCCGCGAGGATCACGAACAGCAGGCCGGAGATCCATTGCCCGCGACGGGGCTTTTGCTCGGTCATGGCCGGAATCATAACGCGAGGAGCGCTTCCCAGTTCAGGATGGCGTTCCACAGCAGGCGCTGGTCGCCGCGGTTCAGGTCGCGATGCAACGGGTTGAAGTTGAAGGCGACGACGCGGCCGCGCCCGACCGGCATGTCCAAAATTGCCGGACGGCCGATCAGGTTCGACTCGCCCCAGACCTGGCCGCTCACGAGGAACGGCTGATCCGTGCCCTCATCGCCCCACTGCATCACGACGCCGCCTGGATCCGTCGGTCCGTCGAGGCAGGTCGTGCAGAACGCCATGCGCAACCAGCGGCGAGGGACCGCGTACAGCGGATAGTTCTGGCGAAAGACATGGGTGTGCGCGGGGTAGCCATACGCGATCGGATGATCGGGCTGCGCGAATGAAACGCGCACGTGCGCTCCGGGTGTGCGAGTGACCGATTGCACCGCGGCTTGTGCGGATTCGGCGCCGCCACTGCCGGCGCTGCGCGGCGTGCCGCCCGAATCGCGTCGCACGCCACGCACGATCCCGCCTTCCAGAGCGAGCATCGTTCCGCTGCCGAGCGTGACGAGCACGCCGCCGCTTTCGACGAACTTCTGAATCTGCGCGAGTCCTTCCCAACCGATGCCGCCGGTGATGTCGTCGGACGCTGCGGGCGTGCCGTGACTCGGCGTCTGCCGGGTCTTCTTGAACGGCATCGGTCCCCACGTTTTCGGCAGGCCGTGGATCTGCTCCGCCAGCTCGAGATCGACGTGGCCGTAGAGCAGCACGTCGTACTTCGCGCGCAGATTGCCGGCGCGGATGTCTTCGTCGCGCACGTATGAATATGGAACGTCGCGCTCGTCGAGCGTGTGACGCAGCCAGCCGATGCTGTCCGTGTCTGCCCACGGCACCCACACGCCGAGTCGCGGTGCTTTGGCAGCGTGACGCACGACATCGGGTGTCGAGGTGATCGCATCGAACTCGAGTGCGAGCCGCGCTGTCACGTTCTGGAGCGCCGCCAGCAATCCCGACTGAGCCGGCAGAATCCATGAGCCCGCGGGATATTCCTGGTCACCGACCTTGAACGCACGCGCGGCGATTTCGATCTTGAACCGCGCCAGCCGATATCGCGCTTCGAGCAGTCCTTCCTGGCCGGTGTCCCGGAGCACGAAGGTCGGTCCATCGCCGACGACTTTGCCAACCGGCTGCGGAGCGTCCGTCAACTCGATCGCGCCGACGTTCCTGATCGCGGGATCGGCGATCGCGACGGCTTCGACGTGATAGTGCGCAGGGAGTTGCCACGAGACGTCGTCGTACGGCTCGCCGGCGTCCTTCGGAAATTCCTGCGGCGCGAGCAGATCTACGGCGTAGTTGCGATACGGCTGATCGAGCCGCACCAGGTACGTGCCGGCATCGAACGCCCCTTCCTTTACCGTGAACGCGGCGTTCGAACGATGCACTTCGATGTGCTGCGATTGCAGGCGGGCGATCAGCTGCGCCACGCGCGTCGGGTCGCCTTGATCTGCGGCAATCGCGAAGGCGTAGGGCGGCGAGTCGACGCCCTTGCGCCACGAGTTGAGTCCCTTGCGATAGAAGCTTCGCAGCAGCATCTTCGATTGTGAGGCGGCCATGTCGAGCGCCGCGAGCGCTGCTGTCTGGTTGTAGTTGACGTTATCGCGCGCCGACCAGAGGAACGGCGTCGACGGCGGCGGCTGCACGCGATACCACTCGCGCGACGTCTCCTGCGGCGACAGCGTCCATCGCAGAGTTTCCGCGGTGCCGTTGCCGAACGTCTCGTAGCCGCGCCCGATCGAGTTGTGATTCATCGCCACCGAGTCGAGATACAGGTGGGCGAACGCTTCGCCGAAATTCCAGGTCGAGACGCCCGGCATGCCGAACGAGGTCAGCGTCTGGACTTCGTGGAAGCTCAACGCCTGGAACTCGGTGAGCGTGATCGGATCGATGTTCGGGTTGTACGGCCCGGTGCCGTTCCACGACATGAGCAGCGCGACGCTCTCGTGCAGGTCGTGCACGACGGTGGGATGCCATTCGAAGAACATGCGCGAGACCGCGCGTGTTTCTGCGTGCACGAGCTGATGCGCGTCGCGATTGATGTCCACGAAGGCGTACTTCGACCAGTACGGCGGCGACAGGCGCGGCAGCGTGTCGCGATCGGTCTTGCCCTTGAGGAAGCGATAGAACCATTCGACGACTTTGTCGCGCCCATCGGGGTTCGACACCGGGTTGATCAGCACGACCAGGTTCTCGCGCATGCGCTGGATCATCGGCTGCTCCGAGACGGCCAGCCGGTAAGCCAGCTCCAGCACGGATTCCGTGGAGCCGGTTTCGTCCGCATGCAGGGCGGCGTTGAAATAGTAGATCGGCCGTGCGCGCGCGACGATCTGCTCGGCTGCCGCGGGATCCGTCTTGCGCGGATCGGCCAGCGCGGCAGTGTCCTGCTTCAGTTGCTCGAGCGTCTGAATGCCTTGCTCGTCCGCAATCGCCAGCAGCACGATGTCGCGCCCTTCCTCCGAGCGGCCGATCGTGAAGACTTCGACGCGCGGCGAAGCCGCGGCGAGGGCGCGCGCGTAGCCGTACGCCGTAGCGGAATCGACCAGCTCGCCCGGTGCGCCGGCAATACGCTTGAGGAACGCGCGCGGCGAAGGCACGGAGGAGGAGGCGGGGAGCGAGGCGACCCAGGGCGACAGGAACTGCGGCGAGGTCGTGGCCTTTGCGATCTCCTCGGCCGAGCCCGGCTCGGGGCTGTCCTGTGCGATGGCGTGGCCCATGCAGAACGCGAGGGCGAGAAGCGAGAGCCGACCGATGATGCGCACTGACCACCTCTGCGGAGTTCGAGTGCGCGCAGTGTAGAGGAAGGCGGGCTAGCTGGTACCTCGACCCCGCGGACGCCTGGGCGCTACGCGATCGATGATCAGCAGCGCGCGCCGCCGCACGCCGAGCTTCTTGTAGACGTGCTGAAGGTGCTTCTTGACCGTGTCTTCCGCGATGCCGAGCTTGTTAGCGATCTGCTTGTTGGTCATGCCCTGCGTCAGCAAGCGGATGATCTGCAGCTCGCGGTCGGTGCATACATCCGTCTCGCGGGTGAGCAGGGCACCCGGCTCCGATGCATGGAGGCGCCGATCGGCCGCGCGACGGTCGACCTTACGGCGTTCGATGAACGGCCATCCCAGGACCTCGGGTCGATCGCCCACTGCGGCTGCGTCTGGCGCGGCAGCTGGCGCCGTGGCGGCGTCGTCGTTCGTGTTCTTCAAGCGCTTTCGTCTCCCCACTGACCGGGACACGAACCACCGGTTTAAAGGGTTCCCTGCCTCGGTGCCGGGAGAGAAAATCCGGGGAAACTGAGCGGCGCAGCATGATTTTGTCAGGCTGAAGCCTGACCCACGAGACGGGTGACCTACATACGCGATCAGTGGCGCGAACGCGGTCTCGACGCGCAGCATCTGTTCCGATGTGAGCTTGCTCGACAGCGCACGCTGAAACCGCTCGATGCGCGCGCCTGACACGACATACTGCAGCCGATACGCCTTGAGCAGACACATCTTCACGGCGTTGGACCTTTCCCTGTCCAGGTAGACGCCGGCGCAGCTGCAGAAATACTCGCCGTCAGCCGACGCTTGCGCCTGCAGGATGCGGTCGATCATCCGCACGAGCTCGATCAGGTCCGTGACTGCCGCATCCACTGCTTCGGCGCTCATACCGTCGTGCACGCGCTGCCACTCCAGCTCGTCCAGCGTCGTGTGCTGCACTTCCTCGACCCAGTGGTAGTAGAAAACGTCCTTGAACAACGGCGACAGCTGGTCGTCGTCGCGGATGCTGTGCAGGTAGTGCTCCTGCGTGAAGAGCTCGACGAAGCACGTCAATGCGATCACGGCCCACGTCGATTTGCCGAGCATGGCCGCTGCAGCAGAGTCGGGATCCGTGGTCATCCGATATCCCGGCGGCAAGGCGAGATCGGCCAGTTTCTCGACGCGCCGAAACAGCTCCTGGTGCTTCAGCTCGTCCTGCACGAAGCGCAACATCGCAGCGAGCGCGGTCTGGTCGCCGAAGCAGTGCGCCCGCCCGAGCTCCAGCACCTTGGCGTTGATGCAGCGTTCGATCAGGCCGAAGAGATACGCATAGGTGCGGCCTTGCACCTGACTGAGCAGCCGCTGCTGTCCCTCGTTGAGGAACGGCAACTGCGTCACCAGCGACAGGGTGTCGGGCAGAAACTTGCAGTCGGTGCCGAGCTGCCGGAAGCGGATGACATCGGCGTCGATGTCCCAGGCAACCTTCTGTGCGTGGTGCAGGCATTTGCCGTAGCGGGCGGAGTCGATCGTTGCGAGCTTCATGGGAGGACCATAGTCGCCAGCGCGCCCGCGCTCATGAGTCCCCAGCCCCAATCTGCGGCGCGGCCGTCGGGACAGATGTCCCATCAGTCCTACAGCCCTGCTTCCTTCGCCATCACAATAGCCTGCGCACGCGACGACACACCCAGCTTGTCGAACACGCTCGTGATGTGATTGCGCACGGTCTTTTCGCTGATGAACAGGCCCTGCGCGATCTCGCGGTTGCTCAGGCCCTTGGCGATCTCGCCGAGGATCTTCTGCTCGCGGTTCGACAGCTGCCCGATGCGCTCGCGCGCGTCGGTGCTGCGGCGGGGTGCAACGGCGGCGCCCGGCACGTGGTGAGCGAACACCTTCTTGAATTCCTGCCAGCCCGGCTCGTCTTCGAGCAGGATGTGATTGCTGCTGTCGATGCTCACGAACTGGCTGCCGGGAATTTCGCCGGCGATGCCCGTCACCGTGCGCGGATCGATCACCTGCTCGCGCGCGACCTGGATCACGAGCGTCGGCGCCCTGATCTCCTTCAGCCGCGAGAACATGCTGAGGCCGCCGAGCAGGTGCATGAAGCGGCCGGCGACCTGCTTGCTGGCGCTTTTTCGTTGCAGCTCTGCATACCACTGCCGCGTCTCCGGCGGCGAGTTCGGCAGGAACAGATTCGCGAACATGGATGGGAACGCCATGTTGGACTCGCCCCATCCAGCGAGCACCAGCTGTTCCATCAACTGCCACTGCTGTGCGAACGCATTCGAACGGCCGTGCCAGCCGGTCATGAGCGGCGCGTACAAGGTCAGGTGCGTGACGCGCTCGGGATGGCGGATCGCGTACTCCGCCGCGACCGCTCCGCCCTGCGACATGCCGAACAGCGGAAAAGACTCCAGCTCGAGCCGGTCGACGACGGCTTCCAGGTCGGCGACCCAATCATCGAACGTGATCGTGTCGACATCGGTCTGCGACAACCCGCAGCCGCGCGGGTCGTAGCGCACCAGCGTGTGCCGCTCGGACATGAAGCGCAGCCAGTGCGCCCAGATCGGGCTTTCCCAATCGTGATGTACGTGGGTCAGCCAGGTGCCGGCACGCACCAGCGGCGGTCCTTCGCCCGACAGCGCATAGGCGATGGTCGTCTTGTCCTTCGAGCGGGCGAATGCAATGCGCTGATCCATCGCGTCGATGGTGCAAGCTCGCCCCGCGGGGGTCAACGGCGTCAGCTACGCGTTGCAGAACGACATGATCGCGCTGCTCGCCCCGATGCAGCGAGACATCGTGAAACGCTGAGCAATACAGCGAGCGTGAGCAGCAACAGCGGATTCGTTTCACCTCCGCCGCTTCCGCCGCTCGGGGCCGGCGGTGCTGGCGGCGCCGGCGGGTTCGGAACGACTACCGCAGCCACGGAGTCACGCACCGTGACAGTCAGCGGCAGCACGGAAACGCTGGCGCCGGCGCCAGTCTCCAGCGATGCGTTGCTCGCGTTGAAGATCTCCATGTTGAACGTGCCGCTCTGTCCGGCCGGCAGCGTCGCGGGATTCAGCGGGACTGTGATGGTCTTCGCGCTCACATCGCCGTCCGACCAGACGAGATCGCCTTGCGTAGCCGTCGCGCCGGTATACGTCCCACCTGCCACCGTCCGGTAGCTCGCGCGGACTTCGCCGCTAGCGGAGCCGCGTCGGGTGAGCGTCACGTAAGCCTTCGCACGCGCTTCGTCTACGAGAGGCGCCGACTCCAGCAGCCGCAGTCGCGCCGACTTGCCGCTGTCCGCGATCGTCACTTGCGCGGTGTCGGGATATGCGATGTCTGCGCCGCCGCGGGGATCGACGAGCCGAACCATCAGCAGCTCGAGGTCTTCGTCCTGCGCATCCGCTGCCAGGTTCAGCGTCGCGCTTTTCGCCGACGCGTCGCCATCGGCCCAGTTGAGCGTCGTGGAAGCAAGCGTTGCGTCTGTCGCACTCGCGGTCGCGTACAGCACGTCGAGCCGCACGGCAACTGCGCCGCTGCCGGCGCTGCGATTTACGTTGATCGAGAGCGCCTGACCTTCGGTGCCCGAGAGCTTCGCGCTGGCGACGGAGAATGCTCCGCGCGGCGTCGAGAGCGTCTCGTCCCGGACCAGGTAGAGGCCGCTGTTGATGTCGCTGATCGCGATCGTGCCGCTGGCGAAGAACGGATACGTGCCCCACGCGCCGACGAACCCGAGCTCGGCCGTGGCAGGGAACGTGTCGAAGAAGCCGACGCGCGCCGGCGTCGCGGGATTCGTGATGTCGAGGACGGTCAGACCTTCGCTGTAATTGGAGAAGTAGTAGCGATTGCCTCGCACGTAGCCGTTGTGATCGATCGCGCGGGTCGGACCGACCCACGAGCCGGCCAGCACCGGCGCGCGCAGGTTCGCCATGTCGAACACGCGCACCGTCGTGTTGAGGTTGAAATCGCGCTCGTCCAATTCGTCGTGCACGAACAGGTAGCGGCCGTCTTCGGTCCACCAGCCCGAGTGCGTGTAGCGGGCGTTCGGGTATGGCTGGCTGACCAGGAGCTGGCGCGAATTGGGATCGGTCACGTCCCAGATGTCGA
This sequence comes from uncultured Gammaproteobacteria bacterium, assembly GCA_963838635.1. Classification (GTDB taxonomy): domain Bacteria; phylum Pseudomonadota; class Gammaproteobacteria; order Steroidobacterales; family Steroidobacteraceae; genus Steroidobacter. The sequence goes on along the minus strand of CAWISC010000008.1, from coordinate 119,680 downwards.
ACGTGTTCTCGTTGAAGTCCGTCAGCACCTGGCACACCGGCTGCGCCGACGCATTCACGCACTGGCTGTTCTTGCGCGCATCCTTGACCGGGAACGACGTGAGGTCGTGCGCGTAGCCGGACGTCGAAATGCTGATCAGCGCCGGCGCGCGCGGATTGGTGAGCGAGTACAGGCGGTGGTTGCCGCCGTTGAGATTGGCGCCGGCGATCGCGAGCAGCGGTGTTTCGCTCGTCTGCGCGATGCCGTAGGTCCAGTCGGCATTCGTCATGTAATTGGTGTGCGCCGAGCGATGGTCCGACGTGAAGGTGACCTGCTCGACGCCGTTCGGCAGACCGCTGAGATCCAGCACCATCAGCGGATCCGGCGCGTTGTCGGCCACGACGTACGCGAACGCTCGCCACCGCTGCGCGGCGGCGTCGAACTGCTGGTAGATCTCGATGTCGCGCCAGGTCGTGGCTGTCCCGGTCGGCGCGCCGACCTGCTCGGGTGCTGTCGGATCGGTGATGTCGAGAATCGCGACGCCCGTTTCCACACCGATGAACGCGTACTCGCGGCCGGTGTTGAGATCGGTATAGCCCCAGATGTCGTTGGCCCGCGTCGATGTGGGCTTGAGAACGTCGAAAGCCAGATGGGACAGCAGGCTCACCGACTGGCACGGGAAGCCACCCGATACGTTGCCGACGCAGGGCGCGGCCGCCTGGCTCTTCTCCGTCGCGGTCACTTGCGCCGTCATCTTGCGCATGCGACGCGACTCGTCGCTGCTCACTTCCAGTCCCTTGGTGTCGGCGATCACCGTGAAGCCGGCGGCTTCGAACCGGTCGCGAAACTCGGGCGGCACCCCGACCAGCAGCGTCTTTTCCTGCGCATTGGCCTCGGAGTAACCGCTGTACTTGCTGAAGCCGGCCTTCACGCGTCCGGTCGCGGACAGCAGGTCGAAGAGCTGCGCGGACTGGCTGATGGAGTAGGTGCCTTCGGCGACCTGGATCGAATCGCCTTTGCCCGCCTGCGCGATCGCGTAGCTGAGCGTGCGGCACGGCCGGAAGCGGTTGAGGCAGTCGCCCTGGTCGCGGCCGGAGCCGGACACGTACCGCGGTTTGCCGTCGTCCGCCGCTGCTGGGAAGATGCAACAGGAAACCAGCGCTGCGGCCAGCAGCGACGGAATTCTCATCGAGAGGTTGCGCATGCTCAGGTGTCCCCCGCGAATCAGCACCGGCACGCTGCTCATCTTACTGCCGGCGCTGGCGCTCGGCACCGCTCTTTTATCGTCGTGCGGCTCCAGCGCGACGCAGGTCGCAATCCGTTTCGGCATCGAGAACGACGCGGCCGATTCAGCTGACGTTCACACACTGCAGTTTTATGTTCACGCGATCGAGCTGCTCGACCAGCACGGAAAGCCACACCCGTTCAGGTTCGTCGCCGAAGCGCCCTGGCAGAACGAGCGCGTCGCACTGCTCGACCTCGCCGGTGACTCGGCAACGCCGCGGCGTCTCGCGGTCAACGGAACAGTGGAGGGCGGAGCGAGTGCCTATTCGGGCATCCGGCTGACCGTGGGTGTGCCGTTCGAGCTGAATCATTCCAATCCGCTCGCGGCGCCTGCGCCGCTCGATCGGGGCGAAATGTTCTGGAACTGGCAGTCGGGGCACAAATTCCTGCGCGCGGACCTCGCGGTCGCGGGTCGCGAGTGGGCGTTCCATCTCGGCAGCACCGGCTGCAGCTCCGCGTCGGCCTTGCGTCCGCCGGCGCAGCCGTGCGCGCAGCCCAACGAGATGCGAGTCGAGCTCAAAGGAGATCCGCTGCGTGGTGTCGTTCGTCTGCGGATCGAGCCGCTGATCGCTGCTGCTCAAGCGGCGAACTACGTCGTATGCACGGGCGACTACGAGCACGAACCTGCGTGCAAAGACGCCTATGCCGCGACGGGATTGCAGCCGGGCGTTCCGCAAAGTCTTTGGGTATTGAAGTGAGTGTGAGTCGCGCACTGCTATCGATCGTCGCGTTCGCATGCCTGAGCGGCTGCGCGCGCGAGACGCCGTACGAATGGCGCTTGCCGCCGGGATTTCCCGCGCCGCGCGTTCCTGACAGACAACGCGCTTACGGTGGAGAAGGTCGAGCTCGGTCGACGCTTGTTCTACGACAAGCGACTGTCGGCCAACGGCACGCAGGCGTGCGCGAGTTGCCATCAGCAGTCGCATGCCTTCAGCGAGGTAGCCGCGACAGCCACTGGCTCGACCGGCCAGAAGCATCGTCGCAACTCCATGGCGCTCGTGAATGTCGCGTACTCGGCGACCTTCACCTGGGCGCATTCCGGAATCAACACGATCGAGCAGCACGTGCTGCTGCCGTTGTTCGGCGATCAGCCGGTGGAGATGGGCGCCGCCGGGCACGAGCAGGAGATTCTCGCTCGCATCCGCGACGACGCCACGTACCGCGAGCTGTTCTCCCGCGCCTTTCCCGGAATCCGCGAGCAGGTCACGTTCGACAACGTCGCCAAGGCGCTGTCGAGCTTCGTGCGAACGCTGGTCTCATTCGACTCGCCGTTCGATCGCTACGCTTACTTCGGCGAGGATGCTGCGCTGACGCAGGCGCAGGTGCGCGGGATGAATCTGTTCATGTCGGAGCGGCTGGAGTGCGCGCATTGCCACGCCGGATTCAACTTCAGCCAGTTCGTCACTCACGAGAGCGCGGCAGTCGTCGAGCGCGCGTTCCACGTCACAGGGTTGTATCCACACAGCGAGACGTACATCAGCGGTGCTGACTACGGCTTGTTCGCAGTGACCGGCGAAGTCGGCGACAGAGATCGATTCAAGGCGCCGACGTTGCGCAACATCGAGCGCAGCGCGCCGTACATGCACGACGGAAGTCTCGCGACGCTCGGCGACGTCATCGACTTCTATGCGGCCGGCGGCCGCGTGCTGACGGATGGTCGGCGACCTGGCGACGGCAGGTCGCATCCTGGGAAGAACCCTTTCATCAAGGGCTTTACACTGACCGCGCAGGAGCGGCAGGATCTGCTCGATTTTTTAGCGAGTCTCACGGACGAGCGTTTTCTCACCGACCCGCGATTCGCCGCTCCCAACGCCCAGAAATAGCGGCGAAGGGCCCTCGGCGACCATCATCGTTGGCTCAGCACGCGGTCGGTAAATGGCGCTTGTCGCGCCGCGCCCTCGAGAGCAGCGTTGTCAGCATGATCGCACTAAGAAGTTCATTGCTGGCGGCGCTGCTCGTCTTTACATCGATGGTGCGTGCCGATTCAGTTGCCGATAGCAGCGGCCCGCATGGTTTCGATTTCGAGGTCGGCGAATGGCGTGTTCACCATCGCATCAAGCGTCCGACGGGCGAGTGGTACGAGTTCGAAGGGACGTGCAGCATGCGGCCGCTGATGGCCGGAGCGGCGAACGTCGAAGAGCATGTCTTCGCACGTCCGACTGGCACGACGTACGGAGTCGCGGTGCGCGCGTACGACGCGAGAAGAAGCACTGGTCGATCTGGTGGGTCGACAGTCGCTACATGTCGCTGATGGGCGAGCCGGCGATCGGTCGCTTCGAGAACGGCGTCGGCAACTTCTATTCCGACTACACGGACCCGCAAGGCAAGACCGTGCGTGGACGACTCAACTGGTCGCAGATCACGCCGACCTCGGCGCGCTGGGAGCAGTCGTCGTCGACGGACGGTGGCAAGACCTGGGAGCCGAACTGGATCATGGAGTTCAGGCGAAAGTGAAACCCGGAAAACTCTCCTAACGCAGGAACCCCCGCGAGCGCGTGCTCGCGGGGGTTGCCGGTGTCGCCGCCGCTGCCCTGGGGTCAGTTGCTGGCAGCGATGCGACGGCCGGAGCCGGGCGGCACTGCAGTGAACGTCACTTCCTGGCCGGCCGTTGCGGCCATCGCCCGCAGCGTGGAGTCCGCAATGTTCGGGCTGCCGTCGTCCGGGTCCCAGGTGCCGCTCGCGACTTCGTAGAAATATCCGCGTACGCGCCCGCCGGCGGCGACCTTCGCGACCAGGTCGCACTCGGTCGCTGCGCCACCGAGAATCTGCGACGCGAACGGCGCGCGTGCCCGCGCGACCAGCAGATCGATGCGTGGATTCACCACAGCGCCGTTCGTGTTCGTCAGCGTGATCTGCTGACCGACGATCGGCGCGAGGTCGGTGTCGAACGCGAGCACGTACTGCTCCAGGTCGCGGCGCGTCTGCGCATTCGGAATGCCGACGCCCGGCCCGAGCAGGTTGTTGCGGAACACGATCGCGCTCAGGAAGCGGTCGACCGTGTCGACGACGCCGTCGTTGGTCAGGCCGAAGCCGCGGATCTGGTCGCCCAGATTGCCGCTTTCGTTGACGTCGAAGAAGCGCGAGTCCGGGAAGCCGAACATGCCGATCTTCGTATAGATGTTGCGCAGGTGCGGGATCTTGAAGATCTGCGTGATGCCTTCGAAGCTCGCGCGGCCGTCGGTGCCGAAGAAGCCCTTGGCGCTGTCGACGACGTGGCAGCCGTTGCAATTGAAGCCTGCGTCGGCTCCGACCGCGATGCCGTCGGAGCGCCGCGCGCCGAAGTAGAACGCTGCGCCCGCCGCCTGCGATGCATTCAACGAGTTGTCGAGCGCGCGGATCGGATTGGGCGGCAGCTGCACCTGCAGCTGGAAGTCCGTGAACCGCTGCATCTCCTGCGGCGTCGGCATGCTGGCGCGGCCGAGCAGCCCTTCGAACGCGACGATGAAGTTGTTGAACGACAGGTTCGCATCGAACGGCGGCTGCGTGCGCGTGTCGACGCCGAAGAAGCCGTTGGCGCGGTCGCCGCGCCAGTGCATCGCGCCCGCGTTCACCAGGCCGCGCAGCGTCTGCGTCGTCATCGGCCCCTTCATCGGATGGAACTCCGCCGGGTTGCCGGTGCCGTTGATCAGCGCGCCCGGGAACGTGGTCACGAGCTGGAACAGGCCGATCTCCAGGCCCGAGGCGAGCCGCGCCGGAATCGGATTCGAGGTCACCGGGTCGTCCGGATTGCCGAGATCCCACGCCAGCTCGTCCTTGTCGGCGAAGATGTGGCAACTGGCGCACGACGCTTCGCCGTTTGCCGAGGAGAAGTTCGCGTCGTACAGCAGCGGCCGGCCCTGCACTACGCTCGCCGGCTCCGGGTTCGGCAACGTGACGCTCGCGACTTGGGCGCGCGTCGTGAGGTTGATCGCTTTCACCGCGTTGTCGAAGCGCGTCATCACGTACAGCCGGTTGCGCGGCTCGTCGAGCACGATGCCGCTCGGGCCGCCGCCGGTGACGTTGATGTAGCTGGCGCTGGCGGTGCGCGGATTGAACGAGTTGTTCTCCAGCGCCGCCGTGTTGAGCACGCCGATCTTGCTCGAACCGAATGCGGCGATGTACAGGCGCGCACCGTCGTTGCTCACGGCCATGCCGAGCGGCGTCGACAGACTGTGATTCTTGGTCGTCGGATCGAAGCCGGGCTCGGTTGCCAGCGTGCTGTAGTCGATGTGCTTGTTGAGGTGACGCGGCGTGACCGACGTTCCGGAAATCACCGTGACGCGCATCTGCGCCAGGTTGCCTTGCACGGTGCTGCCGCCGAACACGCCCGGGCCTTCGAAGCGCGTGAGGTTCTGCGCTTCGCTGTTGGTCACGTAGAGCCTGCCGTTGACCGGGTTCGTGACCATGTTGAACAGCGTCGTGCCGACGCCGGTGTAGAACGCCGTCTGTGCGAGCGTGTCGGCGTTGATCGCGAACACGTCTTTGTCGGGCAGCCGGAAGCGGATCGCGTTGTTCCAGTTGCGGCCCAGCGTGTCCTCCCAGCGGTTGCGCGACCTGTTGAACTTCACGACCAGGCCGACTTCGGGCGCGAGCCTGCCTTCGGCGTTGGTGCGCGGGCCGGGCATACCGCCCGGGAAGCTGTTGTTGAACAGCGGCGCACGGTCGCTGAGGATGAAGCACGGCAGGAACGTGATGAAGCCGTCGCACACGGCTTCGAGATTGGCGGTCGTCGTCTGATTGCCCGACTGCAGGATCGCGGCATAGACCGTCCGGCGATCGGGGCTGACGGCGAGGGCGCGCGGCGTATCGCCGAACAGCGTCACGATGCGCACCGGCGTTCCGCCGAGCGTCGTGCCGAGGCTCGCCGGATTGAAGACCCAGATGTCGGCTCGGTTGACGCTGGGGGTCGTCAACTGCGGATCGCCCGCTCCCGGCACACCGGCGATCGACGCGTGCGTGCGGTGCTGGCCGCGATGCGCGGTTGTAATAAATGCGTGGTTGTTCGTGCCTGCGAAGACGATGTCGCGCGGCTCATCGCCTACCAGGAGTGTGCGCGTGACGTGTGGCGTCCCAGTCAGCGTCACGACACTGACGCTGTCGGACAAATGATTGACGACCCACACTTCCGTTGGACTGCGCACGGCGACGGCGACAGGCTCGAGGCCCACCGGCACGCGTGCCTGCAAGGTCAGTCCCGACGCTGTGATCGAGAAGATCTCCAGCGCGTTGTTCGGTGTATTGACCGCGAACAGCCGCGTGCCGTCGGCGGACATCGCGAGCGGCCGCACGTGGCCGCTTTCGAACTCGATGAAATCCGGTGCTTGCGCCAGCGCCAGCACCGGGCAGAGCAGAACCAATGCCGCGAGGCGCGCCGGCATCCCTTTCAGCCACGAGAACCCCCTGATCATGTGCCGTCTCCCTTTCTTGTGCGGTGATGAGACTCGGTCTGCCTGGATGCTAAGCAGCCGCGTCGGCGCGCACCCCCTCCGATAGGAGGGGTCGGTCAACCCGTAGATCGGTCGTTCGCCCGACCAAGCCGGATCTACAAGAGAGAACGGCGTTCGAGCAGGAAGGTGCGGACCGCGTCGTCTTCGCTCAGGCCGATGGCGCGATCGAATGCCTCGCCGGCTTCGCGGTTCCGCCGCAACTCGCGCAGGAGGTGTGCCCGCACGGCCCAGTACGGCTGATAGGAAGTTACGGAATCCGCGTCGACTTGATCGAGCAGCTCAAGTCCGGTCTCTGCGTTGGCCGCCTCGGCATGTGCCGCCGCGCGAGCGACGGCGGCCCCGAGCGACGGCGCTATCTGCACGAGCTGATCGTAGAAGCGGGCGATCGCGCGCCAGTCCGTGCGTCCGCTGTGAGCACGTTCTGCATGGACCGACTGAATCGCCGCTTCGATCTGAAATCTTCCCAGCCGCGCATTGCGTGCTGCTGCGATCAGCTCGCGCTCGGCTTCTTCGATCAACGGCGTGAGCCACAGGCGCGGATCCTGTTCCAGGAGCGGAACGAACTTACCCTCGGCGCTGCGACGCGCCGGACGCCGTGCCTCGCAATGAAGCATCAGCGCCAGCAATCCGTGGACTTCCGGCTCCTCGGGCACTTGATCGCGCAGTACTCGCGCGAGCCAGATCGCCTCTTCGGCCAGGCCGACGGCGCGGCGGTCCGTGCCTGCGGCATCCTCCCAGCTGCTGCCGTACGCGGCGTAGATAGCATCGAGCACCGCTTCCAGGCGCTGCGGGATCTGGTCCGATGCCGGGATCTCGAACGCGATCTGCGCCTGGCGAATCTTGTTCTTCGCGCGCACCAGTCGCTGCCCCATCGTCTTCGGCGAAACGAGAAACGCGCGCGCGATTGCGACTGCATCCAGACCGAGCACCGTCTGCAGCATCAACGGCGTGTGCATGTCGTGATCGATGGCCGGATGCGCGCAGACCAGCAGCAGTTTCAGGCGTTCGTCGGGAAGAGCGTCGGGGTCCGCAGCCTCGTAGAGGTCGCTCATCATCAGCTCCAGAGTCGGAACGCTGTGATCGCGAACCTGTCGGTGTCGCGCCTGGTCGAACAGGCGATTGCGCGCCGCCGTCATCAACCAGCCTTGCGGATTCTTCGGCACGCCGTCGCGCGGCCACGTCGTCAACGCCGCCATCAGCGCATCGGCGAGCGCATCCTCCGCAGCGGCAACGTCGCGCGTGCGAGCAGACAGTAACGCGACGAGCCGGCCGTAAGATTGGCGCGCGACCGCTTCGACGGCGCGTTGTGCCAGTTCGTCTGCTGCCTTATCGGTTTGGGTATTCACCCGTCACACGCTGGTGTACTTCGAGTGCGATCGGTCGCACTTCGACGGCGCCGTACGAAGCCGCCGGGCAGCGCGCCGCCCACTCCAATGCGGCATCGAGCGAGGGCAGCTCGAGGATGGTGAAGCCGCCGAGTTGTTCCTTGGTGTTGGCGTAAGGACCGTCCTGGACCATGCGTTTGCTGTCGCGTTGTCGTACGGTCGTGCCGGTGTCCGGCTGCTCCAGCGGAGCACCGCCGACGAAAACGTTGGCTTCGACCAGTGCCTTGTGCCACGCGCGCCAGGCGCCGGTGTAGGTGAGCTCCTCGTTCGCGTCCCCGCGGCGGTCGAAGTCGTGTGGGCGTTCGTAGATCAGCAGGGCGTATTGCATCGTGGCTCTCCGGTCGGTCCGACGGACCGTTTCGTAGTATGACGGGCGCCCCGTGGGCATTTCGACAACAAAAGGGCGGGCTGCTCGGTGTGCGCGCACCAAGTCGTTCTATGTGCCGCGGTCGCAGCCGCAGGAGTGGGTCGGGGAGTCAGGCTGAAGCCTGACCCACACCGAACCCACCCTTCTCTGTGGTCAGGCTTTAGCCTGACTCTGCATCACAACCCCAGCGCGCTGATGAAGCGCGTCGTGAATCCCAGCGTCCCCGCCTGGCCGTAGCTGTTGCACGTCGGCTGCGCAAACCCCGGCGCGCAATCGCGGTCGCGATCCCACGACCAGTGGTGCACGCCGCGCAGTCCTCTCTGTCGAGCGTAGTTCGACAGCTCGGTGATGTCGCCGAGGTCGAACGTCTCGTCCTGCGTGTCGTTGCCGCCGATCATCGGCGTGAGCTCGATCTGGTTGTACGGGATGCCGTGGAAGTTGTGCAGGCTCTCTGCCGCGGCGATCGCCGATTTGCCCATGTCGCACCGGCCGTTGACGATCGTGCAATTGCCCGGCGTCGTGCTGCCGTAGTCCATCACCATCAGGTTGATGAGATAGCCCTGCAGGTTCGCGGCCTTGATCGCATTGATCACGTTGACGCCGGTCTGGCCGAGGCTCTGCGGCTGATTGCCGCCGAGCGTCGCGATCGTGAAGCTGAAGCGCAGGTTCGGATGGTTCACGCGCGCCACCTTCACTCGCTGCACGATGCTCGCGATCGCCGCCGGCGTCTGGCCCGCCTCGATGTCGAAATCGATGCCGACCAGGCGCGACGAGTTGTAGCGCTGGATGAAGGCTTCGAACCCGGCATCGGAGCCGCAATGGAACGAGCCGGCTGCTCCGCCCGTCGAGATGATGTACGACTTGCCCATGCTGACGAAGCTCTGCACGTTCGCTGCGGCGACTGCATTGCCCGGCAAGCCGCCCCAGTTCTCGGAGCCGCATTCACCGGTAGCGAATGCCCACGTCACCGCGCGCAGGTTCGTCGGCAACACGGTCAGCAAACCCTGGAACGTGCCCGTGACCTGCGTGCTGATCACGTTGGTGTTCCAGTTCATGTTGATCGTGATGTCCTTGTACGGACTGAACAGCAAACTGCCGGGCGGTGGCGGCGGCGGTGGAGGAGGCGGCGGTGGCGGAGGCGGTTGCGCCGAGCAATTGCCGAGGCTGGTCCACGGCTGGCCGCTGCCAGGTCCGCCGTTGTTGGTCGCCGGGTTATTACCCTGCGTCCACCAGTTGGCGCGGTACTCGATGCCGTTCAAGCTGGCGGTCATGCCGCCGGTGTAGACAGCAGTCGCGCTCCACGTCGCCGAGCAGGCGGCGTTCGCAATCGGCAGCGCGAGCAGTGTCCCGAGTCCAAGCAACGCAGAGAAGAAATATCTGCGCAAGTTTCGAAGAGACCTCATCTTCGCTCCTCCATGGTCGGATTGCGTGTCCCCAGGTCGGTCTACCGCTGGAAGATCAGCGTTGCAACACGCGCCGCGCGCGCCATAACTGCACGCGGCATGTGGTTCGCAATACCAATTCGGAAGGTGCCGCGCCGGAGCAGGAATATTTTCGTAGACCAGCGCGAGTGGTCCTATGCGTGCTGCGGATCGCACGCGCGCTTTGACGCTTGGTGAAATTGCGAATCGGCGCGCTGCGCGCGCAATGAGTATCTCTGTCAATCCCACCTACCGTCGCGCGATGCTTCGCGTCGAGACGCTTCGTGAACACCGTCGCGCCATCGATATCTTTCAGCGTCGCGGTCAGGTGCTTGCTGTGCTGGTCGATATCGATCTGACCGAAGAACTGAAAGCCGCCACTCGGCGGAGTGTTCGCAGTCGGCGGGGCCTTCTGGAACACGACCTGCGGCCCGAAGGTGTTGTCGAGCAGGTTCGGGCCGAAGCTGCCGGCGTGCAGCGGACCTGCGACGAATTCCCAGAACGGATCGAAGTCGCGGAACTGCGCGCGGTTCGGATCGTAGTAGTGCGCGGCGCAGTAGTGCACGTCGGCGGTTAACCAGACGACGTTGCGGATCTCTTCACGCTTGATGAAGCGCAGGATGTCGGCGATCTCGAACTCGCGTCCGAGCACCGGTCCGTCACCGTTCGCCGGACCTTCCCAGCGCGGGCGGCCTTGCGCGTCGCTGCCGTCGCCGATCTGCAGGCCGAGCGGCATGTCGGATGCGATGACTTTCCATGTCGCGCGCGATTGCTCCAGCTTCGACTTGAGCCAGGCGAGCTGCGCGCGCCCGAGGAATGCCGTGTCGGCGCTGCGCTCCTCCTGTCTGTTGAACGTGTTGGGACCGCGGTAGCTGCGCATGTCCAGCACGAACACATCGAGGTCGCGCCCGTATGGAATGTGGCGATAGACGCGCTCCGACTCGGCGAGGTTGTGCCAGCGCATCGGTGAATATTCGAGGAACGCGCGCGTCGCGCGGCCGGTCAGTGTCTGGATGCGTTGCTCGGCGTAGCGATTGTCCAGCACTTTGGCGTCCGACCAGTTGTTCGTGACCTCGTGATCGTCCCACTGCCAGATCTGCGGCACTTCCGCGGAGAAGCGCTGCACGTTTACGTCGTAACGGTTGTAGAGGTAGTTGCGCCGGTATTCCTGCAGCGACTCGGCGACTTTGAGCTTCTCGGGCACGACGTCGAGGAAGGCGTTGGTCCAGATCAGTTTGCCCGTCGCATCGGTGACGCGTTCCTGCAGCGGCCCGTCGGCGTAGATGGTATCGCCCGAGTGGATGAAGAAGTCCGGCTGCACCCGCCGCATCGCTTCGTAGATCTTCATGCCGCCGAAGCCGAGGTCGATGCCCCAGCCCTGGCCGGCAGTGTCGCCGGACCAGACGAAGCGGACGTCGCGGCGTTTGGCCGGCGGCGTGCGAAAGCGACCCACGACCGGCTCGCTGCGCGCCTTCCCGGAATCGAGATCTTCGAAGACCGTGCGCACGAACACGTCGCTTGCGGGCGGCAGGCCAGTGAGGTCGATGCGTGCAGTCAGATCGCTGACCTCAAGTGCGTGCGGACCGCGCAGCACGGCAGCTTGCGCGAAGTTCTCGTCGCGCGACCACTCGACCAGCATCCTCGCCGGCTTGTCGGCGCGACTCCAGACGACCGCGCGATCGCCGACGACGTCGCCGATCTGCAAACCCCATGGCGCCATCGGCCGCAGTGAATCGGCTGCGACGACGGCTGGCGCCTGCCGCGAATAAAGGATGCCGCCCAGACCGGACAGCGTGACGGTGCCTGCGAGTGCGTGCTTGATGAAACTACGACGGCCTGACTGCATGGCATTCTCCTCGAAACACTGCGGCGAGCATCACCGGCAGCGCTGTCACCCAGGTGAAGGCCGCATGAAGGTTTCGTTATGCACTGGCTCGTTAGCGCAGCGCCCGACGCACGACTTCAGGGTCGAGCGCATCCACACTCGAAAGCGCCGAGCGCATCGGCCGTGCCTGCAGCAGCGAATTGATGATCGCTTCTTCGGTCGCTTCCGCGACCCCCTGGAACAGCGGCGTCATAGCTTCGTTCGGCAGCTCTGCGAAGGTCGCGACAGAGGTCCGGCGCGCGGGCGTGCGACGCACTTCCTGCGCAGTCGAGAACGCGATGACGTAGTCGCCGGAGCCGTTTGCAAGCGTGGCGCCCGTGCGGCTGAGTCCGACGAGTGCGCGCTTCGCCAAGCGTTCGAGATTGCGATCGGAGAGCGGCGCGTCGGTTGCGACGACGATCATGATCGATCCCGCGTTGGGTGGAGCGGGCTGGGGCGCGAAGGGATTCATGCCGAGCTGCTTCCACAGCGGTACGCCCGCGACCGTCAGCAGCCCGCCGAAATTCGATTGCACCAGCACGCCGACCGTGTAACTGCCGTCGCGCGCAGGCACGCGGCGCGAGCTCGTGCCGATGCCGCCTTTCAGGCCGAACGCGATGGTGCCGGTTCCTGCGCCGACCGAGCCTTCCGCAACGGCTCCGGTGCTCGCGTGTTCGATTGCTTCGAGCGCGTGCTGGTACGTGATCGTCCGCGCGCGGATGTCGTTGAGGTTTCCGTCGTTCGTTTCGCCCACGACGGCGTTGAGCGATCGCACAGCCTCGTTACCGGGTTGCGCCAGCGTCCAGCGAATCGTGCCTTCGGCAGCCTGCGCGACAGCCAGCGTGTTCGTCAGCAGGATCGGTGTCTCGATCTCGCCGAGCTCGATGATCTGCGTCGTGCCCATGAGCTTGCCGTAGCCGTTGCCGACTACGACCGCGGCAGGCGTCTTGTCCTGGAACACGTTGCCTTCGTGCGGCACGATCGCCGTCACGCCGGTGCGGATGCGCTCGCCTTCGATCACGGTGCGATGCCCGACACGCACGCCGCGCACGTCCGTAATCCCATTGAGCTGCCCTGGCTCGAACACGCCAATGGTCGCACCGAGGTCACGCAGCCGCGGGCGCTTCTCCTCGGCCGCGGTCACGGCACAGGTCGCATGAACGAGAACGAGCCCGAGCAGGGCGCGCGGAATTGCAGACGACATGACAAGGTGGGCTCCTGCGAATGCGGAGTCGCAAGCCTAGCGCAAAGCAGCTACCCGTTGCTCCTGCCGCAGGCCCAGCCTGCCGAGCACGCGTTGGGCCGTGCGATCGAGCCACTTGTGGAACGCCGGACACAACCGCCGCTCGACGACTGCTGCGAGCACGATCGATACGAGCAGCACCAGCCCAAGTGCGAGCCACATGCGCGGCCACTGCGCGCCGCCGAGGCTGTTGAAGACGTTGTGGCCGGGCTTGGCGTGCGTCAGATACAGCGGATACGTCAGGCAGCCCATCCAGAACCAGAGCCGGATGCGCGGCAGCGACCACCAGCGCAGGGCGAGGAGCAGCAACACGATACTCATGCCGAAGATGATCGCGACCACCGTGGCCTGCGTTTCAAACGATGTCGAGTGCGTGTACTTGTGCTGGTACTGCAGCGTCCAGTACATCGACAGCACGACACTGACGGCAAACGCAATCAGCCGACGCGCGTTCACGCCGCGCGAACGGATCAGGTACAGGAAGCAACCGCCGGCGAACAGCGAGGCGTACATCGGCATCACTATCGAATCGAGCCAGTCCGGGATCTTTACCCACACTGCGACCGGCGGTGACTGCGAGCCAGAGCATCAGCAGCGTTTCCACGCGCTTCATCTGCCGTGTCACGATGACGAGCCACGTCAGCGCGTAGAACTTCATCTCGACGACCAGCGTCCAGTACACCATGTCGATGTACGGCTGGTCGAAGGCGTGCGGCTGCATCGTCAGGTTGGCGACGATGGTTGCGAGCGACGGCGGATCGTCGGCGAGCAGCGTGAGCGCGAGCACGCTCAGCAGCACGGCGATCCAGAACGAAGGATAGAGGCGCGCAATCCGCGAGTTGATGAACTCGATGCCGCTGCGGTTCTGCGCGGTCATCAGGATTACGAAGCCGCTGATCATGAAGAACAGCGGCACGCCCAGGGAGCCGTAAGTCGCGACGCGTGTCAGCAGGTTCGGATCCGACGGCCAGTTCGTGGCGTGGAACAGCACGACGCTGACGGCCGCGATGAACCGCAACAGGTCGAGCTCTGGAATTCGATCGCGTTCCATCGAATACGTCCGTGTCGGCGAGAAGGTCGGCATGATTCGGCTCGGTTTCAACTAACTCGGAAGTGCGCGGCGGGTTCCACGTGAGTGACGCGGGCGTTCTACACGTGTTGTCCTCTCGTTGCACTTCGTGCCGAACTTGCGACAGCGACTGTTTCCGACATGCAAATATGTCCCGCTGACAGGCGGACCATTACAAGGTCGCAACTTTCGCGACTGGAAACTGCATCTCCACGACCGACTCCTCCATGCGGTCGAGGCGGGGCGGCTGCAGGAAGACTTCGCGGCTCGGCCCCGCGAGCGCGTAGCCGTTCGCCTCCATGAAGAGGCCGATCTTGCCGGTGATCAGGTGCGCGCGCTCGGGCAGCCCGATGCGCACGCACGTCGCCATGCGCTGGACCGCGGGCAGCTCACGAACGGCCAACTGTTCGCCATTTGTAAGTCGGATTTCCTCGCACGCTTCGCCGTCGACGACGAATCCCATCTCGACGTCGATGCGGTCGAGCTCGAACTCCTGTGCGTGAGCGATTGCGGTCAGGCGGCCGAGCAAGCCCCTGACTTTGAGCGTGCGGGCCGATTCGCTCAGCTCGCGAATCAGATCGCGTGCGGCAGCGAACGACGGTATGACACGACGCACGGACAGGAGTCGCTGCGCGGGCTCGCTGCGCATGATGACGTCATCGACGGACAATTCGCCTTCCGCATCGATCTGCGCGATGCGACTCTCGATGTGCCGCAGACGCTCCATCTCTTCCGTGAGTGCGCGCTGCGCATCGCTTCGCCGTACCGTGAGCATGCCTCGCAGCTCGGCCGCCGACAGATTGCTGTCCAGCACGCGCGCGATGTCATCGAGACTCAGGCCGAGCTCCTTGAGCACCAGGATGCGATTCAGACGCGGCAACTGGGAGGCGCTGTAGTAGCGGTAGCCGCTGTCGCGTTCGAGCTGCGCGGGCTTGAGCAGCCCGATCTCGTCGTAGTAGCGCAGCAGCCTGCACGACACGCGCGCGATCCGCGAAAAATCTCCGATCTTGAACACAGCGCCTCCCCAGTCGTTCGATCCCGCTTGCGTTACGCCGCCTTTTGCAGGAAGCCGCGGTCGAGCCCCATGCGCTCGGCGAACGGTTGCTCGGCTGCCAGCGCCGTGCGGAACGACTCCCGTCCCAGCATACGTTTGAAATGCGCCAGCAGATTCGGATGGCGCGCGGCATCGAGCGTGCAGCCGAGGTAGTGGAAGATCGTCAGGTCCGAGGCCAGCGTGATGTCGGCGACGCTCATGCGCCCGCCGGCGAAGTACTCGCCGTCGAGCGATGTTTCGAGGTAATCGAGCTTCGGCGGTAAGTCTTCGTGCATCAATCGGCGGACGACCGCAGCGTCCGGCTCCTTCTCGTGCAGCATCGGCCCCAGCACCTTCTGATGGAACAGGCCGATCACGTCGGGCGCGATCTGTGAGTCGACATACTCTTCGAACCACAGCGCGCGTGCGTACTGCGCCGGGTCGCTCGGATAGAGCGGCAGCTCGGGAAAGCGTTTCTCCAGGTAGGCGACGATGACCGACGAGTCCGCGAGCGTCAGCCCGCCGTGCCTGAGCGCCGGGATCTTGCCGGTCGGGCTGAGGTCGCGCCAGCCAGGCGGCGGATCGAACGGAAACACGACTTCGACCTTGTGCTCGAGGCGCTTCTCCAGCGCGGCGATGATGACCTTGCGGACGTGGATGGACAGCGGTACGCCATAGATAGTGAACATGGTCAGCTCCTGGTGTGAGGAGACTGGACCGTAGGGTTTGACGTTACGTGAAGGTCAAGCCGCTATTCGCGGTCGGGGGAACGGCTGCGCGTTGCGGCCTGGCGCTCGCGCCACTGGGATGCTTCGCGCGCCCACCGGCTCTTCGACTCGTAACGGCGCCAGAATTCGTCGGCCTCGGTGAACAGCTGCGACGCATCTTCGGTGCGTCCTTCGAGCATCGCGACGCGTCCGCGGGCAACCTGCACGTCGGCGAGTGCCGGTGTCGGCAGCTGGTGGATCTTCCGATAGGCAGCGTCCGCTTCCTGCAGCGACTGCTCCGCCTCCTTGAGTTTGCCGAGCTCGAGCTGCGCCATTCCGGCGCCGAGCACCGCCGCGGCGCGGATGCGCGAGGGCGGGTCGGGCGGACCGGCGTTTTCCTGCGCCTTCTGAAAATGATCGAGCGCTGCCGTTGCATTCTTGCTGTGCAGGGCGCTGAGGCCCAGTCCGTTGTGAGTGTCGGCGAGCACAGGTCCTGCGACCTTGCCGCTGCTCAGGCTCGCCTGCAGTACGCGCTGGGCTTCGGCCGTTTGTCCTGCAAACGCCAACGCGATGCCGTACGTCGCCGTTGCGTTCGGCAACCACGAGCCCTCGCCGGTGTCGAGGCGTTTCAAATCATCGACTGCGGTCCGCAGGACATCGATGGCAGTGTCGATACGTCGTGCGGCGACCAGTGCGACGCCCAGGCCCGCCTGTGCCCGCGCCCGATCGAGATCGTTGGTGGCCGCGGCAACGCTGCGCGTCATCGATGCGATGGCCCCGGGCAGATCGCCCAGCTTCAGCTGCGCGCGCGCCAGCCACGAGAGCTTGCTTGCGATCGAACCGTTGTTGGGGCCGAGCAGCGCTTCGGTGCGCTCGATGGATTTCTGCAGATGCCCGATGCCGGCAGCCAGTTGGCCGGAATCCGCGAGGGCGCGCCCGTAGACATCTTCTGTCTCGGCCAGCAGCGCATTGCGGCCGCCGGCGCCGAAATTCTCCTGCGCGCGACTGAATGCCTCGCGCGACGTCTCGACCGCTTCCGGCAACCGTCCGGCCATCAGATATTCCTGCGCGAGCTGGCGCTTTGCGAGGATCGTCTCCGAATCGTTCGCGCCCAGCGACTCTTCGGCGATCTCGACCGCCTCGCGCATGTCGGCGATGGCGCGCTCGCCATCGCCCTCGTCGCCGGCCACGAAACCGCGCGTCTGCAACGCATTCACCAGGGTACGCACGGCGGGGCGTCCGTAGTCGCGCAGCTCCGGTATCACAGCATCGAGCTCGCGCTTCGCGGAGTCGAAGTCGCGCTCGTTCGCGTGGATCATCGCCAACTGCGCCCGCGCCTGCGATGTATGAATGTTGCCCTCCGGGAGCTTGCGCGCCGCGAGATCGAGCGCCGCCTGCAATGTCGCGCGCGCACCGTCGTATTCCTCCAGGTTGGCCTGCGCCTCGCCCACGATCGCCAACAGCTCGACGCTGCTCTGCGGCTGCGAAGCCATCTCGCGATCGATGCGCTCCTTCGCAAGCGTCAGCAGCTCGGACGCTTTCATCTGCTGCGCACCGGTGAAGTAAGGATCGGCAGAGCGGAAGATCGACGCGACGAACTCCTTGACGTCTTCGGCGCGCTTCTTCTCGGCACGCGCGATGCGCAGCTGCCACGAGGCAACAGCGAGGCCTGCAGCCAGCGCCAACACGACCGCAGCGGCGGCGCTCACTGCGATCCGATGCTTGACCGCGAACTTGCGCAAGCGATAGCCGGCGGAATCCGGTCGCGCGAGCACGGGATCGCCGCGCAGATAGCGATCGAGGTCGTCGGCGAATGCGGCTGCCGTCGCGTAGCGCTCGCCCGGCTCCTTCTTGAGCGTCTTGAGTACGATCGTGTCGAGATCGCCGCGCAGGTTTCGCGCTGTCGTGCGCTCGCGCGCTACGGTGCTGGGGGCGCGCACTTCGCTCGTCAGCACGTCCCAGTCCGCCGTGAGCGGGCTCTTGAACGAGTAGGGTCTCTCGCCCGCGAGCAACTCGTACGCGACAACGCCGAGCGAGTACACGTCGCTCTCGGTCGTGATCGCGCTGCCCGTGATCTGTTCCGGCGACGCGTACTCGGGCGTGAGCACGCGTACACCGACCTGCGTCAGCGCCTTGTTCGCGGCGCTGCCTTCCTCGATGAGCTTGGCGATGCCGAAGTCGAGCAGGTGAACCTGTCCCTGCGCGTCGACCAGGATGTTGGAAGGCTTGAGATCGCGATGGACGATCAGTCGCGAATGCGCGTACGCGACCGCGCGGGCGATCTGCGCGATGAGCGCGACCCGGGCGCGTACGTCGAGCTCGCGCTCGCGGCAGTAGACGTCGATCGCTTTGCCTTCGATGTACTCGAGCGCGAGATAAGGCCGGCCGTCCTCGGTGATGCCCGCGTCATACAGGCGTCCGATGTTCGGATGCTCGAGCGACGCGAGGATCTCGCGCTCCTGAGTCGCGCGCTCGGTGAGCTTCGACAGCGCCCACCAGTGCGGCAGCTTCAGCGCGACCTTTCGCCGCAGGACGCCGTCGGTGCGCTCCGCCAGCCATACGGAGCTCATACCGCCTTCGCCGACCGGGCCGAGCAGGCGGTACGGACCGACTATGCCGCCGACGACAGGCTGCGGTGCGACCGTCGCCGCGCCGTCGGCTGCCGTGTCGGCGGTGAAACGCGTGAGATGCTTCAGGAAATCGTCGGTCTCGTGCTCCGCATGCTTCTGGAGCAGGGCCGCCAAGGTCGGCTTGAGACGCGTCTTGGAGGCGTCCAGCGCGGCGAGCCAGGCCTCGCGCTGCTCGACCGGAAGCTCGAGGCCTGTCTGCAAGAGCGCAAGGACTTCTTTGAGATCTCCGGGCGCGAAATTTTGCATGAGGACAGGCGGGCGAGGGTTCGAGGACCCCGGCTTTTTACATGGGTCGCGGCGCTTGCTCAACCCTTACGAAAGTGTGGGAGGATCTGCCGCTGACTCCTGGGAGCTCCGATGACCGAAGCCGTCGCATCGCCGCGGTTGGCCGACCGTGAAGCCGTCCTGCACGCGCTCTACGAAGCCGCCGAGCTCGAGCACAATCTCATGTGCACTTACTTGTACGCGGCCTTCAGCCTGCGCACCGCCGCCGAGGACGGGCTGGCGCCCGATGAGGTGGAAGCCGTCGGCCGCTGGCGCCAGGCGCTGTTCGAGGTGGCCATCGAGGAGATGGCGCATCTCACGGCGGTGTGGAACATCACCTCCGCGTTAGGTGGCAGTCCGCGCGTCGGCCGCACCAATTTTCCGATCGATCCCGGCTTCCTGCCGGCCAGCGTGGTCGTCAAGCTCGCGCCGTTCAACGCGCAGACTCTCCAGCACTTCATTTACCTGGAGCGCCCGTCAGGGTCCGATGAGCGCGACAGCGAGGCCTTTGCCGCCGAGCGCGACTACGTCCGCGGCAGCGGCGTGCCACGGCTCACGCCGATGGGGATCAACTACGACACTGTCGGTAACTTCTATACCGCGCTGTCACTGGGCTTGCGCACATTGGTCGACCGCTGCGGGGAGGAGAAAGTCTTCTGCGGCGATCCGGCGCTGCAGATCTCGCTCGCGGAATTCGGATTCAGCGCAGCCAAACCGGTGATGTGCCTGAAGACTGCGCTCGCCGCGTTCGAAAGCATCGTCATGCAAGGCGAAGGCGCGCCGCGCGACATGATGGGCTCGCACTTCCAGCGATTCCTCAGCGTGCGCGAGGAGCTGCTGAGCTTCCAGCGCAAGCGCCCAGGGTTTTCGCCGGCATTTCCGGCGGCGACCAATCCGGTGCTGCGGCGGCCGCCGCGTCCGGAGGGGCGCGTGTGGATCGAAGACGCGCAGGCGAGCGCAATCGTCGATCTGGCGAATGCCTCCTACAGCCTGATGTTGCGACTGTTCGCTTACTCGTACTTGTGTCGGGCTTCCGGCGATGAGAAGGCGCTGGTGCTGCGCCTCGCGATCGGTTTGATGCACGTCATCGTGCCGCTCGCCGAGCGCGCCGCGCGGCTGCCCGCGGGACCGTCGAATCCGGATTGTCACGCCGGCATGTCGTTCACGGCGCTGCGCGATGCTTCGTCGCTGCAGCCGGGCAAGGCGGCGCGTGTGTTCTTCATCGAAAGGTTGCAGCAGCTCGCCGACGTCGCGTCCGCGCTCGCGAGCGGCGGCGATCAGCGTGTTCGGCAGGCCAGCGAGAATCTCGTATCACTCTCACGCCAGGCGGGTCGTGGATTCGAACTGCGTGCACCGACGGTTGGCGACGATGCGCCCGCTGTGCCGAAGGCTTCGCCGGCTCCGGTCCGCGCGCCGGCTGCGACGATCGTCGACGGCGTCGAGCGTGTGCAAGGCGAGAAGCTGGAGCTGATGTTCGAAGCGAAGCGCTGCATACACGCACGATTCTGCGTGACCGGCGCGCCGCAAGTCTTTCTCGCGAACGTGTCGGGGCCGTGGATTCATCCGGACGCGATGCCAGTGGAACGTGTAGTCGAAATCGCCCACGCCTGTCCTTCCGGAGCGATTCAGTACCGGCGCGTCGACGGGCTGAGCGACGAGACTGCGCCGCCCGTGAATCTCGCGAGCGTGCGCGAACGCGGGCCGTACGCGTTTCGCGGTCAGTTACAGATCGACGGCGAGACGCGCGGCTTTCGCGCGACGCTGTGCCGCTGCGGCGCTTCGCAGAACAAGCCGTTCTGCGACGGCTCGCACAATCAGATCGGCTTCGATGCCTCGGGCGAGCCGCCGAGCCGCGAAACGCAGATGCTGCCTGTGCGCGACGGCGTTCTCGCGATCGATCCGCAGCCGGACGGACCGCTGGCGATTCGCGGCAATCTCGAGATCACCAGCGGCACCGGGCGTGTAGTTGCGCGCGTTACGAGCGCGCGGTTGTGTCGGTGTGGCGGAAGTGCGAGCAAACCGTTCTGCGACGGCACGCACGCGAGGATTGGCTTCAAGTCGAGCTGAGCAGCTTCACGTTGAGATGCCGGGCCAGGCCGATGGCGCCGGCGCGCATCACTGCGTTGTGATTCCAACGGAAGATCGGGCCGGCGACCAGTCGCAGGTGACGCATCCACGGCTCGACCAGCTTCACCGTCCAGGTGTAGCGCACGCGCGTAGAGCTTTCGTCGGGGGACAATTCCCACACCCCCTGGCCGTTCAACTGACCGCGCGCCAATGCGCGGATCCGCTCGTAACGTACCACTTCGACGGTCTCGACCTCGAAGGTGATGTCGTAGGGAAGTTTGCTGGTCCAGTCGATGCGATACAGTGAGCCGAGTCCCTCCGCGTCGCCGGCTCGCAATTTCTCTACGGCACGGACATACGGCCACCAGCGCGGCCAGTAGTCCGGATGATTCAGCGCCTCCCAGACCTGGTCGATGTGGGAAGCGATGTGCCAATCCGTCTTAAGTTGGAAGTCGGCGTCCGTTGCGCGAGCGAGGGTTGTCGTATTCATGATGCCTGTGCAGCACCTGTCGGATTCCGCCCAGCGCACATAGAATGCCTCGCCAGGCGCCAGAAAAGCTAGAAATGTGAAGAAGGAGGAACGATGGCAAGCCCGATCGAAGCCGCCGTGGTCACCACCAAGAGCCTCACGGGGCTCGACATCGGCATCATCGCGATCTACTTCGTCATCATCTTCGGCATCGGCGTGTACTTCGCGCGCAAGGGTCGCAACTCGGTCGACTACTTCCTGGCCGGGCGCAACGTCGGCTGGTTCGCCATCGGCGCCTCGCTGTTCGTCTCCAACATCTCCACCGAGCACTTCATCGGCCTCGCCGGCTCGGGCGCGACCTCGGGCCTCGCGGTCGGGCACTTCGAATGGCTCGCGTGCCTGATCCTGTTGATCCTCGGCTGGGTGTTCGTGCCGTTCTACCTGCGTTCGAACGTGTTCACGATGCCGGAATTCCTGGAGCGGCGCTTCAATCGCGCCAGCAGCGTGTACCTGGCGAGTATTTCGATCCTCGCGTACATCTTCACCAAGATCTCGGTGCACCTGTACGCGGCGGCGATCGTGCTGGAGCGTGTGGTCGGGTGGGATCCGCTCACGGCCGCGGTCGCGCTCGTTGTTGCAACTGGTGTGTACACGATCATCGGCGGGTTGTCTGCCGTGATCTACACGGAGCTCATGCAGACGCTGGTGCTGCTCGCGGGCGCCGTGGCGCTCACAGTCATCGGCCTGTCGGAGGTCGGCGGCTTCGACGGCCTGCGCGCTGCAGTTCCGGAGCACTACTTCAGCATGATGAAGCCGGCGAACCATCCGGAGTTCCCCTGGACCGGCATCTTCCTCGGCGCACCGATCCTCGGCATCTGGTACTGGTGCACCGACCAGGTGATCGTGCAGCGGGTGTTGTCGGCGAAGGACGAAGGTCATGCCAAGGCCGGCACGATCTTCGCGGGCTTTCTCAAGATCCTGCCGGTGTTCGTGCTGGTGCTGCCGGGCCTGATCGCCTTCGCGCTGTATCCGCAACTGTTCACGACCAATGCCAACGGCACGGTCACCAACGGCGACATCGCGTATCCGACGCTGATCGTCAACCTGCTGCCTTCGGGTCTCGTCGGCCTGATGATCGCCGCTCTGCTTGCCGCACTGATGGGCGGCATGGCGTCGGTCTTCAACTCGGCGTCGACACTCGTGACGCTCGACTTCTACAAGCGCATGAAGCCGACCGCGAGCGAGAAGCAACTCGTGTTCGTGGGGCGCATCGCCACGGGCGCGCTCGTCGTGCTTGGACTGCTGTGGGTGCCGTTCATCAAGCTGCTCAGCTCGCAGCTCTACATCTATCTGCAATCGGTGCAGGCCTACATCAGTCCGCCGATCGCCGCGTGCTTCATCCTGGGCATTCTGTGGACGCGGTTGAACGGCGCGGGATCGATCAGTGCACTGCTGACGGGCCTCGTGCTCGGCACGCTGCGGTTCGTGCTGGAGGTCCTCGATAAGAGCGAGCATTTCCAGGGAGCGGCTGTGCGCTGGCTGCTCGATATGAACTTCCTGCACTACGCGATCCTGATGTTCGTGATCTGCTGCGCCGTGCTGATTGTCGTGAGCCTGCTCACGCCCGCGCCGGACCGCCGCAAGCTCGCCGGACTCACGTTCGCCACCGTCGACGACAAGATCGACACGGTCGGCGTGACCAGAGTTGAGCTGGCGCGCGAGTCGCCGACGGAGCACAAGCTCAACGTCGCGTTCAGCCTGTTGCTGGTCGCCACTGTCGTCGGGTTGTGGATCTACTTCCGCTGACCGAGGCGGCGGCCGCCGCCCGCCAGGAGATTCGCTGCTTGCGTGCGAACGTCACGCAAGAAGAAGCACTGGCGGCGCTGGAGCGTCGCGGCGGACTGCTGCGCGGCCGGTTGCGGCAGCTGGCCGCTGCGTATTTGCCGTTTCGGCTGTATCACGTCGAAGTGATCAATCGTGGCGACACCAAGCTCGCGTTGTACGCAGCCGATGCTGTCAGCGGTCTGCTCGATTTGTACGAGTTCACCGCCGTGCCCGCGGATGCTGAGTTGGTGACCGTCACGACCCGCAACGCGCCGGTGGCTCGCATCGATGAGTCGATCGCCCTGCAGCTGCTGGAGAACAAGGTGCGGCGCGCGATTTTCCAGACGGGTTTTTTCGGCGTGCGCGATTTACAGATTCGCAGCCGTCCGGCGAATTTCGAGTTCCACGTGCCTTACTGGCTCGGATTCTTCGGCAGCGGTGAGCGCGCGACACTGCAAGCGATGGACGCAGTCCGGCGCAGGTTCGAGGGAGCGAAGGCGCGCGCGGTCTTCAGCGACTGGCTGATGGGGTAGCGGGGTCGCGGAAGCATCCGGTCTGGTAGAACACTTCGCCGAGCCAGCGGTGCCGCACGCGCATCGTGAAGCGGAACGAGCCATCGCCGAGATCGATGTGCTCGACGTGCGTCGTGCCGGGCGGCAGCCAGTCGAGCACCCGGATGCGCATGCGGCCGAGATCGAAGTAGTAGGCGTTGCTTACGAAATGCAGGACGCCGTCGCGCGCGTACACGTCGAGAGCCATGCGCAGGCAAGCGGGGAGCGCCTCGATCAGCGTGCCTTCGCGTGACAGACGCTTGATGCTTTCGACGACGCAAGGTTCACGCCCCGGAAACTCGTAGATGCGCTGCCAGGCGGTACCGCCATCGGGCGTCGCGAATACTTTGACCGTGGCCGGGATGTTCGTACCCGTGAAAGGCGCGACGGGCGTGCCGATCAGTCGGCAGCACATCGCCAGCAGTCGGCCGGCGAAGCTGGCGCGGACTTCTTCGAAGACGCCGCGATACTCGGCGCTCGCCGCATGGTCGGCGAAGCGCGCTCGCGCTGTTGCCGGCAGCGAGAACCAAGCGGTTTCTCCCAACAGCGTTCGTACGCTGACGCTTGCCGGATGATCGGCGGGTCGCACGCGGAGGCGTGCCATTACGGTACTGGCGTTCATGTTGTGCCCGTAATTTCTGTCTAAACAGAAATTACAGATACTACGGGCCGAAAGCAAGTGCGGGATGTCCGCACCTGCGCTGGCTCCTGCGCGGCGAGACGGAAGGGATTCAGGGCTGGGCGAGCTTCGGGTAAATCGCGAGCAGCCGGCGCAGCACGCCGTTGGTCCAGCCGAAACCGTCCTGCAGCGGATATTCGCCGCCGCCGCCGGCCGCCGAACCGGTCACGTCGTATTTTTCGACCAGCTTGCCGGTGCCGCGATAGACCTCGACGTTCTTCGCGACCCAGCGCTGCGCGATCGTGCCCGCGAGCGTCTCCTCGCCGTAGCTGCGCAAGCCGCCGATGGCGAGCCATTGCAACGGCGCCCAGCCGTTCGGCGCGTCCCATTGTTGGCCGGTGTCCGCGGTCGTCGTTGCCAGGCCATGCGGTTGCAACAGCTTCGCGCGCGCAGTGGCTGCGATCGTGCGTGCCTTGCCGCTATCGCTCAGCTTGAAGTACAGCGGATACACGGTCGCGAGCGAAACTCGATCGCTGATTTTCTGCGCACGCCAGTCATAGTCCGCATACGCGCCGATCGCCGGATTCCACAGGATTCGCTCTACTGCAGCCTTGCGCTTTGCGGCGCGCGAGCGCAGGTCCTTCGTGCACGCAGCGTCCGAGGTCACTTCGCAGCCTTTCGCGATCGTCAGCTCGAGCTGATACAGCAGGCTGTTGAGGTCGGGAGGAATGAAATCGGTCGTGTGAATCGTGCCAAGTGTCTTGCCATCCGCAAGCCAGCGGGAGCTGAAGTCCCAGCCGCTTTCCGCCGCCGCTCGCAGATTGCGATAGACGTCGGCGGCCGGACGCTTCGACGCTCGCGCCGTCGCCACGTCCTCGCGAAACGCTTCCTCACGCGGAGTGTCGCGATCGTCCCAGTAGCGATTGAGCAGAGTGCCATCGCGCAGCCGCACCAGGCGACGATGTGCCGCGCCGGGAGCGAGCGAAGTCTCGCCCTCCATCCAGAACTGGTACTCGCGACGCAATTGCGGCAGATACTTCCTGT
Organism: uncultured Gammaproteobacteria bacterium; assembly: GCA_963838635.1. Taxonomy (GTDB): domain Bacteria; phylum Pseudomonadota; class Gammaproteobacteria; order Steroidobacterales; family Steroidobacteraceae; genus Steroidobacter. Next base: position 94,434 of record CAWISC010000008.1, on the reverse strand, counting down.
AGGTCGCATCGCCGTCGCGCTGCGCGGCGAGCTCGACCATCGCCGCGAAGAACGGCGGCTGCGAACGGCTGAGGTAATAGCTGCGATTGCCGTTCGGCACGTGACCGAACTGGTCGATGAGCCAGGCGAAATTGTCGAGCATCGAGACCGTCAGCTCGTGGCGGCCGCTTTCTTCCAGCCCGAGCATCGTGAAGTAGGAGTCCCAGTAGTAGATCTCGTTGAAGCGACCGCCGGGCACGACATAGCGGTGCGGCAGCGCCAGTCGCGACGAGTGCGGGCGTTGATCCTCGGGTTTGCGTTCGAGCACCTTCCACAACGCATCGATGTGCTCGCGCACGTCCTGGCCGGGCACGGTGTGATATTCCGCACCGGCCTGCGGGGGCGGTGTGAAGTTCGAGGCGACGAACTTGCGCAGATCGAAGTCCGATTTACCGCGCGCTTGGCCGTACTCGGCCAGCACCTGTTCCGGCGCCTTGACGGGCAGAGCATCGACGAAGCTCTTGCTGTCCGGGTAGACCTGCTCGAGCTGCACGCGCTCGAACAGCTCCCCGTAAATCTCGGCGGGTGTTTTGACGTCGGCGGCGACCCCGACGCGTGCCAGGACCAGCAGCAGGAAGACGGGGATGCGACTTCATTTCACGTGATCTCATCCGGCGAGAGTGTCGGCCGCCTATCGGGATGTCCAGCCCGGCGATCCTCCCACACGACGCAGTTGGAACTTTTACAACCGTTGTGAATCGAGCGTCTGTTCGCCGCACGTTTGACCGCGGTGTAGCGTCTGGCGCGCGCGAGCGGGACTGCGAAGTCGGCTCAAGGTTTGGTCGAATCGCCCACGCCGAGCGCGCGTTGCATGAAGACGCTGTCGACCCAGCGGCCCAGCTTGAATCCGACGGAAGCCAGGTTCCCCGCAAGCGCGAATCCCAATCGCCGATGCAGCGCGATCGAACCCGCGTTGCCGCTGTCGCCGATGACTGCAAGCATCTGTCGCCATGGACCGCGCTCGCAGCGCGCGATGAGCTCGGCGAGCAGCGCAGTGCCGATACCGCGTCCGTTGAGGCCATCCTCGACGTAGACGGAATCCTCCACGGTGTAGCGATAAGCGGGTCGCGCGCGGTAGGACGTCGCATAGCTGTAGCCGACGATGCGCCCTTCGAGCTCGGCGACCAGGTAGGGAAGGCCGAGTTGCAGCACGTTCGCGCGCCGCGCCTTCATCTCATCGAGCGACGGTGGAACCTCCTCGAACGATGCGAGTCCGTGCAGTACGTGTCGAGCGTAGATGCTCGTGACCGCACTCATGTCCGCTTCGTGTGCGTCGCGAACGAGGACCGCGGGGCGGGTATCGGCGATTTGCACGCTCCGTCCTTCATCAGGGTGAGGAGTGCAGATTCTAGCGCCCGTTGTCCACATTCGTGCGAGACAACGTCCCGCGCAGACTGCAATACGCCCTCGCAAGCTCGCGAAGCACCACTGCGTGAGGCAAGCCGTAGCGAGTTGCAATCTGCCGGTACGTCAGTCCCGCGACATGCAGCAGCAACAGCTCGCGCTGCCGAGGTGGAAGCGCGAGCACGGCGGCCTGGATCGAGTTGCAAGCGGATGCTGAAGGAGCGGGGATTGCATCGTCGCCTTCAACTGTCCAGGACCGCCGTGCGCGCCCCTCCCATTCGGCCTCAACCTCCGCCGCGATGCGCATGACATGGCGGTGCGGATCGTCGAGCAGGGCCGAATCGTTCGCGGCGCACAGTCGGCGTGAAACCTCCCGTGCAAGAACGTCGACGTGTACGGCAGCTGCCATCGGTCGGAAGTCGAGTCCGTTGAGACCATCGTTCGAGTTGCGTCGTCCTCGTCTTTGAATACGAGATTCGCGACGCGCGCGTCTCAGCGGATCAGGCGTGCAGTTCCTTGTAGAGCCAGGTCCGCGCGAACTCCCAGCGTCGATACGCGGTGGCTCTAGGGATGCGCAGCACTCGCGCGGCCTCGGAGATCTCCAGACCGACGAAACAGCGCAGCTTGACCAGCTCGGCAATCTGCGGGTACTCGAGCGTAAGCTTCTCCACGGCCGCGTTGATCGCCAGCACCCGCTCGTCGTCGTCCGTGTCGATGGGAATTTCGATCTGTTCGATATCGACGCGTTGTTGATCGCCGCCGTGACGCAGGGTGCGGCGTTGTCGCGCGCGGTCGATCAGGATGTGCCGCATCGCTTCCGCTGCAGCGGCCAGGAAGTGCCCGCGACTCTTCCAGTCCGCCTTGTCGGAGCCGCCGAGGCGCAGCCACGCCTCGTGCACCAATGCAGTCGGCTGCAGAGTGCTGCCGACCGGCATGCGACCCATGTTCGCGGTCGCGATGCGGCGCAGCTCTTTGTAAACAGAAGGAAGGATTGCGTCGATCTCGGCGTCCCGATCCGTGGGTAGATCCATGTGCGTCGTCCTGACTCGAAGATTCGGCTAATTCGTGCGACTGGCGGCGGAAGATGTTCCGGGGGCGCGTCCCCTCGATGAGCGCCTGCAGCCGCTCTGGCTGTCCGCGATCGGTGAAGAATCGCTCGACGCGCTGCCTGGCAACTCGCCTGGCATTGGGCATCCGCATTCCGGTCGGCGGTGAGTGTGCGATAGCTGCTCACGAGGTATGTCTCGGCATCCTTCGCCCGGCCCTGCCGGTAGAGCGCTTCGCCCAGGCCGCTCGCAGAGCGCGCCGCGCGCCACTCCGGCTCCTTAGCGTGCTTCGATCGATTCATCGCTTCATGAACATGACTTCGGCGTCCTTCAGACGATTGGTCTGCAGCAGCACTTCGCCCAGGTAGTGCTGTGCGGAGGCTATATAAGGATGGTCGGCCACGAGCTTCGCGTTGAAGGTGACGATCGCAGCGTCCAGCTGGGTTTCCGCTGCGGCGTACTCGCGGCGCTCGATCTGTATCGGAGGCGAGCGCGGTTCGGTAGTAGGCCGTTCTCTCGTGGTCCGGACCTTCCGCCTTGATCTGCGACGTCCACGGCCTGCTGGGCATACTTCTCTGCATCGCTCAGGTCGCGTTGTCCCCGCCGGATCTTCGCGAGCGAGTCGAGGACGTCCGCAACACGGCGATCGTCTCGCCGTACATCGATGCTGTCGCATTCAGAGCTTCCTTGAATATGACGGAAGCCTCGTCCAGGCGGCCTTGCAGTCGCAAGGTTTCGCCGAGCTGGGCCTGCGCATGCGTCCGGTCGGGATGCAGCGGGGGAAAGCTAGCGGCTGTAGATTTCCACCGCCTCGCGCGCGTTGCGCTCGGCTGATGAGCGTCGTCTTCCCACAGGAAGGCAGCGGCCTTCTCCACCAGCAGCGTGCGCCCTTCAGGTGGCGCGGCCCCGTCGGTCCTGCAGCAACGCCAGGCCTTCGTCGAATACACCTGCGCGGCGTCCGGCTTGCCGAGCCTCATCTGTACGCGCCCGCGATTGGCAAGCATTCGAGCGTAAGTGACCGAACGCTCCAGCTTCAGTCTATGCAGGATGTCGCTGACTTCGCGCAACACTGCATGTCCGAGCCCAGCACGTCGCCGCCCTTCCCTCATGGACATGGCCAGCTCCACCATGAGCGCCGCCCTTTCCTCGTCGCCTTGTCCGCCCGCGGACTCTTCGAGCGGAGCTCGACGGCATCCTGCAGGTAGCTGACGGCTGCTCTTGTCGTCGTTGCGGCGGCGATAAGCGCGCCCGATGTGTCTCGAGCAGCTGCGCACGCACCTGGGGATGTTCGTGCAGATCCTCCCGAACCCGGCGCCCGGCCTTCGCCAGCAATTCTTCCGCTGTCTCCGGCCTGCCGTCGTCGCGTACCACGAATATCGCAGGGGTCGGCTGCTGGAAACGTCTCCAGCATGAACTCGGAGACCTTCTCCGCGCGGCTGCTTTCCTGCTTGCGCGCGATCACGCTCTGCGGCGATGCGCTGCGCCTGGATCGTCGAAACCGTCGCGAACGCGGCGAGGAAGACGAAGAACGCTGCGCCGGCGCTCACGCCGAACGCATGGCGCCGGATGAACCGCTGCGAGTAGTAGAGCCAGTTGCCCTGGCGCGCCTGAACGGGCTCGCGCGTCAGGAACCGCCGGATGTCGGATGCGAGCTGTTCGATCGAGTTGTAACGATGCTGCGGTTCCTTGCGCAGCGCGCGCATCACGATCGCGTCGATGTCGCCGATGAGGCGCTTCTGCAGCTTGTCCGGCGTGAGCTTGCGCGCGGCTGCGACGGCGAGGATCTCCGACTGCCCTTCCAGCGGCCCGCTTTCGCGTGCGCGCTTGACCGCCGCGCTCGGCCGCAATGGATCGGTGATGCAGATCGAGCGTTCTAGTTCCAGCTGGCTCGCCGAGGCCGGCACGGTGTACGGACGCAAACCGGTGAGCAGCTCGTACAGCACGACGCCCAGCGCGTAAACGTCGCTGGCCGTGGTCACGGGCCGGCCGAGAATCTGTTCGGGGCTCGCATACTCCGGCGTCAGCAGCCGATCGTTCATGCGCGTCAGCGCCATGGCAGCTGCGGCTTCGCCGGCGTCGAGGAGCTTGGCGATACCGAAGTCGAGCAGCTTCGGTGCGCCTTCCGCCGTCACGAGAATGTTCGCGGGCTTCAGGTCGCGATGCACGACCAGGTTCTGGTGTGCGTACTGGACGGCGCCGCAGATATCGAGGAACAGCTGCAGACGCTCGCGCAGTCCGAGCTGCTCTCGATCGCAATAGCGATCCAGCGGCTCGCCGTGCACGTACTCCATCACGAGGTAGGGATTGCCTTCCTCGGTTTCGCCCGCGTCGATCAGGCGCGCGATGTTCGCGTGGTTCAGGCTCGCGAGGATCTGGCGCTCGGCGCGGAAGCGCAGGCCGAGCTCGCCCTGCATCGTGCCGTTGTCGACGATCTTGACTGCGACCTGCGCCGAGTACTGTCGATCGGCGCGCTCGCCGAGATAGACGGTGCCGGTGCCGCCGTGGCCGAGGACCGAAACGAGCTTGTAGTTGCCGAGGATACGGCCGACGAGTGCTTTGCGGCGGTCGCGTGTGGTCGTGTCGAGAGCAGCGCCGAGTGCGAGTGTGAGCGGGCCGGTGCGCCCGCCGCCGTTATCGCACGCCAGCAGCTCGAGCAGCTCGGCGCGCATTGCCGCGTCGTCGGCGGTCTCGGCATCCACGAACGCCTTGCGCTCGGGTCCGCTCAGCTCTACGGCGCGGGAAAACAGCTGTTGCAGCCGTTCCCAGCGATCGTCGGAACTCCTCCCTGTGCTATCCGCGCTCATGACGCTTCGGGTTCGCGGCTCCGTAACGGGCGGATTTCTTTGAGCATCCACGCTTTCGCGAGACGGATCTCGCGGTCGACGGTAGCTTCGGAGACCTTCAGCGTTTCGGAGAGCTCCTGGTAGGTCAGGCCTCCGAAATAGTGCAGCTCGACCATTTCGGCGAGCCGCGGATTCTTGTCGGCCAGGCGATCGAGCGCTTCGTCGATCTCGAGCACGTCGATCTCGCCGGCGGTCGCAGGTCCGAGGTCGAGCGCGTCGAGCTCGTCGAGCGAGCCTGTGGTGGTGCCGCCGCGCTTCTCGCGGAAACGTGTCTTGGCGTGATCGACCAGAATGCGCCGCATCTGGCGCGCCGCGACGGCGAAGAAGTGCCCCCGGTCTTGCCAGGACACGTTCATTTCGACGAGCTTGACGAACGCTTCGTGGACGACGGCCGTCGCCTGGAGAGTGTGGCCGGGCCGCTCGCGCTTCATGTAGCGGCGGGCGCGGTTGCGCAACTCCTCATATATGAGAGGTGTTAACCGCTCCAGGGCATTGGTGTCTCCTGACTGCCACGCAGACAACAGCCTTGTCACTGCCTGGCGATCCGGGAGTGGTATGGCCGCTGCGATTGTGTTGCTCAGTGGACAGGTCTCCGAAACGGGGCCGTTCTCGGCTGTAAGTGTACTTTCCCGCAGCGGGCATTCTGCCACCGATGCCGTCCCGGTCGCGCGGGATTCGGGCCGCAATCCCACTACGACTATCCCTGAGCGCCCACCGCGACAGAATCCTCTTCGGTCGGGGCTATCCCCTTTTTACAACTGAGAAATGTCCTGATTGTCAGGGATTTTGTCTTGTTGTTGCCCCGACTGTGACGGAAATCACAGGACCATATCGCTTAAGCCTGTGAACCGGTTCGCAAAATGAGCCGGCAATTTAACTAATTCCTCCGGGAGGGGAGTTTCCAATGCACAAAGTCATCAAGGGTTCTTGGGTCATTGCGGCTGTCGTAGCTGGCTGTGTTGTCGGCTCGCGGCGGCCGCAGCGACATCGCTCGACTGGCGAGACGTGAGTCCAAGCTGGCCGAACGTCGGCTGGCTGAAGCAGAACCCCAAGCGGCCCGTCATCGTGCTGGCCGAAGGCGGCGGTGAACAGCCAAGCGGCCCGTCATCGTGCTGGCCGAAGGCGGCGGTGAACAGCCCAAGCGGCCCGTCATCGTGCTGGCCGAAGGCGGCGGTGAACAGCCCAAGCGGCCCGTCATCGTGCTGGCCGAAGGCGGCGGTGAACAGCCCAAGCGGCCGGTCGTCGTGCTGGCCGAAGGCGGCGGTGAACAGCCCAAGCGGCCCGTCATCGTGCTGGCCGAAGGCGGCGGTGAACAGCCCAAGCGGCCCGTCATCGTGCTGGCCGAAGGCGGCGGTGAACAGCCCAAGCGGCCCGTCATCGTCAATTCGCCTAAATCTCAAGTTTGAATTCGGAGCTCGCTCATGAAAAAGCACATTCTTGTCGGGACCTGCCTGCTGCTTACGCTCGGCACCGCTGTCGCCGGCACCTTGATGTACGGCAACGACTCGAGCGCGACGACTGATCCGTACGCGCCGGCCACCAGCGTCGCGCAGGAACGGCCGTCGTTGGCGACCATCGAGATGTGGAAGGCGACCGCGAGCTCGTCCGACTACCTCGCACCAAAAGCGCCGATCTGAATCGGCGTCTGACGCGCAGTTTGTCGGCAGCTACCGACAACCCTGCGAACTGTGCGCTCAATCACAGGCGGCCGAGGCTCATGCTCGGCCGCATCACACTTCGTTCGTTGACATATTTGCGCGGCGTATAGCACGCTAACCGCTGTTTTCTCCGGGCAAACTCACCGAAAGGTGAGGACGCAAAGCCACCGGTCTAACGGAGCGTTTCCTACGACAGCGGGGTTGCCAACGCGGCTTCACTCGCGGTGCGTCGGCCCGCTTGAATCCCTGGTTGCGGTCGACGAACGAGATTGATGCCTCAGCTCACACAATTCTGCTTGGCCTCTGCGCGTCGTGCTGCGAGCGCGATTCATCGCCGTGCTGGCGATGTTCGTCGTGCTGCAACCGCTGGTCGTTGCTGCCGACATCGTCGGCAAGCCCGCTCCCGATTTCGCGCTGCGCTCGCTGAAGGGCCCGTCGGTGCGTCTGTCCGAGCACCTCGGCGAAGTCGTCATCATCAATTTCTGGGCCACCTGGTGCGGACCGTGCCGCCAGGAGATGCCGCTGCTGGATGAGCTGTACGGCAAGTACCAGCTCGCCGGCCTGATCATGCTCAGCGTCAACATCGACGAGCACGCCGAGCCTGCGATCGAGATGGCGCAGACGCTCAAGGTTTCCTATCCCGTGCTGTTCGACGCGCGCAAGGAAGTGAGCCGCGCGTTCGAAGTGAGCGCAATGCCGGTCACCGTGCTGGTGGATCGCGCCGGCGTCGTGCGCTACGTGTCCGAAGGCTACAAGCCGGGCTATGAGAAGCGTTACACCGACAAGCTGCGCGAGCTGCTGAACGAATAGAGGAACCCGACACCATGCTCCGATCCCTGATCCTGATCGTCATCGCGCTGTGCGCTGGCGCCGCGATTGCCCAGGACGCCCCGGCCCCGGCCGAGCCTGCCGGCGAAGCGGCCGGCGCCTCCGCAGAGAGCTTCCAGAGCCTCGACCAGGAAGTGCAGGCCCTGAAGAAGGAAGTTCTCGACCTGAACCGCGAGCTGTTCGTGCTGGAGGAGGATCTGCTGTTCCCGGCCAACACGCAGGTTGCGGTGTTCATTTCGATGGATGTCGGCGAGTTCTTCGCGCTGGACTCGGTGACGCTCAAGCTCGACAACAAGGAAGTCGCCAACTACCTCTATACGGAGCGCGAGGCGCAGGCGCTGCTCAAGGGCGGCGTGCATCGCGTCTACATCGGCAACCTCAAGGCCGGCGACCACGAGTTGCTGGCATTGTTCACGGGCCAGGGCCCGCACGTGCGCGACTACCGTCGCGGCGCCACGATCAAGGTCACCAAGGGCGTCGGCGCGAAATATGTCGAGCTGAAGATCAGCGACCGCGCGGTCAAGGCGCAACCGGAATTCATCGTCAAGGAATGGGAGTGAGATGGTAGGGACTACCTCTCACTGGCTGCGTAAGGCAGGGCGGCGCGGCGTGCTGCTCGCCGCCGTCGCCGGCGCATTGGCGCTGGCGGCGCGGACCTGCTGCTGCGCGCGGCAAAACCAAGGAAGAGAAGCCGCTGATCGGCACGCCGCAAGTCGTGCAGGATCTGCATTGGGGCGACGTTCTCTTCTACTTCTATCAGGGCGATTACATGCAGTCGCTGACGCGGCTCGGCGCCTCGCAGGACTTCGATCGCATCACGCATCACACCGTCGAGGCCGAGCTGCTCAAGGGCGGCTTGTATCTCTCACTCGGCGAGCACGACGAAGCCGGTCGCATCTTCCGCGCGCTGCTCAACGACAACGTGCCGCTCGACGTGCGCAACCGCGCGTGGTTCTACCTCGCGAAAGTCTGGTATCAGCGCGAGTACCTGCAACAGTCGGCCGACGCGCTGGCTTCGATCCACGGCGCTTTGCCCGGCGACCTGGAGCCCGAGCGCCATCTGCTCGAAGCGCAGGTGCTGATGTACCTCGACCGCTACGACGACGCGATTCGCGCGCTCGAACGGTGGCAGCCGGCAGGCGAAGGCAAGGATGCGTGGTCAGCGTATGCGCGCTTCAACATCGGCGTCGCGCTGGTCAGGAAAGAACGCCTGGACGACGCAGCGAAGCTGCTCGACGCGGTCGGTCAGATCGACACGCCGACGCAGGAGCTGGCGGCGCTGCGTGACAAAGCAAATCTCGCGCTCGGATTCGCGTGGCTGAAAGCCGGCCGCGCCAGCGATGCGAAGACAGTTCTGCAACGCGTGCGGCTGGAAGGCCCGCAATCGAACAAGGCGTTGCTCGGCGCCGGCTGGGCGGACTCCGCCGAGCAGCGCTACACGAAGGCGCTCGCACCCTGGCTCGAGCTGCGCGGCCGGAACATGCTCGACGCAGCAGTGCAGGAATCCTACCTGGCCGTCCCCTACGCGTACGCGCAGCTGGACGCGACCAAGCAGGCGGCAGATCAGTACATGTTCGCGGTGACCGCGTTCGATCAGGAGTCGCAGCGCATCGATCAGTCGATCGCAGCCATTCGCAACGGTCAGCTGCTCGATGCGATCGTCTCTCACGACAAGGGCGACAAGGTCGGCTGGTACTGGCAGCTCGCTTCGCTCCCGGACGCGCCGGAGACGCGCTACCTGTATCACCTGCTCGCGACGCACGAGTTCCAGGAAGGCCTGAAGAACTATCGCGACCTGCTGCTCATGCAGCGCAACCTCGCGACGTGGTCGCTCAGCGTCGAAGCGTTCGAGAACATGGTCGACACGCGGCGCCGTGCGTACGCGCAGCGTATTCCGGTCCTGCAGCAGACGCTCGACACGGTCGATCTCGACGCGATGGAGGACCACCAGAACGAGCTCGAGTTGCGGCTCAAGGCCGTCGAGCGCGACGAGGACGTCGCCGGGCTGGCCACCGCGCGCGAGCGCGAGCAGTGGGTGAAGATCGAGCGCATCGAGAAAGCGTTGAGCAGCGCCGATCAGAGCGATCCGCTGGTGCAGGAGATGCGCGAGAAGACGCGGCTGCTGCGCGGCCGGTTGTTGTGGGATTTCAACGCGAGCTACAAGGCGCGGTTGTGGCGCACGCGCAAGGAGCTGCGTGAGCTCGACGTCGCCTACAAAGAAGCGCGCCGGCGCTGGGTGCTCGTCGAGCGCGCGCGCGAAGATTATCCGTCGCGGACCGAGTCGTTCGCGGGCCGCGTGGCGAATTTGCAGCCGCGCATCGCTGCTCTGAGTGCGAAGCTCGCGGCGGCTGCGCAGTCGCAGAACCAGTACCTGGCCACGATCGCAGTCAAGGAGCTCGAATCGCAGAAGGAGCGACTGGCGGCGTATTCGCTGCAGGCGCGCTACGCGCTCGCGTCGATCTACGATCGCGCGTCCAGCGGCACCGGCAAGGGGGCCGCGCAATGAGCGATCGGCACTCGCTGTCCCGCTCCGTGCTGATCGCGACAATCGCGTGCGTCGGCGTTTTCGGCTCCGATTCGGCAGCGGCCGCAGCCGCGGACAAGAAAGCAGCGGCCAAGCAGCCGCCGCGGACGATCAAGGATCTGGAGAGCCGCGAAGTGCAGGTCTCGCCCGATCCGCCGACCAACGTGCAGCCGCAGCAGGCGATCGAGCAGTACCGCCGCTTCCTGGAGCTGCAGTCGCGCAACGAGAAGATGCGCACCGAGGCGATGCGCCGGCTCGGCGACCTGCAGGTCGAAGTCGACGAGGCTGCGCGTGCCGCGGGCGTCGATTCCGGCGTCGAGGGCATGGAGCTGAAGGAGGCGATCCAGCTCTACGAAGGCCTGCTCAAGTCGCACCCGGACTATCCACGCAACGACGCCGTGATGTATCAGCTGTCGCGCGCGCACGAAGCGCAGGCTCAGCCCGAACGGGCACTGGCAGTGCTCGATCAACTGGTCGCAAAATTTCCGCAGAGCCAGTGGTACACCGAAGCGCAATTCCGGCGTGGCGAAATTCTGTTCAGTGCCGGCCGCTATCGCGATGCCGAGCTCGCTTACAACGCCGTGGTGAAGACAGGCCCCGAAGGCGATTTCTACGGACAGGGTCTGTACAAGCACGGCTGGTCGCTGTTCAAGCAGAACCGCGGCGAGGAGAGCGTCGCTTCCTTCCTGAAGGTGCTCGATCGCGTGTTGATCGCCGACGGCAAGCTGCGCCCGGCCGATACGCTCACGCGTCCGGAGCGCGAGCTCAGCGAAGACACGCTGCGCGTCATGGCGATCACGTTCTCCGATCTCGACGGTCCCGAGACGCTCGACGGCCTGCTCAAGCAGCGCGGCAGCGATCCTGTCTACGCGCACTTGCTGTACGAAGGCCTCGGCAATCTGTACATCACCAAGGAGCGTTTCCAGGACGCGGCGCTGGCATTCGAAGCGTGGGCGAAGCGTCGGCCGGACGATCGCTATGCGCCCTCGTTGCAGATGCGCACGATCGAGGCGTACCAGAAGGGCGGATTCGCATCGCTGGTGCTCGAAGGCAAGCAGTCGTTCGTCGAGCGTTACGCGTTCGGCTCGGCGTTCTGGCAGAACCGCACCGTCGCGGATGCGCCGGAAGTTGCTGCGCAGCTGAAGACCACGCAGAAGGATCTCGCCGAGTACTTCCACGCGAAGGCGCAGAAGAGCAAGGCAGTCGAGGACTACACGGCAGCGGCGCGCTGGTATCGCGCGATGCTGGACTCTTTCCCGCAGGATCCGGAAGCGCCCGCGACGCGCTACCTGCTGGGCGAAGTGTTGTTCGAATCGGGACGCTTCGCAGAAGCGGCGCGCGAGTACGAGCGCACGGCGTACGACTACCCGCTGCATGCGAAGTCTGCGGCGGCCGGCTACGCGGCGCTGATCGCATATCAGAAGCATGAGCCGGCGCTGACCGGCGAGTCGAAGGCGTTGTGGCATCGGCAGCGCGTCGAGAGCTCGCTGATGTTCGCGACGAGCTTCCCCGAGCACCCGGAATCGGCGCGCGTGCTGACCAAGTCCGACGAAGAGCTGTTCGCGCTGAACGAGTTCGATCGCGTCATCGAAGTGTCGAAGCAGATCCTGGAACGCAACCCGCCCGTGGAGCGCGGCTACCAGCGCACGGCCGCAACCTTGCTGGCTCACTCGCTGTTCGATCGCCAGCGCTACGTCGAAGCCGAGGCTGCGTACGTGCGTGCGCAGACCTATCTCCCGGCGAACGATCCGGATCGCCCGGCGATCGAGGAACGCATCGCGGCATCGATCTACAAGCAGGCCGAGGCGAAGAAGACGGCTGGCGATGCCACCGGCGCGGTGGACGACTTCCTGCGCGTCGCGCTGCTCGCGCCGAACTCCAAGGTGCGCGCGAACGCGGAGTTCGACGCGGCCGGCATCCTGATCGTCAACAAGCAGTGGGAGCGCGCAGCGCAAGTGCTCGAGAACTTCCGGCGCGTGAATCCGAACCACGAGCTGGCGCCCGAAGTCACGCGCAATCTGGCTGTGGCGTACCTCGAACTGGGTCGCTCGACTCAGGCCGCCGGCGAGTTCGAGCGCATTGCAGCGCGTACTGAGGAGACGCCCGAGGTTCGCCGCGCCGCGCTGTGGCAAGCGGCAGAGCTTTACGAGAAGTCGGCGTCGCCGACGAACTCGGCGCGCTTGTACGCGAGCTACGTGCAGCAGTATCCGATGCCGTTGAATCCGGCCATGGAAGCGCGCCAGAAGCTCGCAGACATGGCGAAGGCGCAGAACGACTACAAGGCTCGCGCGCAATGGAACGAGGACATCATCCGTGCCGACGCCATGGCGGGCGCTGCACGCACCGATCGCAGCAAATACCTTGCTGCGAAGGCGACGCTCGAAGGCGTCGAGCCGCAGGTCGCGATGTTCAATGCGATCAAGCTGATCGTGCCGCTCGACAAATCGCTGAAATCCAAGCGCACGCAGATGGAGAAGGTACTGACTGCCTACGGCAAGGCGCTGGACTATGGAGTCGCCGAGGTGACCACTGCCGCGACCTACGGCATGGGCGAGCTGTATCGTCAGCTGGGCGCCGACCTGATGGGCTCCGAGCGCCCGAAAGGTCTCGATGCCGATACCAAGGAACAGTACGACGTGCTGCTCGAAGAACAGGCGTTCCCGTTCGAAGAGAAGGCGATCGAGCTGCACGAGACGAACGCGCAACGCACGGGCGACGGCGTGTACGACGAATGGGTGCAGCGCAGCTTCGACGTGCTCGCGAAGCTCATGCCGGCGCGCTACGCCAAGGCGGAAAAGAGTGAAGACTATGTGCCGTCACTACGCTAGCGCTGTCGCGCTGCTTCTGCTGGCGGCGTGCGGGTCTTCGCCCCCGGCGCCCGAGGCTCCAGCGAAACAGGAAGTGCCGGCCGATGCGGCGGCGGCCGCTGGCACAACGGCACCGGTCGAGGCGCCGTTGCCGCCGGAAGCCGTGCAGAGATTCGATCAGGCCGTGGCGCGCATGGGCGGCGATGCTGCGAACGCGGAGCGCGAATTCCGGGCGCTCGCCGATGCCTACCCGACGTATTCCGGACCGCTGCTCAATCTCGCGATCCTGCAGGTCAAAGCGGGTCGCTTCGCGGACGCGGAGCAATCGCTGCGCGCCGCGGTCGATCGCAACGGCAACAACGCCCAGGCGTTCAACCAGCTCGGTATCGTCTACCGCAAGCTCGGCCGCTTCAAGGAAGCCGACGTTGCGTATCAGCGAGCGGTCGAGCTCGATCCGAACTACGCGATCGCCTACCTGAATCTCGGCGTGCTGTGCGACCTGTACCTGCGCCAGCCGCAGCGTGCGCTGGAAGCCTACGAGCGCTATCTCGCGCTCGCCGGCACGCCCGACGAGAAGGTCAACGGCTGGGTCACCGAGCTGAAGAAGCGCCTGGGCAGCGAGCCGCGGGCAGCGAGGGCCGAATGATGTTCAGTTCGATCAAGAGTGCACTGCCGATCCTGCTGCTGGCGACTGCGACAGCCTTCGCTGCCGAGCCGGCGGCGGAACAGGCGCCGCCCGCCGCGGCCGCACCGACGACGAGCACCGACGCTTCGCCTGCGGTCGATACGTCTGCATCGCCCGCTGTCGACACGTCCGCGCCTGCGCAGGCGCCCGCTGCTGCACCAGGACGGCGCGCGCAGAACGATCGACTCGACCTCGACACGACCATCGTCACCGGCAATCGCGAGCTGCCGAAGGTGCTGTACATCGTTCCGTGGAAGAAGGCCGATCTCGGCGAGCTGCCGGCGCAGCCGTTCAACACGCTGCTCGATGAGGTCCTGACGCCGGTCGACCGTGACGTTTTTCGTCGCGAAGTGACGTACTACGGTGTTGTCTCAGCGGGCGGTAATCCTTCCCCCGCAGCGCCGAGCACGCCCCATGGCGCTGCCGGCGCACCGGCTGGCGGCGATGAGAAGTAGGTCGCAGCAAACCAGTTTTACCTAATGACACTCTGACTCATCGGATTTCACTTACACCGACGCGCGCCAGCGCGCGCATCCGGCACGGCACTGCAGAGGAGACTACGTCGATGGAGTTCTATCATTTTATCGTCGGCTTCTTTCGCGACGGAGGCTTCTTCCTCTACCCGCTCGCGGCGATCTTCGTCGTCGGCGTGGCGATCGCGATCGAGCGCTTCATCTACCTGAGCATCGAGACCACCAGCAACCGCCGCCTGTGGGGCCAGGTGGTGCCGCTGATCAACGCCGGCAACTTCAAGCAGGTGGTCGCGGTCACCTCGAAGTCGAAGGCTGCGATTGCGACGGTGCTGAACTACGGCATCGCGCGGCTCGCCAGCGCGCGCCGGCGCGATGACGTCGAGAAGGCGATGGACGAGAGCCTGCTCGAGATCATCCCGCGCATGGAGAAGCGCACGCATTACCTCTCGGCGCTCGCCAACATCGGCATGCTCACGGGTCTGCTCGGCACGGTCATCGGCCTGATCTCGGCGTTCGCCTCGATCGCGCAGGCGAACCCGGCGGAGAAGGCCAGCCTGCTCGCCGCCAGCATCTCGGTCGCCATGAACAACACGGCCTCGGGCCTGTTGTGCGCGATCACGCTGCTGCTCGCGCACATGTTCCTCGAAGCGAAGACCACCAAGCTGATCGACAGCCTGGAAATCGCCGCGGTGAAGTTCCTCAACTCCGTCGTCGAGCGTCGCCAGGACGTGGACGCGGGCGACGAGCATCACCCGGCGCCGCGCGGGCGTACTGCACACGGTCTGGCCTGAAGCGCTCCCGAGGAGGGCCAGGCAATGTCTCAGTCCAAGGTCGCGCGGCGGGTGTCGCGCAATCATGCGCGCTACCGCGGGCGCCATGACATCAACGTCGTGCCGATGATCGACATGATGATCATCCTGGTGTTCTTCCTGATCTTCACCGCGGTGTTCACCAAGACGAACATTCTCGAGCTCAACCTGCCCGGGGCGGACAGTGCCGTGCCCGACCTGCCGGAAGGGCTGAATCTCGAAGTGATCGTGCGCGCGGACAAGATCGAGGTTGCCGATCGCGGCACCGGCCTGTTGAAGAGCCTGCCCTCGCAGCAGGGCGCATACGATCTCAAGGGCCTGCAGGATTACCTGGCGCTGGTGAAGACCAAGTACAACGAGAAGACGGACGCGACCATCCTGCTGGAGCAGGAGATCGCATACGACACGCTCGTCAAGGTGATGGACACGGTGCGCGTGTTCCCGGTCCCCGGCTCGAAGTGGGACGTGGCCGAGCTGTTCCCGGATGTCTCGGTGGGAGATGCGCCGACATGACGCCTTATCGCATCAAGCGCCACCGCAAGCGCAGCAACAAGGTCGAGGGCGGCAGCCACATGACGCTGGTGCCGTTCATCGACATGCTGACGATCCTGGTGGTGTTCCTGCTCGTGCACACTTCGGACGTCGACGTGCTGCCGAACACCAAGCAGATCTCGATCCCCGAGTCGATCTCGGACAAGAAGCCGCGGCCGACCGTCGTGGTGATGATCACCAAGGACGATCTGCTGGTGGACGGCCGCTCGGTCGCGACGCTGGCGCAGATCGAAGCTTCGCCGGGAGCCGTGATTCAGCCGCTGAAAGCAGCGCTGCAGAGCCAGGCGGACAGAGTGCTGGCCGGCGCGGCGAAGCAGGACATCGCCGACCGCGAGGTGACGATCCTCGGCGACCGCAATACGCCGTACAAAGTGCTGCGCAAGGTCATGGCGACCGCTACCGATGCCGAGTACGGCAAGGTGTCGCTCGCCGTCATCGAGCGCGAGACCGGCGGCGCTCTCGCCACCACAGAGCGCACCGCGTCGCTGATCAAGTGAGGCACGTGTAACCGCCATGGTACTCGCTCCTTTTTATCGCCTGTACGACCTGCCCTGGTCGCCGACCGAGGAAGTCGAGCGGCGTTTTCGCAAAGTGGTGCGCAACGCGTTCATCGTCTTCGCGGTGTTCGCGATCCTGATCCCGCTGCTGCCGATGCGCGAGCGCGACCAGGTGAAAGCGCCGGAGATTCCCGACCGCATCGTCAAGCTGGTGCTGGAGAAGCCGGCTCCGCCGCCGCCACCTCCGCCGCCCAAGATCGAGGAGAAGAAGCCGGAGCCGGAGAAGAAGGTCGAGCAGCCGAAGCCGCCGCCGCCGAAGCCCGATGCGCGCGAGCGTGCGCAGAACACCGGTCTGCTGAAGCTGCAGGATCAGCTCGCGGACCTGCGCGACAACGCGATCCTCGACAAGGCGGCGATGACCAAGAATCTCACCGGCAAGATCGGCGAGGAGACGCGCTCGGAGCGCTCGCTGATCACGTCCAGGGTCGGCACGAGCAGCGGCGGCATCAACACCTCCAGCCTGAGTCGCGGTTACGGCGGCGGCGCCGGCTCGCTCACCGGCCACTCGACCACGCAGGTTTCGTCAGCGACGCTCGCGGCGCAAGGGACCAACAAGGTCGAGCGCGGCGCCGGCAGCGGCAAGGCCTCGCGCAGCGAGGAAGAGATCGCGATGGTGTTCGATCGCAATAAGGGCGCCATCCACGCTCTGTACACCCGGGCGCTGCGCGACAAGCCCGACCTCCAGGGCAAGCTCGTGCTGGAGCTGACGATCGGCGCGGACGGCTCGGTCGTGCGCTGTGAAGTCGTGTCGAGCGAGCTCAACGATCCGGAGCTCGAGCGCAAGCTCGTCTCCCGCGTCAAGCTGTTCCGCTTCGAGGCGAAGGACGTCGGCACCATCACGGTGACCAAGCCGATCGATTTCTTCCCGTCGTGACGCACGTCACATAGACGTGCCTTTCGTCCGGGCGGGCGCACCGTTCGCCGCCGGCTGCTTGCCATTCCGCGGCGCTGCGCTGATTATTCCGCCGCAATGAACCTCGATTCCGAAATCCGCAATTTCCAAGGCCTGTCGTCACTGGAGAAGTCGCGGTTGCTGGCGCGTTTCATGTACGAGATGACGCTCGAGGCGCGCAATTTTTACGGCGCCGGCGGCGAACAGGCAACGATGGATCCGCACAAGCTGCGCTTCATCAACGAGGTCCAGCATCGCGTGACGCGCTTCATCGAGCAGATTCTCATCGACGATCCGGCGCGCTCGTCCGACGAAGTGATGCTGCGGCTGTTGCTCGCGCCACGCGCCGAAAAGGCCATCGAAGGCCTGGTGCACTCGGCGTACACGCGCACGATCCAGGCGATCAGCTAGATTCCGTTTCCTGCGCCCGCGTCGGCTCCGTATCCGCCTCGAACAGCTGCTCCAGCTCGCGCGCTGCCTGCTGCGCCGACTGGATCAATTTCTGCTCGTCGTCGCGGATTTCGCGCTGCGCCTGCAGCTGCTTCCTGTCGTGCGCGTCGAAACGGCGGATGCTCTCGAGCGCTTCCGCGCGGGGCAGGCCGAGCGCTTCCAGCGTGTGCTGCGCGAGATCGAGGCTCGAAAGGTACGTCTCGCGAATGAAGTAGCGCACGCCGAGGTCCATCAGCCGCAGCGCGTGTTGCCGGTTGCGGGCCCGCGCGATGATCTTGAGGTTCGGGAAGTGCCGCCGCACGAGCTCGGCAGTGCGCACCGATGCGTCGATGTCGTCGATCGCGAGCACGAAGACCTCCGCGCGCGTCGCACCGGCAGCGTTCAGCATCTCCAGGC
Source organism: uncultured Gammaproteobacteria bacterium (assembly GCA_963838635.1). Classification (GTDB taxonomy): domain Bacteria; phylum Pseudomonadota; class Gammaproteobacteria; order Steroidobacterales; family Steroidobacteraceae; genus Steroidobacter. Next base: position 76,531 of record CAWISC010000008.1, on the reverse strand, counting down.
GCGACGCGTCGCCGTAGTACACCTTGTTGCCGAAGCGGCGCACGAAATCGACCTGCGCGACGCTCGACTCCAGCGCGGTGAACGCGATCCGGCGCATGCGCAGAACGCGGCCGACGATCTGGCCGACGCGGCCGAAGCCCGCGATGATCACGCGGCTGTCGTGGCTTTCGACGCGGTCGAACTCGCGCCGCCCGGCTTTGGCGAGCCGCGGCTCGATCACGTTGGTGTGCAGCGACAGGAGCAGCGGACTGACGATCATCGAGATCGTCACGACGATGACCAGCATTTCCGCGAGCGACGGATCCATCACACGATGCGCGACTGCCAGCGAGAACAGCACGAAGCCGAACTCGCCCGCCTGCGGCAGCGCGAACGCCATGCCGCGCGCGCTGTCGGCGGAGTGGCGCGTAAGCCGTGCCAACACGTACAACAGCGCGAACTTCACCGTGACCAGGCCGGCGACGAGCAGCGCGATCCGGCCGGGCTGCTCGAGCAACAAGCCGACGTTCGCTGTCATGCCGACCGACATGAAGAACAATCCGAGCAGCAGGCCTTTGAACGGCTCGATATCGGCTTCGAGCTCGTGACGGTATTCGCTGTCGGCGAGCAGCAAGCCGGCGATGAATGCGCCCAGCGCCATCGACATTCCGACCGCGTCGACGAGCAGCGCAGTGCCGAGGACGACCAACAGAGCGGCGGCCGTGAATGCCTCGCTGACCTTCGTCTGGGCGACGACGCGCAGCGCCGGACGCAGCACGTAGCCGCCGCCGAAAACCAACGCGGCCAGCACGGCCAGTCCCTTCGCGCCGCTCAGCAGCGTCTGAGTCAGATCCTGGTGGACGTCGCCAAGCATCGGCAGGATCGCCAGCATCGGCATCACTGCGATGTCCTGGAACAGCAGGATCGCGAAGGCGGAGCGGCCGTGATGCGTGTTGAGCTGCTGTCGTTCTGCCAGCAATTGCAGTACGAGCGGCGTCGAAGACAACGACAACGCGAAGGCAGTAACGATCGCTGCGTTCGCCGGCAGACCCAGCGCGAGCGCGATCAACGCGAACACCGCTGTCGTGACCATCACCTGCGCGAGGCCGAGCCCGAACACCGCCTTGCGCATCGCGCGCAAGCGCGACGGCTGCAGCTCCAGCCCGATGACGAACAGCAGCAGCACCACGCCGAACTCGGCAATGTGCATCACGCCCTCGGCGTCCTGGACGATGCGCAGGCCCCACGGCCCGATCGCGACGCCGGCCGCGAGATAGCCGAGGATGGAGCTGAGACGCAGCCGTCGGAACAGCGGGATCGCCAGCACCGTGGCGCCCAGAAAGACGGCGATTTGAGCGATGAGGGACATGACGACCCCGGCAAGTGACACAGGTGACAAAGGTGACACAAGTGACACGGGTCGGAACATTCTTTCCTTTCACTCCCTCTGCTACGCTCACGCGCCCATGCCTCGTTCCGACATTTCCTTTCCGCTGAAAGACGCCGAGCTGCGCGAAGACGTGCACATGCTCGGCGCGCTGGTCGGCGAAGTGATCCGGGAGCAGGGCGGCGACGCCTTGTTCGAAGCCGTCGAGCAGGATCGGCAGGCCGCGATCGCGCGACGCGACGGCAGCGCCGAGGGCGCCCGCGAGCTCGCGACCCGCACCCGTGACGTTCCGGCAGCGCAGGCGCGCGACCTGGTTCGCGCGTTCTCGCTGTGGTTCGAAATGGTCAACATGGCGGAGAAGGTGCATCGCATCCGGCGCCGCCGTCAGTATCTGAACGAAGGCACGACTCAGCCGAGCGGCATCGTCGAAGCAGTCACGCGCCTCAAAGAGCGGGGGCTCACGCTCGATGAAATCCGGCGCCTGATGATCGAGATCTGGATCGAGCCGGTGTTCACCGCGCATCCCACCGAATCGACGCGACGCACGATCCTGCGCAAGCAGCAGAAGATCGCGCAGCTGCTGCTCGGCCGGCTCGGCCTGTCGCGCACGGCGGCGGAAACCCGCCAGATCTGGGATCGCATCCGCGGCGAGATCACCGGCAGCTGGCAGACAGCGGAGAACTCGCGCGAGCGGCTCAGCGTGGCCGACGAGCGCGAGCACGTGCTGTTCTTCATCGCGGAGATCCTGTTCCAGATCGTCCCGATCTTCTACGAGGAGATCGAAGTGGCGCTGGAGCAGGCGTACGGCGCAGAGGCGCGCGCCCGCGAGCTGCCGGAAATCCTGCGCTTCGGCTCCTGGGTCGGCGGCGACATGGACGGCAATCCGGACGTGCACGCGAAGACGATCCGCGAAACGTGCGCGCGGCATCAGCGGATCATCGTCAACCGCTACTTTCTCGAGTGCCAGGGTCTCGCCGAGGCGCTGTCGCAGAGCGCGACGCGCGTGGGCATCTCGGACGCGCTGCAATCACGCATCGAGCAGTACATGACGCTGGTGCCGGGCGCTGGCGCATTGTCGCCCGCGCGGCACGATCGCATGCCGTATCGGGTGTTCCTGGGCCAGATCATGGAGCGGCTGCGCGCCACGTACGATGTTCGTGCGAATCACTACGATTCGGCCAATGAATTCCTCGGCGACCTGAATCTGATCGCCGACAGTCTGCGCGCGAACAAGGGTGAGCACGCCGGCCTGTTCCAGGTGCGGCGACTCATCCGCCGCGTGCGGACGTTCGGCTTCCATTTGGCGACGCTCGACATCCGGCAGAACGCAGGCGCCCATCGCAGCGTCATCGGCCAGGGACTGGGCGATCCGCAGTGGTCTTCGCTCAGCAGCGAGCAACGCACCACGCGCTTGCGCCAAGCGCTCGAGCACGACGAAGCGCCGACCTGCGTGCTCGATCCGAGCGGCAAGCGCAGTCTCTGGGTTTTCGAAGCGCTCACTCATTGTCGGCATCGCTATGGCACCGATGCGATCGGGCCGTATGTGGTCAGTGCCGCGAGTGGCGTTGACGACATGCTTTCCGTGCTGTTGCTGTCGCGCTGGGCCGATACCACGGACAGTCGTTCGGGCGACGTGCCGACGGATGTCGCGCCGCTGTTCGAATCCGCCTCGGCACTGCGCAAGTGCGGCGAAATCATGACGCAGGTTTTCAACGAGCCGGCGTATCGCAAGCACCTGATCGGCCGCGCCAACCACCAGTACGTGATGATCGGCTACTCGACCAGCAATAAAGACAGCGGCATCGTCATGTCGCGCTGGCTGCTGCGCAAAGCACAGGAGGCACTGTTCGCCGCATCGGATGCCGCGGGCATCGATCTCACGCTGTTTCACGGCCAGGGCGACGGCGGCTTTCGCGGCGGCGGCCGCACCGAAGTGCTGGTTCGCAGCGGGCCGGACAGTGCGCGCCGCGGACGGCTGCGTATCACGGAACAGGGCGAGCTCATCAACGAGAAGTACGGCCTGCGCCCGATCGCGCTGCGCGTGTTCGAGCAGGCCTTCAACGCGTTGACGCTTTCACGCGCGGGCGTGATTCCGCCCGAGCATGTCGAACCGCACTGGCGCGACGCGATGGATCTGCTGGGCGACGAGTCCGCGCGCGTCTACCGCGCCACGGTGTATGACGATGCCGAGTTCGGCGAGTTCTTCCACCAGGTCGCGCCGATCGACGTCATCGAGCGCATGCAGATCGGCTCGCGTCCGGCGTTACGGGCCGAGCGTACTGGAATCGAGGCGCTGCGCTCGATTCCCTGGGCGCACGCGTGGTCGCAATGCCGTTACATGGTTCCGGGGTGGTATGGAGCCGGCAGCGCGCTGGCTCTCGCCGCGAAGCAACTCGGCGAGCCCTTGCTGCGCGAAATGTGCAGCGGCTGGTACTTCTTCTCGAACCTGATCGAAGACATCGAGCTGGCGCTGGCTCGCGCCGATCTTGAGATCGCTGCCGCTTATGACAGCCTCGTGGAGGAGCGGCATCGGCGCTTCATCGAGCTGCTGCGCGCCGAGTACGAGCGCACTAAAGAGGAGGTGCTCAAGGTGCGCGGCGGCGAGCGCCTGCTGGATGGCGAGCCGACGGTGCAGCGATCCATCATGCTGCGTAACCCGTACATCGACCCGATGCATCTCGTGCAGGTTGATCTGCTGCGGCGCTGGCGCGCGGGCGGGCGCAACGACAAGGAACTGTTCAGCGCGCTGGTCGCGACGGTGAGCGGGATCGCGCAGGCGTTGCAGGGCGCCTAGCCCGTCTTCACTGCCTCGGTGAGATGCGGCAATAGCCAGTTCACGATCGACTCGTGTCCGACTTCTTTCGGACCCGTGAACAACTCGGGCTGATCGCGCAGCAAGCGATAAGCGAAGGCGACGGCATCGGTCGCATACCGGCGGCGCGATTCCGGCAGCCGGAACCACTCCTCCAGGACGCGTGCCTGTGTGTCGACCAGAGACTTGAGATCGATGCTCGTCATGCCCTCTCCGCGAGCGCGCCGGAACATAGCAGCGTCAAAAACCGCGTGCATCCGTTTTTTAACAGGACGCATTCGCGGCGCTCGAGCGCGCTGTCGCGGAAACTGGCGCGCGCAACGAATCGCGCCCGACAAACAGATAGATAGCTTGTGCTATCGAAGTAAAAACGCAGCAGACGCGGACGCGCCCGATTATGTCGGCGTGCCGGCGCTAAGAAATTTCGGCAAATTCGTGCGCAGTGCAGACGCGCGTCACCCTCGCAGCTTTTTGCAGCTTCACGTTTCTTGTCATCGCAGGCAGCCGATCAGCGACGAGCGATCCTTGATCGTCTTCAGGCACACGGTAGTCATGCTGCGCTGGACGCCGGGCATGCGCGAAATCTCCGCGCGCAGGATCTGATCGAGATCGGCGATGCCCGGCACGAGCACGTGCAGGAGGTAGTCGCCTTCGCCGGCGGTCGTGAAGCACTGGAGCACCGAGCGATGACGGATCGCCGCCGCTTCGAACTCCGCATGCTTCGCCGGATTGATGGTCGCGTGGATGAACGCGTGGATCTCCAGCCCCAGCTGACTCGGATCGAGCTCCGTGCGATAGCCCTTGATGACGCCGCGCTGCTCGAGGTCGCGCACGCGCGCCCAGCAGGGCGTTTTCGACAGAGCCACCTTGTCGGCAAGCTCCGCGTAGGACAAACGGGCGTCTTCTTCCAGCACCCGCAGAATGGCAGTTTCAGTACGGTCTAACATCAGAACGCCCGTTCGTGAAATTGGAGTTTCACAGAACTAGCGTTTTTTGGCTCCGCAGGCAAGCCCTGTAATGCCGAACAATGTCCCGCGGCCCGAATCCGAGAATCCGCTCATGGATCTTCTGCAAACGCGTCGCCCCCGCGACCTGGCCACCGTACGCAACTGGGACGCAAACGATCCGTTGCGCGCACTTCGCGATCGTTTCGAGCTTCCGCCGAACGTCGTCTACCTCGATGGCAACTCGCTCGGCGCGCTGCCGCGCGCTACCCGGCAACGCATCGCGCACGTCGTCGCGCAGGAGTGGGGCGCCGGACTGATCCGCAGCTGGAACGATTGCGACTGGATCGGGGCGCCGCGCCGGGTCGGCGACAAGATCGCCGGCCTGATCGGCGCCGCGCCCGGCGAAGTCATCGTCGCCGATTCCACTTCCGCGAACCTGTTCAAGCTGATCAGCGTCGCGCTGGCCGCGCGGCCCGGCCGCCGCGAGGTTCTGTCCGAGCCCGGCAATTTTCCGAGCGATCTGTACGTGATCGACGGCGCGCTGCGCGGCATGGCGGATCGCAGCGTACGTCTGGAGCCCGCGCATCGATTGATCGATTGCATCGGTGAGGACACGGCACTGGTCGTGCTGACGCACGTTCACTACAAGAGCGCCGCCATGCACGACATGCGCGCGATCACTGCTCGCGCACACGAGAAGGGTGCGTTGGTGCTGTGGGATCTCAGTCATAGCGCCGGCGCGCTGCACGTCGACCTGAACGGCTGCGATGCCGACTTCGCGGTCGGCTGCGGCTACAAATATCTGAACGGTGGCCCGGGTGCTCCGGCGTTCCTGTTCGTCGCGCGCCGGCACCAGGCGAGTTGCCGGTCGCCGCTCAGCGGCTGGATGGGTCACGAGCGCCCGTTCGATTTCGTCGATGGCTACGCCCCGGCCGCCGGAATCGAGCGCTTCCTGTGCGGCACGCCGCCGATCCTCGGACTGTTGAGCCTGGAGTGCGGCGTCGACCTGCTGCTCGAAGCGGGCACCGCGGCGCTGCAGGCGAAGTCGGAACAGCTTTGCCAGCTGTTCATCGCACTGGCGCAGGAAATGTGCGGCGATCAGCTGCAGCTGCTGAGCCCGGCGGATCCGCGCCAACGCGGCAGTCACCTGGCCTATGCGCATCCGAACGGTTATGCAGTGATGCGGGCGCTGATCGATCGCGGCGTGATCGGCGATTTCCGTGCGCCCGACACCCTGCGTTTCGGTTTCGCGCCGCTTTACACGCGCTACGAGGACGTGTGGCAGGCGGTCGTGACGCTGCGCGACGTGCTGCAGACGCAGTGCTGGTCCGAGCCTCGATATGCGGTGCGAGCGGCCGTGACATGAATGCCCACCACTGCGCCGCTTCGAGCGGCGATGCGTACACGGCTCATGTCGACACGTTCGCGCGCGACCGGCTGCCGCCGCGCGAGCAGTGGCCGGAATTCCGCTTCGATCTGCCGGAGCTGCATTACCCGCCGCGGCTGAACTGCGCGTCCGTGCTGCTCGACGAAGCGATCCTCGAAGGTCACGGCGCGCGCATCGCTCTGTATTCGTCGAGCGGCAACTGGACGTACTACGAGCTGCTCGAACAGACCAATCGCATCGCCAACGTTCTGGTACGCGACCTCGGCGTCGTGCCGGGCAATCGCGTCCTGCTGCGTGGTGCGAATACGCCGATGCTCGCCGCAAGCTGGCTCGCGGTGATGAAAGTGGGCGCGATCGCGGTCACGACCATGCCGATGCTGCGCGCCAAGGAGCTCGTCGTCATCGCCGAGCGGGCGCACATCGATCACGCAATCTGCGATGCGCGTATCGTCGCCGAGCTGCATGAAGCGGCGCGGGCGACGGGCCGACTGTCGCGCGTCGCGACGTACGGCGACGGTGCGCTGGAACGCTCGATGGCGCAGCGAACGGATGAGTTCAAGAACATCACCACCGCTACTGACGACGTTTGCCTGCTCGCGTTCACGTCGGGCACGACCGGCAACCCCAAGGCGACGATGCACTTCCATCGCGACGTGCTGGTCATGCGCGACGTCGTCGGCCGGCATCTGCTCGAAACGACGCCCGATGACATTTACACGGGCAGCCCGCCGCTCGGCTTCACTTTCGGGCTCGGCGCGTTGCTGGTGTTCCCGCTCGGCGGCCGGGGCGCAGTTGCGCTCGTCGAGCAGCCATCTCCCGACAACCTGCTGGATGCCATCGCCCGCTTCCGCGCGACCGCGCTGTTTACCGCACCGACTGCTTATCGCGCGCTCGTGCCGCTGGTCGCCGCTCGTGACATTTCGAGCCTGCGACGTTGCATCTCCGCAGGCGAAGCGCTGCCGAAGGCGACCTCGGATGCCTGGCATGCCGCCACGGGCATGCGCATCATCGACGGCATCGGCGCGACCGAGATGATTCACATCTTCATCTCCGCGAAGGGCGACGACATCCGTCCCGGCGCGACCGGCAAGCCGCTGCCCGGCTACGAGGCGTGCGTACTCGACGACCAGGGCCGTCCGCTGCAGCCGCCGAACGCGGGACGCCTGGCCGTGAAGGGGCCGAGCGGTTGCCGCTATCTCGACGATCCGCGCCAGCTCGAATACGTGCAGAACGGTTGGAACGTCACGGGCGATCGCTACTACGTCGATGCAGAGGGCTACTTCTGGTTCCAGGCGCGCGCCGACGACATGATCATCTCGGGCGGCTACAACATCGCCGGACCGGAAGTGGAGGCAGCGCTGCTCGAGCATCCGGCGGTGCGGGAGTGCGCCGTAGTCGGCGCGCGCGACGAGCAGCGCGGACAGATCGTCAAGGCTTATGTCGTGGCCAACGCGGGCCACATCGCCGGCGAAGCGCTGGCGCGCGAGCTGCAGGAGCACGTGAAGCGCGCGATTGCTCCCTACAAGTATCCACGCGCCGTCGAATTCGTACCCGAGCTGCCAAAAACACCCACGGGCAAGCTGCAGCGTTACGTCCTTCGCGAGCGCATGTAGCAGCACAGTAGTGTGGGTCAGGCTTCAGCCTGACTCCTTGGCTCTTCTTCTTCGTTATCGTCCTATCCAACCGCGATGCATTGCGGCAGAATCGGCGCTCCCTACGGATGTGGGCGCCGTGCGCCGTTGGATTCCCAGTGACCAGAATGCAGCAGAAGCCGCGCGCGCGGCCGATATCGAAGTCATCGTGTCCCTGGCTCAAGCTGCCGCGCAGCGGCTCGGGCCTGAACGTCGAGGACTTCCTGACCTTCCGCATGAACCGGCTGTCGAACGCGCTGCGGACCAACCTGACCAAAGCGTATCTCGAAGAGTTCGAGCTCAGCCTGCCCGAGTGGCGGCTACTCGCACTGGTCGCACGCTTCTCGCCGCTGCGCTTCTCGGAAGTCACTGCGCGCAGCGCCATGGACAAAGGGCAGGTGAGCCGCACGCTGCGCGTGATGGCCAAGCGCGGTCTGACGAAGATGAAGGTGATCCGCGACCGCGGGTCGCGCTCGGCGGAGGCGCTTGCTGCACCGGTGCTGGTGTCGATCACGGCGAAGGGGCGGGCGTTGTATCGCGCGGTGCTGCCGGTAGCGCGCAGGCGCCAGGCAGAGGTGCTGATGACGCTCAGCGAAGCCGATCGCTACGCGCTGTACGCAACGCTCGATAAGCTGTTCCAGACCGTGGGGCGCGGCTCGGCAGACGAAGACGGCGAGTAACGCGCAGGCGAATAGTCTCGCGAATGCCGATGAAGGCCCTCGACCTCACGCAAGGGCCGATCACACGGACTCTGATCGCGTTCACGCTGCCGACGCTCGGCAGCAACGTCCTGCAGTCGCTCAACGCTTCGGTCAACGCGATCTGGGTGGGCCATTTCCTGGGCGAAGCTCCGCTCACGGCCACAACCAACGCGAACATGGTGCTGTTCCTGCTGATGGCAGCGGTGTTCGGCGTCGTCATGGCTACCGGCATCATGGTCGGCCAGAGCGTAGGTGCGCGTGACGTGATGCAGGCCAAGCGCGTCGTTGGCAGCAGCGCTGTCTTCATCGTCCTGCTTTCGCTGGCCACGGCCGTCATCGGCGCGCTTACGGCCGAGCCGATCCTGCGGCTGATGAGCACGCCGCCGGATGCGCTGCCCTATGCGGTGAGCTACCTGCGCATCGTCTTCATCGCCACACCGCCCATGTTCTTCTACATCTACGCTGCCATGGTCCTGCGCGGCGCGGGCGATGCGCGCACTCCGTTCATTTTCATGTTCATCTCGGTCGGATTGGACATCGCGCTCAACCCGTTGCTGATCTTCGGCGCGGGGCCGCTGCCGGCGCTCGGGATCAGCGGGTCGGGGCTCGCAATGTTGATCTCGCAGTCCGTCACGCTGCTGGCGATGATCGTGCTGCTGTACCGGCGCAAGCACTTCCTGTGCATCCATCGTAACGAGCTGCACTTCCTGCGCATGGACCTCGCCATCGTCAAGGTGCTGGTGACGCGCGGTCTGCCCATGGGACTGCAGATGCTGATCGTGTCGTCTTCGATGCTGACGCTGCTCGGCTTGATCAACGGCTACGGCACCGATACGGCCGCGGCTTTTGGCGCGGCGGTGCAAGTGTGGACCTATGTGCAAATGCCGGTCTTCGCGATCGGAGCGGCCGTGACTGCGATGGCCGCTCAGAACATCGGCGCCGGGCGCTGGGATCGAGTTTCGCAGGCCACGTGGGCTGGCGTAGGCATCAATGCGGCCATTACGGGTCTGCTGATAGCCGTCGTGTGGATTTTCAACAGGCAAGCACTGTCGCTCTTCCTGCCCGAAGGCAGCGCCGCGCTGCCGATCGCCGAGCATGCGAACGTGATCACGCTGTGGTCGTTCCTGGTCGTTCGGCGTCACGATCGTGCTGGTCAGCACGGTGCGCGCCACCGGCGCGGTGATGGGCCCGCTGCTTTTGATCTTCGGGTCGTTGTGGGTCGCCCGCATCCCGTTTGCTTACGCTCTAGCGCCGACGTGGGGAGTGGATGCGATCTGGTGGAGCTTCCCGGTGGGCTCGGTCGTGGGCATCGCGCTGGCCGGGCTGTACTACCGCTACGGCGGCTGGCGCAAGATTCAGCTCATGGGCGGTGTCGCCTCAAAACGGGCTCAGCAGCCCGCCGGCGGCGCCGCGAGCGCGGATCGCAGCGTTGAGAGTGTTGAGCAGTAGGCACGCGATCGTCATCGGGCCGACGCCGCCCGGCACCGGCGTGATTGCCCCCGCACGCGCGAGCGCACCCGCGTAGTCGACGTCTCCGACCAGTCTGGTTTTGCCGCTGCCGTCGTCGACGCGATTGATGCCGACGTCGATCACGACTGCGCCGGGTCGTATCCATTCGCCCGCGACGGCTTTCGGTCGTCCGATCGCCGCAACCAGGATCTCCGCTTCCGCGCACAGGCCGGGCAGGTCGCGCGTGCGAGAGTGCGCGATCGTCACGGTGCAGTCGTTCTGCAGCAGCAGCTGCGCCATCGGCTTGCCGACGATGTTCGAGCGCCCGATCACCAGCGCGCGCTTGCCGGCCATTTGCGGCAGCACATGCCGGATGAGGATCAGGCAGCCGAGCGGGGTGCACGGCACGGTCGTTTCCTGACCGAGTGCGAGTCGCCCTGCGTTGACCGCGTGGAAGCCATCGACGTCCTTCGCCGGATCGATCGCGGCAAGCACCGCCGCGCTGTCGACTCCCTGGGGCAACGGCAACTGGACGAGGATGCCGTGGACGTCGCGGCGCGAATTCAGCTCCTGAACGAGCGAGATCAGCTGCGTCGTGCTCGTGCTGGCGGGCAGGCGGTGATCGAAATGACGAAGGCCAGCCGCGTCGGCCTGCTTGGTCTTGCTGCCGACGTAGACCTGGCTCGCTGCGTCTTCGCCGACGAGCACGACTGCGAGGCCGGGCACGATCGACTGTTTCGCCAGCGCTGCCGTTCGCTCGGCGATGCGGTTGCGCAGGTTTGCGGCGACGGCTTTGCCGTCGATGACGGTGGCGGTCAAGGCTGCTTCCTGGTTCCTGTAGGTCGGGCCTGTAGGTCGGGCTTTAGCCCGACTCTTTCATCGCGGGATTGTACAGATGCCGATAGCGCTGCCTCAGCTCCGCCTTCTGCACCTTGCCCATCGCATTGCGCGGCATCTCGCGCACGAACACGATGCGCTTCGGCAGCTTGTACTTCGCCAGCCGCTGCTCCAGCGCAGCGCGCACGGCGCTCTCGTCGAGCGTGGCGCCCGCGCGCGGAACGACCACAGCGGTCACGCCCTCGCCGAAGTCCGGATGCGGTACGCCGATGACCGCGCTTTCCGCCACGCCGTTCAGAGCGTCGAGCTCGGTCTCGACCTCGACCGGGTAGACGTTGTAGCCGCCGCTGATGATCAGGTCCTTGGCGCGCCCGACGATGAACAGGTAGCCCTGCCGGTCGAAGCGGCCGACGTCGCCCGTGATGAAGAAGCCGTCCTCGCGGAATTCCGCCGCGGTCTTCTCCGGCATGCGCCAATAGCCGCGGAACACGTTCGGTCCGCGCACCTCGATCATCCCGACCGTCTCCGGTTCGGGCAGCGGCACGCCGGACTCGGGATCGGCGATGCGAACTTGCACGCCGGGCAGCGGCCGGGCCGACCGAGCCCGCGACGCGCTCGCCGTCGTAGGGATTGGACGTGTTCATGAGCGTCTCGCTCATCCCGTAGCGTTCGAGAATCGCGTGCCCGGTGCGCTCGCGAAACTCGCGATGTGTTTCCGCGAGCAGCGGGGCGGACCCGGACACGAACAGTCGGATGTTCGCGGCAGCTTCGCGCGTGAAGGCAGGATGCTGCAGCAGTCGTGTGTAGAACGTGGGCACGCCCATCATCACCGTCGCTTCCGGCAGCAGCCGCACCACCTCGTCGGCGTCGAACTTCGACAGAAACAGCATCGAGCAGCCGGACGCGAGCACGGTGTTGATCGCGACGAACAGGCCATGCACATGGAAGATCGGCAGGGCGTGCAGCAACACGTCGTTTGCCGTGAATCGCCACGCTTGTGCGAGCGTGAGCGCATTCGTCGCGAGATTCGCGCGCGTCAACATCGCGCCCTTCGAGCGGCCGGTGGTCCCGGACGTATAGAGCAACGCTGCGAGATCGGATTGCTTCGAGTCTGCAGGCGCGCCGGCCAACTCGGATTCATTGTTCACGAGCTGCGCCAGCGAGATACCACCGTTGGCAACACCGACTGCGATCTTCGGATCCGCATCGCCCAGGAAGTATTCGATCTCGGCAGTCGTGTACGCGGTATTCGCAGGCACGAAGACAGCGCCCAGGCGCAGACACGCCAAATACAGCGCGATCGCTTCCGGTGACTTCTCGACCTGCGCGACGATTCGATCTGCGGGTCGTACGTCCCGTTGCGCGAGCGCGGCGGCGATGCGGTCGACGAGTCCGGTCATTTCGCCGTATGTCACGCGCCGTCCGGCGGATGTCCGCAGGAACAGCCGATCGGGATGGCGCTGCGCGAGCTCGGCGAGCCAGGTGGCAGGATCGGTCTGAGGCGAGGCGTGCGAGTGCATCGGCGGAAGAATACCGCCAAGGCGCAGGCGAGTCAGAGATCCGTCAGGATTCGCGGACCACGGCGCGCTTGTCGCGGTACATGGCCTCGTCGGCGCGCGCGATGAATGCCTCGAGGTCCTGGTCCGCCGGCTCGTCGACCAGCGTGGCGCCGATGCTGAGATCGACCTCGTAAGAACGCGTGCGCGCTGCGTTGAACTCCCGCAGGTGCTCGCGCAGGCGGGCGCACAGCGTTTCGACATCGAGCTCGCTATGCAAATGCGCGAGGGCCACGAACTCGTCGCCGCCGATGCGCGCGACGATATCCGAGCCACGGAAGGTATTGCGCAGAACCTCTGCGGCGTCGCGCAGGGCCTCGTCGCCCGTCATGTGGCCGAGCTTGTCGTTGATCTGCTTCAGACCGTTCAGGTCCATGAAGAACAGCGCCATGGTGTGCTGCTCGCGCCGGGCGATCTTCAGCGCCTGCTCGCCGAGCTCGAAGAAGCCGCGGCGGTTGTTCAGTTGCGTCAGCTCGTCGATCAGCAACAGATTCTCGGCACTGCGCCGCAGATGCTCTTCGCGCTCGCGGCGCTGGACGTCTGAGCGGTGCTTGTGGATCGCGACCTCGATCGCGCAGCGCAGGTCATCTTCCTGGAACGGCTTGATGAGATAGCCCAGCGGGCCCGTCATCACCGCGCGCTGCAGGGTCTCGGTGTCGGTGTGGCCGGTCAGGAAGATTACGGGCACGGGCGCATCCTCCTGGATCGCGCACGCCGCCTCGATGCCGTCCAACTCGCCGCGCAGGCTCACGTCCATGACGACCAGCTGCGGATGCAGCTCGCGCGCCATTTCGATCGCCTCGGCGCCCTCGCTCGCGACCCCGCTGACGCGATAGCCGAGCCGCGTCAACGTATCTTCGAGGTCGCGCGCGATGACTCCTTCGTCCTCGACCAGCAGGATCGAAACCGGATCTGCTGCGTTGGACTCGAGTCGCGCGTTTTGCACCGAGGGTTCTTCCTTGTCGGCGATCGCAAACAGGTTCTGGTGCTCCGCGTTGACCAAACGGCCTCCTCGCCTCATGCCAGGCGCGGGGATAACGCGCGAACGGTCGTGAGGGTTCGATTTGCGCCAATGTCGGCCCGGGAACGGCTCCCGCCGGCCTGCTGGCGCATTAGAATGCAGCCCCGAGAGGGTTCTGGGGCATCGGTAAAGGGCGTAAGTGGCGGAAATACCTTATTCTTGCGCCCGTTTTGAACAAAATGGGGAACCGTCGAATTTGACAGTGTCAATGAAAGCCCTGATCTGCGGCTCGATCGCCTACGACACCATCATGGTGTTCGAGGGACGCTTCAAGCAGCACATCCTGCCCGACAAGATCCACATGCTGAACGTCTCGTTCCTGGTGCCGCAGCTGCGGCGGGAATTCGGCGGGTGCGCCGGCAACATCGCCTACAACCTGCGGTTGTTGGGCGACGCGGGCTATCCGATGGCTACGGTCGGACGGGATTTTGCGCCGTATGCCGAGTGGATGCGCAAGACGGGCGTTCCCACCGATCACGTCAAGGTGATCGACAGCGAGCACACCGCGCAGGGTTTCGTGACGACCGACCTCGACGACAACCAGATCTGGGCGTTTCATCCCGGGGCGATGGGCAGCTCGCACCTGAATCGCGTGCAGGACGCCGGCGCCGTGACGATCGGTATCGTCGCGCCGGACGGCCGCGATGGAATGGTGCAGCACGCGGCGCAATTTGCCGCCGCCAAGGTCCGGTTCGTGTTCGACCCGGGACAGGGTCTGCCGATGTTCGGCGGCGAGGAGCTGCGGACTTTCATCGAGCAGGCGAGCTGGGTCGCCGTGAACGACTATGAATGGCAGGTTTTGCAGCAGAAGACCGGGTGGACGGCCGCGCAGGTGCTGGAGAAGGTCGAGGCACTGATCGTCACGCGCGGCGGCGAGGGCTCGGTGATCCACACGCGGCAGGGTGAGATTCAGCATCCCTTGCGCCAAGGCTGCGGCCGTGGTCGATCCGACCGGCTGTGGCGATGCGTATCGTGCTGGCATAATTCATGGCCTGTTGCACGGCTACGACTGGCAGACGACCGGGCGTATCGCCTCGCTCCTCGGCGCCATCAAGATCGAAGCGCGCGGCACGCAGAATCACAGCTTCACGCGCGAGCAGTTCGAGCAACGCTACCAGCGCGAGTTCGGCGAGAATTTCTCAGGCAATCGGCAGATCAGAGTTTCCCCCAGGACCTAAGACATGAGCAGCAGCAGTTTCCTTTTTACTTCCGAGTCGGTATCCGAAGGTCACCCGGACAAGGTCGCCGACCAGATTTCCGACGCCATCCTCGACGCTTTCCTCGCGCAGGATAAGTACGCGCGCGTCGCCGCCGAAACGCTCTGCACCACCGGCCTGGTGGTGCTCGCCGGCGAGGTCACCTCGAACGCCACGGTCGACTATCAGTCCGTCGCGCGCGAGACGATCAAGCGGATCGGCTACGACAACAGCGACTACGGCATCGACTACAAGGGCTGCTCCGTCCTGGTTGCGTACGGCAAGCAGTCGCCGGACATCGCACAGGGCGTCGACGAAGGCCGCGGTTTGAATCTCGACCAGGGCGCAGGCGATCAGGGCCTGATGTTCGGCTACGCGTGCGACGAAACGCCGGAGCTGATGCCGTTGCCGATCTTCCTGGCGCACCGGCTCGTGCAGCGCCAGGCGCAATTGCGCAAGCAGGGCAAGCTGGCCTGGCTGCGTCCCGATGCGAAGTCGCAAGTCACGGTGAAGTACGTCGACGGGCGGCCGAAGGAGATCGACACCGTCGTGTTGTCGACGCAGCATCACCCGGAGATCGAGCACGCGGCGCTCAGCGAGGCGGTGATCGAGGAGGTCATCAAGCCGGTGCTGCCGAAGGAGATGCTCGGCAAGAAGGTGAACTACCTCGTCAATCCTACCGGTCGCTTCGTGATCGGCGGTCCGCAGGGCGACTGCGGTCTCACCGGCCGCAAGATCATCGTCGACACCTACGGCGGCGCCGCGCCGCACGGCGGTGGCGCGTTCTCCGGCAAGGATCCGTCGAAGGTCGATCGCTCGGCTGCTTATGCCGCGCGCTACGTCGCGAAGAACATCGTGGCGTCGGGGCTGGCGACCAAGGCGCAGGTGCAGGTTTCGTACGCGATCGGCGTCGCGAAGCCGACCAGCATCATGGTGACGACGTTCGGCACCGGTAAAGTCTCCGACGAGAAGCTCGAGGAGCTGGTCGCGAAGCATTTCGACCTGCGCCCGAAGGGCATCATCCAGATGCTCGACCTGCTGCGTCCGATCTACGCGAAGACCGCGTCGTACGGCCACTTCGGCCGCTCCGAGCCGGAATTTTCCTGGGAAAAGACCGACAAGGCCGACGTGCTTGCCGCCGACGCCGGCGTGAAGCGCGCCGCCAACGGTTAATGAGGGGCTGTAGGTCGGGCTTTAGCCCGACTCCCCTGATTCTGTTAAACTTCCGCACCTCCGCGCACCGAGGGGCGCTGCAGCAGGGCCAGGAGTTCTTCCTCGCCGTCTGTCAGGCTCGGTGTGCATTTGCCAACAATGGCAACGGCGCCCTCCTAACTTACTGAGTACAGGAGACTGAGCATGAGCGCAGTTGCTAACGTCGCTTCCAAGAACGATTTCCAGGTCGCCGACCTGTCGCTTGCCGACTGGGGCCGCAAGGAAATCCTCATCGCCGAGACCGAGATGCCGGGCCTGATGGCGATTCGCGAGGAATTCGCGAAATCGCAGCCGCTGAAAGGCGCGCGCATCACCGGTTCGCTGCACATGACGATCCAGACCGCGGTGCTGATCGAGACGCTGCAGGCGCTCGGCGCACAGGTGCGTTGGGCTTCGTGCAACGTATTTTCGACACAGGATCACGCCGCCGCTGCGATCGCCGCGAAGGGCACCGCTGTGTTCGCGCACAAGGGCGAGTCGCTCGACCAGTATTGGGACTACACGCACCGCATCTTCGAGTGGACCGACGGCGGCTATTCCAACCTGATCCTCGATGACGGCGGCGACGCCACGTTGCTGCTGCATCTCGGCGCGCGCGCCGAGACCGACGCCAGCGTCATCGCGAAACCCGGCAGCGAAGAAGAGACCTCGCTGTTCAACTCGATCCGCGCGAAGCTGAAGGTCGACCCGAAGTGGTACTCGACGCGCCTGAAGCAGATCCGCGGCGTGAGCGAGGAGACCACGACCGGCGTGAAGCGCCTGTACCAGATGGCGAAGGAAGGCTCGCTGGCGTTCCCTGCGATCAACGTCAACGACTCGGTCACGAAGAGCAAGTTCGACAACCTGTACGGCTGTCGCGAATCGCTGGTGGACGGCATCAAGCGCGCCACCGACGTGATGATTGCCGGCAAGATCGCGGTCGTCTGCGGTTACGGCGACGTCGGCAAAGGCTCGGCGCAGGCGCTGCGCGCGCTGTCGGCGCAGGTGTGGATCACCGAGATCGATCCGATCTGCGCGCTGCAGGCGGCGATGGAAGGCTATCGCGTCGTGACGATGGACGATGCCGCCGACAAGGCCGACATCTTCGTCACCGCGACCGGCAACCTCCATGTGATCACGCACGATCACATGAAGAAGATGAAGAACAACGCCATCGTCTGCAACATCGGCCACTTCGACAACGAGATCGACATCGCGGCGATCAAGCAGTACCGCTGGGAGAACATCAAGCCGCAGGTCGATCATGTGATCTTCCCGGACGGCAAGCGGATCATCCTGCTCGCGGAAGGCCGGCTGGTGAACCTCGGCTGCGGTACCGGTCATCCTTCGTACGTGATGAGCTCCTCGTTCGCGAACCAGACGCTGGCGCAGATCGAGCTGCACGTGAACAACGCGAAGTACCCGGTCGGCGTCTACGTGCTGCCGAAGCATCTCGACGAGAAAGTGGCGCGCCTGCAGCTCGCCAAGCTCGGCGCGACGTTGACGCAGTTGAGCGCGGAGCAGGCGAAGTACATCGGTGTCGCACAGGCCGGTCCGTACAAGACCGACCAGTACCGCTATTGATGGCATGACCGCCAAGATCATCGACGGCAAAGCCATCGCAGACCGCCTTCGCGCGGAGTACCGGCTGCGCGTCGATGATCTCAAGTCACGTCACGGCGTGACGCCGGCGCTCGCCGTCATTCTGGTCGGCGAGAATCCGGCGTCGCGCTCGTACGTGCGCGGCAAGATCGCCGGCTGCAAGCAGGTAGGCATCCGCTCGGAGCTGATCGAGCTGCCGGTGAGCGTCACCGAAGGCGAGTTGCTGGCGCGCATCCGGGCGCTGAACGAGGACCCGGCCATCCACGGCATCCTCGTTCAGCTGCCTTTGCCGCCGCACATCCGCGTCGCGGGTGTGGTCGAGCAGATCTCGGTCGAGAAGGACGTCGACGGCTTCCACCTCTACAACATGGGCGGGCTCGTCACCGGCAGCACGGTGTTCTCGCCATGCACGCCGTACGGCGTGCAGAAGATTCTCGAGATCGAACAGATCCCGGTCGAAGGTCGCAACGTGGTGGTCGTCGGCGCGAGCAACCTGGTCGGCAAGCCGACAGCGCTGATGTTGATGCAGCAGGAGGCGACGGTCTCGATCTGCCACGTGAAGACGCGCGATCTCGGTCAGTACACGCTGCTCGCGGACATCCTCGTGGTTGCCGCCGGGGTGCCGAACCTGATCGTGCCGCAGATGGTGCGCACCGGCGCCGTCGTGATCGACGTCGGCTTCAATCGCCTGCCGGACGGTCGCATCGTCGGCGACGTGGACTTCGAGCGCGTGAAGGAGAAGGCCTCGTACATCACGCCGGTGCCGGGCGGCGTCGGTCAGATGACCGTCACCATGCTTCTGCACAACACGATCCTCTCGGCCGAGCGTGTTGCGCAGGCTGTGGTGTCGCCGTTCCGCAGGGCGTCGGGCTGAAGCGAGCTACTTCTTCTCGTACCTCGTGAAGACATAGTCCTTCGACTTCACGATCGTGTGACACGCGGTTCCGCAATTCGCACCCGTGCCGTCGGGTTTGAATGCGTCGGTCTTGTCGTCGTAGAGAAACAGGCCGTAGCCCCAGCCGCCGATGTCGGCGAAGCGCTTGCTGTCCTTCACCATGAACGCCACGTCCTTCAGCGTGTTCGGGACGGCCACGTTGAACGGCGCCTCCGTGCTCTTCTTCACGTTGTATTGGATCTTCGCCAGCTTGGCGCCGTCCGGGACCGGCTTGCCGTTGCCGGGAATGCCGGCTGCGTAAGCCTTGATCATCGCGGGATTGCCGAGGATCACGTTGAGCGTCTCGCTGCCGCCCTCGCCGCCGACGGGATGGCTGGCGGAGACGAGCTCCCAGGTTTCGTAGCCTCGGAACTCCGAGAATGCGACGCCCTTAGGCACCTGCAGCGAATACTTGTCCTGCGCAGAGATGGCGACCCCGGCCAGGGCCGCGAGTGCTATGCCGGTGATGGCCACCGCGAGCACACGGACTGACGTCGAATGACTTTGCTGAGACATGGCTTTCTCCCGTGGGCGCACGGTGCGCCGCTTGCTGCTCAAGATATGAGCACGGCGAAGCCTGCAGAGGCGATTACACCAAGGTGTCGGCGTCAGAACCGGTAGTCGATCCGATAAATGTCCGCGCGCCCGCGACCCTCGGCGTGTTCCGACGTGAAGTAGAGCGCGCCGGGATCGTGCGGCGAGATCGACGGCCCGAGCGTCCACGCTCCTGGCTTCTGCGAATTCACCGCGACAGGGAGTCGCTGACGCGGTTGGAAGCGGCCGTCGCGAAATTCGGCGACGTACAGCGCCACGTCGTCCGTCTCGAACTTGCCGGACGTGTAGACGACGGACACGCCATCGTGCAGAAACGTCGCATCGAAGTCCTCGTCCGGCGTGTTGAGTGCATCGAGACTCTCGACGTGCTCCCAGCGCTCGCCGGCCCGACGCGCGACGAACAGGTCGTGCTTGCCGCGCCCGCCATGGCCGTCGCTCGCGAACAGCAGTTGCTTGCCGTCGGGCGAAACGACCGGCGCCCATTCGTCGCCAGCCGAATTGATCGCTGCACCCAGGTTCCGGGCGACGCCGTACAGACCTGCACGCGGGTCGAACGGCGCAAAGTAAATGTCGTCCTTGCCGAAGCCGCCCTCGCGATTGGAGAAGAAGTAGACGCCGGAGCCGTCGGGTGCGAACGATGGATCGAAGTCGTTCGCGGTGGAATTGAAGGAGACGACGCGCGGCTTGCTCCAGCCGCCGCCCACACGTTCGCTCTCGTAGATGTCCCAGCCGCCGCCCGTACTTCCTGGGCCGCTGCTCCAGCCGATCGCGCCCCACAGCATGCGTTTGCCGTCAGGGCTGAACGTGATGCGAACTTCGGATTGCGCCGTCGAGACGACGTCCGGAGCCCAGAGCTGCGCGGGACTGACGAACAGCAGGGCACAAGCAAACGGCGCGGCCTTCATGGACCGCAAGGATACCTTCAGCGACCGCCCTCGGCGCGCCACTGCTGCTCGAGCTTTTGCGCATCCTCGTCCGATCGTGTCTTTACGCCGATAAGGATGGCGCCCTTGCGTACCGCCGATTCGTATTCCTTGACGCGATCCTGCGGAATGCCCCAGTCCTTGAGCGCGCCGATGAGACCGCCGGCGACGCCGACGGCGCCCGCTGCTGTCAGCGCGATTGCGATCGGCCCCGCGAACACGAGACCCGGAACCAGCACGGCCGCTCCGACGGCCGCAATGATCGGAGCGATGGTGCCGAGCGTACCGCCGGTCGGCCCGCCGAGGTCCGCACCTTTCGCGGGGTTTGTCTTTGCTCTCGGCGGCGTCGTTGCTCAGGTTGGGATGACCGGTACCGGCGAGCAATCTGTCGCGCGTGGCATCCGAGGTCACGACATTGATGTCGGCATCCTCGTAGCCGAGCGCCTTGGCGGCTCGATAGCCGCGTTCGGCTGCATCAGCACTGCTGAACAACGCGGTTACGTGCCGCGAGTCGTCGGGCTTGGGGTTTCGTAGCCATGCCAGACAAACGCAAGCTCGCCGGGCTTCGTTCCTTACGGCATCATGCGCAACTTTCAAACGGGGAGAATGTTCATGCGCCGCCTCCTTCTCTGCTGCCTGATCGGCGTGGGGCTCCCTGCGGGCCTTGCTGGCGCGGCAGCCGAGCCGCAGCAGCCGAAGGTGGCGCCAGCGCCGCCGCGGCAGGAAGGCGACGGCCCGTTCTCCCAGCTCATTCTGCGCAACGCTACCGTGATCAACGGCACCGGCGCGCCGGCGTTCGGCCCGGCTGACATCGTCATCGCAGGCAATCGCATCGTGCAGGTCATGTCGGTGGGCTCGCCCGGCGGCGTCAAGGAAGCACCGAACCGTCCGAAGCTCGCCGCCGGCGGGCGCGAGATCGATCTGCGCGGTCACTACGTGATGCCCGGGCTCATCGACATGCATGCGCACATCGGTGGAGAAGAGCAGGGCGTACCCGCAACCTACGTCTACAAGCTGTGGATGGGCCACGGCGTCACCACCATCCGCGACCCGGGCTGCGGCAACGGCGTCGAATGGTGCGTAAGCGAAGAGAAGCGCAGCGAGCGCAACGAGATCACAGCGCCGCGCATCTTTCCCTATGCATTCTTCGAGCCCGAAACGCCGCTGACCAAGCCGGAAGAAGGTCGCCGCTGGGTGCGCGACATGAAGGCGAAGGGCGCGGTCGGCATGAAGTGTTTCGGCTATCGGCCCGAAGTGCTCGAAGCGGTTTTCGACGAGCTGAAGAAGCAGGGCATGCGCAGCGCGTGTCATCACGCGCAGCTCGACGTCACTCGCGTCAACGTCCTCACGACCGCGCGCTGGGGCCTGACGACGATGGAGCACTGGTACGGCTTGCCGGAGGCGCTGTTCGACTCGCGCACGGTGCAGGACTATCCGCCGGCGTACAACTACAACAACGAGCAGGATCGCTTCGGTCAGGCTGGCCGACTGTGGAAGCAGGCTGCAATGCGCGGCAGCGAGAAATACGAATCCGTGATCAAGGAGCTGCTCGGGCTCGACTTCACGCTCGACCCGACGCTGACGATCTATCTTGCCTCGCGCGATCTCATGCGTGCGCGCCGCGCCGACTGGCACGACGAGTACACGCTGCCGCAGCTATGGGACTTCTATACGCCCAACCGCGACAACCACGGCAGCTTCTTCTTCGACTGGGGCACCGAGGACGAAGTCGCGTGGCGCGACAACTACCGGCTATGGATGTCGTTCGTGAACGATTACAAGAATCGCGGCGGCCGCGTCACCGCCGGCTCGGATTCCGGCTTCATCTATCAGCTGTACGGTTTCGGCTTGATCCAGGAGCTGGAGCTGCTGCGCGAGGCCGGCTTCCATCCGCTGGAAGTGCTGCGCTCCGCGACGCTGAACGGCGCGCAGGCTCTCGGCGCGGCGGACCGCATCGGCTCGATCGAGCCCGGCAAGCTCGCCGATCTGGCGATCCTCGAAGAAAATCCGCTGGCGAATCTCAAGACGATGTACGGCACCGGCCACATCCGCCTCGGCGACGACGGCAAGTCGCACCGCGTCGGCGGCGTGAAGTACACGATCAAGGACGGCATCGTCTACGACGCCAAGCGCCTGCTCGCAGACGTGCGCACGATGGTCGCGGACGAGAAGCGCAAGCGCGGCATCACCCACCTCGCGCAGCCCTAAACTCGGTGCCGGGAGAAAAAAACCGGGGAAACTCAGCACTGCAGCAATTGCTGCGCTGCTCAGTTTCCCCGGTTTTTCTCTCCCGGCACCGGGCGATAAGCGTAGGCGGCGAGTTGCGAGCCGATGGCGCTTGCGACGAATACCAGTTTGCGGTTGGCCGCGAGCTTCTGCAGCCAGTCGAATGCGCCGCCGTCGATCAGCGGGATGTCGTCGCCGGCTGTGCTGTGCGCGCTGATCATGAAGCGCAGGCCGTCGTAGTACTTCTGCTCCAGCCGTTCCATCGATACCGGCACTCCCTCGATTGCGTCCGCGATCCGCCGCGCCAGCGGTTCGCGCTGTTCGATTGAAAGCAGCCGCACTTTCCGATTCGGGAAGCGATAGCCGTGCTGCTCCAGTCGATCGAGCGCCTGCAGATGCGTGCGAATGTGCAGCGTCAGCGCGTCCGTGACGAACGCCTGGTCTTTGCGCTCGTGCGCCGCGCTGGTCATGCAGAACATGCGGAAGTGCGCGGCGAAGCCCGGTACCTTGGGAACTTCCTGCGCACGCACGCAGCGATGCGAAGTGCAGAACCGCACGACGCGCGTCGGATCCTCGCGCAGCCGCCGTGCGCTCTCCAGCGCGAGCACGTTCGTGGGATCGGACACGACTTCGGTCCCGCGCAGCGCGGAGACCACGCGATTCTGCGTAGTCAGCGCAACGCTCGAGCATGAGCCGAGCGGGGCGAGCGGCGACAACTCGACCGCTTCGAACTCCTGCGCAGCGGCGAGCAGATGAGAGTCGAGCTCGAGCAGCGTCCGCTGGTCGATGTACGAAAGCTGCACGAAACGGTCGCGCTGCCACTGCTGAACCAGTTCGCCGGCAGTGCGGTGCTCGGCGCGCTCGCGCATTGCGCCCAACAGCAGCGACCAGACCTCCGAGGCGGGCAGGCCACGCGCGAGCGCCGCATAGGCCTCCTGGCTGAACCCCGCGGTCGCCCACGACGCGGCACGATTGCTGTGATCCTCATCGCTCATGGCGGCTCGTATTCTTGCACCCTCCCGGGCCGTCGGCTCCGTATTCTGCTTTCATGACCCTGCGTACCGTTGCCTTCATGATCGTCGCATCGATTGCGTATGCCGACCCCTGCGCCGGCGGCGCCCTGGAGAACGTGCAGCAGGGCAACCCCCAGGCGCAACACGTCTGGCATGCGCGCGATGCCAGTATTGCCGTTCCCTTCGAGTGGCACGACGGCCATCTCGTCATCGGGGTTCGCATCAACGACAGCGCGCCCTTGCGCCTCGCCTTCGATACCGGAGCCGGTGCGACCGTGCTGTTCGAGACGGAGCGAACGCGCGGCTTGCGATTGCAGGCCGAGCGGCAGATTCCGATCGGCGGCGCGGCGGGCGTCGATCTCGTCAACGACGTAAAGCTCTCGCTCGACGGCATCGACGTCACGCGCCTGACGATCCTGCACGTGCCTCTGCGCAACTCGCCGATTTTCGCGAACGACGACGAAGCCTATTTCGACGGCGCGGTGGGCTACGACCTGCTGCATCGGTTCGTGACCGAGATCGACTATGTGAAACAGGTGATTCGCTTCTCCCAAGGTCCCGCCGCTGTTGCGGCGGACGAAGCCTGGCGACTCGTGCCGATCGACGTTACCGGCCGCGTGCCGGTGATCAGCGTGCAACTACAGGGCGCACGCGCCCGCTCGGAATCGGTCCGCCTGCTCGTCGACTCCGGCGCGCCGGCCTACGCGTACCTGAATCCCGATCTGACGAAACGCATCGCTGTTCCGGCCCGCAACTACCTCACTCGCGGCCGCTCATTCAACGGTCCCTACGAGCGCGTGACCGCGCGGCTCGCGACATTCTCGCTCGGCGGCTCCGAGTTTCCCGGGCTCGTGACGCACTTCGATCGCACCGACTTCAAAGACCTGGGCAGGGCGGTCGGCCTGATCGGCAACGGCGTGCTGCGCAACTTCGATCTGATCTTCGACTATCGCGCCGGCACGATGGCCATGCGCCGCAACGCGCGCTTCGATGCGACCAGCAAGGCAGATCGCAGCGGCATCGATCTGCAGCCGCATCGGCTGGGCGCCATCGTGCGATCCGTCGCGCCCGACTCCGCAGCGGTGAAGCTCGGGCTGAAGCCCGGCGACGTCGTGACGGACATCGACGGCCGCAGCCTGCGATCCGATACGTTCGATGGGGTGAAGGAGCTGCTGAGCTCGGATCGACAGACGCTCACGCTCTGCTGGCGCTCGCAAAGCGAGCGATCGTGCGAGCCGTTGCCGCTGGTCGATCGACTTTAGTCAGGAATCGATTGCGATCAGGCGCGGATCACAACCGAGTCCGCCGAGCGCTGCCCCGGCCCGTGATACACGGCTTCGACATTGTTGCCGTCGGGGTCGAGCAGGAAGGCAGCGAAATAGCCGGGATGGTTTCGCAGCAGCGAGATCCGACGCCCGCAGGTGAACGTGATCGATCAACCTGGCCGACGTGGATCTCGCGCATCGGTACTTAGCTGTTACTTACTGATCTTCCGCGGTCATCATGCGATCGTGACCGGCCTGGATCTCGGCAGCGGTCAGCCTGCCGTTGGCATCCTTGTCCATCTTGCCGAACATCTTCTTCGAACCGGCCTCGTGTTCCGCGGCCGTGATGGCGCCGTCACCGTCCGTGTCGATCGCCTTGATCTTCGCAGACGCCGACTTCATCGGCTTGCCGCTCGCATCCGAGCTGCCCGGCTCCGGCTGACGCGACGTGTCCGAATGCTCGGAGTGCGCCGTCGGCATGTCCTTGTGAGCGGCGCCCATTTCCTGCGCAGTCACGATGCCGTCGCCGTCACGCATCCATCTTCTCGAACATCTTCTTCGCACCGGCTGCGTGCTCGGTGGCAGAGATGCTGCCGTCCTGGTCCGTGTCCATCATTTTCATTTCTGCCTTACCGGAGCCACCGCCGGCATAAGCAGACGTCGCGAGCGCGAAACCGACGACGTAGCCAATCGAGGACAATTTCATGGCGCTGTTCTCCGCGTAGTTGCGATACCGAGGCAACGCCACCTTGATCGGACAAGTTCCTGCGCGAATTCGCCTAGCGCTTGCCGGCAAGCTCCTTCAGCAATACGTACCAATGCGTCAGCTCGCCGTAGAACGATTCGACCGGCAGTCGCTCGTTGAGGCCGTGACTGAACGCGTCGCTCGCTTTGATCATCGAGCCGGAAACGCCGTACGTGGGAATACCGTTGGAGCGAAAAATTGCGCCGTCGGTTGCCCACGGCACCATGGCCGGCACCACGGGAATTCCGGGATATCGTGCATGCGCCGCCTTGGTCAAAGCTGCCATCACGTCCTTACGCAGCGGTGAAGCGTCGGCCGGTGGCGTATTGCCCAACGAGCGCACTTCGACTTTATTGCCGACCAGTTCCTGCAACTTCGCCTGGACCTCCTCGACGGCCGTGCCCGGGAAAATGCGGCAGCTCACTGTTGCGGTTGCCGTCTGCGGCAAGGCGTTCGACGCGTGGCCGCCGCGCAGCATCGTCGCTACGCAGGTCGTGCGCGTTTTGCCGACCTCAGTCGGTACGGCTGCGAGCGCCGCTGCCGCCGCTTCGTCTTTGGGATTCGCGGCGAAGCGCGTCATCGCTTCGCCGAGCGGACCTGCGGTCACCGGGCCGGTGGCCTTGAAGCTGCCCAGCGTCCAGTCGTTGGACATCACGGGGAAGCGATACGCCTGCATTGCCTTCAGCGCATCCGCCAGCTCGTAGACCGCGTTGTCCGCGCGCGGCGCGGAGCTGTGACCGCCGGGATTGCGCACGGTCAGCTCGTAGGTCGCGGAAATTTTCTCTGCGCCGACGAAGCTCAGGTACTGCGGCTTGCCTGTCGTCTCGTCCAGCTGGCCGCCGCCGTCGTCGCTGTTCAGCGCGTACTCCGCTTCGGTCAGGTTGCGGTACTTCGTGGCCAGCTCCCTCGTCGTGATCATGCCGGTCTCTTCGTCGCCGCTGAAAGCGATGACGAGATCGCGCGTCGGCACGAAGCCCTCGCGCTTCAGGCGCATGAACGTCGCGGTCAGCACGGTGACGCCCTGCTTGTTGTCGAGCGTCCCGCGGCCGAAGAAGTAGCCGTTCTCCTCGATCAGCGTGAACGGATCGCGTTCCCATTCCTCGGGCTTCGCAGTGACGACGTCCATGTGGGCGAGCAGCAGGATCGGCTTGCCGCCGCGGCCGTTGCCGGGATAGCGCACGACCAGCGAAGCCATTTCGCCCGACGGCAGGACGTGAATGTCTTTCTCGGGGAAGCCCGCGGCCCGGAAGCGCTCGGCGAGGTACTGCGCCATCGCAGGCACCTGGCCCAAGCCTTCGGAAGAGCGGAACGCGATGACCTTCTGGAAGATCTCGCGCGCTTCCTTACGGACTTCCTCCGGCGTGGTGTCTTTGGCGAGCGCCGGACCGGTGCTGAGAACGGCGAGGAGAGCGAGAACAGGTGTGATTTTTTTCATGGGCGGCAAGCCTATCGGCCGGCCGCGCATGCGGCAAGGATCAGTTCACTGCGCTCAGCATCGATTGCTTCACCGGCCTGCGGCGCACGGCCGATGGCGTATGACCCAGGATGCGATGCATGTGCCGCGCGAGGTGACTCTGGTGCGCGAAGCCCGTGGCCAGCGCGATCTCGGAAATCGAGAGCCTGTGGTTGCGCAGGAGCAGCTGCGCACGCTCGACACGACGGCGCAGCACGTACTCGTACACGGGCACACCGGTCGAGTTGCGGAACAGCGTCTTCAGGTGCGAGACGCTGATGCCGGCTATCTCGGCGATGATCGGCAGCGATAGCTTGCTCGCCAGGTTGTCCTCGATGTGCGCGATGACGCGCTCGAGCTTCGAGTGCGTCAGCCCGCCGCGGACTTCGCGCATCGGCAGCGAGCCGCGATAGTGTCGCTGCAACAGCCGCGCAGCGAGCGCCACGCCGAGACTGTCTCGCAACAGCGAGCTGCCGGATTCGCGCGGCATTCCGCGCGACCCGCCGACGCTGCTCACGCGGTCGAAGTTCGAATCGATGTCGGCCTTGAGCGTCCAGCCGATGTGCTCGATCACCGGGTCGCGCATCTGGAAACGGTCGGCGATGTCGATGTTGCCCGGATCGCGGTCGAGCCGCGTCGCGACCATGCGCAGCAAGTCATCGGGCACGCACATGATCAGCGCAGTGCCTTCCTGTTTCGTTTCCCAGGACGAAGCGGTGCGCGCGGGAATGATGTCGAGATCGCCCGCGACCTCGCGGCCCTCACGGACTACGCCGCCACGCGTGCAGCGAACTTCGACCGACGGTCCGAGATGCATGCACACGATCGCGTGCGGCACTTCGGCGATATCGGTGAGGCCCGCCGCGAAGGTGCTCACCCATGCTTTGATCTGCATGCCGAAATGTGTACCGCCGGAGCGCCGGCGCTACTCGCCTCTTTCGGACGTGAATGTGTAGAGCAGTGTTCAGGGGCCGTCGACGACTCTGTCGAGTGTCCGGCGCGCCATCACCGCGTGCCGCGTATCGCCCGCGAGACCGGAAGTGCCGAGCGTGACGCCGTAGAACACGGCCCATCCTTTCGCGCGCCGCCACGTTGCGTCGCTGACGCTCGTGGCAGGCACGCATCGCGTTCTCGCGCGCCTTGCGATCGCCGAGGTTCATCCACAGCGTCGCCAGGTCCGTGGCGCGATCGCCGCGAGTCATGTCGCCCCAGTCGATCACGGCAGTAATCACGCCATCGTCGTCGACGAGCATGTTGCCGGCATGCAGGTCGCCGTGCAGCCACGTCGGCTCGACGTCGATCGGTGCGTCGAGCGCGTCTTCGTAAACGCGGACGACGTCGTCGTTGAAGAGCGTGCTGCGTTCCTTGAGGCGGCGGATCCGCTCCACCATCTGCTCGGCGCGTTCTCGCAGCGGCACGCCGCGATAGGGATTTACGGGCGCATCGGCCGGCGCGGGCCGATGCAAGGCGCATAGGAACGCAGCGAGCCGCTCAGCCTGATCGGCGCGCGGCTCGGTCAGATCGGCGTTGCGACCGCGCAGCCACGGCACGACGCTCCAGCGAACGGGATAGTCATCGCTCGGCTGGCCGGCGCGCACCGGTGCGGGCACAGCGATCGGCAACAGCGGCGCGAGTTGCGGCAGCCAGCGCTGCTCGTGATCGATGAGCTTCGCGACGGCGATCCGCCGCGGCAGACGCACGGCGAGATGCTCGCCGAGCCGGTACATCGCGTTGTCCCAGCCCGAATCCATCGGCTGCAGCGGCAGCTCCGCCAGGTCCGGATGCTGCGCGCGCAGGAGCGAGCGAACCAACGCCTCGTCGATGTCGATATCGGACGGAGGCTTGCTGTGATGGATGACGGGAGCAACCACGGGCGCGAATTCTAGCGCACGCACCGCACGATTCGCCGTTGCCGACATTGAACCGGACGCCCCTGGCCCCATACTCCGCGAATGCGCCTCAGCCGCCGGTTCCTGTCCCTTGTCGCATTGCTGGCGCTCTTCCACCTCTACATCGGTTTGCGGTTGTTGCCGCCCCTGGCTGTTGGCGCGCCGGGTTATGTCGTGGGCACGCTGGCCTTGCTCGCGTCCTGCCTGATGATGCCGCTGGCCGTGTTCGCACGAGCCGCCCGTGACCAGGAATGGTCGGACCGGTTTGCCTGGATCGGCCTGACGACGATGGGGCTGTTTTCCTCGGTTTTCGTCTTCACGCTGCTGCGTGACGTCGCGCTGTTGATTGCGCGCGCCTTCGTGTCGGCGCCGCAGTTCCCGACCGTCGAGCGAGTCACTGCGATCGCGACGATCGGGCTCGCGATCCTCGCCACACTGATCGGATTGTTCAACGCGCGTCGCCGCGCGGCCGTAGTCGACGTCGACGTACCCGTGGCGAATCTGCCGCCTGAGCTGCACGGATTCTCCATCGCACAGATCAGCGACGTGCACGTCGGACCGACGATCAAGCGCAAGTACGTCGCGGCCATCGTCGATGCAGTCAACGGTCTCGATGCGGACGTGATCGCAGTGACCGGCGACATGGTCGATGGCAACGTGAGACAACTCGCGGCACACGTCGCGCCGCTGTCGCAGCTGCGCTCGCGGCACGGCACGTACTTCGTCACGGGCAATCACGAGTACTACTCGGGCGCGCTCGCGTGGAACGAAGAGTTCCGCCGCCTCGGCATGCACGTGCTGACGAACGAGCACGTCGTGCTGATTCATCGCGACCGGCAGATCGTCGTGGCCGGCGTGACCGACTTCAGCGCGCATCATTTCGATCCGCGTCATCGCAGCGATCCTGCAGCGGCGCTGCAGGGCGCTCCGTCGAGCGCTGCGGTGAAGATACTGCTCGCGCATCAGCCGCGTTCCGCGGAAGCAGCAGCGGCGGCCGGCTTCGACCTGCAGCTGTCAGGACACACGCACGGCGGCCAGTTCTGGCCGTGGAATCACTTCGTGCGCTTCCAGCAGCCGTTCACGGCGGGATTGAATCGCCTGAAGAACCTGTGGGTCTACGTGAGCCGCGGCACCGGCTACTGGGGCCCGCCGAAGCGCTTCGGCGCGCCGTCCGAGATCACGCGCATTCGGTTGGTCCCGGCCTGAACAAGAATTCTCTCGCCAAGATCGCCAAGATCGCCAAGGTCAGAATCTGAAATTGCAGAATTCTCGATTCTCTGTCCTTGGCGTTCTTGGCGATCTTGGCGAGAGTCTTCCTTATCTCTCTATCCGATACTCGATCCCCGCCCGCGTATCGTCCGGCCCGCGTTGCGTCTGAACCGCCAGATCATCCGATAGCTTGTAGCGCAGCGTGATCACGTCGCCCGGTTCGAACAGGCCGACGCCGTAGCTCAGGTACAAGCGCGGCGACAGATACTGGCCGACGGTCAGCGCCGCGCCGCCGATCATCTCGTCGTCTTTCACTGAGAACTCGTCGACGCCGAGTCTCTTGCCGATGCTCTTCGCAAGCAGTCCGCCGCCGGCAGCGCCGAGCGAGCGCGCCGCGGTCTGCATCGCATCCGCGTCGTTGATCGCCGGCGCCGATCTGGTCGAGCGGCTTACCTGCGACCAGGTACGACAGCGCGTTCGACTGGCTCATCGGCGGGTCGGAGAACACGGTCAGCTCCGGCGTCTTCGCGTCACCGCGTATGCGCAGGCCCGCAGTAACTTCTTCCACGGTGCGCGTCGCTTCGATGTTGAGGCGCGGGTTGTCGAGCGGCGTCCACGCATACAGCAGCTGGCCTCGCTGAATGGTGAGGTCCTGGCCATACGCCTTGTACTTGCCGGCGACGCGCACTTCGCCTGAACCCAGCGTCGGCGAGCCCGGCATTTCGCGGCGCCTTCCCCTACGCGGACTTCCTGGAGGTCAAGGACGGCAAGTGCGTCTCCCATCGGATCTATTGGGACAACGTCACCTTCCTCGCGCAGATCGGGGCGATCCCCGCTCAGTGACGAGGTGCTGACCCTCGTAGTCGCTACCCGGACTTCCCGTGCTCGACGTCGCGGCCACCCGTGGCGCCGTCGAACCCCCAGGAGACGACACGTTCCGGGTGGATCCGGATCAGCTGCTGGGGCGTGGGGAGTGCTTCGGCGCGGCCCCGGATCTCGACTCCACGTGGCTGCCACGGCGGGAGCACGTCGTCGATGACAATCGCGGCGCGACCCGTACGTGTCACGTCTCGGAACTTCTTGGTCGTGGCCAGCTTGATTCCGCCGACCTCGATCACGCCGGTGTCGGAGTCGAGGGACCAGCCGACGGGGGTGACGTGGGGGGTGCCGTCGGCGCCGACAGTTGCGATGCGCGCGAGTCGGCGTTCGCCCTGGAGGTAGGCAAGCTCGGCATCGGTGAGCGCATTCACAACGATCTTCCGACCAGGACGCGAGGAGTGCGCTGCGGCACAGACGTGGCTGCCGTGCGGATCAGCAGGCTGACCAGAACGGCAGCCACGACGATGTGCAGCAGCACCAGCACGGCTCGGTTCGCGGTAGTGATCCCGGTGCCGGACAACGGTCCGCCGAGCGAGGCGAGCCCAGCCACGACGGCGAGAGCGGTCCACAGTCGGCGGGCGACCGCGGTCACGCGTTCCAGGGCCGCGAGGGATGCCCACCCGACCAGCGACGCAACCGCACTCGCGCCAAGGACGTGGAAAGCAGTGATGTCGGCGCTGGGTCGAGTCCCCATCCGCGGGGACCAAAGGTCAATGGCGAGGGCGTGCTCCACAATGAGCGAGACGGTGAGTGCGGCCAGCATGGCAGCCGCTACGGCGCCCAGCCGTGCGCCGGACTTGGTCTGCAACTTCATGGTGTGCTCCTTGGGTTCTCAAATCGGGGCGATGGATTTCATCAAGTACTTGACAGACTACGTTGTGCGACGATATCCGTCAAGGACTTGACGATCCGGGACGCGCGGACGACTGGGCTCCGGGGAGTGCGCGCGGTCAGCCTGCGGAGCGAAGAGTGGTGAGGATGCGCTCTGCGATCAACCGGAGGTCCCGGATTTCCTCGCGCCCGAAGCGGCGCTGCCAGTCCCGCTCCACGTCCTTGAACGCCGATCGTGCCGCGACCTGGGACCGGCGCCCCGAGTCGGTGAGCTGAACGAGCTTGACGCGCACGTCGGAGGCGTCCGGCGTGACCCGGACGTAGCCCCGGGACGCCAGATACCCGACCTGTTGGCTGATCGCCTGCTTGGTCACCCCCGACAACTCGACCAAGGCGCCCATCCGCACCGGTTCATCCTCAAGGAAGCGCAGGACGTTTGTGCCAAGGGAGAATGACAGATCCTCGAACCCGGCCGCGGACAGCCGTCGCTCGAAGTCCGCGGTGAACACCGCCCCCACTCGCGACAGGATCGTGCTCAACGGCGCTTTGTAGGCCATGAGCGCAGCGTAACAAATCGTCAAGCGCTTGACTACATTGCCTGGTCCCGATACCACGCCAGGCTGGAGGCGAGCGCCTCGTCGAGCGGTGTGCATGTGGCTTCGAAGGCCGCCCGGAACTTGCGGTCGTCGACGACCCAGGGGTCGGTGAACTGGTAGAGGGTGTGCAGGTACTCGCGCATCTCGGGCTTGACGAGGCCGAGCGCGCGCAGGGTCGTACGGCCGGCGGCCAGGATGCGGGGCTGGTGACCCGCGAGTCGGTAGACCTCGCTCGATGATCTGCCGGGTGGTGCGGGTCTCGGCGACCGGGAGGTGCCAGATCTCGCCCGCGGCTCGGGTGCCGTGCCGAGGGTGATCGAGGGCGGCTGCGACGTCCGGGGTGTAGGAGTAGCTGTGCGGCTGGTCCGGGTCGCCCATCACCTGCGCGGTCTTGCCGGTGAGCGCCCTGCCGAAGACCGCCTCGCCGAGGGCCGAGCTGCGTGCGCCCGGCCCGAAGTAGTCCGACGCGCGACCGATGGCGACCTCGACCCGCCCGGCGTCGTGCGCATCGAGCAGCTCCGCGCTCATCGCTGCCCGGGTCGCCGACTTCTCCGACGTGGGGTTCGGCGCCATGGTCTCCACCAGTCTCTGACCGTTGGGCGGGCCGTACGCGTAGAGGTTGTCGAGTACGACCAGCCGGGCGCCGGCCTCGCGGCGCCGGCGAGCACACCGCGCTGGAGGGGCGGGAACTCCTCGTCCCAGCGCTCGTAGTTCTTGGCGTTGAGGCAGAAGTAGACGATGTCGGCGCCGGAACAGACCTCCGCGGTGAAGGAGGTCGCTGGCGTCCCCGCCGACGACCCGGGCGCCGGGGAAGCTCGCCGCGACCTTGCGGTTCACGGCGACGACGTCATGACCGTGGACGAGCTGCTCGATGACGAGGTGGCCGACCTGGCCGGTGCCGAACACGACGTGGCGGGCCATGACGCTCTCTTCCAGGCAAGTGCAGCGAAGGAACTGACAGTCACGCTTTGTTCGTGACCTCATTCAGGAGAATCCCACGTAGGCAAGGGATGCAACAGTCGAGGAACGCCGCCCGTGGCCGGGCGGCGTCCCTCCCCTCCGAGATCAGGACCGTCGCGTCGCGACAGCCGTCCCGAACTGGTCGCCTGCCTCAGGGTTGCCGGTGATTCCCTCGCTGCCCTGGCTCCACACCTCGTTCCCCGGCACCGAGAGCCCACCGAGACCGCCGTAGATCACGTTCACCGCACCGTCGCTGGTCGCGGCCTGGTCCTCAAACGGCACCCCGATCGCCAGGTCGGCCTGGCTGCTGTCGCCGAAGTTGCCCGCTGCCAGGCTGTACCCGAAGAGGTCGCCCGCCTCAGGGGTCCCGGCGACGCCCTCGCCGCCCTGGCTCCACACCTCGTTCCCGGCCACATCCAGGCCTCCGGTGGTGGCCCCGTAGATCACGTTCACCGCACCGTCGTTGGTCGCGGCCTGGTCCTCGAACGGCACCCCGATCGCCAGGTCGGCCTGGCTGCTGTTCGCCGAAGTTGCCCGCGGCCAGGCTGTACCCGAACTGGTCGCCCGCCTCAGCGGTCCCGCCGATGCCTTCGCTGCCCTGGCTCCACACCTCGTTGCCCGGCCGCACCCAGGCCTCCGGTGGCGGCGCCGTAGATCACGTTCACCGCACCGTCGTTGGTCGCGGCCTGGTCCTCGAGCGGCACCCCGATCGCCAGGTCGGCCTGGCTGCTGTTGCCGAAGTTGCCCGCGGCCAGGCTGTACCCGAACTGGTCTCCCGCCTCAGGGGTCCCGGTGATGTCCTGGCTGCCCTGGCTCCATACCTCGTTACCGGCCGCACCCAGGCCTCCGGTAGCGGCGCCGTAGATCACGTTCACCGCACCGTCGTTGGTGGCCGCCTGGTCCTCGAACGGCACCCCCACCGCCAGGTCGGCCTGGCTGCTGTTCCCGAAGTTCGCCGGCCGCCAGGCTGTACCCGAACTGGTCTCCCGCCTCGGGGTCCCGCCGACGCCCTCGCCGCCCTGGCTCCACACCTCGTTACCGGCGCGCGCCGAGAGCCCACCAACACCGCCGTAGATCACGTTCACTGCACCGTCGTTGGTCGCCGCCTGGTCCTCGAACGGCACCCCCACCGCCAGGTCGGCGTGGCTGCTGTTCCCGAAGTTGCCGGCGGCCAGGCTGCGCCCGAACTGGTCGCCAGCCTCGGCGGTCCCGCTGATGCCCTCGCTGCCCTGGCTCCACACCTGGTTGCCTGCCGCCGAGAGCCCACCAACGCCGCCGTAGATCACGTTCACCGCACCGTCGTTCGTCGCCGCCTGGTCCTCGAACGGCACCCCGATCGCCAGGTCCGTGAACCCGTCGCCGTCGAAATCCGCCGCGGCCAGGCTGTACCCGAACAGGTCGCCCGCCTCGGGGGTCCCGCTGATGCCCTCGCTGCCCTGGCTCCACACCTCGTTGCCTGCCGCCGAGAGCCCACCAACACCGCCGTAGATCACGTTCACCGCACCGTCGTTGGTCGCCGCCTGGTCCTCGAACGGCACCCCGATCGCCAGGTCCGCGAACCCGTCGCCGTTGAAGTCCGCATGCAGCTGTTGCCCGTCCGCGGGCGACACGGCCGCTCCTGTAGCCCCCTCGATCGGCAGAGCGATGCTGCCGGCGGCCGCGAGCGCCGCGGCTGCGGTGATCGCGACGCGGAACTGGTTTCTTCGACTGTTCATTGTTCGCTCCTTGGTAGTTGTTTGCTGTGCGTTGTCTTCGGTTTGTCCAGGCCGCAGGAGACGGCGACGACGCGCAACGGCTCGAGGCCGGCTTGTTCCGCCGCCACGGCCGCGTCGCCCCTCGAAGGCGCGTCGAAGAGGAAGAAGGAGATCTCGTCCTCAGGCACGTGGAGGGAGCGAATGAATCGGACGCCGGTGCCACGCGTCGTCAGATCCTTCGCAGCCGATCGTGCCCGCCGTTCCCACGACGCCCGCAGGCGTTGGTTTCCGCGGGCGAGGTACGTCTCTACGAGATAGCTCTGCATACGAATGACGCTAGATATCGGTCGCGGAGCCAGAAACCGAGGAATCCCCGAAGTTTGATCCGGCTAGCTACTGAAGCGCGCGAGCGAGCTCGGTGCGGGAACGCACACCAAGCTTGGCGTAGGCGTGCGTGAGGTGGCTCTCCACCGTGCGTTCGCTGAGGAACAGCGGGGCCGCGACCTCGCGGTTGGTCCGTCCCTGCACTACCAACTCAGCTACGCGCCGCTCTGCAGCTGTCAGTCCAACCTCGCGGGTCCGCCCGCCGATGCTCCCGATCTCCGCCTTCGCCCTCTGCACCCATGCGGGCGCCGAGCAGTTCGAACCCTGCGAGTGCCTGCTCGATGGCGTGCCTTGCCGCGCGCTTCTTGCGCGCCCGACGGAGCACGACGCCGAGCGCGAGCAGCGCGCGGGCCCGCGAACGGGTCACCGATTGCCTCGTGCCGCTCGATGGCCTCTTCAAGCAGTCGCTGCGCCTCCCCGACTCCCCGCGCGCAGCAGCGACAAACCCGCGGCACCGGGTCACCTCAGCATGCGCCCACCCGCGTTCCAGGCGCACAGCGTCCCCCTCCCACGGCCTGAGTACGGCCAGAGCCTGCTCGAAGCGGCCCAGTTCGAGCAACGCCTCAACGTAGTCGGCCCGGTACGGCGGGTCCGCGGGCTCGCGGAAGCCGAGGGACTCGCGAGCCCGCATGCCGCGGCGAAGTGCTCGGCGGCCGCGCTGGTTCCCCGCCCAGTGCTGGAGCAGCCCGAGGACGCCGTGGTACCAGCTGGCGTAGAACGGCTGCGCCGACGCCTCCGCAAGCTCGATCCCCCGCTCCGAGATCCGGCGGGCCTGCACTACCTGGGACTGGTGAGTGAAGACCAGCGCGAAGGGGATCGCGATCTCCGGGTCCGTCTCCGGATCGTCTTCCGCGAGCATTTGCGCGAGCTCGCAGGTCTGTTCTGCGTACTCACGGGCGAGCGTCCAGTTGCCGGCGCGCAGTTCGACCAGCGCCAGCAGCCACAGGATCACCGTCTCTTTCACATCGTCTCGCCCAGCGATCGAGGCCAGAGATGAGTGAACGCGTCGCGGGCTTCGGACATTCGCCCCGCGAAAGGTGAAGCAGTACCCGCACGCCCAGAGTGCCTGGTCGATGGTCCTGGTCGTGTGCGCTGGCGGGCAAGGGCCATCGAACGCTCCGCGAACGAGATCGCACCCGCTTCGCCCGCGTCCAACATCGCGCGGGACAGAGTCGCCAGAGCGCGTGCGACGAGCGCATCGTCGTCTACGCGCTCCGCGAGCCGGCGCGCTCCGCGGGCTTGGCCTGACAGCGGCCGCCGTTCCCTCGCTGAGACGTAGCGCCTCTGCGAGCGCCAGCTCGATCTGGGCCCGCACGTCGGGTGAGGTCCCGGTCTCACCCAGCGCGGCACGAAGCAGAGTCACTTCGCGAACCGGCATGCCCGCGGCCTCTTCGAGCTCGCTCAAGAGGAGCAGTGCCTCTGCCCTGGCCGGACCCTGTGCAGCCTCGCGAAGCACCTCCTCGGCAAGCGCGCGCACGCGCCCGGGTGCACCGCCGCGAGGTGCTCGCGCGCTGCACGCAGGAGTCGGACGCGACGGTCGTCGACGTATGGCCAGGCGGCGTCGCCCGGACGGCCAGCTCGCCCAGCTCCGCCGCCGCAATCGAAGCACCGCGGGCCCGCGCGGCGTCCGCCGCCTGCTCGAGCCGGCGCGCGACAGCGTCGTCGGGTCCATCCGCCGCCAGCGCCAGATGCCGTGCCTGCTCGACCGTGTCGTCGACCAGCCCGGCCAGCTGCCGGTGTACGCCACGACGCTCCGTCAACCGAGGCGTGCTCGTACAGCACCGACGCCAGCAGCGGATGCGCGAAGCGAACCCGGTCGCCCGCCAGGTCGACAATCCCCGCACGAGCTGCCGGCTCCAACGCGGCGGGCCGCGTCCGGCCAAACGGACGAGAGCTGCTGCAGCGTCGGCTCGGCCAGCGCCGCTGCCGCGAGCAAGGACCGGCATCGAGTCTGCCGGCAGCTGCTCAAGTCGGTCGCGCACCAGAGCCTCCAGATTCTCCGGCACCGGGAACGGCTCGCCCGGCGCCGGCGTGGCGCCCGCCCGGTCCAACGCGCGCGCCAGCTCGAGGGCAAAGAACGGGTTGCCTGCCGGCAACTTCGTGCAAGCGCAGCAGCGTCGGCCTCGTGAAGGTCCTCCCCAGCCGACCGCAGCAGGAGGCGATGCGTGGCCCCTACGCTCAGCGGTCCCACCGGCCACGCGCGCCACCCGCTCCACCGGAAGCGCATTCTCCGGCGCTGGCCCCGCTTCGCCCGACCGGCGTGCGACGAGAAGCAGAACCGGCTCGGCGAGCAACCGTCGTACGGCGAACTCGAGCGCGGCCGCCGAGGACGCGTCGAGCCACTGCACGTCGTCGACCGCAATCAGCAGTGGTTCGGACTCTGCGAGCGTGCGCAGGCCGGTCAGAACCGCGACACCCACCGCCCGCGCATCAGGCGGCCGTCCTCCCGGCCTCGGCAAGCAAGAGCGCCACCTCGAGCGCGCTCCGCCGCGGCGTCGGCATCGCTGGCAGCATCTCTTCGAGCACGCCCTCGAGCAAGTCGCCGAGACCCGCATGAGCAAGGCCGCGTTCGGCCATCGCCGGCCGCGCCGCCAGCACCCGCAATGACCTCTCCCGGGCTGCCTCCACTCCCGCCAGCCACAGTGTCGTCTTGCCGATCCCCGCCTCGCCCTCCAGTACGAGTGCGCGGGCACCGGCCCGAGACCCCGCGATGAACTCGCGGAGCATGCCGAGCTCCTGCTCGCGGCCAACCACTGCGCTCACTGGCTGCCTCCGTCCCCGAACGTCGCGCAGGCGTGTCGACGGCGGTGACACCGTCAAGTATCTCTCGGACGGATGGAATCGCTCGACGAAACCCCCGGCTACCTACTGGTGTGACGCCTGTCGAGATGCTCCGCCGCTACTCAGGACCATCTGCCTCCGTCGCTGTGGTGATCACCTGGAGTTCCGGCTTTGTGGGCGCAGAGCTGGCCAATCGGGCCGAGGCAGCTCCCGTGACGCTCATCGGATGGCGGTTCACCCTGTTGACCGCCGTCCTCGTCTTGGTCGCTGTGATTCGGCAGGTGCCGTGGCCTTCGTGGCGGGCGTGGCGGCGCCAGGCTGTGCCTGGCCACCGGCACCGTTCTCACCCGACGACTGCGGCCGCCCGAAGACCTGTTCGAGACCATCATGATGCAGTCCGTGGTGACCGCCGTTCTCATGACGGTCCCGGCAACGAACGGTCGGCCCGGAAACCGGGTACGCCGCCAATCGGCCAAGTCACCACATCAATCACCACGTGAATCACCACGTGTGGCGATGCCTGCTCACCACATCCGTTCATAGCTTGCAGTCAGATCAACAAGGACCGCTGAGGAGGAGCCTCAGCCCCGTAGCCCAAGGAAGTGGACGAGATGGCGGCTTCAATGGTTGTCGAGGAAGACTCGGGCACGTGCGCAGGATGGCTCCACCCGCACAACGGCTACTACGCAGGAGACTTCTCGAGCACCCAGCACGCTGCTCACAGCAGGCAATGAACAGGCCCCGCATTGGAGTCCCGGGTGCCGCGTCGACCGACACGATCCGCTGTTGTATCCGCGTCCGGACCTCGCGGAGCCCAGAGCGCCGGAGACCGGGAGCTGGCCTGAGGTGATCGATCGCTAATCAGACGGCTTGGAAGATGAAGTGACCTTGGTCGTGCTGCATTGTGACTCTGACGTACGCCTCTGTGTCGTCCGAGTAAGTAACCCTCAAGCCGCCAGGGCGCTGCTGCCGCGAGAGCAGCGAGCGCGGACGTCCAGCGGGGTTTCATGCCGACTGCGCTACGTGCCTGGCGACGGCCGCGCGGGTGAATGTCCAGCGCGCTGATGAGCTACGGGAACCCTTGCGCGCCTGTAGGGATTCGAACCCCAAACCTTCTGATCCGTAGTCAGATGCTCTATCCGTTGAGCTACAGGCGCCCGTCACGAGGACTGGACGAGAATAGCGGACGCGGTCGCCAGATCCGAAATCACTAGTCGGGCGGTCGGGCCGGTCACGAAGCATGGGCCTGGGACCTCGTCGAGCGGCTGGCCACGCCCGGGCAGCGCTCCGAATAGTCCGAATCGTCATTGAACGATCCAATATGCCCCATACCTTGCCGACGGTAACCTCTGCTCATCCTGGCTACGCCGTCGCTGTCCCAGACCCGTAGTCGGACAACCTTGCAGCAGGTTCGCCGGCAACGAAGCCGCGCAACTCCCCGAACACTCCACGAGACATCCGTCGATGCGCTCGACGGCCGGAAGCGCCTTCTCCGACGAGGAGAGGCGACCGCGAATGCGCGAGAGGGAAATATCCAGGCATGACCACCGACACCCAGGCACCGACCACCCACGCGGGGATCCTCACCTGGGTCAACGAGATCGCTGAGTTGACCCAACCCGACCGGATCCACTGGTGCACCGGCTCCGACGAGGAGTGGACCGAGCTGACCGACGCGCTGCTCGCCACCGGCACCTTCACCAAGCTCGACGAGTCGAAGAAGCCGAACTCCTTCTACGCCGCCTCCGACCCGATCGACGTGGCCCGCGTCGAGGACCGCACCTACATCTGCTCGGTCGACGAGAAGGACGCGGGTCCCACCAACAACTGGATGGACCCCGAACGAGATGAAGGACCTCATGCGCGGGCTGTACGCCGGCTGCATGCGGGGCCGCACGATGTACGTCATCCCGTTCGTGATGGGCCACCTCGAGGCCGAGCAGCCGATGTTCGGCGTGGAGATCACCGACTCGGCGTACGTCATGGTCTCGATGCGGGTGATGGCCCGCATGGGCACCCACGTGCTGCGGCGCATGGAGGAGCTCGACGCCGACTTCGTCCCGGCCCTGCACTCGGTCGGCATGCCGCTCGAGCACGGCCAGGCAGACGTGGCCTGGCCGTGCAGCGACACCAAGTACATCGTCCAGTTCCCCGAGGAGCGGATGATCTGGTCCTTCGGCTCCGGGCTACGGCGGCAACGCCCTGCTCGGCAAGAAGTGCTACGCCCTGCGGATCGCGAGCGTCATGGCCCGCGACGAGGGCTGGCTCGCCGAGCACATGCTGATCCTCAAGCTGACCTCGCCCGCCGGGGTCCGCAAGTACATCGCGGCCGCGTTCCCGAGCGCCTGCGGCAAGACCAACCTCGCCATGCTGGCCCCGACCATCCCGGGCTGGAAGGTCGAGACCCTCGGCGACGACATCGCCTGGATGCGCATCGGCGAGGACGGCCGCCTGTGGGCGGTCAACCCGGAGTTCGGCTTCTTCGGCGTCGCGCCGGGCACCAACCAGCACACCAACCCCAACGCGATGAAGACCATCAACAAGGGCAACTCGGTCTTCACCAACGTCGCCCTCACCGAGGACGGCGACGTCTGGTGGGAGGGCCTGGAGAACCCGCCGGCCAAGGCGACCTCCTGGAAGGGCGAGCCCTGGACCCCCGAGTCCGACGAGCTGTCCAGCCACCCGAACTCGCGCTACTGCACCCCGATCAAGCAGTGCGACATCCTCGCTGCCGGAGTACGACGACCCGCGCGGCGTCCCGATCGACGCGATCCTGTTCGGCGGCCGTCGCAAGACCACCGTCCCGCTGGTCACCGAGGCCCGCGACTGGACCCACGGCACCTTCATGGGCGCCACCCTCTCGTCGGAGACCACAGCAGCCGCGGTCGGCCAGGTCGGCGTCGTGCGTCGTGACCCGATGGCCATGCTGCCGTTCATCGGCTACAACGCCGGCGACTACTTCAACCACTGGATCAGCGTCGGCAAGAACAACGACGAGGCCAAGCTGCCCAGGATCTTCTACGTCAACTGGTTCCGCCGTGACGAGGACGGTGGCTTCCTGTGGCCCGGCTTCGGCGAGAACAGCCGCGTGCTCAAGTGGGTCGTGGAGCGCATCGAAGGCCAGGCCGCCGCGATCGAGACCCCGATCGGCCATGTGCCGGCGCCTGGTGCGCTCGACATCGAGGGCCTCGACATGACGCCGGCGGCCATCGAGGCCGCGCTGAGGGTCGACGTCGAGGAGTGGAAGGCCGAGATCCCGCAGATCCAGGAGTGGTTCGAGAAGTTCGGTGAGCAGCTGCCCGCCGTACTCTGGACCGAGCT
Organism: uncultured Gammaproteobacteria bacterium; assembly: GCA_963838635.1. Lineage (GTDB taxonomy): Bacteria > Pseudomonadota > Gammaproteobacteria > Steroidobacterales > Steroidobacteraceae > Steroidobacter. The sequence continues at coordinate 35,177 of CAWISC010000008.1, read as the reverse complement.
CGACGGGCTCAAGGCGCGCCTCGGCGCCTGAGCTCGTTTCGCAGGCTTTCCGGCCGCATCCGGATTCCCGGGTGCGGCCTTTGCCTGCCAGCGTGGATAATCTCAACTCTCGGGTTCACGCGATCGCAAAGGGAGTGTTGTGCCCACCAAGGCGTCAGACGATGACCACTCCGAACCCAGTTTCGGACCCGAGCAGCGGCACCTGCTGGAAACTGTCGCCGCTGAGCTCTACGAGGAGGCGGTAACCCACGGCGGCCTGCAGGCGACGGACCCCAGACTCACCGACGGTTACGCAGCGCGTCAGGCGTTCGACCTGCTGGTCGAGCTCGGGCTGCTCCTGCCCGAATCGTCGGGCGAGCGCTACCTGGCGAAGGACCCCGCAGGGAGCCAGGCCCGGGTCGTCACCCCGCTCGGGCAAAAGGGCGCCGAACTGATCACCGAGTCCTCACGCTGGGCCCAGGCCTTCGGCAACCTGTCCCAGACCTGGCGCCGGTCGCCCATTGCGGCCCACGGTCCGTTCACCGAGCTGCACGGAGTGCAGGCCATCACCCAGTTCCTCGAGGAGGCCATCGACGACGCGGCTGTGGACGTCCTGACTGCCCAGCCTCAAGCCAACCGCGGCACGCTCAGCCAGCTGATGGCCGGCGCCCGCCGGGAGATCGCTGCGCTCGAGCGCGGGGTCCATGTCCGCACCCTCTATCAGCACTCCGCGCGACGGCATTCCGCCACGCACAAGTACGCCAGGGTGATGACCTTGAAGGGCGGGGAGATCCGCACCCTTGACGAGTTCTTCAACCGGATGATCGTCTTCGACAGGAAGCAGGCCGTCATCCCCAGCACGGAGGAGGCCATGTCGGCCATCGTCATCCGCGAGCCGTCCGTCGATCGCCTACCTCATCGACGTTTTCGAACGGGCCTGGGAGCGCGCGCGGGGCGTTCGGCAACCAGGAGCTCGACACCTTGCGTGACATCGCCACCGAGCAGCGGGCGATGACGATCCGGATGCTCATCCAGGGGTACCCGGACCCGGCGAGCTCCAAGCGGCTCGGCGTCAGCCCGCGCACCTACGCCGGCTACGTGGCCGATCTGAAGCAGGAGTACGACGCAGAGACGCGCTTCCAGCTCGGCTACTTCATGGGCCAGCGCGGAATCACGGGCGAGGACCCGGCAGATCACGCATAAGGAAAAGCAGACACCCACAAATTACTTGCGAGGGCAGCGGATGAATCCGCTGCCCTCGCGCTGAGACGGGCCGGGGGGGTGGCACAGGGACCAAACAACGTGGGGGGTGAGTTTGGGTCCTCGTCTCAGGGTCTTTGTAGTTGTGTGCTGTTACTTTCCGGTGCTGTGAGTCGTTGGGCTGCGGGAGCCCCACGAGATGTCGGCCTGGGCCGAACCCGCGGTGAATCCGAGAGAAAGAACCGCCGCCGTTAGGACCACGGCCACGCGACAGGTGGTTTTTCTCATTGTGTCTCCAGTTCATCTGGGATCCGGGGGGGATCCCTGTGGACACAAGTCTGCGGGGTCATGCAGGGTCTTGGAAGCGAAACGGTCCCTCATAAATGTGCAGGTTTGTCCGTTGCATGTTTCTGCAGTTTCGGCACGCCCCAGACCCTCCCCGGAGCCTTGGAGGGGGTCTGGGGGCCTTCCACGGTCGGATCCGCGCACGGGGGACCAGGGACGGGGGCAGGGGTGGACGGGAGGGTCAGCGCTATGTGTTCTCCGAGAACGCGTGGGGGACATGACGATTTGTTCGAGCCACTCTACTGCCTATGGGCCAAAAGGCCCCATAGTATTTCCGAATAGAGCCAATTTGTCTCGTTATCACCGACTCCGCCGACTCCCACAGTCCCGAGGCGACTCGACCGGGCTCGAGAAGGCTCCAGGAAAGGGCAACAGACCGAACCCGATCCGGGTTCGGTCTGTCCGTGGATCTCCTTGGAGATCCCGATGGCGGAGGCGGCGGGATTTGAACCCGCGACAGGGATTAACCTGAACCCGCTTAGCAGGCGGGCGCCATAAACCGGGCTAGGCGACGCCTCCTCGCGCCCGAGCAGCGCGTGCATAGGCTACCGCCCCTCGCGACCGATGCCGAATCGGGTCAGGTGCGCCTGCACGTCGCGGACAAAGGCATCGCGCTCCACAGCCAGCACCTCGACCGGGATCGACGTGGTGCGGCCGTCCTTCAGCCGGAGCACGACGCACGGCGCGCCGGCAACGTCGGCGGTGACCGCGTCGTCCACATCGCCCCATCGGGCCCGCTTCACACCAGCGCCCCGCACGAACCGCACCTGGTAGCCCTCCTCACCCAGCCGGACGACGTAGCTGTGCCGGGTGAGAAAGACTCCGCCGATGAGGATCGCTGTCATCGCCAGCGCCACGACCACGGCGAGGGCACCGAGGGGCAGGTCGAGCAACGGCGGTCACGATGGTCCCCAGACAGACGAAGATGCCGACCCCGGCCAGTCCGACCCCCAGCAATCGGGCGGCCAGCGGCGGCGAGAGACGATAGTCGGACGGCACGCACCCGATTAGACAAGACAGCGGCCTTCTCGACCAAATGCCCCTTGTCCACCTGAGAGACCCGAGTCACACTCGTAGAACCCCCACCGCCCGGGAGGTCTCGATGACCCCAAGAACAGCTGGAACGCGAACGGCCTTGCTGGGTCTGGACCAGGCCCTCGACTCTCCCCGCATGCACGGCGCCCAGAAGCTGTGGCGGCGAGCGGTTCGACAACGGATGGCCTATCTCCACGAATGCCTCGACCGTGAGACCGCACCCGCCTCGGAGGGCTGGCTAGCCCCTCGCTCGGGGGCGATGGTGCGCGAACGCGACGCGCTTCTCTGCCGGATGTCTGACCTGACTCCCCAGGTCCAGAAGGCCGGCGAGGTGGACACGCCTGCGCGCGGAGCTCAAGCGTCTCCTCACGGATGTCAGTCACCACGTGCAACGCCTGCACGACCTCGCGTACGACGACGTGGAGGCCGAGGTCGGCGGCTCCGAATAGCCGACCGGCAGAGGGGGCGGGATTCGAACCCGCGGCTGACATCTCTGCCAGCGACCGCTTTCAAGGCGGTTCCGATCGGCCACTCCGGCACCCCTCCGTGGGCAGCCGTCGGAAACGGTCACCCGCTGGGGAAGTGTAGGCGACCCGCTGAACCGCTGCGTGCACTAGAGCAACGGGGCCAGGCGCCCGGATTCGGGCCGCACGGCGGCGGCCTCCTCGGCCCGTCGACCGCGGGCGCCGCGTGGGGCGGTGAGGGCGAGGTCGACGCGGATCACGACGTACCCGACCAGCAGTCCGATGACCACGCTGTAGACGACGGCGAGGACCGACTCGGCAACGCTGGCGTGCGGGTGCATCAGCCCGGCGGCCACCGATGTCGTGGCTGCGGCGCCGAAGGCACACACCCACCAGCCCTGACGCCGTCGGGCCCGCATGTGGCAGCCCCAGGCGAGGGCGGGGACCCCGATGAGCGCCTGCAAGGGCGCGCTACGGCCCCGAAATGGCTGCGCATCCACGAGACTGCGGAGTCGACTCCGTCCACGAGGCCCGGCGACCCATAGCGGCGCAACGCCTCGGCGTACGCGAGAGTGCCGGCCAGCGCCACACCCCCGACGACCACGATCGCGATGCCGCGCCGGCCGAGGCCGTGCAGCCCGGCTCCGAGCCGGTAGACGATCACCAGCGCCAGGGCCAGACCCCCGGCCAGGATGGTGTACTCGAAACGCCCGAGTGCGACCTCAGGTTCCAGGCCCACGACCGCGAGGGCGCCTCCCGCGGCGATCAGCACCGCCACGAGGACCTCCCGGACCGCATGGACGAAGCGCACGGCCGGCATCGTCGCGGTCACGGCGAACACGCCCGCCACGATCGCGGTGAGGACGGCGGCGCCGCTGCGGAGGAAGTCCTCGTCGAACCAGAGAGCGGCTACCCCGATCACGACGGCCAGGACGCCGTAGACCACGGGACGGCCGCCGGAGCGCAGCGCCAACGCCGAGGTGTACGACGCCGCGACGGTGACCGCGCCGATGCCGGACAGCGCCGGCTGGCCCGACCTCGGCGAGGGCACAACAGAGCATCGCGACTCCGGCGAGCGTCGCGAGGGCCCAGACCGTCAGGGCCGCGCCGCGGAGTGGGACCCGGGCGAACCGGGACTCCTCGGTCAACTTCCGACGGGTCTGGTCGGGGGAGGACGCACCCGATCAGGTTACAGCCGACGATTGGCGAGACTGGGGTTGGTCTCTCTGGCCTCGCGCACCCGGTCGGGGTGCAGCGTCGCCCGGAGCACGCCCGCCTCGGCATCCGCGCCGACCACCACGTCGCCGAGCGGGTCGATGACCGCCGAGTGGCCGGAGTAGCGCGGCGCCGCACTGGCCCACGGCCACGACGTACACGGTGTTCTCGATCGCCCTGGCCCGCGCCAGCGTCAGCCAGTGGTCGACCTTCCGGTGGCCGGCGACCCAGGCCGAGGGCGCCACGAGGACGTCGGCGCCGGCGTCGACGAGCAGGCGGGAGAGCTCGGGGAAGCGCAGGTCGTAGCAGGTGAGCAGGCCGACCGTGAAGCCGTCGAGCTTGAAGGTCACCGGCTCGATCGCACCGGCCGATCAGGCGGTCGGACTCGCGATAGCCGAACGAGTCGTAGAGATGGATCTTGCGGTACGACGTCTCCACCGCTCCGCGGACGACGAGGGTGTTGAACGGGCGTTCGGGGTCGGTCGGACGGCTCGAACATGCCGGCCACGATCGTGGTGCCACGGGCGGCCGCGACCCTCCCGACCTCCTCGGCGAAAGGCCCGTCGAGTGGCTCGGCGAACGGCGCGACCGACGGTGCCGGGTTGCCCGAAGTCACGCGCGAACGCCTCCGGGAAGACCACGAGGTCCGCATCGTCGGGACACAGCTCCGCGAGCTGGGCCCGGTTGTCGGCCGGGTCCAGGGACGCGGCTGTCTGGATCAGCGCGACGTGCATTCCCCAACCCTGCCACGCGGATGGAACACTGCCCACCGTGCCCAGCCCCCGGTCCGGAACCGAATCCACGGCGGAGTCTCCGCGGCGTTCTCCGCGGTCGTCCTCGCCGGCGGCACGGCCGCCCGGATGGGCGGCGCGGACAAGGCCGGCATCGAGCTCGGTGGCCGCACGCTGCTCGAGCATGCCCTCGATGCCGTGGTCGACGCCGTCGAGGTCGTGGTCGTGGGTGATCCGGTCCCCACCGACCTGCCGGCGACCTTCGTCCGCGAGGACCCGCCGTACGGCGGTCCGGCCGCGGCCTGCTGACCGGCCTGGGCGCCCTGCTCGAGGAGGCCCCCACGGTGGTGGTGCTGGCCGTCGACATGCCGAGGGTCACCCCGCACACGCTGCGCCGGCTCCGCCTCGCGACAGCCGGTCACGACGGTTCCGCGCTGGTCGACGCGACCGGCCGGCGGCAGTTGGCGATGGCGCTCGACGTGGGTGCGCTGCGGGCCGCAGCGTCGACGTACCAGGCCTGGCACGGGCTGCCGCTTCGCGACCTGCTGCCCCGCTGGACCTGGTCGAGGTCGCCGCCACCGGCGACGAGGGCCGCGACGTGGACACGTGGGCCGACCTGCGCGACCTCCGGGGTTGACCGGACCACTTCAGCTTGTGGCGGCCTTGTGCGGTAGAGGGTTGCGGGGGGTGGCAGAACAATGGAATCTGGGGTGGTGAACCTGCACGACTGGATCGACGAGCTGTGCGACGCACTCGATGTCGAGGCCGAGGTCGACGAAGCGCTCATCCTCGATCTCGCGCGCGACGCGGCCAAGTTCGTCGAGCGTCCCGCGGCACCGATCACGACGTACCTCCTGGGGTACGCCGCGGCCATGCACAACGCCAATCCCGAGCGGGTCGAGGCGCTGGCAGGAGCGGCCACGTTGCTGGCCGAGGGCTGGGATCGGCCGGCCGACGCACCGGACCCGATCGACATCGACGACCCGGTCCCCGACGACAGCATCGTCGACCACTCCGCCGACCTCGAGGATCTCATCGAGCCGGACGATGACGACGAGGTCGACGTGCCCGACCGGTGACTCCCTAGGCTGGCTGCCATGCGCGCTGTCATCGCCACCGAGCCAGGTGGCCCGGAAGTCCTGACGATCTCCGAAGTGCCCGACCCGGTCCCCGGCCCTGGCGAGGTGCTGATCCGAGTGGCGGCGACGGCGGTCAACAAGGCGGACACCCTGCAACGGCAGGGCGTCTACCCGCCGCCGCCGGGTGCGTCGGACATCATCGGGATGGAGTGCAGCGGCACCGTCGCAGCCCTGGGCGAAGGCGTCGACGCGCTGGTCGGTGGGCGACGAGGTGTGCGCCCTGATGGCCGGCGGTGGGTACGCCGAGCTGGTGGCCGTCCCGGCAGGCCAGGTCATGCCGCTGCCGGCCGGGGTCGACCTGGTGACGGCAACCGCGCTGCCCGAGGTCGCGTGCACGGTGTGGTCCAACGTGTTCATGGTGGCCGGGCTGCAGCCCGGCGAGACGTTCCTGGTGCACGGCGGTGCCGGCGGGATCGGCACGTTCGCGATCCAGCTGGCCCACGCGATGTCGGCGCGCGGGTGCTCACGACCGCGGGCACGCCGGAGAAGCTGGCGGCTTGTCGCGAGCTGGGCGCCGACCTCGCGATCAACTACCGCGAGGAGGACTTCGTCGAGGTGGTCAAGGAGGCACGGGCGGCGCCGACGTCATCCTCGACAACATGGGCGCCGCCTACCTCGGCCGCAACGTCGATGCCCTCGCCACCGAGGGCCGGCTGGTCGATCATCGGCATGCAGGGCGGCACCAAGGGCGAGCTCGACCTCGGCGCTGCTGCTGCGCAAGCGCGGCGCCGTGATCGCGACCGCGCTGCGCGGCCGGCCGGTCGAGGAGAAGTCCGCGATCTGCGCGTCCGTGGTCGAGCACGTCTGGCCGCTGGTGGCCGACGGCCAGGTGCGGCCCGTCGTACACACGACGATGCCGCTGGCCGAGGCGGCGCAGGCTCATCGAGCTGATGGAGTCGAGCCACCACATCGGCAAGATCGTGCTCACCTGACTGCGTAGGGTGAGCGGCATGAGCGAGAGACGCCGAGACAGCCCGAGGAGCAACGGATCACCGGTGATCGGCCCCGACGGCATGGCCGTCGCAGGTGCCGGCGGCGACGACGATGACGACGACGAACGCCACGTCACCGACCTCGTCGAGCAGCCCGCCAAGGTGATGCGGATCGGCAGCATGATCCGGCAGCTGCTCGAGGAGGTGAAGGCGGCTCCCGCTCGACGAGGCCGGCCGCGCCCGGCTGGCGGCGATCCTCGAGACGTCGATCGTCGAGCTCGAGGACGGTCTGGCCCCCGAGCTCGACGACGAGCTCGACCGGCTGATCGCGCCGTTCAGCGGGACCACCCCCAGCGAGTCCGAGCTGCGGATCGCGCAGGCGCAGCTCGTCGGCTGGCTGGAGGGCCTGTTCCACGGCATCCAGACCGCGATCTACGCCCAGCAGATGGCCGCGCGCGCCCAGCTCGAGCAGATGCGCAAGGCCCTGCCGCCGGGGATGATCCCGCATCCACCAGCCGCTGACGGGGCGCCCGGCAGCGTCAGGAACCGCCGGAACCGGGTTCGCGCGGCGGGATGTATCTCTAGTAGCGGTCGTTCAGTGCGCCCGACCGACGCGCCGCAGGAACAGCAGACCGAGCAGCCCGATGATCACCAGGGCAGCCCCGGGCGCAGCGAGCCTGGGAACTTGGTCGGGTTCGAGTCGTCGACCCGGGTGAACGTGGCCTTCGTCGGTTGTGAGCCCGGTGACGACTCGGGACTGGTGCCGGCGCCGAGTGCACCGGTGACCGACGGTGAGCAGCCGGTCGGTCATCGGCGCCGTACCGCCGCAGGAGTTGACCTCGACCACGTCGCCCTGCTGGGTGCCGAAGACGACGTACCGGCGGTCGGCGACCAGGTTGTCAAGGGCGCAGGCTCGCTTTGTGGACGGCGACTCGAGCGTCACGCTGGTCGCGGCCGCGCCCTTGTAGACCCGCTCGACCTGCACGTCGTAGGTGAGCGTCTTGCCGTCCCGCGCGGACGACGTCACCTTGCCGAGTAGGACGGTGGTGGCGTTCTTGATGTGTGCCGGGGTGTCGTTCTTGACGCAGGTGCACGCGTGCGCAGGCATCTGGGTCAACACCACTCCCGACAGGGCGAGCAGCAGGGCAACGAGCAATCGAGGCATGGAGAGAGCCTACGGGTTGGGCATCGGCCCGAGGTCGAAGAGTTCGGAGAGAACCGCGGCCACCCCGTCGTCCTCGTGGCTCGGTGCGGTCGCCGCCGCCACGGCGACCGCGGCAGGGTGTGCGTTGGCCATTGCGTACGACGTACCCGCCCACTGGAGCATGGCGACGTCGTTGGGCATGTCACCGAACGCCACCACCTCCTCGGCCGCGACGCCGAGGTCGACGCAGAGTCGTTCGAGCGTGCTCGCCTTGGTCACGCCGTGTGCGCTCATCTCGAGCATCGCGAACGTGCTCGACCAGGTGACCGTGACCAGGTCCCCGACTATCTCCTCGACCTGTCGCCAGTAGGTCTCCGGCGCGATCTCCTCGTGCACGACGAGAAGCTTGACGATGGTGTGGTCGAGGATCTGCTCCAGCGGACCAGATCACGATCTCGAGTGGTTCCTGGTCCCGGCTGCGAATGCTCCTCGCGCGAGAACCCGCCGGACTTCTCCACGCGCGAAGTGGGTGCCGGGCAGCTGCGTCCGAAGTCGCCTGGCCACCTCGAGTGCGGTGTCCGGGTTGATCGTCAGGGCGCGCTGGACGGTGTGGGTGGCGACGTCGTACACCACCGCGCCGTTGCTGCAGATCGCCAGGCCGTGCCCGCCGACGGCTTCCCAGAGATGTTCCATCCAGCGGATCGGGCGGCCGGTGACGAACACGACGGGTACGCCGCGCTCCTCGAGCTGTTCGAGCACGGCGCGAGTCCGGCTGCTGACCCGGCCGCTGCGGTCGAGGAGGGTGCCGTCGAGGTCGGTGGCCACCAGACGGGGCGTGCGGTCTGTCACCCGGTCACGCTAGCGGCAACCCGCAGGATCTAACCTCGACGCATGCTGGCGCTGCCGCATCGCGGCTTCGTGATGCTGTCGACCCCCAAGTGTGGGTCCACGGCGATCGAGCGCGCCCTGTCCCGCCACGCCGACCTGATCCTGCGGGGCGACCCCAGCTTCAAGCATGTCTCCGCCGCGGACTTCGACACCCACCTCGCTCCCCTGCTCGAGTCCCTGGGCCACCCCCGGTCCAGCTACGAGGTCGTCTGCCTCTTCCGTGAACCGACGGACTGGCTGATGAGCTGGTGGCGCTACCGGGCCCGGCCGGCGATGCTCAAGCGCCCGACAAAGGCCGCGTTGTACACCGGGGACATGCCGTTCGAGGAGTTCGCGAGGAACTACATCGAGGGCCTGGTGTCCGGGATCCGGAACCAGACCCGCATCGTCGTCGGCTCCGACGGTGCGGTGTCGGTGGACCGGATCTTTCGCTACGAGGACCGCGGCGCCTGGCAGGGGTGGCTCGAGGACCGGGTGCCCAGGCTCCGGCTGGCAGCGGCCAACGTCTCCCCGGCGCGAACGGCCGAGGTTTCTTCGCAGACTCGTCTCGATCTGCGCGAACGGATGTCGCTCGACTACTCCGTCTACGACCGGCTCGTCCAGGACCCCGCATGGGCCCCGAAGGGCTACCGGCCGGGCTGAGTCCCCACCCGGGTGGGCAGCGGGCGCGCCATCACCAGCTCGCCGTCCTCGTTGGCGCCGCGCAGCTCGGTGAAGCCGCACTTGGCGAGCACCCGGACGCTGGCCGCGTTCTCTGGGCTGACGCTCGCCCGGACCCGGACGCCGAGCCGGTCGGTCTCGGCCAGCAGCGACCGCAGCGCCTCGGTCGCGGCGCCGTGTCCGCGGGCGTCGGCCACCAGGCCGTAGCCGACCTCGGCCTCCGGGATGCCGTCGAGCTCCTCGGGCGGTCCGAAGAAGCCGATCGAGCCGACGACCAGTCCGTCGAAGGTGCGTACGACGTGGCGCGGACCCCAGGCTGGCGCTCGGGGTCGTCGGCCTTGCACCATCGAGGCGGCGTCCCGGTCGTCCTCGCGCGGATAGTCCGGGTGCCAGTGGGCCGGCGGCGGCCGGCCATCATGTCCGCAGCCTCGTCAGCGGTGATCAGGACCAGCCTCAGCCGCTGGGCTCGAGACCTCTGGAGGTCAGGCTCAAGGGAACCCTTGGGTTGAGGAGGGCGCCCCGCGCCCGTCTCGAAACCAGCGGTCGCAGCTCGGCGGCCGCCCCGTCCTCGTAGACGTCGCCGGTGGAGGCGTCGGCGGCGTCGTGGACCTCCTGGACGGCCTGCCCCATCGCCACGCCGCGGCCGGCCCACCGCAGCATCTCGATGTCGTTGCGGCCGTCGCCGATCGCCAGCACGTCCGCGGCGGTCGACGCCGAGAGCATCGGCGACGTGCTCGAGCCCGGAGGCCTTGGAGACGCCCACCGGCGCAGGTCCAGCCAGGCGGTCCAGCCGACGACGTAGTCGGTGCCGTGCAGGCCGAGCCGCGGCCGCGAGCTCGACGAAGTCCTCGGCGGACGCGTCCGGGTCGCGGATGATCACGCGGCTGACCGGCCCGGCGACGATCTCGTCGACGTCGGTGATCGATCATCGCGCCGGTGAGCTCGCCCGTCGGGGAAGTGCCGGTTGACGCGGTAGCCGACGCCGCGCTCCTCGACGGCGACCAGCGCCGTCGGGATGCTGCTCGAGCACCGCGGCGCACCGCCGGACGCGCGTCGAAGGTCTCCTCGTGGACGACCTCGAGCGGCGGGTAGCGGAAGACGACCGCGCCGTTGGAGGCCACGATCCACAAGCCGGTCCGCGCCCGTCGGCGGGCAGGCCGAGCAGGTCCGCGATCGGGGTCATGCCAGTGCGGCGACCGGCCGCTGGCCAGGACGACGTGCGCGCCGGCGTCGACACGGCTCGCCGGACCGCGTCGTACACGGCCGGCGCTGATCTCCTCGTAGGTCGTGCCGCCGCCGTCGATCCACTTCAGCAGCGTGCCGTCGATGTCGAGCGCGACCAGCTTGGGGCTGCCAGCCGTTCGCGTCGGACGCTGGCGTCTCAACCACCGGTGACCGGCTCCAGGACCTCGCGGCCCTGCAGGTAGGGCTGCAGCGCCTTCGGGCACCCGGACCGAGCCGTCGGCCTGCTGGTGGGTCTCCAGGATCGCCACGATCGTGCGCGGGATCGCGCACCAGCGTGCCGTTGAGCGTGGCCAGCGGCTTCGACGCCCGTCCTCGAACCGCGCCGCGGATGTCGAGGCGGCGGGCCTGGAAGTCGGTGCAGTTCGAGGTCGAGGTGAGCTCGCGGTACCGGCCCTGGGTCGGGATCCACGCCTCGCAGTCGAACTTCCGCTGCGCCGACAGGCCGAGGTCGCCGGCCGCCGTGTCGATCACGCGGTAGGCCAGCTCGAGCTTGTCGAGCCACTCCTTCTCCCAGCCCAGCAGCCGCTGGTGCTCGGCGTACGACTCCTCGAGCGTCGTGTAGGAGAACATCTCCACCTTGTCGAACCAGTGCACCCGGATGATCCCGCGGGTGTCCTTGCCGTGCGAGCCGGCCTCCTTGCGGAAGCACGGGCTGAACGCGGCGTAGCGCAGGGGCAACGAGCGCGGCGTCGAGGATCTCGTCGGAGTGGTACGCCGCCAGCGGCACCTCCGAGGTGCCGACGAGGTACATGTCCTCGCCCTCGATCCGGTAGACGTCGTCGGCCGCCTGGCCGAGGAAGCCGGTGCCCTCCATCGCCCGCGGCTTGACCAGCGTCGGCGGGATCATCGTGGTGAAGCCGGCCGCCGCGGGCCTGGTCCATCGCCATGTTGACCAGCGCGAGCTCGAGGTCGGCGCCGACGCCGGTCAGGTAGTAGAAGCGGGCGCCGCGACACCTTGGCGCCGCGCTCGATGTCGATCGCGCCGAGCATCCGGCCGAGCTCGACGTGGTCGCGGGGCTCGAAGTCGAACTCGCGGCGGAGTCGCCGACGTGCTCGAGCACCGTGAAGTCGTCCTCGCCGCCCGCGGGAGCCTCGTCGGCGGCGAGGTTGGGGATCGTCCATGATCGCCGCGCGCCAGTCCTGCCTCGGCCTCGGCCTGGGCGGCCTCGGCCGCCTTCACCTCGGCGGCGAGCGCCTTGGTCCGCGCCAGCAGCGGCTGCTTCTCCTCGCCCTGGCGCCTGCGGGATCTGCTTGCCGAGCTGCTTCTGCTCGGCCCGCAGCGCCTCGAACTCGGCGATCGCCGCCGCGCCTGGCCTCGTCGGCCGCCAGCGCCGCGTCGACGACGTCGTCGGACAGCCCGCGCTTGGCCTGGGCGGCGCGGACGCGGTCGGGGTCGTCGCGGAGGACGCGCGGGTCGATCATGCCTCAAGGCTATCCGCCAGCGGCTCGGCGCGCGCAGATCGGGTTATCCGGGACCGGCATACTTGGCCGCTGTGACCCTCCGACCGCGCGCGCGGGACCTAGGCTTCGGGACCGCTGTGCCTCGCCCTGTTCGCGCTGGTCGCGCTTCTGGTCGACGAGACCTGGGCTCCGCTGGTGCGAGCTCGACAACGAGGGCAAGCCGGCGCAGGGCTGGGCCCACGACGAGCCCTTGCTGATGGACGTCCTGCGCGGCATCGAGCGCGGCTTCGGCACGCTGGGCATGACGGTGCTGACCTCCGTGCTCGGCGATCATCCTGCGTGCTGCGACGCCACCGGCGGGCGGCGATCCTCGCCGTCGGCGTGATGCTCGTGACCTCGCTGGCGACGACAGCCGCTCAAGCTGGTGCTTGGAGCGGGCCCGACCGGTCTGGCAGGACCCGAGCGGCGTGCTGGACAGCTACTCGTTCCCGTGCGGGCACGCCTCGTCGATCGCCGCCTTCGCGGGCATCCTGATCGTGCTGATCGCTGATGTTCGTACGGCGCCGCGGGCTGCGGATCCTGCTCGCCGCGTCGAGCGTGCTGGTCGCGCTCGCGGTGGGCGCTCGACCGGGTGTTGCTCGGGCGGCACTACCCGAGCGACGTGCTCGCCGGGGCGCTGCTCGGCGTCGGCATCCTGCTGCTGGGGCTGGCGCTCTACTCTCCGCTGCCGCACAGCCACGCGGAGTCCGCCGAACCGCTCGTCGAGAGCTTCACCGGCAGCCGCGACCTCGCACGTGGTGGTCAACCCGATCAAGGTCGAGGACGCCGGTCAGTTCCGAGGCGATCGTGACGGCGATGGCGACCGAGTCGGGCTGGTCGCGACCGACCTGGCACTACACGACCGTCGAGGACCCCGGCACCGGGATGGCGCGAGGCGGCCTCGGTCGCCGGCGCCGACCTGGTGCTGGTCTGCGGCGGCGACGGCACCGTGCGCGAGGTGTGCGCCGAGCTGGCCGGCACCGGCATCCCGGTCGGCATCGTCCCGGCCGGCACCGGCAACCTGCTCGCCCGCAACCTCGACATCCCGCTGTACCTCCGGGCCGCGATCGACGTGGCGCTCAACGGCCAGGACCGGGCCATCGACCTGGTCGCGGTGTCCGGCGACGGCATCGAGGACACCCACTTCCTGGTGATGGCCGGCATGGGCTTCGACGCCGCGATCATGGAGGGCGTCAACGAGGACATCAAGAAGAAGGTCGGCTGGCTGGCCTACGTCCTCTCGGCGCTGCAAGTCGCTGATGTTCCCGGCCGTGCGGCGTGGAGGTCTCCATCGACGGCGGCGAGTTCACCAGGCACCGGGCCCGCACGATCGTGGTCGGCAACGTCGGCTACCTCCAGGCCGGCATGCCGCTGCTGCCCGACGCCGCGATCGACGACGGGCTGCTCGACGTCGTGCTGCTGCACCCGCAGCGGTTCCTGTCCTGGATCCCGCTGGCCTTCCGGGTGCTGCGCCAAGCGGCCGCGGACCGACGAGACCATCAACCGGATGACCGGCGCGACCGTCGTGATCCGGGCCGCGCGCGGACACCCCCCGCCAGCTCGACGGCGACTCCATCGGCCCGGGCCGGGAGCTCGCGATGGTGTGCCTGCCTGGCCGGCTGCTGGTGCGCGTGCCGCGCTGACGCGTGGTCTCGACAAGCTCGACCACGCTGACAGGCTCGACCACCGAGGGCTCGACCACCGAGAGGGCTCGACCACCGAGGGTCACTTCCGCGCGTGCGCGATCGCTTCCTCCTCCTCGGGAGACAGCTGTTGCTCGCACGTCCACGCGGCGACGCTCTTGGCGTAGGTGCGGGCCTCGCGGCGGCCATGGATCGAGGTCAGCACGACCCCGTGGCCACCGTCGTCGAGCAGGGCCAGCGACCAGGACAGCTGGCCGCCCATGTCGCCGAACGCGTCGTACCGCACGACCGCCAGATGGCGCAGGGCGTCGCGCGCCTCGTCCCGCAGCGCGGCCACCTCCTGGCGCAGACCCTGGACGTCTTCGGGGAGGTCGTCGCCGGCCGACCGGCGGCTGCGGCGCTGGCGTCGCAGCGCCACGAGCGCCAGCAACAGGGCGAGCACGGCGCACAGCAGGGCCAGCGAGGCGAGCGTGTTCGGCATGATGCCTGAGCGTAGTTGCCGCACTGCCCGGCACCCGGTCACCGCCCCGGCGAGGCGGCCGCGACGTGCGAAACTGCCCGGGTGACCGCCTCGCCGCAGCGCCGACTCCGCGCATCGCCTACCAAGGCGAGCCCGGCGCCAACTCCCACCTGGTGTGCAGGCAGCACTACCCCGACTGGGAGGCCATGGCCTGCGCGTCGTTCGAGGACGTCTTCGCGGCCGTCGAGAGCGGCGAGGCCGAGCTGGCCATGATCCCGATCGACAACTCCATCGCCGGCCGGGTGGCCGACATCCACCACTTCCTGCCCGAGCTCGGGGCTGCACATCATCGGCGAGAGCTTCCTGCGCATCCAGTTCAGCCTGATGGCCATCCCCGGGGCGAGCCTGGACAGCATCAGGACCGTGCACAGCCACGTGCACGCCCTCGGCCAGTGCCGCGGCGTCATCCGCGAGCTCGGCCTCAAGCCCGTCGTCGCCGGCGACACCGCGGGCGCGGCCCGCGAGGTCGCGGAGTACGCCGACCCGACGCAGGCCGCGATCGCTCCGCCGCTCGCCGCGGAGATCTACGGCCTTCGGATCCTGCGCGACGACGTCGAGGACGAGGACCACAACACGACCCGGTTCATCGTGCTCTCCCGCGAGCTGATCGAGGCCCCCGCCGGCAACGGTCCGGTCGTCACCAGCTTCATCTTCAACGTCCGCAACCTGCCGGCCGCGCTCTACAAGGCGCTCGGCGGCTTCGCGACCAACGGCGTCAACATGACCAAGCTGGAGAGCTACATGGTCGGCGGCCGAGTTCACCGCGACCCAGTTCCTCGCCGAGGTCGACGGGCACCCCGAGGACATCGGGCTGAAGCACGCGCTCGAGGAGCTCGCGTTCTTCACCACCGACGTCAAGATCCTCGGGGTCTATCCCGCCGATCCCGTACCGCTCCTAGGTTTGCTGTGGGGACTGCTGGGCGGCCTCCTCGGTCGGGTTCTGGATCACGTTGAACGCGGCCCCCTGCGGGTCGCGCAGGAACGCCATCCGGCCGATGGTCGGAGCATCCACGACCGGGGCCACGAGCTCAGCCACCCAGCTCCAGCGCCTTGGCGACCGTGCCGTCGGTGTCCTCCACGTTGATGTAGAGGTTCCAGTGGGGCTCAGGCCCGGCTGCAGCGGCATCGGCGCCGGCCACCGAACGTCCGTCGACGTCGAACGTCGTGTAGTCACCCATCTCGCCCATGTCCTGCGTGTTCGGCTGGACCCCGAGCACCTCTTGGTAGAAGGCCGCCGTCTTGTCGACGTCAGAGACCGAAGCTCGTTCCAGCAGTTGGTGCCGGGCTCGTTGGCTCGCTCGGAACCGATGGTCCCTGCTGCCTGCCAAAGACCGACGATCGCTCCTCCCGGATCCTGGACGAACGCCATCCGCCCGGCGTCCGGCACGTCGAACGGACCGGCCACGACCTGGCCTCCAGCCTGGGCGACCTTTGCTGCGGCCGCGTCGACGTCGTCGGCGGCGAGGTAGACGTTCCAGCGCGCCGGCTGGCCCTGCTGGTCCGGTAGGTCGGTGCCGAGCCCGGCGACCCTGTCGCCCTCGATCGTGGCCAGGGTGTAGACGTTGCCCTGGTCGTCGATCGCGCGGTCGTCGTACTGCCAGCCGAAGAGGTCGGCGTAGAACTGCTTGGCCGCCGACTGGTCGGGACCCATGTGCTCGATCCAGTTGGGCGTGCCTTGCAGGTAGGACTCGAACTTCGCCATCAGTGCTCCCCTGTCCGTTGCGATCTCGACCCTCGCTCCCACCCAACACCCGAGCGCCGACAGTCTCAACCGATCGTCGGTGAACACCCGTTGGCCGGGCGGTAGGTTCGGCCCTGTGACTGACGAGGTGACCGACGATCCGCGTACTGCCGACCTCGGTTTCGCGCGCGTCGACGTGGATCGCGCGGCACGCACCGGCGACCCCGAGGTCGTGTACGGCGCAGGCAAGTCGCCGGCCCAGATCGTCGGCATCCTGACGACCTTGCACGGCAAGCACCCCGAGCGAGCAGTCATGGCCACCCGCCTCAGCGACGAGGCCATGGAGGTCATTGCCGGGAGTTGGCGAGCGCGACGGTCGACCGCGTCGCCCGCGCGGTCACGCTCGGTCCGATCCCAGCCCCGTCCGGGACCGTCGCCGATCGTCTCGGCCGGCACCTCGGACGGCCCGGTCGCCGCCGAGGCCGCGCTCACCGCCCGGGTCCATGGCGCCGGCGTCGTCGAGATCACCGACGTCGGGGTCGCCGGACTGCACCGACTCCTCGGCGTCCGTGACCGGCTCGCCGAGGCCGACTGCCTGATCGTGGTCGCGGGCATGGAGGGGGCATTGCCCTCGGTCGTCGGCGGGCTCACCGGCGTACCTCTCGTGGCGGTGCCCACCAGCGTCGGCTACGGCGCCTCCTTCGGTGGCCTCGCCGCCCTCTTGGCGATGCTCAACTCGTGCGCTCCCGGCGTGACCGTGGTCAACATCGACAACGGGTACGGCGCGGGCGTGTTCGCGGCCCGGGTGGCGAGACGGGCCGCTCCGCGTGGTCCGACAGCTCGACCACCGAATCGAGCTCGACCACCGAGACCACGCGATGACGATCTGGATCGACGCCTCGGCCGGTGCCAGTGGCGACATGCTGCTGGGTGCGCTGGTGGACGCCGGCGTTCCGCTCGACGTACTCCAGACGGCCGTCGACGCAGTCGCTCCCGAACCCGTCACGCTCGCGCCGGTCACGGTCCAGCGCAATGGCTTCGCGGCCGTCCTGTGCGGCGTGCGGATCGAGGACTCCGCCGAGCACCGGTCCTGGCGCGACATCCGGGCGCTGCTGCAGTCGACAGATCTCTCCCGAGGACGTCCGCGGACTCGCCATCCGCGTCTTCGAACGGCTCGCCGTTGCCGAGGCCACGGTCCACGGGAGTGACCCGCTCGACGTGTCCTTCCATGAGGTGGGTGCTCTCGACGCCATCGCTGACGTGGTTGGGGTGTGTGCGGGGTTCCGGTATCTGTTGCGGGTTTCGAGACGGGCGCAGCGCCCTCCTCAACCACCGGTCGGGTCGTTGTCTCGCAGGTCGCGGTCGGGTCTGGCTCGGTCCACGGTGCCCACGGCCCGATGCCGGTGCCGCCGCCGGCGGTCGCGGAGCTGCTGCGTGGCGCCCCGTCGTACGCCGGAGCAGCCGGCTCACCGGCGATGGAGCTCTGTACGCCGACGGGTGCGGCTCTGCTCACGACCCTGGCGACCTCCTGGGGTCCGCAGCCGGCGATGACCGTCGAGCGGATCGGCGTGGGCGCGGGCACCCGCGACCCGGAGGGGTACGCGAACCTCGTGCGGATCCTGGTCTCGACAAGCTCGACCAACGAAGGCAGCTCGACCGACGACGAGCCGACGAGCGCGAGACGGGCGCCCTGCTGATCGAGACGAACGTCGACGACCTCGACCCCCGCGTCTGGCCGGACGTGATCGCCACGCTGCTGGCGGCCGGGGCGTCCGACGCCTGGCTGACCCCGATCCTGATGAAGAAGGGCCGGCCCGCGCACACCCTGAGCGTGCTCGTGCGCGCCGACCAGGCGGCGGGGGTGCGCGCGGCCATCTACCGGCAGACCTCGACGATCGGACTGCGTGAGCACCCGGTCGGCAAGCACGCGCTGGATCGCGAGATGGTCGCGGTCGAGGTCGCCGGGCAGTCGATCGCGGTCAAGCTGGCGCGGCACGACGGGAAGCTCGTCAACGCCCAGCCGGAGTACGACGACGTGGCCCGGGCCGCCGCCGCGCTCGGCCGCCCGCTGGGCGACGTTCTCGCCGACGCCTCCGCGGCCAGCCGGGCGTTCTTCCGCGACGAGGAGTCCGCCGACGGCGAGCAGCAGGACACCGTGTGATCGACCTCGTCGTCATCGCGGTGACGTTTGCTGCCATCTTCGTCGTCGAGCTCCCCGACAAGACCTTCATCGCCACGCTCGTGCTGTCGACGAAGTACCGGCCGGCGCTGGTCTGGGTCGGGGTCGGCCTGGCCTTCGCCGTACAAACCGGCATCGCGGTCGCGCTCGGCAAGGCCGCGTCGTTCCTGCCTGACGCTCTGGTCAAGGGCGGGGCCGCAGCGCTGTTCCTCGTGGGCTCCGTCCTGCTGCTGCGCGAGGCGATGGCGCACCACGCTGCCGCGACGACGAGGAGTACGCCGGGGTCTCGACAGCGACGACGGACAGGCTCGACCGACGAGGGGACGCATGGTGTGAAGGTGATCCTGGCGTCGTTCCTGGTGCTGTTCGCCGCGGAATGGGGCGACCTGTCGCAGCTCCTGACGCTCTCGCTGGTGGCGAGGTACGACGACCCGCTCAGCGTCTTCATCGGCGCTTGGGGAGCGCTGCTGACCGTCAGCGGCCTGGCCGTCATCGCGGGCCGGGTGCTGCTGAGGTACATCCCGTTGCACGTGCTGCACTACATCGGCGCCGGCGTCTGCCTGGTGCTTGCCGCCCTCACGGTCTTCGAGCTGGTTTCATAACGCTTGCCATATATAAGTCATATCCTGATATACATGGTGATGTGCACGCACTCGACACCTTGGGAGACCCGACCCGGCGACGCCTGCTGGAACTGATGTCCGATGGCGAACGTGCTGCCGGGGATCTCACCGAGCTGGTCGTGGCCGAGTTCGGAATCACCCAGCCAGCCGTGTCCCGGCACCTCCGCGTCCTGCGGGAGGCCGGCTTCGTGGACGTTCGCGCGGAAGGCACCCGACGGCTGTACTCGGTCCGGGCCGAGCCCCTGCGCGAGGTGGATGCCTGGCTACAGCGCTACCGCCGGATCTGGAACCAGCGCGTTGACGCGCTCGAGACCGAACTGGTCCGGGCCGCGACATCGACAGAAGGAGAACGATCATGACCGAGGAGCTCACCCAACCCCGAGGCCACCTCGAGGGCACCGTGGACGCACCCGTCGTACTCGTCGAACGGACCCTCGACGCGACCACCCGTGAGGTCTGGGACGCGTGGACCCGGCCCGAGCAGCTGGCTCGATGGCTGGGCGCGGCCGAGGGGCCACTCGACCAGACGGGGAACGTGGTCCGGATGGCCATGGCCGCCGCCGAGCTGCCCGACGACTTCAGTGCCGCCGACAACCCGGTCACGTTCACGGTTCTCGAGGCGGTCCCGCCCGACGACGGCGCGCCGGCCGGCTTGTCCTGACCTTCGACGACTCGGCCGACCCGGGCGGCACGCTGACCGTGGACATGGCGTCCGAGGGCCCCGACCGCTGCCGCCTCGTGCTTCGGCACGAGCTGACGCCGAGGCCCGAGGCGATCACGAATGCTGCCGGGTTCGGGGCTGGCTGGGAGGGTTTCCTCGACTGGCTCGAGGACGTCCTGGCCGGCCGCGAGCACGGTTCGGATGACCGGTATGAGCAGAATTCTGCCGGCTTGGGAGGGGCTTGCCAGCGCGCTTCCGCACTAGAGTGCGGCCATGACCCAGCACGGCGTCGACAGCGAGGTCGGCCAGCTCCAGACCGTGATGCTGCACCGGCCCGGGCCGGAGCTGAAGCGGCTGACGCCGCGCAACAACGACAAGCTGCTCTTCGACGGCATCCCGTGGGTGAGCCGCGCCCAGGACGAGCACGACGCCTTCGCCGCAGGCGCTGCGCGACCGCGGCGTCGAGGTGCTCTACCTGAACGACCTGCTGATCGAGACCCTCGCGCGAGCGGACGCCCGCGAGCTCGCGATCGAGGGCGTGACCAAGACGCTGCACCTCGGCGACACGATGGCGCAGTACCTCTTCGGCTTCCTTCACGAGCTCGTCCCCCGAGGACCTGGCGCTGTTCCTGACCGCGGGCGTCCGCAACGACGAGGTGCGTGGCGGTTTCGGCCTCGTCACCTCCCTGCTGGCGTCCGACGACTTCCTGATCGACCCGCTGCCCAACCTGCTGTTCACCCGCGACTCGTCGGTGTGGATCCGCGACCGGGTCGCGATCACCTCGCTGGCGATGCCGGCCCGCAAGCGCGAGACCCAGCTGACCGAGCTGATCTACACGCCAGCACCCTCGCTTCGCCGGCACGCCGACGCATCCACGGCTGGCACCACGAGAACGTCGAGGGCGGCGACGTGCTGCTGCTCGCGCCCGGGGTGATCGCCGTCGGCGTCGGCGAGCGTACGACGCCCGCCGGAGTCGAGCGGCTGGCCCGCCAGGTGTTCGAGGCCGACCTGGCGCACACGGTGCTCGCCGTACCCATCGCGCAGGAACGCGCCACCATGCACCTCGACACCGTCTGCACGATGGTCGACGTCGACAAGATCGTGATGTACCCCAACGTCGCCGACAGCTCCAGGCCTACGCGGTCACCGCCGACCGGCGACGGCGACGCCGGCTGTCGCTCGACGTCGCCGCGGCCGAGCCGTTCCTGGTCGCGGCCGCCAAGGCGATGCACATCGACACCCTGCACCAGATCGACACCGGCCTCGACCCGGTCACCGCCGAGCGCGAGCAGTGGGACGACGGCAACAACACCCTGGCCATCGCCCCGCGCGTGGCAGTCGCCTACGAGCGCAACGACGAGACCAACGACCGGCTCGAGGAGTCCGGCATCGAGGTCGTCAAGATCGCCGGCTCCGAGCTCGGCTCCGGCCGCGGCGGCCCGCGGTGCATGAGCTGCCCGATCTCGCGCGCACCGCTGCCGCAAGACGCGTAGCGTCTGGCTGCAGCGGTCGAGCCGACCCGGGATTGGTTAACCGCAACCACCGCACGACGACTTGGCGCAGATTCCTGACTACGTGGCCTGACTCGCCAGCCGATCAAGCTCGTCCTCGACGGGCCAGGCACCGTCCTCCGTGTTCGACAGGACAACGGCGTCGACGCCGTGCTCGCCGTAGTGCTTGACGATTCCGCTGACTCCGGCGTTCGAACCTCGCTTCCACCAGTCGCGTCCGCGGAACGCGAGTCCGAAGCCGTACTCGGTCTCCTCGTCGTGGCGGACCTGCGGCGTGAAGAAGAGCCGGGTCAGGTCGGCCGGCAGCAGCTCGCCAGCCCTCGTCGCCTCGATGAAGCGGATCAGGTCGCCGGCGGTGACGTGGGCGCCGCCGTCGGGTGAGCCGATGGGCGGGTACTTGAAGATGTTCTGCACCAGGCGCCCGTCCTCGTCGGGGTCGAACCCCTCGGCGACGTTCGGTTCGGCGTCCCGGCGGTCGAAGAAGCCGGAGGAGACCATCCCGGCCTTGGTGAAGATCTCGCCGACGACGTAGTCACGGTAGCTCTGCCCGCTTGCGTGCTCGACGGCCAGCCCGGCAAGCACGTAGCCGACGTTGCAGTAGCGGCACTGCTCGCCCGGACTCGCCAGTGGCTCCTTGTGGGCGAACTGTGGCAGGAAGTCACGGGTGGTCATCACCGAGTACGACGGTCTGTCCACCCACAGCTCGGCGTAGTCCTCGCCCGCCTCCTCGTCGGCGTCGTCCGCGATCCCGCTGGTGTGGGTCAGCAGGTGACGCAGCGTGACCTCGCTCGAGATCGTGGTGCCGCTCAGGTCGGCATAGGCGTGGATCGACGTGTCGAGGTCGAGTTTCCCTCGGCCCACCAGCTGGAGCACTGCGACGCTGGTGAACAGCTTGGTGATGGACGCGGTGTCGAAGCGGGTGTCCATCGCGTTCGGGATTCCCCAGCGGGGTGAAGCCAGACCGTACGCGCCCTCGAAGACGGTGTCGTCCCCCCGCCGTAGCAGGACGACACCGGAGAATTTCTCGCCGGAGACGAAGTCATGCAGCCCGTCGACCCGCATGGCCGGACCCTACGCCTGCGGTTCCGAACGCATCTAGCCGCCCGAAACGCCACACCGCCCGACTATCTGCGTCGGTGGAAGCGCCAGTCGCCGTGGCTGTGTCGGCGGAGGTCGAAGCGGGTGTCGTGGGCTCGGCGGTGGTGATGCCCGCAGAGCGGGAGGGCGTTGGCCAGGTCGGTCCTGCCGCCCTGGGACCAGGGGTGGAGGTGGTGGATCTCGCTCCAGGCGAACGGCCGGTCGCAGCTGCCGATCGCACACGAGTCGTGGGTCAACGCCAACGCCTTGCGTTGGGCAGCCGAGTGCAGCCGCCGGGTCCGGCCCAGGTCCAGCGGCTGGGACTCGCCCCCGAGCACGGCGGGGATGATCCCGGCGTTACACGCCAGCCGGCGCGCATCGCGCGCCGAGATCCGGACGCCGGTGTCCAGACCCGGCGGCACCGATCCCGGACACCAGCTCGTCGAACTCCGATGGTGACCAGCACCCCGGCCGTGTTCCCGGCGCCGAACCCGCCGGTGGGCAGGTGCTCGATCAGCTCGACCAGCGCCATCCCGAGCCGTTCGGACCAGTTCGGGCTGCTGATCAGGGTCGGATCGGTCACCAACCGACCCTCAGCGGCGGTCGGTGGTGTGGTGGCGGGGTGCGGTCAGCCGGTCCAGCGCCGCCTTCAACAGGGTGCCGTGCAGCTCGGGGATCACGAACCGGCCGGCAAACGTGCCGTCGCCGTTGTCGTACAGGGTGCACCAGGTCTCCACCTCGGCCCGGTCGGCCTCGGCGTTCAGCTGGTCCGACTCGTGCCGGTCCGCCACCTCGGCCGAGACCGTCTCGAACATCCGCCGCGCCGCCTGCCGCAGCCGTTTCGCGTTCATCGGCCGACCCGACCGGGACCCGACCCCGGTGGCCTTCGCCACCAGCTCCGCCTCCGCAGCCGCGAGCTGCTCGCCAGTGACCCCGGCCGGGGCCCGCTCGGCCGCCTTCACGATCACCCGGACCTGCTCGATCCGCAACAACCCCGCCGCGAACGCCTCCCGGGTCGCCGGATAGGTCTCCTGCAACCGCCGGGCCAGCCACAATCCCACCCGCGGCGACCTCCCGCGGATCCGCGGTCAACCGCATCAGCCACGCCGTCGTATCGGTGTCCGCGGTCTCCTCGGCCACCCGCCGCACATCGGCCTCCGCCGCCAGCGCCAGCCGCCACGCCGCCACCTGGGACTCCAACGCCGACAGCTCCGCGATCGCCTCCCCCAACTCGTGCGCCGACAGCGCACCCGCCGGGACCGACAACCCCTCACCCACCGCCCGACGGGCCTGCGCGACGCACGCCGCGGCCTGTCCTGGGGCTCGCAGCTGGGTGATCGTCATGTGCCAATTCTACTCGAACTGGTATTCGATTACAACGCATTCACCAGTGCTGTGGACTGAGTGACGCGGGAAGATTTCGCGTCAGCGGGCGATCGGCGCGGTTGTCCCGCCCGTGACCCGCAGCAAGTCAGCGGGTGAGAGTTCGACATCAAGACCCCGTTTGCCGGCCGAGACCAGGATCGTCGGGTACGACGTCGCGGACTCGTCGATCACCACGGGCAACGACGTACGGCCACCCAGCGGCGAGATGCCACCGACGACTGAACCGCTGACCCGCTCCGCAACGTCGGGGGCAGCCATTGCGGCCTGCTTCTCGCCGAGCGTCTGTGCAGTCGCCTTCAGATCGAGCTGACGCGAAACAGGCACGACGCAAAGCACATACCTCCGCCCCGCCGCGACCATCAGAGTCTTGAAGACACGATCGGGTTCTACCCCGAGCGCCTGCGCCGCCTCGACTCCATACCCAACGGCACTGCTGACGGCCTCACCGTGTTCGTAGGCGCGGACCGTGTGCGCCACCCCGGCCTCGACCAGGCGGGTGAGTCCCGGCGTACCCGCCGACCGCTTCTTCTTCCCCACCCAGCCATCCTGGCACTGCCACGCGCGACCTCGCCCGCCTTCCGCGTCGAACACACGACGGTGCTTGGCCCGTCGTACGAAAGCCTGATCGGCTGGCCGTGGTGTAACCAGCGACACGTTGACTCGCCAGTAACATAGCGCGCACACTTCCAAGCAGAGTTCATCTGCCTGGGAGGGCCACCAATGCGTCGAATCATCATCACCGTTGTCGAGTCTGTTCATCGGGATCGGGCTGGCCGCAACACCGGCAGCCGCAACTGCCGACGGAGCCAACGGTCCCGAGCTCCAGACGTTCCCCGGCGCTGTGGCCTACTCGAGCCTCTACCCGGAGGCTGCTCCTTCGGGCAGCAACGACTGGACCTGCGAGCCGAGCGCGGCGCACCCCCGCCCCGTGGTCCTCGTGCACGGCACCTGGGCCAACCAGTTCAGCTCGTTCGCCTACCTCTCGCCGCGCCTCAAGGCTGCCGGCTACTGCGTGTTCTCGCTCAACTACGGCAGGTACGACGCCGCCCCGGTCAGCTTCGTCCCCGGCGTCTACGCGACCGCGCCAGTGATGGACTCCGCTCGCGAGCTCGGCGTCTTCGTCGACCGCGTGCGAAACGAGATCGGCGTCCCGAAGGTCGACCTGATCGGCTACTCGCAGGGCGCGATCGTGGCTCGCGGCTACCTGAAGTTCTTCGGCGGTGCCGGTTCGGCCGGAAACCATGTCAAGACCGTCGTGACGTACGCCGGCACCAACCACGGCACCACGCTGAGCGGCATGAGCACGCTCGGGAGCCAGCTGCACCTGTTCGGCGTCGTAGCGAACCTCGCCGGCCCCGCGGCCACGGACCAGGTGGTCGGTTCGGACTACGTCACCGCCCTCAACGCCGGTGGCGACACCTTCCCGGGCATCGACTACACCGTGCTGACCACGAGGCACGACGAGGTGTCGACGCCGTACCGAAACTCGTTCCTGACCGCCGGCCCCGGTGCGACCGTCAACAACGTCGTGATCCAGGACGGGTGCTTCGTCGACGGCAGCGACCATCTGTCGATCCCGTACTCCCTCCGGGCCGCCGACTACACGCTCAAGGCCCTGGATCCGGCCACCCCTCGGACGATCCGGTGCGCGGTGGAGCTCCCCGCCATCTGAACGGCCATCTGACCAGGCACGCACGCCACCCCACAGGATTCTTGACCCGATTTTCCTTGCCGTCGTCGGTGTGGACAGTGCAGTATTCGTTAGGAATGTTTCCTATCGATTGGTCGGACATGAATCCTCGTCGCGTTCTCGGTCCGCTCGTCACTGTCACCGCGCTCCTCGTTTCTGGCGCCGCCGTCCCCGCTGAGGCCCGCGCGCCCGCGGCTCATCCCAGGGCCGCAGTCGCCCCGCCGCAGATTCGCGTCGACCAGCTGGGCTATCTCAGCCGGGAGCACAAGCACGCCCGGCTCATGACCGCGGACCGGCTGGCAACGCGCGACTTCGTGGTGGTCGGACGCGAGCGGCGACGTCGTCCTGCGTGGACGCCGTCCCGCGCACCGGTGGGGACGTGGAACGACCGCTACCACGCCGTGTACGACCTCGACTTCTCCGAGCCTGAAGAAGCCGGGTCGCTACCGCATCGTGGTCAGCGGCGACGTCAACGCGCGTTCGCCGTACTTCCGCATCGCAGGCGCCAAGGCGATCTACGGCACGCTCCTGCGCAATGGGGTCAAGTTCGACCAGATGCAGCGCGACGGCGCAAACGTCATCCCCGGCGCGCTCAACCGCAAGCCGGCCCACCTCAACGACCGTCACGCCAAGGTCTACGCGCGGCCGAACTTCCTGCCCGACTCCGACACCGTGACCGACGACGACCTGTACCGAGTCCGTGGATCGCTCGACGCCAGCCGGAGGCTGGTCCGATGCCGGCGACTACCTCAAGTTCACCCACAGCAGCGCCTACAACGACGTCCTGCTCCTCCTGAGCAAGCGGATGCTCGGCCGGCGCGCGCCGAAGTCCGTCGAGAACGAGGCCCGGCACGGCCTGGCGTGGCTCGACAAGATGTGGGACGCCAAGCGCAAGACCCTCTACATCCAGGTCGGCATCGGCTCGAGCAACGAGGCCGGCACCTTCCGCGGCGACCACGACTTCTGGCGGTTGCCGGAGACCGATGACGGCCTCTCGGGCCACCTCAACCGCTACGTCTCGCACCGGCCGGTGTTCCGTGCGGCCCCTCCGGGAGCGAAGATCAGCCCCAACCTCGTCGGCCGCGTCTCCGCCGCCTTCGCCCTCGCGGCTCAGGTAGACGCGAAGCGGCACCCCGTCCGGGCTCGCCGCGAGCTTCGGCAGGCAAAGCTGCTCTATGCGCAGGCGGACACCGCGAGCCCGCCCGAGGAGCTCACCACGGCTCTCCCGCACGCCTTCTACCCCGAAGACGCCTGGCGCGACGACATGGAGCTCGGCGCGACCGAGATCGCGCTGGCCTCCCGCAAGCTCGGGAAGAATGCTCGCCCCTACCTGCGCGATGCCACGAAGTGGGCGCGCGCCTACATCCGCCACGAGACCGGCGACACGCTCAACCTCTACGACACGAGCGCGCTGGCGCATGCTGACCTGGCCAGGTTGCTGAAGCACACCAGCAGGCACGACGGTCTGCAGATCACCCGGTCGCGCCTCGTCGCCGACATCCGTCGCCAGCTCCAGGGCGCCCTGGACAAGTCCAGGCGCGACCCGTTCGGCGCCGGCGCCGCCTACGACAACTGGGACGTCAACTCGCACACCTTCGCGTCCATCGCCACCGCCGGCCTCTACCACCGGCTCGCCGGTCCCTCGAGGTTCGACCGGTTCGCGACGACGCAGCGCAACTGGCTGCTCGGTGGCAACCCGTGGGGCGTCAGCGCGATGGTCGGCGTGGGTACGACGTTCGTGCAGTGCCTGCACCACCAGCTCGCCAACCTCAACGGCACGACCGACGGCACCCCGCCCATCGATGTCGGCGCGGTCGCCAACGGGCCGAACGACGCGACGATCTTCGAGGACGGGATCGGTGGCTACCAGGACGCGATGGTGCGCTGCCCGCCGACGCCGGGCAACAAGTACCGGCCCTTCGACGGCCGCGGCAGCCGTCTCCTCGACGATGTCCGGTCGTGGCCGACTTCCGAACCCGCCCTCGACATGACGGGAGCGGCGATCATCGCCGGGGCGGTCCAGATGGCGGTGCGGCACGACCGCAACTAGATTGGCCCCATGTCGCATCCACGCAGCTATCCACCCGACACCTACCACGGAGAATCCGGCGAGGTCAGCGCCTGGATCCGGCCGTCCGACACCAAACCCGAGATCACCTACAGCAACGGCGGCACCTGTGAGTACGTCGCCACCGGCGATCAGACCGGCGGTGGGTTCGGGCTCTATCGCTGGACGTTCGGCGACACCGAGTCCGGGCCGGACCCGCACTTCCACAAGTCCATCACGGAGTCGTTCTACGTGCTCACCGGCTCGGTCCGGCTCTACGACGGCCGCGAGTGGGTCACCGCCCAGTCCGGCGACTTCCTCCACGTGCCCGAGGGCGGGCTGCACGGGTTCCGGGGATCGGACCACGCGTCGATGCTGCTGATGTTCTCGCCCGGCGCGCCACGCGAGGACTACTTCGAGACGCTCGCCCGGCTCGGGACCGGCGAGACGATGACCGCCGAGGAACGCGCGGAGTTCATGCTCCGGCACGACACGTTCTGGGTCTGATCCACCCTCGGGGTACCGGATGACCGGCAACGCCAATAGGCTTCCGGCCAGACGACACCCAGGGGGAGCTCGCGTTGGCCACACTCACTGCAGACAAGAAGGTGCTGCACGCCGATCTCACCGGTGACACCGTGCGTGCCTCGGCCGGATCGATGGTCGCCTACTCGGGCACCGTGCAGTTCAAGAACGCCGGCATGGGCGGTGGGGGCGGGCTCAGGGCTGCCCTGAAGCAACGCGTGGCCGGCGAGACCATCAACATGATGGAGTGCTCCGGCGCGGGTCGGGTCTACCTCGCCGAGAACGCGCTCGACGTCACCGTCGTGGACCTCAACAACGACACCCTCACCGTCGAGTCCGAACACATCCTCGCGGTGACCGCCGGGCTCAAGCTCGACGTGCAGTTCGCCGGCCTGCGCGGCATGACCAGCGGCCAGGGGCTGGCCACCACCAAGGTGACCGGCACCGGACAGTGCGCGATCACGTCCGACGGGCCGATGATCGGCCTGACCGTGGAGCCCGGATCCCCGCTGGTGGTCGACCCGGATGCCTACGTCGCCGGCACCGGCCAGACGCAGATGACGCTGATCTCCGGGGTCAGCTGGCGCAGCCTGGTCGGCGAGGGCGGCGGCGAGCCGTTCAGCCTGCGCTTCGAGGGCCAGGGCATCGTCTACATCCAGCCGGCGGAGCGGTAGACCGCATGGCGTTCGAGCAGGTGAACAGCAAGGTCGTCCGGGCCCAGGTCGCGCCGGGGCAGGAGGTCCTGGCCCGGCGCGGCGCCATGCTCGGGTACGAGGGCCAGATCACGTTCCGCCCGATCGCCGGGCAGGGTCAGGGCGTCGGTGGCCTGGTCGGCCGGGCGATGTCCGGCGAGTCGAACCCGATGATGGCGACCGAGGGCACCGGCTCGGTGCTCTACGGCTTCCGCGGGCTGTACGTCTCGGTCATCGACCTGACCGGCGACTCGCTCACGGTCGAGGCCGACCGGTTGCTCGCCCATGACGCCAACCTGCAGACCAGCATCGAGATGATCGCGCAGGGCGGCGTACGCCAGGCGGTGCGCGGTGCGATGACCGGCCAGGGTCTCTTCACGACCAAGGTGATGGGCCACGGCAGCGTCGCCGTCCTCAGCCACGGCGGCACGTTCGAGCTCCAGCTCAACGGGGACACCGTCGGCGTCGACCCGCAGGCGTACGTCGGCCACGTCGGCGCCCTGAACGTCGACCTCAAGGCAAGCGTCGGCATGCGCGACCTGATCGGGCGCGGTTCCGGCGAAGCCTTCCAGCTGCATGTGTCCGGCCACGGCACGGTCTACGTCCAGGCTTCGGAGAGGAAGTTCTGATGGATGTCTTCACGCCCCAGACCCTGCCGATCGACGACAACGTCAACTCCTACTCGTTCTCGATCGACCTCAACGGCGAATGGTTCCTGACCAAGGGCGCGATGATCGCCTACTACGGCAACATCGACTTCTCCGGTGTGGCCGCGTTCGCCTCGCGGGCCGCGTGGGTGGCCGCGCGGTTCGCCTCGCCGCTGTATGTCCAGGACTGGGTCGTCGCCAGCGGTCAGGGCAAGCTCGTCATCGGCGACCGCGGCAACGACATCAACTCCTACGACCTCGAGGTCGGCAACCTCACCATCAAGCAGGTGAACCTGCTGGGCTTCCAGCCGTCGCTGGAGCTCAAGCAGTCGATCGTGCCGGGCTTCGTCACCCTGCTCGGCACCGGCAAGTTCCTGGCCTCGTCCAACGGCCCGGTCATCTTCGTCGAGCCGCCGTTCCGGGCCGACCCGGACGCGCTGCTCGGTTGGGCGGACTGCCCGTCGCCGTGCCAGCACTACGACTACAACTGGATGGCACAGTCGTTCATGGCCGGGAATCCAGGCCATGTTCGGGCGCGAGTCCGGCGAGGAGCGCCAGTACGACTTCACCGGCTCGGGGACGATCCTGATGCAGTCCTCCGAGCTGCTCCGGGTCGACGGCGCGCTGATGCGCATCGTCGAGTCGCAGACCAACCTGCTCGACGCCAACAGTGCGGGCCAGCTCGGGCGCAAGCTGATGGCCCGCTCGCAGCAGCAGTAACCACCCACCACGTACAACTGATGCAAGCAACGAGAAAGGGAAGCTCATGGGAGTCTCGCTCAGCAAGGGTGGCAACGTCTCGCTCTCGAAGGAGGCACCAGGCCTGACCGCCGTCAACGTCGGTCTCGGCTGGGACACCAACACCTTCTCCGGCGGGGAGTTCGACCTCGACGCCTCGGCGATCGTCGTCGACGCCTCCGGGAAGTCGCTGTCCGACGGCCACTTCGTCTTCTTCAACAACCTGAAGTCGGCCGACGGCTCGGTCGAGCACACGGGCGACAACCTGACCGGTGAGGGCGAGGGCGACGACGAGGTCATCAAGATCAACCTGGCCGCCGTACCCCCCGAGGCCGACAAGGTCGTCTTCGCCGTGTCGATCTACGACGCCGACAACCGCAAGCAGAACTTCGGCGCGGTTCGCAACGCGTTCATCCGCGTGGTCAACCAGGCCGGCGGCACCGAGATCGCGCGCTACGACCTGACCGAGGACGCGTCGGTCGAGACCGCGATGGTGTTCGGCGAGGTCTACCGCGCCGGCGCCGAGTGGAAGTTCAAGGCCGTGGGCCAGGGTTACGCGTCGGGGCTGCGCGGCATCGCCTCCGACTTCGGCGTCAACGTCTGACCCAGCTCGACTCGTGTCCCTGAGCGTGCGCACGCGCACGCTCGGGGACACGAACCAACCGTCAGGAGGCCGTGATGGCCATCGACTACACCAAGCGCCCTGCCGCAGCCCGCGAGCCACCAGCCGAACCACCGGCCGACCACCGGCGGCCCGTCCTCCCCCGTCAGCCTGAGCAAGATCACCCTGACCAAGTCGGCTCCGTCGATCTCGCTCACCAAGGCGCAGGGTGCGGGCGGCCAGATGCGGGTCAACCTGAACTGGACCCAGGGCGCCCCGGCCACCGGCGGCTTCCTCAAGCGGGCGATGTCGGGCAGCATCGATCTCGACCTGGGCGCTCTCTGGGAGACCCAGGACGGCAACAAGGGTGTCGTCCAGGCACTGGGCAACAGCTTCGGCGCTCTCGACGCCCCGCCGTACGTCTTCCTCGACGGCGACGACCGCTCGGGGACAGTCACGGGCGGCGAGAACCTCACCGTCAACCTCGACCAGCTCGCCAAGCTCCGGCGGGTGTTGGTCTACGCCTTCATCTACGAGGGCGCTCCCAACTGGGCGGCAGCGAACGCGATCGTCACGATGTTCCCGCAGGGAGCGGCTCCGATCGAGGTCCGCCTCGACGAGGCGGCCCGCGATCGACGGTTCTGTGCCATCGCGATGCTCACCAACGACGGCGGCAACCTGCGCGTGGACCGCGAGGTCAACTACATCAAGGGCACCCAGCGACACCTCGACGAGGCCTACGGGTGGGGACTGCGCTGGGCGGCTGGGCGCAAGTAGCCAGGTGGCAGGGCCATGACGATGCGAGTGCGGAACCTGACCTTCGACTGCGCCGACGCGATGACGCTGGGGAAGTTCTGGTCGGCCATGACCGGCTGGAACCTCTTCTTCGACGACGACCCCGAGGTGGTGGTCGCCCCGGCGTTCCCCAACCCCGACGACATCGGGCTGCTGTTCATTCCGGTGCCGGAAGGCAAGACGGCCAAGAACCGGATCCACTTCGACCTCCAGCCGACCGACTGCTCGCGTGACGACCAGGTGTCGAGAGCCGTCGAGCTCGGCGCCACGATCATCGGTGACTTCCGCAAGGAGGACGGCTCGGGTTGGGTGACGCTCGCGGACCCCGAGGGCAACGAGTTCTGTGTCGAGCGCAGTGAGGCGGAGCACCCGCCCAAGCCCGGAGTCTTCCGGATCGGCAGCTAACGAGGAGCCGATTGGGTCGGCTCGACCCGACCGCCGTGTCGCGCGGTAGTGGAACGCCGTCTGGCCGAGCTCGGGACAACTCGTCGCCGTGGCTGCGCCCGATACGGCGGCCGCCTCCAGCGCGTCTGCCTCACCTGTTGCCACCATGGCGTCTATCCCGTCAGTCACCGAGTAGCCCGCTGCGAGCTGATCACACAAGTAGGGCGCGACCTGCCGGATCGCTTCCTCCTCCGAGATGCTGCCGCCGCCGTCCTCGGGCGAACCTGGCACTGCCGGCGATGTCGGCTCCGGCTCCTCCGTTGTGATGGCGTCGGGGCATCGTTCATGGAGAATCCGGAAGTACTCGTGGTCGATGTCTGGTCCCTCGGGATCCGTGTCTTCCTCGATCACGAGGTTGGCCGGCCTCCAGTCGTCGGGGTTGGCAAGTTGGGCCGCACAGACGCGTGCCTCGAGGCGATCTTCAGCTCGGTGTTCGATGACTCCCGGAACAATGAATCCAGCCATCGCGCAGGCCAGGAAGAACAACCCAATCGCGAAGACGAGCCAGTTGAACCCCTGGAAGGTCGTACGACAACCAGGCGACTGCACCTAGTGGTAGGCCAACGCACACGAGCGTGACGCTCAATCCGAACAGGAAGCTGCCCTGTTCTGGCTCGGGTCTCCTGCTGACACCACCACCGCAGGATCGCGTTCCGGCATCCCATTGGGCAGCGCCGAAGGTTCCCGATCCCCACCTTCGCCGTGACAGCGCGCGCGATGGTGACTTGTTCCGGGTCACTGGCTGTCGCGCGCGCCGAAGTGAAAACCAGCCGTTGCTGACGGGGGATACAACAACGGCTGGCCACAAGGAATCTACTGGACGGCCATTGGCGAGACAACAAGCCACCCGTTAATTTCGTGACGGAAAGGCTACCGGATGGTCACTTGTCGGTTGGCGAGCCCGGCCCGAGCGGACCGCTCCGACGTGGACAGTTCCGAGGTGTCCGCAAGCGCTTCGCGAAGCTCGGCGTGGAAGGCCGCAGCCGGCTCCTCCAGCACCTCCGCACCGGTCCCGAGGGGAGGTCCCAGACCGGCGCAAGCAGTCCGTGGGCGCGGAACATCCCGACGAAGCGAGAGCCTTCGGCCACGACGTCCTTCCGGGCGGCGTGCAGGCGCGCCAAGCCGTCGAGCAACGCGTCCTCCGGCTCGGGCATCACCCAGCGCAGGTGCTCCTTGGTGCCGACATTGGTCCAGTACGCCGCGTCGACGCCGGCCAGCCGCGTCGTCGGGTTGGCGGCGCCGTTCGCCTGCTCGAGGGCCGCTTCCAGCTCAGGGGTCCGTTCCACGTCGGAGATCCAGTAGCCGAACCCCTCGTGCACGGTGACGTCGAGCCGGTCACCGGTGACCAGGTCCTGGAGTCGCGGTCCCGCACCCGGAGGTTCGGTGAGGCCGACCGCACCCGGCTCCGCGGTGTCCAGCGCCTTGAGCGAGGACGGCGCCGAGGTCACGCGCGGGGTCGCCGAAGTTGTGCTGCACCTGCAGGCCCAGCCAGATCTCACCGTTCTCGCGCACCAGTGCCGGAGCCGCCCCGGGCAGCAAGGAGCACAGGGTGACGCGCCGGTCGTCGTCGGACAGTGCCAACGGCGCGGTCGCCGCCGGCACCAGCTCGCGCAACGCGATCACGTCGCACTCCGACGGGAGCCCCTCGAACGGACGGCCGACGAACGCCTGCGCGGCACCGCTCGGGTCGCCGTGGCAGGCCTTGTAGCGCCGCCCCGACCCGCAGGGGCAGGGCTGGCGCGGGCCCACCTGCCCCTCGAAGTCCTTGGCGGCCGAGTCCCGAGTCTTGGTGCGAGAGCGCTTTCCCATGCTCGGGAATCTATACGCCGAGCTTGGTCGAGCAGGTACGCCGGGCGGTCGGTGATCACAGCCTCCACGCCGAGGTCGAGGCAGGTCTGCAACTGCTCGTCGGTGTTGACCGTCCACACGTGGATCCGCTTGTTGGCCTTCCGCAGCCGCCGGCCCAGTCCTGGGTGGTCCGTCAGCTCGTCGATGCCCGGGCCGATGATCCAGTTCGGCTCCACCACCCGCTTGAGCATCGGCCAGTGCCGGGCCTTGTCCACGCAGCATCACGTACTCGAGTTCCGGGGCAAGACGGTTGGCCCGCTGCAGGGCGGTCAACGAGAAGCTCATGATCCGGACCGGCGCGTTCGCCTTGTCCCAGCCGAACTCCCGCAGCAGCTCGATGAGGCGACGCTCGACCAGACCGGCGTACCTCGTGGGGTGCTTGGTCTCGATCGCGAGCTCGACGCGCCTGTCGTAGTCAGCGACCGTCTCGAGCAGCTTGCGCAGGGTCAACACCTTGCCCAGGGCAACGTCCTCGTCGTCGGCCTCGTCGTCGAGGTCGGCCCAGGGGTTCTTCCAGGACGAGAAGTCGAGCTGGTCGAGGTCGGCCAGCTCCATGGTGGACACGATGCCCCGGGTGGACGCCGTACGGCGCAGGTCACGGTCGTGGACGCAGACCAGATGCCCGTCTGCGGTCAGCCGGACGTCGCACTCGAGCCCTTCGGCGCCGGCGGCGAGCGCCTTGAGATAGGCACCGAGAGTGTGCTCGGCGTTCTCGTCGCTCGCACCGCGATGAGCGATGACCTGCGGCCTCATGCGTGCATTGTTGCCGACCGGGCAGCGGCTCGTGCACCGGCGTGCCGGGCTGGTTGGATTGGGCGCATGCGATTCTCCCAGGTCGACGTCTTCTCGAGCGACGCGTTCCGTGGCAATCCGGTCGCCGTGGTCCACGACGCCGACGGGCTCGATGACGCGGCCATGGCCGCGTTCGCGAACTGGACCAACCTGTCGGAGACGACGTTTCTGCTGGCGCCCACGACGCCGGGAGCCGACTACCGGGTGCGGATCTTCACGGCGAGCCAGGAGCTGCCGTTCGCCGGACATCCCACGCTGGGCAGCTGCCGGGCCTGGCTCGAGGCTGGCGGTGTGCCTGGATCCGACGAGGTGGTCGTCCAGGAGTGTGGCGCCGGGCTGGTCCCGATTCGTCGTGACGGCGAACGGCTCGCGTTCGCTGCGCCCCGGTTTCCTCCGCTCCGGCCCGCTGGACGACGCGACCCGGTCGCGGGCGCTCGGCGCACTCGGTCTCGCCGACGAGGAGGTGTTGCACTCGGCGTGGATCGACAACGGCCCCGGATGGCTGGGCCTGGTGCTCCGCGACGCCGCCACGGTGCTCGCGCTGCGACCCGACTTCGTCGCCATGGGCGATCTCGACATCGGCGTGATCGGGCCGCATCCCGACGGTGACCCCGCCGACTACGAAGTCCGTGCGTTCGTGCCGGGTCCCGGCAGCAACG
>CAWISC010000007.1:0-94341 GCA_963838635.1 uncultured Gammaproteobacteria bacterium | reverse complement strand
CTCAAACCTGCTTCGATACCTCGTTCGCCGCGCTCTCGGACGTCACTCGACGTGGCGTGCTGGAGCAGCTCGGGCGTGCCGACGCTTCGATCACGGACCTTGCCGAGAAATTCCACATGACGCTGACGGGCATGAAGAAGCATGTCGGCGTCTTGGAGCTGGCGGGGCTCGTCACCACGGAGAAGGTCGGGCGCGTGCGGACCTGCAAGCTCGGCCCGCGCCGACTGGACGAAGAAGCGGCATGGATCGAGAAGTACCGCCAGCTCTGGGACGCACGCTTCGACGAGCTGGACAAAGTTGTCGCGGAATTGAAACGGAAGGAGAAGGTCGATGGACGCAAGAAGAGAAAGTGAGGTTGCCCCCATGAAGAACCGTACGACGGTGGAGCGGAAGTCCGAGCGTGAGCTCGTCGTCACGCGAACTATCAACGGCCCGGCGCGCCTCGTGTTCGAGGCGTGGACCAAGCCCGAGCTGTTCAGGCAGTGGTGGGTGCCGAAGTCGCTGGGAATGTCCCTGCTTTCCTGCGAAATGGATGTTCGTGTCGGGGGCAGGTACCGTTTGGAGTTCGCACACGGGGACTCACAGGCGGCGTTCTTCGGCACGTACAAGGAAGTAACACCGCACTCGCGCCTCGTCTGGACCAATGAGGAAAGTGACGAGGGTTCCGTCACGACGGTGACCTTCGCGGAAAAAGGCGGCAAGACGTTGCTGGTCATGCACGAGCTTTATCCCTCGAAGGAAGCTCTCGACGCCGCCGGCACCGGGGCGGCGGATGCGATGGGAGAGACGTTCGAGCAACTGGACGAGCTTCTCGTCACCCTGGGCGCGAGCGTGGGACGTCATGAAGTCGTCGATCTCGCGTGGTGCCCGGGGCCGGACTCGAACCGGCATGGAGTTGCCTCCGAGGGATTTTCGTACCCGCTACAGCTTTCGCTGCTGAGCCGCTCTGCGCGCGACCCATTTGGAGTCTGGACTTTCTCTTTGCCGTGCGCCTGGCCGGTGCGCGACCGGTGGGCGTTTAGGCAGGGGCCGTCAAGTCTCTACACTTTCCGTGCGCGGCGTTCGCCGTGCCGGCTTAGCTCGGGATTGCAGTCACGCGCGCGTGGTGCTGGTTCCCCGAATTTGACCCCATTCACGCCGGGCGTTTCCGCGCCGGGTGCTCAATTTTCTCAAGTCCCTTGCGTCTACCAATTTCGCCACCCGGGCAACGGGTGCCGGGCGATTGTAAGCCACCGGGCGGCGCTGTGGGCCAAGTGTGGGCGAGAACTGTAGTGCCGTGGCGACGACTCTTGGCGGCGACGGCGGGTCGAAAGCAGGCGTCTGGTAAACTCAGCGCCGTTTTTGAGCCGGTCTCACAAGAACTATGCATGCACAGGCCGAGACGGCCGCAGCGGAGCCGCAACTCGACGTTCGCGCCGTGCATCTGTGGCGCGGCGAGCGGCATCTTCTGCGCGGTACGTCGTTCGTCCTGAAGCGGGGCGAGCTGCTGCAGGTCGTCGGTCCGAACGGCGTCGGCAAGACTAGCCTTCTGCGTTGCGTAGCCGGGCTGCTGCCGACGGAGTCTGGCGAGATCGTATGGCGCGGACGTCAGCTGGACGACTGTCGCGACGATTACCACCAGCAGCTCGCGTACCTCGCTCATATCAATGCGCTCAAGCCGGACCTCACGGCGCTCGAGAATCTTCACTACAGCGTCGCTCTGCGCCGTCCAGTGCTGCAGCAGGAACTGCGCGCCACGTTCACGCGGCTGCGTATCGAGCAATGCGCCGACCTGCCGGCGCGCGCGTTGTCGGCCGGGCAGAAGCGGCGCGTCGCAATCGGTCGAATTCTGCTGACGCGCGCAACACTCTGGATTCTCGATGAGCCGATCACCAATCTCGATTCGGGCGGCATAGAGCTCTTCGAAGAATGCATGGCAGAGCACCTGCGCACGGGCGGAATGATCCTGACCGCCGCGCACCAGCTGCTGCTGCAGGGACGGCCTGGCGTGCGAACGCTGGAGTTGCACTGATGCAATCCTCCGGTCTCGGTGCACTCATCCGGCTGGTGATCGCGCGCGATCTGCGTCTCGCAGTTCGGCATTGGGATCAGGTAATCCAGCCGCTGATCTTCTTCGCGATCATCACGACGCTGTTTCCGCTCGCGATCAGCCCGGCGCTCGACGAGTTGCGGCGTATCGCCCCCGGCATCGTGTGGGTCGCCGCCATGCTCGCGTCACTCCTGGCGCTGGAATCGCTGTTTCGCCCGGACGTCGAGGACGGGACGATGGAGCAGTGGGTTTTGCTGGGACAGCCGTTGTCGCTATTGCTGCTCGCGAAAGTTGTGACGCATTGGCTTCTCACCGGCCTGCCGCTGGTGCTGATGTCGCCGCTCGTGGGCACTGCTCTGGGCATGCCGCAGTCGGTCTGGCCGGTGCTGATGGCGACGCTCGCTCTTGGAACCGGATCGCTGAGCATGTTGGGCGGAATCGGGGCGGCGCTGACGGTCGGCGTGCGCAGGGGCAGTGTGCTGTTGGCGCTGCTGGTGCTGCCGCTCGAAATGCCCGTACTCATTTTCGGTGCGCGGGCCGTTGATCTGGCCATGCAGGGCGAAGCCGTCGCCGCTCCGCTAAACTTGCTTGCCGCGGTGCTGCTGTTATTCGTCAGCCTGGGGCCGTTCGCGATGGCGGCAGCGATGCGCGTCAGCGTCGAGTCCTGAAGTCACGAGAGAAGCACTCACTTATTTATATGTGGCTCTGGTTTCACAAGCTCAGCTCGCCGCCCTATGCCTACCGGCTGGCGACGTTGCTGCGCCCGTGGTTCCTCTGGACCGCGCTGGCGCTGATGGTGTTCGCGGCGTACGGCGGGCTCGTGCTCGCTCCGCAGGACTACCAGCAGAAGGATGCATTCCGGATCATTTACGTGCATGCACCGGCGGCGATCATGTCGCTGCAGGTGTATGTGGTGATGGCGATCGCTGCAGCTGTCGGCGTCATTTGGCGGATCAAGCTGGCGCACGCTGTAGCGGCGGCGTGTGCGCCGGTCGGCGCGGCGTTTACGGTGGTCGCGCTCGCGACCGGCTCGATCTATGGCAAGCCGATGTGGGGAACGTGGTGGGAATGGGATCCGCGGATCACGTCGGAGCTGATCCTGCTGTTCCTTTATCTCGGCTACATGGCGCTGCGCGCGTCGTTCGATGACACGCAGCGTGCCGATCGTGCGAGCGCGATCCTGGCGATCGTGGGTGTCGTGAATGTGCCGATAGTCAAATACTCGGTCGTCTGGTGGAACAGCCTGCACCAGGCGCCGACGATTTCGAAGATCGGCAAGCCTGCGATCGAACTGTCGATGGCCTGGCCGCTCTACACGATGTTGCTCGGCTTTATGCTCTACTTCGCAGCCGTGCTGTGCGATCGGGTGCGCAGCGAGATTCTCCGGCGCGAGCGCAACGCCGCTTGGCTGCTGGAAACCGTAAAAACATCATGAGCTTACGTGAATTTCTTGCCATGGGGCCTTACGGCGGGTACATCTGGTCCTGCTACGCCGTGACCCTTGCCATGCTGATCTTCAGCGCGTGGTCGGCGCGACGGGCACTGCGCGATGAAATCGGCGCCGCCAAGCGCCGCATCGAGATGCAGAAGGAGGGAGCATGACGATGACCCCGCGACGCCGCCGGATGGTTCTGGTCGGCCTCATCCTTCTCGGAGTGAGCGCGGCGGCAGCGTTCGCGCTGACAGCGTTCCAGGACAACCTTCTCTATTACTACCCGCCCTCGGATGTGGCCGCAGGCAAGGCGCCGGCGGATCGAGTGTTCCGGCTCGGCGGCATGGTCGAGGAGGGCAGTGTGAAGCGCGAGACCGGCAGCATGGAAGTGCGCTTCATCGTCACTGATTTTCAGAAGGACGTGACTGTCAGCTACAGCGGCGTGCTGCCCGATCTGTTTCGCGACGGGCAGGGCGTGATCGCGCGCGGCAAGCTGAACGGCGACGGCGTGTTCGTCGCGCACGAAGTGCTGGCGAAGCACGACGAAAACTACATGCCGCCGGAAGTGGCGGAGAGCCTGCGCAAGCAGCACGAGCAGAAGGCGCCCGCGTCGACGCCCTCGACGTGAGCCTCGCAATCGCGCACTCATCAGGAATTCATTCGTCATGGCCGCAGAGCTCGGACATTTCGCGCTGATCCTGGCGTTCTGCCTTGCGCTGCCCCAGGCCTTCTTCGGGCTGGCGGGCGCGGCGTATCGCCGTCCGCACTGGATGGCGCTGACGAACCGCGCCGTTGCAGGACAGTTCGTATTCACAGCTTTCGCATTCGCATGCCTCGCATACTCGTTCCATGTGAACGACTTCTCCGTGCTGTATGTCGCGCAGAACTCCAACTCCGAGCTGCCGACGCTCTTTCGCTTCGCGGCCGTGTGGGGCGCGCACGAGGGCTCGCTGCTGCTGTGGCTGCTCGTGCAGGCGATCTGGACAGTCGCCGTCAGCGTATTCAGCCGCAACATGCCCGACACGATGACGAGCCGCGTGCTCGGCGTACTCGGATTGATCAGCGCCGGCTTCGCGCTCTTCATCCTCACGACCTCGAATCCGTTCGAGCGGCTCTGGCCGGCTGCGGCGGACGGTCGCGATCTGAATCCGCTGCTGCAGGATCCGGCACTAGTGATCCACCCGCCGATGCTCTACATCGGCTACGTCGGCATGTCGGTGCCGTTCGCATTTGCAGTCGCCGCGATGCTGGAAGGGAAGCTGGATTCGCTGTGGGCGCGCTGGGTGCGGCCGTGGACGACCGTCGCCTGGCTGTTCCTGACTATCGGCATCGCGCTCGGTAGCTGGTGGGCCTACTACGAGCTCGGGTGGGGCGGCTGGTGGTTCTGGGATCCGGTCGAGAACGCGTCGTTCATGCCTTGGCTGGTCGGAACTGCGCTCATCCATTCGCTGGCTGTGACCGAGAAACGCGGGCTGTTCAAGAGCTGGACGTTGTTGCTGGCGATTGCAGCCTTCTCACTCTCGCTGCTCGGAACTTTCCTGGTCCGCTCGGGCGTCGTCGAATCCGTGCATGCGTTCGCAAGCGATCCGGCGCGCGGCCTGTTCATCCTCGCATTCCTGGTGGTCTGCATCGGCGGCGCACTGGTGCTGTACGCATGGCGCGCATCGCTGTTCACGTCGCAGGCAGGTTTCGCGCCGATCTCGCGCGAGTCGTTCCTGCTCATGAACAACGTGCTGCTCATCGCCGCGATGGCGGTGATCCTGCTCGGCACGTTGTATCCGATCTTCCTGGACGCGTTCGATCTGCGTGGCGTCTCGGTCGGGCCGCCGTACTTCGGCACCATGTTCCTCGTGCCGATGCTGCCGATGGTGTTTTTGCTCGCGCCGGGCATGCACGCTGCGTGGAAGCGCGCGTCGTTCGAGCGCACGAAGGTATTGCTTGGCGTGCTGCTGGTCGCGGCCATCGTGCTGGGTATCGGTATTCCGGCATTCGCATGGGGATGGCGCTCGGTGTTGAGCGCAGTCGGCATCGTCGTCGCACTGTGGATCGGCTTCTCGTCGCTGGTCGAGCCGATCGAGCGGCTGCGCAAGGGGCATTCGCTCTCGGCGGGCGTGCTCGGTATGTGCATCGCTCACTTCGGGCTGGCGATGTTCATTCTCGGCGCCACGACGGTGGAGTCCTATAAGCAGGAGAAGGATCTGAGCCTGCGGCCGGGGCAGAGCACCGAAGTCGCCGGCTTCACGTTCACGATGAACAGCCTGCGCGACGTCGCCGGCCCGAACTACGAGGCGGTCGAGAGCGAAGTGGTGATCTCTCGCAACGGCCGCGAGCTCACGACGCTGCATCCGCAGAAGCGCGTCTACCGCGTGCAGAAGAACGCGATGACCGAAGCCGGCATCGACGCCGGCTGGAACCGCGACCTGTTCGTAGCGATGGGTGAGCCGCTCGGCGACGGCGCCTGGAGCCTGCGGCTGCAATACAAGCCGATGGTGCGGTTCATCTGGTTGGGCGCGCTCGTCATCGCCATCGGCGGCCTCATTGCAGTGTTCGATCGACGCTATCGCCAACGCGTCACTGCCGACGCCACCAGCCCCGCGCAAGCTGGCACCAGCGCGGCGTAACACGTCATGTGGCGATTCATCATTCCGATCGGTCTGTTCGCGACGCTTGCCGTGTTCCTGTTCGTCGGTCTCGGCCGCGACAAGCAAACGCTGCCGTCGCCGCTGCTCGGTAAGTCGGCACCGCTGTTCGAGCTGCCGCGCGTCGACGATCCCTCGAAGAACATCTCCAACCGCGAGTTCGCCGGCCGGCCGTACGTCGTGAATATCTGGGGCAGCTGGTGTGTGGCGTGCCGCGAAGAGCACGAGGCGCTGATGGAGATCGCGCGGCGCGGCGAAGTGCCGCTGATCGGCCTGAACTGGAAGGACGAGCTACCCATGGCGCAGCGCTGGTTGCAGGTACTCGGCAATCCTTACGTCGTCTCGGCGTTCGACCCCGAGGGCAACGTCGGCATCGACTGGGGCGCGTACGGAGCGCCGGAAACCTTCCTCGTCGATGCACGCGGCATCGTGATCCACAAGCGCGTCTCGCCGATGACGGTCGACGTCTGGGAACGGGATTTCCTGCCGCTCATCAAACAAGCGGGAGCGAAGGGCGAATGAGAGCGCTGTTGGCAATCCTCGCCGCTCTGGTCTGCGCGCAACTTGCGTTCGCCATCGACACCGCTCCGGCCTTCACCGATCCGGCGCAACAGTCGCGCTATGACCGCGTGATTCGCGAACTGCGCTGCCTGCAGTGTCGCAGCGAGACCATCGCCGATTCCAACGCGACCCTCGCCGCGGACCTGCGCCGCCAGGTCCGCGAGATGATGGCCGCGGGCAAGAGCGACCAGGAGATCTTCCAGCACATGGTCGATCGTTATGGCGATTACGTTCTCTACAAGCCGCCGATGACGCCACGTACCTGGCTGCTGTGGGGCGCGCCGATCCTGTTGCTCGTCGGTGGAGGAGCGATCGCGGCATTCGTGATCGCGCGCAAGTCGCACCTGCCGGATACCGATCCGGCCGATCCCGGCCTGGGTGCCTCGTGACCGGTTTCATCATTGCCTGCGCCGCCATGATCGCGGCGGCTCTGCTGTGGATCCTGCTGCCGCTGCTGCGCACGAAATCGCCGGACGCCGGCGCCTCGCGCAAAGAGCGATTCATCTCGGGCATCGCTCTCGCGGTGTTCGTGCCCGCGCTGGCAGCCACGTTGTATCTGACGCTGAGCAAGTGGAACTGGAGCGAGACGGGCGCGGCAATGGCGCGCGAGCAGCAGATGGACGATCTGCTCGGCCAGCTCAAGGCGAAGCTCGCCGAGAATCCGAATGACGTGAACGGCTGGCTGCTGCTCGGCCGATCGTACGGCTCGATGCAGAAGTACGCGCTGGCACTCGATGCCTTTCAGAACGCGTACGATAAGTCGCAGGG
This sequence comes from uncultured Gammaproteobacteria bacterium, assembly GCA_963838635.1. Lineage (GTDB taxonomy): Bacteria > Pseudomonadota > Gammaproteobacteria > Steroidobacterales > Steroidobacteraceae > Steroidobacter. The sequence goes on along the minus strand of CAWISC010000007.1, from coordinate 86,912 downwards.
CGAAAACGTCGAAGCGATCATCGGCCTCGGCGAAGCACTCGCGATGACTGACGAGGCATCGCTGGGCGGCCGTGCAGGTCGCCTGTTCGATGCCGCGCTCGCCAAGGCGCCCAACCATCCGAAGGCGCTGTGGTACGGCAGCATCGCGGCGCTGCAGGCCGGCGATCTGCGCAAGGGCAGGGATCGTTTGCAACTTCTGCTTGCTCAGAATCCGCCGGCTGAGCTGCGCAGCGTGCTGGAGCGGCAGATCCAGGATCTCGATCAGCAGCTGGCCGAAGCGGGGCAGGGTGCGCCTGCTGCCGCCGCGGGTTCCGAAGGCGCGGCCGCACCAGCGCAGCGCTCGATTCGCGTCGCCGTTTCGATCGCGCCGCAGGTCCGCGATCAACTCAAGAGCGGACCGATGCCGCTCTTCATCCTGGCGCGCGATCCGTCAGCGGGCGGGCCACCGCTGGCAGTGCAGCGCCACAGCTCATCGGATCTGCCACTGACGATCGAGCTCAGCGAGCGTGATGCAATGATTGCAGCGCGGACGATTGCGAGCGTGCCGCGCGTGCAGGTCGTCGCCCGGTTGTCGCGCTCGGGCACGCCGCAGGCGCGCAGCGGCGATTTCTATGGCGAAGCCGAGTACGATTTCTCCAAGAATGCAGGCACAGGCGGCGGCACTTTGAATATCACTATCGACCGCACGGTACCGTGACTAAGAAGATTTCCTATAACGGACTGCCGTCCATGGTGCCCGCATACGCGCGAGTGATGCTGGGCAAGAAGCCGTACGTCGCACCGCCCGACACTGTCATAGCGCCGGTCGAGTTGGAGGTCCGTCGCATCGTGCTGTCTGCCGCGCACTTGCAGCGCTATCGCGATGTCTGCTCGGTGCCAGCCGGCACAGAGTTGCCGCCGGCCTATCTGCATCTCGTCGCGATGCCCATGCACATGCAGCTGTTCGTCGTCAGGAACTTTCCGGTGAAGGTGCTCGGCCTGATTCACCTGCGCAATACCATCCGGGTGCTGCATCCGGTCGAGCAGCGGGCCCCGCTGCGACTGACGATTCACTTCGACACGATGCGCATCACCGACTTCGGCCAGGAGTACGACTTCGTTACGCGCTACGAGCAGAACGGCGTTGTCGTCTGGGAAGAAGTCAGCACCATGTTCGCTCGCGGCAATACAGCGCCCAAGGAAGGCAGCAAACGTCCGGGCATCGAGCGAGCGAATGCACCTGCGAGCGGCGTGTCGACCGAGACGCTCGACGTGGCGGACAACACCGGGTGGCGCTACGCGCGCGTGTCCGGCGATTTCAATCCGATCCACCTCACGGCGCGCACGGCGCAGATGTTCGGCTTCAAGCAGGCGGTCGCACACGGCATGTGGTCGCTCGGGCGCTGTCTCGCTGCGGCGGCTCCTCACTTGCCCAAGGGCAGGATGCAGGTCGACACGCAGTTCAAGTTGCCCGTTTACATTCCTTCGCAAGCGCTGTCGCGCACGTGGAACGCCAGCGACACGGTGGAGATCGCGATGTGCACGATGCGCGGCGACCGATTGCACCTGGCGATGCAGGTACGGCCGTTGTGAGCGCCACCCTCGTCGATTTGCTGACCGCCATCGAATCGCGCGCGAGCGCGCTGAAGTTGATCGAGCCGGGACCGACGCGCGCTCACCTGGAGCAGATCATGCGCGCCGGCGTGCGAGCGCCGGATCATGGCCGTCTGCGACCGTGGCGCTTCGTGGTGCTCGAAGGCGCAGCGCGCGAGAAGCTCGGAGACGCGATGGCGCGGCTGTCGCTCGTGAAGTTTCCGCAGTCCACGCCGGAACAACTGGACGGCGAGCGCCGCAAGGTGCTGCGTGCCCCGACCATTGTCGTCGTCGCGGCACGAATCACTCAGGGCAAGATTCCGGAAGTCGAGCAGGTCGCCGCAGTCGCGGCCGGTGTCGAGAACATGGTGCTGGTTGCGCAGGCGCTGGGCTACGGCGCGATGTGGAAGACCGGTACAGCGGCCTACGATGCGCAAACCAAGACGATGCTGGGCCTGGCCGCGCAGGATCACATCGTCGCATTCCTGTATCTCGGAACGACCGCGGTTGCGGGAACCGCAACTCCAGCTTCCCTCGACGGCATCGTCACCTGGACGAAGTAACGCGCGGGCATCGCCTCACCGCGTTCATCTTTCGCTTCATCTCGCCAACGATCCCGCGCGCACCGCCGCTCGCTACGATCGCGCACCTTTGCAGCGAGGGCGAGCGATGATCTCTGTGCGACTGGCGATCGGAATAGCGTGGATGCTGTGGGTGAGCTGCGGGGCATGGGCCTCGACCTGCCCATTACATCTGGTCACCATCGAGCAGGACGGCAGCGCGTCCGCAGGCTCGAAGGATAAGTTGCGCGAGGCAGTTCGCGCCGGCCTGCCGGTGCGCGTCGGCTGGTCGCTGAACTTCGACGACGATCCGGAGCCGGACGTCCGTCACTGGAGCGATTCCGGCTTCCTGACGGAGTTCGAAGGCGAGATCTTCGCGCAGTTTGCCGACATCCAGGCGCAAGGGCCGCGCCGCGGCAAAGCGAGCATCTCGATGCCGGCCAAACGCAAGCGCTGGTCGGGTATCGTCGCAACGACCGGAGTGCTGGAAAGCAACTTCGACGATGGCGAAGCGATGCCATCCATGCGCGTGCGCAGCGAGTGGTGCATCGACGGCGCAGCGGTCTGCGCGCTGCCGTCGTGGCGCCTGGTCTACCTGCACGACAAGAGCGGCGCCGCGATCGAAGGGGCGAAGTCGGCGTTGTTCGACGCAGTCCGTCGTGGCTATCCGATACGCTTCGCGTGGGGCGCGGCATTCGGCACGCCGGAGCAGCCGGGGAGCGTTGAGCATGCCGCCGAACCCGTGTTTATGACGATCATGGGAGACAGCGAATTGTTCGTGCAGATGCCGGAGCACATCGCGCAGGCGTCCTATCACGAACCTGCCAACGCCAGATTCGGCAAACCGAACGTCATGTGGCGCGGCATGATGGGAAGCGATGGCAGCTTCGATGCGGTGTTCGTCGACCGGGCCAACGGCAAAGAGGTGCGAAGGCTGCCGCAGCGCGCGCGGATCGCCTGGTTCGCTTACGCGCCGGACCCGCTGTGCACAGGCAAACCCGTGAAGCTCGCCGAGCGTGATGGCGTTGCACTCGATCGCGAGAAGTGACGAGGCCGCGACGCGGCGTACGCGACGATGCGCGGCAGGTCTGCTGGATCGAAGGGCTTGGCGAGAGCGGCGACGGCGATGTCGGAGTTGATCTGTGCCTGTTCGAATCGACCCGTCGTGAAGACAATCGCGGTTCCGTACTGGGTGTGCAGCTGACGCGCTACGCTGATCCCCGCTTCCGGGATCTCCAGGTCGATGTCGATCAGCGCGACGTCGGGCCGCTTGCTGCGTGCCAGCTCCAGCGCTTCGGCGGATGTGTGCGCGGGACCGAGCACCGCGTAGCCCGCATCCTCGAGCATGGCAGCGGAACAAAAGGCGATGATTGCCTCATCCTCGACGACCAATACGACCATTTGCGCTCTTCGCTTGTCGGCAACTCCTACGATTACAAGCAACAAGCACCGCCGCGGGTTCCGACCGCGGCGGCGCGTTCCAAACTACCGATGCCGGTTACGGGATTGTCACCTTGCGAGCTGCGCCTCCGCGGCGCCGGCGCGAGCGAGCACTAACTGACGCGCTTCGGCCGGCAGCGGCACGCGCTTCGCATCGTTCCTGGCAGCAGCCGATTGCCCGTCGCGATGTCCGCGCTTGTCGAGCGGCGACGCCCAGAACGCAAGCGATTCCTCGGTGCCTGCTTTCACGGTGTAGCCGGTGATCTGGCCGAGATCGTTGATGTCGTTCGCGGTGTACAGATGATCGGCGTAATCGTCCGGTACGTGGTCGTTGAGATCCATCATCACGCCGTTCTCCCACAGGAACGCGCGGCAACTCGCGAAGCCGGCGGTGCAGGAGAGGCCGACGATCTGCCGCCGCTCGTTGATACCGAGCGCCTGGCTGAGGGAGTCGCCGGGCAGCGTTCCCAGATCCTGGATGCCGCGACCGCGAGTCCACAGGAAAGCCCGGGCGTTGAACGTTGCGCCGTCTTCCTTCGATACGTTGGAGAACCCGACGACGTCGCCGCGCTCGTTCAGCGCCATCGCGGTGTTCCACGCGATGCCGCCGAGATTACCGAGATGGATCGGCTTGCCGTTCTCCCACATCACTGCATGTCTCGCCGCAACGCCGCCGACAGCTGTGCCGCAGGCGCCGGAGATTCCGATCACCTGACCCTTGTCGTTGATGCCTGTCGCGGCGCTGGTGCTGTCGCCGCGCAGCGGCGGCAGCTCACGAACGCGGTCCAGATCCGGCCCCCAGAGCGTCGCGCGGAACTGATAGATCTGCGGCGCCACGCAGGATGAATCCTCGACCTTGTTCTCGGCCCAGCCGACAACCTGCCGTCGATTGTTCGCGCCGGTCGCAAAACCGTTGTCGCCGCCCAGCGTCGGCAGCGCGCGAATCTTGCCTTCCTCCCACACGACGCCGAGGCACGTCGCCGCAGCACGCGTCGGTGTAGCGAAGAAGCTGCGACAACTCCACGTCTCACCTCGCGGCTGCGGCGTCGTGGTTTGCGCGATGCCGGCGATCAGACCATTGGTGTTCTTCACGGGCCACGGCACGTTGCTGTTCGGTCCGCCGAGCGTGCCGAGATCGAAGCGGAAGCCGTACAGCCACAGCATCGCGTGGCGACTGTTGTTGTCCGGCAGGTTCGCGAAGCCGGCGACGAGGCCGTGATCGTTGATGCTGTTGCCGGCGTTCTCGTTGCCGCCGAGCGACGAGAGATTGACGACGCGGAATTCCGGCCGCTTGTGCCGGAAGCTGTCGTTGTCGCCGGCAGTGGCGGTGCCGAGCGTCAGCGTCGCAGCAGCGGCCAGCGCCCAGCGCACCCTCGAAATAGTCATAGCAGTTCTCCCCGGTGTTCCTGAAGGAAGTCGACACGGCGATCGCAATCGCCTCGGCGTCGATGTACTGCCAGGAACCGGGTGCTACTCGCCACTTTCGGACGCAACAAGCGCGCGCCGACAAAGTCAGCCGCATCGGCTGGGATTGATCCGATCGGGCAGCCGCGGCGTGCTCGCGGCGAGCAGGAATGGACTACGCGATGCCGAACATGCGCGCAAAGTTTTCCGAGTAGAAGCGCGACTGCGCAGCTTCGTCGCAGCCTGCGAGCGATGCGCTGAATCGTTCAAGCGGCTGCCGTCCGCCCTCTGCATGCGGATAGTCGCTCGAGAACAGGTACAGGCGGCTGTCGGATTGGCGGATGAGGTCGCCGACGTCCTCGTACACGTACGGCGTGAACGCCATGTGCTCGATGATCTGCTGCGAAGGTTTGCGCGAGAGCGCCTTGAGCTGCGGATCGGACTTGCTCCAGATCTCGGCGATCCAGTCGAGACGCTTGATCATCTGCGGCACCCAGCCCGCACCGAGCTCGATCACACCGCCGCGCAGCGCGCGATGTCTTTCGAACACGCCGTCGAGCACCATGGCGCCGACGAAGGTTTCGGCGGGCTGATGCAGCGACGTCATGTCCTTGCCGCGCACGTTCTCGCCCGTACCGAGCCAGTCGGTCGGCACCGGCCGGCCGGTGTTCATCCACGCGGCGTCGATCTGCAAGGGCACGCCGGCGACGTGCAACACGAACGGCATTCCTGCTTCGGCAAGACGCGCCCAGATCGGATCGAGATCGTCATGACCCGGCGAGCGACCGCCGCAGGGTCGATGGGGTATCCACACCGCCTTGAGACCCAGCCGCAGAACCAGCTCCAGTTCCGCGAGTGAGGTCTGCGGATCGTCGAGGGGCAGCAGTGCGACGCCCATCAACCGCTGATCCTTGCCACAGAACTCCGCCATGCCGCGGTTGTGGGCGCGCGCGGCTGCGTAGCGCTCTTCGATCGAACGGTCGAGCGAGAAGGCGAGACTTTCGGAAAAGGTTGCGAACACCAGTTGACGCGCGAAGCCCAGCAAGTCGAGTGCTTGCGCGCGTTCCGCGGCGTTGAATGCGCCGAGCGCCATGTAGCCTTTCGGACCGCCGATCAGCCGGTCGCCGAGCGCGAGCAGCTCGGTAATCTCGCTATCGCTGTGCTTGCGATTGCGTTCGGCTTCTTCTACGAGAGTGGCGAGACGTCCGACGCGCGGAACCTTGATGCGCGGTACGCGCTCGCGCATGTCGGCGTCCGCATATTCGGCGAGGAAGTCCGGCAGCTCCATGATGTGGCTGTCGGCGTCGTAACAGGTGCGGCCGTGTGCGTACGTCATCAGCGAATCTCCCGAGCGGCGCGACCGTCGAATGGTCTCGACACTATCGCAGAACCGCCGCGCTCCTCAACGCTGCATGGCTTTCTGAAAGCCGTATTTCTCAAACGCGTTCTGCGCAGCGGAGCTTTGCAGGAAATCGATGAACTGACCGGCTGCCGGACGAGCCTGAGCGGTCACTGCCGCAGCTGCATCGAGCTGCACGACACTTCGCAGCGCGATCGACGAGCGACCGTCTGCACTGCTGATCGTGGGCCTTGCGCTGGTCATTGCGGCGCGCGGCGCGTCCTGTGCAGCTAGCTTCGCCTGCTGTACCTCGTCAGCAATCTGCTCGACGGCAGCTCCGCCGGAAGACATTGCGTCGAGCTGCTGACGCAGACGCTCGATTTCCTGCTGTTGTTGAGCGAGCTGCTCCTGCTGTCTGGATAGTGCCTGCTGCAAGGCATCTAGTTGCTGTTCGAGCGCGGCGGGGTCGTTGGCGGCTAATGCCGGCGATGCAATCAACGCAGCGACGAGCGCCGCATGGGTCATGCGGCGGTTCGAATCGGTCATGGTCCGTTCCTCAGCGCTTCGGCGGGTCCTGGAACCCGTATTTTTTGAATGCTTCCTGCGCGGGCGCGCTTTGCAGGAAGTCGATGAACTGACGGGCAGCCGGACGAGCCTGAGCAGTCACCGCCACGGGGTAGACGATTGGCGGGTGAGAGTCTGCGGGAAAGAAGCCGACGACCCGAACGCGCTTCTCGACCTTCGCGTCCGTCTCGTAAACGATGCCGAGCGGCGTCTCGCCGCGCGCTATGAAAGCGAGCGCCGAGCGCACGTTGTCGGCGCGTACCAGCCGGTCCGCGACGTCGTTCCAGACACCCAGCGAAGTGAGCGCCGAGCGCGCGTACTTGCCGACGGGCACGCTCTCCGGATCACCGGTTGCAAGCCGCCCGTTGCCCAGTGCTGCCGCGAGTGCGAATCCAGGCGCGATCTGCAGCTCGATCTTGCTATCGGCCGGCGCTACGAGCGCCAGCCGATTTCCAAGCACGTTGCGACGCGTGGTGCGGTCGATCAAGCCGCGCGCCTGAACGTAATCCATCCATTCGAGGTCGGCCGAGAAAAACACGTCCGCGCGAGCGCCGGCTTCGAGCTGCCGTGCCAGCGCTGAGCTGGCAGCGTATGAGAACTTCACCGTCTGCCTGGTCTGCTGCGTGTACGCAGCGCCGATCTCGTCGAGCACATTCGTGAGAGAGGCGGCAGCGAAGACCAGGACCTCCTGGTTCCGATCGTCGGCCGCGTGTGCCGGTGCCATCAGGATGCAGGCAAGGACCACCAGACATGCGCCGACAAGCTTGCAAAGTCGAGTACCAGGCATCAAAGCTCCTTGGTCGTTCGTTATATCTGTGCGGACATAACGATACGGCTCACAGCGGAGTGCCGCAAGCGCCGGTCGCGATTTGGCAGTAACATTTGCGGCATGCCGAAGGAGCAGACGCCCACGATCCGCCTGCGGATCGACTTGAGTCCGGACAGTGCGCTCGGTCCGGGGAAGATTGCGTTGCTCGAGCACATCGAAGCCAGCGGCTCGCTGTCGCAGGCCGCACGCGAGCTCGGCATGAGCTACCGGCGCGCGTGGCTGCTGCTGAGCGACGTCAACCGGATGTTCAACGATCCGGTGACGACCATGAGTGTCGGCGGCAGCGGCGGCGGCGGAGCGCGTCTCACCGACCTGGGTCGGGAGATCGTCAAGGCGTATCGTGAGATCGAGGATGCCGCGGAGAAGGCCGCCGTCGCGCGCATCAACTGGCTCGTCAGCCGGCGCAAGACCGCGCGTCGTGGCGCAGCCGGTCGTCGGCCCATCACCCCTTCGGCACGGAAATCACATGCTGCGCGTAAGTAGCTTCATCGCAGTGCTCGGCGCGATCTGCGTCTCGGTGCCGAGCGGCGCTGAGCAAACCTTTACTCCGCCGCGCGCGATCGACGGTCGCCCGAGCTTCGAGGGTAACTGGACCAACGCCACTATCACTTCTTTACAAAGGCCGTCGCGCTACACGTCGCTCGTCATTCCGCCAGGCGAAGTCGAGCGGCAGACGGCCGAGCATCCGCAAGTCGTGCGCCAGCGCACCGATGATGAGCTCGACGAGAGCACGCCTCTCACCGGCTCCGATCTGCGCGGAGGTCGTGGGTACAACGCATTCTGGATCGATCCGGGCACGCAGTTCGCGCGCGTGAAGGGTGAGTACAGAACGTCGTGGATCGTCGATCCCGCCGACGGCCAGATCCCGTTCCGCGAAGGCGTACGTGAGCGGCTGGACGAGGGGCGCGGCAACTTCGACGGGCCGGAAGGCCGGCCGCTCGGCGAGCGTTGCATCGTGAACAGCAACAGCGCCGGCCCGCCGATGCTGAACTATCTTTACAACAACAATTACGAGTTCGTGCAGACGGCCGATGCGCTGGTCATCCGCGCGGAAATGAACAACTACGCGAGGGTGGTGCGGATCGGCGGCCAGCATCCGCCTGCTGCAGTTCGCACCCTGCACGGCGATTCTGTCGGCCGCTGGGAGGGCGGAACACTCGTGATCGAGACCACCCAATTCCATCCGCTGCACGCGAGCGGCACGGTTGCGCTCACCGAGCGCGCCCAGGTCACCGAACGGCTCACCCGCGTTTCGCCCAGCGAAATCCTCTACGAGTTCACCGTGGAGGATTCGAACCTGTACGCCCGTCCGTGGCGCGGCGAGATGACGTTCAACGCCACTCGCGAGCGTGTTTACGAATACGCCTGCCACGAGGGCAACTATGCATTGCCTGGCATCCTGGCGGGTGCGCGCGAGGACGAGAAGCGGCCAGCAGGGAAGTGAGCAGCGCGTGGCGGTTCTCAGCGCCGTTCGCCGGTGACGGCCGGCAGCTTGCCGACACAATCTTTACCTTCCGCCCGCATCCGCAGCACGCTCCCGCGGCGTAGACTATCGTTCTGCCGAATGCAACTGGGGGACACCTTTGTGAAGAGAGCGATTCTTGCGCTGGCGCTGATCGGCGCCGGCACCGCCGCAACTGCGGGCACCGATGCGAAACGCGTCGGAGATTTCTCCCTGCTGGACCAGCAGGGCTACTTCCACCAGATGAGTTACTACGACGATCACAAGGCGATTGCGCTGCTGGTTCAGAGCAGCACCCGCCCGGTGAGCGACAAGGATCTCGCCGCGTTCAAGGAAGCGCGCGCGAAGTATGAGGGCAAGGTCAAGTTCTTCATGCTCGACCCGGTCGCGAACGAAACGCGCGAGTCGGTGCAGCAGGAACTGGACAAGCACGGCCTCGATATCCCGGTCCTGATGGACGAAGCCCAGCTGGTTGCCGAAGGCCTCGGCGTCAGCAAGGTCGGCGAAGTGTTCCTGATTCAGCCCGGCACGACGCAGGTGCTCTATCGCGGCCCGGCCAACAAGTACCTCGTGAGCGCAATCGACGACGTGCTCGCCGGCCGTGAGGTCAAGAAGGCGAAGGCGAGGGCGCGCGGCACTGCCGTAAAGTATGTCGCCGCGGCCGATCGCAACCATCGCAAGCCCACGATCACTTATTCGAAGGACGTCGCGCCGATCCTCGCCGAGAACTGTGCGCGCTGCCATCGCGAAGGCGGCATCGGGCCGTTCGCGATGAACAGCCATGCGATCGTCAAAGGCTTCGCGCCCATGATCCGCGAGGTCGTGCTGACCAAGCGCATGCCGCCGGGGCAGATCGATCCGCACGTCGGCGACTTCAAGGAGACGTTCACGCTGAGCGCGCGCGAGCAGCAGACGCTGATTCATTGGATCGAGGCAGGCGCGGCCAAAGACGACGCCGTCGATCCGCTGACGCAGTTGAAGTGGCCGGAGACGAAGTGGGCCTATGGCAAGCCGGACCTGATCATCAAGATTCCGGCGCAGGAAGTGCCGGCGACCGGCGTGCTCGACTACCGGTACATCAAGGTGCCGATCGAAGGCATGGACCGCGACCGCTGGGTGCGCGCGAGCCAGTACATCGCGGGCGATCGCACGGTGCTCCATCACACGCTGAATTCGCTGATTCCGCCGGATGCGCCGAAGGATCAGCGCATCGACTTCGGCCGTGCCGATCCGAATGCAGCGCGTATCACTGCGTACATTCCTGGGGCACAGCCGCAGCTGGAACCGCCGAAGACCGGCGGCCTGCTGAAGAAGGACTCGACGCTGGCTTTACAGCTGCACTACACGACGAACGGCAAAGCGACGGTGGATGCGGGTGAGATCGGCCTGTGGTTCTACAAGGACGACGAGGTCCCGACCGAGCGCATGATCCCGGACTGCGCCTGCATCTTCACGCAGGGCTGGGACCCGATCCCGCCGTACGATCCCGATCACGAGATGAAGCAGACGATCACCATCAAGAAGGACGCGCACCTGTACAGCATGCTGCCGCACATGCATTTCCGTGGTAAGCGCATGCGCTTCTACGCGGAGTATCCGGACGGCCGCAAAGAACAGCTGCTCAACATCGCGAAGTACAACTACAACTGGCAGCTCGACTACGAACTGAAGGAGCCGAAGTTCGTGCCGGCCGGCACCAAGATCACGGCGGTCGCCGCGTTCGACAACTCGACGCAGAACAAGGCGAACCCGGATCCGGCGCGCAAGGTGCCGTGGGGCCAGCAGAGCTGGGACGAGATGTTCTTCGGCGCGGTGACTTATAAGTTCGTCGACCAGGGCGGCGCGCGCGTTGCCCAGGATCAGAAGAACTAGCTCCGCAGTCCCGTATGAAGAGTGTTGAGAAGGGCCGCCCACGTCGGGCGGCCCTTCGCGTTTACGGGTCGAAGGCGAAAAGCGACGCTTACGTGCTCGTCGCGATCTGATCGCGAATGCGCCGCCAACCCTCGGTGCGGGCCAAGTGATATTGCAGCGGTGAATGTGCCTTCGCACCCAGGACGTCGGCCGCGCGCCAGCCCCAACGCGGGTCGTCGAGAAATGCGCGGGCGAGCGCCACCATGTCTGCGGATCCTGCAGCCAGAATCTCCTCTGCCTGACGCGGATCCGTGATGAGACCGACGGCGCGAGTCACCGCCCCAGTCGCCTTCCGGACCTCGTGTGCGAGCGGAACCTGGTAGCCCGGGCCCGCAGGCACCGACACCTTCGCGCGAATGCCGCCGCTCGACACGCAGACGTAGGCAATGCCGAGCTCCTGCGCAGCTTTCACATATGCGATCGACTGGTCGATGTCCCAGCCTCCCTCGACCCAATCCGTTCCTGAGATCCGTAAGCCCACGGCGACGTTGCCAGGAACCGCGCCGCGCACAGCCCCGATCACCGCAAGCGGCAGACGCAGGCGATTGGTCAGCGACCCGCCATAGTCATCGCTGCGCGTGTTCACGAGCGGCGACAGAAACTCGTGTAGCAGATAACCGTGCGCGCTGTGGATTTCTATCACCTCGAACCCGATCCGCACGGCGCGTTGCGCCGCCCGGACGAACTCGCCCACGATCCCGTCGATCTCGCCCGCAGTCAGCGCGTGCGGGACATGCCAGCCTTCGCCGAACGCTGTCGCGCTCGACGATACGGTGTGCCACGGATCTTCGGCCGAGCCGAGGGGTGCGCCGCCTTCCCACGGACGACGCGTCGAAGCTTTGCGACCTGCGTGTGCGAGCTGAATGCCCCACCTCGTGGGGCCGCCGAGTCGCCGTGCGGAATGGATCACGCGTTCGAGCGCTGATTCATTGTCGTCGCTGTACAAGCCCAGGCAGGCGTGGGTGATGCGGCCGCGGCGTTCTACTGCCGTAGCCTCGACAACCACCAAACCCGCACCGGAGTACGCGAGCTGCGAAAGGTGCTGCAGGTGCCAGTCCGTCGCGGAGCCGTCGCTCGCGCTGTACTGACACATCGGCGCCACGACGAGGCGATTCGGCAACTCGACATCGCCGATCGCGATGGGCTCGAACAGACGGCTGGTCATTGCGACGGAGGCGTCTGCGTTCGCGGACCCGCCGGGGCGTGTTGCGGCAACGCCGGCGGAGAACCGACCATGCCGTTCGGCAGGGCTTTGGCGCGCATTCGCTGATAGGCAGGCCGGGCCTCGATCTTCGTCTTCCAGGCCGCGACGTTCGGGAACTGCTTCGCGTCGACGATGTTAAGGCCGGTCGCGACGTCGAGAGAGAACTTCATCATGATGTCGGCGGCGGAGAACTCCGCGCCGCCGAACCACGGATGCTTCCCGAGGAAATCCTCGGCGAACTGCACCACCTGCTCCGAATCCACCAGCGGCGAGCGCTGCTTCGGCGGCTGGATGCGCCACACGCGATAGTCCTGGAACAGGCGCGCGGCCAGGGAGCCTTCCGCGTAGTGCATCCAGATCAGGTGATAGGGATAGTCCGGGCTGTCCAGCGCAGGCTGCAACTTGCCGGGCGCGTGGCGATTCAGAATGGTCTCGATGATCGCGCCCGACTCGACGATCACCTGGTCGCCATATTTGACCGTCGGCGCCACCGGCATTCCCGGGTTGATCGCCTTGATCGCCGCCATCGAGGCGCCGAGGTCGCCGCGCTTGAACTCCAGCTTGTAAGGCAGGCCGAGCTCTTCCATCAGCCACACGACGCGCTCGGAGCGGCGTCCTTCGAGGTGATAGATCGTGACTTCAGGCAGCGGAGCTGCCTTCGCGGCGTCGTGCGCACGCACCGGGGTACTCGCCGAGCCGACCAGCGTCAGCAATGCAATGGACAGAAGGAGAGGGCGCTGCATGTAAATCCCCATAGGCCAGGTTTGTTGGTGGTCGAGCGTCGACCGCCGCTCAACTTATCACGGACTACGGACGAAGAGGTCGGACTGGATTCATCGCTCCCGCAATCGCGTTCAGGCATTCTTGTCCGATGCGCTGGATATTTTTCGCACTGGCACTCTGCGGACACCCCGCGAATGCCGAAGAGCAGCTGGCGCCCCTCGAAGAAGTCCTGGTCGTGGGCGAGCACCCGGGCCCGGGGTTGTGGAAGGTGTCGAAAAGGTCCCACAGCCTCTTCATCCTCGGCACGCACGTCCCTCTGCCCAAAGATCTCGTGTGGCGCTCGAAGGAAGTGGAGTCCGCCATCGAGCGATCGAACGAGATACTGGGCGCCTATTCCGTCTCATTGCGCGTCGATCAGGAAGCCGCGCTGCAGTCGAGACGCGGCAAGCTGAAGGAAGTCTTGCCTGCGCGCATGTATGCGCGATGGCGGGCCTTGCGTAACCAGTACATCGGTGATGACGACCAGACGGAGCAGCTCTTGCCGGCTGAGTGAAGTACCTGGCGGAGACGATGGATCGGCTGAGCTCCGACATTCGGGATGCACGCTCGCGCGCGAACGCATGGGCAACGGGAGACATCTCTGCATTGCAGACGCTGATCGAGCAGGATGCGTCGTATGCGAGATCGCGAGCCTACAGCTGGCCTTTCCTCAGCGACGAGGAGGTACAGCGCTTGCACCGGGAAGCCGAGAACCAGTTGCTGGCTGCGATAGAGCGCGCCATCAATCGCAACGAGGCGACATTCGCAGCTCTGCCGATCCACTTGCTACTGGGTGAGCAAGGGGTCCTCGCGCGGCTTCGCGCCTCCGGTTACGCGATCGAAGAGCCGGAGCTACTATCCAGATAGTTGACAGGGCGCCCGGGCGTATCGCAATCTACTATCCGAATAGTAGTTGCGAGGTGCGCAGTGGCGCTGTCCGTACCAATCTGGTTGTCCGCTGTTGCGCTCGGCATGACAGCCGCAGCGAACGTGCATGCGGCCGTGGATGTGCAGGCACTACGCACGCTGCTGGTCGAGCGGGTGGACGAGCGCAAGTGGGGCACGGCCATCGTCGTGGGGATCAGCTCGCCGCAGGGACGGCAGATCGTGTCCTACGGCACGTTGAGCGTGGAGGATCGTCATAAGGTCGACGGCGCGACCGTCTTCGAAATCGCATCGCTGACCAAAGTACTTACCGCATTGGTCCTCGCCGATACGGCGAATCGAGGACGCGTGAAGCTCGATTCGCCTGTGAGCACGTGCGTGCCGGACGGCGTCAAGATTCCGCAGCACGCGGGCAAACAGATCACGTTCCTCGACCTGGTCACACATACGTCGGGTCTGCCGCTGCGACCCGCTAACTTGGCGTCGCAGACAGGTCTCAACAAGTACGCCGGCTACACGGTGGAGCAGCTCTACCAGGGTCTGGCAACGTTCGAGCTGCCGCGCGACCCAGGCTCGGACTTCGAGTACTCGAACTGGGGCTTCGCGCTGCTGGGGCATGCGCTCGGTCACTGTGCCGGGAAGAGCTTCGGGACATTGCTCGCCGAGCGAGTCACCGGCCCGCTTGGCATGCATGACACCGTGTACGTTCCCAGCAGTGCGCTTCGATCGCGGCTCGCGTCAGCGTACGACGCCAAGCTGCAGCCGATGCCGAACCAAGACCTTGGCGCCCTCTATGCCTCCGGCGGGTTGTATTCGACAGTCGACGACATGCTCAACTTCCTCGATCTGTTCCTCGGCCGCGGCCCTCAGCCGCTCGTTGCCGCCGCCGCGACTATGATCGAGCCGCGGCGGCCGGGGGACAGTCCGCCACTGCGCATGGGGCTCGGCTGGCGCGTCGAGACGGGAGACGACAAGCCAATCATCTGGAGCAGCGGCCGCGCCGACGGTTATCGCTCCTTCATGGCGCTCGACCTGCGGGCGCGGGTTGCCGTCGTCGCGCTGACGAACGGTGCGACCAACGCGGGTGTCGACGACATCGGCAGGCACGTGCTGGATCCACGCGTCACCGTCGCTCGACCGCATCGGTGGGTCGACGTTTCCGCGGATGTGCTCGATCGCTACGTCGGTCGCTACAAATTCGAAGATGGCAACTATCTCACGGTCGTGCGAGACGGCGACCAGCTCGTCGTGGAGCTGACAGGGCAGGGGCCTCTGCCCGTGCTCGCCACCGGGCCTCGCGAATTCTTTCCGGAGGACACCGAAGCACAGTTCGTCTTCGCCGAGTCGCAGAGCAAGCCCGCACCATCGCTGGTACTGAGTCAGGACGGGCAAAGCTGGAAGGCGCAGCGCGTCGCAGAGGAGCGCAAACCATGAGCGTATCGCTCAGCAATCGCGAGGCGGAAATCATGGCCGTGCTGTGGGAGCAGGGGGCTTCAACTGTCGCGGAAGTGAAGGACAAGCTCAGCGATGAGTTGGCGTACACGACCGTGCTCACGATCCTGCGTAACCTGGAGGCCAAGGGTTACGTGGGACACGAGGCCGAGGGACGCGCACACCGCTACGCTGCACGTATCAAGCAGCAGGTGGCGCGCAAGAGTGCCATCCGACATCTGGCCGGTAAGCTGTTTCAGGGCTCCGCCGAGCTGCTGCTGGCGCAGCTCGTCTCGGATCGCAAACTCAGCGAGGATCAGGTCCGGCGCATCCGCGAGATCCTCGATGAGAAACCCGGCAAGGAGAAATCATGATTGCCGCGTGGATGGCTTACGCGCTTGTCATAGCAGCGCTCGTTAGCGTCGCCGCGTTAGTTGGCGAGCGAATCGCGATCCTGCGCCGACTCCCGAGCCGGTGGACCTGGGTGGCGGCGCTGCTCTCATCGCTCTTCTTGCCGGTGCTGTTCGCGTGGAATGACGCACGGCTGAGCGATCAGCCTGCGACGACTCTGATTGCGCTGGCCGCACAAGGCAGACCTCCGGTGTACGAACGATCGCCGATCGCCTGGGTCGGCGGCGATAGCGGGGTTGTCGCACGACGCGTCACATCGGACGCGTGGCTGCTTGCAGGTTGGGCAGCGATGAGCGTGCTTGCTCTCGGGACGCTGGCGATCGGATGGATGCAACTCAGACGACGATTGGGATCTGGCGCTCAGGACGAAATAGGCGGAGTGAGCGTCACGGTGTCGGACGACGTCGGGCCGGCTGTGGTTGGCATCGTTCGTCCGCGAATCGTGGTTCCAAGATGGCTGCAGCAGCAGGATGCTGAAACTCAGGGAATCGTGATCGCACACGAGCGCGAGCACTTGCGGGCGCAGGACATTCGGGTGCTCGGCGGTGCGCTGCTGGTTGCCGTGCTGCTTCCGTGGAACCTGCCAGTCTGGTGGCAGCTGCGCAGGCTGCGCTTTGCGATGGAAGTAGATTGCGATGCTCGCGTGCTGCGAGGAGGGCAATCGCGTTCGACTTACGCAGCAGTACTGTTGAACATCGCGACGCACTTGGTGCCCTTGCGCGCAGCTGCCGCGGGTCTTTCGGAGTCCGGCTCGTCGCTCGAAAAGCGTATTCGCATCATGCACGCGCCGCTGCGCACGCGCTGGAAGCTGCTGGCGGCGGGCCTGGGAGCGTGCAGCGTTGCCCTCGTCGCCGTCGCAGCGAACGTCACTCCGCCACCCACCCCGTCTCTCATCTCCATCGGCTCCGAGAACCGACTGCCGCTGCTACCGACACCAGTCGCAGCCTCGAAAGAAGATGACGCTGTGCTGGCCCGCGCCGTCGGTCACTTCTATCCGCAACTGCTGACGACCCAACAGGAAGGCCGACTGTACGTGTGGGCAGTCGTGAACGAACGTGGCGAGGTCTCGCAGATCGATATGAACGTCCGCCCGTCATGGGACAGCGACGAGGATTTCGCCCGCAACTGGCAGGACTACCAGCAGCGTGCTGGCGTCGTCGAATCGTCGTTCCGCCAGGAACTCGTCATGCAGATTTTCATCGGGCCCAACTACGCAGTTCTGGCCTGGGTCAGGCAGCCCGGTGCCATCGCGCGTGACGCCACTGCGCCCACGTTCGAGATCGCGCCGAGGCAGGCGCAAGCGATGGAGGTCCGCATGCTCAACACTGTGGATGCACAGCGTCGCGTGATCGAGCATTTCGATCCAGCTGCGTTGAGCGAAGGCGTCCCGGCCGGAAACGAGCTGTGGTTCCTCATCGACGCCGACGGCAAAGCCCTGAGAGCCGGCCGTCGCGCGGTGATCACCGATCCCCAAGCTGCGCGAATGACCATGCAGAAGATGTTTCCCGAGATCAGCGTCGGCTACGTCACGCGCGGAACCGTCGTCAAAGACGTCAGCGGCAAGCGAATCCCGGTGAGCTGGCAGTGGCTCGAGCGCTAGGGCGGCACGATTTCCGGCGCCGGCAACTCATGCTGCACGATTGCCTACATATAATTTAACCTAATATACATTATACGTACTTTGATATTGAGGCCAGTGGGCCAGTCGAAGCACCTAGCTTCTACTGAATCTTCGCTCCGCTGCTGCTGTCAATCCAAATCGAAGCCGGCCGAGAGCTCCGCCTTCGTATAGACGCGGAATGCAATCAACGTCTCCGTCCCCAGGATGCCGTTGAGCTTGCGCATGCGGTTGCTGATGACGTCTGCGAGCTCCTCGTTCTCGCGGACCCGCACCAGCGCGACCAGATCGTACTGGCCGGCCACGGAAAACACTTCGGCCACGCCTGGCAGCTCGGCGAGCTGCTCGGCCAGCTCGTTGATGAGGTTGGTTTCGGCCTTGATCATTACTACTGCGTTGACACCAGTCATTGACGGCTCCCGACGTTCAGACAGATCGCACGCGAAATGCCGTGGATGCCTGCTTGCCTTTCGAAGTTGCAGGAGTATATTCCGGCTGTAGGCGCTTGAGCGGCCGTAAGAAAAGCTGCCAAGCAAAGTTAAAGTAAATTCTCAGCATTAGCAGTCGTTCGAACCCATGTCGCCTTCGCTCGCGCGTGCGGTCCGACAACCTGACCCACGCGGGGGTAAGTTGCATGAGCAGCGCCTGGGAGCATTTTTTTGCCGCCACTTCGACGCTGGCGTCGAATGGACCGATCAAGCATCGCCTGTGCGAGGCGTATCGCATGCACTTGGCGAACCTCGACACCGAAGAAATTCCCAAAGAGATTCGCGAAGAGTTCTGCTCGCTGTCGCATTGCCTGTCGAGCGTCCCGCCGTTGCGTGGCGAGACCGCCGTGCAAGCGACTGTGCGCAAGATGTCCGATATGGAAGCTGGCGGCGTGGCGATGCGCATCGTCAACATGCTCGGCATCATCGCGCGTAACCAGACCGCCGTACGTCCCAAGCTCCGCGCCGTCGGCGACGACTGATCAGTCCGCCTCGCGCGTCAGTCCAGTTTGAAATCGATCGTGTCCCAACGCGTCGTGTCCTCGTGACGCGCCTGGCGGCGGATCGCGTCCGCGATCGACCGCTCGTTCCACTCCACGATCTCGTCGGCCAGCGCTTCCAGCTGCACGGGCAGCTTCTCCTTGACGCCGAACGCCTCGAGCACGATGACCGGCTTGTCGAGCCCCTTGGCGCAGTTCAGCTGGAAATCGATCCATTCGCGCTGCGCCGCGTACTGTCCTGAAGGCACGATGACGACTTCGGCGAGCGCGATCTGCCGACGCAGCTCGTCTTTCAATTTGTCGCGCTCGCCGGTGCCGCGCTGCTCGGGATCGCTGCAATTGCGGTAGAAGAAATTGTGCGAGCTCTCCAGGTACTCGAACACGCGGTGGTAGTCGTCCGACGGCTCGAAAGCGTGGCTGACGAACACGCGCACCGGATTCTGCTGCGAAATACTCACCTGACTCGCCTCCTCCACTGAGCCGGATTGTACGCGAGAACCCCGCCGGCTCGCCGGGAAACCCCTAGCTGGTCGAAGGCGCATGCGCCAACTTTCGACGCAGAATAACCGCGCACCGTTCACGTTCAGCGCCGCGCCGGGTGCGATAGAATGCCGCGCTGCGCTTTGCCGCCTGCGATTTGCCCAGTTTCACGATGCGTTTCGTCTTGTACAACATCCGGTACGCCACCGGTACCGGGCCGGCGTTTCATCTGCCGGTGCCAGGCGCGGGCTATCTGCGCAGCAACGCGCGCGTCCTCGAACGCATCACGCAATATCTGAAATCGCTGGATCCCGACCTGGTCGGGCTGATCGAAATCGACACCGGCTCGATCCGCTCCGGGCTCGTGAACCAGGCCAAGGAGATCGCCGACTCGCTCGGCCACTACTCCACCTACCAGTGCAAATACGGCACGGCGTCCATCAACCAGCTGATGCCGATCGTGCGCAAGCAGGCGAATGCGTTCCTCGCCGCGCCACGCGTCGAAGGCGAGCGCTTCCATTATTTCGAGACCGGCATCAAGCGGCTGATCATCGAGCTGGAGCTGGAAGACTGTGCGGTGTTCCTGGTGCACCTGTCACTCAAGTTCCGCCATCGCCACGACCAGCTGCGCCACCTGCACGAGCTGGTGAAGCGCGCCAGCAAGCCGGTGATCGTCGCCGGCGACTTCAACACGTTCTGGGGCGACCACGAGATCTTCCTGTTCATGGAGGCCTCGGGGCTCAAGAGCGCAAACCGCCTGGGGCTGCCTTCGTATCCCAGCCGCAACCCGCGCAAGGAGCTCGATTTCGTGCTCTACTCCAACGGCATCGAGGTCACGCAGTTCGACGTGCCCGACGTGCGCTTTTCCGATCATCGTCCCTTGATCTGCGATTTCCAGGTGCGCCGCGCGCCGCCATAAAGATCGACACGAAAAATATGCGATCGACCCACTGGCGGCTCGAGATCGATGCAGATGGCGTCGCCTGGCTGGCGCTGGACAAGGCCGGCGCATCGACCAACAGTCTGTCGCGCGAGGTCATGACCGAGCTCGACCAGATGGTCGCCGAAGTCGCGCGGGCGAACCCCAAAGCACTCATCGTCACTTCGGCCAAGCGCGGCTTCATCGCCGGCGCCGACATCAAGGAGTTCGTCGGCATCCGCACGCCCGATCAGGCGTACGAGCTCATTCGCCAGGGCCAGCAGGTGCTCGACAAGCTCGAGGCCTTGCCGTGTGTAACGGTCGCGGCCATCAACGGATTCGCGCTGGGCGGCGGACTGGAAGTCGCGCTCGCCTGTCGCTATCGCGTGCTCGTCGACGATCCGTCCGCGACGCTCGGCTTCCCCGAAGTGCAGCTCGGCGTGCACCCGGGATTCGGCGGGACCGTGCGCGCCGTTCGACTGGCAGGCCCGATCGCGGCGATGGACCTGATGCTCACCGGCCGCTCGATCAGGCCGAAACAAGCGCTCGCGATGGGACTGGTAGATCGGCTCGCGCCGGTCGAGCAGCTCGACAAGATGGCGAAGCAGGTCGCGCTCAGCGCACCGTCCGCTCGCAGCCCCAAGCTCCTGCATCGCCTGCTCAATGCGTGGCTGGTGCGACCGATTCTCGCCGGGCAGATGCGCTCGCAGGTCGCACGGCGCGCGCGGCCCGACCACTACCCTGCCCCGTACGCCATGATCGAACTGTGGCAGCGTCACGGCGGCAAGGGCGAGCGTGCGTATGAAGCCGAAGCACGCTCGATGGCAGAGCTCTTGTGCACTACCACCTCGCGCAATCTTGTGCGGGTGTTCTTCCTGCAGGATCGGCTGAAGTCTGCAGCCAAGGCCGGCGGCGAGCCCGCCAAGCACGTGCACGTCGTTGGTGCAGGCGTCATGGGCGGAGACATTGCGACCTGGTGCGCGACACGCGGTCTGACCGTGACGCTGCAGGATCGCGCCGAGCAATACGTCGCGCCGGCCATGGAGCGCGCCCGCAAGTTCCTCGAGAAGCGCTACCCGGATCAGGCGAAGCGCGACGAGACGCTGGCCCGGTTGCAGGCCGACGTCGCAGGACACGGTATCGCCAAGGCGGACGTGGTCATCGAAGCGATCTTCGAGGATCTCGATGCCAAGCGTGAGCTGTTCGCGCGCATCGAGCCGCAGCTGAAGCCGCTTGCCGTGCTGGCGACGAATACGTCGAGCATCGTGCTGGAGCAGCTGGCGCAGAATCTAGCCGCGCCCGAGCGACTGATCGGGTTGCACTTCTTCAATCCAGTGGCGCGCATGCCGCTCATCGAAGTCATCCACGCCGAGCGCACGCAGCCGCAGAAGGTGCAGACCGGCCTCGCGTTCGCGCGTCAGATCGACAAGCTCGCGATCGCCTGTCGCAGCTCGCCCGGTTTCCTTGTCAACCGCGTGCTGATGCCGTACCTGAGCGAAGCGGTGCGCGCCGCCGAGGAAGGCATTCCGCTCGCGCTGATCGACCGCGCGGCCGAAGAGTTCGGCATGCCGATGGGGCCGATCGAGCTCGCCGACGTGGTCGGGCTCGACGTGGTCATGAGCGTCGGCAAGGTGTTCTTCGCATCCGGCGCGCAGGTACCGCACGTGCTGTCGATCCGCCACCAGCAGAAGAAGTTCGGCAAGAAGAGCGGTGAAGGATTCTACGTCTGGCACGACGACAAGCCGCAGAAGCCGCCCTCCGCCGCTCCAGCGCCACCGGATCTGCAGGACCGCTTGATGTTGCCGCTGATCAACGAAGCCGTCGCCGTGCTCCGCGAGCACATCGTCGAGGACGCCGATCTCATCGATGCGGGCGTGATCTTCGGCGCAGGCTTTGCGCCGTTCCGCGGCGGCCCGATCCAGTACGCGCGCACGCGCGGGGTCGACGCGATCCTCGCGCGCCTCGAAGAGTTGCGCAGCGTTCACGGCGAACGTTTCGCGCCGGACGCGGGCTGGCAATTACTACGGTAAATCGCGGTGCTCCAGCACCTGGCACCCAAAAGCCCTGTGCTACCATCCAGCGCATGGAGAGCAAGCCGCTCGAACTTGGACTGCTGCGTTCGTTTTCCCCGCTCGATGGATTGAAGTCCGAAAACCTGCACGCGCTCGCGCGCAAAACGGCTTTGCATTCGTTGTCCGCCGGTCGGCTGCTGTTCAAGGAAGGCGACACCGACAAGCGCACCTACTACGTCGTGAGCGGCGTGCTCGAGCTGCTGCACGAGAATCGCTCGGTGCTGGTCATCCGCGGCGGCACGCCGGAAGCACGCAATCCCATCGCGCCGGGCAATCCGCGCCGCTACGCCGCGCGCGTCGTCTCCGACCGCATGGATTACGTGGCCATGGACAGCGAGATGCTCGACATGATGCTCACCTGGGACCAGACCGGGTCCTACGAGGTGAACGAGCTGCGCGGGGTCAACGACGAAGGTCCCAGCAGCGACGACTGGATGACGAACCTGCTGCAGACCAAGGCCTTCCACAGGATTCCGCCGGCCAACATCCAGGCGATCTTCATGCGCATGCAGCGCGTGGACTACCGCGCCGGGGAAGTCATCATCAAGCAAGGCGATGAAGGCGATTACTTCTACGTCGTCGTCAAGGGACGCTGCGCGGTTACGCGCGAGACGCCGCTGAACCGCGAGGGTATCAAGCTCGCGGAGCTCGGCATGGGCGACACGTTCGGCGAGGAAGCTCTGATCTCGGATGCGAAGCGCAACGCCAGCGTAGCGATGACGACCGACGGCACGCTGATGCGGCTCGCGAAGCAGGACTTCCGTACGTTGCTCAACGAGCCGATGCTCGAGTGGGTCGACATGGAAGAGGCGCGCACGCTCGTCGCCGGCGGCGCCAAGTGGCTGGACGTACGCCTGCCGAGCGAGTTCGAGAACTATCGGCTGGAGGGCGCGCTCAACATGCCGCTGTACTTCATCCGCCTGAAGCTGAAGACGCTGGAGCGCGACACGCACTACATCGTGTGCTGCGACACTGGTCGGCGCAGCTCAGCGGGCTGCTACATCCTGTCGGAGCGCGGCTTTCGCGCATCGGTGCTGAAGGGCGGCCTGATTGCGTATCAGGATAAGTGACTGTGGGTCAGGCTTTAGCCTGACAACTACATCGTGTGCGTCGGTTTGTCGCCGCCCAGCGCGCCGGCCAGGTAGCTCTCGATTTTCCGCTGAGTGTTGCCGCGATCCTGCTCGCTGAACTGCACGCCGATGCCGGCGGTGCGTTTGCCCTGCGCGCCCTTCGGCGTCATCCAGATCACGCGCCCGGCGACCGGCAGCTTCTCGTCCTCGCCCATCAGGTTCAGCAGCATGAACACTTCGTCGCCGAGGCGGTAGTTGCTGTTCGTGGGAATGAACAAGCCGCCGTTCTTCACGAACGGCATGTACGCCAGATACAAGGCGCTCTTGTCCTTGATCGTAAGCGTCAGCAATCCGGGCTTGCTGCTGGGCTGGCGCATCACCATTCGTTGCGTACCGTCAGGCTCTCTTGCGATTCAACTGAAGAACTTCCGATAACGCGATCAGCCATGACTCCACGGCCAGCTCGCGCTGGAGCGCGGTGCGGGCCAGCTGAGATTTCAAGGCACGCGCGCGATCCACCATGCTGTAGACGCCGCTTATGTTCAACGGCCGGGAAGCACTTGGCAAGTGCGTAGACCGACCGGGGAACGTGACCAGATCGGCATTTCCCGCAAGTGCTCCGCGCGCCAGCGAGCTCAGCCACAGGTCGAGCCACGTCAGCCGGTCGATTAGAGCATCCTTTTCCCATTCGGCGGCGACCTGCGTCACATCGGCCTGGCCCGCCAGCAGCGCGCCGAGCGACTTCTGCATATGCTCGTTCAGTGCATCGAAGCGCCCGTCCGCGTACGCCAGCGCGCGCAGCGGCGCGCCACCTGCGAACTCGAGCAGCGCCGATTCGACCGCGTGACCGCTCTTGTCGCGCAGCCACTCGATTGCCTCTTCGCGCGATGGCCGCGCAATCGTCACCTTCTGGCAGCGGCTGCGCACTGTTGGCAGCAGCGTCGAAGGTTGCGACGTGATCAACACGAGCAGACTTCGCGGCGACGGCTCCTCGAGCGTCTTGAGCACGCTGTTCGCCGCGTTCGGCGTCATGAGATGCGCCGGGGTCACGATGGCGACCTTGTAGCCTTGCCGAAAGCTCGTTTTCGTCAGCCGCTCGGTGGCGGCGCGCACCTGGTCGATGGAGATCTGCTGCTTGTCCTCTTCCGGCGCAACCCACAGCAGGTCCGGATGCGAGCCGGCCGCGAACAACTTGCAGCCCGCACACTCGCCGCAACAGTTCAGCTCCGAACCCGCGGACTTGTCGCACAGGACTGCACACGCCAGCCACGCTGCGAACACTTGCTTGCCCAATCCTTCCGCACCCTGCAACAGCAGAGCATGGGAGAGGCGATGCGCTGCCCATGCCTTGCGCAGCTGTGCAGCAGCATCCGCGTGCCAGGGGAGCAGCTGTGGCAGTGACCGTTCGCTGGTCTCGGTCATGGCCGCATGAAGAGACGTATTTCCACTTCGGCGCGAATCGCCTGCTCGACGCTCTCGCGGTCGGCAGTGGCATCGATGACCGCGAACCGGCCGGGCTGATTGCGCGCGCGCTCGAGGTAGCTGTTACGCACGCGCTCGAAGAACTCGCGCCGTTCCTGTTCGAACCGATCGCTCACGCCGGTCTGCGCATCGCGCGCCGCTGCGCGCGCCCTGCCGATCTCGATCGGCGCGTCGAGCAGCAGCGTCAGATCCGGGCGCAGCTCGGCCTGCACGAAGAGCTCCAGGTTCGCTATCTCCTCGCGACGAACCCCGCGGCCGTCGCCCTGATATGCGTACGTCGCATCCGTGAAGCGATCGCAGACGACCCATGCGCCGCGCTCCAGCCCCGGGCGAATGAGATTCTCGATGTGGGTAGCGCGCGCCGCGAACATCAGCAGCAGTTCGCAGGTCATCGGCATCGGCTCTTCCGTCGGGGTCAGCAGCAGCTCGCGGATCATTTCCGCTCGCGGCGTGCCGCCCGGCTCGCGCGTGACTATGACTTCCAGCCCGCGCGCCAGCAGCGAGTCGCGCAACGCCGCGATCTGCGTCGTCTTGCCGACGCCTTCGCTGCCTTCGATGGTGATGAACTTGCCGCGAATCATCGTCGACGCAACTCCCGCAGGTACCGTCTCACGGCCAGGTTGTGCTCGGCCAACGTCCTGGAGAAATAATGACTGCCGTCGCCCGCCCCAGTCGCCACGAAGAATAGCGCGCCCGTCACGTCCGGTTGAACTGCGGCCTGCAACGATTCCCGGCTCGGCATCGCTATGGGCGTCGGCGGCAGCCCTGGCCGCGTGTACGTGTTGTAGGGCGTGTCGCGCGACAGGTCTGCGCGACGGATGTTACCGGAGTAGCTCAACCCCATCCCATAGATCACCGTCGGATCGGTCTGCAGGCGCATCCCACGGCGCAGCCGCTCGACGAACACGCCGGCGATCTGCGCCCGCTCCCTTTCCAGCGCCGTTTCCTTTTCGACGATCGAGGCCAGGATCAGCGCCTCATAAGAGCTGGCCAGCGGCAGGTCCGTGGCGCGCTTCCCCCACGCATTGCGCAGCTCGTCCTGCATGCGCCGATGCGCGATGGTGAGCAACTCCAGGTCGGTCGTGCCACGCGGGAATCGGTAGGTATCGGGAAAGAACTGCCCTTCCGGATGCAATTCGGGCTCGCCCAGTGCGCGCATGATTTCGGCGTCGCTGCGATTCGCGTTCTCGTTGAGCACGGCCTCGTTCGCGGCCAGCGCGTTGCGCACGTCGACAAAACTGGATCCTTCGATGAACGTGATGCTGTGGAGCAGAACCTGCCCCGAGCTCAGCAGCGCCAGCAACCCGCGCGGTGTCAGCCCAGGTTGCAGCTCGTACTCTCCCGCCTTCAGCGTGCTGTCGCGTCGCGTAAGACGCGACCATGCGACCCATACCTGCGGCTGATCCAGCAACCCTCGCGCATGCAGCGCGGTCGCGACGCTGCGCGTACTGGCGCCACGAGGCACTTCGAATGTCACTTTCTCCTGCAGGCCGGCGATCGGCTGCTGCAGCCACTTATTGCTCCACCACGCGATTGCGGCCACGCCTATGGTGGCGAGGATCGATGAGCAGCACCAGGATCCGCAGCAGGCGTCGCATCAGAGTTCCAACGCCTGCCGCAGCCGCTCCGCGACGGGCGCGCTGGCCCAACGCATTGTGCCGAGCTCGGTCACCGAGCGGATGCCACGGATGGCGTTCGTAATGAAAACCTCGCTCGCCGCTGCTACGTCCTGTGGCCAGAGCGGCTCTTCGCTGACTGCGATGCCCAACTCCCGCGCTGCCCGCAGCACTTCTGCGCGCATGATGCCGAGCACTCCGCAGAACCGCAGATCAGGCGTCACCAGCATACCTTCGCGAACCAGGAATACGTTGCTCGCCGTACCGCTGACCAGCTCGCCTTCGGTGTCGAGCATCAAGCCGTCGACGATCGTCTTCGTCGTCCCACTCCGCCTGCGCCAGCACCTGCTCGAGGCGGTTGAGATGCTTGATACCTGCCAGGCGGGCATTTCGTCCGAGACGCGTTTCGCACCAGCGCAATGCCAGCCGCGTCGCTGGCGGCGGCGCCGGCGCGGGATACAGCGCGACGATGCGTGTCGTCTTGCTACGCGGGGAAGGCCGATAACTGCGTGGGCCGATGCCGCGCGTGACGACGATCTTGAGCACAGCGCGTTCCGCGGACCCGCTGAGCCGCTGCACATCCGAACGCAACAGGGCCGGATCCGGCGCGACGATACCGAGACGCTCGCAGCCCAGCGCCAGGCGGCGAAGATGCTGCTCCAGAAATCTCGCACGTCCACGCGCGAGCAACGCACTCTCGAACACGCCATCGCCGTACTGCAGACCGCGATCCTCGACCCCGATTGCGTTCAGCGGATCGCGCGGGCTCATGCCGTTGACGAGCACAGCCGCCGTCATGCATCGACACCCAGCGCCCGCAACACGCCGCGCGCCTTCGCACGTGTCTCTTCGAGCTCGCGCTCGGCGATCGAGTCGGCGACGATGCCGGCTCCCGCGCGCAGGCTCAGCTCACGACCGTGCAGCTGGAGCGAGCGGATCAGAATGTTCATATCCAGGCTGCCGTCGCGATTCAGATAGCCGAGCGACCCCGTATATGCGCCGCGCGGCGCGCCTTCGAGCTCCGCGATGATCTCCATGCAGCGGATCTTCGGGCAGCCGGTGATCGTGCCGCCGGGGAACACCGCCGCCAGCACATTGCCGGGCGTGACGTCCGCACGCAAGCGGCCGCGCACGTTCGAGACGATGTGGTGCACGTGCGAGTACGACTCGATCGTCATGAACTCGTCGACGCTTACGGTGCCCGCCTCACACACACGGCCGAGGTCGTTGCGCTCCAGGTCGATCAGCATGACGTGCTCGGCCCGTTCCTTCGGATGTGCATGCAGCTCGCGGGCGAGCGCGAGGTCTGCCTCAGGATCTGCACCGCGCGGGCGCGTGCCTGCGATGGGACGTGTCGTGACTGCGCCATCGCGCACACTCACCAGACGCTCGGGCGACGAGCTGATGACCGAGATGCCATCCAGCTGCGCCACGCCGGCGAACGGCCCGGGATTGGTCTGTCGCAGACGTCGATAGATGTGATGCGGCTGCACGCCCGGCCGCAGCGTCGCGCGCCAGCCTCGGGACAGGTTTGCCTGGTAGACGTCGCCCGCGCCGATGTACTCGAGCGCCCGCTCCACAGCCTGCAGGTACTGGCGCGGATCATCCTCGGCGACCGACGACTCCACCAGTCCTTCTACCGCGTCCGACAAGCGCGCGACGCGTCGCAGATCGCTCGCGATCCGTGGAATCAGCTCGGCAGCATCGGGCTCGGCGACGATCCAGCAACGACCGCTGTCGTGCGCGTGAACCACCGCCGCAGGGATGCGAATCGCCTGCGCGATCGGACCGGCGACAGGTTGCGGCAACCGCAATCGAGGCTCGATTTGCCCCGCAAGCTCGTAACCAAGGTAGACGAGCCAGCCGCCCGTGAACGGCACACCGCAGGCCTCGTCGCTCGACGCCGGAACTCGCTCCCGCTGCCACCATCGATCGAGCGCCGGGAGAAATCGCTCCGACGCGGCCGATGCCACCAGCTGCCCGGCAGGGTGCGCAAAGAGAATGTCGAAGCGGCTGCCGCGCAGGGATGCGCTAATGCCGCGGGCGCAGGATGCGCTGGAGTGGCCCAGCGGCTCACCGGCCGCGGCGCTCTCGAAGAGCGCGGGATACAGGTGCGGTGAGGCGGCGTGAAGAGCGAGCAGCGCCGCTGGATCGACGTCGACCGGTTCGAGGATGCTCAATCCGGAGCGCGGAAGATCAGCGAGCCGTTGGTGCCGCCGAAGCCGAACGAGTTCGACAGCGCGACGCGGATCGGCATGGGCCGCGCCGTGTGCGGCACATAGTCGAGGTCGCAGCCCTCGCCCGGATTGTCGAGATTGATCGTCGGCGGCGCGACGTTGTCGCGGATCGCGAGGATCGAGAAGATCGCCTCGACCGCACCGGCGGCGCCGAGCAGGTGTCCCGTCATCGACTTGGTCGAGCTGACCGCGAGTTTGGCAGCGTGATCGCCGAAACAGCGCTTCACGGCGATCGTCTCCGCGCGGTCGCCGAGCTCGGTCGAAGTAGCGTGCGCATTCACATACTGCACGTCGCCCGGATTCAGCTTGGCGTCCTGCAGAGCATTCGACATCGCCAGGCGCGCACCCTCGCCGTCTTCCGGCGGCGCGGTGATGTGATGGGCATCGCCGCTCATACCGAAGCCGACGATTTCGGCGTAGATCTTCGCGCCACGCTTCTTGGCGTGCTCGTACTCTTCCAGCAGCACGGCGCCTGCGCCGTCCGAGAGCACGAAGCCGTCGCGATCGCGATCCCACGGGCCGGCTGGCGCGCTGCGGATCGTCGTTGCGCGTGGACAGCGCCCGCGCCTGGCAGAAGCTGCCGAGGCCGAGCGGCGTGGTCGCCATCTCTGCGCCGCCGCCGACCATCATGTCGGCGTCACCGTACTGAATGAGCCGCATTGCGAGGCCGATAGCGTGCGTCGAAGTCGTGCACGCAGTCACCGTCGCGAGATTCGGGCCGGTCAACTTGAAGTTGATCGAGATGTGGCCGGAGATCATGTTGATGATGCTGCCGGGCACGAAGAACGGCGAGATGCGCTTCGGGCTCATCGTCTCGGCGTACTTGCGATAGTTCTCCTCGATGGTGTCGAGGCCGCCGATGCCGGCGCCCATCGTGATGCCGATGCGATGCGCGTTGGCCGGCGTGATCTCGATGCCGGAGTCCTTGATGGCGTCGGCGGCCGCGCCGTACCCGTAGTGCATGAACGGGTCCATCTTGCGCAGCTCTTTCGCCGACAGGTACTTCTCCGCTTCGAACCCGGCGACGGCGCCGTGGAAGCGCACCGGCCACGCACTCACATCGAAGCGAGTGATCGGTCCGATGCCGCTCTTGCCTGCGAGCACGCTGCTCCACGCCGTGTCGACGGTGCTGCCGACAGGCGAGACGATGCCGAGGCCGGTGATGACGACGCGCCGCTTCGACAAGCGATTACCTCTGGGTGCAGGTCATGGTTCGGGAGTTGCGGACAGTGCATTCGAGCCGCCTTCCCTGGCTGGAGACTCGATGAAGCGCAGGCGAGGCGCGCCTGCGTGCGAAATGTCAGGCCTGATTGCGGCGCTCGGTGATGTAATCGATCGCCTGCTGAACGGTCGTGATCTTCTCAGCGTCCTCGTCCGGGATCTCGGTCTCGAATTCTTCCTCCAGCGCCATTACCAGCTCGACCGTGTCGAGCGAGTCCGCGCCGAGGTCGTCGACGAAGGAAGCGTCGTTCGTGACCTCTTCCTCTTTCACGCCCAATTGCTCGGCGACGATGGCTTTAACCTGCTGTTCAATACTGCTCATTGGTGTACGAGTCCTCTATGAGGCCTTAAACCCTTCTAAAAACCGACCCTGTTTAGTTCGTTGGGCGGGTCGCATGGGAGGCGTATTCTAAGTTAAGCGCCCCGCAGGTCCAACATTTGCAAAACAAGAAGAAAAATACAGTCGGCAAAGACACTTGACATCGATTCAGACCATGTACATGCCGCCGTTCACGTGCAACGTCTCGCCGGTAATGTAGCCCGCTTGTGGCGACGCAAGAAACGCGACTGCGCAGGCGATGTCCTCGACAGCGCCGAGCCGACCGAGCGCGATCTGCGCCGTCAGCGCGGCCTGCTGTTCGGCCGGCAGCTTCGCTGTCATGTCGGTCGCGATGAAACCGGGCGCCACCACGTTCACGGTGATGCCGCGCGAACCCACTTCACGAGCCAGCGACTTGCTGAAACCGATGATGCCGGCCTTCGCCGCCGCGTAGTTGGTCTGCCCTGCATTGCCCATCACGCCGACGACGGAGGCGATGCTGATGATCCGCCCGCGCCGCGCCTTCATCATTCCGCGCACGACGCCTTTCGAGAGGCGGAAAACCGAGCCGAGGTTGGTCGCGACGATGTCGTTCCACTCCTCTTCTTTCATCCGCAGCAGCAGGTTGTCACGTGTAATTCCTGCATTGTTCACCAACACGGTCGGCGCACCCTCGTGCGCTTCGATGTCTTTGAGCGCAGCGTCGATTGACTGCGGATCTGCCACGTTCAGCACGATGCCACGCACCTTGCCGGATTCCGCCAGCTGCTGCGTGATTCCCTGAGCGCCGGCTTCGCTGGTTGCCGTGCCGACGACAGTGGCGCCGCGACGCGCGAGCTCGATCGCGATGGCGCGGCCGATGCCACGCGACGCGCCGGTCACGAGCGCGATTTCCTGTGCCAGCGTCTGTTCGGTCATGCATTGCTCCTGCAGGCCTGCAGCGCCTGCTGCAGCGATTCGGCATCTTCGATCGAGAGCATCGCAATCTCTTTGTTGCGCTCGATGCGACGATTCAGGCCTGTGAGCACGCCTTTCGGTCCGCACTCGACGATGACGCGCGCGCCATCGGCAAGCATCGCCTGGATCGTTTCGGTCCAGCGCACTGGCTTCACCAACTGCTCCACCAGCGCCTTGCGGATGCTCGCTTCGTCGCCGTGCTTGCGCACGTCGACAGTGTAGATGTCGCGCACTTCGCGCGGTCCGAACTTCACCTGCTGCAAC
Organism: uncultured Gammaproteobacteria bacterium; assembly: GCA_963838635.1. Lineage (GTDB taxonomy): Bacteria > Pseudomonadota > Gammaproteobacteria > Steroidobacterales > Steroidobacteraceae > Steroidobacter. The sequence goes on along the minus strand of CAWISC010000007.1, from coordinate 55,895 downwards.
CTCTCTCGCAGGCGTTCGGCAGCAGGCTGCATCAGGGGGCTGTGCGACGGCACGCTCACCGGCAACTTGATCGCGCGCTTCGCGCCCTTCGACTTCGCGACTTCGATCGCGCGATCGACAGCGGCCGCGGTGCCCGCGATCACGATCTGTCCGGGTGAGTTGAAGTTCGCCGGTTGTACCGTTTCACCCCCGTTTTCGCCTTGGGCTGCTTCACGACAAGCCGCTTCGACATCTGAGTCATCGAGACCAAGGATTGCAGCCATCGCGCCCTGCCCCGCCGGCACCGCTGCCTGCATCGCTTGTCCGCGAAACTGCACGAGCCCGACGGCCGTACGGAAATCGAGCGCGCCGGAGCAGACGAGCGCCGAGTACTCGCCGAGACTGTGGCCGGCCATCGCTGCCGGCAGACCGCCACCGTGTTTGCGCCAGACGCGCCATGTCGCCACGCCGGCCGCAAGCATCGCGGGCTGCGTGCGCTCGGTCTTACCCAGCTCCTCCTCGGGACCGCCCAGGCATAGCTTCCACAGGTCATAGCCGAGCACGTCGGACGCTTCGGCGAAGGTTTCCTGAACGAGCGGCTCGGCCGCGAGCTGGGCGAGCATGCCGACGGATTGCGAGCCCTGGCCCGGAAAGACGAAGGCGAATGACATGAAGGAGGCAGCTACCCGTTACTTGAAGGCGCGCGATTATGCAGTGCCAGGCATGCCCCGGCCAGCGCGCCGCCGATCGCACCATATAGATGCGCATCGACGACGACCGGCATGTCGCCTGAAAGCGGCAGTGCCCCCTGCCATTGCTCCCACGCGAGTTTGCCGATCAGGACAGCCGTCAGCGCCAGTGCCAGGGGCCTCGATTCATGCTTCCACCAGCCGATCGCCCCGGCCGCGAGCGCGCCGTGCAGGACGCCTGACAGCCCGACGTACCACTCCAGCTGTGGCTCCAAGAACACAAATCCGAGGTCGATGATCACCAGGCTGCCCGCGAGGATCAGCAGCCAGCCGCGAAGGGAGTATTCGCGCGGAAACAGCGCCGCGACGAGGCCGAGACCGACTGCATTCAGCAACAGGTGCTGGGTCGAACCGTGGACGAAATGACCGGAAATCAGCCGCCAATACTCGCCGTGCAGGACTGCCAGACGCTCATAACGCAACAACTCTCGCCCCGTATCGCCGGTCAGGCCGAGCAGAACCAGCACCGCAGCCAGCAGTCCAACGAGCCAGGCGCCCTGGATCGACGACACGGCTGTCGGGGACCGCAAACGCCCTGGGACGGCGTCGCTCATCCCTTCGGACCTGCTTTGTTATGATCCGCGCGCTTTAGCCCTAGACCCTGCGGCACTTGGCATCGTTTCTTATCCAATCGAATCAGGTAACGGAAAGACTATGACAGATATGAACAAGTGGATGCGGCGCCCGGCCGCCGGCTTCACGCTGATCGAAATCATGGTCGTGGTCGTGATCCTGGGCATCCTGGCCGCGCTGGTCGCGCCGAACGTCATGCGCCGCATCGACGACGCCCAGATCACCAAGGTCAAGCAGGACCTGCGCGCCTTCGAGACCGCGCTCAGCCTCTACAAGATGGACAACTACAAGTACCCGTCCACCGACCAGGGCCTGAAGGCGCTGGTCCAGCAGCCGAACGACCCGACCGTGCGCAACTGGAAGCCGGGCGGCTACCTCGGCAGCGGCGGCCTGACCAAGGATCCGTGGCAGAACGAGTACCAGTATGTCTATCCGGGCCAGCACGGCGAGTACGACATCTTCACGCTCGGCGCCGACGGCCAGGAAGGCGGCGAAGGCATCAACGCCGACCGGGGCAACTGGCTGACGGAGTGACCTTGGCTTCCGCGCGTCCCAGGCAGCTCCACGGCTTCACGCTCCTCGAGGTCCTCGTCGTCATCGTCATCATCGGCGTGATGGTCTCGATGGTGTCCTTGTCGGTCGGCGTGCTCGGCGCGGACCGCGAGGTCGAAGACGAGACGCGGCGCTTCTGGGCAGTGGTGCGCCAGGCGCGCGAGGAAGCCGAGCTGCAGGCCATCGACGTGGCGATCTTCGTCGGCGCCAACGACTACGAGTTCCTGCGCTTCGACACGCGCCGCAATGAATGGCAGCCGATCGTCGAGGACCAGTTGTACGCGCAGCGTTCGCTCCCCGAGGGCTTGCGCATCCGGCTCTGGATGGAAGGCCGCGAGATCGTGCTCAAGCCGGGATTGCCCGACCGCTCCCAGAAGGACGAGCATCAGAAATACCCGCCGCAGCTCACAGTCCTGTCGAGCGGCGACGTCGTACCGTTCGAGCTGCACATCGAGCGCGATGGCGCGCCGGCCTTGTGGCGCATGACAGCGCTGGCCGACGGCGACCTGCGGGTCGAGCAGCGCAGGTCCGATCGCGAATGGGGCCTGGTCGCGCAGACCAAGCCGCCCGAAGACGAACAGAACGAGGAGCGTATTACCAGTGCGCGCCGTTAAACCCCGACATCCCCGCGGCTTCACACTCATCGAAGTGATGGTCGCGCTGGTGGTCATCGCGCTCGGCATGCTCGGCGTCATCCAGGCTGTCAGCCAGACGGCGAGTAACACCGGTTACCTGCGCGACAAGACCGTGGCGCACTGGGTCGGGATGAATCAGCTCACCGAGGTCCGCCTGCAGAAATCCGCGCCCGGTATCGACAAAACGTCCGACGAAGTCGAGATGGCCGGCCGGCGCTGGAAGTGGACGATGGACGTGACGCAGACGCCGGTGGAGACGATTCGCCGCATCGACATCAGCGTGCGTCCCGCCGATGCCAAGGAGGGCAGCTCGCTCGCGTCGGTAACCGGATTCTATGGGACCGCGGTCGCGCCCCCCGGCTCCGCGCTGGTTGCCTGGCAAGGCGCCGGCGATGGCCCTCCCGCCCGGCAAGGCGACGAGGACGACGAGCAGCCACCGCCGCAGAATCAGCCGCCGGGCGAAGACGAGCCGCCGGAGCCCGACGAGCCGCCGCCCGAAACCGATCCGAGCATTCCGAACCAGGAGCAGTGATCGTGCGCGCGCGGCCACTCCAACGCATCCTGCGCCCGCGGCATTCGCGCATCCATGCGCAGCACGGCTTCACATTGCTCGAAGTGCTGGTGGCGGTGGTCGTCTTCGGCATCATCAGCCTGCTCGCCTACGGCGGCTACAACCAGCTCATACAACAGAGCGACATCGTCGAGCGCAGCGCGGGCCGCACGCGTGCGGTCCAGTCGACGATGCAACGCATGACCGAAGACTTCGCGATGCTCGAACCGCGACCGATTCGCGAGCCGCTCGGCGAATCGCTGGAGCCCGCGTTACGTTCCGGCACCGGTGCGGAGACGCTCGCCGATCTCACGCGCTCGGGCTGGACCAATCCCGCCGGGATCTCGCGCTCGACGTTGCAACGGGTCACGTATCGCCTGGAGAACAACAAGCTGCGGCGCGCTTACTGGAACGCGCTCGACCGTACCTTGACCGCGGAGCCGACCAGCGCGGTGCTCCTCGACAAAGTACGCACGGTGTCGTTTCGATTCATGGACCAGAACCAGAGCTGGCACGACCAGTGGCCGCCGCTCGGTTACTCGGGTCCGGATGCTGCGCGGCTGCGGCCGATCGCAGTCGAGATCACGCTCGATCTGGAAGACTGGGGCAAGCTGGTGAGGCTCGTGGAGGTGTCGGGATGAACCGTCATCGACAACGCGGCGTCGCTCTCATCATGGCAGTGCTCATCGTCGCGCTCGCGACGATGCTCGCCGCCAGCGTCTCGTTCAAGGGCTATCTCGATCAGCGTCGCAGCGGCAACGCATTCGCGCTGGATCAGGGGTTCGAAGTCGCGCTCGGCGGCGAAGCGTGGGCCGCGGATTCGCTGCGTCGTGACAAGCAGCAGAGCTCGAAGACCGACGACTTCACCGAGGAATGGGCCACGCCGATTCCGCCGATCCCGATCGACAACGGCGAGTTCGAAGGCCAGATGGAAGACATGCAGGGACGCTTCAATCTCAACAGCCTCGTGACGCTCGAAGGCGGCCAGCTCAAGTTCGACCAGCCGGCGATCGATCGCTTCGAGCGGCTGCTGGAATTGCTGGAGCTCGAAACGAAATGGGCGCGGATCATTGCCGACTGGATCGACAGCGATATCCAGCCGAATTTCCCCGATGGCGCGGAAGACCCGACCTACACCGGCCTTACGCCGCCGTACCGCACCGCCAACATGCCGCTGACGCGCGCGAGCGAGCTGCTGGCGATCACGGGCTTCGGCCTCGAGCGCTATCGCAAGCTCGAGCCCTTCGTGACGGCGCTGCCGATCGGCACGTCCATCAATCTCTGCACTGCATCGCCGGAGCTGCTCGATGCGCTCGTCGCAGGACGGCGTCAGTTCACACTGGCGCGCGAGACTACGATGGAAACGCGTAAAGAGCGCTGCTTCCCGACCGTCGACGACTACAAGAACGGCGGCCTGACCGTCGAGCAGACGCAGGAGCTGGTGCAGGGCAAGGTCGTCGACCAGACCAGCTCGTACTTCCGCTCGACGATCTGGGTCACTATTGGCACTACTCAGTTCACGCTGTACAGTCTCCTGTATCGCAGCGGCAACAACGGTCTCGTGCGCCCTATACTAAGAAGCCACGGAACGCCCTGAGCCAGACATGCCGGAATTCCTAGTCGTACGCCTGCACTCCGCCGCAGCCGAAACCATCGGCGCCGCCGCGGAGTGGATCGTCATGGATGGGAGCGGTGCACGACGCAGCAACGTGCAATCCGGTCCGCTCGATCTCGCTGTCGCCACAGCCGCCAGTCGCAAAGTCATCGTGCTCGTACCGGGCACGGATGCGTTGCTGGCCGAGCCGGTTCTGCCGGTGAAGAGTGGCGCGAAGCTCGCTCAGGTCGTGCCGTTTGCGCTCGAAGAACATCTCGCGGTCGACGTCGACGATCTGCACTTTGCCGTCGGCAAGCGCGAGTCGCGTCCCGGCACCCCGGTCGCTGTCGTGTCGCACGCGCGGATGGACGCATGGCTGGCACTGCTCGCCAATGCAGGCTTGAACGCCGATGCCATTTATCCCGAAACAGCGGCACTGCCGGAAACACCGAATGCGATCACGCTGCTGATCGACGGTGCACGCGTCTACGTGCGCCGTTCGGACACGAGGGGGGCGGTCCTCGACGTGCAGCCGCTGATCGAAGCGTTGCAGCTTGCCCTCGCCTCCGGCGAGGAAGCTCGCGAGCATGTGACCATCTACCTTTCGGAAGACGACTACGAGCGTGAGCGCGAACTGCTCGAAGGAATGCGGGAGTTCACCGCGAGCCTGCAGTTGAAGCTGCTGCCGGACGGACCGCTGCCCCTGCTTGCCGCGAACGTCGTGAAAGATGGTGGTGTCAACCTGCTGCAGGGCCGCTATCAATCGAACCGCAAGCTGCAGTTGTCGTTCGCACCATGGCGCTACGCCGCCGTCCTCGCGCTGGTGTTCCTGGCGTCGCACATCGGCCTGAAGTCGTGGCAGTACTTCCATTACAAGAGCCAGGAGGCGCGCGTCGACGAGCAGATCGGCCAGCTGTATCAGCAACTGATGCCGGGTGCGCCGCTGCCGGATGCCTCCGCTGCGCGGCGAATGGTCGAATCGCGCCTGAACCAACTGCGCGGCTCGGGGCCGGTGAGCGGCATGATGACGACGCTCGCGGCGCTCGGCGAAGCCATGGGCCAGGTTGCCAACACGAACGTCGAGTCGATCGCGTACACGAACAACACGACGCACCTGCGCGTGCTCGCTCCCTCGGTCGCCGAGCTCGACCGTATCCGCCAGGTCGCGAGCGAGCACGGGCTGGACGCCAAGATCGAATCCGAGACTCCGCGCGACTCCAAGCGCGAAGGTCGTCTGCAGTTCAAGAGCCCGGGGCCCTGACCTATGCAGAAGCTCAAGGACTGGTTCTACTCATTGCAGCCGCGCGAGCGGATGCTCGTCACGGGCGGTGGTATCGCAGTGCTTGCGGTCGCGATCTACATCTTCGCACTCGCGCCGTTCTATGCCGCGGTCAACGGCAGCGCCGAACGCGTCGCGAAGAAGGAAGGCGATCTTGCCTGGATGCGCAGCGTCGGCGGTGAAGTGCTCGCGCTGAGCGCGAGTGCACCGTCGGCTGCAGCGCCGACCGGCGAGTCGCTGGTCGTGCTCATCGACCGCTCGGCGCGCGAATGTGGCCTCGGCTCCTCGCTCACCGGCCAGACGCCCAATGGCGAGAATGGCATCCGCGTACGCCTGGAACAGGCGGAGTTCGACAAGCTGATCGTCTGCCTGGGCAGCCTGCAGCAGGCGCACTCCGTCACCATCGAATCCGCCAACATCGATCGCACCGCCAAGCCGGGCTTCGTCAACGCGAGCCTGGTGCTCACGCGTCCCGGCGGATAGAGCCGCATGAAGAAACTCTGGCCGCTGCTCGCGCTCGGCATCGGTGCGTTCCTGCTCCTTGCATTGTTCACGCTGCCTGCGAAGGCGGTGTTGTCGTTCTTCCAGCCGCCCGGCGTCACACTCGGCGGCGTCTCCGGAACGCTCTGGAACGGCCGTGCGCAAGCCGTGCGCAGCGGCGCGCTGCACGTCGGCAGCGTCGAGTGGAAGCTCGACATCCTGCGTTTGTTCACCGGCAAGCTCGGCGCCGACGTGAAGATCACGCGTACCGACGGTTTCGCCCAGGGATCCGTCGCTGCAGCACCGGGCGGTCGAATCACATTGCGCGGGTTCAACGCATCGCTGCCGGTCAGCGCTCTGCCTCCGAACGTCGTGCGCGGCGGCTGGACCGGAACGTTGAACCTGAAGCTCGGCCAATTGACGCTGGAAAACTCCTGGCCGGTTGCAGCGACAGGCACGGTGGAGGTCACGGATCTCGTCGGTCCGGCGAATCGGCCCGCGGCTCTCGGCAACTACAAGGTCGTCTTTCCAGCGGAAGGCGCCGGCACGGCCGACGCGTTGACGGGCGCGCTGACCGACACCGGCGGCCCGCTTGCCGTGAACGGCACGGTGCAGCTGAACAAAAATCAGAGCTATCTGGTCAGCGGCTTGATCGCCACGCGGCCGGGTGCCCCCAGCGACATGACGCGCACGCTGGAGATTCTCGGCGAGCCCGACAGTGAGGGCCGCCGGCAGTTCGCTATCGAAGGCTCGATGTAGAAAAAGAGGGGTCAGGCCTTGGCACCTGACCCGCAGAGGGGATTCAAGTCAAAACTCAGCGCTGAACACCGCGCCGATCGTGCGGGGCTTCAGGATCGTCGCCGTGCCCTGCGTCGTATTCGCCGTCGCGCGCTGGAAGCCGTATTCGTCGAGCAGGTTCGTCGCGTAGATCGACAGCTGGTAGCGGCCGAAGCGGACGCCAGTGCGCAAGTCGACTGTCACGTAGTTATCGACGGTGAAGTTCGGATTCGCGGGCGCGATGACCACGCCGCCCGAGCCAACGCCGCCCTGGAACGAGGTGTTGCGCTCATCCTGGTAGGCGACACCGCCGCCGACGAACGCGTCGAGCGAGCCGAGCATGAAGTCGTAGTTGCCGGACAGCGAGAACGTCCACTCCGGAATTCCGGGCAGTTGCTCGCCCGACAGACCCCCGACAGCGCGATCGTCATCGTCGAGCTCGCTGCGCGCGTACGCGATTGCGCCGACGAGGTTGAACGTGCTCGATGGCTGCAGCGTGAGCGTCGCTTCGATGCCGTTCGCAGTCACGTCGCTGTCCGCGTTGCCACCGACGTTCACGCCCATGAAGCTGCGGAACACCTGCAGGTCTTCCCACTTGATGCGATACACCGCGACGTCGTAACCCAGCAGGCCGTCGGCGAAGTTGCCCTTCGCGCCGACTTCGTAGCTCCACAGCGAGTCGGAGCGGACGAACGGCACGGACAGGATCTGACCAGTCGCGGGATCGCGCAGCGGCAAGTTGGCGGATGCCGGCCGATAACCGTCGGCGATGCGCACATACAGCGACAGATCGTCGTTCGGCCGGTAGCGCGCGTTGAACAGATACGTCTGCACGTCGTCGGATACGGTCTGCCGCGGCAACGCCGGGCCCGCGAGGAAGCCGGTGCCGCTGAACAGCACGCCCATGTCGTTGCTGCTCAGGCGAACGCCGACCGTCGCATCGAGTTGCGGCGTGAAGTAGTAGGTCAGGTTGCCGAACGCCGCTTTCTCCTTGTAGTCCGCCGGGAATCCCTGCGTGACCAGATTGAAACCGCTCGGCTGCCCGATGGCCTCCTGGAAGTTCGAGCTCTCTTCCTTCGTGTAGTACAGCCCGACCAGCCACTCCAGGTGCTCGTTGTTCGCCGAGGTGAGCCGGAACTCGTGCGCCCAGCGCTCGGTGGAGATCTGCAGATTCAGCGGCACCGTGTTGGTGCCGGGCGGCGAGCCCGTCTGCGTGTCGACGAGCGGGCCGAAGAATGCGGTCAGATCCAGGATCGCGGCCTGTGCGAACTCCTGGTAGCTGCTCGCGAGCGTGGCGGTCGCCCAGTCCGCCTGATATTCGAACGTCCCGGACGTGAGCTCGTATTCAATCTCGGTGGGCTGGCCGCCTACTGCCGTATTCTGCTTGTACTTGCCGAATAGCGGCTGGCCGGTCGTGCGATTGAATGGCACATCGTTCGCGCCGGCGAACTCGAACTTCTGATCCAGGTAGTTGAGCCTGACCTTGAACGCGTCGGTCGGCTTGAACAGCAGCGTCGCCTGGCCGCCGCTCAGCTCCGCGCCGTTGACGTCTTCCTCCGGGCGGTTCGCCTGGTCGATGAAGCCTTCGACGTCCTGATAGAAACCGCTGACGCCCAGCGCCAGCTTGTCGTTGATGATCGGCACGTCGACGCCGGCTTTGTACAGCTGGTTGAAACCGCCTTGCGCGGTATCGGACAGATCGGTGGAGAAGCGGCCGCCGAACTCGCTCAACGACGGCTCCTTGGTGATGTAGCGCAATGAGCCGCCCATCGAGGCAGCGCCGAACAGCGTGCCCTGCGGACCCTTGATCACTTCGATACGCTCGACGTTGCCGAGCAGCGAGTCCAGCGCGAAATTCGCGCCCTCGGCGAACGCGGTGACCGAGCCGTACGGAATGTCGTCGAGGTAGATGCCGACCGACGGCGTCGAGAAGATGTTGGCGACGCCGCGCATCGTGATCGAGCCCTGCCCCGGCGCGCCGTCGTCGTTGAAATTCACGCCGGGCACGTACTTCAGGACGCCGGCGAGCGAGGTGACGCCGCCGCTCGCGAAGTCCTGCGGGTCGACGACCGCGACCGACGCAGGCACGTCCTGGACTTGCTGGGCGCGGCGCGTGGCCGTGACGATGATTTCTTCGACGGCGATCTGCTCGGCGGCATTGGCCACGGTGGCCCCGGCCAGCGCGATCAGGCCCCACGTGTTGAAGCGACGCATACGTTGACTTCTCCCCCCACAGGTTCCCGCCACGAAACGATGAGGTCAGAATGGAAGCAAAGCGTCCCGCCGATCTATAAGAATTCAACCGATTGCTGGAATTTTCCCGCGCTCAGCGGCGGCGATAGAGCCGCCCGCCGTCGGTCTCGTAGCTCGTGATGCGACCATCTGCACCGCGCACGAACGTGATCAGGAAACCGTCCTCGAGCGGCGCGCGCGTGTCGCGCGCCTCGAACGAGTCGTAGCTCCAGTGAGCGAGCTCGAACGTCGCGCTCGGTTGCATTGCGAGCGTCAGCTTTCCGTCCTTGCCGAGCAAGATCTGCGTCTCGCCGACGAACGGATCGAAGTACTTGCCGGCGTAGTCGGCCAGCGGCAGCGACGGTCGCGTCTTTTGCGGCCGCGCACGCACCGCCTCGGCGCGCTGCGCATCCTCCTCGGCCTGCAAACCCGCGTAGAGCTTCAGCAGGTCCGCATTCCAATCCTTATCGCGGCTGCGCAGAAAGCGGTCGATGACGTCGTACATGAACGCATGCCGGAAATCGACCGGCCCCGCGTTCACCAGCATCACCAGGCCGAGTCGTTCCTCGGGCACGAGCGCGGCAATTGCATTGGCGCCGTACAAACTGCCGGTGTGCATCGCGAGCAGGCGGCCCTTGTAGTCCTGCAGGAACCAGCCGAGCCCGTACGCGTAGAAGTTCGGCTTCGCCTGTCGCGCGGCCGGATAGCCGATGCTGGCGAGCAGCATCTGCGGTTTCAGCACTTCCGCGATCGATTCTGACTTCACGAGCGCCTTGCCGTCGAACGTGCCCTTGTTGAGCAGCATGCGCAGCCACTTCGCCATGTCTGCGGCGCTCGACTGAACGCCAGCCGCGCCGAGCGGATCAGGCGAAAGATATGGCTGGGTCTCGCGCACGATGCCATGCTCGATCAGGTGCGCGCCGGTGACATTGGCGCGCTTGCTCAGCTCCGGTCCGGTGAACAGGCTGTCGCTCATGCCAAGCGGCGCGAGGATGCGGCGCGTGACGAACTCCTGGAAGGTCACGCCCGAGGCGCGCGCAACGACCTCGGCCGCGACGTTGTACATGACGTTGTTGTACGCCCAGGTCGAGCGCAGGCTCGTAGCCTGCTTGGCGTACTGCAGGTGTTCCAGGCTGGTGCGCGTGTCGAAACCCCGAATCCACAGGATGTCCATCGGCTCGACGCCGGTGCGATGGGCGAGCAGATCGCGGATCGTCACTTCGCGCGTGACGTAAGGATCGGCGACGCGGAACTCCGGGATGTGCTTCACGACCCGATCGTCCCACTGCAGCTTGCCCTCCTCGACCAGCAGCCCCAGCGCCATCGCGGTGAAGGCCTTGCTCGTCGACGCCAGCGTGAACACGGTGTGCTCATCGACGGGATCGTTGCGGCCCAGATGCTTGGTGCCGAAGCCGCGCTGATATACGACCCGATCGTCCTTGACGATGGCGACCGCGAAGCCCGGTGCGCGCCACTGCTCGCGTGCCGCCTCGAGAGCGGCATCGAGGCCGGCCAACGGGTCATCGTTCGCGCTCGCCGGAAGCGCAATTGCCCAAGCCAGCACGAAGACCAACGCTGCAGAAAACGATCGACGCATACGTATCCTCTCTTGTGGGATCGCAACACTCCATCATCGCCTCTCGCGCACCACGCCGTCATCGGGTTGGCGTTTTTGTTCCAGACCCCGCAAGAAAACCTATAGATCGGGGGGTGACGCAATTCCATATTCCGGCGATAGTCGCACCCGCCGATCCGCCTGGAATCACAACGATGCCTCGATCCGCCACGCTGGTTGTCCTGTTCGCACTGTGGAGCGGCGCCGCGCTGGCCGTCGATTCGCACGACACGTTGCTGCTCGCGCAGCCGGACATCAGCGAACGCAACATCACCTTCGTCTACGACGGCGACGTCTGGGTCGCGAACCGTGACGGCAGCGCAGCCTACCGCCTGACGACCGCGGAGGGTCAGGAGTCGCTGCCGCACTTCTCGCCGGACGGGGCATCCATTGCTTTCAGTGGCAACTACGACGGCAACATCGACGTGTATGTCGTGCCGATCGGCGGCGGCAGCCCGAAGCGGCTGACCTGGCACAGCGCCGACGACCTCGTGGAAGGCTTCGACCACCGCGGTCGCGTGGTTTTCAGCTCGCAAAGGGACGTGCAAACCGCGCGCGACGTGCACCTGTTCGCGATCGACCCAACAGCCGCATTGCCGGAGCGTTTGCCGATTCCGCGCGGCGTCGATGCCGACATCTCGCCCGACGGCCGCACGATTGCCTATGCGCAAACGCCGCCCCAAGCGCAATGGAAGGCGTATCGCGGCGGCACGGTGTCGCGCATCGCGCTCATGAGCTTCGCGGACCACGGTCTGAAGCGGGTTGCGCAGCCGCCGAGTCGTTGCAACGACGTCAACCCGATGTGGATCGACGGCAAGGTCTACTTCGCTTCCGACCGCAACGGTGAATTCAATCTGCATTCGTTCGATCCGGCGAGCAGCGAAGTGCGGCAGGTGACTTCGTACCAGGACTTTCCGGTCGTGAACGCAAATGTCGGCGCCGGCAAGGTCATCTTCGAGCAGGCCGGTCATCTGCGAGTGTTCGATCCTGCAACTTCGAATACGACGACGCTGCGCGTGGCTGTCGCGTCAGACCTGCGCGAGACGCGCCCGCGTCGCGTGAGTAACGTGGACTACGTGCGCAGCATCGCGCCCTCCCCCGACCTCGGCCACGTTGCACTGGAATATCGTGGCGAGATCGTCACCGTACCTGCGCAGAAAGGCGCGCCCATCCGCAATCTGACGCAGTCGACCGGCGCGAACGACCGCGCGCCCGCGTGGTCGCCGGGCGGCAGCAAGATCGCATGGTTCTCGGACGAATCCGGCGACTACGCGCTCCACGTCGCGGATCGCAACGGCACTGCCAAGCCACGGCGCATCGCGATCGACGGCGGCGCCGGCTTCTATCGCGATCTCAAGTGGTCGCCCGATGAGAAGCGCGTGTCGTTCCTCGACAATTCATACAGCCTGTACGTGCTCGAGCTCGAATCGGGTCGCGCCACGCGCATCGCCGAGAACCAGTACTTCGGCCACTCGCCGTTCATCTCGCACAACTGGTCGCCGGACTCGCAGTGGCTCGCATACACGCAGAACAGTAACGGCTTGATCCAGGTCGTCCACGTGTATTCGATCGCCCAGCGCAAGACGTTGCGGATCACCGACGGACTCACCGAGGTGAGCGAGCCGGTGTTCGATCGCAGCGGCCGTTATCTGTATGTGATCGCCTCCGAGCAGGCGGGGCCGGTGAAGGACTGGTTCTCGCTGGCGTCGCTCGACCTGACCTTCACGCACTCGCTGTACGCCATCGTGCTGCGTAAGAGCGATGCGTCGCCGCTGCCGCGCGAGGGCGAGACTCCGGCAGAGGCTGCGACCGGCACCACAACTATTATCGACTTCGAGGGCATCGGCGATCGCATCGTACCGTTGCCCACAGGCGGCGCGACGCTGCGTGGCCTGCAAGCGGGCAAGAGCGGCGAGCTGTATTACCTGTGGACGCCAGCCACACCTGCCATCGGCGCGTTGAATAATCCCGGTGAGCTGAAGCGCTTCGCGATGAAGGAGCGCACTGCCAAGACGCTGCTCGCGGGTGTCGACGCCTACTTCGTTTCGGCGGATGGCGAGAAGCTGCTGGTACGACAAGGCAAGAGCCTCAAAGTCGCGCCCGCCGGCGCCGAGATCAAACCGGAAGCGGCGACTGCCGTGCCGATCGAAGACGTCTCGGTGCTGGTCGACCCGCGCGCCGAATGGCGGCAGATCCTGCGCGAGGCCTGGCGGCTCAATCGCGATTTCTTCTATGCGCCGAACTATCACGGCTTCGACTGGAACGCCGTGTGGAAGAAATACGAGCCGTTCCTCGATCACGCCGCGACGCGCAGCGACGTCGGTCGGATCACCGCAGCGATGGCAAGCGAGCTGCGCGTCGGCCACAGCTACAGCGGGCGCGGCGAGTCGATCGACAAGCCGCCGAACGTCGGCATCGGATTGCTCGGCGCGGACTTCGAAATCGCGGACGGCCGCTACCGGTTCAAGAAGGTCTATGGCGGCCTGAACTGGCGCGCGGCCTTGCGCGCGCCGCTGCGTGCACCCGGCATCTCCGTCGCCGACGGCGAATACCTGCTGGCGGTGGACGGCAAGCCGCTGACAGCGGACCGCAACGTGTACAGCGCGTTCGAGAACATGGTCGAGAAGCCGATCGAGATCAGCGTCGGCCCGCGTGCTGACGGCCAGAATGCGCGCACGCTGCAGGTGGTGCCGATCGCCAGCGAGCGTGAGCTGCGCTACGTCGATTGGGTCGAGGGCAACATCCGCAAGGTCGACGCCGCAACCGGCGGTCGCGTCGCGTACGTCCATGTACCCGATACGTCGGTCGCCGGCCACGCGTCGTTCAAGCGCTACTTCTTCCCGCAGACTCACAAGGAAGCGCTGATCCTCGACGACCGCAACAACGGCGGTGGCTTCGTCGCGGACTACTACATCGACACGCTGCGCAAGCAGCCGGTGATCCGCTGGGCGACCCGCTACGGCAAGGACCTGAGGACGCCGCGCGCAACGATCGACGGCCCGAAGGTGATGATCATCAACGAAGGTGCGGGCTCCGGCGGCGACCTGCTGCCGTGGATGTTTCGCAAGTTCCAGCTCGGGCCGATCGTGGGCACGCGCACTTGGGGCGGCCTCGTCGGCAACCTGGAGATCCACACGCTGATGGACGGCGGCACGATCACAGCGCCGAACATCGCAGGCTGGACCGCGCAAGACGGCTGGGTGATCGAGAACGAAGGCGTGCCGCCGGACATCGAGGTCGAAGACTCGCCGCAGGCCATGCTCGCAGGCCGTGATCCGCAGCTCGAGAAAGCGATCGAGCTGGCGCTGCAGGGGTTGAAGCAGCAACCGGAGCCGGCGCGCCCGGCGTACCCGAGCAGAGTCACTTCAACGGATACCCGCTGAACGTCTTCGCGTCCTTCAACACGACATGCGTGAAGACCTTCTCGACCCCGCCTTCGTCCTGCAGGCGGGCGGCGAGCTCGCGCCATGAGCGGATGTCCGGCACTACGATCTTGAGCAGGTAGTCGAACTGCCCGCTCACCTGCACTGCCTCCACGACCTCCGGGATCGCCTTCACCATCGACTCGAAGCGCGTGAACTCCGCCGGGCTGTGCCGCTTCAGCGAGATCTCGGCGTAAATGAACAACGTCGGCCGCACCAGCTCCAGCGCCACGTGCGCGTGATAACCGGAGATCACGCCCGCAGCTTCCAGTTGCCGGATGCGCGCGAGACACGCGCTCGGCGACAGCGCAACCCGCGCGGCCAACGTCTGGTTCGTGATCCGCCCTTCGCTCTGCAGCGCCTGCAGGATCTTCAGGTCGGTTCGATCCAGATTCTTCATGTGCAGATCTCTCTTTTGTAGCAAGGCCTGACCGCAGGCCCTGCGGCGCACCCCGCGGAGCGGCGAATTTAGTTCGGCGCCGCGGGTACAACTCCCGCGCTTTCAACTGTGTAGCCGCGCGTGGACAGGGTGGTGATTTTGCGCACACTTGGGCTCGATCACAACGATGGCCACAACAGCGCCGACGATGCGCGTCTACCACTCGACGGCTTCCACGGACCACGATCCGCAAAGCTTCTTCCGGCGCGGCAAGACGATCGCGCATCCCGAAAGCGCCGAGCGCTACCGCGTGCTGCACCGGAGCGTGGTCGACGCGGGCTTCGACATCCGTGACGCCGACGATCACGGCATCGATCCGCTGCACGCTGTGCATACCGCCGATTACGTCGACTTCGTAGCGAACGGCTGGAACCGGCGCGCCGAGATCGATCCTGCAGCCGTCGAGCTGCTGACGACGCAATTCGCGCGCCCGCAGATGCATCGGCGCCCGGACGGCCTGCTCGGCCAACTCGGCTACTACACCGCAGATACTTCGACGCCGCTGCGCGCAGGCACTTGGAGTGCCGTCTACGGTGCCGCGCAGGCTGCAATCAGTGCGACCGATGCGGCTCTCGTCGATGGTGCTGCCTATGCGTTGTGCCGCCCGCCAGGACACCATGCGTTCGCCGATTGCGCCGGCGGCTTCTGCTACATCAACAACACGGCCATCGCAGCTGAGCGGCTGCGTGCAAAAACCGGCCAGCGCATAGCGATCCTCGACGTGGACGTGCATCACGGCAACGGCACGCAAGGCATCTTCTACGAACGGGCCGAAGTGCTGACTGTGTCGATTCACGCCGACCCGTCGAACTACTTCCCGTTCTACGCCGGCTATGCCGAAGAGATCGGTCGCGGCGCGGGGCTCGGCTTCAATCTCAATTTGCCGTTGCCGCACGGTTCGGGCGACGCGCCGTTTCTGCAAGCGCTCGACACCGCCCTCGCCCGCATCCGCTCGTTCGCCCCCGCCGCGCTCGTGGTCGCGCTCGGGCTCGACGCCTCGGAGCACGATCCGCTCGGTGTTCTCAAAGTCACTCGCGACGGGTTCTCGCAGGCAGCGCACGCGATCGCGCAGCTCGCGCTGCCTACCGTCATCGTTCAGGAAGGAGGCTATTTGTGTCCGGCTCTGCCGCTCAATCTGATCGCGTTCCTGCGTCCGTTCGACCGCTGACGCCGCTGGCCGATGCGCCGCGGCCGGTGCGCGGCGCAGTTCATTACCTGTTACCGGCTGCAGCGCAGGCGAAGCTGCCGGCGACGGCCGAGTCGAAACTGTCCGTCGCGTTCATCCTGCTGCACGAGTTCACGCTGTTCGCGTTCTCCGGCTTCGTCGATGCGTTGCGCATTGCCGGCGACGACTTCGACAACAGCCGGCAGCGCGAATGCCGCTGGACGGTGATCGCACCCACGCTGCAGCCGGTGCGCGCCAACTGCGGCGTCGAGCTCACGCCGTGGGAGACGTTTCCGGATCCGTCGCAGTTCGATTACGTGGTGGTGATCGGCGGCCGCATGGAGCCGCAACGAAACACGGATCCTCGCATCCTCGAGTATCTGCGACATGTCGCCGACAAGGGCGTGGCGATCATTGGCGTCTGCACTGCCACGTTCGTGCTCGCGCGAGCCGGAGTGATGAAGGGCCGACGCTGCTGCGTGCACTGGAACGCCCGCCTGGATTTCGAAGCGGAATTTCCCGACCTGCGGGTCGAGTCCGACACGATCTTCCTGGAAGACGGCGATCGCATCACGTGCCCCGGCGGACAATCGTCCGCCGACGTCGCCTTACACCTCATCGGCAAGCACTGCGGCGCGGCGAGCGCACGCAAAGCTGCTGCCGGCATGGTGCTGGAGGAAATGCGCGGCAATCGCACGCCACAGCCGCACGCCGAAGCCGTGTGGTTCGGCGAGATCCGCAAGCCGCTCGTCCGCCGCGCGATCACGATCATGGACCGCTTCATCAGCAAGGACCTGTCGGTAACGGACATCGCCCGTCGGCTGCAAGTCAGCAACAACACGCTCTATCGCGCGTTCGAGCAAACCGTCGGCGAGTCGCCGGCGCGGTTCTTCCGCATCATGCGCCTCGCCCACGGTCACTGGAGCCTGCATCACACCAACATGTCGATCGCGCAGGTCGCACACGTCTACAAGTTCTCGGACGCTTCGCACTTCACGCGGATGCACAGGCTGTTGTACGGGTTGACGCCGGCGCAAGCGCGCGAGCTCGGCGAAGACGGCAGCCGCGAGGCGATGCAGGCGCGACTGCCGGAGGGTGTCGTCGGCCACGTGCTGGCGGGCGGGCTGTTCATATTTCACTAAAAAGCGGCTGATTTGTTATAGATCGGCTCGGTGCGTTCATTTCATGCTGCCGGGCCATGCGCAAACCTTATCTGCTGTTCATCGGCGACGCGCAAAGCGAAGCAGAAGCCAAGACTGCGTTCGGTCTGCGCGATTGGGCGCGCGATGCCTGCAAAGCGCAGCTGCGTCTGCCGCAATCGCGCCTCGATCTGGGACTACCCGATATGACGCCAGACGCGGCGGCGCGCGCAGGTGTCGGATCGCTCGTGATCGGCGTCGCACCGGTCGGCGGCCAGATCCCGCGCGCATGGGAACCCGTCCTGCACGACGCGATTGCCGCGGGTCTCGACGTAGTGAGCGGCATGCACCGGCCGCTCGAAGCCGTTCCGGGACTTGCAGACGCTGCGCGCAACCGCGGCGTCGCGCTCGTCAACGTGCGCTTGCCACGACAGACCTTCCCGACTGCCAGCGGTCGACGCCGCAGCGGCAAGCGGTTGCTCACGGTCGGAACCGATTGCGCGCTCGGCAAGAAATACACCGCACTCGCCTTGACTGAGGCGATGCGTGCACGCGGCATCGCCGCCGATTTCCGCGCGACCGGTCAGACCGGCATCCTGATCGCGGGCGGAGGCATCGCTCTCGATGCGGTCGTCGCAGACTTCGTCGCCGGCGCCGCGGAGCAGCTCTCGCCCGCAGCCGCGCCCGATCACTGGGACGTGATCGAAGGCCAGGGCTCGCTGTTTCACCCCGCTTACGCCGGTGTCACGCTCGCACTCGTGCATGGCTCGCAGCCGGATGTCCTGATCCTTTGCCACGATCCCACGCGCGTGCACATCCACGCACTGCCGGACTTTCCTACTCCCGATCTGCGTACGGCAGCAGCGCGCTACATCGAAGCCGCCCGGCTGACGAATCCGGACGCGCTCCTCGGGGGCGTGAGCCTGAACACGTCGATGCTGGACGAGACTGCGCGAACGCGTACGCTGGCGGAGATATCCGAGCGCATGGGTGTCCCCTGCTTCGATCCGTTGCAGACGCCTCTGAAACCAGCGCTGGATTTTTTCCTGACGGCGATGAAGAGTCGGGCTGAAGCCCGACCTACAGCCGCCGCCTATGGATCGGCTGCAGGTCGCGCTTTAGCGCCGACATCCGTCTCATGCCCACTTGCCCTGGGGTTGATTCCGGCCGGAGAAGTAGCGCTCGGTGGCATCGATCAGCTTCTGCTGCTCGGCATTGATCGAACCGTCCAGCGCCGCGACCTTGCGCATCATCGCCAGCAGCGAAGTCACGGTGTCGGGCTCGAAGCGCTCCGCGCTGCGCGCCAGGATCTTGTCCGAGATGGTCGACGAGATAGATCTCGTCGCGGATCAGGTGCGAGCTCGCGAGCAGCAGGTCGCTCGCCTCGTCGCGCGAGATCGAGAATTCGCTCTGGAACATCGCCAGCAGCTCGCGCTTCTGATCGGAGGTGATCGCGCCGTCGGCTTTCGCGATGCCGAGCAGCAGCACCGCGGCGACGTCCATCGGCCGCTCCAGCTTGTAGATCGGACGCCCGCCATAGGTGCGGCTCCACTGAAAGCGGCGCCAGGCCAGGAACGGGTTCAGCGAGCTGAACTGAAAGCCGGAGCGTTGCAGGGCGTTCAGTGCCCAGAACAGTCCCGCGATGGCCGTGATCACGGCGATCACGATGTGCATGATGTCCTCCTCCTCGGGGCGCAGGGTAGCATTGTGCGCACGGCGGCGAGGCGGTCACAGGTCGCATTTTCTCAGCCCGTGACAGGCACTTCGCGCCACTGGCGCAACACTGGGAAGTACAGCGCCGCCCTGACCTTCTCGCCCGGCCGATAGGCTCGCATCAAGCGGGCGTAGCGTTCCAGCTGCGGCCGGTACCGCACCACTTCCTCGTCCAGAAACGCGTCCAGCCCGCCGCCCTCGTGCGCGCTGGTCTTGAAATCGACGATCCAGCGCTGCCCGGATTCGTCGAGGAACGTCCGGTCGATGACGCCTTCGAGAATCTGGCCCTCGACGACGCCGCTGAGCGCAAGCTCGGACGCGGCCTCGCTTATGCCACCGTCGATGCCGAGCAGCCAGCGGCCACGCTCGTCGGCAAGTGTGCGCTCCATCGCTGCCATCACACGCTCGCACGCTGCGGCACACCGGTCGGGCGGCACACCGAGCTCCGCGAGCTCAGCCATCAAACGTGCCCGCGCCGAGCGCAGAGCCTCAGGCGATGCCTGCATGCCGGGACGGCAGAGCCGATCGAGCTCGCGATGCACGAGCGTGCCGACGTGGCGGCTGACCTGCGACACCCAATCGAACACCGGCCGCTCGTCCTCGATGTCGACGACCTCTGCAACCGGCGCCGGCGTGACGAGTTGCGTACGCGGCGGTCGCCACTCGATGGGCAGCCTGCGCAACTTCTGGGGCGGCGCCGGCTTGTAGCCGGCGGGGACCGGTGCGGACGCCTCGGTGTTCCAGAACATCGTCTCCACTGCGCCCCACAACATCCGCAGCATCGAGCCGCGGCGCGGCTCGTCGAGGACGAGCCGGCCGTCGCGCTCTTTGGCTGTCGCGTTGCCCAGGATGTGCAAGTCGCGCTTCGCGCGTGTGACAGCCACGTACAACAAGCGTGCGCGTTCGCGCGCGACGCGGCGTCGCTCCAACAGCTCGATCCAGCGATAGATCGGATCGGGATCGCCGCCGTCGGGTTTCACCGGCGCCAGCACCATGCCCCCCTGTGGCCCAGCCACGCGCGTCCAGCGCAGCAACTCGCGGTTGTAGTTGGGCAGGTAGCGCTGCAAGCCCGGCACGATGACGGTGTCGAACTCGAGACCCTTGGCGGCATGGATCGTCATCACCTCGACACGCGCCGCTCCTGCGAATCTCGCGTTGGCGAAGAGTCGGAACAACTGCTCTTCGATACGCGCCACGTCGTCGAGATCCGCGACGTTCTCGATCTGCTCCAGCCGAGCGAGATAGGACTCTGCGTCGTCGAGGTCGTCCACGCGCGTCAGCGTCGCCGGCCCACCGAGCGCATTCCAGGTTCGTTCGACCCAGATGCGCAGCGGCCAGCGACCGCGTTCGCCCAGCGCTGCGCTGAGGATCTGCCAGGTCCGCGCGAGACGCACACGTCCGTCGTCGGACAGACGACCTTCTGCGAACAGATCGTCGTGGGTCGAGCCAAGCGCGCGCGGGATCGCTGCTTCGATGGTAGTGCCCGCCTGCCCTGCCAACGAATGCAAGTCCGCGAGAGTCAGGCCACACCACGGCGCACGCAGCACCGCCAGCCACGCTGTGCGATCGGCGACATGAACCAGCGCTCGCGTCAATGCGATCAGATCCTGCACGACCGGCCGGTCGCGCAGCTGTTCGATCTCGATGGCCTGAAAGTCGACACCCGCTGTCGTGAGCTCGCGTGCGATGGCATCGACGTGCGTGCGTGCCGCAACGAGAATTGCGATACGTCCGTCTGCAGACTGTTCCAGCGAGTCGCGCACGATGGTCACCACGTGCGCGGCCTCGATGTCTTCGTCAGCATTGACGAACGGGTGGACGTGCACGTCGCCGCCGGTGTCCGCGACGGTTGCCGTGCTCGGACTGTACTGAACGGCGCCCTGCTCCGCGTCGTTGCGTGCAGCCAGCACCGCGGGAAACGAGTCGTTGACCCATTGGACGATGGCCGGCGTCGAGCGGAAGTTCGCTTCCAGCCGCAGCGGTTCCAGCCGCAGATTGCGCAGCCCGTGCTGCTGCAGGTCGATGAACAGGCCGACTTCGGCCTGCCGGAAGCGGTAGATCGACTGCATCGGATCGCCGACACAGAACAACGTGCGGCCGTCGCCGTCCGCCCACCCGCCAGTCAAACGCTCCAGCAAGTCCAACTGACTGAACGAGGTGTCCTGAAACTCGTCCACCAGGATGTGCTGCAGGCGATAGTCGAATGCGAGCGCGAGATCCGTAGGCTCTTCCGGCGTTCCCAGCGCGCGCAGCGCGCGCAAAGCGATCTCGACGTAGTCCGCCTTGCCCTGCGCCTGAAACACGACCTGCAGCTCGGCGGCCGCTGCGGGCAGCAGTTCGAGCAGCGCTTCCAGCATGCGCCACTGGTCGTCGCTGTAAACGGGATCAGGCAGTGTTCGCAGTGTGGCGAGATCTTCGCTCAGCCGCTGATCGCTGCCGAGCGAACGCAGCATGTCGAGCATGCGCGCCTTGATATCGCGATTCGTCGTCGGGAACCCTTGTCGCGCGCTGACGGTCTCGTACAGCTCGTCCTTGTTGCGATCCTTCTTGAAGAGCATCGATGCGATCTCGCGCCAGACCGGCAACGCGCTGCTGACGGGAAGCAGCGGCGAAGGATGCTCGGCGCATTGCTCCAGTACGGCGCGCATCGTCGGCGACGTCCGATCTTCGCTTAGCAGGTTGTTGGCCGAATAGCGGCGCAAGCTGCAACAGCACTATCGCAGCGTTCCTTGCCGAGCATTTCGCAGAGTGTCTGCAGGTGATTCTCGACCAGCCGGGTCAACGTCGCTTGCAGCGTCGTTCGCAAGTCGGTGCTGGCGCGCGCGTGCATGACGATATGCAGCCACTGATCGCGCTTGGCGAGCAGATCGTTGAGTAGCTGGATCAGGCGCTCGACGCGATTGCCGAGATGCATCACCAGCACTTCGAGATGCGCCGCGACTGTCGAACCGTCGCCCAGGCGTTCGAGCAGACGCCGCCCGGCCAGCTCGTAGAGCGGCGCCATATCGGTCGTCGGCTCCAGCGCTGCACCGGTGCCTGCGATGACGGGCAGACGCCGGGCAAGCGACGCATTCAGTGCATCGATCGTCTGGATGCGCAGACGCGCCGGATGCTGCATCAGTTGCCACCCGCGCTGCGCATCGATGGCACGCACCGCGTGCGCGAGCTCCCAGGTCGAGCGCTTGTGCGGCGACTCGGGTGGCGCAGTATCCGCGCTCTGCAGCGCCTGGAGAATTCGCGCACGCATCTCGGCTGCGGCCTTGCGTGTGAACGTGATCGCCAGAATCTGCTCCGGCGACTCAACGGTCGCGAGCAGCCGCAGATAACGCTGGGTCAACAGCTCGGTCTTGCCCGAGCCTGCCGGTGCCTGGACGATGAACGAGCGCCGTGGATCGAGCGCCGCGCTGCGTGCTGCCGCGTCGCTAATCATCGGGCGTGAACTCCGGCTCGGGCTCGCTCAGCGCAAGGTCATTGATGCGGCAGAGCGTGCTGAGGTGACAAGTCGTGCACTCGAATGGCAGTGGATCGACGTTCGCCTCGCCCGCGACGTAACGCTCGGCGAGGCGGGTGAGCGAGAAGCGCCAGTAATGCAGCAACGCCTGCCAGTCGCTGGGATCGCCGAGGTCGATCCGCACGCCGTTCGGATAAGCCCACACGCCTGCACCGACATCGCTGCCGTCGCTCCAGCCGCGATACTCGACCGCGCCGGGCGTGAGTACGACGAATGCGAGCGCACGCAGACGCTCGGCGTGAGCGAGCCCGTACAGCGGCAGCTGCGGATTGCGCGGGCGACCTGGCAGAACATCGAGCCAGCCGCGCGGCCTGTGCACGCCGCCGACTTTGTAATCGATCAGCAGCTCACCGCCGGACGCCAGCTCGTCGATGCGATCCGGTCGCAAAGTAATCGACAGCCCACCGATCGCATACCGCTCGGCGGCCTCCGCGAGGCGCACTGTGAAAGGCGGACGCAGCTTTTCGAGCGCGAGCAGCCGCAGAACCTGACGCACGGCGCTCTCTATTTCGAGAGCAGCGAGCCGGTGTCGATAGCGAATATCGCCGGGCAGCGCTTGCGCCGCGTGGCGTTGAGCACTGTCGCGAACCTGGCGTTCGAGGGCACGGTCCTCGATTGCGAGCAACTGTTCCTGCGAGCGAAACGTCGCCCAGACCTCGGCCAGCACCCGGTGCAGCAACGCTCCGCGGTCGACAGGCTCGACGCCGAGGCTCACACGCGGCATCGGCTCGGCGCGCAGGCGGATCTCGGCCTGCGCCCTGAACGGACAGCGCGATTGCAATTCGAGCGTTCGGGCGCCGCCGCGTGCATCGCTCACCGACAACGGCGGCGCGCGTTCGTCTCGCATCGTGTGCAACGTCGGCCGCTGGTCGAAAAGCACGCGACGCAGCGACCCCTCAGGGCCTGGCTGCAGCACGCGTTCGTTCGCAGCCGCGATCCGATCCAGCAACGGACTGCGTGAGAGATTCACGCCGCCGTCTCGTTGCGGCCAGCTCAGCATGACCTTCGCAGCGCTGCTGCTCCAGCGCTGCAGTTGAGCCGTCGCCTGCTGGAGAACACCGCTCGCTGTAGCTTCCGGAATGCCCGCAGTGCGCTGGAGCTCGAGCGGAATCAACGCATCCGGGTTGACCGGCGCGGGGATGTGATCGGCATCCAGGCCGGTAACCCACAACGCGTCGAAGTGCATGCCCGCGCTGGTGGTGCTATCGATCACCGTGACTGCAGCGCTGGCCGTTTCCGGCTCGAACGGCGTGTCGCTCAGCAGGTCGCGCAGGCGAGCGAGCGCCTCCTGCAAATTCATGCGACCGGTGACCGTATCGAGCGCGCCGAACTCAGCCAGCACGCTGTGAAACTTCTCGAGCGTCTGGTGCTCGACGCTGCTCAGCGTGCGATCGCCCGGCCAACCCGCCGCCTGCCACAATGCATGAAAGCTTTCGGCCCAGCTGCTGGCAGGTCCGCTGCCCAGACCTCGCACGACCGCGTTGACGTC
The DNA here is from genome assembly GCA_963838635.1 of uncultured Gammaproteobacteria bacterium. Classification (GTDB taxonomy): domain Bacteria; phylum Pseudomonadota; class Gammaproteobacteria; order Steroidobacterales; family Steroidobacteraceae; genus Steroidobacter. The sequence goes on along the minus strand of CAWISC010000007.1, from coordinate 32,002 downwards.
GCGCGCCGCAACCTGCAGCCGCGGGCAATCGGTCAGCGCCGCCCAGCGCTCGATCTCGAACCAGTTCCAGCGGTCGCGCTGTTCGTCACGCAACCGGCGATCGGCAAGCGCGCGTGGCGATCGTTCGGCTTGCCCACCGACGATGAACGGCGTGCGCAACAATCGACCTGCATCGGTGCTCGTGCATTCGCGCGCCGCGAGTTGCAGTACGAGCAGCGCGGCGTCGACCAGGGGATAGTCCGACATCGGCACCGGCGCTGCGAGTACGACCGGGATCGGTAACGTGCCGCTCAACGTTTGTCGTGCGGCCGGCACGAAGACATCCTCGAACACACGCCGCACTTCTTCGCGACGCGCGGCAAGATCGCCGAGGATCACGCCGACGTTCTCTGCACCCGCCAGGACTTCGTCGCGTGCCCATTGCGCAGCGAGGTCGAGCTCCGCAGTGGCGTCGTCCGCCGCGACGACAGTTACGTTTACAGAGTTGCCCGAAGGCGCTGCAATCTCGACGACGCGATCCTTCGCGCGCCAGCGTTCGAGTAAACGCGCCATCGCAGGCGGCATCGCGTCGAAGCCCGCGCAGGCGATGCGTTCTGACGGAATCAATCCCACGTCGTAGGCCCAGTGCGTCAGTGGCGCTTCGTCGACCGCGTCGATAGCGGCACAGCGACGCTCGAACTCGCGGCACCATGCATACAGCGCCTGGGCTTCGGGCGTATCGAATGTCTGCAAGCGCTCGATGGGAATCAGGTAGTCGTGCAGTCGTCGCCAGCTGCGTGCTGCGAGTCGAGCTGCGCTTGCCGGGCTGAGCAGGTCACGCGCCACCCGGCTGCTCGCCACGACTTCATCCCAGAGAATTCGCGCCTGCGTCGTCGTAAGAACACGCGATCGAGCAGTCGGCGGCGATCCGGAGGCACGCGCATCAAGGTGTTGCTGACGCAGCCACGCGCTCCACGGCAGCGCTCGCGGTGTGCGCCAGGCATTCAACCCTTGCTGTTGAGCGTGTCGTGCGTAGCCGAGCCTGATGGCGTGCGCCAACCGCCGGCTCGCCGTCAGAACGGCGACTTCCTGTTCGAGGAGAGCGTAGAGATGCACCCTACTTCGTGACGATCCGCAGCTCGGGGCCCGGACGCGACACCGGCTCGGCGCCGGCCGCGTAGCTGTCCAACAGCTCCTCCATGCGGCGGAACACGTCGGCCAGCACTTCCGGCCGCGGCAGGCACGTGATCCGGAAATGCGTGTCGTAGGGCGTGTTGAAGCTGGTGCCGGGCGCGAGCAGCACGTGCTTGTGCTCGAGCAGATCCATCGCGAACTGCTGGTCGTTGAAATCCGGCAGCACGCCGTTCTTCACGCCGACGAACGCGTAGATCGCACCGCGCGGCGCGCACACCTGCAGATACTTGCTGGCCGCGACACCATCGAGGATCGCCTGACGCGACTGGAACAGTCGACCGCCGGGGCGCGTGAGCTCGTAGATGCTTTGATAGCCGCCGAGCGCCGTTTGCACGGCCCACTGTCCCGGCACGTTGCTGCACAAGCGCAGCGACGACAGCTTGTCCATCGCGCTCAGATACTCGCGTGCGTGCTCGACGTCACCCGAGAACACCGCCCAGCCGACGCGATAGCCGCACGCACGATAAACCTTCGACAAGCCGGCGAGCGTCGCGCACAGCGTGCCGTTGCACGAGTGTCGCCATCGGCACGAACTCGGCGTCGCCGTACATGATCTGGTCGTAGATCTCGTCGCTGAACACGACGAGGTGATGCCGCTCGGCGATCTGCGCAATCGCTTCGAGCGTGGCGCGCGAATACACGGCGCCCGTCGGGTTGTTTGGATTGATGACGACGATCGCGCGCGTGCGGCTGGTGATCAGCGCCTCGATGTCGCGCGGGTCCGGCTCGAAGCCGTTCTCGGGCCGGCACGGATAGTGAACGGCGCGGCCGTGGTTCAACGTCACCGCCGCAGTCCACAGCGGATAGTCCGGGCTCGGCACCAGCACTTCGTCATCGGTCGACAGCAGCGCGCGCAACACCAGGTCGATGAGCTCGCTGACGCCGTTGCCCATGAACACTTCGTCGACGCTCACGCCACGCACGCCGCGGCTTTGCTGCTGCATCACGACCGCTTCGCGCGCCGGGAACACACCTTTCTGATGGCAGTAGGCTTCGCTCGACTTCAGGTTCTCGATCATCGCGAGCCGCATCGTTTCGGGCGTGCGGAAGCCGAACAGACCGGGGTTACCGATGTTGAGCGGGATGATCTCGTAACCGAGCCGCTCCATTTCGTGCGCGCGCCGCGCCAGGTCGCCGCGGATTTCGTAGCGGACATTGGTGAGGCTGGGGCTGGGGCGGATGGTGCGCATGGGGCGGGAGTTTATCTCAGTGTTCCATCAACAACGACCCGAACCCTTCGACCTTGTCCTCGATGCCGTTGCTGCGCAGCGCATGCCAGTACGTGCAGGTATTCACGGCCAGCACCGGCTTGCCGAGCCACCGCTCGGCCTCCGCCGCGACGCGGGCGAACGCCAGGTTCGTGCCGACCTGGAGGATCAGCTCGACGCTGGAATCGTCGACTTCACGCACCGCGCGCCGCAGCCGCTCGGGCGACTCGTGTGCCATCAATAGCGGGCTGTTGCACTTCAAGCCGAGCAGGTTGACGACCTCGAGACCGTTGTCGCTGAAGGCGCGGCGCACCTGCGCGTCGCCCGACGGCATGTACGGCGTGATCAGGCTGATGCGACGAATCCCGCCATAGCGTTGGATCGCCGCCTGGCATGCCTGCGCACCGAGGATCACCTTCACGCCGGCACGCGATTCGAGGTGCGAGTGCAACGCACTCTGATCCATCACCCCTTCCCAAAACGTCTCGGCAGACATGCCAAGGATCACTGCGCCGGGCGAGCACGCCAGGACTGTCGCCAGCGCGCCTTCGATCGAGGCACGCACCTGGGTCATCATCGACGCGAACTCGGTGTCGGTGCCGACCGGCGTATCGGGAATGACCACGCGGGCCATCTGATTCGTGACCCCGGCCGGGCGCATCGCCTCGAACTCCGGCTGCACGATGGTGTTCGTGGCGGGCGCCAGGACGCCGAACTTGAAGCGCGGAGCGAGTGCGTCGGGCATAGGCCGCTAGTGTACCGTCGGCTCGCCGCCCGGCGACCCGGAGAGACCCACGGATTCCGTACACTGGAACCTGCGTCACGGCCTGCCGCGCGGTTTGACTCCGCCCCGCCGTTTCCCTTACCGTGGCGCGCCGCCGTCCGGCGGCACTCCATTTTTTTCGATGTCCCTAACGGAGCCGGGTGTGAGCAAGATTCTGGTGGGCCTGAAACGGGTCGTGGACTACAACGTCCGCGTCCGCGTCAAGCCGGACGGCACGGGTGTCGTGACCGACGGCGTCAAGATGAGCATCAACCCCTTCGATGAGATCGCGCTCGAAGAGGCGCTGCGCATCAAGGAGAAAGGCGGCGCCAGCGAAGTCATCGTAGTCAGCATCGGCCCGACCGACACCCAGCAGCAGCTGCGCACCGGTCTCGCGATGGGCGCGGACCGCGCCATCCTGGTTCAGACCGACGCCCAGGTCGAGCCGCTCGCCGCGGCGCGCATCTTCCTCAAGCTGGTCGAGAAGGAATCGCCGCAGATCGTGCTGCTCGGCAAGCAAGGCATCGACGACGACAACAACCAGACGGGCCAGATGCTCGCGGCGTTGTGGAACCGGCCGCAGGCGACATTTGCTTCGAAGGTCGAGCTCGACGGCGCGAAGGCGAAGGTCACACGCGAAGTCGACGCGGGCCTCGAAACGATCGAAGTCGATCTGCCGGCGGTGATCACCAGCGACCTGCGCCTCAACGAACCGCGCTACGTGAAGCTGCCGGACATCATGAAGGCGAAGAAGAAACAGCTCGACACGATCGCCATCGCCGACCTCGGAGTCGACGCAGGCGCGCAGTTCAAGACGCTGAAGTACTCCCCGCCGGCGTCCCGGCAGAAAGGTGTCATGGTGAAAGACGTCGGCGAGCTGGTCGCGGCACTCAAGCAGAAGGGTTTGTTGTAATGACCAAGATCCTCGTCGTTGCCGAGCATGCGAACGGCAAGCTCAATCCCGCCACGGCCAAGTGCGTGATGTGCGCGAGCCAGATCCAGGGCGCGCAGATCGACGTCGCCGTGCTCGCGGCGAACGCCGGTGATGTTGCGACCCAGGCGGCCGCAATCCAGGGCGTCAAGCGCGTGCTGAAGATCGAGAACGCTGCGAACGCCGAGCCGCTCGCCGCCGTGCTCGCGCCGCAGGTCGCTGCGGCAGCGGCCGACTACACGCACGTCTTCGGTCCCTCGACGACTTTCGGCAAAGATTTGATGCCGCGTGTCGCTGCCTTGCTCGGTGTCGGTCAGCTGAGCGACATCATGGCAGTCGAGTCAGCGTACAAGTTCCGGCGGCCCGTGTACGCCGGCAACGCAGTGATCACTGTCGAAGCGCCGCAGGACAAGAAGCTCGTCGCGACCGTTCGCACGGCGTCGTTCCAGCCGGCAGGATCCGGCGGCAGCGCTGCCGTTGAATCCGCGAATCGCGAACGCGCAGCTGCCGACGCACACGCGTTTCGTCTCGCGCTCCGCTGCGGCAACGGGCCGCCCGGACCTGCAGACTGCATCGCGCGTAGTTTCAGGCGGCCGCGCGCTCGGCAGCGCCGACAACTTCAAGATCATCTTTAGCCTGGCGGACAAGCTCGAGCGCCGCAGTGGGCGCCTCGCGTGCCGCAGTCGATGCGGGCTACGCAGCGAACGATCTGCAGGTGGGCCAGACGGGCAAGATCATCGCGCCGGAGCTGTATGTCGCGATCGGTATCTCGGGTGCGATTCAGCACCTGACGGGTATCAAGGATGCGCGCACGATCGTGGCGATCAACAAAGACAGCGAAGCGCCGATCTTCGAGGTCGCCGACATCGGGTTGGTCGGCGACCTGTTTCAGCTGCTGCCGGAGCTTGAAAAGGCGTTGTCGGGCTAAAGCCCGACCTACAGTTTCTCGCTGTAGGTCGGGCTTCAGCCCGACAGCATTACAGCTGCGTCAGGGCGTGCTCCGCGCTGGAGACCTTGAACTCGCCCTTCTGCTCCACGTTCACGTGCTTGACGACGCCGTTGTCCACCACCAGCGAGAAGCGCTGACCGCGCGTGCCCATGCCGAAACCGGTGGCGTCGAGCTCGAGACCGAGCGCCTTGGTGTATTCGCCGTTACCGTCGGCCAGCATGTCGACCTTGCCGTCGGTGTTCTGCGATTTGCCCCACGCCTTCATCACGAACGCGTCGTTCACGGACAGGCACGCGATCGTCGCCACACCCTTCTTCTTCAGGTCGGCAGCCTTCTCCACGAAGCCCGGCAGGTGCTTGGCGTCGCAGGTCGGCGTGAATGCACCCGGCACCGAGAACAACACGACCTTCTTCCCTTTGAAGTAGTCGTCGGCGCTGACCTTCTGCGGCCCGTCCGCCGTCGCCAGGGTGAGCGTTCCGGACGGCATCTTGTCTCCGACTTGGATGGGCATGGTGCGATCTCCTGAAAAGTGAGCGCGGAATTCTACAGGAGTCGCAACGCACCTCGCGCGCCGAGAATATGCGAGCGCATGAGCGCCGCGCTCCAGTCGCCGTCACGCGCTTCCAGCGCGCGCACGATTTCCAGGTGATGCGAGGCGCTGCGAATCAGGTCCTCGTCCTGGTAGCTGACGAACGTTCGCATCATCAGCGGCGCTTCGATCAGCGAAGACAGCGCACCCACCAGGCGCTGGCTGCCGGCGAATTCGTGGATGCGTCGGTGAAATTGACTATTGAGATCGCCGACACGCTCCAGGTAACCCTCTGTCTTGCTCAGCGTCTCGTGGTACTGGTCCTCGGCGAGCTGGCGCAACTCGGTGATGCCTTCGGAGGTCATGCGTCGTGCGGCCCGCGCCGCGCCGTAAGCTTCGAGCAGCGCACGTAGCTCGAACACGTCCTCGCGATCCTCCGCGGTCCACTCGGCAACGACTGCACCCTGGTGCGGGATGAATTCGAGCAACCCTTCCGCGTGTAGTTTGCGCAGTGCCTCCCGGACGGGTGTGCGGCTGACACCGGCGACGGCGGCGACTTCCTGTTCGGTGATGCGGCAAGCGGCTGGATACACTCCGCGGACGATTCGCTCACGGACGGTCTGATAAGCCTTGTCCACTGCTTTGGCCATGGTTTTCCCTTCGTGCGTATTTTATGAGGGCCGTGACGGCCCAATGCCGGGCAGTGTATACGCGGTGGGTTCACTGGATGACAGCAGTGCGGCAGCCCGCCACAGCCGTTCCAGGCCGCCGGCGCTGCCGCCCAACTCCTCCCCGGCGGCTCACCAGCGATCTAATCGATACGTCAGCTATACGCTCTAAGCAGCTGATCTTTTAGGAAATCCACCTGCCTTGGAAACCATGCTCGGGACCGGCTTGCCCCGTTGCTCCTGCAACCAGCGGGCGGTCTCGATCAGCCGGCCGAGGTCGATGCCTGTCTCGAATCCGCTACGCGACAACATGTACAACAGATCCTCTGTCGCCACGTTGCCGGTCGCGTTCGGCGCGAACGGACAGCCGCCGATTCCGCCGACGCTCGAATCCAATGTATGCACGCCGGCCATCACCGCTGCGTATGCGTTGGCGACTGCCGTGTTGCGTGTGTTGTGGAAGTGGCAGCGCAGCGGCACGCCGTTCAGCGCTGGTAACAATTGCTCGACGAGCGCTGTGACCTGAGTCGGGACTGCCACACCGATCGTGTCGGCGATGGCGATCTCGACCGGCTTGGAAGCCGCGAGTCGGCGAGCGATCTCGATGACGCGCGCCGGGGGCTACTTCACCCTCGAACGGGCATCCGAACGAGACTGAGATGGTGACCTGTGCGCGGATACCAGCCTCGCGCGCGAGCGGCGCGATCTCTTCCCACGCGGCAATCGTTTCCTCGATCGATGCGCCTTGATTGCGCTGGGCAAAGCTGTCGGTTGCAGCGGTCACCATGCCGATCTCGGTGCAACCTGCCGCGAGCGCGCGATCGAAGCCGCGACGATTCAACACGAGGCCGACGTATTGCACGTCCGATCGTTTCGGCAGACCGGCCATCACCGCTTCGGCGTCCGCCATCTGCGGCACGCGCTTGGGATTCACGAAGCTCGCGACTTCTACGCGACGCACGCCCGCATCGACGAGACGGCGGATGAGCTCGAGCTTGGTCGGCGTCGCGAGCACGTCCGGCTCGCTTTGCAAGCCGTCGCGCGGACCGACTTCGACGATTTCGATGGGGTGGGCCATGGCTACACTTAATCCGTTACAGCCCCTCGTGAGGCACTGCTCACCACCCTTGCATACTTTGCCAGCACGCCCTTGCGCGCGTATGGCTCGGGCGCGCGCCATTCGCTGCGACGTTGTGCAAGCGTCTGCGGCTCGACATTCAGCCGCATCTCACGCGTCTGCGCATCGATCGTGATCGCATCGCCGTCGCGCACGAGCGCGAGCGGACCGCCGACGGCCGCCTCGGGTGCGATGTGTCCAACGACGAAGCCGCGGCTGCCGCCGGAAAAACGCCCGTCGGTGATCAACGCAACCTGGTCGGCGAGCCCGCGGCCTGCGATCGCGCTGGTCGGGCTCAGCATTTCGCGCATGCCCGGCCCACCCTTCGGACCTTCGTAACGAATCACCACGACGTCGCCGGCGGCGACCTTGCCGTCGAGGATGGCCTGCACGGAGGCTTCCTCGCCGTCGAACACGCGTGCGCGGCCCGTGAACGAGAGTCCTTCCTTGCCCGTGATCTTCGCGACCGCGCCTTCCGGCGCGAGGTTGCCGTACAGCACGACGAGATGGCTGTCCGGCTTGATGGGATTCGAGAACGCGCGAACGATGTCCTGGCTCTTCGGGTACGGCTTCACGCTCTTCAGATTCTGCGCGAGCGTCTTGCCGGTGACGGTGAGACAACCGCCGTGCAGGAGTTTCGCGTCGAGCAGCATCTTCATCAGCGGCTGAATGCCGCCGATGCGGATCAGTTCGGACATCATGTATTTGCCGCTAGGCTTCAGATCGGCGAGTACCGGCACGCGCGCGCCGATGCGCGTGAAGTCGTCGAGCTCCAACGAAACATTCGCGGCGTGGGCCATCGCCAGCAAGTGCAGGACGGCATTGGTCGAGCCGCTCAATGCGATGACGACTGCGATTGCATTCTCGAACGCTTCGCGCGTCAGGATCTGCGACGGAGTGATGCCCGCCTTCACCAGTCGCACGACTGCCCTGCCCGCGTCTTCGCAGTCCTTGATCTTGTGGCGCGACACAGCTTCCTGCGCCGAGCTGTTCGGCAGACTCATGCCCAGCGCTTCGATCGCCGAGGCCATGGTGTTGGCCGTGTACATCCCGGCGCAGCTGCCCGGTCCAGGAATTGCGGTGCGCTCGATCTCGTTCATCTCGCGCGCGGAAATCGCGCCGCTGGCAAACGCGCCGCGCGCCTCGAACACGGAAATGATGTCGCGACGTTTCGCGCCGGGCCGGATCGTGCCGCCGTAGACGAATACCGAAGGCCGGTCGAGCCGTGCGAGCGCCATCAGGCAGCCCGGCATGTTCTTGTCGCAGCCGCCGATCGCCACGACGCCGTCGAAGCCCTGCGCGCCCGAGACGGTTTCGATCGAGTCCGCGATCACCTCGCGCGATACCAGCGAATAGCGCATGCCAGGAGCGCCGTTCGAGATGCCGTCGGAGACCGTGATCGTGCCGAACGTCGTGCTCTTGCCGCCCGCCTTGTCGACCGCGGCTGCGGCTGCGCGCGCCAGCCGGTCGATGTGCATATTGCACGGGGTCAGGTTGCTCCATGTCGAAGCGATGCCGATGGCGGGCTTCTTGAAGTCCCCGTCCTTGTAGCCGACGGCACGCAGCATCGCGCGGCTCGGCGCTTGCTTGAGGCCATCGACGACTTCGCTCGAATAACGACGAGCGTTGACCTTGGGCTTCGATGTTCTGTCGCGAGGCATTCTGTCCATCCGCTATCTGCTATCTGCTATCCGCTTCTTCTTCCTTCCTTCGTGCAAGCCGGCGATGCGCATCGCCAGCTCCAGCGCCTGCTCGTAGTTCAGCCGCGGATCGACCTGCGACTTGTACGCGCGCGCCAGATCCGTGTCGGTGAGACCGCGGGCGCCGCCCGTGCACTCGGTGACGTCTTCACCCGTCAGCTCGAAGTGCACGCCGCCGAGCCACGAGCCGAGCTCCCGGTGTATCCGGAACGCTGCTTCGACTTCGGCGACGATGTTCTCGAACCGACGCGTCTTGAGTCCCGAAGTCGACGTCTCCGTATTCCCGTGCATCGGATCGCAGATCCACAGCACCGGGCTGCCGGTGGCGCGCACTGCCTGAATCAACGGGGCGAGGCGCTGCTCGATGTCCTTGATGCCCATGCGATGGATCAGCACCAGTCGTCCGGGCTCGTTGCGCGGATTGAGCGCCGCGATCAGCCCTTGCACCCACTCGGCGCTCATCGACGGGCCGACCTTGATGCCGATCGGGTTCGAGATGCCGCGGAAGAATTCGACGTGCGCGCCGTCGAGCGCAGCGGTGCGCATGCCGATCCACGGCATGTGCGTCGACAAGTTGTACCAGCGCTGCTGGCGCTCGATGAAGCGCGTCTGCGCCTGCTCGTACGGCAGGTGCAAGCCTTCGTGGCTCGTGTAGAAGCTGACGCGGTTCGCTTCGTGAATCGGCGCGCGGCTGGTCGCCTCGAAGAAATCGAGCGAGTCGGAAATAGACTGCACGATGCGCTCGTACGCGTCCTTGAGCGGCGAGTGGCGCACGAAATCGAGATCCCAGTACTCCGGGTGATGCAGATCGGCGAAGCCGCCATCGATCAGCGCGCGCACGAAGTTCAGCGTCAGTGCCGCACGCTCGTAGCCGCGCAACAGCAGCTCCGGATCCGGGTTGCGCTCCTGCGGCGTGAAGCCCGGACGATTGATGATGTCGCCGCGATAGCTCGGCAGCGTCTGCCCGTCGCGCGTCTCGGTGTCCGCCGAGCGCGGCTTGGCGTACTGGCCGGCCATGCGGCCGATGCGCACCACCGGCTTGCGCAGGCCGTAGACGAGCACCAGGCTCATCTGCAGCAGGATCTTCAGCTTCTTCGCGATCTTGTCGGACTCGCAGTCCTCGAAGGTCTCGGCGCAGTCGCCGCCCTGGAGAATGAAGCGCTCGCCGCGCTGGGCCGAGGCAATGTGCTCACGCAGCGCCTCGATTTCCCAGGACACGACCAGCGGCGGCATGCGCGAAAGCGAGCCGATCGCGCGCTGGAGCGCCGCGGGATCCGTGTAGGTGGCCTGCTGCTGCGCCGGCTTGCTCTGCCAGCTCGCGGGGTGCCACTGAATGAGGTCGGGATTGCGCGTCATAACGTGTCAGAACTGTAGCATCTCTGGGCGAATTGCATACCGTGCGCGCCATTTCGTCCGGGTGCCCTAGAATGTCGCGCCCATTTTCGGAGGTCCGCATGCCCAAGGTTCTCATTCTCGGCGCCGGCAAGATCGGAGCGCTCATCTCCGGCCTGCTCGCCGAGTCCGGTTCGTACGAGGTGCATCTCGCAGATGTGAGCGGCGAGGCTGCAAATGCAGTGGTCAACGCTCATCGCTTCGCGAATCTGCGTGCTCACACGCTCGACGCTTCCGACACGGCGGCGCTCGATGCGCATCTCAAGAGCCATCCCGTCAACGCCGTGATCTCGGGCCTGCCGTACTACTGCAACATCGCAGTCGCCGAAGCTGCGCGTCGTGCCGGTATACATTATTTCGATTTGACGGAAGACGTCGAGGTCACGCGCGCGGTGCGCAAAATCGCCGCCGGCGCCGCGCAGGCGTTCGTGCCCCAGTGCGGACTCGCGCCCGGTTTCATCTCGATCGCGGCCAACGAGCTGATCGGTCACTTCGACGAGCTGCGAACGGTGAAGCTGCGCGTCGGCGCCCTGCCCCAGCATCCGAACAACGTCCTGAAGTATTCGCTGACGTGGTCGACCGAGGGACTGATCAACGAGTACGGCAATCCGTGCGAGGCGATCGTCGACGGCCGGCGCATCGAGGCCGCGCCGCTCGAAGGGCTGGAGGAAATCGAGATCGACGGCACGCTGTACGAAGCGTTCAACACGTCCGGCGGCCTGGGCTCGCTCGCCGAGACCTACGGCGCGCGCTCGCAGGTCATGGACTACAAGACCATGCGCTATCCCGGCCACTGCGAGCAGATGCGGTTGTTGATGAACGACCTGAAGCTGAATCACGACCGCGGCACGCTCAAGCGCATCCTCGAGAACGCCGTGCCGCAGACGCTGCAGGATGTCGTAGTGATCTACGTAGCCGTGACCGGCAAGCAGGATGGCGACCTGCGCGAGGAGAACTACGTCAACAAGGTGTACCCGCAGATGATCGCCGGACGCCTGTGGTCCGCGATCCAGGTGACGACCGCGGCGGGCATGACCGCCGTGGTGGATCTGGTGATGAACAGCGGCGGCCGCCACGCCGGGTTCGTTCGCCAGGAAGATTTTCGATTGCAGGACGTGCTGCAGAACCGTTTCGGCAAGCACTACGCAGCGAGCGGCGGCAAGGAGATTTCGTCGCACGTCGTCGTCAGCGGCCAGGCCGGCCACCAGCGCGCCCTGCACCGTCGTTGAGGTTCTCCCATGCGTGACATTTTCTCTTCTCTGGGTCTCTCCGAGCTCAATTCCGGCGCCTGGTCGCAGGACGGCGGCTGGTCGAAAGACACCACGGGGCCGGTCATCGAATCGATCAATCCGGCAACGGGCGAGCTGCTCGGTCGCGTTCGCAGCGCGACTGCTGCGGACTACGAGCGCGTCATCGTTTCCTCGCGCAAGGCATTCGAGCAGTGGCGCATGGTTCCTGCGCCCAAGCGCGGCGAAGCCGTGCGGTTGATCGGCGAGGAGCTGCGCGCGCACAAGAGTGCGCTGGGCAGCCTGGTCACGCTCGAAACCGGCAAGATCAAACCGGAAGGCGATGGCGAAGTGCAGGAGATGATCGACATCGCCGACTTCGCAGTCGGCCAGTCGCGCATGATGTACGGCCTGACGATGCATTCGGAGCGGCCGATGCATCGCATGTACGAGCAGTGGCATCCACTCGGCATCGTCGGAATCATCAGCGCCTTCAACTTCCCGGTCGCGGTGTGGTCGTGGAATGCATTCCTCGCGGCGGTGTGCGGTGACGCCTGCGTGTGGAAGCCCTCACCGAAGGCCGCGCTGTCGGCGGTCGCGGTCCAGAACATCGTGAACCGCGTGTGCGAGCGTCAGGGCTTGCCCGGCATCTTCCAGCTGTTCATCAGCGCCGGCACCGAGCTGGCGGAGAAGTTCGTCGATGATCGCCGCGTCGACCTCGTGTCGTTCACCGGCTCGACGGCCGTCGGTCGCAGGGTCGGTGAGCGCGTCGCCGCGCGTCTCGGCAAGAGCCTGCTCGAGCTTGGCGGTAACAACGCGATCATCGTCGACGAGTTCGCCAACCTCGACCTCGCCGTGCCGTCCATCGTCTTCGGCGCTGTCGGCACCGCCGGTCAGCGCTGCACCAGCACGCGCCGCGTGTTCGTGCATGAGTCGCGCTCGAAGGAACTCGAGCAACGACTGACCAAAGCGTACGCGCAGGTGAAGATCGGCAATCCGCTGGAAGCCGGCACCCTGATGGGACCGCTCATCGATCAGCGCGCCGTCGCGAGCTACAGCAAGGCGCTGGAATCCGCGCGCCGCGCCGGCGGCACAGTGCTGTGCGGCGACAAGGTGCGTCCCGGCTCGGGGAACTTCGTCGAGCCGACGATCGTCCGCGCGCGCGGCGATTGGGAGATCGTGCAGACCGAAACCTTCGCACCCATCCTGTACCTGATCGAGTTCAAGACGCTCGACGAAGCGATTGCGATGCATAACGCCTCGCATCACGGCCTGTCGTCGGCGATCTTCACCGACCGCCTGCAGAATGCCGAGCGCTTCCTGTCCGCAGCGGGCAGCGATTGCGGTATCGCCAACGTCAACATCGGTACTTCGGGCGCGGAGATCGGTGGCGCATTCGGCGGCGAGAAGGACACCGGCGGCGGGCGCGAATCCGGCTCGGACAGCTGGAAGGTGTACATGCGCCGGCAGACCAACACCATCAACTGGAGCCTGCAGCTGCCGCTCGCTCAAGGCATCGATTTCAAAGTCGCGCCCTGAGCCCGCTCGATCTGCTCCTGGATCCGCTTTTCCGAAACCGGCACAGCGGTCTTGAGATCCTGCGCGAAGAGCGAGACCCGCAGCTCTTCGATCAGCCACTGCAAGCGCTGGATCTCGGCATGCTGTTCGTCGCTATGCGGATGCGCATACAGCTGCTCGAGCGCGCGCATCGCCGGGCGCACACGAGCCATCAACTCTGCGTCGCGCTTCTGATTACCCTGCGCTTTGTCGAGCCGACGCGCGAGCGCCTTGAGATAACGCGGCAAGTGCTGCCATAACACGGCCGGCACGCCCGTCGGGAAATCTGCCGGGACGAGCGCCTTGAGCTGCGCACGCGCGTCTTCCTGCAGTGCCTTGAACGCGGAATTGTCGAGGGCTGCAAGTTTCTGCCGCACGTTGCGCAGTTCGCGCAAGGTCTCGCGCGCATGCGCCAGTACGCGATCGACGACTTCGCCGAAGCCGCTGCGGTGACGATCCAGGAGCGCCTCGAATTGCTGCTGCGTGCGCGGCAACGCCCCATCCTCGCCGAGAAAACACTCACTGAACGCGCGCTCCGCCAGCGACTCGGGCATCGGCCGTACCGTGTTCTGACCCTGGCCGAGCAGCACGATGTCGCGGTCGTCGGCGAATCGCTTGCGCGCGTATTTGAACTGCTCGGGCAAAGCGAGCAACGCCAGGCGCAGGATGGCCGGGCGCAGCGACTCCTCCGCGTCGGCTACTGTGCCCGCCTGCGCCAGCTCGACCCCATCGCCGTGATCGCGCAGTGTCGGATAGACAGTGAATCGCAAACCGCGCCGCTGCACGACCCGCTCCGTGGGCACTTCGCCGAAGTCCCAGCGGCGATGCACGGAGTCGGGACGGTCGCCCGATCGCTCGGCCTCGACGCGTCGAATGCCGCGCTTCAGCGCGAGCAGGTCGCGCCCTTCCGCCAGCGTCGCACCGCTCAAGTCGACGACACGAATGTTGAAGCGCAATGCGTCCGGGATGGGCAGCGCCGCGAGTTGCTCGACTGTCATCGGCACACCGCCGGAGCGCGCGATCCACTGCGCAAGCGCTGCGTGGAAATCCTTGTGGTCGACATCGATCTCCGCCGCCGCGCGCGCGGCGTGCTCGGGAACCGGGACGAAGGCCTTGCGAATCGGCTTAGGTAACGCGCGTAGCAGTTCCGTGATCGTCTCCATCCGCCATCCCGGGATCGGCGTCGCGAAGTCGGCAGGCGTTGCGGTCGCGAGGAGCGGCAAAGGCAATGTGACGGTGATGCCGTCGCGCGCACTGCCCGGCTCGAAGACGTATTCCAGCGGCAGCTCGTTGCCCGCGAGTTGCATCTTGTCGGGATGGCTGGTCGCCGTGACCTCAGGGACGTCGCGGCGCATCAGATCGCTGCGGGACATCTGCAACGCTCCGGTCGGATGCGGTCCGCGCAGCCACTTCTCCAGGGTCGCGGTCGAGTGCACGGTCGGCGGCAGACGCTGCAGATAGAAGTCCGTGATCGTCAGCTCGTCGACGAGCACGTCCCTGCGACGCAACTTCGCTTCCAGCTGCTCCACTTCGCGTCGCAGTCGCCGATTGTGATCGAGGAATGGTGCGCGCAGCCGCATGCGTCCTTCGACGAGCGCCTCGCGCACGAAGATCTGCTGTGCTTCGGCCGGCGCGACGCTGCCGTAATTGACCCGACGTCGCGACGACAGCGTGAGCCCGTATAGCGAGGTCGATTCGAAGGCGGCGACGAAGCCGCGCTCCTCGACCCAGTGCGGTTCACTGTAGCTGCGCTTGATGAGATGTTCGGCTGCTGCCTCGATCCACAGCGGCTCGACTGCAGCGACCATGCGCGCGTATAGACGTGTCGTCTCGGTGAGGCTCGCGGCGACGAGCCACTTCGGCGGCTTGGACGCAAGCGGCGTTCCGGGCGCGATGACGAAGCGACTACCGCGCGCGCCCTCGTACTCGCGACGCTCGTCGAGCGCGCCGATGTTGCCGAGGAAGCCCGTGAGAATCGCCTGATGCAGGTCGTTGTATTCGGCAGGTACCTGGTTCGGCTTCAGCTGCAGCTCGGCGGCGATGTCTGCAAGCTGCCGCTGCAGCTCCTGCCATTCGCGCATACGGATGAACGAGAGGAAATTCTCACGGCACCACTTGCGTAGCTGGCTGCCGGACAGCGCCGCGCTCTGCTCGGCGAACGCTTTCCACAGGTTCAGCACGCCGATGAAATCGGAGCGCGGATCGGCGAATGCCGCGTGCTTCTGGTCGGCTTGCGCCTGCGCGTCGGCCGGTCGCTCGCGCGGATCCTGAGCCGCGAGGAACGCAGCGATGATGAGCATCTCTGCGACACATCGATGATGGCTCGCTGCCAGCAGCATGCGCGCCAGCCGCGTATCGAGCGGCAGCGCCGAGATCTGCCGTCCGAGGCTGGTCACGGTGCGAGCCTCGTCGACTGCCTTCAACTCCTGCAGCAACTTGTACCCGTCATTGATCTGCCGCGTGTCCGGTGGATCGACGAACGGAAACTCCTGCGGCTCGCCGAGCTCCAGGGCCGCCATCTGCAGGATCACGCTCGCGAGGTTGGTCCGCAGAACTTCCGGCGGCGTGAAGGCCGGGCGTGCTGCGAAGTCATCTTCGGCGTACAAGCGAATGCAGATGCCCGGACTTTCGCGCCCGGCCCGCCCCTTGCGCTGATCGGCGCTCGCCTGCGAGATCGGTTCGATCGGCAGACGTTGTACCTTGCCGCGCACGCTGTACCGGCTGATGCGCGCGAGACCCGAGTCGACGACGTGTCGCATGCCGGGCACGGTCAGCGACGTTTCGGCAACGTTGGTGGCGAGCACGACGCGGCGCGTACCGTGCTTCTCGAAGATCAGCTCCTGATCGCGCGTCGACAGACGCGAGTACAGCGGCAGCACCTCGGTAGCGTGCAGCCGGGCCCTGCCGAGTGCCTCGGACGTCTCGCGGATCTGCTTCTCGCCGGGCAGGAAGACGAGCACATCGCCGCGATCCTCGCGGTCCAGCTCCTGCACGGCGGCGACGATGCCCTCTGTGAGCGACAGCTCCGAGTCCTCGTCGTCGCCGATCAGCGGCCGGTAACGAACGTCCACCGGATAGCTGCGGCCGGACACCTCGATGATCGGCGCGCCGCCGAAGAACTCCGAGAAGCGCTGCGGATCGATGGTCGCGGACGTGATCACGACGCGCAGCTCCGGACGCTGCGGCAGCAAGCGCTTGAGCACGCCGAGCAGGAAGTCGATGTTGAGGCTGCGCTCGTGCGCCTCGTCGATGATCAGCGTGTCGTAGTTGCGCAGCTGCCGGTCGTGCTCCAGCTCGCGCAGCAGGATGCCGTCCGTCATTACCTTGAGCCGCGTGTCCGGTCCGGTGCGGTCGGTGAAGCGGATCTGGAAGCCGACAGCACCTCCGACGCTGGTGCCGAGCTCGGACGCGACGCGGCTGGCAATGGCGCGGGCCGCGATGCGTCGCGGCTGCGTGTGACCGATCAACCCCAGTGTGCCGCGACCCGCTTCGAGGCAGATCTTCGGCAGCTGCGTCGTCTTGCCGGAACCGGTCGCTCCGCACACGACGATGAGCTGGTGCTCGTGGAGCGCCTTCGCGATCTCCTCACGGTGCGCGACGATCGGCAGCGCCGTGTCGTACTCGATCTTCAGCGGCAGCGAGCGCAACCGCTCGACGCGGGCGACTGAATCGTCGATCGCCTTGCCCAGTGCGTCGGCCGCCTTGTACGCCTGGGCATCGAGCGTCTTGCGCGCGAACAGCCGGTCGAGCTCGCGAGCCAGCCGCGGCCGATCGGCATGACGCACCGCCGTCAGCCGCTCCCGCAAGGCGAGCAGCGTCGCGTGGTAGATGCGAGAAGAAATCTTCGGCACCTACGTGGCTGGGAAGCGGATCTCGATCCAGGCGCCGCCGAGCGGCGAGTCGTCGATGCGGATCGTACCGCCATTGAGCTGGGCCAGCTCGCGAACGACGGACAGCCCGATGCCCTGGCCGCTGACGCGCTCATCGAGCCGGGCGCCGCGATCGAGCACGCGCGTGCGCTCGTCGACGGGAATTCCCGCACCGTCGTCCTCGACCACCAGACGCAACCCGTCGCGTCGTGCCGTCGGGTCGCTGATGCGCTCCGCCGTAAGCCGCACCCTGCCCCGGCTCCACTTGAATGCGTTGTCCAGCAGGTTGCCGGCGACTTCGGTCAGATCTTCGCGGTCGCCCGTGAAGAAACATCCGGGCGCGACAATCAGCTCGCAGTCGATATTGCGGTCGGCATACACCTTGAGCAGCGCGGCGCGCAGCGGGTCGAGCGCACTGCGCACGTCGATCGGAGCAGTACCCAGTCCGGTGCCACCCGAGGCGGCCGCGCGCTTGAGCTGATACTTGACGATGTCGTCCATGCGCCCGACTTGCTCGTCGAGCTGCTTGCCGATCGCCAGGTTGCGCCCCTGCGCACCGCTCAGCAGGTTGCGCATCACGGCCAGCGGCGTCTTGAAGCTGTGCGCGAGATTTCCGAGTGTGTTGCGATAGCGGGCCAGGCGTTCGCGCTCACCGCGCAACAGCGCGTTGAGATTCGTCGTCACGCCGAGCAGCTCGCGCGGATAGCCCGTGCCAAGCTCCGTCATCCGACCTGCTTCCATCTCCTCGATCTCGCGCTCGATTCGCCGCAGCGGCGTCAGCAACCGCCGCAGCAGGAACGCGAGCGCGCCCAGCAGCAGCAACATCAACAAACCGAACCAGCCGAACAGCTGACCGCGGAATCGATTGAGCTGCGCGTAGTAAGGCTGGAGATCCTCGGCGACGTTGTACACGAAGGTCCGCGTCACGCCGTTGTCGAATTCCCATGCGATGGTGCGACTCAACGCGCGCACCGGCGAGCCGTCGCCGCGATGAAGCTGACGGTATTGTCGCTGACCGGACGGCAGCTGCACGGCGAGTCGAGGCCCGTGCCGGTCAGCGAGTTCGAGCGCCAGCTCGGATAGCCGTCGCTGCGAGGATCTCGCCATATAAACCCGAGCCCGGATTCCTCAGTCGCTCCTCGGTCTTCTCCTGCGCCGGCTGCAGGCCGCCGCTGCTGTCCTCTTCCGATGCGGAAATGAGCGCGACGGCCAGCGCGCGGAGCGATCGAAAGGGGTGAACGGAATGCATGGAAACCAAAGCCGGGTCTGAGTGCGTGGTGCGCCGGAAGTTCAGCCCCTATTTACCGAGGCGATTCGAGAAATGCTTCACACCTCCGGGACGTCATAGAGCTTCGGGCTTATTTCTTGCTGAACCGGAAAAACTGATACTTGTCGTAACGAGTACGAAAGTTCCTATGGCCTCCGAAGCGACCTTCCATCGCGCGACCAGCAGCGTCCAGTTCGCGATCTACCCCGACGGGTACGACGGGGCACGCATCATTGCCCGGATCGACGAAGAGGCGTTGCATGCCCGCTTCCACGCACCGGAAGGCGACACCGAACTGGTGCGCGCCTATGCGGAAAACGCCGACTCCATCGACGCGCTGGCGACCGCGCGCTATCGGGAGAACCCGATGGTCGCCATCTGCCTGCACAGCACGGACTTCCAGGCCAGCGGTTACTGAGCTCGCTTCGCGCCGTAGCCCGATCCCGCAGCGGCCTGCACGAGAATCGACGACTCGCACCACGTCCTCTTCACGATGAGGCACCGTTCATGAATGCACAGCCGCGCAAGTCCGTATGCCCCAGCACATCGGCATCGTCGCCTGCTCCGCCGAAGGCGCGGCGCTTGCTACCGGACCATCTGCGTCGAAGGCGCGCAGCTGCTCGGCCCGCACGCGCATCCCGAAGTCTCGATGCACACGCACTCGCTCGCCGAGTACGTGCATGCCTCGACCGCGGCGACTGGCAGGGCGTCGGCGAGCTGATGCTCGCCTCGGCGCGACAAGCTCGCGAAGATCGGCGCCGATTTCCTGATCTGCCCCGACAACACCATCCACCAGGCGCTGCCGCTACGTCGAGCCGCGCTCGCCGCTGCCCTGGCTGCACATCGCCGAGGTCGTCGCCGCGCGAGGCCGTCGAGCGCGGCTTCCGGCGCCTCGGCCTGACCGGCACGCGCTGGCTGGTCGACAGCGAGGTCTATCCGGAGAAGCTCGCGGCGCGCGGGCTGGCGTACGTGCGCCCGAGCGCCGCCGAACGCGACGAGATCAACCGCATCATCATGGACGAGCTGGTCTACGGCGTCTTCAAGCCCGAGGCGGTCGCCTACTTCCAGCGCGTCATCGCGCGGATGAAGGACGAGGGCTGCGACGCCGTCGTCCTCGGCTGCACGGAGATTCCGCTGATCATCGACGACGCGAATTCGCCGCTGCCGACGCTCGATTCCACGCGCCTGCTGGCGCGGGCGGCGCTGCGGCGGGCGGTGCAGGCGTAGCTCTGTTAACAGCTCAGCGCGCCTCGATCGCCAGCTCCGCCACCACCCGGCTGCGCCGCGACCTGGTCGCCGGTCGTCACGTGCAGTGCCGTCACGCGGCCCGCGCGACGGCGCCGCATGCACGTGCTCCATCTTCATGGCCTCCAGCGTGACGATCGGCTGGCCGGCCTCGACCGTATCGCCGACCGCCACCAGCACCGCGACCACGCGGCCGTTCATCGAGGCGCGCAGCTTGCCGTCGCCGGCAGCGTCGCCGGCCGTTCGGCCGCGGCCGCGCGCGTGCGGTCTTCCACGCGCAGGTGCCGGCCGCGGTAGTGCAGCAGCAGCAGCGCGCCCGTCGCGCTGGCAGCGCCGCGCGCTCGGCCAGGCCGTTGCAGGCGAAGCGCACGCGCGTCGGCGCCAGCTCGACCCGATCGATCTCGAAGACGCTGCTCGCCGATGCGCACGCTGAAGCGATCGGGCTGCGCGCGCACGACGCCGGCGTCGCGCATCCGGCCGTCGA
The DNA here is from genome assembly GCA_963838635.1 of uncultured Gammaproteobacteria bacterium. Lineage (GTDB taxonomy): Bacteria > Pseudomonadota > Gammaproteobacteria > Steroidobacterales > Steroidobacteraceae > Steroidobacter. The sequence continues at coordinate 11,924 of CAWISC010000007.1, read as the reverse complement.
GCGTGAAGCGCAGCGAGATCGGCAGCGTGTGCGTCATGCGCGCGGCCGATGCGGCGACGATCGCCGGCGTCTTCGCAGCAGCAGCACGGCGGCGAGCGCGGCGGCGCGCTCCTGCGTCGGCGTCGTCCGGTGCGAGCAGCTCCTCCTGGTGCTGCGCGATGAAGGCGGTGCTCGCCCCGCCGGCCGCGAACACCGGGTGCGCCAGGCAGCGCTGCAGGAAGAGCTGGTTGGTCGTCACGCCCAGCGCCACCGCGTCCTCCAGGCCGGCGCATCAGCTTGCGCCGCGCCTCCTCGCGCGTGCGCGCCGTGGGCGATCAGCTTGGCGATCATCGAGTCGTAGAAGGGCGGGATCTCGGCGCCCGAGCGCAGCGCATGCTCGACGCGCAGCCGCGGCGGCAGCCGCCACAGCGCCATGCGTGCCGCTCTGCGGCATGAAGCCCTGCGCGGCGTCCTCGGCGCACAGCCGCACCTCGATCGCGTGGCCGTCGAAGCGCACGTCCTCCTGCGCGAGCGGCAGCGGCTCGCCGGCGGCGACGCGCAGCTGCAGCTCCACCAGGTCGAGGCCGGTGATCGCCTCGGTCACCGGGTGCTCGACCTGCAGCCGCGTGTTCATCTCCATGAAGTAGTAGCTGCCGCTCGCGCGTCGAGCAGGAACTCGAGCGTGCCCGCGCCGTCGTAGCCGATGGCCTGCGCCGCGGCCGACCGCCGCCGCGCCCATGCGCTCGCGCAGCGCCGGCATCGACCGCCGGCGACGGCGCCTCCTCGATCATCTTCTGGTGGCGGCGCTGCACCGAGCAGTCGCGCTCGCCGAGGTGGATGGCGTTGCCGTGGCGGTCGGCGAAGACCTGGATCTCGATGTGGCGCGGCGCCGACGATCGCGCGCTCGAGGATCACGCGTCGCGTCGCCGAAGGCGCCCTCGCGCCTCGGACGCGCGCGCTGCGCAGCGCTGCGGCGAATTCCGCCGCCGCGCGCACCAGCCGCATGCCGCGCCCGCCGCCGCCGGCCGCGGCCTTGATCATCACCGGGAAGCCGATGCGCTCGGCCTCCGCGGCCAGCGCGCGTCGCCCTGGTCGTCGCCCTGGTAGCCGGGGATGCAGGGCACGCCGGCCGCCTGCATCGGCCGCTTGGCGCCGGCCTTGTCGCCCATCGCGCGCGATCGCCTCGGGCGACGGGCCGATGAACACCAGGCCGGCGTCGCTGCAGGCCTGCGCGAAGTCCGCGTTCTCGGCCAGGAAGCCGTAGCCGGGATGCACCGCATCGGCGCCGCTGGCGCTGCGCGGCCTCGATGATGCGCCGCGATGCGCAGGTAGCGACTGCGCCGGCAGCGGCCCGCCGATGCAGACCGCCTGGTCGGCCTGCGCGCACGTGCCGCGCATCGGCATCGGCGGTCGGAGTACACGGCCACGGTGCGGATAGCCCAGCGCGCGCGCGCGTGCGGATCACGCGCAGCGCGATCTCGCCGCGGTTGGCGACCAGCATCTTGCGGAACGGTGCGATGCATGGCCATCATCATGGCCGCGCCACCGCGAACTGCATCGCGCTGCGGCGTGCGGCGCTCGGCTCGCGGCAGATCGCCAGCACCTCGGCCAGCACCGCGCGCGTGTCGCGCGGGTCGATCACGCCGTCGTCGAGCAGCGCGCGCTGGTGGTGAACACGCTCGATCTGGCGTCGAAGCGCTCGATGATCGCGCGCCTGCAGCTGCGTCGAGCTCTCGGCGTCGGTCGCACCGCGCCCTTGCGCGCCATCGCCGGCCTCGGTGACGATCGCCATGGTCTCGGCCGCCTGCTCGGCGCCCATCACCGCGGTGCGCGCGTTCGGCCACGAGAAGCAGAAGCGCGGAGGGAAGCCGCGCCCGCACATGCCGTAGTTGCCGGCGCCGAAGGAGGCGCCGCAGTGCAGCGTGATCTGCGGCACGGTGGCGTTGGTCACGGCCTGGATCATCTTCGAGCCGTGCTTGATCATGCCGGCCTCCTCGTGCGCGCGGCCGACCATGTAGCCGGTCGTGTTGTGCAGGTAGACCAGCGGCGTGCCCGACTGGCAGCAGGCCTGGATGAAGTGCGTCGGCCTTGTTGGCGCCGGCCGAGTCGATCGGGCCGTTGTTGGTGACGATGCCGACCGGCATGGCCCTCGATCGCGCGTGGCCGCAGACGGTGGCGGTGCCGTAGTCGGCGCTGAAGTCCAGGAAGTCGGAGTCGTCGACGATGCGCGCGATCACCTCGCGCATGTCGACCGGCCGCTTGGGGTCGATCGGCATGATGCCCAGCAGCTCTTCGGCGTCGTAGCGCGGCGGCTCGAAGCGGCGCGGCGGCGCGCGCCGGCAGCCGCGGTTCCAGTCGATGCTGCGCGAGGATCTCGCGCGCGATGCGGATCGCGTCGCGGTCGTCCTCGGCCAGGTAGTCGCCGAGGCCCGAGATCGCGGTGTGCATCACGGCGCCGCCCAGCTCCTCCTCGGTCGCGATCTCGCCGGTCGCCGCCTTCAGCAGCGGCGGCCCGGCGAGGAAGGCGCGCGAGCGGCCGCGCACCATCACGATGTAGTCCGACAGGCCCGGTCTGGTAGGCGCCGCCGGCGGTGACGAGCCGTGCGTCACGGTGACCACCGGCAGGCCGGCGGCCGACAGCCGCGCGAGGTTGCGGAAGAGGCTGCCGCCGTGCACGAAGTCCTCGACGCGGTAGGTCATCAGGTTGGCGCCGGCGCTCTCGACCAGCTGCACGTAGGGCAGCTTGTTCTCGAGCGCGATCTCCTGCATGCGCAGCTGCTTGTCGAGGCCCATGGGCTGCAGCGCGCCGGCGTCGATGCCGGAGTCGGACGCGTTGACCATGCAGCGCACGCCCGACGACGAAGCCGATGCCGGCGATGATGCCGCCGCCCGGCACGCTGCTGCGTCGAGGTCGGGCGTGTCCATGCCCAGGCCGGCCAGCGAGGCGAGCTCGAGAAAGGGCGCGCCGGGGTCGAGCAGCAGCGCGAGGCGCTCGCGCGGCAGCAGCTGGCCGCGCTGCTCGAAGCGCTCGCGCGACCGGGCCGAGGTCGCGGCGCTGCGCTGCTCGCACGCGCGCACGCTGTTCGAGCAGCGCCAGCATGCCCGCGCGGTTGGCCTGGAAGGATTCGCTGCCGGGAGAGATCGTCGACTCGATGCTGCCATGTCTTCTTCGTCCTTGCCTCAAAGACCCAGCTGGCGCGCGGCCAGCTCCTTCATGATCTCCTCCGCGCCGCCGCCGATCATCATCACCTTGACCTCGCGGTAGATGCGCTCGCTCTTCGTGCCGCGCATGAAGCCCATGCCGCCGAGCATCTGCACCGCCTGGTCGGCGCAGAACTGCATCGCCTGCGTCGCCTGGTTCTTCAGCAGGCAGAGCTCGGCCACCAGCTGCGCCGCGCTCGGCGCCGCCGGCGCTCGTGCGCGCAGGCCAGCGTCGTCGAGCCAGGCGCGCGCGCTGCGTCGATGCGCATGCTGCATGTCCATCAGCTTGTGGCGGATCGACCTGGCGCTCGACCAGCGGCGCGCCGAAGGTCTTGCGCTGGCGCGCCCAGTCCAGCGCCTCGTCGAAGCAGACCTGCGGCGAAGCCGCAGCGCCAGCGCCGACATCAGCAGCCGCTCGCCGTTGAAGTTGTCCATGATGACGCGAAAGCCGCGCGTTCTCCTCGCCGATCAGGTTGGTCGGCCGGCACGCGGCAGCCGTCGAAGCGCAGGTGCGCGGTGTCGGAGCACCACCAGCCCATCTTCGTCGAGCGGCGTGCGCGTGAGGCCGGGCGTGTCGCCCGGCGACAGCGAGCAGCGAGATGCCGCCGGCGCCCGGGCCGCTCGGTGCGCACCGCCACCGTGATGCCAGTCGGCGCGCACGCCCGAGGTGATGAAGGTCTTCTCGCCGTCGACGACCCAGTGCGTCGCCGTCGCGGCGTGCGCGGTGGTCGCAGGCGCGCGACGTCGGAGCCGCCGCCGGGCTCGGTGATCGCCAGCGCCGCGATCTTCTCGCCGGCGAGCACCGGCGGGACGACCCGGCGCTTCAGCGCCTCGCTGCCGCGCGGCGACGATCGGCGGCAGGCCGATGTTCGTGCGAGAACAGGCTCGCCAGCACGCCGCCGCTGCCGCGCGCGCGCGACTCCTCGGCGACGACCAGCTGCGCAGCAGCGTCGGCCGGCGTGCCGCCGTATGCCTCCGGGTAGCCGAGGCCCAGCAGGCCGAGCTCGGCGGCCGCGCGGTACAGCGAGCGCGGGAAGGTCTCCGGCCTCGTCCCACGCGGTGACGTGCGGCGCGATCTCGCGCGCGACGAAGTCGCGGACGCTGGCGCGGAACTGCTCGTGGTCGGCACTGAAATAGAAGGGCAGCGGCGGCGCATCGAGAAACCCCATGGACGACTCCTTGTCGCCATCGAGGCTAGCGGCCCGGTGCGCCCAGGTCTTGCGCGTAGTGGCTGCGCCCGCAGCGAGTTGGCGCAAGCGCGGCGCGCTGCGCATCGCTAAGCTGCACCTCCATGACAAGCAGCAGCAAGATCGTCCGCATCGGCGGCGCCTCGGGCTTCTGGGGCGACAGCATGGTCGGCCGCGCCGCAGCTGGTAAGCGCGGCCGGCATCGACTACCTGGTGTTCGACTACCTGGCCGAGACCACGATGGCGATCCTGGCGGCGGCGCGCGCCGAAGAAGCCCGAGCGCGGCTACGCCACCGACTTCGTCGACGTCGCGATGCAGCCGGTGCTGCGCGAGATCAAGCGGCAGCGGCATCAAGGTGATCAGCAACGCGGGCGGCATCAACCCGCGCGGCTGCGCGGCCGCGCTGGCAGGCGCTGGCCGCGCGAGCCGGGCGTCTCGCTGCGCATCGCGGTCGTCGACGGCGACGACGTCGGCGCGCAGATCGCCGAGCTGCGCGAGCGCCGGCGACGCGGACATGTTCAGCGGCGAGCCGCTGCCCGACAAGGTGCTGAGCGCCAACGCCTACCTCGGCGCGCTGCCGATCGCGCGGCGCTCGCCGCCGGCGCCGACATCGTGATCACCGGCCGCTGCGTCGACAGCGCGGTGACGCTCGGGCCGCTGATGCACGAGTTCGGCTGGTCGCGCGACGACTACGACCGGCTCGCCGCCGGCAGCCTCGCCGGCCACATCATCGAATGCGGCTGCCAGGCCACCGGCGGCCTTTCACCGACTGGGAGAGCGTGCCCGACTGGGCCGACATCGGCTATCCGATCGTCGAGTGCCGCGCCGACGGCAGCTTCGTGGTCACCAAGCCGCCCGGCACCGGCGGCCTGATCGCGCGCGCGCCGGTCGCCGAGCAGCTGCTCTACGAGATCGGCGACCCGGCGCCTACCTGCTGCCCGACGTGATCTGCGACTTCCGCGACGTGACGCATCGAGCAGGACGGCGAGCGACCGCGTGCGCGTCGCGCGGCGCCCGCGGCCGCGCGCCGACCGCCGAGCTACAAGGTGTCGGCGACGCCGCTCGACGGCTTCCGCTGCGCCGGCACGCTGGTGATCGTCGGCATCGACGCGGCCGCGAAGGCGCGGCGCACCGGCGAGGCGATCCTCGAGCGCACCCGCCGCTGCTGCGCGACGCGGGCTTCGCCGACTTCGCCGCGACCCACATCGAGCTGCTCGGCGCCGAGACGCTCGTACGGCCCGCACGCGCGCGCCGCGCGCGGCGCGCGAGGTGATGATGCGCGTCGTGGTCGACCACGCCGAACGCGCGGCGCTCGAGATCTTCGCGCGCGAGATCGCACCGGCGGGCACTCGTGGTCGCCGGGCACGACCGGCCGGGCGGCGGGCGGCCGCGGCGTCGCCGCTGATCAAGCCGCTTCTCGTTCCTGCTCGACAAGGCGCGTGCCGGTCAGCTTCGTGTTCGACGGCGAGCGCCATCGCGGTGCGCGTCCCGGGCAGCGCGCTGCCGCGCGCCGGCGCGCCGGCCGAGCCCGCGCCTGGCCGACCGCCCGCGAGGCCGACGGACGAGGTGCCGCTGGTGCGGCTCGCCTGGGCGCGCAGCGGCGACAAGGGCAACCTCTCGAACATCGGCGTCGATCGCGCGCCGCGCCCGAATGGCTGCCGCTGCTCTGGGACGCGCTCACGCCGAAGCGCGTGCGCGCACTTCTCGCCCACCTGGTGCAGGGCGAGGTCGAGCGCTTCTATCTGCCCGGCATCGCCGCGATCAACTTCGTGCTGCACGACGCGCTCGACGGCGGCGGCCCGGCGTCGCCCGCGCTCGACCCGCTCGGCAAGGGCATGGCCCAGATGCTGCTCGACATGCCGATCGGGGTGCCGCGCTCGCTGGCGGCGGGGCTCTGAATGCAGAGCAGGCTCGACATCTGCTTCGTCCCCGCCGCCGAATTCGCCCGCAGCGAACTCACCGCGCTCTGGAATCGCGCCTACGAGAACTACTTCGTTCCGATCGCCTTCACCGAGCCGCTTTTCGAGCGGCACCTGCGGCGCGCAAACGCCGACCTCGCGCTTTCCAGGGTGCTCGCGATCGATGGCGCGCTCCACGGCATCTCGCTGGTGGGCCGCAGGCAGGCCCGCGCCTACCTTGCCGGCTTCGGCATCGCCGGCGCGCAGCGGGGTCGCGGGTTGGCGAAGGCGCTGCTCGAGGCTCAGCGCACGACCTTGGCGGATGCGGGCATGCGGGAGGTCGTGCTCGAGGTCATCGAGCAGAACCCTGGCGCGCGCGCCGTATCGCCAGGGAGGCTTCGCGGAGGCTGGCTGCTGGCCGTTCTGGAAGGGACGTCTTCGCAGGGCCGCGCATTCACCGGTGTCGCACTCGACGCCACCGGCCTCGCATCGGCACACATGCTGTGCAATACACGCACGCGGCCCACCTGGCGCCGCGAGATCCCCACCGTGCGGGGCGCCGTCGACGCCGAGGGCGCGCTGGCGCTTGGCGTCCAGCGCGGCGGCGAAGTCGTCGGCTATGCCGTCTATCTCGAAAGCGGCAGCCACAGCGCGCTGCTCGATGCCGGCGCGCTCGACGAGGCCGCGGCTTCCGATCTGCTGGACGCCCTCGCCTGCGCGCGCGCCGGCACCACGTGGCGGCTGGTCGACGAGCCGCTGGACAGCGTGCTGTTTCGCGTGGCCACAGCGCGCGGGCTGGCAACCGGCATCCGCCAGGTGGAGATGTGGCTCGCGCTTGAAGAGATGCCGGCCCCATCCCTGATCCCGTCTCCATGGATATCGTCGTCAACGAAGAACTCAAAAACTACATCGACCCGTTGACCTCCGAGGAGCACGAAGCCCTGGACGCAGCATCCTGGCCGAAGGCTGCCGCGATGCGCTCGTGCTGTGGGGCGACGTGCTGGTGGACGGCCACAACCGCCATGGCATCTGCCACCAGCACGGCCTGCCGTTCCGACGGTGCAGAACACGCGCTTCCAGTCCGTCGAGGACGTGCACCTGTGGATGATCGACCAGCACCTGGGCCGGCGCAGCGTCTCCGACTTCCTGCGCGGCGTGCTGGCGCTGAGGAAGAACGAGATCGTGGCCGCACGCGCGCCCGGTCCGCGCGCCGGTGGCGACCGACCGGCACGCCGCCCGACGCAGCCGGCCGAGCCGCCGAGCCGCTCGACACGCCGCGAGGCCCTGGCCAAGGCCGCGCGCCTGAGCAGCAGCCAGGTCGTGATGATCGAGAAGATCCAGAAGCAGGCGGCGCCTGAACTGGTGGCGGCCGTCAAGGCCGGCACGATCTCGATCAATGCCGCGGCCGCCGTCGCGAGCCTGCCCGCCGAGGAGCAGGTCGCGGCCGCCGCGCCGGCAAGGACGAGCTGAAGCAGGCGGCCAAGCGCGTGCGCGAATCCCGGCGCAAGCCGCGCGAGGAGCCGGCGGTCTCCGACGGTCCCGCAAAGCCGACGCCCGATCTCGTGCAGCAGCTCGAGCAGCGCGTGGCAGAACTGACGGCAGAGAACGAGGCCTTGCAAGCAGGTGGCCGCGCTGCTGCATCTGCAGCAGACGGCATAGCCGCCTGCGTCATTCCAGGTAGTCGAGAAACAGCGGGATCACTTCCCGAGGAATGCGATCTCCTCCGGTTCGATGCTGCGCGGCTCCAGATCGAAATGGATGAAGGTGCCGTAGGGCGGCCGCCCTGCGCGTGTCAGCAGCCGGCCGTAGTAGGACTCGACGAGGCCGACATAGGGACGGTTCGCAGGCGCTCGTCCTTGGGCATGACCGGTCACGAACTCGCCATCTCGATCGCGTGCTGGCAGAAGCTCTTGCCGAGCGGCACGGCTTTCAACCAGTGCGGTATTCGGAGCGCGGTCGAAGACGTGCGCTGCGTGCATCGCCTCGCCGCTCAGCTTGTAGATGGCCGTGTACCGATACTGCGTCCGGTCGTTGAGCAGCGCCAGCGCCGGGGGATGCCGCGGGTGGCAAGAACGCTGCGAACCGCCGCTGTCTGCGCGGGCAAATCGATCTCGAGCATGGGAATCCTCGGGATGAAAGAGATGGGAAAGCCCAGGGCGGCCGGGGTCGAACGCAAATTCTATGGACGCCCTGATCAACCCGAAGGTACGAGTGGAAATTGCCGCAGTTGGGTGGGCTTCAGCGGTCTTTTTTCTTACGGCGGGTGGGCCTGCACTGGCGGAGAGTGTGAGATTCGAACTCACGGACGGTTGCCCGTCGGCAGTTTTCAAGACTGCTGGTTTAAACCACTCACCCAACTCTCCGGGCTGTCCCTCGCATTGCGCGAGAACGTGCGGGCGATTTTAGTCGCTGCCTGCTTCGGGTCCCGGCGCGCGCATCGCCGAATGGAATCGGCGCCCAGCCGCGCATCACCAAGTCCACGATGTCCTCCGCCCAGGCACGGCGCTCCTCGGGCCCCGCGAGCGGCTTCGAGATGAAGAAGCGCACGCCGCCGAAGGCCAGCGTCGATAGCTGCACCGCGGCCAGCTCGGCGTTCGGCACGCGCAGCTTTCCGGTTCGGTTCGCCTCGGCCAGGTAGTCGATCACCGGCGCGAGCACGTAGCTGTTCTCGGCATAGAGCGACTTCGCCAGTTCCGGGAAACGCATGGCCTCCGCGATCACGAGGCGCATCAAGGGCCAGCGTCTTCGGCTCGGTGGCGCCGAGGTACATGCGCTCGACCAGGTCGATCAGAATTTGCCTTTCGTCGGCACCGCGCCGCACGAGCGTGGCCTGCATGGTCTCGCGCACGCTGCTCACCGCGCGGTGCGCGACTTCACGGAACAAGGCCTCCTTGTTCTCGAACTGGCGGTAGATGGTGATCTTGGCGACGCCCGCATCGCGTGCAATGGCTTCGATGCTGGTCGCCGCATAGCCGTTCTCGAGAAAGGACTTCAATGCGGCGGCGAGGGAGGATTTGCGCAGCGCTGCCGCCTGCTCGGGGCTGGGCCGACCGCGCGACCTGCGCTGGACTTCATCCGGGGACGTTCGGTTCGACATGGCTTTGGCTCAGGGTCCGACAGGAAGATCGCCTGCAGGTCGTTCAGGAAGTCGAAGCCGAGCGCCGTCGGCGGAGCGCGCGGGTCGCGCTCGATCAGGCCCTGCGCTCGGCCTCCGCGAGCGCGCGCGCGATCGCCGCAGCGGCAGGCCGGTGCGCTCGCCGAAGCAGCGCGAGCGCGAAGCCGTCGCTCAGCCGCAGCGCGTTCAGCATGAACTCGAACGGCAGCTCGCGCGCGCGCGACCTCGTCGTCCTGCGGACCGCGTGGCCGGCCTGCGCGTTCTCCATGTAGGCTCGCGGCTCGCGTCAGCGCACCTGGCGCACGATGCGGTGCGGGAAACGCAGCTTGCTGTGCGCGCCGGCGCCGATGCCGAGGTAGTCGCCGAAGCGCCAGTAGTTGAGGTTGTGCCGCGCAGCGTGGCCCGGCTCGCGCGTACGCCGAGGCCTCGTAGTGCTCGAAGCCGGCGCCGCGGTGCGCTCGTCGATGCGGTCGTGCATCGTCGTCGGCGGCGTCGTCGTCGGGCAGCGCCGGCGGGAATGGCGAAGAGCGTGTTCGGCTCGAGCGTCAGGTGGTAGAACGACAGGTGCGGCGGCGCGAACGCCAGCGCCGCGTCGAGGTCCGCATCGCAGCTCGGCCAGCGTCTGCCCCGGCAGCGCGTACATCAGGTCGAGGTTGAAGTTGTCGAAGATCGTCGCGCGCTTCCTCGACCGCGCGCGCGCGCCTGCGCGGCGTCGTGCACGCGCCCGAGCGCCGCAGGTGCGCGTCGTCGAAGCTCTGGACGCCGAGCGACAGCCGGTTGACGCCGGCGGCGCGGAAGCCGCGGAATCTCTCGCGCTCGAACGTGCCCGGGATTCGCCTCGAGCGTGATCTCGCAGTCCGGCGCGAGCGGCAGGCGCGCGCGGATGTCCGCGAGCAGGCGGTCGATCGCCGCGGCCGAGAACAGGCTCGGCGTGCCGCCGCCGATGAAGACGGTGTGCACCTTGCGGCCCCAGATCAGCGGCAGCGCGCTTCGAGGTCGGCGACGCAGCGCGTCGACGTAGCGCTGCTTCGCGGCACGCTCGCCGCGCGCCTCGTGCGAATTGAAGTCGCAGTACGGGCACTTGCGCACGCACCACGGCATGTGGATGTACAGCGACAGCGGCGGCAGCGCGGCGAGCTGCAGCGTGCCCGGCCGCAGGTAGCGTGCGAGTCGCCGCGCCATCGGCGGTCCGGCGCCGGCGATCGAGCGATCGAGGTCACAGCCAGCGCTCGCGCATCAGCGCGCAGCATCGGCGCGCCGCCTGGCCGCGGTGGCTGACGCGCGTTCTTGCCCTCGGGCGGCAGCTCGGCGGCGGTCATGCCGAGCGCCGGGATGAAATAGCGGGTCGTAGCCGAAGCCGCCGTTGCCGCGCGGCTGCGCGACGATCTCGCCGTGCCAGCGGCCTTCGGCGATCAGCGGCTCGGGGTCGTCGGCGCGTGCGCAGCGCACCAGCACGCTGAGAAGTGCGCGCGGCGGTCGGCGATGCCCGCGCAGCGCTCGAGCAGCAGCTTGCGCGTTGTTGCGCGTCGTCCTTCGCGTAGCCGGCTGCGCCGGCGTAGCGAGCGCGCGATGCACGCCCGGCGCGCCGCCGAGCGCGGCGACGCAGATGCCCGAATCGTCGGCGAGCGCGGGCAGGCCGGTCGCCGCGCGCGCGTGGCGCGCCTTGGCGAGCGCGTTCTCGACGAAGGTCGCGTGCGGCTCCTCGGCCTCGGGGATGCCGAGCTCGGCCTGCGGCACCACCTCGATGCCGAGCGGCGCGAGCAGCGCGCTGGAGCTCGCGCGAGCTTGCCCGGCGTTGTTCGGAGGCGAGGACGAGCCGCATCGCGTCGCTCACGCGTTAAGCGCCAGCGCCTGCTGCTGCAGCGCGACCAGCTCGCGCGATGCCCTTGTCGGCGAGCGCGAGCAGCGCGTCCATCTCGGCGCGCGAGAACGGCCGCGCCCTCGGCGGTGCCCTGCACCTCGACGAAGCCGCCGGCGCCGGTCATCACGACGTTCATGTCGGTGTCGCAGGCCGAGTCCTCGGTGTAGTCGAGGTCGAGCAGCGGCCTGCCCGTCGACGATGCCGACCGACACCGCGGCGACGCAGTCGCGCAGCGGCGACGCGCGCGAGCGTGCCCTGCGCGCAGCAGCCAGCGCGACCGCGTCGTGCGCAGCGCGACGAAGGCGCCGGTGATCGCCGCGCGTGCGCGTGCCGCCGTCGGCCTGCAGCACGTCGCAGTCGAGCGTGATCGTGCGCTCGCCGAGCGCGCGCAGGTCGACCACCGCGCGCAGCGCAGCGGCCGATCAGGCGCTGGATCTCCTGCGTGCGGCCCGCCTGCTTGCCGCGCGCCGCCTCGCGCTCGCTGCGCGTGTGCGTCGCGCGCGGCAGCATCCCGTACTCGGCGGTGACCCAGCCCTCGCCCTTGCCGGCTTGAGGAACGGCGGCACGCTTCTCCTCGACGCTGGCGGTGCACAGCACGCTGCGTGTCGCCGAACTCGACCAGCACCGAGCCCTCGGCGTGGCTGGTGTAACCGCGCGTGATGCGCAGCGGGCGCAGCTGGTC
>CAWISC010000006.1:0-22134 GCA_963838635.1 uncultured Gammaproteobacteria bacterium | reverse complement strand
TCTTCTTCAGCTACTTTACTTTCCCACGGCACTGTTTGTTCCATATAGCGAACATCGGGGGATTGTTCTCCAAATAGAACATTTCCAAGTTGTTCTTTAAATAGAACATGCGTACGATGTTCTATATGAAGAACATTGCGATTCGCACCACTCCAGCGCTTGGGGCGGCCGTCAAGGCGCGGCGCCTCGAACTCGGGTGGTCTCAAGCAAAACTAGCCGATCACTTGCGTGTACAACGCCAGTGGGTCATTCGGCTGGAGGCCGGTGCTGATGGCGCGGAAATCGGCACAGTACTCAAGGCGTTGAGGGCTCTGGGCCTGTCGATCGTGATCGGCAACGAGCAAGGCGATGCCAGTAAGCAAGCCGCGCCCACCTCCAATTTGGATGACGTGTTCGCACGCTTGACCGCGCGTGATCCGCTACCTCTTTCCAGCGCGGCAGACAAACCACCTGGCAAGAAATCCAGTGGCAAGCGGCGATGATCACCGAGCTCGTCATCCTGGTCGAAGGCGTGATCATGGGTCGCGTGTACGAGCAGACCGACCGCGGCGGTACGCTGTCCTTTCAGTACGACCCTGGCTGGATCGAACTCAAGGATGCGTTTCCGCTCTCCGTCTCGATGCCGCTTACTGAAGCGCCATACCGGCAGCGATTCATCAAGACCTTCCTGTCGAATCTCCTCCCCGAGAGCCCGGCGGTGCTGGAGGCATGGGAGAAGAAATACCATGTCTCGCGCAACAATCCGTTCGGTCTGCTGAAGCATGTGGGCGAGGACGTCCCCGGCGCGCTTCAGTTCGTGCAGCCAGAGCGACTTGCCGAGTATCAGAACCCGGGGCCCGTGCGGATCCAATGGCTCTCTATTCCTGAGCTGACAGAGCGCATGGCGCTCCTACAAAAAGACGCTGCGGCGTTTCGCTTGGCCAATGATCAGGGGCGCATGAGCCTCGCGGGCGCGCAGGCCAAGACTGCTCTCTACTTCGATGGCCAACGCTGGGGCGTTCCAAGCGGGCGGATGCCGACCAGTCACATCCTGAAGCCGCGCATCCCTGGCTTCGATGGCATCGTTGAGAACGAACATCTATGCCAGGACATTGCTGCTCGTTGCGGTCTTGCGGCTGCGCGATCCTTTGTGCTCGAGCTGGACGAACCGGTGATTGTCGTCGAGCGCTTCGATCGTCTGCCGCATCCTGATCCCGAGCGTATTCTGCGGCGCGTGCACCAAGAGGATATGTGCCAAGCGCTGCGGAAGCCGCCGAGCGAGAAGTACCAGGAGAGCCGCGGACCCGGCATCGAAACCATCGTGCGCCTACTGCGCGCCGTCAGTTCCGCTGACCTGGAGGATGTATGGCGTTTCATCGACGCCAACATCTTCAATTACCTCATCGGCGGTACCGATGCGCACGCAAAGAACTATTCGCTGCTCTTTGGTACGAACCAGCAGGTGCGCCTCTCGCCGCTGTATGACGTTTCCACACAGCTGCCGTATCAGGACAAGATCCCCCAGCGTTTGGCCATGAAGGTCGGGAGATTCTACGAGATCGCTTCGATCAGGCTAGCTGACTGGCAAAGTCTGGCAAGGCATTGCAAGCTGGATGAGGCGCAGGTGATCGATCGCGTGCGCGCACTTGCACAGATGTTGCCAGATCAGATTGTCGCCGCGCGCGACGAGGCTTTACGGCAAGACCTTCGCGCACGACCGCTGCGAGAGGCGAGTGAGTTGATGATGAAAAACATCGAGAGCGGTCTACGCGCACTACGCTAGCAATCGACATTCCGCGAACGACGACCATACAGGAGTATTCACAAAATCGATGGCCATCAAGAAATCCGAGCTCTATAGCTCTCTCTGGGCCAGCTGCGATGAATTGCGTGAGTTCGTCCGCGCTTATGTCCAATGCTTCTGTCGCCAAACCGCGGCAGTGGCTTGTCAACGGCACCTCAATGAGAATCCGCGGCGGTGGCTCCTGGAGCCTAAGAGGGAAAGTGAATGAACAAATCGTTGTTGACAGGTCTCGTCGCGGGCGCGGCGGTAGCGACTGCCGCTGGCGTATTCGCGGGCTACAAAATGATGGGCGGACCGCAGTTCGCGCAAGTAATGGCCGTGCAGCCCATCATGGAGACGGTGAAGACGCCTCGCCAGGTGTGCCAGGACGTTTCAGTGACACATACGCGCGAAGCGAAGGATCAGAAGAAGATCGCGGGTACGGTCATCGGTGCAGTCGTGGGCGGCGTGCTGGGCAATCAAATCGGTGATGGCGACGGGCGCAAGATCGCCACGGTGGCGGGCGCCGCGGCAGGCGGTTACGCGGGCAACCGCATGCAGGGCCGGATGCAGCAGGGCGATACCTCTACGACGACCGAGCAGCGCTGCCAAACGGTTTACGACACGCACGAGAAGCAAGTCGGTTACGACGTGCGCTATCGCTTGGGCGATGTTGAAAGCTCGGTGCAGATGGACCATCACCCGGGCGAGCGCATTCCGGTGCAAGACGGTCAGCTGGTGCTCACGCAGATCGAGCCGACGAAGACCTGAAGCTCACATTTGACCGTCTCTCTCGCAAGTGCCAGGGCCGGGATATCCCGGCCCTTCTTTTGTGGCGCGACGGTGCCCACGAACCGGGCGTGCATCAGCCTTAGCGCTGAGCAGCAGGATCCTTCGAAACACGAGACGAGTATTCGCCAGCACGATCTACTTCGCCTTGTGCTGAACCGTCGAGACGTCGTCGAAGTGGCCGAGCGTCCAGTGAGTGATGGTGCCAACGTCGCCGGCGTTCAGCTCTCCTTGCCCGACATTCTCGATGACCGTGTTGCCGTTTACCTTCACCGTCGTATCGGCTCCGTCCCGAATCAGGTCGACCTGGAACCACTCGCGCGCGGGGACGTCGTGGGTGCCGGTGGCGACGATCGTCAGCTTGCCGCCAATGAACTTCCTCAGCATCGCGATCCCGGTCGTGGAGAACACGGCTTCGTAGTAGTCGCCGCGCTCCGCGAATTGGTACATCAAGCCGACCAAGTTGCCGGACGCTCCATACTCGTTGCGCATTTTCATGTGATAGGTGACGTCCAGGCCGCCGGGGCAGAAGAACTCAACAATGCCGAGCGGGCCGAGCGCCGCTCGGTTCAGCGTGCCGCCGTTCTTGTTCCAGCTGCCCCTGAGGATACGGAACTCCTGCGAAGAGTCCGAGAACGTCTGCAGACAGACCTCCGCCCGGATCGTACCGTGGACGAAGCGCACGTCGTCGAACCGGCCGGGCGCCCAATGCGTGATGAACCCGACGCCGCCCAGCGCAAAGTCGTAGGGATTCGCGGGTACATCGTCGAACACCGTCCGTCCGTCGACCCGAACGGTGACGCCGAAGTCGTTCTCCAGTTGCACGTCGAACCAGGCGTTGGGGCGACCGCCGTAGGGCGCAGTCGCGAGCGTGGTCCGCCGTCGGTCTACGACGCTGTTGATCCGCGCTACCCCCGTCGGCGAGAACACCAGCTCGCTGTATTCGCTCGGCGAGCGATAGTTGAACACGATGCCGACCAGATTGCCCGAGCCGCCGTATGGATTGAGCATGCGCGCACGCAGTGTGTAGGCCGTCGATCTGCGCTCTTCGGTGTGGATTGGCGCAAGCGTTACGTTCGTCGCCGCGACCGTTGCATTGTTATAGGTCCCACCGCCGCCAACCGCCCACTGGCCGCTTTGCGGCATCCATCCGTCAGCGACGCCGTCGGAGAAGCGCTCGAGGAACCACTGGTCTGCCGACGCTACTTCGACGCGTACGTCGTCGAAGCGTGCTGTCGTTCCGTACGCGATCAATCCGATGCGTCCGGCCGATAGACCGGCAAAGCCCGTCTGAAAGACGTGGGAAATGTGCAGCTCGACACCGTTGCCCTTGATGGAGAGGACCTTGTCCTGATCCCACACCACCTCGAGGTCGACAGGGCTGCCCGGAAGCACAGGGGAGCCCCCAGCGTGCTGGCTGCTGCCTCCGCGTATCCAGCTTCGGACTGCAACCCTTCCTTCAGCGTCGACGATCACTTCGTGGTAGTTCTCAGCGTCGTGGTACTGGTAGACGACTCCAACGCTGCCGGTGCCTTCGTTGTACATCCGGACGCGCAGCCTGAAGGTGTCGAACTGCAGTTTCGACGTCGGCGGCGACTGCGGATCGGGGGCGCGGTACGAGGCGATCGTGTTGATGTCCTTCGGGCCGCCACCGCTGCTGACGAACGCGCCGTCGCTGACCGACCAGCTACCGGATTGCGCCTGCCATTCGTGCACGAGCGGCGCGAACGTCTCGTTCACGATGACCTCGGTGAGTGGCGTGCCTTGAGCGAATGCAATGCACTCCGGCAGCGCGCTCATGCAGAGTGCGACGGCCGCAAAGTAAATTAACCGCGAACGCTCGGTCACTGAACGGAGTGGGTCGCTCACGGTCGCTCTCCCTGTACGAGTCTCGACGGATGCAATCCTCTACACCCGTCACCCTTGGTGTTCCGTGCGGTGCCAAACATATGGCCGACGCCAGAAAGGTTTCCAGCGCCGGCTTGCCATCCACCGACCGGCGGCGCACTCAGCGATTCGCGGCCGTCACAGGCACTTCGGTGCGGTTGCTCGACCATGCACCTGTGCCGAACTGGCCCCAGGAGTTATCGCCGAAGCACCACACATCACCCCGTGTGGTCACGGCGCAAACATGGTTCGGGCCCACGTCCACCTGCGTCCAGGAGATCACCGCCACGCCTTTCGGGTCGGGGATCTGACTGAGCTGCGGCGGAGGTGCGCTGGCCTTCCAATACGCACACGAGAGTTCACCGCCGAGGTCAGTGATGCAGATGCGCGCGCAATTCTGGAAGCCGCCACTGCACTCAGTAACGTCAGTGGCCATGGTCCGAGCGTACGAGGCGTGCAGCGCGACGAAGCCGGGTGAAGCGCTACTGATCGGTGAATTCGCCGACGGCTTGCCCCAGCAGACCGTGTCGTCGTTCGAAACTTGCGCGCAGGTAGTGGTCGCACCCGAAGCCGTGAACTGAACGCCTCGGCTTGTCAGCGGCACCTTGGAATTGATCGTGATGATCTTGGACGAATTGACGTTGCCGGTGAGCTGGAAGTTCGAGTTGTCGCCCCAGCAGTCCACCAGGCCGTTGCTCGCGTGGACTGCGCAGGAATGCGACGTGCCCGTGGTAACCGACTTGTATCTGTTGCCGGTGCGGACCAGCTGCGCACTGGTGGATGAGGGGATGCCCAGCGGTGCGCCGAGCTCGCCGAAGAAGTTGCCGCCCCAGCAGAACACGTCCTGTGCGGAAGAGACAGCACAGGTATGCGAAAGGTTCGTATCGATCGAGACGAAGCTTGCCGGGACGCCGAGATCGTTGAAGGCGACAGTCCGCCGATGTGTGTGTTTCGGCAGCGCGCCGAGCGAGGATGCCCCGGTCGCAAGCGAGCCGTCCTCACCCCAACACCAGGCCTTGCCGTTCGTGTCCACGGCGCAGGTATGGTCGCCACCCGCGGCGAGCGAGCGGAACTTGCAGACCTCGCCAGCCGGGCACTGCACGGCGATCGGCACCCGGCTGCAATCGCGAAACCCGCAGGACGGACTCGGCGCTCCGAGCTGCCCGGCGAAATTGTCGCCCCAGCAGCGGATCTCGTCGGTGATGGTCAATGCGCAGGTGTGATTCTGGCCCACGGCGACGAACTTGTACGGCCCGCGATGATCGGGCGGCGTGCCTTCGAAGCAGGGTTGAGGTTTCAACTTCAGGCACATGGCGATGACTTGCTGCTCGCGCGTCGGCTTCCATTCGAGGATGCACAGCGCACCATTGAAGCAGGAGTATTTGATCTCCGGAAAACCGTCAGGCAGCTTCCACTCGAGATCCTCGGGCGAGAACTCCAGCCGACCATAGGCGTCCAGCAGCGCGACCTGCACCTGCAGAAGCTCGTCGGTCCCGCCAACGATACCCGCCGTCAGTAGCTGAGTGCCGAAGCGTGCGTAGAGCGGCTCCTGCGACTCGCGGCCTTCGAGTGGCACGCGAAACTCGCTCGTGAGCTCCTTGCCGATCTCGGTGGCGCCTGCACCCTTGTAGATCGCCTCGCCGCTCGCGTCGAAGGCGACGACCTCGATCGAGGCCGATTCGCCGGGCGGGATATAGACACCACCGGACAGCTGACCCTCATGGTCAACGCCGAGCTCGTAGCGCAAGTCCTCGCGCAGGCTCGGGCCGGAAATGCCGATCTCGACGCGCACCGCGCCGGGCGCTGCGATATCGACCGCGAGGTTCTTCTCGAGTGGAAACGTTTCGGACTTGAAGTCGACGCTGCCGGCCGCCGCCGGCAACGCGATGAAGGCCGTGCCGGCGAGTGCGGTCAGAATGACCCAAAGCTTATTCATGGGCTTAGTGTTCATGGCGATCCCCAGATGTTGGTACTCGAGGGATCAAGCGGAAATGTCCCGCGCGGGAGATCACGTGATCCGGCGCGGCCCCCGATTCCGCTCTTAAGGACAATGGTGGCCCGCAGAATGCCGAAGCAGAATCAGCCCCCGACTCGTCCCCGCGGGAGGGGCATTGGCCGAGGGGTTCGAAACTCGATTCCAGGCGAACTACCCGGACATTCTGCGACTCGCCCGGGCACGGCTGTCCCGCGAGCAATCACCGATCTCTACGGTGACGCTGGCGCACGAGCTGTACTTGAACCTTCGCGACCGCGAGAACCTGAAGTTCGCGAGCGCCGCCCAGTTCATGGCCTATGCCAGCCGCGCGATGCGCTCGCTGCTGGTGGACATGGCGCGCGAGCGGCTGGCGCAAAAGCGCTCCGTGGACCTGGTCCCGCTCACTCTGGGCGCCGCGCTGCCCGATCTCGGCGGCACACCGGAACAATTGATCGCGCTCGACGATGCGCTCGCGAGGCTCGGCGCTGCGGAACCGCGACTCATGCAGGTGGCGGAGCTGCGTGTGGTCATGGGCATGCCGGTCAACGAGATTGCCGATGCTCTCGGTATCTCCGAACCCACCGTGAAACGCGATTGGCAACGCGCCAGGGCCTTCCTGCACGACGCGCTCGGAGTCGCGCCGTGAGCGATGTCAAGGCGCTGGACTGGCTCGATCGTCTGCTGTCGGCGGACGAAGCTGCGCGTGAAGCCGCGATGCAATCGCTGGCGGCGAGCGATGCGGAATTGCACGCGCGTCTCGCGCGCATGCTGTCGGGCGCTTTGTCGCCCGAGCCTACGCGTCTGATCGCCGCGCCAGTGTTGGCCGGCTTTGCGCGTTTGCTGGACACCACGCGTTCGCTGGCATGCGGCGATGTGCTCGCCGGATACCGTCTGAAACGCGAGCTCGGGCGGGGCGGCATGTCGGTGGTTTGGCTGGCCGAGCGCGCCGACGGCGTGGTCAAGCGCCCGGTTGCCCTCAAGATGCCGTTGTTCTCGATACTGGGTGCGGACGCGGAACGGTTCGCGCGCGAGCGCGACACGTTGGCTGCTCTGACGCATCCACACATCGCGCGTCTCTACGATGCGGGTGTCACCGAATCGGGCCAACCGTTCATCGCGCTCGAATACGTGGATGGCGAAAATTTGTTGGCGTACTGCGATGCTCGCCGGCTGGACGCGCGTGCGCGCATCGGGTTGTTCCTGCAGGTGCTCTCGGCCGTCGAGCACGCGCACAAGCACCTCGTCGTGCACCGCGACCTCAAACCCTCGAACATTCTGGTCGACGCCGAAGGGCAGGTGAAACTGCTGGACTTTGGCATCGCCAAACTGCTGGGTGAAGCGGACTCTGCGGCCGCGCTCACCCAGCGCGCCGGCGCCGCCATGACGCCGCTGTATGCCGCGCCCGAACAGCTTCTCGCAGAGAGCATCTCCACGCTGACCGACGTGTTCTCGCTTGGCGTCGTGCTGCACGAATTGCTCGCCGGTACCCTGCCGTACGGCGCGGCTCGCAGTCGGACCACGGTGGTCGAGATCCTCGGCGCGTTGTCGCGCGGCGAGTTGCCACGCGCCAGCCAGTCTGCGATCGGCGAAGAGAGCGCGTCGGCCCGCGGTCATACTTCCGCCGCGCGGCTGCGAGCGGAGCTCGACGGCGATCTCGACACGGTGATCGGCAAGTCGCTGCGAGCCACGCCCGAGGCGCGATATGCGTCGGTTGCACATTTCGCTGACGATCTGCGCAGGCTTCTCCAGCATCAACCCGTGGCCGCGCGCCGTCCGAGCTTGTGGTACGTCACACGCCTGGCGCTGCGGCGTCACCGCTTGGCGGCATCGGTGGCCGCCCTAGGTGCCATGCTCGTGATGAGCGCCAGCGTCATAGCCTGGCTGCAGCACCGCGAGTCACAAGCGCACGCTGAACGTACCGCGGCCGTGCGCGACTTCATGTTCGACCTCGTCAACGACGCCGAAGCGAGCGAAGACCACGAGGGCGAGGTGACGGGCAAGCAGATGCTGGACGGCGCCGTGGCGCGGGCCCGTCGGGACTTCGGTGCGCAGCCGCAGCTGCAGGGCGAGCTGCTAAGCGAGCTCGGTCGCATGTACATGCGACTGGACGCGGCCGAAGCCGCAGTGGCTGTGCTCGAGGAATCCATCCGCGTGCTCGAGGGTCGCGCAGCGACCGACGACCCAGCGTTGAACAAGAGCCGCGTGTTCCTCGCCAGTGCGCTGATGCAAACCAGCGACGATCTGCCGCGCATCCGCACGCTGGCCACCGCAGCGCGAGACGGCTGTACCGGCGACAGGGTGGACTGCCGCAAGGCGCGTGCTTACTCCAGTAGCGTGCTGAGCCAGCTGGCTTCGTTCGCCGGCGATGACGCGGCAGCGCTGCGCGAGATGCGCAGCAGCGCACGCGACACCGAGCTGGGCTTCGGACTGAAACACGAAGAAACAGCTCTTGCGTACTTGAGCCTGGCGATCATCGCGCGCAATGGTGGTCAGTTGAATGAGGCGGAATCCGCCATGCGCAAGGCCCTTGCGGCCGCCGATGGATTGCGCCTGCGCGCGGCGGATCGCATCGCGATGGAACGCACAATGGCGGTCATCGATCTCGATCTCGGCCACTACGCTGCGGCGCGCGACCGGCTGATGCCGCTCGTAGTCAGAACCGACAGCCCCGGTGAGCGCGCGCGCCAGCTGCGCATACTCGCGAATGTTCATGTAGAGCTCGGCGATGGCGAAGCCGCGCTGCGCAGCGCCGAGCAAGCCATTGCCGCCATTCCTTCGGAAAGCTCAGTCGATGAGGTGTCGTACGCGCGGCAGGCGCGCGCGCGAGGCCTGTCGCTGCTCGGCCAGCCGGACACCGCGGTGGAGGAAATCGATGCCGCAAGCCGCATGCTCATCGCCGCCGGACGTTCGCCGGATTCGTTCGAGGTCCTGCGCGCAAAGCGGCTCCGCGCCGAGTTCCTGTTGCGCGCCGGCCGTCACGCGGATGCCTTGTCGGTACTGCGCGAGCTGCGCGATCGGCAGGCCAACGAAGAGTCTTCGCCCATCGAGACCGGACTTGCGTTCGACCTGTTGGGCGAGGCGGAGCTCAGGGCCGGCGACAGCGAGGCGGCGCGAGCTGCCCACGAGGCTGCGCGGAGCGCGTTCGCACGGCAGTTGAGCGATGAGCATCCATACCTGATTCGAAACGCGACGCTGCGTAACAGCGTCTCGCACACCCGGGAGAGATCATGAATGCGAATCTGAAGAAGACCCTCATCACAACAGTCCTGGCCTTCACAGCCGGAGCGGCCTGTGCCGGGTCGATCGCGGCGTTCAGCTACGAGGACACGTTGTCGCCGGAGGAATTCCTGGAACGTTCGACCGTGCTGTTGGAGCAGGTGGCCGATATCGGCGCACACGTTGCCGGCACGCGCGATGGCCGAACCTTTCTGCGCAGCGCGCCGCCCATCGCGTGCATTTCCCCGCCGAATCCCAAGAGGCCGCCGGGCACGGTGCCGATCGCGCAGTTGCACGCCGGATTCGCCGCGCTGCTCGCCGTCAACCAGGGACGTCTGGACGGCGAACGGGAGCTCGCCCAGTTGGTCGATAAGTGTCACATCGTCGGCGACTGATCCGACTCTCGTACTGAAGGGCTGATACGGTCTCTGCGGGCATCGATCTGGCTCGGCATTGCCCTCCTTCTCCTGACTGAATGAGCGCGCACCTTGGACAGGAATAATCTTCTCATGGGAACAATCCCGCGCCCGCCCGGATTCGCTCAGCACTCAGCTGAAGCCAAGGAGATGCAACCATGAGTCACAAAGTGAAAGCACTGTTGGTGGTGTCGGGCGCCTTGCTCGCGACGTACGCATTCGCGCAGGACTCGCAGCAGCAGATGACGCCGGAGCAGAAAGCCGAGATGGAGGCGTATACGAAGGCCGGCACACCCGGCGCCCCGCACAAGGCGTTGGCGTCGACGGTCGGGACCTACGATCTGAAGATCAAGAACTGGCACGAGCCGGGCGGACCGGCCATGGAGGAGAAAGGCACGGCGACGCGCAAGATGGCGCTGGATGGCCGGGTGCTGGTGGAGGAAGTGAAGGCGACGATGATGGGTCAGCCCTGGACCGGTCATGGCATGACGGGCTACGACAACGTCACGGGCAAATACTGGTCGACGTGGAACGACAGCATGTCGACCGGCGTGATGGTGAGCCAGGGGACTTGCGATGCGAAGCACTCCTGCCAGTACACCGGCAGCTGGAACGACCCGATCAAGAAAGGGCCGGTCAAATCGCGCATGACCAGCCGGATCGCGAGCCCGGGCACCGAAGTATTCGAGATGTACGGGCCGGGAAAAGACGGCAAGGAAATGAAGATGATGGAGATCACGTACACGAAGAAGTGAGCAACGGCCGGTCGGCGGCGCGCGCTCGTGATCGGCGCGCGCTCCTGATCGGAACGACCTCGCGGCGCCTCAGTCTCGCCGTACTGTTAAATCCATTGTCTTTCGCTTCTGACTGCTCCACAGTCCTGCGCGCCGACAAGGGCAAACCCATCGAAAGGTGGGGACGCAAAGCCACCGGTCTAACGACACACGTCTATGACAGCGGGGTCGCCGCATGAGCGCCGAGATTCAAAGCGCACTGATCGACATTGCACTGTGGCTGTATCACGCCTTCTTCGTGCCAGGCGATCGGTTCCTGTCGAAATTCCCCGAGCTCGACGTCGCCGGTCACGGCCGCGTGGTGTCCGGATTCCTTTCCGCCGCGACCTGGCTTGGCGTGATCGTCTTGACCGTCACGGTCTACAGGCTCATCGGCAATCTCGACCGCGCGCTGACCGCACTGGTCAGACGGCTCTATGAAGAATTGCAGCGAGCATGGCGAGTCGTCACGCGACGGCTGAGCATTGCTTTCAGATCCTATGCGCTCGAGCGTCAGGCGCGATTGACGCGAACCGAAGTCTTCGAGCAGCCCGCCCTGAGCGCGCTGCAGCTGCGGATCCTGCAATCTCACGCCGGCCTGCCGCCCGCGCACCTGTTGACTCCGGGCGACACCGCACGCGCGCTCGACATGCGCACGGCCGACGTCGCGGTGGTGTTGGGGACACTGCGGAAGCTGAGCCTCGTGGATCGTACGTTGGGCGCGGACGACGGCGAAGACGGTTTTCGGTTGACGAAAGCCGGCGAGGTTTTTCTTGCAGCCGCCAATCGGCCACAGCCTGCGAAGGAGACTGCCTCGCCTCAGCGCACTGTGCGACCGAAGCGAATCGAGCCGCGGCTTGGGAGCGCCTGACCTGCTACCACCGCCCGCGCCATCTGTTCCACCTGTACAACCCAGATGCAAACACGTTGTACGCCCAGCCCACGAGCACTCTGATTCCTGGCGTCCGTATCAGCATCGCCAGGACTCTTTGACGAGGCGTCCGGCTCCAGAGCGCTCCGAACGCCTCCGCGCCTACTCGCATCACTCCCGCATCGTCGACCACGTGCAATCGCTCGCGAACGAACTCTCTGCTCGCGCCGGTCTCCGTCAGACGCTCCGGATTGCGATGAATGTCGATCCATTCCACATCGACATTGCATGACTGCATGCGACGTCTCTGTGCTGCGATGCCTGCGTTGCAAACGGGACATGCGCTGTTGTAGTAGACGCTGACTTTGCTCACGAGCGATCTCCCGCACGAATCGCAGTTACTGTCGCCAACATGCTGCTCTCGAGCGGCACGTGCCCGGCAAGGTACTGCTCATGAACCAGCGGGAGGTGACAGCTTGGACATTGCGGCCAGCGATGATGTGCCGAGTGATAGTTGAAGTGCAGGTCGTAGAGTAGAAGCCGCTCCAGCGCGCGTGTGGAATGAGAGCGCACATATCCGGCCTGATCGACTGCACTTCGTGAGCCGTGCTCCGCCAGGCCGCGAAGCTGGCTGAGAAACAGACCGAAAGTTGCCGCAGATACGAACGGCAACAGCGCGAGATAGAGATATCGCCCACCGCCGGTCACGACAATGACCATCAGAACCTGCACCGACAGGAAGACGCGGACATCGCCGCGACGCATGGCGCGCCAGAAGTTGCCGGGGTAGAGCATGCTCTCGCGCAGCACGTAACGCAGGTTGGCGCCGAACAGCGGCTTCAACAAATGCCATGTGAACTGCGCGCGACTCAATCGCTGAACGCCGAGATAGTGAAACCCTTGCGGATCTTCCGCACGGCCGTACAGGCGATGATGTTTCCCGTGCAGCGCTCTGAAGCGCCTGAGATCGATGCCGGTCACCGCTCCCAGCAACAGGCCGATCCAATCGTTGACTCGCGGACTGCGAAACAACGTGCGATGCACGCAGTCGTGCATCACGATCGTGATCCGGTAGAGAAACAGGCCGACGAGCGGTGCCAGTGACCATGCGGCTGCAATTGATCGAGCAGCCAGGATCGGCGCGAGCGCCAACAGCATGAACAACGGCAGCAAATTACGAATGACTGCGTATGTGCCGTATCGATCCGATGGCTGAAGGTGCTTCAGATCGATCTGTCTCGCAGTGAACGCCAGCTGCGTCATACGAACCAGCTTGTTCCTGCGCAGCCGAGTTCTCAACTCGCAGAACTCGGTGAAACATGCGAATCGCGCGAAGGCCGAGGTTACAGCACCAAGTGGCTGCAGAAGACATCGCGCAATCTCGGTGATGTCTGGACGTTCACCTTGACGAACGTATCGGGCGCGCCGATGCTCTTTGCGGCTTCGGCGCCCAGGCGGCTGCGCGTCCGCCAACCTCGACGACGACTCCCGGGCGATCCGACCAGCAATCATCATCATAGCGACTAGAAGGGAGGCCGCCATGATTCGCGCCGGCATATTCATCGGTGTCGACAAGACCGGCAACTGCAGCAGCTCAACGACGCCGCCGCAGGCGCACGGCGCATGTATGACTGGGCGATCGGCCAGGGAATGGCCGCAAGGCACGCATGCGCAAGCTCATCACCGACGAACGCGGCGCCAAGGTCAGCGCCCGACCAGATCTACGACGCGATCAAGGCGCTCATCGACGGCCCCGGCGTCGATCAGCTTGTCTCTACTTCGCCGGCCACGGCGTCAACATCAATCGCAGCGAGCACTGGCTGCTGACCGACGCGCCCGAGCAACCAGCGCCGCGGTCAACGTCGCCGGCAGCGTCGAGCTGGCGCGCTATTGCGGGATCAGCACGTAGTGATCATCTCCGACGCCTGCCGCGTCGCGCCGGACGGCATCCAGGCGCAGAACGTGCGCGGCCAGTCGACGTTTTTCCCAATGACGGCGCGGCGACAGGGCAAAGCCCGTCGATCAGTTCTTCGCCTGCCTGCTGGGCAAGACCGCGGCCGAGATCAAGGACCCGGCAAGTCGCCGCGAGCAACTTCACGGCGCTGTACACGGATGCGCTGCTCGATGCGCTCAGGGCGAGCGCGCCGACATCCTCGAGCTGCCGGCGAGCCGGCGACAGCATCGCTCTACATCAGGCCGGCGCAAGCTCGAGAGCTATCTCGAGAACGGAGATGCCGCAGCGCGTGATGGCGCTGGAGCTGGAGAACAAGGTCAACCAGAATCCCGACGCGATCATCACGTCGCACACAGCATTGGGTCTCGCGTATCGACCTCGGCGGCTCCGCGCGCCGCCGCGCACGTCGCGAGGTCCCGCACCGGCCGGCGCTGCTCCTGGTGCGCGCCGAAGCCGCATCGACAGTCTGCGTGCAACGACGCGCAGAGCTCGTGCGCTCGGCGGCCGCCGGCGATCAGTCGGCGCTGGCGCGCAGATCACGAGAGCGGCAGCACGTCCGGACGCTGCCCGGCGCCGCAGATCTGGTCGGGAGCGCCGAGCAGATTGCGGTGCCGTTCGGCCCCGACCATTTCGAAACCGAATGCGGCATCAAGGTTCGCGGCGCGCGCATCGTCGAATTTCGCTGCACGCGCGGGCCGGCTCGAGCTTGCTGGGCGCCGAGGGAGACCTTGCTGCGAGTCGACAGCATCGACGGGCCGGCCGCGAGCGTGCTGCTGCGATTCGACGGCAACGGCGGCACGGTGATCCCCGCGATCCGCGGCTTCATCGCGGCGCTGACGTTCGACGAAGACGAGCTCGTCGACGTCGCCTACGAGCCGTCGGCCAACAACTGGCGCTGGGACCTCTACAAGGATCGCGCGCCAACGAAGTGCGAGCGCTGCGCGCGCTCGCGGCGTCGTCGTCGCACCACGGCCGCTTCCGGCTCGATGCACGCGGACGCGATCGCGATCGCGCAGCAAGATGCAGTACGCCAAGGGCATCGATCCGACGCTGGCGTCTATGCCGCTTACGCCTATCACGACCTGCAGGCCATCGACGCGCATTCGCGAGATGTCGGACTATCTGCGCAGCGACATCGGCAGCGACGTTCTTCGACCTCGCGTTGCTGGCGCGCGCAGCTGATCGACAGCATCGGTCAGACGCCGAGACCATCGTCGTCCCGTTCGTGCCGCTGCTCGGCGCAGGGCTGGGCGCTGCTCGGCGCGAACCGGGTGCAAGCTGCATCCGACGCTCGACGGCATCGAGACGCCGGTGCGGGACTCGCTGTGGACGCTGTTCGATCGCGGGGCCTCGACGAGACTCAGGGACGCGCTGCGATCGGGGAGGTCCGATGACACGAGCAACTCGTTCTGGTCCACGGCCGCGCCCAGGAGCACAAGGATTCGAACGCGCTCAAGGCCGGAATGGCTGGAAGCGCTGCACGAAGGGCTGGCGAAGAACGGGCTGACGCTGCCGATCGCCGACAGCGACGTACGCTTTCCGTTCTACGGCGACACGCTGTACAGACTGGCCGGCGGCAGCGTCGGCGTCAGGCAGCCGCGGTGGTCGTGCGCGGCACCGATGCCGACGCGGACGAGAAGCGCTTCATTCGCGCGGTGCTCGAGGAGGTGCGCCAGCAGGCCGGTATCACCGATGCGCAGCTCGCGGAAGTCGCCGGCGAGGACGTCGTCCGAGCGCGGATCCGCAACTGGGAGTGGTTGCAGGGCATCGATGCAGGCGATCGACCGCTTCGTCCCGCACGGCAGCGGCACCAGCATCGCGCTTGTTCACGCGCGACGTCTACCAGTACCTGAAGAACACCGCGATCCGCGACAG
Source organism: uncultured Gammaproteobacteria bacterium (assembly GCA_963838635.1). Taxonomy (GTDB): domain Bacteria; phylum Pseudomonadota; class Gammaproteobacteria; order Steroidobacterales; family Steroidobacteraceae; genus Steroidobacter. Next base: position 6,616 of record CAWISC010000006.1, on the reverse strand, counting down.
CTGATCGACGACGGCGTCGCCACGCGATGACGCCGGGAGTCGAAACGGTCGTGGTCTCGCACTCGCTCGGCACCGTCGTCGCGTACAACCTGCTGCGCCAGCAAGGGTCATCGACGCGGCTGGAAAGTGCCGCTGTTCGTCACGGTCGGCTCGCCGCTGGCGATCACCGAGATCCGCAAGACGCTGAGCGGCTTCGCGCCGCGCGGTGCCCGCGAGGGCGCAGCGGCCTGGTTCAACGCGATGGACGAGCGCGACGTGGTCGCACTGTATCCGCTCGACGCACCGCAAGCTTTCCGCTCGATCCGCTCAATCCGGCGATCGAGAACAAGACCGACGTGCGCAACCGGACCCGAAAACCGGCACGGCATCGCCGGCTATCTCGACGACCAGGAGGTGGCGAAGCGCATTTACGACGCCTTGTCGTAGATCAATTGGGAGCTGAGCTCCTCGGAACGCGCGGCCGGAACCGGACAGACAGGTTTGGTGCAGACGGTCCGGAACCGGCCGGGAATGAAGTAGCCGATGAACGCGCCGATGACAGCCGCTATCACCACCGTCAGCGGCCGGGGCTGAAAGTCGGGATTGGTGTAAGGAAGCACCAGCTGTACGACCGTCCCGGCCGCGCTGAGCGCGAAGGTTAGAATCATGGCATCGCGCCACCGCCGCCATTGCACGCGCGCTGCATTTTCGAAGGAGCGTCCGTCCTGGATCAACACCGCGACCACAACGGCGACGGTGGATGACAGGAGCAACCACGGCGAGTTTTCGACCGCCCGGCGCAACGCCTCTTCGCCGTCCTGGTACATGAGCGTGCGAAACGCCAGGCTGATGACGAACGCGAGTGAGGCCGCGGCAACACCTGAGCAGATGAAGAACAGGTAGGGCTGCCGGCCGAAAACGCTCGAGTTGGCGAAGGCGAAATACTGTTTCGGATAGATGGCACAGAACAGTGCGGTGACGAACAACGTCGGCACCATCAGCAGCAGGCCGGCGACTTCACGCGCGGTTTTGACGTCCGCGGTTCCAAACACGACGGTGCCGAGGAACATCATCACCAGTACGACAGCGAATACCACGAATAGCACTCGATAGCGCGGCTGTGCGACCGGCGGCACCGGTACGCCGATCTGCTTGAGCAGCTCTACCCGGCCGCGCTCGGTCCAGCGGTGGTGAAGCGTCAGGCGCGCGAGCAACATGGCAGTGTCGTCGATGAAGAAACGCAGGTCGTCGCGCAGATTGTTGAGCAGCAGACGCGAGGTCGAGGTCGCGGGTTCGAGTATGTTCGAGCGGCCCGCATACACCTCGCTTTCGACCAGTGAGCCGAGACTGTCCCAGTTGTCCGACGTGCCGGCAGCGCGATTCACCAGATCGTTGAGCCCACCGATCGCGTCGATGCCGCGCGACGACTTGAATATCAGGTAGTCGAAGCGGCGGCTAAGACTATGCACCGGCTGCGCGTTGTCAGCGAAGAAACGCGCGAACCGCGGCTCCTGCTGGCACTTATCGAGGCAATGCTTGAGCTCCGCAGCATGCAGAATCGATGCATGCAGCGTGTGGTCGGGGACCGAACGCAGGTTGCCGAGATCGAGACCACGGCGCAGCACGCTGTACTGAATTTCGGTCGAGTCTTCCTCACGCAGCTCGCGTTTGGCGATGCGGATAGCGTTGCGCAGGCGCTGCGCTTCCGTGGACATGCCGCCGATCTGCCGCGCATGACGCCGGAACGCCCGATCCAACGTCGACAAGCCCGGCAAGCGCGACACAGCCACGACCATGACGATCGCCACCCACGCCGGCGTCGCCATGACTGTGCCCAGCAAGCGCGCCGACTCGGGCACGGTGTTGTGCAGTGCCCAGGCCGCGGTCGTGACGATCAGGTAGTACGCGCCGAGATAGGCGATCGCGTAGTAGCAAGTCGCGATCGAGTATCTGTAGAACGTCGTGTACGAGCGATCGGCGAACGGGCCCTCGAAACGCGCGGCACAGTACAGCGCGACGAACACCGCGCCGAGCGAGAAGCTGGTCACCCATTGCCAGTCATGGCCGCTCAATGCGGTGTCCTCCCGTCACCGAGCAGCCCGTGCAGGTCCGCGCTCGCGAGCGCGTAGCCGTGCTCGACGGCGCGGCGGAAATCCTCGATCGCGCCCGTCTTATCCTGCTGACGCAGCCGCAGATGACCCCGGTTGAAGAAAGTTTTGCCGTCGTTCGGGTCGAGCTTGAGCGCCGTTTCGAGGTCCGCCAGCGCTTCCGTCGACTGACCCAGGCGGCTATGTGCGGCGCCGCGCGACGAGTAGTACTTGGCGATGCTCGGGTCGCACTGAATCGCGACCGAGAACGCGTCGATCGCTGCTTTCAATTGATCCTGGTGAACCGCCGTGCGCGAGGCGAGCAGACAAATCACGCCCTTCGCCCAATGCAACTCGGCCTTTGCCGGCGCGAGCTTGATCGCTTGCTCCAGATCCGCGGTCGCAGCATCGAAGCGGTCGCCACGGGCGAAAATGTTCGCGCGCGCGTACAGAAATTCCGGCCGGCCTGGATCCAGGTCGATCGCGGCGGAAATGTTCACGAACGCCTTGTTGAGTGAGTTCTCGTTCTGATGGCGGGTGCCCAGCTGGTAATAGATCTTCGCCAGCCGGCGCCGCAGCCGCACATCCGCGCTGTCCTGCGCCGTGAGCCTCTTGCCGGTCTCGACGAGCGCGAGCAACTGCTCCTGGTTGAGCGTCTCCAGATTGATCTCCGCCAGGAACGCCGCGTTGGATTCAACTGCACGCTCTTCAGCGAGTCGCTCGAGATCGCTGAATACGCGGCTGTCCAGCCTGGTTGCAGTGATGTCTCGTGGCATCGCAACGCCCGGCACTGTCTCGGCGCGTAGCAGCGCGACCGGCGCGACCAGCGCGACGGAGATATCCGGCGCCGGCGCCAGCGCTGGACTCGGCGGCGCTGTCTGTGGCAGCTCCTTCTGGAAGATGCGGCCGTCCTGAGCGCGCATGTACAACACCGGAATGCCCCATTCGATACGCGACTTGTGCTGCATCTTGATGCGCGCGTGAGTGACTGCGCCATCCACCGGCTCACCGTTGGACAGCGCCACGTAGAACGCCGAGGCCAGCTCTATCGCCGCTTCGTCGCTGATCGGAAACTGCATCGCCAGCACCGCAGGGATACCGGAGGACACGAGGCTCTTGGCGAGACTCGAACTACCACGCGCGCTGTCGCAGCAGTTCAGTACGACCAGCCGCAGCGATTTCTGCAGGCGCAGCACGCGCGTGAGCTCTGCGGCCGAAAACTCCTTCGGCTCGCCGGACTCGCCGGCGAGGACGAGAAAGCCCTCGCCGGTCCGCTCATCGACGCCGCCATGGCCGATGAAATGAAAGACGTGCCACGGGCCCTTGTACATGGCGTCGAACAGATCGTTGTGCGACTCGCCCGGCACCCACTGGAAATCGATCTCGCCGCGCTCATGCAGCACGTGGATCGCCTTGTCGATGCGGCCGCGCTCGTCGGTCGCGTCGAGCCGGGCAAATTCATTGCCGTTGCGCGGATTGGCGACCATGCCGAGTATCCTGAGCGGCCCCTGGATCGCCAGCGTCTGCACCGGCTGTGCCAGATGCATGTAGCGCACGATCGATGTTTGCGCATCGAGCCCGAGGTAATCATTCAGGATCAGGTCGTCGTAGAAGTACTCCCACGGCAGCGCGCTCAAAGGATCGGCGTCGATCCTGAGTTTCAGCCGCAGACGCGTGGTAGTGCCGAGCGCCTGTCGGCTACCGGCGTACAGGAGCTGTATCTGCGGAGACTGCCGCAGCAGCGAGCGGAACAGCTGATCGCCGATCTGTCGCAAATCCGCTTCGATGCGACTGCTGCTGCGCATTGGCCGCACACTGCGCAGGATCGCGTTCTCGATGCGATAGAGAATGTGCAGGATTTGATTTTGATCGAACGGCAGCTCGATCTTACAGCGAGGGCTTTCGCCGGCGGGCGAGCTCGTCACCTGCGCAAAGTACTTGTCCTCCTCTGCGGTGACGAGGAGATCGAAGTCTTTGTACTCGGCCACCTGGGCCACGGTATCCCTTCCCCTGCGGACCGCGCCCCCGCGACGTCAGCCCGACCTTGTTGAAATCCGCCCATTGACGCTGCAACAGCCGCACTCTTCCCAGGCGGCTGCCATTAGTTAACGCTAAAATCATCGCGAATCAATCGGGTCTAAAGGGCACGACGCATCGCGGCAGGAAGCTCGCGGCGTCGGATCCGACCTCACCGCGCAGGCTTGTACCATTCGACGTTGCTGAACGGCTGCCCGACCTCGACGATTTCACCCACTCGCGGTGTAACAAGCCGCACCTGCTCCGCCGCCGCTGCGCGCAACGTTCGCAGAATCGGCTCATCCCACGCGTGGTACGACAAGTTGAACGTCGCCCAGTGCACGGGCAGCAGAATGCCGCCGCCGAGATCCTGATTCGCACGCACCGCCGACTCCGGATCCATGTGAATGTCGAGCCAGCTCGGCGGCGTTCCGTAGGCGCCAACCTTGATCAGGTTGAGATCCGTATCGCCGAGCCTCGCGCGGATCTCGCGAAAGTGATCGGCATACCCCGTGTCGCCACTGTAATAAAAGGAGTGCTGCGCGCCTTTGACGACCCATGATGCCCACAGCGTCGAGTTGTCCTGCGACTTGCGCCCGGAATAGTGTCGCGCCGGCGTGCAATTGATCTGCACACCTTTGAGCTCCAGCGAGTCCCACCAATCCATCTCATGAATCTGCGCGGGCGCAACCTTCCATCGTTCGAGATGCGCACCGATACCGAGGCCGACGTAGAACTGCGTGCCCTGAGCCGCGAGGTGCTGAATCGTCTCCATGTCGAGATGATCGTAGTGATCGTGCGAGATCAGCACGGCATCGATCCCCGCGAGATCCGCAAGCGAAATCGGCGGCGCGTGCATGCGCTGCGGTCCGACCGGCACCGGCGAGACGCGATCGGACAGCACGGGATCCGTCATGACCCTCACGCCGTCGATCTCCACGAGTACGCTCGAATGTCCGAACCAGATCGCGCGCAAGCCCTCTGCAGCCGGCGCGCTGAGTGTTGCCGGTGACAGCGGAATCACCGGAATCTCGAACTGCGGCTCGCGAATCTGACCCTGACGGTACAACCGCAATGTCTCCCAGAAGGCGTTGTCCGTCGCCTGCGGCGGCGTGTTCTGGAATCTGCCATCGATGAACTCGGGCGACTTCTGCATGCGCTCGAGTCGCTCGCCGGTGAAGCGACCGCCGAAGGCGGGGAGCTGGAAGGTCCCATAGCCCGCGAGCGCTAGGACGACGACGATGCCGAGCAGAATCTTGGCGAATTTCTTCACCGCCTCAGCGTAGCACCGTCCGAGCTGGAGCGGAGTTAGGACCGGACGGCTATTCGATGTACGCCAGCGTCGCGCGATAGTCCTCGAGCTCACGCTGATAGAGAGCCAGCTCGCCCTCCACCTGCGGGATGCGCGCTTTGATCTCGCCTTTGCGCTCGGCCATGTGCTTCGTATCGACGACGAGCTGCGCGCGCTCTTCGGTCGTGAGCGTCGGATCTACGATCCGCGCGGCGACCGTCACCAGGTCCCTGTCGATTTGCTCCAGCTCCGAGCGCATCGAATGCAGCTCGTTCTGAGCCGAGCCGACGCGCGAGCGCAGGGTGTAGAGCTGCCGTCCCGATTGATAGGCATCGACGAACGATTCGTCCAGCTCGGCCGGGCAGACGCCGCTGTAACCCGCGCCGCGCGCGCCGACACGAAAGCCGTTCGCCGGCTTGCAGAACTCACGCAGACCGTCTTCGCGACCCGATTGGTAGTTGCCCAGGTCGGGCGTGACGCCGTGCTCGCTGCAGGCGTTGCGATAGCGGCCGATGCGATCGCCCGAAAAGCCGTTCACGCCGTCTTCGTAGCCGACCGTCCGCCAGTCGGTGGAGAGGCATTCCTGTGCACTCATGGAATTGCACCCGGCAAGGGCCGCCACGGCGGCGAGGATGAGAATGCGCATACGAGCCTTGGTCTCACAGTTGAGATGGCAAAGACGTTAGCGGCGGACTGCTGTTCAGGACGTGAACGGCTTCACAGCTCGCAGGTAATTGGCCGTTGTTGCGCTGCCGTTCAGGTGCCGTCGCGCTCTGTCATTGGGGTGACAGAGGCACGAGCTGCCGCCGTGCGAATCTCGCCGCCTCGCAAAAACAACCCCTGGCATACGTCGATGGCGCCCAACTCACTGCTGGTATTCGCATTGATCTCCTTGTCCGCTGGTGCGGACTCGCTCGGCTTTATCCATGCGGCAAAGATCTGGCAGCAGGACACGATCTCGTGGATCAACGTCGTCTGGTCAGCGATGGCGTGGAGCGTGGGCATCACCCTGTACATGATGTCGCTGCGCTACCTGGCGAGACTTGGAATCACGGCAGCGGAGGTTCACACCATGCTCTGGTTCGCGATGACGATCATCGGCGTGATCGTTTTCAGCGGCCGCTTCTTCAGCTGGCCGCGGCTGGAGCAGGGCGTCGCAACGCTCCTGCTCTTTGGCCTGGGGTGGTTGTTGGTCAGAACGGCCGAGTGATCCCGCTGATGCTGCCCTCAACGTCTGCCAGCG
>CAWISC010000005.1:0-24203 GCA_963838635.1 uncultured Gammaproteobacteria bacterium | reverse complement strand
ACAGAGAGTCGCAGCGGCGCGCGCTCGATCAAGCTCTCCCAAAAACCCAGCACTGCGCAAGTCGCCTGGACACATCTGCGACGACCAAACGAGAACGGGCGCCTTGGGGATAACTGGTTGGTTGGTGCGCATAAGTTTCGCTGGATTACACCTGAGCATGCGCGCGCGACCCCTCCAACGAGATTGCTGGCAGCAAGATGCCTACGATATGTGCTCTTGTCTGGGCGGACCGAACAACCGACGGACGGCACACGGATGTCCGCGCCCACGACGCACCCCACTGACTCCAGCGCATCCGACACGTCTCTCTGGCGCGAGATCGTGGACGCACTCAAGGGCAAATCACGCGACTACACGGCCGAACCGTTGAGACGCGCGATGGTGCTGCTTGCCGTGCCGATGATGCTGGAAATGCTCCTGGAGTCCGCCTTCGCGCTCGTCAACGTGTTCTGGGTGGCACACCTCGGCACGGATGCCGTCGCGGTGGTGGGATTTCTCGAGGCCGTCATGACGCTGATCTACGCGATCGCGGCCGGAATGTCCTTCGCAGCAACTGCGATTGTTGCGCGCCGCATTGGCGAGCGCCATCCGCGGCGCGCGGCGCAGATCGCCGGGCAGATGCTCACACTCGGCCTGTTGTTCTCCGCGCTTTCGGGTGTTGTGCTGGGCTCTCTAGCGCACCAGATACTCGCGCTGATGGGAGCTTCGGCGAGCGTGCTGGAGAGCGGCATCGACTTCGCCCGCATCATGCTCGGCGGCAACGTCACTGTCTTCATGATCTTTCTGATCAATGCGATCTTTCGGGGAGCCGGCGACGCTGCCGTCGCAATGCGCACGCTCTGGCTGGCGAATGCCGCGAACCTCGTACTCGCCCCCTGCTTCATCTTCGGCTGGGGTCCGTTCCCGGAAATGGGTGTTACCGGAGCTGCTGTGGCGACGAACATCAGCCGCGGACTCGGAGTGATGTATCAGCTGTGGCACCTCGCCGGTCACAACAGCATCATCCATGTACGCTTGGCTGACCTTCGCCCCACTTGGTTGCTGGTGCAGCGCGTTGTCGCGACCGCCGGTCCCGGCATTGCGCAGATGCTCATCACGACCACTAGCTGGGTTGGACTGTTCAAGATCCTGGCGCTGTTCGGCAGCGCCGCGCTCGCCGGCTACACGATCGCGATACGCCTGGTCAACCTGGCGATGCTCGTGGCCTTGGGGCTGGCCAATGCGGCGGCCACACTCGTGGGACAGAATCTGGGAGCGGGCAAACCTGATCGCGCAGAACAAGTCGTCCGGCTCGCAGTTCGCTTCAACGTGCTCCTCTTCAGCAGCATCGGTGTCCTCTTTATCGCTCTCTCCCGCCCGATGATAAGTCTGTTCACGTCGGAGCCAAGCGTTGTCGAGCACGGCACGCGCGCGCTGTGGATCGTCAGTGTCGGCTTTCCGTTGTACGCCGCTGGCTCGTGCCTAGTAGCAGCCTTCAACGGCGCGGGCGACACCTGGACACCGACACGGCTGAACTTCTTCTGCTTTTGGGTGTGTCAGATTCCGCTTGCATGGCTGCTTTCCAGCATGACCCCACTCGGCGCCTCCGGAGTATTCATTGCTGTGTTGTTCTCCTTCTCCCTGCTCGCGGTGTTGAGCGGTGCCTCGTTCAAACGAGGGACGTGGCGAACCAAGCGCGTGTGAGGTCACTGGGTGAAGGCATTCCTGTCCGTGCCCATCGAGTATCCGCCGGGTAGCGTGTTCGCATACAACAGCGCTTTCTGGCGCTGCCGACACGGTGCGTATCGCGGCGATGGAGCTTTCGGTCAGTTCTGCATTGTCATGCCGAAAGAAGCCGCGGTGTTGATCATGACCGGCCGCACGATGGACATGCCCGGCATGCTGCACCCGGCGTGGCAGCACGTTCTGCCCGCCATGCACGCTGTAGAAGTTCCGCCCGGCGACGCAGCGAAACAACTGCAGATCGAGCTCGCATCGATGGCACTTCCGCCAATCGCGGGCGCGCGGTGGGAGCACACTGGTGCCCATCGTCGCTTCAGGCTCGATTTCAACGAACTTGGCGCGCGCGTCGCAACGTTTGAGTTCTGCGACGACGCTTGCCTGTCCCGCCTCGAGATGGAGGGAAGGACTGCCGAGAGGCGCTGCTCGCTTCCGGGCTGGTAGAGTTTCCGGGCCGGTAGAGGATGAAGCCGCCCGGCGTCGACAAGACGCGGCTCGCGTTGCGCGAGGCACCGTTCACGGGATCGGAAGACATGGCTATGAAGTTCTCGGCGTTGAACGAGAACACCGCCGCCACGGGAGTCTGGCTTCGGTTTGTGAACGCGTACTCGAGACCCGCCACCGGCTGGCTCGCATCATCCGCAGCGTCCAGGCGGGCACCGGCCCTTCGAGGACGCGAACGATCGGCTCAGGTCGCTGAATCCAAATCGCAGCGAACACTTTGTGCTCGCGAGCCAGATCAGGACGGTGACGCAGTGGGAATTTTGCCAGCGCCTATGCCGCCCATGGGAAACGCTATCTGTCCTGCCGCTGAGCCTTCGTACGTTCCAGGGAACGCGTGCTGCGATCGATTCAATTCCGTCGCGCGTTGTGTCGAGTCCATGTCGTGCTGAGCAGCCGACTTGCGGGCCGCATCGCATGCGGTCCTTGCCTCTTAGTTAAGACCGCCCGGTTCAGGACTCCGTACCCCTACTGAGTACGCGGCGAAGCCATGTTGCGACAGAACCAGCGCGCGCCGATCATCGTGCTTAGCGCGAAGTCCCGTGTACGTCCCAACAGCAGAGTAGGAGGAAACGCCGCAAGGACTGCATCGGACGCCTTAGGGAGAGGCGTTTGCACTGTGGGCTCCAGAGGTCGGAGGGCGGAAAAGTCAGATCACGAATGTAGACCTGGTCATTGCTGTCCACAGACCCCGCGGCGGGAGGGAGGGCTCTGCGCCATCCCTTGTTAGATCGGGTGAGGCAGCAAGAAGCGCCCCCGCTTCGAGCAAGGACTGCAGATCCGGATCCCTCGCGAACATGGACTCAATGCAGAGCCTGAGCCATTCGTCGTTGAGGGTCGGCGCAACGATTCCCCCCTGCTCCAGCTCGCGCTGGGTCCGTGAGCAATCGAAGTGCGGTGTTCCCGTCTGGATGCTGCGCAAGTAGTCGTAGAAGGACTCCTGATCCATCGAGAAGGCGAACTCCATTAGCGGCACCGCTGGCAGCGACTCGCCTGCGTCGTGGAGTTGCTTGAGCGCCCGAATCCACTCGTATACGGCATGAGCTCGAGAGGCGTCGGCAGGTTGGCATTGCACCGCTCAAAGATTCCCTCCGCCATCTGGGCATTCGCTGCGACATGAAAGACACCGCCGCCATCGGGGTGCCGGCCCGCCAGGAATACGATCGCACGCGCAACGTAGTCAACTGGCGTCGGCGCCATCTCGTGCCGATAAGCGCGGATCGCATGACCCGAGAGCAAACAGCTCTTGACGATTCTGTTCCACGCTGCAACTCGTCGTAACGCCCTCGCCGCGAGTCCGCCCACACGAGCCCGAGCCGGAAGATGTTGCACGGGATGCCGCGCTCCGCCGCGCTCATGAAGATCTGCTCGCCCACCCACTTGCTCGCGACATAGCCGCGCGAGCTGAGGTGCTTCTCGTCGCAGATGGAGCTGGTTTCGTTCACGACACGAATTTCACCCGCTGCTGACGGGCCGAACACGCCGAGGGTGGAGAGATAGTTGATCACTTTCGGCTTGTGCTCGGTTGCAAGCCGCAGCAACTCGCGCGCCGCCTGGACGTTGGCGGGCTTCGCCATGGCATACGTCTCGAGGTGGTTCATGCTGGTGCCGCAGTGATAGATGACATCCACGTCGCCGGCGAGCAGCTGCCAGCTGTGTTCGTCGATGCCGAGTGATGGCGCTCGCAAATCTCCCGGGACGGCCACGACCCGCCCGTCCACGTCGTCGTGCCACAGATCCCATTTCAACATCATGGCTCGCAGGCGCGCACGCGCCTCGCGTTCCGATTGAGCGCGCACGAGGCAATAAATAACGGCCTCACTGTCCTGCAGCAGTTGCGCCAATAGGAAGCGTCCGACGAAACCGGTTGCTCCTGTGAGCAGTACCGCTCCGGCGGGAACACGGCAACGGCCGGCCTGGGCGACGAATCGCTCGTCGAGCGCGGCCTCCTGTGAGAGATCGACGAAGGGGTCCTCGCGCTTTTCTCCGCCGATGAGACTGGCGAGCTTCCGCAAGGTCGGACTGCGGTAAACGTCGGCAACTCGCACCTTCACACCAAACGACTGCTGGATCCGGAACAGCGCTTTCAGCACCAGCAGCGAGTGGCCGCCGAGCTCGAAGAAATTGTCGCTGTCGGCCGACGCGCTCGACCTGCAGCAACTCCTGCCAGATCCGCGCCAGCGCCTCCTCGATCTCGCCCTGCGGCGCCTCGTACTGCGCGCTCGCGTACGCATCGCAGCTCCGGCGCCGGCAGCGCCGTCGATCCAGCTTGCCGCTCGGCGTCAGCGGCAAGCTGCTCCAGCACCACGAACGCGCTCGGCACCATGTACTCCGGCAGCGCGCTCTTCAGATGCGCACGCAGCTCCTCGGCGCCCAGGCCTCGACGGCATCGCGCGGCGTGACATACGCCACCAGGCGCTTGTCCCCCGGCACATCCTCGCGCGCGACGACCGCCGCTTCCTTCACCTGCTCGTGACGCGCCAGCTGCGCCTCGATCTCTCCCAGCTCGATCCGGAAGCCGCGGATCTTCACCTGATCATCGTTGCGGCCCAGATACTCGATCGTCCCGTCCGCCCGCCATCGCCCCAGATCCCCCGTCCGGTACATCCGCGCTTGCGCGTCGGCACTGAACGGATCGCGCATGAAGCGCTCCTGCGTCAGCTCGGGCGGTGCAGATAGCCGCGCGCCACATTCGCTCCGCCGATATAGATCTCGCCGGCCACGCCCAATCGGCACCGGCTGCACGCTGCGCATCCAGGATGTAGATCTGCGTGTTCGCGATCGGCCGGCCGATCGTCGGCAGTGCCGGCCACTGCGCGGATCGCCGGCCAGCGTCAACGCCGTCACCACGTGCGTTTCCGTCGGCCCGTAGTGATTGTGCAAGCGACAGCCGCGCAGCTGCTGGAAGAGCTGCACGATCTCCGGGCTGATGCGCAGCTGCTCGCCGGCCGTGATCACATCCGTGAGCGTCTCCGGCGCGACGCTCGACGCCCTGACAGTGCTCCGCCAGACTCTGCAGCATCAGCGGCGGCACGAACAGCCTGTTGACGCGCTGTGCTGCTCAGCAGCTCGGTCAGCGCCGCGCGCGTCTCTTCGCACCCACTCATCCAGCAGTACCAGCGTGCCGCCCGTGCACAGCGTGGAGAAGATCTCCTGAAACGCCACGTCGAAGCTCAGCGCCGCGAACTGCAACGCCCGCTGCCGGCGCCGCGCTCGACAGCGTCTCGCGATGCCACTCGATCAGATTGACCATCGCGCGATGTGGCATCGCGGTGCCCTTCGGCCGTCCGGTCGAGCCGGAGGTGTAGATCACGTACACCAGGTTAGCAGGCGTCAACCCAGCGCAGCGCGAGCAAGATTCCTGTCGTCGCTTCCCGCTAGCGTGGGCAACATGGCTCCAGCACTACGACCTTTGCGTCGGTCGCCGGCAGCACTGTCCGCAGGCTCCGCTGCGTCAACACCACCGGTGGCGCTGCATTCTCCAGCATGTACTGCAGCCGTTCGCGAGGATAGTTCGGGTCCAGCGGCAGGTATGCGCCACCCGCCTTGAGAATCCCAAGCACGCCCACCACCATTTCGGGACTGCGCTCGACGCAGATCCCGACGAGTTGATCGGCGACCACGCCCGCGTCGCGCAGGTATCGCGCCAGCTGATTTGCCTTGCTGTTCAGCTCGCCGTACGTCAGCGTTCGTTCACAATGCACCAGTGCGACAGCGCCCGGTGTGCGTGCGACCTGCTGCTCGACCAGCTCGTGGATCATTGCGTCGCGCGGATAGTTAGCCTGGGTCGCATTGAACAGGTCCAGGGTCTGCCGCTCGCGTTCGGTAAGCAGGGGCAGCTCTGCGATCCGCTCGTGCTGTGCGTTCACCATGCTCGCCAGCAGCACTTGGTAACAGCCGGCCCAACGAGAAATGGTTGCGAACTCGAACAGGTCGCTGTCGAAGTTGATGCAGCCGCTGATCTGGCCGCCGCGCTCCTCCAGCGTCAGCAGCAGGTCGAACTTCGAGCTCTCGTTGACGACCTCCTCCACGTCCGCGGTCAATCCCGACAGGCGCAAGTCGCTCTGCGGTGCGTTTTGCAGTACGAACAGCGCTTGAAAGATCGGATGTCGATTGAGGCTACGCTCCGGCCGGAGCGCTTCGACGAGCTGTTCGAACGGCACGTCCTGATGATCGAAGGCCGCGAGCGTGACCTCTTTGATGCCCTCCAGGAATTCTACGAAGCCGAGCTCGGGCGGAACCTGCACACGCAGGACCAGCGTGTTCACGAAGAAGCCGATCAGTCCCTCCAGCTCCAGCCGTCGCCTGTTCGCCACGGGCGTGCCGATGACGATGTCCTCCTGGCCGGCGAGACGCGCAAGAAGAATCGCCCAAGCGCCGTAGAGCACCATGAACAGAGTCATGCCGCGACGCCGGGCCAGCAAGTTGAGCTGTGCGCTCAAAGGTGCATCGAGCACGACCGGCACGCTCTGTCCTTTGTAACCCTGCACCGCAGGTCGCGGCTTGTCCGTCGGCAGCTGCAATTCCGCGGGCGCGCCGGCCAGCTGGCCGAGCCAGTAGCTGAGTTGGCTGTCGAGCACGACGCCGTGCAGATACTGCCTCTGCCAATGCGCATAGTCGCCATACTGAATCGACAGCGGCGCCAGCTGAGAATCGCGACCTTCGCGGTACGCGTTGTACAGCTCGGTCAGCTCGCGTATGAGCACGCCAACCGACCAGCCATCAGAGATGATGTGGTGCGTCGTGATCAGCAGTACATGCTCGCTTGCCGCGAGGCGCAGCAATCGACCCCTGACCAGCGGACCTCTACGCAGATCGAACGGCGTGTTCGATTCCTCGCACTTGTGGAATCGTACTTCCTCCTCGAAGTCCGCCCGCTCGGGCCCGCGTAACGAGAACTCCAGCAGCGCGAACGACCCGTCCGGCGCGATTTCCTGTTGCGCATCACCCTGTACGTCCTTGATCACGGTACGCAGGACTTCATGCCGCTGCACCAAGGCTTCGAGCGCCGCGCGCAGCGCGCGATCGTCGAGAGTGCCGCGCATTCTGATCGCTACGGGAAGGTTGTACGCGGCGCCGCCGCCCTCCAGTTGGTCGATAAACCACAGTCGCTGCTGCGCCCAGGAAGTGGGAAGGGTTACCGTGCCGACGCCGCGCGGCTGCGGTTGCAATTGCTGCGCCTGCTGTAGCTTCTTCTGGAGGAGCAGCTCGAAGAGCTTCGCCTGCTCCCGGGACAGGGACTCCAACTGCTCCTGTGCTGCTCCAGCTTTCCTGCTCACGGTGCACCTGCTCCCAGTTTGCCCAGCAATTCCTTGACCCTCGCCTCCGGCATCGACGCCACCGTCGCGAGGAGCTCGTTCAGGTCGGCGCCGCCATCCGCAATCGCGTCCGCCAGCCGCGCGTCGCGCCGCACGCCCACCTCCCTCGCCAGGTCCTGCAACGTTGGAAACTCGAACACCGAACGGATCGGGACTTCCGCCCACAGCGACGACTGCAAACGCGCCGTCAGCTGCATGGCAAGCAGGGAGTGCCCACCGAGCTCGAAGAAATCATCGTTGCGTCCGATGCGTTCGAGCCCGAGCAGCTCCTGCCAGATGCCAGCCACTGCCGCTTCCAGCTCACCTTCCGGTGGCTCGTATTCCCGGGACGAGTAAGCACGCAACTCCGGCACCGGCAGAGCGCCGCGATCGAGTTTGCCGCTCGGCGTGATCGGCAACCGCTCGACGACCATGAAGGCACTCGGGATCATGTACTCCGGCAACGTGGCTTTGAGGGACGCGCGCAGGCGCTCGATGGTCGGGATCCTTGCCGGATCGTGCGCGCTGAGGTAGGCGACCAGACGCTTGTCCCCGGCAACGTCTTCCCGAGCGATCACCGCCACCTCACGCAGCTCCTCGTGCCGCGCCAAATGCGCTTCGATTTCTCCGAGCTCGATGCGATAGCCGCGGATCTTGACCTGCTGATCGTTGCGGCCTACGTATTCGATCTTGCCGTCATCGCGCCAACGGCCCAGATCCCCTGTCTTGTACAGGCGTCCGCCAGCCGCGGCGTCGAACGGATCAGCAACGAAGCGCTCCGCGGTCAGGTCAGCTCTGCGCAGGTAGCCGCGCGCTACGCCTGCGCCGCCAATATGAATCTCCCCTATGACACCGAGCGGGACCGGCTGCCCCGATGTATCCAGGATGTAGACACGCCGGTTCGGCATTGGGCGGCCGATGTGCGGCGAGCCTGAATCGCCGTGCAGTGGCGCCGCCGTCGCGTCTACGGTGCATTCGGTCGGGCCATAGACGTTGAAGAACTTGGTCCGCGGGCATTCCGCCAGGGTATTCCACAACTCCGGGTCGACCGCTTCGCCGCCCACGAGCACGACCCGCAGCGCGAAGCGCGGGTTGTCAAACAGGCCGGCAGCGATCCAGGTTCTCAATTGCGAGGGAGTGCAGTCGCACGCATCGATGCGATGCTCCTCGAGGAAGCGCAGGAACTGACGCGCATCCTGCCGGCATGCCTGCGGCACGACGAAGATCGCACGCCCGGAGAGCAGCTGCACGAGCTGCTGCACCGACGCGTCGAAGTTGATCGATGCGTTCAATGCAACGCGCTCGCACGCGGACGTTTGCCGGTAGAGATGTTCCAGCCCTGTCCAGAGATTGACGACGCTCGCGTGCTCGATCATGACTCCCTTGGGTCGTCCCGTTGAGCCCGAGGTGTAGATCACATAGGCGAGGTGCCCGGAGTGCAGACCCAGTGCGACCGGATCAGGATTGCTTGCAGGCTCCCCGGCGATCTCGCCCCAGTCAGCATCCAACGCGACGAGCCGGGCTGCGCTGGCTGGTAACGTCGGCCGCGACGCCTGCAGAGTCAGCACGATCCGGGGTTCCGCATCTGCGATCATGTGCGCGAGCCGCTCGGGCGGATAGCTCGGGTCGAGCGGAACGTACGCGCCGCCTGCTTTCAGGATTCCGAGCAACGCTACGATCAGATCCAGGCTACGCTCGACACAGACCCCAACGGGCTGATCGGGACCGACGCCGTGGCGCATCAGGTAATGCGCCAACTGGTTTGCTCTGGCGTTGAGCCCGTCGAAGGTCCAGGCATCCTCCTGATAGACGACCGCCGGCGCATCCGGCGTGCGACGCGCGCGTTCCTCGAACAACGCGTGGATCAGTTGCTGCCGCGGATACGGCGCCTGCGTTGCGTTGAAGGCCTCGATGACCAGCTGCCGCTCACGCTCCGGAAGAATGCTCAAAGACGTGACCCGTATCTCCGGCGAGTTCTCCAGCGCCGCAACCAGGGAATGCAGAGCTGTCTGCAGATAGTCCATCAACCGCCGCGGATCCACCGGCCGGTCGGTCTGCGCAGCGAGCGCGAAGCCGTCCCCCAGGTCGTCGACCGACAACGTGATCGGATAGTTCGTGCGGTTGCGGGTCCCCAGCACGCGAATGCCCTGCGCGCTCGACCACTGCACCCGCAGCGGACTGTGCCGATAGTTCAATAACGCGCTGAAGAGCGGGACCGATCCGGACAAGCCGCTGCAACGCTGTGCGACCGCGAGCGAAGCCTGCTCATGGTGCAGGAGCTCGACGAGCTGCCGCTGCGTGTGCTCGATCAGCTGTTTGGCCGAGACATCGCGCAAGCGCAGGCGCAACGGCAGTGTGTTGATGAACATGCCGACGACTCGTTGCGCGCCAACGCTGCCGTGCAGCCGACCGAGCAGTACGCTGCCGAATATGATGTCGTCGCGTCCGCTCGCATGCATGACTACCAGGCCGAAGGCTGCGTGAAACAGCGTCGCTGCGCTCACGGCCAAACGCCGCGCCTGCATGCGCAGGCGCTGCGCCAGTTCGGGCTCGACCTCGACGTAGGCCTCGTCGACATTTGCGCCGTCGCCATGAACGTCCAGCATCCCGAAGGGTGCCGTGGGCTCCTCGACGTCACTGAGAATCTGAGTGAAGAAGGCCTCCGCATCCTGCCTGCTACTGTAGGCCAGCGTCTGTGCGACATGCGCCCGATAAGCTATCGGCGGCGGCAACTGATGCGCGCGCCCTTCCAGAGCATGCGACCACTTCCGAGATCAGCACTCCTTGCGACGTGTTGTCGGCTGCCAGATGATGCAGCTGCAATAGCACGTACCACTGAGCACTGTGCGGATCGGCTGCGACCCTGAGCCGCAGCAGCGGGGCGCGCCTGATGTCGAGGCGCTGTTGATCGGGCGTCAGCCATTGTTCGACTTGCGTCCGCGCGTTCCGATCAGGCTCCAGCGTCACCTCTTCCACCGGCAAAGCTACGCGCCGCTGGACGACCTGCACAGGCCGGGGCAATTGCTCCCAGAGCAGCGCCGTGCGCAGCACGTCGTGGCGATCGATCGCTTCTTGCAAGCCCGCGACGAGCTGGTCGAGTCGCTCGCGCGAGTCCACTGACAGGATCGTCGGCACGACGTACGGGTCGCCGCCTTCTGCATCCATCAGATGATGAAAGAGAATACCCTCCTGCAGCGGGGCCAGCGGATAGATGTCCTGGCTATGTTGGCCGCGCCGCCAGGTATCGCACGCGACTATGCGCTCGATATCCTTCGCCTCGAGCTTCAGCAGCGGCAGCATCTCGGGCGTGATGCGCTCGCATCCGGGCGGGATCAGATTCCCGGAGAGCATCCGTCTGCTCGCAGCTGCGCCTGCCCAGTGCGTTCGCGAGATCGCGCAGCGTCGGACTCTCGAAGACCTGCCGCACCTCCGCGCGCAGGCCGACTCGACGCAGCCGCTCCATCATTTGCACGACCAGCAGCGAATGGCCGCCCAGCTCGAAGAAATTGTCATCGCGTCCGACCCGTTCCAGCGCAAGCAGCTGCTTGCCAGATCGCGGCCAGGATCTCCTCCACTTCGCCCTGCGGCGCTTCGTACTCGCGGCTCGCGTAAGCACTCGAGACGCGGTGCCGGGAGCGCACGTCGGTCGATCTTGCCGTTCGCGGTCAGTGGCATGCGCTCGAGAACGACGAATGCACTCGGGTACCATGTACTCCGGTAGTGCCTCCTGCAGATGGCTGCGCAGCGCTTCGGCGCGCGGAATCGTCTCGGAGTCCGCCGAGGCACGCGCAACCACATACGCGACCAGACGCTTCTCACCCGGCGCGTCCTGGCGCGCCAGCACCGACTGCCTCCTTGACTTGTCCATGAGCGCAGCAGCCGCGCCTCGATCTCGCCCAGCTCGATGCGAAAGCCGCGCACCTTCACCTGGTGATCGTTGCGACCCAGGTACTCGATGACGCCGTCGGCGCGCCAGCGCGCGAGATCTCCCGTTCGATACATGCGCGCGCCCGGATCCGGCGCCGAACGGATCCGGTACGAATCGCTCCTGCGTCAAGCTCCGCCCGATTCAGGTACCCGCGTGCGACGCCGGCGCCGCCGATGATGGACCTCGCCCATGACGCCGATGGGCACCGGCTGGGCGTGGTCGTCCAGTATGTAGACCTGCGTGTTCGCGATCGGGCGGCCGATAGGAATGCTGGTCACCTCCTGCGCGACGTCCCCGATCGGGTACGAAGTCGCAAAGGTCGTGCACTCCGTCGGCCCGTACACGTTGACGAGATGCCGCGGCGGGCTGGTGTGCAGCACGTGCCGCACGGCGTTGGGCTCGAGGCTGTCTCCGCCGACGAACAGGTAACGCAGGCGCGTGAACGTAGCCGCGAGCGAGTCGCGATATTGATTGAACAGCCCGACCGACATGTACAGCATCGTGACCCGATGCTCGCTCGAGCACTTCCACGAAGCACGTCGCCTCCAGGACCGCGGCCTGCGGAACGACTGCGATCCTGGCGCCGTTCAGCAGCGCGCCCCAGATCTCGAAGGTCGAGGCATCGAACGCAGGATTGCTGTAGTGAGCGATACAGTCATCGGGCGAGATCTGCGCGTAACCGCCGTCGATGGCGAGGCGGTTGATGCCGCGGTGAGGCACGATGACGCCCTTCGGCAAACCAGTCGAGCCGGACGTGTACATGACGTATGCGGGACACTCGGAGCTCAACGGCAGCGCGAGGTCACAGTCGAGCTCGTGCGCTGCCCGCTCGAGCGCGCGAGCGCAGTCGGTCCAATGCAGTTGCCCCAGCTCGGGAGCGATCAGAGCCTCATCGGCGAGGATCCGGCGCGCGCCGCAGTCCCGGATCATGAATGCCTTGCGCTCTGCGGGAAACTCGGGATCGATGGGCACATAAGCGGCGCCGCTCTTCAGCACGGCGAGCTGCACAATCACCATCTCGAGAGACCGCCGCATCAGGAGCGGGATGTACTCGCCGCTTTCGACACCCTCGCGAGCGAGGTACCGAGCCAGCCGGTTGGCGCGGCTGTTGAGCTGCGCGTAGGTCAGCGAGCGGCTGCCGTCGAGCACCGCCACGGCGTTCGGGGTCCGGAGCACCTGCGTCTCGAACACGTCGTGAACAGGTCGATGCTGCGGATACTCCCGACGCGTTCTGTTGAAGAGATCGACGACCTTGCAGCGCTCCTCCTGCGGCAAGATCGCCAGCTGCCAGACGGGCGTCTGCGGCGCATGCTCCAGCGCATCGAGCAGTGACTGCATTCCCTGGCGCAAGTATCCGATCACCCGCAGCGGATCCAGGCGCCGATCAGTCTGCGCCTGAAGCGTGAAGCCGCCGCCCGTGTCGTCCACGATCATCGCCAGCGGGTAGTTCGAGTACGCCTCGCCACGCGCGATCACGCGGATGCCGCGCGCCTCGTCCGATCCCGACTCTGGGTCGGGCGCGCTGTGCCGATAGTTCAGCAGTGCGGTGAACAGCGGAGCATTGCTGGCGATACCGCTGCAGCGCTGCGCAAGCGTCAGCGCTGTCTGCCCGTGGCTCAACAACTCGACGAGCTCTCGATGCGTGTACTCGACGAGTTCCGCGACAGTCAGGCCCTGCAGCCGCAGCCGCAGCGGCAACGTGTTGACCAACATGCCGAGCGTGCGCTGCGTGCGCGGCATTCTCTGCCGCGCCGCCAACAGCACCGTTCCAAACACCACGTCGTCGCGCCCGGTCGTACGCGCCACGACCGCCGCCCATGCGGCGTGAAACAGCCGCGCCGGACTGACTCCATAGCGACGCGCCAGATCTTTAGTACGCTGCGCTGTGGTGGCAGCAAGCTCCTCGACACCTTCCGCGACCTGGCTTCCATCGCCGTGTACGTCGAGCAATCCAAACGGCGCCGTCGGCTCGTCCACGTCGCCAAGCCTGCTGCGGAAGAATGTCTTCGCCGCCTCGGCGTCCGGCTGTGTCAGCGCGTGTGCCACGTATGTTCGAAGGGCAGCGGGCTGTCGGAGGTCTGCTTGCCGGCCTTCGACAATTGCGAGCGCCTCCGCGACGACTGCCTGCAGAGACTGGTGATCGCAGATCAAGTGGTGAACTTGCAGGACGCCATAGCAGCGTCCCTGCACCTCGACCGCATATTGCAGTTGCATTAGCGGCGCACGGCCCAGATTGAGCGTGTGATGCCACGGCTTCATCCAGTCGCTGAGCTGCGCGGCTGTGCTGCGATCGGCCTGGAGTTCGCGCTGGTGTATCTGCAGGGTCGCCGTTCGGTAGACCACCTGCACAGGTTGCGCGAGGCCCTCCCACAGAATCGCCGTCCTCAGCACGTCGTGTCGATCCATGACCTGCTGGAGCGCGCGCCCGAGTGCCTCTACCTGGGCTGTCGATTGCAGCTCGAAAAGCACCGACAACACGTATGCGTCGCGCAGCTCATTCAGCAGCCGATGGAACAGCATCCCCTCTTGCAATGGCGAGAGCGGATAGACGTCCTGAATGTTCTGGCGCCCACCGGGGACGGCCGCAGCAATTGCATCCCACTGAGCCGAGTCCAGCTCGATCAGCGGCTCCAGGTCCGTCATCGGCTGCGTCTTATCTGGACCCGTCTCACTCCGACACTCGTAGTCACGCGCTTCCCTGGTCACACCGATCGCATCGTTCATCACTTCGCCCTCGCCCTCCGAGTTGGCATGCGCAGCGCGTTACCTACCAACTAAGGGGAATCGATAGCAATCGTGAGCACGCGCACCGCGAGCGTGAACGCCCGTCTATGGTCGGCAACCACTCGCCGCAGCGTGCGGCGACGCTCGCACAGCGGCCGCGATCCGGGTGAAATCGTCTCGAACTGAGTGGCTTAGGGGCCTGTCGAGTCCGGCGTGCGCTGCAGGACTGCGCTCGCCGGACCCTGTCGCCAGGCGGCGGCACCTTGGTTGTCAGCCGCGCTCGACCACGTGACAGATTTGGATTCTTCGGGTTGCGCTCACCGCCGCGTGAGCTGTCGACGCGCCAGTGCGACCCACAGTGCAGCACCCAAGGGCACCAGGTCGTCGTTGAAATCATAGGAAGGTGAGTGCAGCGACGGGTCATTGCCTGATCTGCCGGCCCCGAGCCACAGGTAACAACCCGGGACCGCTTGCAACATCACGGCGAAGTCTTCCGACGCCATGCTCGGCGGCGTATCCAGCACCGTGAGTTTGCAGGTGTGCGCGACTTCGCGCGCCACGGCCGCAGCCTCCGGATGGTTGATCGTTGCCGGATAGAGATGTTGATACGCAAGCTGCGCTTCGCAGCCGAAGCCTCCGGCGATCCCGTTCGCCAGCTCGCGCATCCGGCCTGCCAGCGCATCGCCCACTGCCTCATCGAACCAGCGGGTGCTTCCCCTGATGGCGCAATAGTCCGGGATGACGTTGAACGCAGTGCCGGCATCGATCTGCGTCGCCGAGATCACCGCCGTCTGAAATGGATCGACGTTGCGGCTCACGATGGTCTGCAGGGCCGTAACCAGCTGACATGCGGCCACGACGGGATCGATGCTCAGGTGCGGCATGGCACCGTGCCCGCCACGGCCGCGAACAGTGAGCTCGAACGCGGCAATCGCGGCCATCATCGCGCCGTCGCGGGCCACACACGTTCCCACCGGCAGGTTCGGCCAGTTGTGCAGGGCGTAGATCTGCTCGCACGGAAACAGCTTGAACAGCCCGTCGGCGATCATGTGCCCGGCGCCACCCTCGCGCTCCTCGGCGGGCTGAAATATGAAGTGCACGGTACCGTCCAGATCGGTCAGGCGCGCACAGACACGGGCGGCAGCGAGCGCGATCGCCACGTGACCATCGTGTCCGCAGGCATGCATCGCCCCATTCGACGATGCATGCTGCAGCCGCGTCTGCTCGTGGATGGGCAATGCGTCCATGTCGGCGCGTATCCCGATGGCGCGGCGACTCGAACCGCGCGCGAGCGTGCCGACGACGCCCGTGCCACCCAGGCCCCGATGCACCGCGAAGCCGAACCGCGCAAGCTGTGCGGCGACGAAATCGGCCGTTCGATGCTCCTTGAATGCCAGCTCCGGATGCCGGTGCAAATCGCGGCGCCACGCCACCGCTTCGGCGATGATGTCGGGCGACAATGCGCTTGCGGCTTCGGCGCTCATCATCGAACCCGCTCCCTCTGATAGATCAAGAATCCGTTGATGACGTCGAGCAGCTGCTGCGGCTCGTCGCCGCCGATCGAATGCGCGCTCTCCTCGAATATCCGCAGGTCCGATCCGGGAATGAGGCGCTGAATTTCTTCCGAGAACTCCGGCGCGCACATCACATCGTGCCGCCCGGCAACTATCAGCGTCGGTGCGGTGATGGCCGCGAGCTCCGGCCGCAGGTCGAAGCGACGCAAGAAGCCGTCTGGTGCGTGTGCCCGATTCAACGCCTCCGGCGTGAAGATCGTGCGCTCCAGGCCGGCCTTCGCTACGGCCGCATCATGCTTGCGCGAATAGAGAGGCCCCATCACTTCGAAATAGCGCCGCATCTTCTCTTGCGTGTCGATACGGCCGGCGAACAGGTCCTCGCACTGCTCGATCTGCTCGGCGGTGCCGCGCTCGGCCACGAGTCGGCTCGCTCGTGCAGCGTAGCCGCTGTGCGCCGCGGTCGCCACGAGGACAAGATGCGAGACCGCTTGTGGATAGCGCGCGGCGTGAGCCATCGCGACCATCCCGCCGTAGCTCGCACCGATACTGACAATCTGCTCGAGCCCAAGATGCTGCCGCAGCGCCTCCATGTCCTGAACGTTTTGCTCGAGCGTGTAGCGTTGTGGATCGCCGCGTGCGGATCGTCCATGGCCGCGATGATCGAAATAGACGACCTGCAGTTTTCCAGCCAGCGAACCCCAGCGCCACTTGTACGCAGTGTGGTCGCTGCCAGGTCCGCCATGGACCAGGAATGCCGTCGGCCGCTCTCGCATCTGCGCGCCTTCCGGTACGACGCTGGCTCCATCGACGTCGAAGAAGATCGTGGTATCGCGCACGCGAGCAAACATCATATCTCCTGAGGTCGCCGGTCGTGGCAGCTCGTCTGCCGCTCAGCGGGCGCTTCCCTCTGCCAGTGCCTTCAGCTTCGGAAACGTCACGGCGAACACCGCATCGAAGCTCACTACGGTCTGCCGCCGGAACTCGTCCAGCTCGCTTTCATGCCGATACGGCACCTCGAACTCGTAGATGCAGTTGTACCAGAAGCGCGTACGTCCCTGCGTTTCGTCCACGCGGAACTCGACGATGCCGAAGAAATCCATTTCGTGGACGCCTTTTTCCAGCCAGACTTTCCAGATCACCCTGCTGTCCGGATCGAGCTTGATGGTCCGAGCGTAATACGGGGGAAACTCGAGTCCGCTCTCCTCTTTCTTCAACAGCACCAACTCGCCTTCACCGCCCACCGGCCCGGCAATGTGCTTCACCAGCGAATACTCCTGCCACGACGGATAGTTCTGTACGTACGGCCAGACGCGCTTGACAGGGGCCTCTATCATCATCTCGCCGCTCCACACCAGGTAGACGGGGGCGACGGAGCGTGGCGCATCGGCGCGGGCTTGTGGTTCCATGTTGCGACTCCTTTCAGATCCAGAACACTCGGCTGCCCGCGCCACTTTCCTAGTGAACGCACGGCGGGCGGGTCGGCGACATTGATAGCTCCCTGCCCATCATTCCGCAACAGCGACCTTCATTCGCACTCGCGGAGCCTCCTCTTCATGGTCGGCACGCTGACGGGCGACACTGGCCGTGATCGTTCGGCTCGCGCGCCACAGATGCCATGCGCACCAAATGTATCCCGGGCACAGCGCCAGGAGCGCATAGCGCAGCGATTCCTGCCCCAGCGTCGGATGCAAGCTGTCGCTCAGCACGCCCGCTGCCAACGGGCCGAGGCCCAGTCCGATCAGATTGGCAAAAAACAGCACTATCGCGATCGACATTGCGCGCATGCGAGGCGGTACCAGCGTTTGGGTGGCCGCGAACAATGGCCCACTCACCGAAGCAGCGCTGATTGCGTAGATCGCCAGGACAGCGAGGCTGACGCGGTAGTCGGGCACGAGATAGACCGCGGCCGCAAGCGGGGCGAGCACCAAGTACAGAATTGCCGTTGACACAAACTGAAGGCGTTCGTTGTTGGCGGCATAACGCCAGGCCAGCTCGCCGCCCACATAAGTGCCGAGCAGTCCACCCACTCCGTATACCAGCGCAAACCAGGTGCCCAGCTCGCCGGTGGACAAGCCATGCGTGCGCGTGAAGAAACTCGGCTGCCATTGCATGATCCCGTTGCCGAAAAAGTACGACAGCGAAAAGCACATCAGCAGATGCCGGAAGGTCTTGTTGAACCATAGCGTGCGGAGCACTTCCCGCAGATGCGGTGCGGGCTCGCCGGGCTCGGTCGCTGTCGCCGATTCCTGCCCGCGATCAGCCTCACGGCTGCGCTGCTGCCTAGGCTCATGGAGCGTGAGCGCGGCGAGCAACGCCAGCGCGACGCCCGGGGTGCCGAGAATCGCGAAGGTCATTCGCCATCCATACAGCTCGTTCAACCAGCCCGCGACGAAGAATCCGATCAGCACCGCGAACGACCAGCCCAGCGTGTAGCGCGCCACAGCGCGTGGACGTTCGGCTCGGTCGAAATAATCGGCGATCAACGAAAATGCGGGGGGATGACAGCCAGCTTCGCCCACGGCCACTGCTACCCTGAACAAGAGCAGCTGCACGAAGCTAGTCGCCGCGCCACACAGCGCGACTGCGATGCTCCACAAGCCAGTCGTGATCGTGATGATGGTTACGCGATTGCCGCGATCGGCCCACCGCGCGATCGGAATTCCCATGACTGCATAGAAAAGCGCGAATGCGATGCCCGTCAGAACACCCAGCTGCGTGTCGCTCAAGTCGAGTTGGACTTTGATTTCCTGCTGTAGCAGTCCCAGGGCCAGACGGTCCACATAGTTGAACACCATGATGACTGTGAGCAGGAGCAGCAGGTAGTTCTTCCGGGTCATCATGCGTGATTGATCCAGACGAGTTGGCGACGCAGGTAGCTTTCCATGCCGGCCAGCCCACCTTCGGTGCCAAGGCCGGATTGCTGCGCGGGCTCAGCGGACGCAGCATGACCGGCCCCTTCTCCCGCGGGCG
Organism: uncultured Gammaproteobacteria bacterium; assembly: GCA_963838635.1. Lineage (GTDB taxonomy): Bacteria > Pseudomonadota > Gammaproteobacteria > Steroidobacterales > Steroidobacteraceae > Steroidobacter. The sequence goes on along the minus strand of CAWISC010000005.1, from coordinate 5,550 downwards.
CAGCGGCATTGACAAGTACCGATGAGCGCACCGCCTTGGTCATCCGCATCGCCCTCGAGACGCTGGCAGTCCAGACGTATGCCACCAGGCCGTAGATGGTGGAATTGGCAATCGCGATTGCCTCGGCTTCGGTGTCGAACGGCAGCACAGCGAGCACTGGACCGAAGACTTCTTCCTGTGCGATTTGCGCAGAGGATGACGGCACCCGCAGTACGGTCGGCTCGACAAAGTACCCGCCGCTCTCGCGTCGTGTCCGCCGGCCGCCTGCAATCAAGACTGCTCCGTCGGACTGCGCAGCGTCGATGTATTGCATGACCCGCTGACATTGCCTGGCAGAAGCCAAGGGTCCGAAGTTGGTGCTTGGGTCCGTTGCATCGCCCATCACGACGTGTCCGAATGAGTGCACGATCCGGTCGAGGACCTGCGGGGCAATCGCTCGCTGCACCAGCAGCCGCGAACCGAGGCTGCAGATCTGACCCTGATTGATCGTGAGTGCACGGGCGATCTGTTCGCTGACCACGTCCAGGTCGACGCCGTCGTCGAAGACGATGTGCGGCGACTTGCCGCCGCATTCGACGAGAGTGGCCTTCATGTTCGACTGACCCGCGTATTGCAGCATCTGCTTGCCGACTTCGGTCGAGCCCGTGAAGGCGACCATGTCGACGTCCCGATGCAGCCCCAGGGCTCGCCCGACGATCTCTCCCTCGCCCATCACCACGTTTAATGCCCCGGGCGGCAGTCCGGCAACTGCTGCCAGCTCAGCGAGCCGAAGCGCGGAGCGCGAAGCGAGTTCCGAAGGCTTGAGCACGACGCAGTTACCCGCCGCCAGCGCAGGCGCCACCTTCAGTGCCGCGTTGAACGTCGGAAAATTCCAGGGCACCACGCCAGCAACGACACCGCGCGGCACGCGGCGCTGCAGGACCAGACTACCGACGTCGCTGGAATAGACGTTACCGCTGAGCTTGTCGACTGCTTCCGCGTAGTACCGCACGAGATCGGCCGCCGCAGCGGCGTCGAACAACCGCTCGCGGACCGGCTTACCCATTTCGCACGCGTCCAGCATGTTGAGCGCTGCGTCCTCGGCGGCGATCGAGTCCGCCCAACGATGCAGCACGCGTTTGCGGAACGAAGCCGGCGCATCGCTCCAGTGCCCCCCCGCAAACGTGCGACGGGCCGAAGCGACGGCGAGATCCACGTCGGCCGGACATCCTGCGGGAATCGACCAGCAGCGTTTGCCGTTCGACGGATTGATCACCTCGATGGCTGTAGCGCTCTCGGACGCTTTTGACGAGCCGTCCAGAAACACTCTTATTATCTGATCACTGGGCGCGATGGACAGCGCATCTGCATTCATTAGTCGACCTGGTCGGCAGGATGTATGACGCGCACTGCACGCGCTACGTTGGCGCGATTGGAACGCCTGCGGCGCGCGTGCGACGTATGCGTTGCCTAAAAGCGATATTCGAGTTGGACCCCCACGGTCCGCGGTCGCACGTGCGAATTCCAGTCCGCAGCGCCGAACGGTGGTACGACCGTCGCACCACGTTCGTCGTTCACGTTGTTGACGAACAGCACTGCTCCCCAGCGGGTCGCATCGACGGCAAAGCTCACGCGGCCTACGATCACGTCGTCGCTGGTTCCAGCGGACGGCCCTCCAAAAAACGTGCGCGTGATCTGCTCTGAGATGAAGTTGGCCGACGCGGAGAGCTGGCCGGTGAGCCCGCTGCTACCCATCGGAAACTCGTACGAAGCCGAACCACCCGCAGTGTATTCGGGCGAACGATTCAACCGCTCACCATCCAGGATCAGATCGACGCCGCCGGACTGGATCACGCCGTCCAGCGTCAGATCGTTCCAGCTGAAATTCACACCAAGTTGCAAGCCATCGGCAGGCCGCGCGGCCAGTGCCACATCGACGCCCATGCCGCTCGCTTGTCGTCCATTTACGATCGCGGAGAACCCGAGCGTGCCGACGCTGACGTTCTGTTGTACGTCGTCCCAATCGATGTAATACATGGCGGTCTCATAACTGAAACGTCCATCGCGAGTGCTGCCCTTTACGCCAACTTCGTAGTTGTGCAGCGTGTCCGCCTCCGCAGGCGGGAAATTCGGCACTTGCGACAGCGCACCGGGTGTCTGGAGGACGCCGCTGCGAAAGCCTTCGGCGTATGACAGGTAGGCTGTCAACTGGTCGCTCGGATGCCACGTCAACACGACGCGCGGCGACACTGCATCGAAGGTGTCGAATCCTTGGGTACGGTGGACCCAGGGATTCTGTCCTCCACGGATATATCGTCCTCGAAGTAGCGCAAGCCGCCGGTCAACTCGAAGCGGCCGTCCGCGAAGACCCGCGTGACCTCGCCGAACAAGGCAACCGACTCGGACATGTCGACGAAGTCGGTGATCGGTCCGCCGAAGAGCAGCTGGACGGTGCGATCTTCGACCTCGCGGTAGAAGCCGCCCAACGACCAGCGCCAGGGACCATCGGCATTCGAGCTGAGCATGATCTCCTGCGCAAAGACCTCGGAGCGCAGGTCCGTGGTGAGCGTGGCCGGGAAGCCGACCGGCGTGAAGTCGAGATCGCTGAGGTTGGTATAGTCGATGCTGCTGCTGTTGCTCGTGATCGTGAACGCCGGCAGCGCGTAAGCAAGCCTCAGCCCGTATACATCGTAGTCAACTGTATTCGGCTCCTCGACCAGCGACGCGTTCGTCTTCCCGTCGGCGGACGTCGGCTGGGCGCCGTAGTCATTGCGCGAGAACCAGCCGGCCAAGTCGACTGAGAAGCGCTCAGTCAGCTGTCCATTGATCTTCACGCGTGCTGTGCGCAGCTCCGCGTCATTGGCATCGTCGTCGTTGGGACGATCGATCCAGCCGCTGAGGTCCTCATAACCGACGACCGCGCGCGCTGCCAGCTTTTCGGGCACGATAGGGATGTTGATGGCCCCGTCGGCGCGATAGTTGGCACCGCCATCTTCAGTGCTCGACGCCGACGTACGGGCCTTGAACTCGAACTCCTCCAGGTCGGGGGCCGCGGTCAGCACCCGCACCACGCCGTTGAGCGCGGTCGCGCCATAGAGGGTTCCCTGCGGGCCGCGCAACACCTCGACACGCTGCATGTCATAGGCATTCGCATCGGGAGCTACTGCCGTACGAACGAAGCCGAAGGGCACGGAGTCGAGATAGTAGGCAATGGGACTCGAGCCGTCGAACACGGGGCTGCCCGCAGCGACACCGCGCACTGAGATGTGTGCGCCGCCGGCGTAGTGCTCCGTCGAAGCCACACCCGGAACGGTATTGAGCGCCTCGCCGACACCGCTGAAGTTCGCACGGTCGAGCTGGACGCCGCTCAGCACGGAGATCGAAATGGGTACTTCTTCGAGCCGTTCCTCGCGCTTCTGTGCCGGTAACGATCACCTCTTCGATCGGGCGCGCCTCACGTGATGTCTCTTGAGCCCAAGCGACCGAACACAGGCTCGGTACGGCAGCCGCCAAGCAAGCGATGGCTGCGCGCCGTGGTGTGCTGGATGAGAGTGGATGCGAACAGGCAGATACGCTCATCAGAGTGCCTCTTGTTTTAGGTTGTACAAGCACGACAGTGATCACGCCCCGCAGTTGCTAGAGACTCCCCGCAGCTGCAGTCCTCAGCCCTCAGACCAATGTCAAAATGTGCTCCGATAAAGCGAGTGACGAATGTGGCAAGGAAGCCTCACTCGCCAAATGCTTCGAAGTTATTGTTGTAGACGGGTTCAAGCGCCCATGTGATCCCCACGGCTTTCGATCCGCTTGCAAGTGTGTGCGTCCGCCGGCAACGACTGCGTCGCAAGGGGATCAACAGCGGATCTTGTCCGGTTTTACTTTGATAGGGCGCTGATGATCTGGCGGTTTCTTCGTGGGTGTAGAAGTCGGCAATTCGCCACAGCCACGCGATTCCTTCGCGCGGACATCAGAGCAAGAGGAACAGCGTTGGTCCTCCCAAGATTCGCCGCCGAGTACTGAAACTCTTCGACGCGTAATGAAGGTGCACAGCACCATCATCTCGATGCTATGCGAAACCTGCGGGCTTGCATCGATGTGAGTGCAAGCGTTCCTAACTCACTGTGCAGTGAGCGGCATCGACGAATGCACTGAGAGTCCTGCTAAGCTACCGATCATGGACGTGCAAGTCACGCCAAAGGTGAACAGCGTCCAGCGATGGTCGCTCGGCCCCGCGATGTTCCGCACAAAGCGCCATCAGATAACCCCGACCCAATCGAAGGCACCAGAACAGCCAACGTTCAGCGTCGTCTTGCAAACCTGGCTTGATCCTTACCCGGATCCGTGCTGGATCCTCGAGATCAAACGCAAAGCTCTCTAACGGAATCGAAAGCCCCATTCCGCGAGCTTTGATGTATGACTCCTTTAGTGTCCAGTAGTCGAAGAACCGCTGTTGCTGCTCCTCACTCGGCAACACGCGGAGCGCCGCCGCCTCCGCGGGCGCGAAGAACCTACCTGCAATCTCAATATCAACTTCTCGTGCGTGTACATTCTCCACGTCTACGCCGATCGAACGCCCGCTCGTGACGCCCAGTACGACAAGCCCATCTGTGTGCGAGAGGTTAAACTCGATTCCTCGTGCTTCGGCATGCTCGGCGGCGATCGAGGGCTTTCCATAGTCATTAACAGCAAATCGCCAGTCACGCGGCTTAGCGTCCGCGTATTCGACAACACCGTCCGCACCATCGCACGCGTGACGAGGTACCGATGCCGATCGCGTTCAAGATGAAACCGCCCCTGCTTTGCTAACTCTTCCTCACTCAGCAGCGACCTGTACTCAGCAAGCAGGCGTGAATCTGTAATCTCGCCGAGCCACGCGAGCCACAAATGAATCTGTCCGGAATCGAGCTGCTCCACGAATATGTGCCATCCGTGCACTGCGCCCATCGCGGAGTCTACAACTCCATGGTCAGAATGTAAGGCGACTCGCGACCGGTACCGCCGCCGCCGAGAATGCCGGGGATAGTAAAGGCTCTCTGCCTCGGTCGCGTACCGGCCGCGAGTCACTGTTTAGTTGAATTTTTTGCTGCCCGCTCCTGCCGCGTGCTTCTCGATCGCGGCGAGCAGTTTGTTCCACTGACATACACCCTCCGTGCGACGTGCCATCGCCCAGCACGATGATCGGCGTCCCCGGAATCCCTAACTGCTGCCCCAACGCATAATGCTTCGCGATCACCGCATCACTACACGCTCTCCCTTCCTGCACCTTCACCTCTTGCCCGTGCGTAGCCCGCGTCAGCGCCTCCCTCCGGTCATCCGCACACCAAACCGCCGCCATCGTCCGCAACGCTTTTGTCTCCGGCCCCGACCTCGGAAACGCCAGATACCTCACTGCGATCCCTCTTGCCTCCAGCTCATCCAACCCCTCATGAAACTTCCTGCAGTACGGAAGCGCTCCGGCGCACTGACTTGCGCGCGAGGATCGTGCGCTTGAGTAACCGAACGCAGTTTGCCGCCGACCTCATCAGTCGCCGCGCCGAACGCCGGCACCGTCGCCAGCAACAATCCCCAAAACCG
>CAWISC010000004.1:0-14519 GCA_963838635.1 uncultured Gammaproteobacteria bacterium | reverse complement strand
CGAGTAGTCGTCGGCGCCGGCGCGCATGGCCGCGACCGCGTGGTCGAACGAGCTGTGGCTCGACAGGATCAGCGTGGCGAGCTGCGGCCGCTCGCGCTTGACGTGCTGCACGAGCTCGATGCCGTCGATTCCGGGCAGGTCGATGTCGCTGACGATCAGGTCCCAGTCGCGCCCGCTGATGGTCTCGAACGCGTCCTCGGCGCTGGTGCTCCAGCGAACCTCGCCGAGGCTCCCCAGCAGCTCCACGAGCAACGTGCCGACGACCTCGTCATCCTCGACGAGGAGGATGCGTGCCCGCCGGGCCTCCGTCACGTCGTTCCTTCCTCTCTCAAGGGCTCTTGCGCAATCATGGCACTCGTCGCGTCATATTCGCCGCCGGCCGGTGATCCCATTGGGGATCGGATCCGCGGGCGCGCCTGGACCTACGACTGCGCCCTGACCGCGACCGCCCTGGCAGTGCGGGGCGACCTCGACGCTGCCGGCGCGATCCTCGACCAGCTGCAGGAGCTCCAGCGCCCGGACGGCGCGCTCGACGGCTCCTTCGATCTCGAAGGCGGCGATCCCGCGGGGCCGCTGCGATCCGGCAACCAGGCCTGGGTCGGCCTGGCCGCGCTCGAATGGCGCGCGGCGACCGGCTCGGCGCGGCACGAGCGGCTGCTCGCGGGCCTCACTCGCTGGCTGCTCGCCCAGCGCGACGACCACGGACTGGTGCGCGGCGGGCCCGACGTCTCGTGGGTCTCGACGGAGCACAACCTCGAGACCTGCGCGCTGTTCGCCGCGCTGGGCGCCGCCGATGTGGTCGCGCGGATGGACCGGGCCATCGACGCCGAGCTCTTTGCCGGCGACCGCTTTCGCCAGGGCCTGGCTGACGACGCCCGGCCGCTCGACGTGCAGGCGTACGGGATCCTCTGGCTGCTCGGGCGGGGTCGTCACGCCGATGCAGCGGCGGTCGAGCGCGCGACCGACGCGACCATGCGCGTCGACGGCCGACGCGTCCTCTGGCCGGGGGCGGCCGGTCAGACCTTCAGCGGCTATCGCCCGTTCGCCGACGCGTGGGGCCCGGACGTCCTGTGGATGGAGGGGACGCTGATGATGCGCCTGGCCAAGGCGCGCCTCGGCTCCGACGTCGGCGAGCTTGACGACAGCGCCGACCGATGGGCAGCGCTGACGGCGCCCGACCCGCCACTGCAGGTCGATCGCGCACGAGGCGGGGACTACCACGTGTGGCCGGCGGCGGCGCCCGCCGCGTGGCGGACGCTCTGCCGGAGCGGGTTCGCGCTGCTCAGCCCGGGCGCAGGACCTGGCTGACGCAGCCGTCGGCGTAGAGATGGAAGCGATCGGTCAGCTCACCGGCGGCATCGCGCACGACTTCAACAATCTGCTGACGGCCGTGATCGGCAACCTCGACATGATCCGCACGCGCGCGGGCAACGACCGGCTGCAACGCATGGCGGACAACGCGCTCGAAGCGGCGCGCCGAGGCGCGAAACTCGCTTCGCAGTTGCTGGCGTTCTCGCGCAGTCAGCGCATGGATGTCGGTCCGGTCGATCTCGCGCAGCTGCTCAATGGCATGAGCGGTTTGTTGGCACAGTCGGTCGGCCCGTCGGTGCGTGTCGAGGTGAGCATCGAAGAGGATGCGCGGTTCGTCGTCAGCGATGCGAATCAGCTCGAGCTCGCGTTGCTGAACCTCGCCGTGAATGCGCGCGACGCGATGCCGGAGGGTGGGACGCTCACGATCAGGGCGCAGCAGGTTGACGATCCTGAGCGGCATCTGCCGTCCGTCGAGCTGGCTGTAGTCGATACGGGCGTGGGTATGTCGGAGGAGGTTCGCGCGCGCGCGTTCGAGCCGTTCTATACGACGAAGCCGACCGGTCAGGGGACTGGTCTGGGCCTGTCGCAGGTGTACGCGGTCGTGCGGGAATCCGGCGGCACGCTGGCAATAGACAGCGAAGCCGGACGCGGCACGACCGTGCGCATGATCCTCCCTGCTGGGGCGCCGCCTGTCGTCCGGCCGGAGATCAATCCGCCGCCGACGACAACGCCATCGGGCGCACGCTCACGAGAGCAGACTCGAGTGCTCATCGTCGACGATGACAAGCTCGTGCGGCGGTTCATAGCGGATTGCCTCCGCAGTCTGCAATACCATGTGATGGAAGCCGAGAACGGCGCGCAGGGATTGGCGACCCTGGAGCGCGAACGTTTCGACCTGTTGGTGGTCGATTTCGCCATGCCCGGCATGAACGGCGCGGAGGTCGCGCGTGCGGCCCAGGAACGTCAGCCTGGCATCAAAGTACTGATGGTTTCCGGCTATGCCGACAGCGCAGCGGTCGAAGCGGCGCTCGGCACCGCGCGCCTGCTTCGCAAACCTTTCGATCTCGCCGAGCTCGGCGCTGCAGTGGCGGAGATGGTGGCGATGTAAGATGAGTCATGCCCTACACGACTCACGAATCGGCCGAGCACATCGTTCTCGAGCCAGCTACGACGGCTGACGCCGCGGTTATCTGGCTGCACGGTCTCGGCGCCGACGGGAACGACTTCGTGCCAATCGTCAACGAGCTGCGCCTGCCGCCGTCGATGGCGGTGCGCTTCATATTTCCGCATGCTCGGCCGCGGCCGGTGACGATCAACAACGGCTTCGTGATGCGTGCGTGGTACGACATCACGGGGATGGGGCCCGACCGCAAGGAGGACGACGTCGGTATTCGCGAGTCGGCGACCGTCGTCAATGGGTATGTCCAGCAAGAGAACGCGCGCGGTGTCGAGAGCAAGCGCATCGTGATCGCGGGGTTCTCGCAAGGCGGTGCGATCGCTTTGCAGGCGGCGTTGCGTTATCCGGAGCGCCTGGGCGGCGTGATGGCGCTGTCCACTTATCTCCCGTTGCGCGACTCGGTGGCCACTGAAGTTTCGCAGGCGAATCGTGATGTGCCGATCCTGATGTGTCACGGGCTGCGCGACGGGATGGTGCCCGCGAGCCTCGGCAAGGCGTCACGTGACCTGCTGGTGAGCCTGGGCTATCAAGTGGAGTGGCAGAGCTACCCGATGGAGCACTCGGTCTGCATGGAAGAAGTGCTCGATATTTCGAAGTGGCTGCAAGCCCGCCTGGCGCGGAACCCGTAGCGGAACCTTTGAGCGACAGGCTGCGTAGCCCAGCTGTCACTTCCACCGGAATCACGCAATGAACATCAACATGAGCATCGGACCCCTGATCGCACTGGTCGCCGGCATCCTGATCCTGATCGTGCCGCGGCTGCTGAATTACATCGTCGCGATCTACCTGATCATCATCGGTCTGCTCGGCTTGTTCGGGCCGCTGAGGCTTTGAGGACACCGCGCCAACACCATGACGATGCTCGGCGCCGCATCGTCATGGCCTCGACCGTCTACATCGCGCTACGCGAAGCGCGGCTCGGCAAGCCGAGCCGCTGGCAGAACGCGTCGACTAACTGCTTCCCGCGACGCGAATCCGCGGCTCCGCCGCGTGCAGTGCCGTCAACTTCGGCTCATTCACTCGCTCCACTGCCCGCGAAAGCGCCGCTTCGGAGCACGCGTTCTTGATTCGCTGCAGACGCAGGTCGCGTGTGTCATACGTGTAGCAGACTTTCTCTGACGCGTTCTTGAGGCGCGAATACAGGCGCTCTACGTCCGTCGAATGCGACAGATCGAGATCGCGGTACTTGACCACGATGCTGACCTGTCCGTCGTCCCTTGCAGTAGCAATGTCCGCGATCAGCGAAGCTGCGCCGATAGCAAGCGCGATAGCGACTATGCGTGAAGGGGCCAATCGCGATTGATGCATCAACATGTCGTGTCTCCTCAACTTGAACTGCGAAAGCTCATGCGTACATGACCGAGATACCGCTGCAGAAAAAATAGTTGCAGCGGACAGCAGTGTTGGAACACGACACGCGCGCTGTGCTCCGTCGCTTCATCGCGCGAAACAAACGGCTCGACGTTCTCGCAACCCTCGCGCATCGATGTGTCCGCGGACACATGTCGCAGGGAAAGCCGGGCCAGCACATAACGCAAACCCTGCGACGAAGCGTGCCGGTGGCGCGACGAATTGTTGTACGTTGCAGCCACCCTTGCTTAGAGTGCGGGGTATGACGCTCATGCAACTCAAAGAGAACAGGAACCTGACGTTCTGGACGCTGCACGCGATGGGCTGGAGCGCCTATGCGATGTCGCAGTACCTGGGCGCGCTGCTGTACGGCAAGGGCATCGGATATCAGAAGGTCATCCTCGTCGCCACGCTCAGCGGCTTCGTCGTCAGTTCGTGGTTGCGATACGCATCTCGCTGGCTGTGGAACAAGCCGCCCCAGCTGATGGTGCCGATGGCGCTGCTATGTGCGTATGTCACCGCGCTGAGCTGGCGCATCCCGGTGAACTGGGCCTACCGCACGATGTTTCCGGACGAGCGGATGCACTTCACGCACTGGATGGACTACTTCAGCGGCACGATGAGCTCCACATATCTAATGGTGTGCTGGATGGGCTTGTACTTCGGCTTTCATTATTACGAGTCGATGCAAGCGCAGCGCGAAGCGGTACTGCGTTCCTCGGCGCTGGCGCAGGAAGCGCAGCTCAAGATGCTGCGGTACCAGCTCAACCCGCATTTTCTTTTTAATACGCTCAACGCGATCTCGACGCTGATTCTCGACAATCGCAACACCGTTGCGAACTCCGCAGTGACCGGGCTGTCAGAGTTCCTGCGCTACACGCTCGACCAGGATCCGATGAAGAAGGTGACCGTGGCGCAGGAGGTCGATGCGCTGAACCTCTACCTCGAGATCGAGAAGCTGCGCTTCGGTAATCGGCTGACGATCGAGTTCTCGATCGATGCGAACGCGAGCCAGATGCTGATGCCGAGCCTGCTGTTGCAGCCGCTGATCGAGAATGCGATCAAGTACGCAGTGTCGCCGAGAGAGCAAGGAGGGAAGATTCGGATCGGCGGGCATGTCACAGGTGGCATGTTGCAGCTCGAGGTGTCGGACGACGGGCCGGGTATGGTCAATGCGCCGCGACTGACGAACGGCCGCGGTGTGGGCATCCGCAATACGTGCGAGCGGTTGCAGGTGCTATATGGCGAGCGCGGTGTAGTGCAGGCTCACAATACCGAGCCGGGTTTGCGCGTGGCGCTGTCGTTTCCGGCGGAGAGCGCTGCACAGCTGGCCGCGTGAACGAGTCGAAGTCGAACGGGGATAGCATGAGTGACAGGCCGATCCGGGCGATCATCGTCGATGATGAAGAGCTCGCAAGACGCGGCATCGAGATCCGACTTACGGCGCATACCGACGTCGAGATAGTCGGGCACTGCGCGAACGGGCGCGAAGCGATCGAAGCCGTCGCGCGCGAGAAGCCGGATTTAATGTTTCTGGATATTCAGATGCCGGGCATGTCGGGGTTCGATGTGCTCGCGCGGCTGCCGCATGACGCGTTGCCGATGATTGTGTTCGTGACTGCGTTCGATCGATTTGCGCTGGATGCGTTCGAGGCGCAGGCGTTGGATTACTTGTTGAAGCCGATCAATGACACAAGGTTCACGCAGGCGCTGGAGAGGGTGAGGAGTTTTTGGAGGCAGAAGTCGGCGATTGCGCAGCGGGATAAATTGATGGAGTTGATTGCGCAGACGAAAGGCACGGGGGCGCTGGATGAGGAAGAGCTGAGGCAGCAGCTCGCTGCGGCGGTCGGGCCGGAGTATCCGGAGGTGCTGCCGATTCGGGATGACAATGGGACGGTGAGGTTAGATGTGTCGCGGATCGATTGGGTCGACGCGGCCGGCGATTACATGTGCGTGCATGCGGATGGAAAGACGTATGTGCTGAGGGAGACGATGAAGTCGCTGGAGGCGATTTTGGATCCGAAGATTTTTCAGCGGGTGCATCGGTCGACGATTGTGAATATTCAGAGGGTGAGAAGACTAAGACCCCACACGAATGGGGAGTATTTTTTGACGTTGGATGATGGGCAGGAGATCAAGCTGAGCCGATCGTATAGGGATAGGGTGGATCAGTTGCTGCAGCGGAAATAGTTGAGGCGGGGCTCGGACCATACCGCACGAAGCTTCTCCGCTTGCCCGAGGCGACAGAGCTTCGCTCAAATTGCAGGTCCGCCGTGGATTGCTCCTGCCCAGCCAACGGCGCGGCTGCCAATTGGCGAAGATCTGAAGAGCCAGATTGCTGATCTCCTTTCGGTAAAGGAGAACAAGGCGATGGGCGGCCTATACAGTGGGGACACACTCATCCATGACGCATTGAGCAGAAAATACGGTGCTGCTCGACGTATGTTCCCTCAGACGGGCGGGCATGTGCCGTTTGGTTGGGATGCCTTACCGGACATCGACACACTATCCGCAAACATCAAGACGTATACGGAGCAAATCGAGGAAAGCGAGCATCTGTCTGGCATGCGGGAAGCGATCGCGACAGCACAGACGATTGTGTTTCTGGGGAACGCATATCATCCAAACAATATGAAGCTGCTGACGCCGGATCGATCATGGCAACTAACGGCTTCGAAGATTTTCGCAACCAGACGCGGCATTATTTCGAGCGAGGACCTGGATATTGTCGGCCAGCGACTCGGGCAGCTCCATCGACCTATTGCCTCGTCGAGTGAAAGGAAGATTCTGTTTGCCGACACGTGCTTTGATCTGTTTCAGAACTTCCGATGGTCAATTCGTGATTAGGACGCTAGGTGATTCGCAATTCACAGTTCAGGAAACAAAGTCGAAACTGCAAAGCCAGCGCCGCCCAAAGCCGCGACTGCTGCGTTATCGCTGGTCGTCAGAACCCAGTGAATCGAATACTCCGGCCCCGGTTCGCGAAACACATGCAGTTCGCGGCGATCGATATCAACGATCCACAGTTCCACCACACCAGCCCGCGCGTAGAGCAGACGCTTTACATCCATGTCGTAGCGAAGAGTCGTATCGGCAACCTCCACAACCAGAAGCGCATCCGACGCGACAGGTAGTGAGTCGTAGTATTCATCAGCACGCGTCCGCAGCAACATCACATCCGGTTGCGGCGCCGATCGTTCACCCAACACGAGCGGGCTTTGCACGAAGACCATCGCGCTTGACGCCACCACCTTGCGGAGTAGCGTGTCAAGCCTGTACACGACGGCGGCATGCGCGCTGCCGATAGGCGCCATCTCGACGATTTCCCCTTCCATGAGCTCGAGTCGAGCGTCGTGCGCGAACACGTGAGCTTCGCTCATGCGGACGTATTCCGTTACGGTGATCGAGTGGCGTCGCGGGTGATCGTGAATCGCGTTCATCACTTCATCCTATCGCTATCCATCACACGCCGCGAGCACTCGCGTGTGAGTGTGCGTGCTCGAATGGATCGATGGTCCGTGAATATCTAGTGAGATCACCGAGAAACTCAGCGTTCGTCGTCGGCTGTGCATCTGTACAGCCGCCCCTTGTGCGACGATTCGCATCGTGCTCATCCGAGCACGCGTGCTCGCCAGAACCTCTCCTCAATCTCTGGCGAGTGACTGACCCAAGGAGCGAAACCGGAAGCGGGATGATACGTCGAAGGTCCCTCCGGACCGCAATTCGGACCCCGCGCGCGTTTCAGCTGAAACGCCTCCGGCCGAAGGTGATCGCAAGTTCCCCACCCGCTCGGCTCTCACTCGCCTGGAGCGAGCCATCGAAGCACAGCGCGAGCAGCTGCTGCAGGCGCATGGCGTGCTCACATGCTTGTACGAAGTGCTGCTGTATGCGGAAGGTGACGATGCGATCAACTACGCGCAGGCGGCGCACCCGGCGGCGAGGCTCATCAACAAGAGTGTGGAGGACCTGGACTCACTGCGGATCAGGCCGCTGATCGACGAGATCGTGTTCAAGTCGGGCGTTCGAATCGAGGATTCGGCAGTGAGTTATTGGCGCTGAGGCGTCGCCACACGGAACCGGTCACGCTCGGTGGCCGGTTCTCAGATATCCACAGTTCTAAGGTCGCAAATTGCGACCTTAAACGTTGGGCCACGGCCAAACATGGTCGATCGCGTTCTGGGAGATGGATGCCACCCGCGATCCGGTCTCTCCATCAGAAATTTATGAGTAAGAGAACCGAATACTCGAATGAGCCGATCAATCCCGAAGTCGTCGACGATTTCCTTCTGTCCCCTGAAGAGCTGGCGGCTATTGATCGTGCTTGGCTGGAGGAAGTGCAACGGCGCAGCGCGGCGTTCGACGCAGGTCGGATGAAGAGCTTTCCCGCGGAGGAAGTTTTCAAGCGTGTTCGATTGCTCGGGAGTGCGGAAGCGGAGGAATGACAACAAGCAACAGCCGCTTTCGCCTTTCAGATGTGCTCGAACTGCCAGTTTCGGAGCGGCTGAAGATTGTTTGGCTGATCTGGGACAGCATCGCCGAGGCGCCGGAGGCCCTGCAGCTGACCGAAGAAGAACGCGTCGAGTTGGATCGGCGGCTGCGCGAGTATGAGAAGAATCCGCATGATGGTTCGCCTTGGGCTGAGGTGAAAGGCAGGATGCTGAAAAGAGCTGACGTTGCGCCTCAGCGCCCGCACGGAGGCTCCTCACCAGCTTAAGGTCGCAATTTGCGACCTTAAACGCCGAAGCCGTCGATGTGAGCGGCAATAGACTCGACTCAGGCGATGGATGTGAGAACCACGGATGGCTAGGCGGAAAGTCGCACCGAAAGGTACAGCCGAACGCATAACTGAGTCGATCGGGATTGTGCGCGGCCACAGTGTGCTGCTCGATGTCGATCTCGCGGCACTGTATGGCGTTGAGACCAGGGTTCTGCTCCAGGCGGTCAAGCGCAACATGGAGCGATTTCCCGATGACTTCCTGCTGCAATTGACAGCAGACGAATGGGAATCTTTGAGATCACAAATTGTGATCTCAAACGTGGGGCGTGGAGGTCGGCGTTACACGCCGTACGCCTTCACCGAACAGGGTGTTGCAATGCTCTCCTCGGTGCTGAACAACAGCCGTGCGATAGCCGTCAACATCGAGATCATGCGCACCTTTGTCCGCATGCGTGGCGGGCCGGTCTCCGATAGTGAAGTCGTACGAGAACTCACCAAGGTAAAGCGACAGGTCGAGGCTCACGACACTGTGCTGGTCCGAGTAATGGACAGCATGAGCGAGCGAAAGAGCGACCACGATACTCGGTCGGTACCGGATTCTCCTGAGGATGAGGAGCGGTAGCACGGTGCAAATTTGAGATCACAGATTGTGATCTCAAATTTAGATGGCCTTGATATCCAATGAGTTACACGCTGAGGCGATGTTGATAACTTGCGGCTGAGGCGGCGTCGACCTCTCACGGATACTCCGCCCCCTGAGCATTCACCTCCGCCACATCGAGCTGCGCCTCGACCTGGTGGAACGCGTCATCGCCGATCTCATACTTCGACCGCATCTCCAGCAACGCCTTGCGCTGCGCGGCGACGACGCGCACGCGCAGTGTGCTGTATTGATCCAGCTCGTTGATGTCCTTGCTCTCATCGCGAAGCTCCGTGAGCTGTGATTCGAGCTCGCTGCGAATGACCTCAGCCTCCTTCGACTGATCGTTCTCGAGCGCCTGCAGGCCTGCTTGCACGACGCACTCACACGCCATCTGTACTTCACGATTGACTGGCTCGTCGTCTCGCAGCTTCAGCAACAGGATCAGCGGTCGCAGCGTCAGGCCTTGCATCACCAGCGTTCCCACGACGACGCAGAATGCAATCAGCAGAATGAGATCGCGATTCGGGAAGTTGCTTGGCAACGCGTACGCCGCGGCGAGAGTCACGATGCCACGCATGCCGCACCAGCTGACGACCAGCGAGCCGCGAGCAGTGGGCTTGGCCGTACCCGGCCATCCGCCGGCGCCGGCCCAGCGCAGTTTCAGTCGCGCGACCGCCGCGTAGCTGAAGACCCAAACGAATCGAGCGGCGATGCAGATGCCCAGTACGATGGCCGCGATCTGAAAATACTCGAGCCGTTCTGCAGGAGCGAGTGGCGCGAGGATTGGACGAAGCTGCAAGCCGATCAGCACGAACGCGAGCACGTTCAAGACGAAGACGACCAGATCCCACACTGCATATGACGGCAAGCGATTGCGAGCCGGAACCAGGCGCGGAGCGTCGCGCGCCACCGTGATTCCGTAGACGACGACCGTCACGATCGCGGACAGGTGCAGATGCTCGGCGAGAATCCACACGCCAAAGGTGCCCGCGAATTGCAGCACGATCGAGCTCGGTATATCGGTCATCCCCATCGCGAGCCGCATGTAGAGGCGTGCGAGCAGATACCCGGCGATCACACTGCCGACGATGGACAGCAACGACATCGGCAGGACCGTCCCGAAATTCAGCCCACCCGATGCAACTGCGAGCACGGCGATGCGATAGATCAGCAGCGCGCTAGCGTCGTTCAGCAGACTCTCGTCCTGGAGTATTACGAGCAGGCGATGCGGCAGACTCAGTTGTTTCAAGATGGCGCTGGCAGCCGCGGCGTCCGGCGGCGCGACGATCGCGCCGAGTGCAATCGCAGCTGCCCAAGGCATGCCCGGCACCAGCGCATGCACTGTCCATGCGACAGCGAACGTGGTGATGCCGACCGCGGCGAGGACAAGACACGTGATCGGGATCCAATTCGCGCGAAGGTCGCGCACTGATGTGTCGTAGGCGGCATCGAGCAGCACCGGCGCCACGAACAACGCGAGCATGAGCTCCGGATCGAGCTCCAACTTCGGCGCGCCAGGGAAGAGAGCAAGTGCGACGCCGCCCAGCGCCAGTAGCGAGGGATATGGGACATTCACCCGCCGCGCGATTGCAGTCAGTGCCACGGCGCCGACGAGCAAGACCAGAAGCCACTGAAAAATTTCCATCGTGCCCGCCAAACGGCTGCGAAGGCCGCATGGTAGCTGTCTTGCAGCGACGTTTCAGTGCAAGTAGGGTCGGCGCCAATGGCGGCTCGAAGACCGCGCGCAGTTCGACATCAAATAGGAAGGTTCCATGAACTTCAACAGCTCGATCCGGCAGTTTCACCGTTGGGTGGCCATCGCCTTCACGCTAACTGTCATTGCCAACTTCATCGCCCTGGCGCGAGGAACGCCGCCGCCTTGGGTGACTTACTCACCGCTCCTTCCTCTCGCCTTGCTGCTGTTGAGCGGTCTGTACTTGTTCGTGCTGCCGTATGCGGTCAAGTGGCGGGGCACGGCTAAAACATAACAGCGCCCTTCGGACACGTCAGCGAAAGCCGCATCGACATTGGGTTTGCCTCGACAACGTCAACACTCAGGTCGAGCGCTAGACGCAGTTGCTCGAGCTCCTTCGCGCGCGGGCTCGCGATACTCCATCGCTGCAACTGGCAACCGCTCGGTGAAGTCGTCGACGGGTGCGCAGTCTGCTTGGACCAGACGATGAAGAACGGCACTTCCGCAGAGTTCTCGTTGAGAGCGAAGGATTGCCAGGACAACGTGGCGCCCGTGGGCGTGGTGCGCGAGCCGTCAACGGGTTCGCTCACCGCGATGCCCGCAGCGCTGAGGCGATTGCGCAACTCACGCCGGTTGCGGCCTCGAATGCCTTCACGCCGCGATCCAGATCGTCGATGCCGAGTATGACGTGATCGATCTGCGCAGCGGACGTCGGCGACGAGATCGCAGCAATCGCCACGAGACCAAGCACCAGCCTCGTTGCGGTGTTTCGAGTGGCCATCAGCGCACGTACTGCTTCAGCAACTCGTACATGTCTCGAGTGGCGCAGCTTTCGGCCATCTCCAATGCGGAGCGACCTTCCTTGTTCGATGTCTGCACATTCGCGCCGGCTGCCAGCAGTACTCGCGCGGCACCGACCTGATCCTTCTTCTCCGGACCGTCCGGGCCATAGCCGTGCACGGCCCAGAACAGCGGCGTCGCGCCGAACTCTGCATCCTTCACTTCCAATTCAGCGCCGCGAGCAACCAGTTGTTCGGTGGTAGCTGACGCGCCCACCCACGCAGCCCAGTGCAGCGCACGCGCCTGGTAGATCGAGGTTGACTCCAATGCCGCACCCGCCTTGATGAGCACGGTCGCCACTTTGTCGGCGCTCAGCGAAGCCGCCCCTATCAGCGGCGACTCGCGTCCGTCGTTGCCATCGATGGCAGCGCCATGTGCAAGCAGCAACTCGGCGAGCTCGCCCTCTGTGCCGTTGGTCAACCATCCCTGGCTCTTGCAGTCGGAAATGTAATGCAGCGGATCCGATTCGTTGTCCTGGTTCAGGTGCCAGCGAATCGTGCGGTTCGCGAGCGTGGAGTCGCGCTCCAGCGCGCGCCGCACGCCATCCACGTCTCCTTGCTCGATCAGGCGCCGAAAGGTGTCATCGCTCATGGTCTGACGATACCGCGCCTTTCGCGCTAATCACAAAGCCCGAGCGTGTTCTCCGCGGAGCACTCCCTGCAGGCCTGCGCCACGTCGTCCTGGTTGTCGATCACACACTCCAGGAATTCGTGGGCGATAGCCTGATCGACGCGGAAGTAGGGATCTTTCGATCCCTGGCACCACAGCGCCCAGCCGGACAGCACGCCGGAAACGATCTGCTCGACGACACCGTTTCGCTCGAGAAACAACGGTGAGCCGGAATCGCCGTAGCACACGGAGTCATCGCCTTTCTGCGGGCTCTGCCGCGGCCACAGCGCGTTCTCGTGGACCGACTGGATCGGTCCGACGCGTGCGATTCGTTTCACTCCGTTGTCGCCGCCGAAAGTCAGCGGCCCGAGGGTTCGGGTCGGCTTTTGACCCGTGATCTTGGTCCAGTTGAGACCGTAGCCGACGCTCACGGCCGGTGTCCCCACCAGGCCGGGGATCGAGTCGAGCTCGCCGGGCGCACGCAATTGCAGCGGCACGATATCCGTGACCGGCTCGACGAGTATCAGCGTGCCCATGTCGGGGGCGTTCTGCAGGTTCGGGTCCTCTGCCTTCGCAGTACCGTCGTTCTTGAGCACTGCACGCAAGTAATCCGGATGAGTGAGCCCGTGAGCGGTGGGCACGCCGTTGTTGCGCCCAGTGATCGCGGCCGCGCGGAACACCGGGAACGGATCGGTGCGCGCCGCTTCATTGCACGCGAAGGCCCCCGTCAGGAATTCGGAATGCGGTACAGCCTGGTCGCGCAGGAAGCAGCGGAAATCGTTCGCAGTCGCGACCACATCGAACGTCACCCACGCCTGATCGTAATAGCCCGCGATACCGATGTCGTCGACATAGTTGAACGCGGTGCAGTGCGCAGCCGTGAGGATGACCTTCTCGGAGACCAGCGTGCCCGTACAGGATTCTTCAGCGAAAGTGACTTCGGGTAGTCCATCCGGCGGCAGCAGCACGAAGTACTCGTAGTAAGCGCCTACCGCGGGGTACACGCCATTCACATCCGTCGGACCGTCGCTCGCGAGAGCGATCGAAGCAGGCAGCCAGGAGACGATGAGCAACGTCGACAGGAGCTTTGACTGTGTCATGGCATCACCCACCCATGCGTTTGGAGGTGGGAACTTAGCCACGATTCGCCGGACCGGGCAAGCTTGGATTTGCCGATCAGTGCGGGTGAGGGGGACTCGATGGATTCAGCGCGAGCTGGCGCATGATGCCGAAGTCATCGCGCGTCGCCAGCGCTGCACGATCTTACCGTCGCGTCGCGTGTACCAATTGATGTGCACGATCTCGTTGCGTACACCGACTTCGCGGTGTGTTCCGTCACGTTGCAGCGAGCGACCACGCGCGCTAGGGGCGCGATGAGGCTCTCATGATTCATGGTGCGACGCGAATGTGATCTACTGATGCCATGCGTATCGCAGCGCTGGTCTTGTTCGCCTTGGCATGCTCACCGGCGTTCGCGCAGGTAGCAAGCGACGAAGCTGCAATCCGTGCGCTCGCCACACGATGGGAGCAGGCGTGGAATCAGCACGACATGAAGCAGCTCTTCGGTCTGGTGACCGAAGACGCTGACTTCGTGAACGTCGGCGCACGACACTGGAAGGGACGGCAGCAGATCGAAGCGGAGCACACCTCTCGCCTGGCACAGTTTCGCGAGAGCACGTGGACGAGCAAGGCGGTGACGGTGCAGCTCCTCAAGCCCGACGTCGCATTGGTGCACGTCGATTGGATTCTGAAAGGGGACAAGGATCCGGACGGCACACCGCGACAGCCACGCGGTGGTGTCTTCACGTGGGTCGTCGTCAAGCAGAGCGGTGAATGGCTGATCCGGGCCGCGCAGAACACGAACTTGGGGCCGAATCAGCAGCTGACGCCGAAGCATGATTCGCCCGGCGCGCGTTGAGGAGGCGCGTCTGCTCAGCGACCTCGCGCTAAGGTCCAAGGCGCATTGGGGCTACTCGGCGGAGTTCATCGAGCAGTGTCGCGAGGAGCTCTCGTACAGCGAACAGCAACTGCGCGCCGAGCACATGCGCTTTTTCATCGGCACTAGAGAATCTGCAAGCATTCCCGGCCGATTTCTGCCGACGCTAGTCATCGAGGCTGATCAGCTCATTACGCCGAGTCCTTACCAACAGGGAACAACAGCGCGCGGCAGCCGATTAGG
>CAWISC010000003.1:0-19132 GCA_963838635.1 uncultured Gammaproteobacteria bacterium | reverse complement strand
GTTCGCAAGCGAGCCTGATCGCGTGGACGAACGTGAGCTCAGCAAGTGGTATGCATCCCACTCCATCGTTCGCCGACTGTGGGCTATGGACTCAGGCGAGGCGATCCGCGTCGTCGTGACGCTCGAGCCGACATTCGACGGCGATGACACCCAACCGGCGTGGCTGGCCAACAGCTGGACCTGGGCGCAGGAGCTGCGGCTGCGCCTGCAACGGGTCGTTCATCTGGAGCTCATCAACGAGCCTTCCGTGCGCGTCGAAGCGACCTGCGACGCTGACGACGCTTTGATCACCGAAATTTCCTGGCGCGACCCGACCCGGGCAGCCGATTGATCACTCTCACGCGGCGAGGAGCCATCATGAACATTCGCGCATCCGTTGCGACCCTCGGCATCGCATTGCTTGCGGCGCCGTGTGCGCTCGCCCGGCCGGTGGCGTCGGACGACGCCGCGATTCGCCCGTTCCGCGTCAACATGCCGCAAGCTGCACTCGACGACCTGCGCAAGCGCCTGGCTGCGACTCGCTGGCCCGACAAAGAAACCGTCGCCGACGGCCGCAAGGTCGCGCAGCTCGCGAACGCTTGCAGGAGCTGGTCCAGTACTGGGGCAGCAGCTATGACTGGCGGAAGGCGGAAGCGAAACTCAATGCCTTGCCGCAGTTCACGACCAGAATCGACGGCGTCGACTTCCACTTCATCCACGTCCGCTCGCCGCACACGAATGCGCGTGCCGCTGCATCATCACGCATGGCTGGCCGGGCTCCGTCTTCGAGCAGATCAAGCTCATCGAGCCGCTCACCAATCCGACGCGATACGGCGGACGCGCCGAAGACGCCTTCGACGTCGTGATTCCCTCCCTGCCGGGCTTCGGCTTCTCGTCGCGACCGACCGAAGCCGGCTGGGGCCTGGAGCGCATCGGCAGCGCCTTCGACGTGCTCATGAAACGGCTGGGCTACACGCGCTACGTCGCGCAAGGCGGAGACTGGGGCGCGGGCATCGTCCAGGCGATGGCGCGGCAGGCGCCTGCCGGGATTGCTCGGCATCCACACCAACCTGCCGGCGGTGATCACGCCCGAAGTCGGCGCCGCGGTCGGCGGCGACCCGGCCGCGGTGGCAGCGTTGTCCGAGAAGGAGCGCGCGGCGGTCAACGACCTGAGAACGTTCCTGCCACAGCGGCGGCCTGGCGTACCTGGTGATGATGGGCGCGCGTCCGCAGGCTGTCGGCTATGGCCTCACCGATTCTCCGGCAGGCCTCGCCGGCTGGATGCTCGTGCACGGCGGGTTCGACAAGTGGACGTACGGCAAGGACCCCAAACAGATCGCCGACGCGAGACGACGTGCTGGACAACTTCACGCTGTACTGGCTGACGAACACCGCGGCCTCCTCGTGCGCGGATCTATTGGGAGAACCGCGGACGAGAGCCTGATCAGTGCGACGGCGCAGAAGACCAGCGAGATCTCGATCCCCGTGGCGATCACTGTGTTCCCGGACGAAGCTGTTCGCGCCCAGGAGTCGTGGGCGCGGCGCGCCTTCCGCAACCTTGATCTACTTCAACGAGGTCGACCGCGGCGGCCACTTCGCCGCGTGGGAAGAGCCGGAGCTGTTCGCTGTGGAGCTTCGTGCAGCGTTCAAGACGCTGCGCTGACTCGCAGCTATCAGGCGACGCGAGCCGGCAGCGACGTGAATCCCCTGAATCGCGCACGGCGCCCACGTGCCGGTTCGCCGGAAAGCTGCAGCGACGGAAACCGCTGCACCGCGCGTGCGATTGCAACTCGGCCTTCCAGGCGCGCAACCGCCATCCCCGCGCAGGCGTGCGCGCCGGCGGCGAAGGCGAGATGTCGGTTCGGTTGTCGTGCGATGTCGAACCGGTCCGGATCGTTGAACTCATCCGGATCGCGGTTCGCGGCGCCGATGCACAGTGTGAGATACGTTCCTGGCTCGAGCGCGACGTCGCGTACGACGGTGCGCTGGACGACGAGCCGGTTGCCGAGCTGATTCGAGCTTTCGAAGCGCAGACATTCCTCGACCGCGGTCGTGATCAGCTGCGGTTCTTCCCGCAACTGCCGCAGCGAGTCGGCGTGCGTAAGAAGCAGATGCAAACCGTTGCCGATGAGGTTGGTGGTCGTCTCGTGACCTGCATTGAGCAGGAATACGCAGTTCTGCGCGAGCTCCGTCTCCGTCAGCTGATCGTCGCTGAGCAGACGGGTGAGCAGATCGTCGTCGCCGCCCGGATGCCGGCGACGCTCCGCAATCAGCTCGCGCAGATAGGCGCAGAATTCCGTCACCGCGCGATTGCCGGCTTCGAGTTGCGCGGCGGTGAGCGACGGCTCCAGCGCGCCCAGGATCGCCAGTGACCAGCCGCGCAACGGACCGCGATCCTCGCGCGGCACACGCAACAGGTTGCCGATCACCTCGACAGGCACCGCGGCGGCGTAGTCTGCAATCAGATCGACGTCGCGCTGCGCCTCCATGCGATCGAGCAGCGTGTCGACCAGCGCGACCACGTCGGGCTCCATTGCCTTGAGCACGTGTGGCGTGAGCGCGCCGACGATCTGTCGTCGTACGCGCGTGTGGTACGGCGCATCGTTGAACACGAGGCTCGTCGTGTGGTGCTCGTAGAGCGGCGAGCCGACACCGAACTTCGGCGCGAATGCCTGCTTCTTGTCGGAGCTGAAGGCAGTGCGGTCGCGATAGATGCGATCGAGGTCGGCGTAGCGGCTGAGAAAGTACGTGCCGTCCGGACAGCGATGCACGGGATCGAAGCTGCGCAGCGCCGCGTAGACGGGATAGGGATTGTCGTAGAACGCCGGATCGAGGCGGTTGGGATCGAAAGCCCCGGCCAATGCCCGCTGCTCGTCGACGCTCATCGTCATCGGTCGCCGGCCGATGCCATCAATTTCTGCAGCAGGTCGAGGATCGCGTCCGGGTTCTCCACATGCACGTTGTGCCCGAAGCCTGCCAGCTCGACGGCTTCCGACGCGTGCGCGCGAAGCTCGGCCGTCGACACCATCGCGTCGCGCTCACCGCGCGCGAGGATCACGCGCGCCCGCGCACTCTTCACAAGCGAATCGAACGGTGCGCCCGCGACGGCAAACGTCCGCGGATCCTGCGACAACCGCCACCCCTCTTCGCCCTGCACGACGCCGCGTGCGAGCCATTCATCGCTCCGGCGCGATCGCGGCATCGAGGCCGGACACGCGTCGATAGCGCGCCCATGCTTCCTCTGCAGTCGCATACCAGCGTACTGGCCGGCTTGCGAGCTCGCGCGAGCCCTGCAGATCCGCCTCCGACCACGTGATCTTCGGCCCGACGCCGAGAACGCCGGCGACTTCCACGCCGAACCAGCGGCTGGCGAGCGCGAGCCCGATGTAGGCGCCGAGCGAGTGACCGATCACGAACAACGTCTGCGTGCCACGGACGTGCTCCGCGACTTCGGCAGCGTAGTCACCGACGGTGTAGTGACTTTGCCATGCCGAGCCGCCATGACCGCCGAGATCCGGCGCGACGCACCGACCGAGCGAGCGCTGCTCGATCGCTCGCCGCACGCCGCTCCACACGGCGGCCGTCGCGCCGAGGCCATGCAGGAGGAGGATGGTGTTGCTCACGAACGTATTCTGGCAGCATTCTGCCGGGCATTTCCCCGTCCCCCCGAGAACGTGGCAACCATCGCCTTCCTTGGACTTGGCAACATGGGTCTGGGCATGGCGCAGCGCCTGCTGCAAGCCGGCCATGATCTGCGCGTCTACAACCGCACGGTGTCCAAGGCGGCCGAGCTAGAGCGCGCGGGTGCACGCCGCTGCTCCACGCCGCGGGAAGCGTGCACAGATGTCGAGGCGGTCTTCGCGATGACCGCGGACGACACTTCCTCTCGTTCAATGTGGTTGGGACCGGACGGCGCTCTGGCTGCACGACTCGCGCCCCGGGCGCTTGCGATCGAATGCTCGACGCTCTCACGCGAATGGGTCATGCAGCTCGCGGCTCAAGCGCGCGCGCAAAACCTTCGATATCTCGATGCGCCAGTCACCGGTCTTCCCGACAGCGCCGCGGCCGGCACGCTTACGCTGCTGGTCGGCGCCGACCCGGCAGACCTCGACGCTGCCCGCCCGCTCCTCGATGCAGTCTGCAACCGAATCCTGCACTTCGGCGCTGTCGGCTCCGGGACTGCTTACAAGCTGATCGTCAATCTCATGGGCGCGATTCAGATCGCTTCGCTGGCCGAAGGCATGGCGCTCGCGGAGAAAGCGGGGCTCGACCTGAAGACGGTGGCGGCCGCGATCGGCACCGGCCAGGCCGCCAGTCCCCAGGTCGTGCGCAATGCCCGTCGCATCGTCGACGACGATCACGACGTAAACGTCGTGTTCACTCCGATCTTGCGCCTGAAGGATGTCCGGTACGCGCTGGAGCTGGCCGAAGGGCTGGGAACGCGCGCTCCCTTCGGTCGAGTGGCGGCCGCACAGCTGCAGCAACTGATCGACCTGGGTCATTCGCGGCTCAACGAGAGCAAGATCGTCGAGGTCGCCAGACTTCACGCGACCGAATCGAACGACCTCCGACCCCGCACCAGTGGATCGAGCACCTGTGTTCGCACCGCTGCGGTTGCGTCTGTCGTTCGATGCGACGCAACCCTCGCCTTCGTCAGTGGCCGGATGATGCCACCCTCGCTGGCTGCTCCGGTGATCGTCGGGCAACGTTGCGCATAGCTTGTAAGCGCATTCGTTGTCCTGCCGAACTGGAGAAGCTTGCCGATGTCGCTCATCTACGGAATATGGTCGCGAAACGGCGGACGGATCCCGCGCGAGTGGATCGAGCACCTTCGCTCGCACGGCATGCGCAGTCACACGAGCGTGTGTTGGTCCGATGATCGGTTGCATCTGCAGAAGTCGGACATCGGCGCGTTTGCTCCAGGCTGGTCGCATACCGACCGGTATGTCTCGGCGATCGCCGGCGACGCCATTCTCACCTG
The DNA here is from genome assembly GCA_963838635.1 of uncultured Gammaproteobacteria bacterium. GTDB lineage: Bacteria > Pseudomonadota > Gammaproteobacteria > Steroidobacterales > Steroidobacteraceae > Steroidobacter. Next base: position 14,172 of record CAWISC010000003.1, on the reverse strand, counting down.
CGGTGTGCGCGATCGCTCGCACGACATGGCCGCGCTCGATGCGGAAGGTCTCGAACCGCTCCTGAAGCGCTCGCGCGGCTACTTCAACCTGGCACGCTACGACAAGCAGTCACGCGTGTTGACGCTCGCAAACGATCGCCTCGGCATGCGTCCGCTGTACGTGTACGACGACGGCGAGCTCGTCGTGTTCTCAGGTGCCTTGAAGCTCATCGAAAGCATGCCGGGTGTTCGTCTGACGATGGATCTGACGGGCGTACTGCAGACAGCAGCTTTCGGTTACCCGCTGGGAGAGCGTACCCCCTACGACGAGATCAAATACCTGTCCGAGGGCACGCTCTGGCGCAATGGCAAGGCATCGCGTTATTGGACGTGGGAACAGCAGGAGGTGCGCACCGACACGGCGACCGTTCTCGACGAGATGTACGCCACGTTTCAGGAGGCAGTCGGGCTCAGGCGCGCGAGTCAGCCGCAGGTGTTCGCGTCGCTATCGGGCGGCCTGGACTCGCGATGTGTCGCGACCGAGCTTTGGCATCAGGGAGCCGAAGTTCACTCGCTCAATGTCAGCTGGCAAGGATCGTACGACGACATCCTTGGGCGCATGTACGCGCAACGCCTGGGTTTCGCACATCGCCATCAACTGCGCGCGCTCGACGATTCGGGCCCGAGCATCGCCCGGCATCTGTGGGAGCTGTCGGGCCGGGCCAGGCAGATCTGGGCAGGCAACGATGGGAGCCTGTCGATCGGTCACACGAAACAGCCTGCGTCCGTCGTCGAGAAGCTGCGCGCCGGCGACAAGGAAGGTGCGGCGGCAGCGTTTCTGCGGTGTTCCGGGATTCGGCTGAGCGGCAAGCTCCTGAAAGGTCGTAACGGCAAATGGGCAGAAAGCTTGCCGCTGCGCAGCCTGCTCGACGAGCTGCCGGACTGCCACGAACGCTCGCTGTGGTTCTTCAGAATGCGCAACCAGCACCGACGTGTGATCGCGTACCAGTTGGAGCAGATCGACGAGGTTCCGTTCGAGTACATCGAGCCGCTGGCCGATCCCGAGTTGATCCGCTTGCTCGCGACGCTGCCGATGGACTTCTGCGCCAGGCATCGCATGTATCACGAATGGCTGAAGCGCTTCCCGCCGCAGATCGCCAGGGTGGCCTGGCAGGCCTATCCGGACCAGTTGCCCTGTCCCCTGTCGATGCCGCCCGGAACTGCGCAATGGTCGATGAAACTGCACTCGCCGCGCTCGCGACTCAAATCGCTGGCGCGGGCGTGGCGGCAGGTACAGCAAGGGCGCTGCGAAATGCTGAGCCGCGGTCGGGCGGCCCTCGCCTACCTGGTGCACGGCTTGGGAATCCGCGATACGTCGCACCTGCTGCGACAGGTCGAGCTGATCGAAGCAGCGACCAGAACCTGAAGGCTGGGAACGCACGCGAGACGTCACAACCGATAGTGCACTTCCAGCCCGTAAACGCGGCCCTTCATCAAAGGCCGATACGCGCCGAAGACGCGCGTATCGGTATTGCCGACGACGCCTGAGTACACGTCACCCGCCAGCGGGGCGACGTTGCCTTCGATCACCTCGTTCGTCAGGTTCTTGCCGAACACGCCGACGCTGAGCCGCTCGTCCAGCAGCGACAAGCTAGCGACGGCATCCAGCATGTTCACGCTATTGAGCATGCCCCGGTTGTTCTCGGTGAACGGCGACCGGTCGCGATGATTGAAATTCACCCGCGCGTTGAAGCTGCGACCCGCGCCGAGCGGCAAGTCGCAGCTCGCCCCCACGCCCCACGTCAGCTTCGCGAGCCGCGGAATCATGAGGTTTTCATCGACGCGATTGATGACGCCGTCGCCGCTGAGATCGAAACGCAGCGAACCCGCCTTGTAAGCGCCATCGATATAGCCGACGTTGCCGGTGAGCCTCACCACCGGTGTCACCGCCGCGGCCAGCTCGAGCTCGACACCCTTGATGAGAGCATCGGCGGTGTTGCGAATGGACTGCCCGATGCCGCCGCCGCCCGCACCGGTGGTCACGATGATCTCGCGCTGCATTTTCTTCATGTCGTTGTAGAACAGCGCGACGTTGGTGCGCAGCCGGCCGTCGAGCCAATCGGCCTTGCCGCCCAGCTCGTAGCTGCGCAGCTCTTCCGGATCGAATGGACCGGCTTTGACACCGGCTGTCGCGTTGCGCATGTTGTAGCCGCCGCTGCGGAAGCCATCGGTTGCGAACGCGTAGACCTGCGCGTCGTCGTTGAAGAAGTACTGCAGCCCGATTTTCGGCGTCAGGTCGCTCCAGTCCGACGAGCCGCGATCGCCGAGGGCAGGAAAGCTGAACGTGCAGACGTCGCTCGGGCTTCGGCCGCGTTGAAAGCCGAGGCCCGGACACGGATCGCGGCCGTTGGCGGCGGTGCCGAAGTCGGCCACCCGCGCCTCCTTCTCCTCGTGGCTGTAGCGCGCGCCGAGGTTCAGGATCAGTCGATCGGTCAGGTTGATGTCCGCCGAGGCAAAGGCGGCGAGTGTTTGCGAATCCTGCACGCCACCCAGATGCCCGATGGTCGTGGGCACGCCGAGCGGATTCGCAGTCGAAGTCGGCACCAGCCGCGCTTCGAGATAATCGATGTCCTGCGTGAACCAGTACAGGCCCGTGGTCAGTTTCACACGATCGAAGTTGACCGCGTAGCGCAGCTCATCGCTGAGCTGCTCCTGATCGGTCATGAACAACCAATGCAGGATCGCCAAGGGCCGGCCGTCCAGGTCCGCGAGCGCATCTTCGTCGTAGGCGCGCCAGCCGAGAATGTTCGTGAGCGTTCCCGGCCCGAGTCGATAGTTGAGCTCGGCGATCGCCATCCGCCACTGGCCGCGGCTGAAGCCCTCCTCGTCGATGTTGAACGAGAAGCTGTCGCGCCGGTGGCGGCCTTCGAAGGCACCGAGGCCGGGGCTCGGATTCTGCGAGGCCGAGCCCTGGCCGTCGTACTTGCCGTGCTCGTAGCGCAGCGTCAGCTCGACGTCCTCGGTCGGCGTCCAGGTGAGCGCGGATCGCACGAACCCGAGCTCGGACTTGCCGAAATCGTCGCCGTCGCGCTCGTTCTCGAACCAGCCCTGGTCGTCGTTGAAGTAGCCGGTGAGACGAACCTTCAAGGTATCGTCGATGAGCGGACCGGACACGGAGCCGGCGACGACGGAGTCCAGCTTGTGCGTCGTCGACACCTTCATGCTCGCTTCGAATTCGTCCGACGGCTTGCGCGTGTCGATGACGATCGCGCCGCCGGTCGTGTTACGGCCGAACAGCAAACCCTGCGGCCCGCGCAACACTTCGACGCTCGCGACATCGAAGAAGTCGTACATCACGCCGGCGTTGATGCCGATGTAAACGCCGTCGTAGAACATGCCGACGGTCGGCTCGATCGAGGGAATGGAACTGTTGATGCCGAGTCCGCGGATGGTGAAGTTCGCTGTCGCCTTCTGCGAGCCGATACCGTCGAGCTGCACGTTCGGCATCTTCACGGTGAGGGACTGGAGGCTGGAGTTGAAGCCCTTCTGCAGGTCTTCGCTGCTGTAGGCCGTGACGGCGACGGCGGCGTCCTGCACGGCCACTGCCTCGACCTGCTTGGTCGCGGTGACGAACACTTCTTCCAGAACGCTTGCAGATCCGCCCGGCACGTCCTGCGCGAACGTTACGAACGGGACGACCAATCCGGCAGTCAGCAGACGCCGCGGTGACTTGAACATGAGATCTCCAGATGCTTGGCTGTGTCTGGAGAGTCGCAGTCGCCGCACGCAACCCGACAACGTCGTCGTTACGGCGCGAGGCGATGAGTAAGGTTGCTCGATGCCGCTGCCGCCATCGCTTCCGCGCACATCCGTATCGCGTCGTCCGCGCTGGATTCCAGCTGCCTGAACTCATCGAGCGCTTCGACGTCGCGCAGCCGGTCGATGAGGATCAGCCCCAGATGCAAGCGCGCGATGTCTCTGCGCGGATCGATTGCCAGCACCTGCTTCAGAGCGTCGATGGCACGTTCGTACAGTCTCAGCTCCGAGTACTGAATAGCCAGCAAGTGCAGCGCGCCTGCGTGCTGCGGTTCGCTCTGTAACAGTTCCTTCAGGTGCGTCATGCAGGAGTGAGGATCGTGGCGTGCACTGGCGTGCAGCGCGATGCGAAAGTGCTCTTGGACATCCATGCTCTGGGAGTCGCTAAGCCGCGACGGAAGGCGACACCGTCCGTCGCTCGGTCGCGGGCCCCTACATATATATGTCTGTCGGGACCGGCCGCGGGAATCCGACTTCCCCAGCATGACTCTCAGCTATGTTCACGGCTGCAGCACCCTGCCGCTGATCGGCGAAACGATCGGCCGCCGCTTCGACCGAACCGTCGAGCGCTTTCCAGATCGCGAAGCGCTGGTCGTGCGCCACCAGAACGCTCGCTGGACATGGCGCGAGTTGCAGCACGCCGTGAACACGCTCGCCGCAGGCTTGCTGCGCCTTGGACTCGAGCCCGGCGATCGCATCGGCATCTGGTCGCAGAACAACGCAGAGTGGTTGCTGACGCAGCTCGCGACCGCCAAGGCGGGCTTGATCCTGGTCAACATCAATCCGGCGTACCGGCGCGCCGAACTGGAGCACGCACTCAACCTGGTGCAGTGTCGGGCGCTCATCGTGTCGCCGTCGTTCAAGTCGAGCGACTACCTCGCGATCCTGGCCGAGCTGCTGCCCGAGATCGCGCACAGTGCGCCCGGCCAGCTGCGCGCCGGGAAAGTGCCCTCGCTCGAACTGATCATCCGTCTCGGCAATGACGTCACGCCGGGCATGATCAATTTCACGCAGCTGCTGCAGGCGGCGAGTGGCCACGAGCTCGACGAGTTGCAAGCGCTCGGCGAGCAATTGCAGTGCGACGATGCGATCAACGTCCAGTTCACCTCGGGCACGACCGGTGCGCCGAAGGGCGCGACCCTCACTCATCACAACATCCTCAACAATGGCTATTTCTGCGGCGTAGCCATGCGCTTCACGGAACACGATCGCCTGTGCATCCCGGTGCCGCTGTATCACTGCTTCGGCATGGTGCTGGGCAACCTTGCATGCGTGGCGCACGGCGCGACCATGGTTTATCCGGACGAAAGCTTCACTGCTGCATCGCTGCTCGAAGCCGTCGAGGCCGAGCGGTGCACGGCAGTGCATGGCGTGCCGACGATGTTCATCGCGGCGCTCGAGCATCGCGAGTTCGCTCGCTACGACCTTTCGAGCCTGCGCACTGGCGCGATGGGCGGCGCTCCCTGCCCTGTCCGCGTGATGAGCCAGGTCATGGAGCGCATGCACATGCGCGAGGTAACGATCGTGTACGGCATGACCGAGACCTCGCCGGTGTCTTTCCAGAGCGCGGCGGACGACCCGGTCGACAAGCGCGTCGCCACCGTCGGGCGCGTTCAACCGCACATCGAGGTCAAGATCGTCGACGAGCATGGCCGCATCGTCCCGCGGGGCGTCACCGGCGAGCTGCTTACACGCGGCTATTCGGTGATGGAAGGTTACTGGAACGATCCGCAGCGCACCCGCCAGTCGATCGATCGCGCCGGCTGGATGCACAGCGGCGACCTCGCGACGCTCGATGCCGACGGTTACTGCCAGATCGTCGGCCGCTGCAAGGACATGGTGATCCGCGGCGGCGAGAACATTTTCCCGCGCGAGATCGAAGACTACCTCTACAAGCATCCGAAGGTTCTCGACGTGCAGTGTGTCGGCGTGCCCGACGACAGGTTCGGCGAGGAAGTCTGCGCCTGCATCGTCCTGCGTCCCGGCGAGCAAGCGAGCGCCGGGGAGATCCGCTCGTTCTGCTGCGACCAGATTGCTCATTACAAGGTGCCCCGCTACGTGTGCTTCCTCGACAGCTTCCCGCTCACCGTCACCGGTAAGGTCCGCAAGAACGTGCTGCGCGAGCAGATGGCGCAAGCGTTGGCCAAAGGCGAGCTCGCACGATGAGTCCCGAAGATTCGCATCCCACCGCCGCCGATATCTCGCGGCTTGCGGCAGCGGCCCCGCTGACTGCGGGCTATCGCTTCGAGCTGCTCAGGCGCAACGAGATCGGCGCCGTGATCGCAGTACTTCACGCCTGGTATCGCGATGTCAGCGTCGGCTCGGCCGCCTGCCACTTCGACCAGCGCTACTACGAGAACGAGGTCCTGTTCGAAGACTCGCCGCATCGGGATGCGATCGTGTTGACGCTCAAGAGCGATGCCGGGCTGGTCGGAATGTTCTCATGCAAGCTCGACCAGCCGACTCGCAGCATCTATGCCGGGCTCGGCGTCGCCGCGGCCGAGCATCGCGGCGCGAGCATCGCGCATGCAGGGATCGTGTTCGTCGAAGCACTCGCGCTGCATCTCGGCATGGGCTTCGCCTATGGCATGGCGACGCTGAAGCATCCCTACGCACAGCTCGCGTTCGAGCGCGCCGGCTGGCAGCTCGTCGGCATCGCTCCTGGCTATGACCGCGAGCTGATAGCGCCGGAGGTCGTCAAACGTGTGTACGAAGCCGTGTACGCGAAAGTCTTCGGCGACGACCTTCTGCGGCCAGTGCTGCACAACCTGACGCCGCGCACGCAGGCCCTCTTCTCGTCGCTGTTCGCACGCTGAGATTGCGTAATTCGCTCGTGCAGCGCGCATTGGCGGCTTTCCCTCCGCGGGTCCGATTAACAAGTCACACGACGCAGCAGTTCGAGAACGTAATGTCACTCACCTCCGGAATATGGTCGCGAAACGGCCGGCCGCTCCCGCGCGAGTGGATGGAACACCTCGGTTCGCACGGAATGCGCCCTCACGCGAGCGTGTTCTGGACGGACGATCGCCTGTACCTGCAGAAGCTCGACATCGGGGCGTTCGCTCCAGGCTGGTCGCAAACCGACCGGTCCGTCACCGCGTTGGCTGGCGATGCAATCCTCACGAGCGGTCTGCGCGATCGCTCGCACGACATGGCTGCACTGGATACGCAGGCGCTCGAACCGCTGCTGCAGGGCTCGCGCGGGTATTTCAACCTCGCACGCTACGACAAGCAGTCGCGGATGCTGACGCTTGCCAACGATCGGCTCGGCATGCGCCCGCTGTACGTGTACGACGACGGCGAGCTCGTCGTGTTCTCAGGAGCCCTCAAGCTCATCAAAAGCCTGCCTGGCATTCGCCTCACGATGGACCTGACGGGCGTATTGCAGACGGCAGCATTCGGATATCCGCTGGGGGAGCGCACCCACTACAACGAGATCAGGTATCTGTCGGGCGGCACGATATGGCGCGGCGGTGAGGTCTCGCGCTACTGGACGTGGGAACGGCGGGAAGTGCGCGCCGACATAGAAGCCGTCATGGATGAGCTGTACTCGAAGCTGCGTGAGGCAGTCGCGCTGAGGCGCGGCGATCGACAGCAGGTGTTCTCGTCGCTGTCCGGTGGCCTGGACTCGCGATGTGTCACGACCGAGCTGTGGCATCAGGGCGCCGAGGTGCACTCCCTGAATGTGAGCTGGCAGGGATCGTACGACGACATCCTCGGGCGCCTGTACGCGCAGCAGCTGGGACTCGCGCATCGTCATAAACGTCGCGCGATCAACGATTCAGGATCGACCCTCGCAAAACAGCTGTGGGAATTGTCGGGCGGCGCCCGGCAGATCTGGGCCGGGGACGAAGGCGGTGTGTCGATCGGCCACACGAAGCACCCGCCCTCGGTCATCGACAAGCTGCGGGCCGGCGATCGGGAAGGCGCGGCGGCCGCGTTTCTGAGCTTCAGTGGCATCCGTTTGAGCGGCCGGCTGCTGCAAGGTCGCAACGGCCAATGGGCTGAAAGCCTGCCACTGCGCAGCCTGCTGGACGAGCTGCCCGACTGCAACGAGCGCTCGCTATGGCTCTTCAGATTGCGCAACCAGCATCGGCGCATCCTGACGTTTCACTTCGAGCAGATCGACGAAGTGCCTTTCGAGTTCGTCGAGCCGCTGGCCGATCCCGAGCTGCTCCAGTTGCTGGCGACCCTGCCGATAGACTTCTGCGCGCGGCATCGCATGTATCACGAGTGGCTGAAGCGCTTTCCGCCGCAGATCTCGAGCGTGGCGTGGCAGGCCTACCCCGAGTCGCTGCCTTGCCCCGCGCCGCTGCCGCCCGGGACCGCACAATGGTCGATGAAAGTGAAATCCTCGCGCTCGCGAGTTAAATCGCTCGCCCAGGCATGGCGCCAGATACAGCACGGACGCTGCGATACCGTAAGTCGCGGTCGCACGGCCCTCGCCTATCTGGCGCATGGGCTGGGAATTCGCGACACCTCGCACCTGCTGAGGCAGGTCGAGCTGATCGAGGCAGCGAACAGAAACTAAAGGCGCGCGGCGCGCACCGGCGAGACTGCACTGCGGGTCGCCGCAGCCTCGCGGCCATGAAATGCTGCACTGCTGAGTTTCCCCGGTTTTTTTCTCCCGGCACCTCCGAGATGTCGTTTTTCCCGGCTCGAATTTCGATTTCAGCAATAGCAGGGACTTTGCGAGACCCGGGGACAGTTGGCGATGTCATCGAATGGATCGAATGCGGGCGACGCGGAAGCGCGGGAGCATCTGTTCACGGTGCTGTACGACAAGCTGCACCGGATGGCCCAGCGCGAGCTGCGCTTCCACTCCTCCGTCACCCTCGGCGCGACCACGCTGCTGCACGAGACGTTCCTCAACCTTTCGCAGCGCGAATCGGCGGCGTACTTCGATCGCTCCGGCTTCCTCGTGTATGCCGCCCGCGCGATGCGCGGCCTGGTCATCGACTATCTGCGCGGCCGCCAGGCGCAGAAGCGCGGCAGCGGCTTCGACATCACTTCGCTCTCGACCAACGTCGAGGGTGGCGCCGATGAGGATCACAAGCGCCAGGTCGAGCATCTGGGCGAAGCCCTGAAGGCGCTGGAGCGCGTCGACTTCCGCCTGGCCGAGTGTGTCGACCTGAAGTTTTTCTGCGGTCTGTCGTTGATGGAGATTGCACGCATCCGCAACGTCTCCGAGCGCACCGTGCAACGGGACTGGCAAAAGGCGCGGGTGCTGCTCAATCGCTTCATGACCAGCGACAGCGCTTCCCTGGCGCTCGATGAATAAGGCGCTGCAGGCACCGAGCGACAGCGCGGGTGAAGTGACGACGTGGCGCGCGATAGCGCCTTACGTCGATCGGGCTCTCGAACTGGCGACCGAAGAGCGCACAGCGTGGCTCGCACGACTTGCGGCCGTCGCGCCGCAGCTCGCCCGAGCGGTCCGCGATTTCGTGGTCGAGAACGACGCTCTCGAACGAGCCCGCTTTCTGGAAGCTGCGCCGCTGGAAGCCGGAGTACTCACGTCACTGCCTTGCTTCGAAGGTAAGGAAGTCGGCAACTACAAGCTGCAGCGACAGATCGGCCGCGGCGGCATGAGCGACGTGTGGCTGGCCGTACGCGCCAACGGCGCAGCGCAGGAGCCCTGCGCGATCAAATTCGTGACCTCGCTACTGACCCGCCCGAGCGTCAGTGAACGCTTTCGTCTCGAAGGCCGCCTGCTGGCGCGGCTGGCGCATCCCAACATTGCGCGACTACTCGACACTGGCACGCTGCATGGCCGGCCGTACCTGGTGCTCGAGTATGTCGAGGGCGAGCAGATCGATCGCTATTGCGAGGCGCGGTCTCTGGGCATTCATGCACGGGTACGCCTGTTCCTCGACGTGCTCGCGGCTGTCGCGCACGCTCATGCACAGCGGATCATCCATCGCGACCTGAAACCGTCGAACGTTCTGGTCACGGACGATGGCACGGTCAAGCTGCTCGATTTCGGTATCGCCAAGCTGTTGTACGACCACGGTTCCGCCGACTTCGCGCTGACCTGCACCGAGGATGCGGCCTTCACCCCGGACTATGCAGCGCCCGAGCAATTCCTCGGCGAGATGCCTTCGGCGGGGACGGATGTGTATCAGCTCGGCCTGCTTCTCTATGTTCTGCTGACCGGCCGCCATCCGTTGCAGGGCTCGAACAATCGGGCTGAGCGCGCCAAGGCTGCGCTCCAAGGTTTCATCCCGCGTGCCTCGGACGTCGCGGACGAGCGGCTGCGCCGCCAGTTGCGTGGCGATCTGGATGCAATCCTGGCGGTGGCGTTGAGCAGATCGCCCGATGAACGCTACGCCACGGCAGCCGGGCTGAGCGCAGACCTGATCCGTCACCTGCACGGCCGGCCGGTCTGGGCACGTGCGAATCTCGGTCGGGCGACGCCGCGACCGAGACCTCCCGTGCTCTGGTATCTCGATCGCTAGGCTTTGCGCTCGCTGAGCAGCGCTGTCGAGATGATGGTGATGATGCAGGCGATGGCCATGTAGATCGAAATGCCCACCGTGTTCTGATACTTCGCCAGCAGTGCAGTGGCGATGATCGGCGCGAACCCGCCGCCGATGATGGCGCCGAGCTGGTAACCGAGCGAGGCGCCCGAGTAGCGCACCGATGTGCTGAACAGCTCTGTGAGGAACGCTGCCTGCGGGCCGTACATCATCGCGACCAGCACCTGCCCGACTGCAATGGCGACGCAGATCAACACGAACGAGCCGCTATCGAGCAGCGGGAAGATCGCGAAGCTCCACGCCGCCAGCAACGCGGCGCCCGTAATATAGATGCCGCGACGCCCGTGGCGATCGGACCATGCCGCGGAGATGAGCAGCGCAGGGATCATCGCCACCGCGCCGACGAGCACTGCCGAGAGCATGGTGTCGCGCGAGACGCCGGGCCCTGCGGAACCCGTGCCGTATGCGATCACGAACGCGATCAGGATGTAGAACGGAACCTGCACGGCGAGAAATGCGCCCGCCGCCAGCGCAATCTGCTTCGGGTGCGTTCGCAGCGCCTCGATCACCGGCGAGCGGGTGGCTGGGCCGTGACTGTCCTGCACCAGTCGTGCGTCCGCCCGCCTCGCTCTTCTGCAAGCGCAGAAACTCGACCGTCTCCTCGAGCCTGAGCTGGATGAACAACGCGATGCCGATGAGCACGACGCTGGCCAGGAACGGCACGCGCCAGCCCCATTCGAGAAATGCCTCCGGCGTCGTGTTCGCGCTCACGATCAGGAAGGCGAGATTCGCGAGAATCACGCCGACCGGCGCGCCGACCTGCGCGAAGCTGCCGTAGAACCCGCGTTTCGATGGCGGTGCGTTCTCGGTAGCGAGCAACACTGCGCCGCCCCACTGTCCACCGATGGCTATGCCCTGCGCGAAGCGCAGCACGATCAGCAGTATCGGCGCCCAGGCGCCGATCGCGGCATATGACGGCAGGCAGCCGATGAGCGTGGTGGCGGTGCCCATCAACAGCAGAGCGACCACGAGGGCGCGCTTGCGGCCGATGCGGTCGCCATAGTGGCCGAAGATGATGCCGCCCACCGGGCGCGCGACGAAGCCGACCGCAAACGTGCTGAAAGAGGCGAGCAGCGCCACGGCCGGCGGCATATCCGCGGCGAAGAACGCCTTCGGAAAGATCAGCGCCGCGGCCGTCCCGTAGAGAAAGAAGTCGTACCACTCGATGCTGGTGCCGGCGAGGGCCGTGAGCGCGATCTTGCGGATCGAGCGCTCGTCCATTCGAGTCGTTGCCGCCACGGGCGTTTGCTGGATGTTGGTTGCCATGCGTTGAAGGTCGCAATCTGGTTGTTATTCACGACACCTTAGCAAGTGCTGTAAAGCCCGTCGACAGCGGGCCTGGTCTCAGATGTTCATGGGAGGGTCCCGGGCCGTCCTTCTCCCTAGAGTCGGCGCCACATGTTGGCTCAGGGCAGTGCAGGCGTATACCCGCCGGACAGATCGGTCGCCGCGGCTGCGCTCGACTTCAGAACACCGTGCGCACACATCTCAAGGGCGTGTTCAAGAAATGCGCGGTGAGATCGCAAGCGCAGCTCATGCGTTTGCTTGCGCTCGGGCCGCGTTGAACGTGCGCCACCGAACCGGTGAGTCGACAGCATCAACAAAGAAGCGACTGCTGCACGCGTCGCCTGCAGCTAATCGCTTGAACAAACGAGATTGATTGCAGTTGGCATGTCGCTTGCTTCGATCGCTCCGCATACCGCAAACGACGAGGGGAAATTCGCATGAGCAGATTCGCCGCAGCTGGCGTGCCAGCGCTGATGGCAGCACTTCTGGCAGGGACATTGGCGTCGCAATCGGGGGAGATCGGCGAGATCGTCTCGGCATTCGATCTCGACGTGCTGTACGACCCCGCGATCCTCAATGCGACTTCGATCGCTTTCGGCCCGGCGCTCGGCTTCACCGACATCGATACCTTCGCCAGCAGCATCTTCGCGCCGGGGCGACTCGACTTCGCGAACATCTCGCTGCTGCTCAATGACGAGCTGGCGGCGCTGCAAGGGAACAGCGTCCTGCTGGCGAGTCTCACGTTCAGCGCCATTGGCATCGGTTTCTCGACGCTCCGCACCGGGCTACGCGACGAGCACGCAGACCATCACGGTCGATGCGTCGAGCTGCCCGGGGGCGATCAACACGACAGCCGGCGCCGCGAACAGTAACGTTCAGATCACACCGGCGCGGCTGCAGCCTGGCACATTCCAATGGCAGGAGAACGAGACAGTTCGCGCCGGGTTGTCGGTGCAAGTGCCGGTGACGAGCTCGAACACCGCGACAGGCGTGATCACGGTGAGTCCGCTCACCATCGGTCCGAATATCCTGAGCGTTACGACGCAGTTCGATCCTGTCGCCGTTGGTACGACGACCGTGACCGTCGGCACGCCGGCAGGGTTCGACGCACCCAACAATTTCCGTCAGATCCCGGTGACGGTGAACCCATGAGGGAGCCACACAAGCAAGGCTCCGATTGCGGCCTTCAGCGCTCCGTCGACGGCCCAGACGGAGCGCAATGAGTAGTCTGTAACACGCGCGGCGAGCAGGACGTTCGCCACGCCCAGCAGGCCCAGCAGGATCATCGGGGGGCCGAATGCTGGCGCCATCGGCAGGAAGTGCGCGGCGACGATTCCGAGGATCGTCAGCACCATCGCGCGCTCGCCATGGGGCGCAGCGCGCCGGATGAACACCGCAAGCAGCACTATTTCGGCGGCTACAGCAGCTGCCAACCAGATCATCTGAGCGATGGTCGGGACCCCTGCTCGCGCTGTGAGACCCGGGGCGACCAGTGCCATAACGATCGTCGCGAGCACGGCACCCGCCGCGAGCAGGACGTTGCGGGATCGAAAGCGCAGCGCGCCCAGCACGATTGCCACACCCACGATCGATAAAAACACGCCCCCGCTTGCTGCCAGGGGGAACTGAGTGACTGTCACGTCTCTGCCTTTTTTTGTTGGGAAGCCGTTGCTTGACTTCGTACGGGCCATCTCGGATCGTACCGGCAAGGCCGAAAGATATGGCCAACATAATCCCGGAACGATAAACCGAAGCGGGTAGATTCAATCAGCTGGGATGGCCTGCCCGCCACACGGGGTCTCACATCTAAATATTTCGCCACATCAGGGATAGGACGAGAACAATGAAAAGGCTCCACCTTGCTGGAATCGCAGCGACCGCGTTTCTTTTGTCAGCATGCACCACCACGCAGCAGGTGGCTGATTCTGGATTCAGTCCACCGCAAGGCGACTATCGCGTGATCGTCATGCAGCCTGACATCTCGGTTGGCGTGCTCACCGCCGGCGGTGGCTTCGAGCATCGAGAGGACTGGACCAATCAGGCTCGCCTGAACGTGACCAACGCATTGGCTGCACAGCAGTCGAAGCGCGGCGGTGATATGACGATCGCCAGAACACGCGAGCAGGCTGGCGGCGATCCTCAGCAGCTGTCGGAGCTCATCTGGCTGCACAATGCTGTCGGCCACGCCATCAAGGTCCACAAGTATTCGACGCTCCCGCTGCCAACCAAGAAGGATAAGTTCGACTGGACCTTGGGCGAGATGGCGGTCGCATACGGGCGCTCGACGAACTATGACTATGCGCTCTTTCTGCACGCTCAGGATTCGTTCTCCTCGGGCGGGCGCGTCGCGCTGCAGGCGCTAAGCATGCTCGGCTGCGGTTTCGGCTTCTGCGTAATGCCGGTGGGCGGCATGCAGTTCGCTTTCGCATCGCTGGTGGATCTGAAGACGGGACAGGTCGTCTGGTTCAATACGCTCGCGGCAACCACCGGAGACATCCGCACATCGGAGGGTGCACAGAAGATGGTGGACTCGCTGCTGGACAAGATGGTCGGG
>CAWISC010000002.1:0-344140 GCA_963838635.1 uncultured Gammaproteobacteria bacterium | reverse complement strand
TCATGGGCACGTGCCCATACACCGGCGTCGCGGCGCCGAGCGCGCGGAGCATGTTGATCTGCCGCGGCGTGTTGTTCAGATGGTCGTCGCCGCGAATGACGTGCGTCACCTTCATGTCCATGTCGTCGACGACCACGCAGAAGTTGTATGTCGGCGTGCCGTCGGAGCGCGCGATGATCAGATCGTCGAGCTGCGTGTTCTCGAAAGCGACATTGCCGTGGATCACGTCCTCGACGATCACGGCGCCCTCGACGGGATTCCTGAAGCGCACGACCGGATCGACGCCCGCGCGCGCCTGCGTGCGATGCCGGCACGTGCCGTCGTAGCGCGGATTCTGCTTCGCCGCGAGCTGCTTGTTGCGCATCTCCTCCAGCTCTTCCTTGGAGCAATAGCAGCGATACGCGTGGCCCGCCTGCAGGAACTGCGCGAGCACTTCGCGATACCGGTCCATGCGCCGCGACTGGTAGAACGGGCCTTCGTCGTGGCTCAGCCCCAGCCACTGCATGCCGTCCAGGATCACCTGCGTCGCTTCGTCGGTCGAGCGCTCGCGGTCGGTGTCCTCGATGCGCAGGATGAATTGGCCGCCATGACGGCGCGCATACAGCCACGAGAACAGCGCAGTGCGCACGCCGCCGATGTGCAACAGACCGGTCGGACTCGGCGCAAAGCGGGTACGGATGGGCATGACGAGAAGGATGCTGAGAGTGGTGGGCGGTACAGGGATTGAACCTGTGACCCCTGCCGTGTGAAAGCAGTGCTCTACCGCTGAGCTAACCGCCCAAGATCAAATGACTGCCGGGCCGCAAAGGGCAGGTAGTTTAGGGAGCACCGCCGGGTCGGTCAACGCGCGCGTTCAGGCGGCGTGCAGGGGCGGCGGACGGTTGAGCAGCACCCAATACAAGCCGAGACTGCTGACAGCCTCGACGAACGCACCGAACTCCACCGGCTTGCGCACGTAGCTGTTGGCGCCGAGGTTATAGCTGGCGATCACGTCCGCGTCCTGGCTGGACGACGTGAGAACGACCACCGGCAACGTGCGCGTGCGGTCCTCGGCGCGCAGCCGCTTCAGCACGCCGAGGCCGTCGAGCTTCGGCAGCTTGAGATCCAGCAGGATGACAGTGGGCACATGGGAAACGTCGCGATGCGCGTACTGGCCGTTGCCGAACAGGAATTCGATCGCTTCGACGCCGTCGCGCACCACGACGATGTCGTGCGCAAGATTGTTCTTGCGCAGGCTGAGCAACGTCAGCTCTTCGTCATCGGGGTTGTCCTCGACCAGCAGAATGTAGCGCTCGCTCATCGCCCCCCCTGGGCCTGCCTCTTGCAGTGGTGAAGCTGCAGCGCGGACATCCATCCGCTTACAGGGCGCTCCTGGTGCACGCTTTGCGTGCACGCCGCCCGTGTCCGGATGTGTGATGTGATCCCCCGCCGGTAGCCGCCGGCTCCCTTCGCCGTGGGCGGTAGCTACGCGCGGATCGTCTCGTAACCGCGGACGCGCAGCAAGCCGGTAAAGCCCCCGATTGGGTGCCGGCTGCCTGCTGCATACAAGGAGGGTCGATATTTAGCTGGTCGAAAGCGGCCAAGGCCCTTTCGACAACGCCGTCAAAAGGCGTGGCTTTTGCCGGCTAGTGCGCGTCGTCGCCGCCGATCATCTGCAGCAGCTCGGCAGTGCGCTCGTGCATCAGCGCCGCGTCGCCCCGGCTCTCGACGTTGAGCCGGATCAGCGGCTCGGTGTTCGAGCTGCGCAGGTTGAAGCGCCAGCGCTCGAACTCGATCGATAGGCCGTCGGTGAAATCGACCGAGCGTGCGCCCGGTTGATAGTGCTCCTGGACACGCTTGATGGTCGCTTTCGCATCGGCGACCTTGCGGTTGATCTCGCCGCTCGCCGGGAAGCGCGCGATGCGCTCGCCGACCAGCTCGGAGAGCGGCTTGCCGGATTCGCACATCAGCTGCGTCACGAGCAGCCAGGGAATCTGCCCGCTGTCGCAGTAGGCGAAGCGGCGGAAGTAATGATGCGCGCTCATCTCGCCGCCGTAGACCGCGTCTGCATCGCGCATCACGTCTTTCATGAATGCGTGGCCGGACTTGGACATCACGGCCTTGCCGCCGAGCGACTCGACCATGTCGAGCGTCGCCCAGGTCAGCCGCGGATCGTGCACGATGCGCGCGCCGGGCTCGCGCTTGAGGAACACCGAAGCGAGCAGCCCGACGATGTAATAGCCCTCGATGAACGCGCCGCTCTCGTCGAACAGGAAGCAGCGATCGAAGTCGCCGTCCCAGGCGACGCCGCAGTCGGCGCCATGCTTGCGAATCGCCTCGATCGTCGCGACGCGGTTCGCCTCCAGCATCGGATTCGGCACGCCGTTCGGGAACGTGCCGTCGGCCGCGTGATTGATCTTGATGAACTCGAACGGCAGATGCGCCTCGAGCTGATCGATGACGAGACCCGCACCGCCGTTGCCGGCATTGACCACGATCTTGAGCTTCTTGAGCTTCGGCCGGTCGAGGTACGACAGCAGATGCTCGATGTACTTGCCGCGCACGTCGATCTCGTGACGGCGGCCGGGTTGCGCCGCGCGCGTGTACACATCGGCTTCCGCGATGCGCTGGATGTCCTTCAGTCCGGTGTCGCCGCTGATCGGCCGCGACTGCGCGCGCACGAACTTCATGCCGTTGTAGTCCGGCGGGTTGTGGCTCGCCGTCACCATCACGCCGCCGTCCATGCCTTCGTTGAACGTCGCGAAGTACACGACCTCCGTGCCGCACAGGCCGATGTCGTAGACGTCGACGCCGGAATCGTTGAGCCCGCGCGTCAGCGCGCCGCACAGCTCGGCGCTCGACAGGCGGATGTCGCGCCCGACGACGACGCGCTTCGGCTTGAGAAACTCGGCGTAGGCGCGCCCGATGCGGTACGCGACGTCGGAGTTCAGCTCGCCCGGAATGCGGCCGCGGTAGTCGTATGCCTTGAAGCCAGTGATCGCTGCCATGTTCAACCCGTTTGGCCTTCGCGGCCGTAGCGGTCCTCGAAGCGCACGATGTCGTCCTCGCCGAGATACGTGCCGGACTGCACCTCGATGATGTGCAGCGGGATCTTGCCGGGATTCTCGATGCGGTGCTTCGTGCCGAGCGGAATGTAGGTCGACTGATTCTCCTCGAGCAGGAACGTCTCCTCGCCGCGCGTGATGCGCGCGGTGCCGGCGACTACGATCCAGTGCTCGGCGCGATGGTGATGCATCTGCAGCGACATCGAGGCGCCGGGCTTGACCGTGAGGCGCTTCACCTGGAAGCGATCGCCGTGGTCGATGCTGTCGTAGCTGCCCCAGGGGCGAAACACTTCGCGATGCAGGGAAGTTTCGTAGCGCCCCTGCTTCTTGAGCTGCGCGACCAGCTCCTTCACGTCCTGCACGCGGCTCTTCGGCGCGACCAGCACCGCGTCCTTGGTTTCCACGACGACGTGATCTTCGAGCCCGACGGCTGCGACCAGGCGGCTGGTGGACTGCAGATAGCAGCCCTGCGTATCGACCGTCAGCACATCGCCGATGCGCACGTTGCCGCCCTCGTCGCCGGCGATCGCTTCGTGCAGCGCCGACCACGAGCCGACGTCGCTCCAGCCCGCATCGAGCGGCACGACCACGCCGTGCTGCGTCTTCTCCATGACCGCGTAGTCGAACGAATCGCTCGGGCACGCGCCGAATTCCTTGGCCGGCAGGCGCGTGAAATCCAGATCGCGCTTGGCCGCGGTGTACGCCTGCGCGCACGCGTCGTAGATCTCCGGCGCGAGCCGCCGCAGCTCTTCGAGCACGGCGCTGGCGCGGAACATGAACATGCCGCTGTTCCAGAAGTACTCGCCGGACTCGACGTAACCTCGCGCGGTCGGCAGGTCCGGCTTCTCGACGAACTGCGCGATCGGAAACACTGCGCTGCTGCCCGCGGCGCCCGGCGTGCGCCGGATGTAGCCGTATCCCGTTTCGGGCTTGGTGGGCACGACGCCGAAGGTGACGAGCTTGCCCTGCTCCGCCGCTTTGCGGCCGGTGGCCACTGCCGCCTGAAACGCGCGCACGTCGCGGATCACATGATCGGCCGGCAGGACCAGCAGCACCGGATCGCTGTGCGCCTTGCCTGGAGGCGAATCTGCAACCGCTGCCATCGCAGCAATCGCGACGGCGGGCGCGGTATTGCGTCCGACCGGCTCGAGCAGGATCGCTTGCGGCCGCGTGCCACCTTCGAGCAGCTGCTCGGCGACGAGGAAGCGGTGGCTCTCGTTGCACACCACGAGCGGCGCTGCGACATCGGGCACGCCCGCGAGCCGCGCGAGCGTCTCCTGCAGCATCGTGCCCTTGCCGACCAGCGGCAGCAGCTGCTTCGGATACAGCTCGCGGGACAGCGGCCAGAGCCGCGTCCCCGAGCCGCCGGAAAGAATGACCGGAATCAGCATAGGCTGTCACCCCGACCGATTGCGTAGTACTTCAGGCCGAAGCGTTTGACGAATCCCGGGTCGTAGAGATTGCGGCCGTCGAAGATCACCGGGTCGGCAGAGCTCGGCCTTGATGGCGTCGAAGTCCGGGCTGCGGAACTCCTGCCACTCCGTGACGATCGCCAGCGCGTCCGCGCCGTGCAGCGCCTCCATGGAGCTGCCGACCAGCGTCAGGTCGTCGCCACGCTCGCCGTAGATGCGATTTGCTTCCTCGTTGGCGACCGGATCGTACGCCCGCACCTTCGCGCCCTGCGCCCACAAGCCTTCGATCAGCGTGCGGCTCGGCGCCTCGCGCATGTCGTCGGTGTTCGGCTTGAACGCGAGGCCCCACAACGCGATCGTCTTGCCGCTGAGATCGCCGCCGAAGTGGCGCTTGAGCTTTTCGAGCAGCACGGACTTCTGCCGGTTGTTGACCGCCTCGACGGCGTTCAGCAGGGCTGCGTCGAATGAATGATCGCCGGCGCTGCGCGCCAGCGCCTGCACGTCCTTCGGAAAGCACGAGCCGCCGTAGCCGCAGCCGGGATAGATGAAGTGATAGCCGATGCGCGGATCGGAGCCGATGCCGAGGCGCACCTTCTCGATGTCCGCGCCCATGCGCTCGGCGAGATTCGCCAGCTCGTTCATGAAGCTGATCTTGGTCGCGAGCATCGCGTTCGCCGCGTACTTGGTGAGCTCCGAGGAGCGCACGTCCATGACGATCATGCGCTCGCGGTTGCGCGTGAACGGATCGTAGAGCGCCTTGAGCAGCTCCGCCGTGCGCGGATTGTCGGTGCCGACGACGATGCGATCGGGCTTCATGAAGTCGCTGATCGCGGCGCCTTCCTTGAGGAATTCCGGGTTCGACACCACGTCGAACTCGACTTGCACGCCGCGCGCCTTGAGCGTGCTGTCGATCTTCGCGCGCACCTTGTCGGCAGTGCCGACCGGCACGGTGGACTTGGTGACCACGACGCGGTACTCGCTGACATTGCGGCCGATCGCCTCGCGCGACGCTCAGCACGTACTTGAGATCGGCGGAGCCGTCCTCGTCGGGCGGCGTGCCGACCGCGATGAACTGGAACAGGCCGTGCTCGACGCCTTCTGCCGCGTCGGTCGTGAAGTTGAGGCGCCCGGCGGCGAGGTTGCGCTTCAGCAGCTCGTCCAGCCCCGGCTCGTAGATCGGCGACTCGCCGCGCTTGAGCATCTCGACTTTTCGTTGGTCGACGTCCACGCACAGCACGTTGTTGCCGACCTCGGCGAAGCAGGCACCCGTGACCAGGCCGACGTAGCCGGAGCCGAAGATGGTAAGACGCATGGGCTAACTTGCTGGAGGTAAAGGGAAAAAGGGCCCGGAGCTTAGCATGGGAAAGGCCGCGGCGGGACATCGAGCCCGCGACCGCGCCCGCGCGCGGCCCGCAGTCTGCTCTTGCGCCTAGTGCGAGGGGGAAGACGGCGGAGCGTGGCGCGCACGCCGGGTCTGCAGGGCCGTGACGTTCTTCAGCTCGGCGTGGGCCAGCGCAGCCTTGCGGCTCCAGACCAGGTCCTGGATGTCACCGGTCGGCCGGTACTCGGCCACCGTCTGCATCAGCAGCTGGCGCGCGCGATCGCAATCGAACCGTGTGAGCGCGCCCGACAGCTCGTCGAGCACCTGCTGGACCTGCGACCACGGCAGCGAGTGCTCCATGGCACGCATGATCATCGGGTGCTCGGTGCCGGTGACGTTGTTGCCGATCAGCAGCTCCTCGAACAGCTTCTCGGCCGGGCGCAAGCCGGTGTACACGATCTCGATGTCGCCATCGGGATTGTCGTCGTCGCGCACGGTGAGACCCATCAGGCTGATCATGCGCTTGGCGAGGTCGGCGATGCGCACCGGCTTGCCCATGTCGAGCACGAACACGTCGCCGCCCTTGCCCATCGAGCCCGCCTGCAACACGAGCTGCGCAGCTTCCGGGATGGTCATGAAGTAACGGATGACGTCCTGGTGCGTGACCGTAACCGGCCCGCCTTTGCGGATCTGCTCGCGGAACAGCGGCACGACGGAGCCCGAGGACTCGAGCACGTTGCCGAAACGGACCATGCAGAAGCGCGTGTGCGAGCCGCGTGCCTGCAGTCCCTGCAGCACGATCTCCGCGAAGCGCTTGGTCGCGCCCATGACGTTGGTCGGGTTGACGGCCTTGTCGGTCGAGATCAGCACGAACGTCTCGACGCGCGACTCGAGCGCCGCCTCGGCGGCGTTCCAGGTGCTGAAGATGTTGTTGTAGATGCCCTCGATGACGTTCTGCTCGACGATCGGCACGTGCTTGTACGCGGCAGCGTGATAGATCGTCTGCACGCCGTACGCCTGCAGAATCTCGCGCACGCGGTGCTTGTGATGCGCGTTGCCGAGCAGCGGAACGACATCGACCGACAGTCCTTCCGATGCGATCAGGATCTTCAGCTCGCGATCGATGCTGTACAGCGCGAGCTCGGACATTTCGAACAGCAGCAGCTGCGCGGGCCGCAGCCGGATGATCTGCCGGCACAGCTCCGAGCCGATCGAGCCGCCCGCGCCGGTGACCATCACGACCTTGCCATGGATGCAGGCATCCAACAGTTGCGCATTCGGCGGCACCGCGTCGCGCCCCAGCAGATCGCCCGCATCGACGTCGCGCACGTCCTCGACCCTGGCGTGGCCGGCGAGGATGTCGGCGTAGTCCGGGACAGTCTGCACCAGCAGGTTCAGGGGCTCGATGGTTTTCAGGATCTCCTGTCGCCGGCGCCGCGTCTGCGAAGGCAATGCAAGGAAGACCGCCGCGACTCCCTCATCGTGAACCAGCGTCTGCAGCTCGCGCGGCGGGAATACTTCCAGTCCGTTGATCGTGCTGCCGTGCAAGGACGTGTTGTCGTCCACGAATGCGACGGGATGGTAACGGCCGCTGCGCGCAAGGCCGGTCGCGAGCTGAACGCCTGCGCCGCCTGCGCCATATATGACCACCCGCTGCGTGCCGTTCATCCAGCGGAAGTTCAGCAGACCGCGCACCAGGAAGCGGCTGCCACCGACGAAGATCAGCGCGAACGCCCAGTAGATCGGGAACACGGAGACGGGAACGGCCCGATGCGGCCAGACCAGCATGATGGCCGACAGCAGCACGACGGATACGGTGACGCCCGTCACCACCGCGAAAATCGCCTTGGGGCCGAGAAAGCGAATCACCGCACGGTACAGACCGAGCTTGACGAAGATCGGAATGCTCGTCACCAGCACGGCGACGTAGATCCACTCCGTGCCCGGCTCGTGGTGGTAGACGGTGCCGAAGCGCAGCGTCAACGCCGACCACAGCACCAGCGGAATACCGACGACGTCCGCAGCAAGCATCAGCAGTCGCTTCCGCGACCGCGGAAGATGCGAGAGCCGGTTAACAAACCGCTCAATCCATTTCGGCATGGACTCCGTCACGCGCGACCCTTTCCGCTTATTATCGAGGTGAAAACTGCAGCGACCGCCACTGCGTTCCAAGTCGAGGCTCCGTTATCTTCGCTGTTCGCTCGATGGCCTGTTCTGGAAAAAGGTTCGAACCCGCTGAGCGGGCTGAAATTGTCCCAGAATTGTCAGGCAAATGCACTGACTCCGAAAACAGACAGAGTGCATAGCTTCACCGCTGCTCGGCGCGGCGGAATTCTGGGGCAGCAAGCGCAGGAAGTGAACGGCCTGTACATATTCGTAACAAACGCGCCGCTGCGGCCGCTCTCAGTTGCGGCGAGCCATTGCCGTCATCGCGCGGCAGCGCTTAGTACGTCTTGCACGACCGCGCACGTTCGATCGATCTGCGCGTCTGTGAGCGTCGGGTGGACCAGCAGCGCCAGGCTCGTCTCGCCCAGCTCGTGCGCAACCGGCAAAGGCTCACGCGGGCGCCAGCCCGTGCCGTCAAAAGCCCTTTCCAGGTACATCTCGGAGCACGAGCCCTGAAAGCACGGCACGCCGCGCGCGACGATCTCCTCGACGAGGCGATCGCGCGTCCATCCGGGCGCGAGCAGCTCCGGCCGCACGAATGCATAAAACCTGTAGTAAGCGTGCACGACGTCGGCCGGTACCGCAGGCACCCGAACGATTGGATGCTCGCGGCAGACGGCGGCCAGGCGCTGCGCGTTCGCGGCACGGCGCGCACTCCACTGCGGCAGTCGACGCAATTGAATGCGCCCGATTACCGCCTGCATCTCGATCATGCGCCAGTTGCTGCCGAAGGACTCGTTCACCCAACGAAACCCCGGCGGATGCTGTCGGTGGACCGCTTCCCATGACTTGCCGTGATCTTTGAGCGACCACATCCGCGACCATGCTGCGGCATCGTTGGTCGTCACCATGCCGCCCTCGCCGCCCGTGGTGATGATCTTGTCCTGGCAGAACGACCACGCGCCCACGTGCCCGATGCTCCCGACCGGGCGCCCGCGATACTTCGCGCCGTGAGCCTGCGCGCAATCCTCGATGACCTGCAGATCGTGCGCGCGCGCCAGCGCCATGATCGGATCCATGTCGCACGGCATGCCGGCGAGATGCACGCAGACGATCGCTCGCGTTTGCGGCGTGAGCACGCGTTCGATGGTTGCAGCGGTAATGTTCTGCGAGTCGGCGTCGACATCGGCGAAGACGGGGCGGGCACCGACGTTGACGGCGCAAGCCGCAGAAGCGAGAAACGAGCGCGGCGTGACCACCACCTCGTCGCCGGGCCCGATGCCCAGACCCTTGAGCGCCGCTTCCAGCGCCAACGTGCCGTTGGCCAGAGCGATAGCGTGCTCGGTGCCCGCCCAGGCGGCGAACTCGCGCTCGAACTCGCGGCATTCCGCACCGGTCCAGTAGTTGACGCGGTTCGACAGCAGCACGCGCGCGACGGCATCGGCTTCTTCCTGCGTGAAACTGGGCCAATCCGCGAACGGCGTGTTCAGCATCCGGAATCTCTCTCCATCGATCCTGCTCCAGCGTGAACCCTGCACCGCCTGCTCAGCGGCGCGAAAGTACACGGCATCCCAGGTGCGGCGGTCAAGGCCAGATCGGCGGGCGGTTCGAACGTTGGCACCGACAACCGTCTGTCGCTATGCTTCGCGCCCCCGCGCCCGTGGCGGCAGATATCCGACGACGGTAACAGCGCCTTGAAACATGGGAGCCACGACACGAGCTGGCAACTGCGCACGCAACTCGTAGTCAAGCGCATCCTGGACCTGGTCTTGTCCATCATCGGCCTGGCGATTCTCGCGCCGGTGATGCTCGCCGTGGCCCTGGCAGTACGGCTGCGCATGGGAGCGCCGGTGCTGTACGGACAGCTGCGGCCCGGACTGCACGAGCATCCGATCAGGGTATGGAAGTTTCGTACCATGACTCAGGAGCGTCAGGCCGACGGACTGCTGCTGCCGGACGCGCAACGATTGACACCGCTCGGACGATTTCTGCGAGAGTACAGCCTGGATGAGCTGCCGCAGCTCTTCAACATCATTGCCGGCGACATGAGTGTGGTTGGGCCGCGCCCGCTGCTGTTGCGCTACTTGCCGCGCTATACCGGCAGGCAGCGCCGGCGGCACGCGATGAAGCCTGGAATCACGGGCTGGGCGCAGGTCCATGGCCGCAACGCGCTCGACTGGGACTCGCGGCTCGAGCTGGATGTCGAATACGTCGAGAGCTTCTCGCTGCTGCTCGACCTGCGCATCCTGACACTGACGTGTGTCCGGGTCGCACGACGCGAGGGTGTGCTCGCGGGGGCCGGCAGCGAGCTGGACGAATTCTGGGGTTCCGAGCAGCCTCCGGCAGACGGCCCGCGCGCATATCCGGTGGAGGCGACGGAAGCATGGCCCGCGAACGCGGCTACGAACGCAAAGGGGAAGGTTGAGTGACTGCTGGCGATGCCTATTGGCGCACCTACTATCGCGAAGTCTTCGAGCAACGACGCAGCTGGCTCGACTACTCCAACGAGCGCGTGCAAGCCCAGACGTTCGGTCTGGTGCTGGAAGCGGCCGGACCGGTCAACGGCCGGCGTTGCGTCGACATCGGCTGCGGCTGGGGACAACTCGCGCGCACGCTGCACGACCTGGGTGCCGCGAGCGTCACCGGAGTCGATCTCGTACCGGAGCACATCGCACAGCTGAGCCGCGAGATTCCGCACATACGGTGGCTGTGCGGGGATTTGTCGACAGGCGAACTCGGCCTCGAGCCCGGCAGCTGCGAAATCCTGCTCATGGTGGAGGTCCTGCAGTACATGCCGTTCGCGGCAACGCTGGCCCGGGCATGGGACTTTCTGGCGCCCGGCGGGCGCATCGTCGCGGTCGTGCCGAACGCGAGCTGCCCGATCGTCGCATCGACACGCGAGCGTTTCGGCGGCCGCTACGCACCGCCGACGCTGCAGGATGTGCGGACCGTCCTGCCTGCCCTGCGCGACGTGCAGACCTGGAGCTACCGCGGACTCACGTTTGCGGCAGATCAGCGCATCGCGCCGTACGAGGCGACCGCGTGGACACAGGCGGAGCCAGAGGGCCCGGTCCCCAACCGCATCCAGCTGACCGCCCTCAAGGCCTGAGCTGACTCGCGTGCGCTGCGACTGGATCGCTCCGGAGTCGGACCGCTGGCTGGACTTTCTGAGCGTGAACCCTCACGACTTCTATCATCTGCCGGAATACGTGCGCATGGCCGCGCGCGTCGAAGGCGGTACCGCCGGGGCGATGATAGTGAGCGAAGCGCGCGGTGCGTTTCTCGTTGCGTTGATCCTGCGCCCGATCGAGGCGGGAGGCGTGGATGCGATCTCTCCTTACGGCTATCCCACACCGCTTTGGTCGCAAGGCGCCGACGAGACTTTCGTGCGCGACGCGCTGCAGGCATTCATGGCTGCGTTGCGCGACCTGCACGTGGTTTCGGCATTCGTTCGTCTGCATCCTCTGCTGACCGCTCATCTGGATCTGCTGGGCAGCCACGGCCAGGTCGTAGCCGGCGGCGAGACGGTCGTGATCAATCTGCGCAGCACCGCAGAAGAGATGTGGCGCGCAACACGCGAAAATCACCGGCGTACGATCCGGCGCGCGGAAAAGGCGGGGTTCGTCGCGCGTGTCGACGGCTCGTGGGAGCGTCTCGCTGGTTTTGTCGATGCCTACACGCAGACGATGCGACGCGTGGAGGCTACCGACTACTATTTCTTCTCCGATCAGTACTACACCGATTTGCGGCACGCGCTCGGCGAGCGCATCCACCTGCTGCTGGTCGAGCATGACGGCGCCGTTGCAGCAGCAGCTCTCTTCACCGAATGCAGCGGCATCGTGCAGTACCATCTCGGCGGCACGGACGATCGGTTTCTGGCGGCGGCGCCGATGAAACTGCTGTTCCATTTCGCGCGCACGTGGTTCGCCGCAAGGGGCAATGCCCTCATGCATCTTGGCGGGGGTCTCGGCTCACGCGAGGATTCGCTGTTTCACTTCAAGGCCGGCTTCTCCGACGACCGCGCCCGCTTTCATTCGTGGCGCCTCGTCCCGCTGCCTGACGCGTACGACGAGCTCGTCCAGCAGTGGACCCGTCGCAGCGGACGCGCACCGACCGGCGCTTTCTTTCCCGCCTATCGTGAGCCGATATGAAGCGCAGCTGGCCGCTACTGCTCATATTCTTCCTCGCCGGTGCGCCGGCGCTGGTTTATCAAGTCGTGTGGCAGCGGACGCTGTCGCTGTACTTCGGCGTGGATATCTACTCCACCAGCATCACGGTGGCGACGTTCATGCTGGGGCTCGGTCTCGGCTCGATGCTCGGCGGCCAGCTCGCCGATCGGGTGCGGCGGCCGGCTCTCTTCTACGCATTGTGCGAAGGCCTGATGGGCCTGTTCGGCGCGCTCAGTCTGCTTGCATTCCGCAGTGTCGGCGAGGGGCTTGCCGGCAGCGGCATATGGGTCGTGGCGCTCGCGAACTTCGGTCTGCTGCTGCTGCCGACGACGCTGATGGGCATGACTCTGCCGCTGATGTGTCAGAGCCTGCGGATGAAGGACGAGACGATCGGCAGGGAATTCTCCGTCCTTTATGCGGTCAACACGCTCGGTGCCGCAATCGGCGGCCTGGTGACCGCGTACGTGCTGATCGGATATCTCGGGCTGTTCGGCGCAACAGTCGCTGCGGCGGTGACCAACGTCACGCTCGGCATCGCTGCATTCTTCGTCATCCAGCGTCGCGCCGAAAACCCGCAGGCGGCGATCGAGCGCGAGACGGAACAGGCGCCACTGGCTGGCGGCACCACTCATCTGGCAATCGCAATCTGCTCGCTGCTCTCGGGCTTCGTTGCTCTCGGCTACCAGATGGTCTGGTATCGGCTGCTGACGCTGCTGCTGCACGGGACGGTGTACGTGTTCGGCACGATCCTGTTCGTGTTCCTCTGCGGTATCGCACTCGGCTCATGGTCCGCGCGCGGTCACAGCGACGGCGGCCAACCGATGAAGCGCTTCGCAGCAGCCCAGATCGGTATCGCGGCGTACGTGCTGCTGTTCTCGGTCGCGCTCGCCTGGCTGAGCTGGCTGCCGGGATTGCGGCACATGCTGGGCGCAACGTCGCTCACCACATTTCATCCCGCGCCGGAGTTGTTCGCAGGAATTCTCTCGCTGCGCTCGCTCTACTCGCTGCTGGACATCGGCGTGTGGACGCTGGCCTTCGTCGGGGTGCCGACGTTCCTCATGGGCTACGGCTTTCCACACCTGATGCGAGCTGCGACGGCAACCACGTCGCGACTGGGTCGTTCGGTCGGACTCGTTTACCTGGCCAACATCGTCGGCTCGACGCTGGGCTGCCTGATCATCGGCTTCGTGCTGCTGCATTACCTGGGCAGCGAGATGACGCTGCGGATACTGGTGATGCTCGGCGGCCTTACCGCGCTGATTGCCGTAGTGCCGGCGCGCGCCGGCCGGCCGAGCGGCGCGCAGGTCTCGCGACGGGTGCTGGCAGCGGCAGCGGCCCCGGTGCTCGTGGCGCTGGTGATTTTTCCGGGCAGGCACAGTCTGCTGCGTGCAGTCCACTACGCTAACGCCAGCCAGGTCGATTTCGTGGCCGCCGAAGATCGTTCGGGTGTCGTCGCGCTGAGGACGCAGAAGGACATCATTTCCTTTCCCGAGGAGAGCAAGGTCATCGGCGTGCAGCGGCTGCTCATCGACGGATCGGCACACGGAGGTTTCCAGGCAGCTGGCGACGACGTGGTGCTCGACTCCGCGGTCAAGCTCGCGCTGGCGGCGCATCCGGCGCCACGCAGAATTCTTTCCATCGGCCTCGGCGACGGCAAGATGTGCGCCGCCGCTGTCGTGCGCCCGGAAGTGCAGCAGCTCGTCGTCGTGGAGCTGAACGGATCGCTGGCGGACATCCTCGCGAAGACGCCGCAGGGCAAGGCGATCTTCGCCTCCGACAAGCTGAGGCTCGAGGTCGATGACGGCAGACGCTGGCTGTTGGCGAACCCGGACGAGCGCTTCGACGTCATCCTGATGTGGCCGCTGCACGCGGCTCATGCGCACAGCGGCAATCTGTACTCGAAGGAGTTCTTTGAGTTGGCGCGCGCCCACCTCGCTGACGACGGTCTGCTGTTCGCACGCAGCGTCGACACGTATTCGACGGCGCGCACGATCGCCTCGGTCTTCGATCACGTGGTGCGCGTCGACACGGCGAGCTACATCGCCGGCCGGCAGAAGTTCTCGTTCAGCTCCGCGCGCGCAGGCCTGAGCGCAGCCGAGATCACCGCTCTCATCGAAGCGGACCGGCAGACCATCCTGGACCATACCGGCGCCGCGCCGCTCAATCGCGATTTCAGTCCGAACTCGGAGTACTACCTCACCTACCCCTACGCCGGCGCGCTGCAGACGTGGGGGCACGTGACGGGCAGTTACCGCGCTTCCGATCCGCAACGCTTCGCCGAGCTCATCGCTCCATAGAGATCGCACCGACGCTGTCGCGGCGCGGCTTCACCGCGCGGTCGAGCACTCGCGCGAGATCGCGCGCGAGCATGTCGCGACTGAACCGCGTGCGCGCCAACGTCAGCGCGGCTGCGCCCGCAGTCTCCAGCCACTGGCGGTCACGCAGCGCTCGCGCAAGGTCGCGTGCGGCCTGCAGGTGATCCGTCGGGCTCAGGATGACACCCGCGCCGGCTTCCACGGCGACGCGGGCCTGCCAGCCGTCGAAATTGTTGGCGACCGGCTTGCCCGCAGCGAGCGAGTCGAAGAACTTGTTCTGCACAGCATCGCGCCAGACGATGCGCGGTCCGGTGAACAGCGCAATGGTCATATTCGACGCCTGGACCCACGCAGCTGTGTCGGCCTGCGGCAGCTGGCCGGGCAGGAACAGAGTTCGATCGAGGACACCCAGCTCCTGGGCCAACGCGCGGGTCGCGGCGAATTGACGACCCGTGCCGACGGCGACCACGCGAATCTCCGGATCGATCTGCGCCAGTCGCTGCGCGAGCAGCACCAGGTAGTCCATGCCGTTGACCAATCCGAAGGTCCCGGCGAACACCAGCAGCGGTCTGTCGGCCAACCACGCGTGCTTCGCCCTGAGTGCCTGCCCAGCGGCAGTGTCGGCAAACGTATCGAGATCGCAGCCGTTCGGTATGACCGTCACGCGCTCGGCAGGATAGCCGGTCGCAATGATCTCCTCGCGCATGCCGGGAGCCAGTGCGACGATCTCCCTGGAATTGGCATAAGCAAAGCGTTCGAGCCGATACGCGGCCCACTTGGCCAGCGGGTTGCGCAAGGCACCGATTGCGATGGGAACCGCCGGCCACAGGTCGCGCACCTCGAACACCATCGGACATCGAGTCAGTCGCGCTGCGAAGACCGCCGGCAATGCGATCGTGAGGGGAGTGCTGGTCGCGAACACCACGTCGCCGCGCAAGGCCTGCGCCTTGCGCGCGGCGTGCCATGCAAACGAAAAGAATGCGTTCAGCCGTTGCCGATAACCCATCACGTTGTCGTAGGGCACTGCGGTCCAGTGGACGTGAATGCCCGCTTCCACCGTCTCGCGCCAGCGCGGAGCGTCCGGTGCAGGGTGCTGGTCGCTCGTGACCATGTGCACTTCGTGGCCCATCGTCACGAGCCTGCGCGCCATCTGGTAGGAGCGCGTGCCGCCGGCCATCTCCGGCGTGTGAAAGTACTGGTGCAGATAGACGATGCGCATCACGCATCCGCAAAGAAACTGCGGATGCTGCCGACGACGTGCTCGATCTGTTGCGGCGTGATTTCCGGATAGATGGGCAAAGACAGCAGCCGGTCCTGGTTACGCGCCGCGTTGGGAATGTCGGCTGCAGACATCTCCAGGTATCGATACGCAGGCAGCAGCGGCAGCGCGCGCGGATAATGAATGCCGGTTTCGATCCCGCGCGAGCCGAGAAACTGCTTCAGGGCATCGCGTTTCGCAGACGCGATCGAGTACACGTGATAAACGTGCGTCGCACCGGCTCGCACGCGCGGCAGCTGCAGATCGCCGACACCGCGCAACAGCTCGTCGTAGCTCGCAGCCACGCGACGACGCGCAGCCGTCCACTCGGCCACGTGGGGCAGCTTCGCGCTCAACAGCGCTGCCTGCAATCCGTCCAGCCGGCTGTTGATTCCCTCCATCTCGTGCTGGTGTTTAACCAGCGAGCCGTGGTTGGCGAACATGCGGCACTTGCGCGCCAGCTCATCGTCGTCGGTGACGATCGCGCCCGCATCCCCCCAGGCGCCCAGATTCTTGCCGGGATAGAAGCTGAACGTCGCGGCGGCGCCGAACGTGCCGACTCTGCGTCCTTGCCACTCGGCGAAGTGCGCCTGCGCACAGTCCTCGATCAGTGCCAGCTTGTGCGCCTTGCAGATCGCAGCGATGCGATCCATCTGCGCGGCCTGACCGTGCAGATGAACGGGGATCACCGCGCGCGTGCGCGGCGTGATTGCCCGCTCGATCAGCTCCGGATCGATGAGATAGTGCTCGTCTACGTCGACGAATACCGGCCGCGCTCCGGCCTGGGTGATTGTCTCGGACGTGGCGATCCAGCTCGCCGCGGAAGTGATCACCTCGGCGCCCTCGCCGATGCCGAGCATGCGCAGCACGATGTAGATCGCATCGGTGCCGTTGCCGCAGGAGATGCAGTGGCGCACTCCATAGGCACTGGCGTAGGCCTGCTCGAATTGCTTCACCGGCTCGCCGCCGATGAAGGCGTTCT
The DNA here is from genome assembly GCA_963838635.1 of uncultured Gammaproteobacteria bacterium. Classification (GTDB taxonomy): domain Bacteria; phylum Pseudomonadota; class Gammaproteobacteria; order Steroidobacterales; family Steroidobacteraceae; genus Steroidobacter. Next base: position 327,533 of record CAWISC010000002.1, on the reverse strand, counting down.
TGGCGATGACCCCGGCCAACGCGGCGTCGAACTCGGCGCGATGCGCCTGGTACTGCGCGGTAAGGTCGACAAAAGGCACTCGCATGCTGGTACTACTCCGTGAGCTTTCGCAGGAGGCGCGCCGGATTGCCGACGTACACTCCCGGCTGAACGATATCCCGCGTTACGACCGCCCCGGCACCGATCACCGTCCCCGCGGCGATGCTCACCGGCAGGATGGTCGCGTTGGAGCCGATGGACACCCCGTCGCCGACGGTCGTGGCACGCCATTTCGAGCGGTCGCCGCGCGCCGGGCCGCCGCCTTCGTAGCGATCGTTGATGAACATGACGCCGTGTGCGACGGTGCAATCGTTGCCGATGGTCACGAGCTCGCAGATGAAGCTGTGCGACTGAATGCGGCAGTTGCTGCCGATGCGCACGTCCTTCTGGATCTCGGTGAACGGCCCGATGAACGTGCCGGCGCCGATGCGGCAGCCATAGAGATTCACCGGGCTCACGACGCGCACGCCGGGCCCGAACTCGACGTCGACGATTTGGCTCTGCAGGATCGTCGGCGTGTGGCCGGCGCTCATGACCTGGCCTCCGATTTTTTCTGTCCGAGCCGGCACAGCCTGGGCGCGAAACGCAGCTGCACTTCACGGCCGGTCTCGATCGACTCATAGATCGCGGAGATCAGCTCGAGGCTGCGCCGGCCCTCCAGGCCGTCGACCAGCTGCGGGCGATCGTCGCGGATGCACGTCGACGACGTGCTGGTAGTAAGCGTGGTGCCCGAAGCCGTAGACGTTGGGCGGATTGACCGAATACTTCTCGCGGATCTGCACGTCTTCCGGCAAGCGGCTCCTCGAACTTCCAGACTTTCATTTCATTGACGGCGAAGCCGCCGATCTCCACGGTGCCGCGCTCGCCAAGCATCGAAATGCGAGCCTTCCAGGTCAGTCGGCCGCGCCGCGGTCGTCGCCTCGATGACGCCCAGCGCGCCCGACTTGAACTTCAGCACTACGACGGCGGTGTCTTCCGTCTCGATGTCGACCAGCGCGGTCGTCGACTGGGCGAACACCGATTGCACGTCGCCCATCATCCACTCGAGCAGATCGACATGGTGGCTCGCCTGATTCGTGAGCACGCCGCCATCGAGCGCCCACGTGCCGCGCCACGCGTCCTGGTCGTAGTAATCCTGCCTGCGGCACCAGCGCACGCGCACGGTGCCGAGCACCAGCTTGCCGAACCGCCCGGCTTCCAGCGCCTCGCGCAGCTTCACTACGGGCACGTTGAAACGATTCTGTTTCACGACGAAGAGGCGGCTGCCGCTGCGATCGCAGGCACGGATCATCTCGTCGGCGTCCTCCAGCGTCAGCGCCATGGGCTTTTCCACGACCAGGTGCTTGCCGTAGGCAGCCAGCGCAACGGCATGCTCGGCGTGCCGCCCGCTCTCGGTCAGGATGACCGACGACGTCGGGCTGCACGCTGCGCATCATCTCGTGCATGTCGGTGAACCACGGCACGCCGAACGGCGCCGCGGTCGACCGTGCACGGTCGGCAACGATGTCGCAGACGCCGGCCAGAGCGGCTCCTTCGATCTGGCCGCGACCCAGCAGTTCGGCATGGCGCTTGGAGATCCGTCCACATCCGATCAAAGCGAATCGCAACATCATCTCTCCATCGGCACGAAGTCAGCGCGCGTACATGCCGCGCGCGCGCAGGTAATTGGCCAGCCCGCGCAGGCGCTGCACCGTCGCGAAATTGTTGGGGTAGTCGCGGAACGTCCGCCGCGGCAAAGCCATGAGCGCGTCGAAATCGCCTGCGCTCAGTCCCAGCTTCTTGCTCACGTAACTGCGATCCTGCGCCGCCAGCTGCGCCGGATACGGCTCCGTCTTGATTTCCTCGAGCGCGGCCTGGCGCTGCATCTGCGCCGCATTGATCAGGTCGGAGAAATGGCCGTAGCGCTTGTCGATGCCGAACTTGCGCGGCAGGACGTAGCCTTGCCAGAAGCGCGTATAGATCGATTCGTAGTGCTTGCCGCCGTAATACACCCAGCCGAGCTCGTCCTGCAGGATGCGCATCGCATCGGCCTTGCGGTAATCCATGTAGTTGAGGATCGACACAGTGCGAATGCCGCGCACGACGTTGATCCATCCCAGGTCGGTCAGCGAGAAGTGCGGATAGGTGCGCAACCGCACCGAGCCGAAACGGCGGTGCACGGCGCTGATGTACTTCCAGTCCGAGTGGCCGTACGACCAGTCGGGGACGCTGGCGGCCTCGGTGGCGAAGTTCATCCCCGAAATGATGTACCGGATGCCACGGCGGGCAGCCTCGGTCCACAGCAGCGCGAAAATACCGTGGTCCGTGGGAATCTCGCCGTCGGGCGTGGAGGCCTTGAGGAACGACAGCTGCAGATCGCGAAACTCTTCCCAGTCGACCACGTAAGTGAACAGGTCGATGTTCAGCCGCTTCAGCACCTTCTCGATGTTGCTGACCGCGAGCTCGGAATTCCAGCCGTTGTCGAAGTGAACTGCGAGCGGTCTTAGGCCGAGACGCTTCACCACGTACGCGACGTAAGTGCTGTCGACTCCGCCGCTGACACCGATGATGCAATCGTATTCTTTGCCGCGCCCGGCGGCCTTCATCCGTTCGACGACGGCAGCCAGCGCCTGCTCGCCCGCCGCGCCGCGCAGGACGCGCGTCGCGAGCAGCTGATCGTGACGAATGCAGTGCGAGCAGAGACCCTGATCGTCGAAGGAGATCGACGGGTCGCACACCGTGTCCATGATGCAGCGGGTGCATACCTGGTAGGTCCGGGCGGCAGGATTGTCATTTGTCGTCGACATGAGTTCGAATTCGTCAGGCGCCTTCGCCGAACAGCCGCTCCAGCTCCGCGTACTCCGGATAGGTTATGAGCACGGCCCGGTGCTTGCCGTGGAATACGAACAGGCTGCCGGCTCCCACCGCTGAGGCGCCGCTGTGCACCGCCTCGCTGAAATGCCCGAGCTGTCCAGCGCCGCCGACGGCCACGACCGGAATGCCGATCGACCCGGCAACTGCCTGCACCAGCTCGAGGTCGTAGCCTTCCATCGTGCCGTCGCGATGGATCGCGTTCAGCAGGATTTCGCCAGCCCCGCGGCGCTCCATCTCGCGGGCGTGCTCCACGGGGTCGCGCATGATATCCGTTCTCCCGCCGCGCACCAAAACCGAGTATTTGCCCCGCCAGTTCCGCCGCGCATCGATCGAAGCCACGACGCTGGAAGAGCCGGCCAGAGCTGCAGCCTCCGACACCAGCTGCGGGCTGGTCGCGGCGGCGGTATTCAGGATGATCTTCTCCACGCCGATGCCGAACAGGCGCCGGACCTGTTCGAGTGTCGTGATGCCGCCGCCGTAGCCGAACGGCATGAAAGCTTCGCTCGCGATGTCCGCAATCAGCTCGAAATTCGGCCCGCGCCCGGCCGGCGTAGCACCGATGTCCAGAAAGGCCAGCTCGTCCACTTCCTTGTCGTTGAAGATCCGCACGGCGTTGATCGGATCGCCGACGTATTTCGCGTCGGCGAATTTCACCGTCTTGACGAGTCCACCGTCGCGCAACAGCAGGCAGGGGATCACACGGGCGCGCAGCATTACAGCTCCACGAAATTCTTCAGCAACCGCATGCCGAAGCGATGGCTCTTCTCGGGATGAAACTGCGCGCCATGGATGTTGTCCCGCTGCACCATGGCGACGAAATCGGCGCCGTAGTGCGCCGTGGCCAGCACATCTCCAGGCTCGTCGCAGACGACATGGTAGGAGTGGACGAAATAGAAGCGCGCGGTGGCGTCGAGGCCCTCCAGCAGCCGGCTGCTCTTGTGCGCGCGCAGATGCTTCCAGCCCATGTGAGGCACACGTACTCCGGCCGTCACGTCTTCGGCAAGCCTTTCGCACCGGGCAGCGATCAACCCAAGCCCTTCGCGGATGCCTTCGCTGCTGCCGCGTCCCAGGAGTTGCACGCCGAGGCAGACGCCGAGTATCGGCACCCTGCGTCCCAGTACACTGCTACGTAGTGCATCCACCAGACCTCGTTCGCGCAGCGCGTCCATGCCCTGATCGAAAGCGCCGATGCCTGGCAGGATGAGCTTGTCGGCGCGCTCGACTGCCTCCGCGGTGGACACGAGCTCAGGCTCCACGCCGATCCGGCGCAGCATGTTGCGCATGGATCCGAGGTTCGCCACGCCGTAGTCGACCACCCCGATCATTGCGCGCTCACCTGAATCATGACTGCGAAACCGTACCGTAGAGGTCGAAGTAGGTCCCGGCAACCTTGGGCCACGCGAAGCTCCGCGCCTGTTGCACGCATTCCGCACGGATTGCTGCGAGACGGCCAGCCAATGCCTCGATCGCGGCCCGGATCTCATTCGCATCGCGCGGGTCGACTGCCTCTCCGACCGTTCCGGAACGGAAGTAGCCGTCGATGCCCTGCCCTCGCGTGAATACGACCGGCAGGCCCTGCGACAGCGCCTCGACGTAGGCGACACCGAACGTCTCGCGTAGCGAGGGCATGACGAAGATGTCGTGAGCGCGGTAGATGTCCCGCAGGGCGCGGGCATCGTCGACGCGACCGAGACGCGAAACGAAGGAGAAGCTCCCGGATGCGAGCATCGCAGCGATCTGCTCCTCCCCGTCGCCGCCAGCGCCGACCAGCGTGAGCGTCGCGCGGCGCACCCCGTTCAACAGCGCCGTCGCGCGCAGTGTCGTCGCAATGTTCTTGTTCCGCGAAAAGTCGCCGACGTACAGCAACCGCAACGTGTCGCCGGCGGGCCGGAGCGGCACGGCGCCATCGAGCCAGAATCCGGAAATTCCGTTAGGCACGATGTGTGCCTTCGCATCGAACTGCGCGCGCGCTGCCGCCGGCAGATAGTCGCGCAACACTTGACGGTAAGCCGGCGTGACGAATACCACCGCACTCGCGTGCGCGATCACGTCCCGGCACACCCAGCGCAGATCGGGGCGCGCCCGCATGAAGACGTTCACGTCCGTATTGCGCACGCTGACCACATAAGGCAGGCCGAAGCGGCGATGCAGCGCCAGCGCCACCGCGCCGTCGCTGTAGAGGAAATGGCTGTGCACGAGAGTCAACGCTGCAGGGTCCGCGACACGCAGCAGGTCGCGCACGACAGTTCGGATCTTGGTGCGAAACAGGATGCGGTGGCGCGGCCGCAGAATATGCGAGTAGTGAAAGCTCGTTTGCGCGAGTGTGTCGTCCCGGTTGACGTCGATCTCAGCAGCCGTGCGCACGGGCACATAAACCAGTTGCGTCAGGCCGAGCGCGTCGAGGTGCTGCACCAGTTGTGGATAGAGCTTCTGCTTCGCGAAGTCGCTGCAAACGTGCAGCACCCGGGGCTGCGGCTGCGCAGAGGATTGCGGCAGGCCCTGCTGCATCGACCGCTACTCCTGCAGCCCTGCAGCCGGGCGCAGGCGCGCGCGCACCACGGCCTGCAATGCGATGGCAAACGTGTTGCCGCTGGCGCGCTCATCCCTCAGTGCCTGCACCGTGCACCCCCAGCCAAGCGCGGGAAACACGGACGCCAGTATCGATTCCGACGCCAGCGCCAGTATCAGTGCCGACATGTTCATCATGAAAGCGAGCCGCCACAGCGGGCTGCAGCGTTCGCGCAATACCGCGCGCTGGGCGCTCAGGAACAGCGCATAGAGCAGCATGGCGAGAAACGCCATGAATGCGACGGCGCCGAACTGTGTCCACGCGGAGAGGATGTTGTGCGCGTAGCCCGTAGTGCCGATGTGGTGATAGCCGAAATCGCCGAGGAATGGATTCTGCATCACCACGTCGACCGCCCGCGATTGCGCGCGCTGGCGCGCCTGCCAGCTGGTCGATTCGCTCAGATCGAAAATCTCGCCGGCGCGCGTTTCCATCAGCACGCTCATCAAGGGCTCGGCTGCCACCAGCAGCACGGCCAGGAACACCGTGCCAACGATCCGGTTACGCCTGCGCAGAAGCATCAGACCGGTCAGGCTGGCGAGCAGGAGGATGCAGGTAAACAAGTGTCCTCGCGAGCCCGTCGCAAGCAGCGCCCCGATGCCGGCCGCGAGCACCACCAGCTGGTGCGAGAACTTCTGTCGAGTTGCGGCCAACACGATCGCGATGACCAGGATCGAGCGGCCGATGCTCTGGTAGGTGCTGCTCGCGTTGCTGTCGGTCTGACCGAGCTCGGTTTCGCCATGGAACATCAGGAACGGGCCGACGAGCGATCTGCGTGCCCACATCGCATGCGCCAGGATGAGCAGCGTCAACACGCCGCACACCATCAGGAGCTTCTTCGCGCCGATGCCGGTGAACGGCGCGCGCGCGCCGATGAAGAAGCATGCGAGCCAGATCGACAGAGTTGCCCCCGATTCCGTGGCTGCAGCCTCCACGTACGAGGTGTCGATGCGCATCGCCGTGGCACCCGCCGTCCACAGCAACAAGTACAGCGCGAACCACAGGAACGCCCACTCGATCGGATACACAGTTGCCGGCGGCCGCACGAAGCACGTCGCCAGATACACCAGAGCGACGAGAGCAAGCAGGAGCGAAGCGGGGCCGAACAGGCCGCCCAGCACGGGTGCTATCCACTTCGAAGCGACCATGTAGTGGTACGCGAGGAACACGGGAAAGAGCGTCACGAACCCGCAGAGCGCTGCGAAGTCGAGACTGCGGTTGGCGTGGCGTTGCATCGGGTCAGCCAGCGGCCCGTTATTGGCCGACCCGATACGGACCGAATCTGCGCGTCAGATAGCCGAGCACGGCGCCGATGTCCTCGAGTCCCGCGATTCTCCGCTCGCTCCACAAACCCGCGGTGACCTTGTGGAAGAGGTTGCCGGCGAGTGCGCGGGCACGCAGCCACCATATCCAGCAGATCCCGCCGACCATGCCGACCGAAGTTACCAGTCCGGGCACACGCGCGCGAGCAGCGGCGACGCGTTGGCGATAGGCGGGATTGAAAACTACACACGCTGCATAGAGGCGCTCGAACCGCATGTCCCGCAACAGCACGGCACGACCGGTCGCGGTCAAGGCATGGATGACAGTCGCGGCGTAGAGCGTCGGTCCGGAAAAATAGAACGGCACCTGCGCCGGCCAGCGCGCCGCCGTATCGGGCGCGAGAAAGCGCTTGTCGGCGATTTCCCCTTCGTGCGCATGCCGGGCGCCCTCTGCCGCGGCGCTGCTCGTGCAGTTGCCGGAGACGACGATCGGCCTGCCGACGCTGGCGAAGCGATCGATGACGGCTGACACGCCGACCGCGTTGGCGATGTCCGGGCTCGGCCCCGGGAAGTACGTGCCCGACAGTTGCTTCAGCGCGTCGAGCGCGCGGCGCGAAACGATCCCGTGATACACGCTGGGCAGCTCTCCCATCTTGATACCGCCGCTGCGCAGGACGCCGCGCAGCGCAGCCGCTTCGTCCCGTACCTCGATGGTGTCGGTGCAGCGGGGAAGCCGGAGGATGCCCTGCGTCTGCGGACCGTCGAGCACGCTGCTGACGCCGGGCCACAGATAGGTGGGCTTGGCACCGACCGCCGCGTCGATAGCGTTTTCCTCCATCCAGCGGGCCAGATCGATGGCTGACTCGAGTACGCCGTCGTCGTCGCCGATCATGCAGACGAAAGTGCCGGTGGCGAGCGACACCGCGCGCTCGCAGTTCGCCGCAATAGCCAGCGGCGCAGTATCCGCGAAATAACGCAGCCGCTCGTCCGCAAGCGAGCCGCACAGGCGCCGGTATTCGCTGTTGTCCTCGCTGTTGTCATGCACCACGATCTCGAAGTCGCGCGATTCCATGCGCAGGAGCGACGCGATCAGCTGCGCGAGGTAGCGATGGCGGTTCTTCGTCGGGATGACGATGGAGAGTATGGGCATGATCAGCGCCGCGCTCGCCTGCTCATCTGCTGCGTGTCGCGAAAGCCGCTTCGAAGAACGACTCGTAGAGTGTCGAAACCGAGCGGAACAGCGGGCGCCAGTGCGGCATCACCGGGTAGCTGCGCTCGGTGATGCTCGCTTCGTCCAGCTCGTTGACCTCGAGCTGACGCTGCTTGGTGTACAGGATGCCGTCGGTTATTCGATCGAGATGCCGGAAGTAGTTGGCGATCGAGCGCGGCGGCATCTCCGCGAAGCTGTAGATGTTCACGAACGCGTCCGCGGCGTCGGCCGCGATCGCCTCGATCATGTGCGGCAGGAGCAGGAAAACCTTGCCACCCTGCAGTGTCGCCCGCTGCAGCTGTGCGACGTTGCGCGTCTGCTCATAGGGCAACACCTCCGCGCCGAGCGCTCGCGACAACCATGATTGCGAGCAGATCAATGCTTCCGGCAGATCCAGGATGACGTACGAGCATTCCGGCAACATCTTGCGCAACACGTATGCGAGACGGCCGTAGCCGGCACCCAGCTCGATGATGACACGTGGTGCCTCGGTCCGGCCTGCCAGCCGCCAGGCTTCACGAATACGGTAGGCCTCCTCGACGCTCTGCAGGAAATCGAGACTGTAGGGCCGACCACTGACGAGTTCCTGGTCCGCGGACCCGCCGACGGCCGGCTCGGCGTGACGTTGCAGGAACCCGTCCGTATCCAGCTGACTGACGTGCTTGTAATAGAGGAACAGCAGTGCCCGGTACACCTGCCTGCTCTCGGGCTCGGGCCCGGAGAAGGTGCGATTGAAGTACTCGTTACGCAGGTTCTCGAGCCCGCCGGCCCAGATCGCGTGCGCATGCTGCCGGTTCAAGCGGTCCCAGAACTCGCCCGCCCGATACAGATCCCCGGATGTCTCGTTCACCTGTTTCATGTCTTCGTAGACGCGCACCTCGCCCAGGGTGGAGTTGCGCTTCAGCAGCCGGTTGATGTTCCCCTTCACGAGCAGCTCGCGCCGGCGCAGGGCGCTGCGTAGCCCAGGGTTGGCAGTCACTGCCCCCATCAAGCCGCTGATCCGTCGGCCCAAACCGAGTCGTCTCGCCACCGCCATGGTCCTCGCTGTTACTTCAAGTGGAGTTGGGGCGCACACGCCCGAACAGATAGTCGATATCGACGCGGCGCAGAGCGACCAGCACGCAACCGCAGCCGGCGACGAGCCCTGCGCCCACTATTATGGCGAGGTTCACCGCCGGCGCACGGGAATCGCTCACCAGTGCGGATGCGATCAGGTTGCACGCTGCGGACACCAATAGCGGCAGCAGCAACGCGGGCACCAACAGCGACCTCAGCACGTGCTTCATGCCGATGAAATTCTTGTTCACCCAGTAGGTGTAAGCGGGCACGACCGCGATCTGCAAGGCAAGCCAGGTGAACGCGGCGCCCTGCGCACCGTGACGCTGGATCAGCAGCCAATACGCCGGCACCGTGGCCAGCAAGGTCGCGCTGATGACCATGCTGCCCCTGAGGTTCTTGTGTGCGATTGCAATGCTGTGCGGAACGGTGCCGAGGGCGAGCAGCGCATAGCCGACAATGAGCGGCGCGGAATAGAGCGCGATCGCGGCCTCATCGACCCGCTTGACGGTCCACACGCTGATGACGAAAGGTCCGAAGAAGAGCATCGAACCCAGCGCCGCGGCGACGAGCGCCCCGACCAGCTTGTAGGAAACCGCAAACAGAGTGCGTAGCTCCTGCGCGTCGTCGCTGGTGGCGCTGCGCACGAATCGCGGCAGCATGGCGATCGTCACTGGCGAGACGACGAACACCATCAACTGCGAAAAGCTCGATACCAGCGAGTACTCGGCCAGGGCGCCGATGCCGGCAAAGCGACTCATCAGCAGCTTGTCCAGCTGCGCGTTTACTGCCGCCGTGAGCGAGACGAGAAACATTCCCGCCGTGAACGTCAGGTTCTCGCGAATCAGGCGCGCGCGAAAAGTCACATGGCGCATGGTTGCGTCCCGCCACACTGCCGCATACAGCAGCTGGCGCGCCAGCGCGGCGAACGCGATCGCAAACACGACCTGCCACATAAGAAAGAGCGCCGGCGTGGGATGCAGCCAGAGCGGCACGAGCACGAGCGCGCTGCGCGCGATTCCGGCGCCGACGATGACCATGTTGCCTTTCGCTTGTTCCTCGATACCCAGCAGACCCGCCACGTAGAAGAACAGCTGCATCTGCACGAGCGCGGCCACGAATACCAGCCGGATCGCAGCGGCCGTCTCCGGCCGTGCGAGATCCTGGTGTGTCAGCAGCAGCGAGAACGCATCGATCGGCAGTAGCAAGGCGCATGCAGCCAGCGTGGCAATGATCGCTGCGTAGGCGATCTCATATGTGAACAGCAGACTCGCCTTCTGCTCGGCGCTGCGGCCCTGATCGTGCAGCTCCCGCGCCAGCGTCGGCGAGAAGCCCAGATCGAGCAGCGCGACCACGCCGCTGACCGCCAGGTACAGGGCGATGATGCCGAAGCCCTCGATGCCCAGCAGGTGCACGTAGAGCGGCACGAACAGCAGCGTCGACAGGAACGTCCAGCTCCTGCCGAGGACGTTCGCCAGCAGATGACGCGCGACGGGCGTTGCGGATGCGGGGGCCTTCACTACCGGAGCAGTTCCTGCGTCAGGACAGCTGGCGCCGGATGAAGTCGGTGGCCAGCAGCAGATCCCTGACTTCGGCGACTCCCAGGCGCGTCGTGTTGTCGGACGTGTAGTCTTCGGCGACGTTCGTGCCGAGATCGTGATCGGTCACGGCATTCGCGTAGTTGAGATCGCGGTAATCGGCGGGCACGCGCACGAAGCGGCCCATGTCCTGCGACTTGCGCCATTCCTCGCGCGAGACCAGCGACTCGTAGAGCTTCTCGCCGTGGCGCGTGCCGATGATCCGGACCGGCGTTGCTCGCTGTCGAAGATGCTCGCTTGAGCGCCTGCGCCAGGTCGTCGACCGTGCAGGCCGGCGCCTTCTGCACGAAGATGTCGCCCTGCTTGCCGTGCTCGAAACGCGTGCAGCACCAGGTCGACGGACTCGTCGAGCGACATCAGGAAGCGCGTCATGTTGCGGATCGGTGATGGTGAGCGGCTTGCCCGCCTTGATCTGCTCGACGAACAGCGGGATGACCGAGCCGCGCGAGCGCCATGACGTTGCCGTAGCGCGTGGCGCACAGATCGGCGTGCTCGACGTCGCGCAGCGCGCGCGCCTTGGCGACCATGCACCTTCTCCATCAGCGCCTTGGACATGCCCATCGCGTTGATCGGATAGACGGCCTTGTCGGTGCTGAGCACGACCACGCGCTCGACGCCGTTCGCGATCGCCGCGTTCAGCACGTTCTCCGTGCCGAGGACGTTGGTCTGCACCGCCTCCATCGGATAGAACTCGCACGACGGCACCTGCTTCAGCGCGGCGGCGTGGAACACGTAGTCGACGCCCGCGCATGCGCCTGCCGAACGCTGTCGTAGTTGCGCACGTCGCCGATGTAGAACTTGCACCTTCGGGCTCGTCGAGCGCGATGCGCATGTCCTCCTGCTTCTTCTCGTCGCGGCTGAAGATCGCGGATCTCGCGGATGTCGGTCGCGAGGCAGCGGCTGCAGGATCGTGTGTCCGAACGAGCCGGTGCCGCCGGTGATCATCACTACTTTGCCATCGAACATGTCGCTTCTCTTCTGCAACGGCTACCAGTTGCGCAGCTCGGGCAGCAGCGTGACGATGCGGCCGAAGGCGCCTCGCACGCGCTGCGAAATGTCCTGTGCATAGTTCCACGCGAGAATCACCACGCAGCCGCCGCTCTCGCCCCGGTACGCGTCGATCGGCACGTCGGTGCCGGCAATATAGCGTCCCTGGCGCAGCGGCGAGTCGTCGTAGATGCGGCTGAACAGGCCAGCTGACCCGGTGAAGTTCACGAACATCTGCGATCGACCGGCAGCACCATAACCGGCGAGCTCGCCGTATTCAGCGTGCAACTGCCGCAGCTGAGTACTGCACCTGACGATGACCGGACTCAGAAAGTCCGACCTGGTGACAGTCGGCGCAGCATCGTCGGCGGCGGGGACCCGTGCTCGCTGCGCCTCGGTCTTGCGCGCGAGGAACCGCAAGCCGCCGCCGTGCATAGCGGTTCGCTGGCACTCGACGCGCTCGAAGCCGTGACGTTCGAGCAGCGATTGCAACGTCTGCTCGGTGAAGTAGCTCAGGTGCTCGTGGTAGATCGTGTCGAACTGCCCTTCGCTTTCCAGGCACTGGCCGTCGTGCACTTCGATGGCAAACAGACCGCCCGGCCGCAGCAACAGCCGGACCGCGTCGATCGTTCCCTGCAAGTCGTGGATGTGCGCGAAGACATTGGAGCAGGTCACGAGGTCGTAGCGTGCGGCGGAGCTGGTCCGCTCCACGTACCGCGCGTCGAGAAATCCCGTGTCGACGGCTAGTCCCTTGGCTCGCGCCAGCGCTGCGATGTTGTCCGAGGCATCCAGCCCGACGCACTCGATGCCGCGCTCGCGCAGCTGCACGAGCAGTACGCCATCGTTGCAACCGAACTCGAACACGCGGGCGGGGCGCGCCAGGCGCTGATCCAGCCAGCCGGCGTATTCCACGAAGTGCCGCACCAGGCCTGGCACGGTCGACGAGGAGTAGCGGTAGTCGTCGTGAAACACTTCGTCGATCGGCGGCAGATCCACGATCTGCAGCAGACCGCAACTCAGACACTGCATCAGCTCGAGAGGATAGCGTCGGACCGGCGTCTCCGACTGGGACCTCAGCGGGTAGTAGCCGGCAAGAGGCTGCGCGCCGAAATCGTGTACGGTGAACAGCTGCGCCGATTGGCAGGCGCGACAACGATCGGCTCTCATGATGACGCCGCCGCCGCGTGTCCTGCGCGCCCGTCCAGCCCGGAATAGAAATCGCGCATGTTGACGATCAGCGAGTGCCAATCGGGAGCGTCGTAGCCGATCGTTTCCCGCAGCAGGTGGCAATCCAGGCTCCTGTCCGCGGCCACGCTGTCGTCGGGACGCAGCGTGATGTCGTCGAGCGACCACACCGAGCGTACCAGCTGCAGCACATCGAGCTTGCTGATGGCAGCTGCGCCGAGATGAAAGAGTCCGGTCAATGCCGGGCTGCGGGTCAATACCTTGCCGGCAAGCAGCTTCGCAATTTCGTCGACCGTCGGCCCGGAAAAGACGACGCGACTGTAGCCGCGTACTTCGCCTGACTGACTCATGAACCAGTCCAGCAGCGAAGCGTTGGGCTGCAGGCCGCGGCCGAGCATCGATGACCTGAACACCACGGTGCGCTCGTTCATCGCTTCGCCGAGCAGCTTCGACATGCCGTAGCTGTCGTTCGCATCGGGTCGGAACTGCTCGTCGTAAGAGCCGCGCGCCCCGCTGAAAACTCCGTCGCTGCTGAAATGGATAAAGTGGAAGCCGCGGGACGCGGCAGCGCCGGCAAGCGCTCGCGGCAGCACGGCGTTGACCGCGAACAGCCGGCGGTATTCCGCTCCCGTGGCACCGGCCGAGCGAACTCCCGCAGCGTTGACAACGACGTCGGCCCGCTCGGATTCGATTTGAGCCAGCAGGTCGTCGACTTTCTCGACATCGACACCCGCACGATAGCGCAACTCCCGGCACCACCGGGACTGCGGTGGTTGACCACGCACAGCGCCCGTCACCGCATAGCCCGAGTCGTGCAGAATGCGGTGGACGGCGAAGCCGAGCATGCCGGAAGCGCCGAGAACCAGGACTTTCATTGCCGCCGTCCCCCGGCTCTCATCGCGCCGGTTCGCCGCCCGTGCGGATGCGGTGTCGCGCGAGAACCCATGCACCGGACAGCACCAACCCGAGCACTCCAGCCAGCGCGACGATCTGCGCGCGTTTCGGCCATACGCGCCACTTCGGCGGCACCGCGGAGTCGACGATTTTAAAGGCGAATTCCTTGTTGCCCCGCGCCAGCATCGCCTTCTGCAGCTCGTTCTGCATCAGTCGTCCGATCGACTGCTGGAGCGTCACCACGTCCGCGGTCGACAACTCCTGCTTCAGATACGCGACGTTGGTCTCGGCTTCACGCAATGCGCGTTCGCGCATGCGATCGTTGAGCTTATCCACCAGCGCGTTGGCCCATTGCGCCGCCAGCCGCGGATCGGTCCAGTCGATGCGCACTGTCACCAGCTTGGTCTTCTGCTCCTGGTCCACGCGCAGCACCTTTTCGGTGAACTTGCGTACGGCATCGTGCATGTCGGGCGGCTCGCGGCCGGACTCCTTCCAGCGGCCCGCCGCGCGGTCCCATTTGTCCGCGAACAGCAGCGGCAAGAGATTGTTCTGCTCGATGAACGACTGGGCGAACCCGCGCGAATTCAGCACCGCCAGCGGCTCCGCCGTGTTCGATCCGCCGAGCGAGATGCCCGCCAGACCGGCGAGACCGCTGAAGCCACCCAGCTGATCCGCGAGACCGCTGGCGCCGGGCTGCGTTTCGGCGGGCACCAGCACCACCTCGGCCCGGTACCACTTTTCGGTCAACAGCGCGTAGGCGATCGCGATCGCCACCAGCAGACCGGTCGCGACGGCAATAGTCCACATGCCCTCGCGCAGAACCCGCCAGACCTCGAGCAGCCCGCCGGTGCGCGCGTCGTACACCAGCTCCGCATCGGACGGCACGACGTACACCAGCCGGTCGCGGCCGTGTCCGGGTTCCTCGGGTGCGGGCGGGATGGAACGATCGTTCATGGCATCGTGCTAGAACGAGTTCACGGCCGCGGCCGCGATCGCCAGGTTGTAGATGATCGTCGTGACCGCGGTCCAGAACGGCAGCGGCCGCATGCGCTCGGTATCCAGCGGCGCGACGATCGTGTCGCCCGGTCTGGATATCCACGCCGCCGCCGCTGAACCACGCGTTGCCGGCGCGCGTCACGACGCTGCCGTCGGCGCGCACGACGTAGATGCGATCGTCGTCGGCGCGCGGCGTCAGGCCGCCGCTCATCGCGATGTAGTCGTCGCGCGACAGGTCGGCGCGATACAGGTGCGAGGTTGCGCTCTGCACTTCGCCGATGACCGTGACTTCCTGCGTGACGCGCGGCACCAGCAGGCGATCGCCGTCCTTCAGCACGATGTCCTGCTCCGAGCCCGGCTGCGCCTGCATCGACCGGTCCAGGTCGATGACCAGGCGTCCGACCGGCTTGGCATTGCGCAGGTTCGCGAGCAGCGATTGGCCGACCGCGAGCGCCTGAGCTCGCATCCTTGCCGGTTTCCTGCGCGGTCATCAGCGAGAACTGCGCGACGTCGGATTCCATGCGCGTCGCGAGCGTCTCCAGCTGCTTCTTCTCGCGCTCCTTCAGCTCCTCGCGCGTGAACACCGCGCCTTCGACGAAGGCCAGATCGGTCAGGCCGCCGGCGCGCTCCATGCACCGAGCGCAGCGTCTCGCCGCGATGAATCGGATAGCGTCCCGGGAAGCGCACCTCGCCGCGGATCTCGACTTCTTCCTGCGAAGCCCACAGCGGCACTTCCTTGATCACCAGGTAGTCGAACGGCCGCAGCGGCAGGTCCGCAGCCGGATCGCCGGCGAGCACCGCGCGCAGGTCGATCTTGATCAGCTCGGCCTGGCGCGCCTCGCCGTCGCCGACCTCGTAGCGCGTCAGCTCGGCCTGCCCGCCGTACGCGGCCTCGTCGAGACTGCCGCCGGCGCGCAGCAGGTCGCTGACGCGCATGCCCGGCTCGAGCGGATACTTGCCGGGCACCTTGATGCGGCCGGCGACGCTGACTTCCGTGCGTCGGCTCGTCGATGCGCGATTGCATGCGCAACTCGCGCATCAGCGGCTCGATGATGCGATCGCGGCCGGACTCGAGGTCGAAGACGTAAGATCTGGTCGCGCGGCGCCAGCTGCGAAATTCTGCCGCGGAGTCCGGCTCGGCGAGCGCGCGCTCGAGATTCGCCGAGAAGATACGCACGCGCCGGTCCGGCGGCAGCTCGCGGCGGACCAGCACGTAACGCTGGTCGGCGTTCGGCTTCAGCTCGTCGAGGCTCGGCAGCACGTCCGCGATGCGCATGCCCGGCCTGAACTGGTACTCGCCGGGCCGATGCACGAAGCCGCTCACGACGACCGAATCCTCGAGCACCGGCCGGATCGCCGGAACGCGCACGGTATCGCCACTGCGCAGCAGCTGCGCGCTGCCCGGCCGCGCTCGGCGAGGTCGACGTCGACGGTCACGCGCGCGCGCCGTGCATCGACGCGCTCGATCGTCGCGACCGTCGGATCCGCTTCCGGCATCAGCCCGCCGCCGAGCTGCAGCAGCTGCGCGGCGGTCGTTTCGCTCTTGAGCTCGTAGATCGCCGGCCGGCGCACTTCGCCGCCGAGACCGACTGTCGGTGCCGACGGGCGGCACGAAGATCACGTCGCCGGGCAGGAGTCGCGCATCCGCGCTGGTGTCGCCGCGCAGCAGCAGGTCGTAGAGATCGAGCGTCGTGACTGTGCGGCCGGCGCGCTTGAGCTGGATGTTGCGCAACGAGCCGATCTTCTTCACGCCGCCGCTGACGAACAACGCGTTGGTGATCGTCGACAGGCCGCTGACCGTGTACGAGCCCGGCACTTGCGCGTCGCCGAGCACGAAGACGCGGATCGAGCGCAGCTCGCCGATGCCGACGCTGGCCTGCGTGCCGATCATCTGCTCGCGCACGCGCGCCTCGATGTCGGCGCGCACCTCCTCGAAGCGCCGGCCGCTGACCGCGATCGGGCCGAGCTCGGGAAAGTTGATGCGGCCGTCGCGGCCGACGACCAGCGCGTAGCGGCCCTTGGTGTTGCCGATCAGCTGCACTTCGATCGTGTCGCCGGGCCCGACGACGTACTCGGCCGGCACCGGCACGTCGGTCGCGGGCGCGAACGTCGAGGGCATGCCGCTCGAACAGGTCGTAGCCGAACGGCTTGAGCGCCTCGCGTGCCGACCGGCTTGCAGCGGCAGCCGCGTGACGCGCGACGATGAAATCCTGCAGGCGCGGCTTCGGCGGCCAGGCGCTCGCGTGGCCTCCTCGGCGGTGAGCCCGGCCGAGCGGGATCGGCCCCAGCTCGGGAATGTTCAGGATGCCCCACTTGTCCAGCTTGTACGGATTGCGGCGCAGCACCCGCTCGCGAAAATCGTTCGAGCCGATCGAGCTCGTCGCTCGGTGCGCTCCAGCGGACGCTGCTGCGGCTCCGCCGCGTCGGACTGCGGCGTCGCCGGTCGCCTGCTGGCGGCCCGGAATCGCCGGCTGCGACGGCAGCAGCACCTGCTGACCTGCTCTGTTCGCGCTCGCGTCGCTCGCGCTCCTCGATCTCCGGCGCGCGCCGCTCGAGCTGCCGGATCTCCAGCGTCAGCAGGACGGTGTCGTTGCCCTTGAGCCGCGGCTCCCGCGGCATGCCGGTCGGCAGCAGCGCTCGTCTTCCTCCAGTCCTCGTCGTCGTCGCGCGCGGTGCGCGGCCGCACCGTTTCCGGGAACTTCAGCTGACGATCGGCGCGCGGCCGGCTGCGTCGGCGTCGCGTCGCACCGCCGCTGATTCATCGACTCGAGAATGGCCTGCTGCTGGTCCGGCAGGCAGATTCTGGAAGATCTCGATCTGCTCGGCGCTGGGTACCTGGGCCGCGGCGGGAGCCAGCCAGCCTGCCGAAAGCCAGGCACGACAGCCGCGCGGCCAGCCAGAGAAAGCGCGGCTGGAAAATTTCGGTCTGACCATCAGGGTCGCTTGAAGTATGGAGGTCCCTGCGACGAGGGCCGGGAGTTTACACGCAAGGACCGCCACGATGCTCGGAATGGTTGTAAAAATGAACGCGGACGGGCCGTCGGCGCCTGCGACGACAGCCGCTCAGCTACGCCACTTCGCAACCTGCGCCAGCAGGCCGTGCAGCGCTGGGCTCGGTGTTCTTCGTGCGGATCTGCCAGCGCCGGCGCCAGCGAGTCCGCCAGCTTCTTGCCGAGCTCGACGCCCCACTGGTCGAACGCGTTGATGTCCCAGATCACGCTCTGCGTGTACACCTTGTGCTCGTACAGCGCGATCAGGCGGCCGAGCGTCTTCGGCCCGAGACGCGGGAACAGCACGATGGAGCTCGGGCGGTCGCCCGGATGAATCTTGTGCGGCGTGAGCCGCGCGATCTCGCTCTCGGGCAGACCCTTCGCCGCCAGGTCGGCACGCACCTGCTGCTCCGTCTGGCCGAATGCGAACGCCTGCGCCTGCGCGAAGCAGTTTGCCAGCGCCAGGTTCTGCTGCTCCTGATACGGGCTGGAGGCGTTGACCGGCGCGATGAAGTCGAGCGCGACCTTCGCGGTGCCCTGGTGCAGCAGCTGGAAGAACGAGTGCTGCGCGTTCGAGCCCGGCTCGCCCCACAGCACCGCACCGGTTTCGTAGTCGACGGGCGCGCCGCCGAGCGTGGTGCGCTTGCCGTTCGACTCCATCTCGAGCTGTTGCAGGTACGCGGGAAAGCGGTGCAGCCGCTGATCGTAGGGCAGCACTGCGAGCGAATCGATGCCGAGGAAACTGCGATTCCACACGCCGATCAGGCCCATCAGCACCGGCAGGTTGCGCTCGAGCGGCGCGCTCGCGAAGTGCTGGTCCATCTCGTGACCGCCTTCGAGGATCAGCTCGAACTGATCCATGCCGAGCGACAGCGCGACCGACAGTCCGACCGCAGACCACACCGAATAGCGCCCACCGACCCAGTCCCACATCGTGAAGCGGTTCTGCGGCGGGATCAGGAAGGCGTCCATTGCCTTGGCGTTGGTCGAGACTGCGGCGAAGTGCCGCGCCGGCGCGCCCTCGCCCAACCGGTCGACGATCCAGTGACGCGCGAGCTTCGCGTTGGTGAGCGTCTCCAGCGTCGTGAACGTCTTCGAGCACACGACGAACAGCGTGCGCGCGGGATCGGCCTGCTCGAGCACGTCGCCGAGCTGCACGCCGTCGATGTTCGACACGCAGTGCAGACGCAGATTGCGGTTGCGAAACTTTGCGAGCGCCTCGGTCGCCATCACGATGCCGAGGTCCGAGCCGCCGATGCCGATGTTCACGATATCCGTGAACGTCTTGCCGGTCGCGCCGTGAATGCGTCCGCCCTGCACGCCTTCGACGAAGTTGCGCATTTTGGCGAGGCTCGCGCGCACTTCGGGCATCACGTCCTGACCGTCGACGAGGATCGGGCGGTCCGCGCGGTTGCGCAGGGCGACGTGCAGGACGGCGCGATTCTCGGTGGTGTTGATCTTCTCGCCGGCGAACATCGCCGCGATCCGCTGGTCGAGGCCGCGCGCCTGCGCGAGCTCGATCAGCAATCGCAACGTCTCCGCATCGAGGAGCTGGCGGGAGAAATCGAACAGCAGGTTCAGCTCGGTGCGCGAGAGCTTTTCGAAACGCTGCGGATCGGCTGCGAACAGATCGCGCAAATGCCGCTGCCGCATCTGTGCGGCATGCGTCGCCAGTGCCTGCCATTGCGGAAGGGGCACGCTCAACCCGCCTTGTAGTAGTCCACGTACCAGCGCACGAACCGTTCGACGCCGACTTCCACCGGCGTGGCCGGGCGGTAACCGACGTCGCGGACCAGGTCGTCGATGTCCGCGAACGTGTCGGGGACATCGCCGAGCTGCAGCGGCAGCAGATTCTTCTGCGCTTTGCGGCCGAGGGCCTGTTCGATGCACTCGATGTAGCGCATCAGCTCGACGGGCTGGTTGTTGCCGATGTTGTACAGCCGATAAGGCGCCTTGCTCGTGCCCGGGTCGGGATCATCGCCGTCCCAGGCGGCATTCGCAGTTGCGATGCGGTCCGCCGCGTGCACCACGCCCTGCGCGATGTCGTCGACGAACGTGAAGTCGCGGCGGTGATTGCCGTAGTTGAAGACGTCGATCGGCTTGCCGGCCAGGATGTTCTTCGTGAACAGGAACAGCGCCATGTCGGGACGACCCCACGGCCCGTACACCGTGAAGAAGCGCAACCCCGTCACCGGCAGTTTGTAGAGATAGGCGTACGTGTGCGCCATCAGCTCGTTCGCCTTCTTGGTCGCGGCGTAGAACGACAGCGGATGATCGACATTCTGATGCACGGAGAACGGCATCTTCGTGTTCGCGCCGTACACCGAGCTGGTCGACGCATAGACGAGATGCTCGGCGCCGTTGTGCCGGCAGCCTTCGAGGACGTTGGCGAATCCGACCACGTTGCTGTCGACGTACGCGAGCGGATTCTGCAGCGAGTAGCGCACGCCGGCCTGCGCTGCGAGGTGAATCACGCGCAGCGAACTTCTCCCGCGCGAACAGCTCCTGCATTCCCGACCGGTCCGCGAGATCCAGCTTGACGAAACGGAAGTTCGGCCGCTGCCGCAGCTGCGCGAGCCGCGCTTCCTTCAGCGTGACGTCGTAGTAGTCGTTGAGGTTGTCGAGCCCGACGACTTCGTCGCCGCGCTCCAGCAGGATTTGCGCCGTGTGAAAGCCGATGAACCCGGCCGCGCCGGTCACGAGAAACTTCATGAGGGACTTTCTGTTCGAACTCGCAGTTAGGCGGGCCTCGAGGCTCGCGATTCAGGGGCACCCTAGGGGTCCCGGTTCCGCACGAGTCATTTTGACACCATCGCCATGACGACCCGACACGAAGACCTGGCCGCGTGGCGACACTCCATCGCGCTGGCCGCCAAAGTGTACGCGGCGACGCGGCACCTGCCCAGCGACGAGTCCCTCGGGCTGGCTCGCGAGCTGCGCGCTGCAGCGCTGTCGGTCCCAAGCAGGATCGCGGAGGGGGCTGCCCTGGGGCGGCGAAACGAGTTCGTGCACTGCCTGGAGGCGGCACGCAGCGCGCTTTCGCAGCTGCAAACGCGAGTGGTGATCGCCCTCGGGCAGGATTTGATCGACGCGAAAGCGTGTCCGCTGGCCGATGTGACAGAAGTCGCCCGGGACCTCGACGGCCTGATCCGCCGAGTGCGGGGCTCCGGTTTGGCCGCGCACGCGCGTGCGTGCGCGCCGCAGCCGCTCCGCTCGCTAGAGGCGTCCGTCGACTTCGTTGGCCGGGAACACGTACTTGATGTCGTACAGCACGTGCGGCTTGCGAGCGAAGCTGCGGATCGCATCGACGCCCATTTCGCGGAACTCCTTGTGCGCGACAGCGAGCACGACCGCGTCGTAGCGGCCCTTGGCCGGCGTGCGAATCGGCTTGATGCCGTACTCGTGCTCGGCTTCCGCGGCGTCGATCCACGGGTCGTAGACGTCGACCTTCGCGCCGTATTTCTTCAGCTCGTTCACGACGTCGACCACCTTGGAGTTGCGCAGGTCTGGGCAGTTCTCCTTGAACGTCAGGCCCATCATCAGGATGCGCGAGCCCTTGACGTGGATGCGCTTGCGGATCATCAGCTGCGCGACGCGCTCGGCGACGTACAGCGCCATGTTGTCGTTGATGCGCCGGCCGGCCAGGATCATTTCCGGGTGATAGCCGATCTCCTGCGCCTTGTGCGTCAGGTAGTACGGATCGACGCCGATGCAATGTCCGCCGACCAGGCCCGGTCGGAAGGGCAGGAAGTTCCACTTCGTGCCCGCGGCCTGCAGTACTTCTTCGGTGTCGATGCCGAGGCGGTTGAAGATCAGCGCCAGCTCGTTGATCAGCGCGATGTTGACGTCGCGCTGCGTGTTCTCGATCACCTTGGCTGCTTCAGCCACGCGGATGCTGGAGGCTTTGTGCGTCCCGGCCTCGACGATGCTCGCGTACAGCGAGTCGACGAAGTCCGCTACTTCCGGCGTCGAGCCCGAAGTGATCTTCTTGATCGTGGTGAGGCGGTGCTGCTTGTCGCCCGGATTGATGCGTTCCGGGCTGTAGCCGCAGAAAAAGTCGCGATTGAATTTCATGCCCGACAGGCGCTCGAGGATCGGCACAGCGATCTCCTCGGTGCAACCCGGGTAAACGGTGGATTCGAAAACGACGATGTCACCCTTCTTCAGCACCCCGCCGAGCAGCTGGCTCGCGCTCTCGATCGGCTTCAGGTCCGGCCGCTTGTAGCCGTCGATCGGCGTCGGCACCGTGACGATGAACACCTGGCAGGAGCGCAGGTCCTTGACGCTGGTCGAGTACCGCAGGTTCTTGGCAGCGCGCAGCTCGGCCGGCTCGCACTCGAGCGTGCTGTCGCGGCCCTTTTTCAGCTCTGCGACGCGCGAGGCCTTGATGTCGAAGCCGACGGTGCGAAACTTCTTGCCGAACTCAACGGCCAGCGGCAATCCGACGTAACCGAGGCCGACGACACCGATCTTGCAATTGCTCAGGGTGAGTGCAGACATGTGGGAACCAAGTGGCCGGGGGCGAATAGTTATTGGCGCGCAAGATTGCCACAAAATACCGCCCGAAACAGCGACATAAGTCCTATATCAGGACGGCCACGGCCCAAAGGCCGGTCAGCGTCATCGTCACCGTATAGGGCAGCGCCATCCACAGCATCCGCCCGTACGAAAGTCTGATCAGCGGCGCCAGCGCCGAGGTCAGCAGGAACAGGAACGCGGCCTGGCCGTTCGGCGTCGCGATGCTCGGAATGTTGGTACCGGTGTTGATCGCGATCGCCAGCGACTCGAACTGCTCGCGCGTGATCGTGCCTTCCAGCAGCGCTGCTTTCACTTCCGTGATGTAGATCGTGGCGACGAACACGTTGTCGCTGATCGCCGAGAGCGCGGCGTTCGCCAGATAGAACATCGCGGTCTGGGCACGACCTTCCAGTTGCAGGACTGCGCTGACGACCGGCTCGAACAGGTGCTGGTCGTGCAGCACCGCGACGATGGCGAAGAACACGACCAGCAGCGCGGTAAACGGCAACGCCGACTCGAACGCCTTCCCGAGCCGCTGCTCTTCGGTCACGCCGGTGAGCGAAGTTGCCAGCACGATGATGAGCAGGCCGATGATGCCGACTTCGGCGATGTGCAGGCCGAGCGCGACGATCAGGATGATCGCGGCGATCGCCTGCGCGATCAGCACTGCGACTTCGCGCGGCGTGCGCTTGAGGGTCTGCTCGCGATCGTAGTCGGCAAGCACCTGCCGGACGTTGGCCGGCAGACTCGTGCCGTAACCGAACCAGCGCATGTGCTCGACGAGCGCGCACGTCGCCAGGCCCGCCCCGAGCACAGGCAGCGAAACAGGCGCCATCCGCACGAAGAACTCTGCGAACGACCAGTCGGCATGCTTCGCGATCAGCAGGTTCTGCGGCTCTCCGACTTGCGTCATGACACCGCCGAGCGCAGTACCGACCGCGGCATGCATCATCAGTCCGCGCAGGAAAGAGCGGAATGCATCGAGGTCGGAGCGGTGCAACTCGTGCACCTCCTCGTCGCGACCGACGTCGTGCTCGACGTCGTAGTGCTTGCCCGACGCGAAGCGATGGAACACCTGGTAGAAGCCGGCGGCCATCGTGATCAGCACGGCGACGACGGTCAGCGCATCGAGAAACGCAGATAGAACTGCCGACGTCAGGCAGACGATCAGCGCGAGCGCGACGCGCGAGCGGATGCCGAGCAGGATCTTGGTGAACGTGAACAGCAGCAGCTCGCGCAGGAAATAGATGCCCGCGACCATGAACACGAGCAGCAGGATGACGGGCACGGCGGCGAGCGTTTCATCGTAGACCGATGCAGGCGTCGTCAGCCCGATCAGCACGCCCTCGATCGCCAGCAATCCGCCCGGCTGCAACGGATAGCAGCGCAGCGCCATCGCCAGCGTGAAGATGAACTCGAGCAGCAGCAGCCAGCCGGCGATGACCGGACCGTTCACGCCGCCGAAAAACATCACCAGGGGATTGACGACCAGGAACGCGAGGATCGTCAGCTTGTACCAGTCGGGCGCGTGGCCGAGAAAGTTGCGAGCGAAAGCGTGCGCGAGCGGCATGGCGATCCGCTACGCAGGAACGGGCACGGACGCGGGACTGCGCGCGTCTTCCCTCCTCCACACCGTCTTGCCGTCGCTGAGCTTGTCGATGATCTGGAGGATTCGCTCGTGCGCCACCAGCTCGTCGTCGCTCGCGCGCACGACGCGCAACACGCCGCGTGGGCGCGCCGCGGTGGCCTGCTCGTAAGAAACGCTGACGTGGAGCTCCGTCACCTCGCCGAGCACCAGCGCCGTCTGGCCGCCGGTCATGGCGAGATAGACGTCCAGAAGGATCTGCGCGTCGAGCAACGCGCCGTGCAGCTCGCGATGCGAGTTGTCGACGCTGTAGCGCTTGCACAGCGCATCGAGGCTGTTGCGCTGTCCCGGGTGCATCTGGCGCGCGAGCGGCAGCGTGTCGATCACGGAACACAGGTCGCGCATCCGGCGCGCGGGGCCGGGCAAGCGCTGCAGCTCCGCGTCGAGGAACGCGATGTCGAACGCCGCATTGTGAATCACCAGCTCCGCGCCGTTGACGAACTCGAGCAGCTCGTCGACGACGTCCGCAAAGCGCGGCTGCTGCGCGAGGAAGTCGTCGGTAATGCCGTGCACGTGCTGCGCGGCGCGGTCGATCAGCCGGTCGGGACGCAGGTAGCGATGGAACTTGCGGCCGGTCTTGCGGCGATTCACCAGCTCGACACAGCCGATCTCGATGACGCGATGTCCCTGCTCCGGCTCCAGCCCCGTGGTTTCGGTGTCGAGGACGACCTGGCGCATGAGTGGCTCAGAGCACCGCGCGCAACGCCTGCACGACGCGCGCCTGCTGAGCTTCAGTCAGGTAGGGATGCATGGGCAGGCTGAGCACGCGCCGGCCAGCCTCTTCGGAGACCGGGAATGCGCCCGCGCCCTGTCCGAGGTCGGCGAACACTGGTTGCAGATGCAGCGGCACCGGATAGTGAATCGCCGTCGGAATGCCTTGCGCCTTGAGCCCCTCCGCGACCTGATCGCGATTGGCCACTTCGATCGTGTACTGCGCGTACACGCTGGTGCAGCCCGGCGCGAGTAGCGGCGTCGTCACACGACGCGCCGGATCCGCTTCATCGCGGAACGCCTCGGCGATCATCTCGCTGTAGCGCCCGCCGATGCGCATGCGCGCCGCGACCTCGTCGTCGAAGACTTCCAGCTTCGCGAGCAGGACCGCTGCCTGCAAGGTGTCGAGCCGGCCATTGATACCGAGCCGCGGATGATGGTAGCGACGGTCCTGCCCGTGCACGCGGATCTCGCGCATCACCTTGGCAAGCTCGTCGTCATCCGTAAACAGCGCGCCGCCGTCGCCGTAGCAACCGAGCGGCTTCGACGGAAAGAACGAAGTCGAACCGACTTCCGACAGCGCGCACGAGCGCTTGCCGCGATACGTTGCGCCGAAACTCTGCGCGGCGTCTTCGATGACCGGGATGCGATGCTTGCGGGCGACGGCGTTGATGCCGTCCATGTCGCCGCACTGCCCATAGAGCGATACCGGCATGATCGCTTTCGTGCGCGGCGTGATCGCAGCTTCGAGCAGGCGCGGGTCGAGGTTGTAGGTGCGCGCATCGATGTCGACGAAGACGGGCTTCGCGCCCGCGAGTGCGATCATCTCGCCGGTTGCGATGAAGGTGAACGGCGAAGTGATCACTTCGTCGCCGCGTCCGATGCCGTAAGCCATCAGCGCGATCAGCAGCGTGTCGGTGCCGCTCGACGCGCCGATGCAATGCTTGGCGCCGACGTACTCGGCGAGCTTGCGCTCCAGCTCTGCGTGCTCGGCGCCGAGAATGAACTGGCCGTGATCCAGCACTGCCTGCATGCGGCGGTTCATGGACTCGCGCACGTGCTGGTACTGGGTCTTGAGGTCGATGAAGTCCATTGCGGCGCGGATGATACCTCAGACCTGACTCAGCATCTCGTCGATTGCCTCGTTGGCGAGCCGGTCTGCGCGCTCGTTGCCCGCCACGCCCGCGTGTCCCTTCACCCAATGCCATTCGATGCTGTGCCGCTCGATCTCGCGCTCGAGCGCCTGCCACAGATCGACGTTCTTCACCGGCTTCTTGTCGGCAGTGCGCCAGTCGCGCGCCTTCCATTGCGGCAGCCATTCGAGGATGCCTTTGCGGACGTACTGAGAATCGGTGTAGAGCGCCACCGAGCACGGCCGCTTCAACGCGGCGAGCGCGCGAATCGCAGCGGTGAGCTCCATGCGATTGTTGGTCGTCTGCAGTTCTCCGCCACGCAATTCCTTCACGTGGTCGCCGTAGCTGAGCACCGCGCCCCAGCCGCCCGGACCCGGGTTGCCGCGACACGCACCGTCCGTGTAGATCTCGACTACCGCAGGCATTCGTGTGCTATCCGCTGCCACGCGTGGTCGGCTCGATGAGTCCGCCCACGACTTTCGGCCGCAGCCGCCAGCGCGGCCTGATCGGCGTGAGCGTGTAGACGCGCTTGCGCGCTTTCATCAGGTAGCCGCCGGCGAACAGCGGCCACAAGTGCCGGCCGCTGCGCTCGAAGAAACTCTGCGACGACGGCGCGCTCGAGCCCCACGGTAACGTGAACAGATAGCGACGCGCGTCGACGATCTCGAAGCCGAGGAGCTTCAGCCAGTCGCGCAGCCGCCCTTCGCCGATCATGCGTTCGAGCCCGGGCGGAAAACCGTCCTTCGCGAACAGATGCCGCAGGCCCCAGCTCGACAGCGGCCGGAAGCCGAGCACGATGAGGTGACCTTCGGCGGAAAGAATGCGCCCGACCTCGCGCAGGATCTCGTGCGGCTCCGGCTCGTATTCGAGCGTGTGCGGCAGGACCACGGCGTCGACCGAATCCGAGGCGATCGCGAGCGAGTCGGTGCGCGAGCGGATCGCGGCGGGCCGGCCGACCGGCCGCGAGCCGTGCCACGCCAGCACGGCTTTGCGCTGGGTCCGGCCTTCGGCGAGCAGCCCGTCGTCGTCACCCCACAGTCCGATCTGCAGCAGTTGCCAGCCGAAGACCTGGGCGAGCGCTTCGGTCGCGATCTTGCGCTCCAGCGTGTACACACGCTGGCCGAGCGCGCCGCGCAGCCAGGACTGCAGATCCGGAGAGGGGTCGTCGGTCATGGCGGAAAGAATAGCGCCGATCACTTTCGTACGCTTGCTGCGCCGGACCCGCCGCATGTTTAATACGGCCGATGCTGCAGGTCACGCCAGTTCGGGCATTTGCCGACAACTACATCTGGCTGATCCACGCCCCGAGCGATGCCAAGCGGGTCGTAGCGGTCGATCCGGGCGACGCGGCCCCGGTCGAGCGCGCACTCGAGCAGCTCGATCTCACTCTCGCGGGCATCCTGCTCACTCATCACCACGCAGATCACGTCGGCGGCGTGACCGGCCTGCTGCAGAACAGGCGCGTCCCGCTGTTCGGGCCGGGCAGCGAACGCCTGCCGGGCGAGCCCACACGCCTGCGCCAGGGCGACCGCGTGGTCCTCGAAGAGCTGGGCCTGGAATTCACGGCGCTCGACATCCCGGGTCACACCGCCGGCCACATAGCTTATGTCGGCCACGGCGCCCTGTTCTGCGGCGACACGCTGTTCAGCGCCGGCTGCGGCCGGCTGTTCGAAGGCACGCCGGAACAAATGCTCGGATCGCTGGCCAAACTTGCCCAGTTGCCGGCCGAGACGCTCGTGTACTGCGGCCACGAGTACACGGTCAGCAACCTGAAATTCGTGCTCGCGGTCGAGCCGGGGAACGCCGAAGCGGCACGCTACCTGGAAGAATGCAGCAGGAAACGCGCGCGGGATGAGGCGACTCTGCCATCGAGCATCAGGCGTGAGAGGAATGTGAATCCGTTCCTGAGGTGCGACCAGCAGACTGTGAAGCAGGCCGCGGAAGAGAAGGCCGGCCGCGGGTTACCTAACACCACAGAAGTTTTCGCAGTGATTCGCCAGTGGAAGGACGGCTTCAGGGCCTGATCGGACCACTTGATCGACTTGGGGCGGAACTGCGGCACGGCGTAGGAAATTGGAGGGGTCAATGGTCGAAGCGTGGAGCATCCGGGCAGGGCTGTATGCAATTTTTGCAGCCGCCGCCCTGTTCGCCGCCGGTTGCAGCCATGTCACGACCGCGCCCCCCGAAGAACAGCAGGCGCAGGAGCAGCTCGACGAAGAGACCGTCGAGACGGTCGAGCTCGATCCGGCGATCATGAAGCTGGACGAAGCCGACATCGGCATCTCCGGCCCGGAGCAGATCGAAGCAGCGATCGAGACGCTCGACGCGCAGACCGAATCGCGCCCGCCGCTGGTCAGCGGCATCGGCGGCACCGTCGCCGAGTCCTCCGCCGGAGATCTGTTCGAACGCATGCGCTCCGGGTTCGTGCTCGATGACGTCGATCACGCCACCGTCGAGCGTGAAGTACGCTGGTTCGCCAAGCACCCCGAGTATCTCGACCGCACCTTCAGGCGCGGCGAGCGCTACCTGTATCACATCGTCAACGAGATCGAAGCGCGCAAGATGCCGCTCGAGCTCGCACTGCTGCCGGTCGTCGAAAGCGCGTTCAATCCCGTCGCGTACTCGCGGGCGCGCGCTTCCGGCCTGTGGCAATTCATCCCCGGCACCGGCCGCCGCTACGGCCTGAAGCAGAACTGGTACTACGACGGACGTCGCGACGTTGTCTCGGCGACCACCGCGGCACTGGACTATCTGGAGTTCCTCGTCGAGGAGTTCGAAGGCGACTGGCTGCTGGCAGTCGCTGCGTACAACTGCGGCGAAGCGGCCATCGCACGCGCAATCAAGAAGAATCGCGCGGCCGGCAAGCCGACCGACTTCTTCAGCCTCAAGCTGCCGCGCGAAACGCGCGCGTACGTGCCGAAGCTGCTCGCGATGCGTCGTATCGTCCATGACCCCGCGTCGCACGGCCTGGAGTTCGCGCCGATTGCGAATCAGCCGTACTTCGCGCCGGTCGACGTCGCCGGGCAGATCGACCTGCACGTTGCAGCCGAGCTCGCCGAGCTGGCGCCGGAAGAGATGCTCGCGCTGAATCCTGCGTTCAATCACTGGGTCACCGACCCGGACGGCCCGCACCAGTTGCTGGTGCCGGTCGATCGCCAGGTACGCTTCACCGAAGCTGTCGCCGCGCTGCCGCCCGACAAGCGCGTACGCGTCGTCTATCACCACGTGCGCAGGGGCGACACGCTGGGCGGAATCGCCGACAAGTACGGCGTGTCGATCGCGGCGATCAAGACCGCGAACAAGATTCGCGGCACGCTGATCCGGCCCGGGCAGGATCTGCTGATCACTGCTGCACCGACCGGCATGGGCAAGAATGTCGCCGCGAGCACGGCGGCGATCGAACGCGCGCCGCGCAACAGATCCGACAAGCACATCGTCCGGCGCGGCGACACGCTGTGGAGCATCGCGCGCTCGCACGGCGTGAGCATAGAGAGCATCGCGACCAGCAACGGCCTCGCGAGCGATGACACTCTCGCCGTCGGCCAGGTGCTGAAGATCTCCGGAACCACGACGCTCGCCGCGGCGGACTCCGAAGCCGTCGAGACCCGCTCGACGACCTACGTCGTGCGCCGGGGCGACACGCTCTCGCGGATCGCTAACAAGTTCCGCGTGCGGCTGACGGATCTGCTCGGCTGGAACGAACTGAGCCCGCGCAGCATCATCAAGCCGGGCCAGCGCCTGGTCATGTACGTCGCGAATCAGCGCGCGGGCATCTGACGCGCGCACGCGCGTCATCCCCGCGCAGGCGGGGATCCACTTCATTCGCTACACTTACGCTCCGTCCACTTGCGGAGCAGCCCATGGGATTTCTCGCCGGCAAACGCGCCCTGATCGTCGGCCTCGCGACCGAGCGCTCGATTGCGTACGGCATCGCTCAGGCCATGCGCCGTGAGGGCGCCGAGCTTGCCTTCAGCTATCAGGAACGCTTCAAGGATCGCGTCGAGGCGATGGCCGCGGAGTTCGGCGCGGGCGAGGTGTTCGAGATGGACGTCGCCAGCGACGACAGCATCAACGCCGGCTTCGCGACGCTCAAAAAGAAATGGGATGCGTTGGACATCGTAGTGCACGCGGTCGCGTTCGCGCCGAGCGATGCGATCCGCGGCGGCTTCGTCGAGTCCACGACGCGCGAGAACTTCCGCATCGCGCACGACATCTCCAGCTACAGCCTCACTGCCTTGGCGAAAGCGGCCGAGCCGATGCTCGCCGGTCGCGCCGGCGCACTGCTCACGCTGACGTACCTGGGCGCGGTGCGCTCGGTGCCGAACTACAACGTGATGGGCGTCGCCAAGGCGAGTCTCGAAGCCAGCGTGCGCTTCCTGGCTGCAGACATGGGCCCGAAGGGCATTCGCGTCAACGCGATTTCGGCGGGGCCGATCAAGACACTCGCGGCTGCGGGCATCGCGGGCTTCCGCAAGATGCTGAGTCACGTGGCGGGAGTCGCGCCGCTGCGTCGTAACGTCACGATCGAAGACGTCGGCAACACGGCCGCGTTCCTCTGCTCCGACCTGGCGGCCGGCATCACCGGCGAAGTGATCTACGTCGACGGCGGCTTCAACAGTGTGGGTATGTCGTTCGGCGGCGGCGAATAGGTCACTCGAAAATCTTCTCGTTCTTCTCGATGTCCGTCGTGCGCTCGGCTTCGCCGACGTACGCGGCAAACTCTTCGCTGCCGCGCTGAGTTTCCGCGCGGCGCTTGCGTGCCGTTTTCTCGGCGGCTGGTTCCTTCGTCGGGTCCGCGTTGCGAACCTGGGTCACCGCATAGACGGCATAGTTGCCGTCATCCGTCGTCACACCGCCGAAATACGGCTTCGCCTCGGAGATCTCGTTGTTCGGCGCCACGAACGCCGACCGCACGATGGCTGGCGGAGCAACGCCGTCCTGGCGCGTCATGAACCGCTTGCCGACCGCATTGAGCTTCATCGCGCCCGCCACGGCTGACCACTGTTCGCCCTTCTGCAGCCGCGCGATCGCGAACGCGCCCTGCGCTGCCGCAGCCTCGCGCATCCGCTGCGTCTTCAGCTGCTCGCGAATCTGCGCGCTCACGCTTGCGAGCGGACGCGGCTCGGCCGGCTTGTGCGCAGTCACGCGCAACACCACTGCCTTATCCTCGCCGACCGTCACCAGCGAACTGTTCTGACGGCGCTCCAGCACGTCCTCGCTGAATGCGGCCTCGATCACGTTGGGATCGCTACCGAATTCGCCGCCGCCCTCGCGCGTGAAGCCGGCGATCGTCTTCAACGGCAGGTTCAGCGCCTTCGACACGGAATCGAGCTCCGTCAGCGCCGCGAAACCCTGGTCCGCGAGCTTCTGCGATTCGTCGTAGAAAATGTTCTGCGCACGCTCCTTGCGATAGTCCGCTTCGACTTCCGCACGCGCCTCTTCGAAGGTCTTCACGTGGCCGGCTTCGACTTCTTCGAGCTTCAGCACGTGATAGCCGAAGTCCGTCTTGACCGGCCCGCGGATCTCGCCCACGGACATCGCGAACAACGCGTCCTCGAACGGGCCGACGAACATGCCACGCTGCGCCCAGCCGAGATCGCCGCCCTGCGGCGCCGAGCCCGGGTCCTTGGAGTTGTCCTTCGCGAGCTGCGCGAAATCCGCGCCGCCCTTCGCTTTCGCGGTGAGCTCTTCCGCCTTCTTGGCCGCGGCCGCGTCATCCACGCCGTCGCCGACGGTGAGCAGGATGTGCCGGCCATGACGCCGCTCCTGCGACGTGAAGCGATCCTTGACCTGGTCGTAGAACTCCTTCAGTCCCTGCTCGGTGATCTGGATGCTGCTCTCCGCCTGCTCGCGCGTCAGCTCGAGGTACTGCAGGTCCACGGTTTCCGGCAGCAGGTACTGGTCGCGGTTCTCGTCGTACCACTTCTGCACCTGCTCGTCGGTGATCGTAGTGCTGGCCGCGAAATCCTGGGCCGGGATCAGCGCGTAATCGATCTCGCGCTCCTGCTTCTCGATCGCGTAGCGGCGATCGAGCTCGTACGGCGCGACGAACGCGGACTCGACCACCGCGTTGCGCAGTTGGTCGATCAACAAGCCGCCCTGCAGCTCCGCTTCGAACTGGGTCTCGGTCAGGCCGCTCGAGCGGATCAGTGCGTTGTAACGGTCCTTCGAGAACTTGCCGTCGACCTGGAACTGCGGGTACTCCATGACGCGCGCCGCCAGATCCTGATCGCTGACGCTGTAGCCGAAGCGCTCCGCGCGCTGCTTCAGCAGCGACTCCTGCACGAACTGATTGAGCAGCGCCGTCTGCTGCGACTTCACCATGTCCGCAGGCAACTCGTCGCGCAGCATCTGCTGAAGCTGCGACTGCCGCTGCTGCCATGCCCGGCGCACGGTCTCCAGCGGGATGCTCTCGCCGTCCACTTTGGCGGCGTAGGTCTGGGCGCCCGACTGAAAGTCGATGCCCCAGAAGACGAACACGACCGCGATCGCGCCCAGGAACACTATCGCCACGATGCCCGAAATCTTGTCGCGTATTGTCTGCAGCATGCAGTTATTGTCACTTTGGGATTGTGAAAATGGCGGAGCGGACGGGACTCGAACCCGCGACCCCCGGCGTGACAGGCCGGTATTCTAACCAGCTGAACTACCGCTCCGCGCTGAAACTCATCGACGTCCTGCGCACCGCACGGGTGTGGTGGGTGCTGAGGGGATCGAACCCCCGACATTCGCCTTGTAAGGGCGACGCTCTACCGCTGAGCTAAGCACCCTGTTGTTCGCCTGCAGGAAAATCAGGGGCGGGGCGCCGTCGAAGGCGCGCTAATTTACAGCATCCTTCAAGGCCTTGCCAGCTTTGAAAGCCGGCGCCTTGCTCGCAGGAATCTGGATGGTTTCGTTGGTGCGCGGGTTGCGCCCGGCGCGCGCCGCACGTGCTTTGACCGCGAACGTCCCGAACCCGAGCAGCGCCACGGTGTCGCCAGACTTGAGCGCCGATGTAATCGAATCGAATACAGCGTCGACGGCGCGCGTAGCGTCCGCCTTCTGCAGGCTCGTCTGTGTGCTCACCGCCTCGATCAGCTCGGCTTTGTTCATGTCGGCGTCCTTCTTGTTGGGGCGCGCGTTATAGCAGAAAGCAGCCGAGAGCGGATAGCGACCTCGGGTCGCTATCCGCCCAGGTTCAATGCGCTCGGACCTGCTTGTTCGCGCGCTTGGCGACCCTGCGCGCGCGCGGCTTGTCGTTGCTGCGCGACGCGTCGGAAGCGCCGGCCATCGGCGCCGGCATGTGTCGTAGCGCGATCTGCAACACCTCGTCGATCCATTTGACGGGCTTGATCTCGAGGTGATCCTTGATGTTCTGCGGAATGTCCGCGAGGTCCTTGGTGTTGTCGTCGGGGATGAGCACCATGCGGATGCCGCCGCGATGCGCCGCGAGCAGTTTTTCCTTCAGTCCGCCGATCGGCAGCACCTGGCCGCGCAGCGTGATCTCGCCGGTCATCGCGACATCCGAACGCACCGGCACTTTGGTCAGCGCCGAGACCAGCGCGGTGCACATGCCGATGCCGGCGCTCGGGCCGTCCTTCGGCGTTGCGCCTTCCGGCACGTGAATGTGCACGTCGGCCTTCTGATAGAAGTCCGGCTCCAGGCCGAGCACCGTGGCGCGGCTGCGCACGACTGTCATCGCGGCCTGAATCGACTCCTGCATCACCTCGCCGAGCTGGCCGGTGTGCGTGAGCTTGCCTTTGCCGGACACGACTGCAGCTTCGATCGTCAACAGCTCGCCGCCGACTTCGGTCCACGCGAGCCCGGTGACCTGGCCGATGTGATCCTGCTCCTCCGCGCGACCGTAGCGGAAGCGACGCACGCCGAGATACTTGCTGAGATTGCGCGGCGAAACGCTGATCTGCTTGGTGTCCGGCTTCGCCAGCAGCTGCTTGACCGACTTGCGGCAGATCTTGGAGATCTCGCGCTCCAGGTTGCGCACGCCGGCTTCGCGCGTGTAGTAGCGGACGATGTCGAGCAGCGTGGTCTCCGACATCTTCAGTTCGTCGTCCTTCAGGCCGTTCTGCTTCATCTGCTTCGGCACGAGGTAACGCTGCGCGATCGCGCTCTTCTCGTCCTCGGTGTAACCGGGCAGCCGGATCACTTCCATGCGGTCGAGGAGCGGCGCGGGAATGTTCAGGCTGTTCGCCGTGCACACGAACATGACTTCGGAGAGATCGAAGTCCACTTCCAGGTAGTGGTCGTTGAACGTCGAGTTCTGCTCCGGGTCGAGCACTTCGAGCAGCGCCGAAGACGGATCGCCGCGGAAGTCCATCGCCATCTTGTCGACTTCGTCGAGCAGGAACAGCGGATTGTGGAAGCCGGTCTTGACCATGTTCTGGATGATCTTGCCGGGCATCGAGCCGATGTACGTGCGGCGGTGGCCGCGGATCTCCGCTTCGTCGCGTACGCCGCCGAGCGACATGCGCACGAACTTGCGATTGGTGGCGCGCGCGATCGACTGGCCGAGCGAGGTCTTGCCGACGCCCGGCGGGCCCACCAGGCACAGGATCGGACCCTTCAGTACCTTCACGCGCTGCTGGACGGCGAGGTACTCGACGATGCGCTCCTTCACCTTCTCCAGCCCGTAGTGATCTTCATCGAGCACTTTCTCGGCGACGACGACGTCGGTGTGCACCTTGGTCTTCTTCTTCCACGGGCACTTCACCAGCCAGTCGACGTAGTTGCGCACGACGGTGGCCTCGGCCGACATCGGCGACATGAGCTTCAGCTTGTTCAGCTCGCTCATCGCCTTGTCGCGCGCTTCCTTCGGCATGCCTGCCTTCTGGATGCGCTGCTCGAGCTCCGCGAGCTCGTTCGGCGCGTCCTCGATCTCGCCCAGCTCCTTCTGGATCGCCTTCATCTGTTCGTTGAGGTAGTACTCGCGCTGGCTCTTCTCCATCTGCTGCTTGACGCGGCCGCGAATACGCTTCTCGATCTGCAGCACGTCCATCTCGCCTTCGATCAGGGCGAGGATGTGCTCCAGACGCTTGCGCACGTCCTGGATCTCCAGAACCTTCTGCTTGGCATCGAGCTTGAGAGACATGTGCGCGGCGACGTTGTCGGCGAGCCGGCCCGGCTGCTCGATGCCGGCAAGCGCGGTCAGCACTTCCGGCGGCACCTTGCGGTTGAGCTTCACGTACTGCTCGAACTGCGACGTGACGGAACGCGCCAGCACGTCCATCTCGCGCTCGTCGTACTGCTCGACGTCCTTGAAGGGCGACACTTCGGCGGAGAAATACTGGCCGGTGTGGAGCTTCTCGATCTTTGCGCGCTCGGCGCCTTCGACCAGCACCTTGACGGTGCCGTCCGGGAGCTTGAGCAACTGCAGGATCGTCGCGACCGTGCCGAGCCGGTACAGGTCCTGCGCGCCCGGGTCGTCGACGTCCGCCTGCTTCTGCGCGACCAGCAGAATCTGCTTGCCGGCGCGCATCGCCTGGTCGAGCGCGAGGATCGACTTCTCGCGGCCGACGAACAGCGGGATGACCATGTGCGGGTACACGACCACGTCGCGCAGCGGCAGGACCGGCAGCGCTGCGGGGACGTTGGCTTCGGTCTCAGGAGTTTCGTCGGTGCTCACGCGAGGTTCCTATTGAGTTCGTGGGGCAAGTTACCGGAAGGAGCGGCCCGCTGCCAGCGCCGAAGGCACGGACTTTGCTACGGCTTTCGCCGATTCGCGTGCGAATCAGGGAAGGGCTCATATCCAGAAATAAAGAAGGGCGCCGCTTGGGCGCCCCTTCTTCGTCGCGCGGTGCAAGATTTGCTCAGTGATGATCGCTGCCTGTCGGACGGCGCTCTTCCACTGCCGCGAGCCGCGCATCGTCGGGCGTGCCATACAGCACATACGGCTTGCTCTCGCCCATGATCACCTGCTCGTCGACGACAACCTTCTGCACGTTGCGCAGCGAAGGCAGCTCGTACATCGTCTCCAGCAGCACGTTCTCGAGAATCGTGCGCAGGCCGCGAGCGCCGGTCTTGCGCTGCATCGCCTTCTTCGCGACGGCCTTGAGCGCATCCTGACGGAACTCGAGCTCGACGCCTTCCATGTCGAACAGCTTGCGGTACTGCTTGCTGAGCGCGTTCTTCGGCTCCAGCAGGATCGAGACCAGCGCCGCTTCGTCGAGCTCATCGAGCGTCGCGACCACCGGCAGGCGGCCGACGAACTCCGGGATCAGGCCGTACTTGATCAGGTCCTCCGGCTCGACGTCGTGGAACACGTCGCTGCCGTGCGGCCGATCGTTCATTTGGCGCACGTCGGCAGTGAAGCCGATGCCGGTCTTCTGCGTGCGGTTCATGATGATCTTCTCCAGCCCGGCGAACGCGCCGCCGCAGATGAAGAGAATGTTGCTCGTGTCGACCTGCAGGAACTCCTGCTGCGGATGCTTGCGTCCGCCCTGCGGCGGCACCGAAGCGATCGTGCCTTCGATCAGCTTGAGAAGCGCCTGCTGCACACCTTCGCCGGAGACGTCGCGCGTGATCGACGGGTTGTCCGACTTACGCGAGATCTTGTCGATCTCGTCGATGTAGACGATGCCCGTCTGCGCCTTCTCGACGTCGTAGTCGCACTTCTGCAGCAGCTTCTGAATGATGTTCTCGACGTCCTCGCCGACGTAGCCGGCTTCGGTGAGCGTCGTCGCATCGGCGATCGTGAACGGCACGTTGAGCAGGCGCGCCAGCGTCTCCGCGAGCAGCGTCTTGCCGCAACCGGTCGGGCCGATCAGCAGGATGTTGCTCTTCGCGAGCTCGACTTCGTCCTTCGAGCGCTGCTCGCCGGTCTTGGTCTGCAGGCGCTTGTAGTGGTTGTACACGGCGACCGACAGCACCTTCTTCGCACGCTGCTGCCCGATCACGTACTCGTCGAGCACCTTCTTGATCTCGTGCGGCCGCGGCAACTTGTCGCGGGTGCGCTCGGCGCGCTCTTCGAGCTCTTCACGAATGATGTCGTTGCAGAGCTCTACACACTCGTCGCAGACGAACACGGACGGACCGGCGATCAGCTTGCGTACTTCGTGCTGGCTCTTGCCGCAGAACGAGCAGTACAGAAGCTTGCCGTCGTCGTGTTTGCCGCGGGAATCGTCTGACATGGATGGTCCTCAGCAGGTCAGCGCAAACCAGTCATTTACCGTGATTGGCAGCGTTGCCGGGGTATATAGCACGCGCCGCCATCACGCTGCAAAGACGCTCCGCCCGACCTGTAATGTGGGCCGACAGCTTCAGCAAAACCCGATATCGCTGAGTTACTTAGCCGGTGTCACTAATGTCTCGCCACGACGCTCCATAACGCGGTCGATTAAGCCGTAAGTCACAGCTGCTTCGCCGCCCATGAAGTTGTCGCGCTCGGTGTCCCGGCCGATCTTCTCGACTGTCTGGCCGGTGTGTTTCGACAGAATCATGTTGAGGCGATCGCGCGTCTCGAGCACCTCGCGCGCATGGATGTCGATGTCCGACGCCTGGCCCTGAAAGCCCGCCAGCGGCTGGTGGATCATCATGCGCGAGTGCGGCAGCGCGTAGCGCTTACCCTTGGTGCCGCCCGCCAGCAGGATTGCGCCCATGCTCGCGGCCTGGCCGACGCACATCGTGCTCACGTCCGCCTTGATGAACTGCATCGTGTCGTAGATCGAAAGCCCGGCGCTGACCGAGCCGCCAGGCGAGTTGATGTACAGCGCGATGTCCTTGTCCGGATTCTCCGACTCCAGGAACAGCAGCTGCGCGACCACGAGGTTCGCCATGTGATCTTCGACCTGACCGACGATGAAGATCACGCGCTCCTTGAGCAGGCGCGAGTAGATGTCGTACGCACGTTCGCCGCGAGCAGTCTGCTCGACGACCATCGGAACGAGATTCATCATGGTGGGCATGCTTGAGTCATCAGGAAGCGGTTGAAGAGATTACGTCACACGCACAGTCGCGGCCACCCGGTCATCCGGCGCGCGGCCGCTGGCTGCGGGCTATGCGCCGAAATTCATGAGCTCCTTGAACGAGGACGTTTTGTCGCTCACGCGGGCGCGTTCCAGCAACCAGTCGACCACCTGATCTTCGAGCACGGCGGCTTCCATCTGGCGGCGCATCTGCGGATTCGTGCGGTACTGCTCCACAGCCTGCAGTGCATCCGGGTACTGCTGCGCAAGCTCCTGGAAGCGCGCCTGCACCTGCGCCTGGTTCACCTGGATGTTCGCGTCCTTGATCACTTCGCCGACCAGCAGGCTCAGCTGCACGCGACGGCGCGCCGCGTCCTGGAACGCATCGGGCGGCGGAATCTGTGAAGCGTCGCGCGCGTTCATGCGACGCGCAGCCTCCATCTGCATCTCGCGCACCTGCGCATCGACCATCGACTTCGGCAGCTCGATCGGATTGGCCGCGGCGAGGCCGTCCAGCACCTGCTTCTTCAGTCGCGCACGCACCGCATCGGTGAGCTCGCGGCGCATGTTCTCTTCCACTTCGCGGCGCAGCTGCTCGATGCCGCCCTGCTCCACGCCGTAGGCTTTGCAGAATTCCTCGTCGAGCTCCGGCAGGTGCCGCTCCTCGACCGACTTCACCGTCACTGCGAACTCGGCCTTCTTGCCGGCCAGCGCCGGGGCGCCGTAGTTCTGCGGAAACGTCAGCTTGATCGTGCGCTGCTCGCCGGCACGCGCGCCCAGCAAACCCGCTTCGAAATCCGCCAGCATGCGTCCTGCGCCGAGCACGATCGCGATGTTCTCCCCGCTGCCGCCTTCGAACGGCTGCCCGTCGATCGTGCCGGCGAAATCCACGGTGACACGATCGGTGTCCCACGCCTCGCGCTCGACGCTGGCGAACGTCGGCTTCTGCTCGCGCAGGTTCTGGATCATCGCGTCGACGTCTGCGACGGCGACTTCCGCGACCGGACGCTCGACCGGCATGGTGTCGAGACCCTTGAGCTGGATCTGCGGCACGATCTCGAACACGGCGCGGTACTTGAGATCGCCTTCGCCGACGTTGATCGGCTCGATACGCGGCCCGGCTGCCGGCGTCAGCTTCTCCTGCTCGACCGCCTCGGCGAAGCTCGACTGCATCACGTCGCCGAGCACTTCCTGCCGCACCTGCTGCCCGAACTGCTGGCGCACGACTTTCACGGGCACCTTGCCGGGCCGGAAGCCCTTCAGGCGCACGGTGCGGCTCAGCCGCTGCAGCCTTTCATCGACCGCCTTATCGATCTCGACGGCGGGGACCTGGACTTCCATCCGGCGCTCCAGCGTGCCGGTCGACTCTACCGAAACCTGCATGGATCGAAGATCCTCTTGAATCAATTATTTACGCGCCCTTCGCGTAGCCGCTGGTGCGAAAGGAGGGACTCGAACCCTCACGGGGGTTACCCACTGGAACCTAAATCCAGCGCGTCTACCAGTTCCGCCACTTTCGCCCGTTACGAAGGACGAATTGGCCCAGCCCTCGCGGGGCGCGGAGTATACCCGACGGCCGGCATCAAGACTCGCCGCAGCAGGCCGATACCCGGCTTGATGAACCTCTTCTCCATTCTGGGCCGCGTGCTCCTGGCCGCGGCGGCAATCCTGGGACTTGCGAGCTGCATGTCCTACGAGCCGCCGTTGCGGATCGCGCTGATCCGCTGGCCGCCGTTCGAGTTCCTGCACCTGGCGCAGGAGAAGGGCTATTTCGCCGCCGAAGGCGTGGAAGTTCGCCTGATCGAATTCGTGGCGGTGAACGACACGCAGCGCGCCTTCGAGCACGACAAGATCGACGGCGGCACGTTCTCGCTGTTCCAGGTCCTGCAGAACCGCGACCAGCTCAAGCGCAAGATGCAGGTGCCGCTGGTGATCGACTTCTCCGACGGCGCCGACCTGCTGATGGCCAAGCCGGACATCGCTGACGTGCGCGCCCTGCGCGGGCGCCGCGTCGGCGTGACGCTCTCGCCGCTCGACATATTCTTCCTCACGCGCGCACTCGACCTGCACGGCATGACGCTGCAGGACGTCTCCCTCGTCTACATTCGCACGGCCGACATGGCGGAGGCGCTGCGCGAGGGCAAAGTCGACGCCGTCACCGCGTATCCGCCGAACAGCACCGAGATCGAGAGCGCCGGCATCGCGCGCTCGATCTTCACCAGCAGCCGCATTCCCGGCGAGATCGTGGACGTGCTCGCGCTCGACGAAGCCGTGATTCGCGAGCGGCCCGACGACGTTGCAGGCGTGATCCGCGCTTTCTATCGCGCCGTGAGCTTCGCGAAGGAGCATCCCGAAGAAGCCTGGCAGATCATGTCGGCGCGCGAGCGCGTGACGCCGCGAAGAGTTTCGCGCAAGCGCTGCACACCGGCATCACGCTGGTGCCGCTCGCCGACCAGGAAAAATTTCTCGGCAAGAATTCGAGCCTGCCGGCGTGGTCGCACGCGTCTCGCAGGTTCTGAAGGAAAAAGGGCTGCTCTCCAGCGTGCACGCCGATCGTGACCTGCTGAATGGCCATCCTGCCGCGCTGGCGGTCGAGCCATGAGCAAGCGGGCCTCTCGTCCGCTGCGCCAGAAGGTCATGGTGCCGCTGCTGGCGCTCGGCGCTCTCGCAGCCGTTGCTGTGGGCGTCGTGGCGTACTTCAGCATCGAAGCCCAGCTGATGCGGCAGCTGCGCTACCGCGCGGTGCAGATCATCGACACGGTCAGCGTCGCGACCGAAAGCATGGACGAAGAGAAGGAGCTGCAGCACATCGTGCTCGCGGCCAGCGTCTCCCCCGATACGTCGCTGATCGTCGTCGTCGACCGCAGCCAGCGCATCATCTCTGCGAGCCGCTCGAATCTCATCGACCGGCAGGCGGCCAGCGAGCCGAGCGTCGGTCACGCGACGGAGCTCGACCGCGTCATCAACGGCCACGAGCGGTTCGTGTCGCAGCTGCATGACGCGACTTTCGATTTCGTAGCGCCGACTAGCCATCAACGGTATCCTGCTGGGCGCGGATCGCGAGCAACGCGGCGCTGTGCTGGTGCGCATGGACGTGCGCGCCATTCGCCACGACCTCATCCGCGATGCGCTGCAAGTGGCTAGCGGATTGCTGGCCGTCCTCCTGCTGGTGTCCCTGGCCGCCTGGCGGCAGTTGCGCCACAACGTGCTGCGCCCGATGGAGCGTATCGCGAGGGCCGTCGAGAAGCGGCGTTCGGGCGATCAGGACGCGTTACAACGCGCGGCGTCGAACGACGAGCTCGGCGATCTTGCGCACACTCTCGACGAAGCATTCGCGCGCATCGATGCACACGGCCGCCAGATGGCCGAAGCGCGCGACGAGGCTGAAGCCGCGAACCGCGCCAAGAGCGAGTTCCTCGCGGCGATGAGCCACGAGATCCGCACGCCGATGAACGGCGTGATCGGCTTCAGCAACCTGCTGATGGATACCAGGCTCGATGCCGAGCAGATGGATTTCGCCCGCACCATCCGCGGCTCCGCCGAGAGCCTGCTGGTCATCATCAACGACATCCTGGACTTCTCGAAGGTCGAGGCCGGCCGCATCGAGCTGGAAGACGTCGCGTACGATCTCGACCAGGCTGTGGAAGAAGTGCTCGACCTGCTCACGGCGCGCGCCGCCGAGAAGAACATCGAGCTCGCGCTCGAAGTCGCCGACAACGTGCCGCGCGGCCTGATCGGCGACGTCGGCCGCGTCCGCCAGGTGTTGCTGAACCTCGTCGGCAACGGCGTCAAGTTCACCGACCATGGTTACGTGCACGTCGCCGTCCGCCTCGACGAACAGCAGTCGGCCGATGGACAGAACGCGCAGCACTTGTTGTTCAGCGTCTGCGATACGGGCATCGGCGTGCCTGCGGATCGTCAGCACGTACTGTTCAAGCGCTTCAGCCAGGCCGATTCCTCGACGACGCGCCGTTACGGCGGCACCGGCCTCGGGCTCGCGATCTGCAAGAGCCTGGTCGAGCTGATGGGCGGCGAGATCGGCATGCGCGGCCACGAAGGCGGCGGCTCGATGTTCTGGTTCCGCTTGCCGCTGCGCGTTGCGCCGGCCGCGACTCTCATGCTGCCGCCATCGTTCGCGACGCCGGGCCGCGTGCTCGTCGTCGACGACCTGGAGATCAATCGTCGCGTGCTCTCGCGGCAGCTCACGAGCTGGCGCATCGAGCACGATTGCGTCAACGGCGCGGCCGATGCGGTCACGGCGCTGCACTGCGCAGCTAACGCGGGCAACCCGTATCGACTCGCGCTGATCGATCACATGATGCCGGAGGTCGACGGCCTGACACTGGGCCGCCAGATCGCCTCGGACCGCGAGCTGGAGCACACGGCGATGGTCATGCTTTCTTCCGCCGGTCAGCAGAACTCGAAGCACTTCCACGAAGCGGGCTTCTTCGCGGTCATGGTCAAGCCGGTGGTTCGTGCGCGGCAGCTGCTGAACGTACTGCAGGCGGCGATGAACGCGGCCCCGCGCACGATCGGCGAAGACGCTGCGCCGGCGCCGAGCGTCGCGGATGTGACGTCAATGCATTCCGAGTCGTTCCTGGAAACCACGGAGGCGACGCCGCGTCGCGTACTCCTCGCCGAAGACAACGTGGTCAACGCCAAGCTTGCCGTGCGCTTGCTCGAGCGCCTGGGCTGCCGCATCGACGTTGCCAGCAACGGTCACGAAGCGCTGAAGATGGTTCAGAGCATCCCATTCGACCTGGTATTCATGGATTGCCAGATGCCGGAGATGGACGGCTTCGAGGCCACGCGCGCGATTCGTGCATGGGAACGCGCTTCGCGCATCGAGCCGTCGCCGGCGACGCGCCTGCCGATCGTCGCGCTGACCGCGAATGCGATGCAGGGCGACCGCGACCGCTGCCTCGAAGCAGGCATGGACGACTACATCACCAAGCCTCTTGCTCGCGCCGACCTGCAGCGTGTGCTGCAGAACTGCGGCCCGAACAAAGCCGGGCAGCCAGACTCCCCCGCTACGATCGCAAAGTAGAGTCGGGTCGGCGCGCGACGACGCTCCACATCATCGGGAGCAACGCCATGTATCCGCGATCGAGCGTCTCCAGATCCTGCGCAAGCTGCTCGGGTGAAACGAGCCCGCGCGCGAGCAGCTCATCCTGCACCTGCTCGATCGTCAGACGCTGAAACTGCAAGAACGCCTCGTCGTACGACATGAATGCGCGGCCTTCCGCATTGATGTTGCTCATGCCGCGGTCGCGCAGCAGTCCTGCGACACGTCGTCCGAAGCGCGAGTCCACTTCGGCACTGCGCAGCAGCTCGCGCACCGCTTGCAAGCTGCGCAGAGACTTTTCGGCAGGATTGAGCGTCGGATCCGGCGCCAGCGACAGGCCGTCGAAATCTTCGATCACGAGCCAGCCGCCGGGCTTGAGTGCGGCGATCATGCGATCGAGCACTTGTTCACGTGCCGGCAAGTGACACAGCAGCAGTCGCGCGTGGATGAGATCGAACGATTCCTTGGGCAGCGGCCCATCGACGATGTCGTGTCGCATGACGCGCAGGTTGTGCTGCGCGAGGCGCGCGAGGAATCGCGGGTCCAGGTCCGTCGCCAGCACGTGACCTTCCGGCGCGACGCGCTCGTGCATCCACTGCGCAATCGTTCCGTAGCCGGCCCCGACCTCCCAGCACGACCAGCCTGGCGCGATTCCCGTGCGCTCCAGATAAGTGTGCGTGACAGGATCGAAGATCTCCGCGAGCAACTGCAGGCGCTGACTGGCGATCGAATCGCTGTTGGCGAATACGTAGTCGGCTGCGCTCATGATTCCTCCGAAGCGACGGCCTGCCGTGGTTCGACGAGGAACCGGCTCGTGACGAGGCCAAGGATGCACGCGACGACGGCCATCGACGCTGCGGCGAATGCCAGCTTCGTGCTCGCGCTCGCACCCGGCGCGAAGTTCGCGAGCCATGGCGTGACCAGCGAAGTCGACGTGCCGATGATTCGCCCGCCGACACTGATCGCGAAGCTCTCGCCGGTGCCCCGCAGGCGCGCCGGATAGACCAACGGCAGATAGTTGCCGATGAAATTGAGCTGACCGTTCAGCGCGATTCCTGCGAGCAACGCGCCGGCCGCCAGCACCGTCACGTCGATGAACGGGGTAGCTGCGAACAACGCCGGGAAGATCAGCAGCGCCGGCAGCTGAAATGTCCGCAGCACTTGCCGACGCGTGAGCAATGAGATGGCGAGAAACGCGAGCGCGAAGCGGCCGATGAAGCTGCCGATGTCGCCTACGAAGTGCACGAGGCTGACGCTCTGCTCCTGCTGCATGCGTGGCAGATCGCGAATACCTTCGAGCCCCGGTACGATGCGCGGCATGTGCGCCATCACGCCGAACGCGAGGCCGTAGATACTCGCAACCATCACCGAGCTGACGATCGTGATTCGCCGCAACTGCGGCTGGAACAACTCACGAAATGCCGGGCGGCGCAGCGAACCGGTCGATTGCAGCTGCAGCCAGCGCGGCGACTCGGGCAAACGTAATCGTGCGAGCAGCACCGGCAACACCGGCAACGCGCCGAACAGCAGTGCATAGCGCCATCCAGCATGGCTTTGCT
The DNA here is from genome assembly GCA_963838635.1 of uncultured Gammaproteobacteria bacterium. Classification (GTDB taxonomy): domain Bacteria; phylum Pseudomonadota; class Gammaproteobacteria; order Steroidobacterales; family Steroidobacteraceae; genus Steroidobacter. The sequence continues at coordinate 283,369 of CAWISC010000002.1, read as the reverse complement.
GAATCGCCGGCAGCAGATGGCCGTACGTGACGCCGAGGTAGTACACCACCGCGACCATGAACACGCCGATGCCCGCCATCGCCTGAGTAAATCCGAGGGCCGCGTCGCGACGGCGGCGGTCGTCGAACAGCTCCGCGATCCACGCCGTGGCCGCGATCCATTCGGTGCACACGCCGACGATCGTGAGGCATCGCCAGAACAGCAGCTCCGCGGGTGAAGTCGCGTACGCCGCGCCCACGGTTGCGACTCCGTATAGAACGATGCTCGCCACCAGCATGCGGCGACGGCCGAAACGATCGGTGAGGTAGCCGCCGACGAGCCCGGCTATGCCGCCTGCCAGAAACGGGAAATACAGAATCCAGCCGACCCAGCGGTTGAACTGCGGCGAGCCCGCCTCCCAGCCCGTCATGTCGAGCAGCGCCGGGCGCACCACGATGCCTTGCACGACGATCTCGTACGTGTCGAACAGGAATCCGATGCCGGCGACCGCACACACCAGCCATTGCCGCAGCGTCAGCGGCCCGGCCTGCGCCTGCAGCGCCGCTCGTGTCCCACCCGGCAACGGGACCGCCTGCTCGTGATCCACCGCCCACCTCCAATCGCCCGACTATGATGCATACTCGCCGCGGCGAATGCCGAAATCCTGTGGTTTGGATGAAAAACCCTGAGGCAACTCTGAAAGAGGCCGAGGCCGCCCGCGCCGTGTACGAGTTTGCGGGACTGCGGCTCGATTCCGGCCGCCGCGTACTGGAGCGCGCCGGCCATCCCGTACCCCTCTATCCGCGCGCCTTCGATGCACTGAAGCTGCTGGCCGAGCGCAACAATCAGCTCCTGCCCAAAGACGAGTTGTTCGCGCAGCTGTGGCCGGGACTCGTCGTCGAAGAGAACAGTCTCGCTCGCGTCATCTCCGATCTGCGCAAAGCGCTCGGCGAGTCAGCAAACTGCATCGTGACAGTTGCTCGCCGAGGCTATCGGCTCGATGCCGACGTTCGGAAGCTGTCTCGCGCCACTGCAACCGCCGCTGCTGGCTGCAAGGCGCTTGCAGTCCTGCCGTTCTCTGCGGTCGGCGGTACGGAAGACGACAAGCGTCTGTCGTTCGGAATGGCAGACGCACTGATCACACGTCTGAGCCGGATCAAAGAAATTGCCGTGCGGCCGACGACCTCGATCACACGCTATCTGGATTCAACGCAGTCGCCGGGCGAGCTCGGTCGCGAGTTGCGGGCCGACGTCGTCCTGTGCGGCTCAGTTCGCAGATCGGCGTCGCAGGTGCGCGTGACGGTGCAGCTGATTGATGTCGCGACGGAGGCAGCGCTGTGGGCCGACAAGTTCGACGAAGCGCCGGCGGACATCTTCGCAATCGAGGATTCGATTTCCGAGCGCGTCGCTGACGCGCTGGCGCCCGAGCTCACAGGACAGGAACGACATTCGCTGACCCGGCGCGCGACGCAGAACGCCGAAGCGTACGACCTCTATCTGCGCGGGCGCTTCTGGTTGAGCCGTCGCACTGGTGAGTCGATACGCAAGGCTGTCGAATGCTTCGAACGCGCCGTACTGCTGGATCCGCACTACGCACTCGCTCATGCCAGCATCGCTGAGGCGTACGCTTTCCTTTCCATCGCCAGTGCGACGATCGAGGCAATGCCACCGCGCGAAGTGGTGCCGCTGGCGCTGGCGGCCGCACAACGCGCTCTGGCCATCGATGACAGGCTGAGCGAGGCGCACGCCGTGCTGGGACACGCGGCGCTCAATTTCGACTGGGATTGGGCCGCTGCTGAAGCGCATCTGCAACGCGCCATCAGCCTCAAGCCGAACAACCCGCACGCGCACCAGTTCTACTCGATGGGACTCGCCAGCCTCGGCCGGACCGAGGAGGCGCTCGCCGAGCTGAAGATCGCCCGTGAACTCGAGCCGACTTCGGTCATCATCCGCGCCAACATCGGCTTCACGCTGTATCGCGCGCGGCGTTATGACGAAGCGGTCGAGGAGCTTCGCAACTGCGTTGCCCTCGCCCCGGAGTCCGCCTACGCGCGATACCGCTTCGGCCAAGCCTTGCAGGAAGCCGGTCAGCCTGCCCAGGCCCTGGAGCAATACGAGGCGATGCTGCAGCTACCGGGCGCGGAGGTGCAGGCGCTCGTCGGCAAAGCCCATGCGCTGGCTGTTTGTGGGCGTACGAAGGAAGCACGCGAATGCCTGGATCGACTGCTTGCGCTCGCGCGCGAGCGCTACGTGTCGGCGTACTTCTTCGCCGAGATTCACGCCGGCCTGGGCGAGACCGAAGAAGCGATCCGCTGGCTCGACCGCGCCTGCGAGGAACGCGCGGTCCCGATGATCTCGATCCAGGTCAACCCGAAGTTCGACCCGTCTGCGCGAGCACGCGGACTTCCAGGCAATCGTCCGTCGCGTGGGCCTTTGGAATTACCCTACGAGCGAACTTGCGGGAACCGCCGCTGTCTGCAGTCGTTACTGCGCTCGCCAAACGTCGAAGGAGACCAGCATGCGATGAACTCGTAGATCAGCTGTAGGTCGGGCTTCAGCCCGACTCTTCGTGGGTCAGGCTTCAGCCTGACTCTTCTGGCTTGCCTCCTGCTCGCCCTCCCCTCCGCATCCTTCGCCGCCGAGCCCGTCCACCAACTGCGCATCTACGAAATCTTCGACACCAACAAGCAAGCCTTCCACGACCGCTTCCGCGACCACGCGATGCGCATCATGAAGAAGTACGACTTCAACATCGTGGCACAGTGGGAAGCGAAGAACGGCGCGCGCACCGAGTTCGTCTACCTGCTCGAATGGCCCGACGAGCCGACCATGAAGGACCGCTGGGCGAAGTTCATGGCCGACAAGGAATGGGCGGATATAAAGAAGGAGACCGCCGCGAAGCACGGCAAGCTGGTCGGGGAGATTCAGGACCGCACGTTGAACCTCACGCCTTACTCGCCGCAGAAGAAACTCACCGCGCGGGAGTAAGGAGTCGCCGCAGAGCGCTACACCAGCTCGAGCTTCACGTCGCGACCGAGGACATGCGCGGCCTTGAAGACGGTGTCGAGCTGTATTCTGGCGTTGCGCGGATCGAGGATGCGATCCAACTGGCTGCGGCTCGTGTGCATGCGCTTGGCTAACTCGTTCTTGGTCATGCCCGCTTTGCGCATGGCCTCTTCCAGTTGCCATGCGAGGACGCGCTTGACCGCGACCGTGCTGGTCTCCTCGTAAGAACCCTCGCTCTTGAGATAGTCGGAAAAGGACGAACCGAGGCGGCCCGACTTCTTCTTCCTGCTCATGCTGTCACCTCCTTCCTGCGCTTCAGTCCCAAGTCCAGATCGGGCTTCGGTGTCTTCGGCTTCTTGATCTCCACCACTCATACATCGCCGCCACACGTGCGCTTCCTTCTAGGTCAAAGTACCTTATAAGGTACGCTGCGGGTCAGAGATCTGACCAGGCGTCAAATGTCTGGCTTGAGAAGCTCGTCGCTCCGCTAGTACCCGAGCGCGAGCCCAGTCCGCTGCCGCGGATCGTTCGCGCCGTAGAAACGATTGCGCGCGACCGGCTTCGCGTTGAGCGCTGGCGCGCCGATCAGGATGGCCGTCATGTGATTCTCGGGCCCCGACTCCGTGAACTTGTGCCCCATGTCGATCAGCACACGGCGCGTGTCCGGGCTCAGTGCAAACCGCTCGACGGAGGTCGTCTCGGGTTGCCACTGCTGGTGAATCCGCGGTGCGTCGATCGCTTCCTGTACGTCCATCCCGAAATCCATGATGTTCAACATCGTGAGCATCACTGCCGTGATGATGCGACTGCCTCCCATGGTGCCGACGATCAGCCACGGCTTACCTTCGCGTGTCACGATCGTCGGCGTCATCGAGCTCAGCGGCCGCTTGCCCGGCTCGATCCGGTTGGCCGCGCCCTGCACCAGCCCATAGAGGTTCGGCGCACCGACCTTGGCGGTGAAGTCATCCATCTCGTTGTTGAGGATGACGCCCGTACCCGCGGCCGTGACGCGCGCGCCGAACCAGTCGTTCAGCGTGTACGTCACCGACACTGCGTTGCCCTTTGAATCCGCGATGGAGTAATGAGTCGTGTGACTGCCTTCGTGCGGCGCGACGCCCGGACTGATCTTCGACGAATCCCCTGCCCGCTTCGGGTCGATCGCGGCTGCGGATCGATTGTGCGTACTTGCGATCGAGGAGCCGCTCGACCGGATTCTTCACGAACGCCGGATCGCCCAGCAGGTGGTTGCGATCGACGTATGCATGTCGCATCGCTTCGATCTGGTAGTGCAGCGCTTGCGCGGAGCCGTACCCGAGATCGCGCAGCGGGTATCCCTCGAGAATCGCCAGCAGCTGGCAGAGCGTGCCTCCGCCCGAGCTCGGTGGCGGCGCTGACACGATGTGAAAATCGCGATAGTCACATTCGAGGGGCGGGAACTCGCGCGTCTGGTATGCATCGAGATCCGCTTGCGTGATGAGGCCTCCGCCGCCCTTGCTCGCCGCGACGAGCTGTGCCGCCACGGGGCCTTTGTAGAAACCCGCAACACCGCGGGCCGAAACAGCACGCAGCGTGCGCGCGAGATCGGACTGAACCAATCTCTCGCCCGCCACATACCGCGCGCCGCGTTTGAGGAAGATCGCCGCGGACGGCGCGTCCTTGCGAAAGTCCTCGGTCGCTTCGTTCAGCAGATCGACATCGCCCTGGTCGAGCACGAACCCTTGCTCCGCGAGGGCGATCGCCGGTGCGATCAGCGCCGTGCGCGGCAACGTCCCGTACTTCTCGCGGATGTATTCGAGGCCCGAGACTGTTCCCGGCACGCCGACCGCGAGATGTCCGCGGATGCTGCGATCAGGGATTACGTTGCCATTCGCGTCGAGAAACATGTCCGCCGTTGCTGCAAGCGGCGCGGTCTCGCGAAAGTCGATGAACGTCTTGCGGCCATCGGCGAGCTGGAGGGTCATGAAGCCGCCGCCGCCGAGATTGCCTGCGGCGGGGAAGGTCACGGCGAGGGCGTAACCGATGGCGATGGAGGCATCGATCGCGGTTCCGCCGCGTTTGAGGATGTCGACGCCGACGTGGGTCGCGAGGTGCTGAGCGGAGACGACCATGCCGTGCTCGGCGGCCACGGGGGCGGTGGAAGCGGCCTGAGTCGGCGCCTGTCCGCAGAGGCAGATCAGCGCGACGAGTACGACTAGCGCCGTTTTCATTTGTGGGAGTGAAAAGCCAGACGCATCACTTGTGCCGGTCGCGGATCAACGTGTCGAGTTCCTCGGAGGCAATCGCTCGCTCGGGATGAGGCGTCCAGTTCGGCATCACGGCGCAGAGCCTTTGCGACGACCGTCGTCCTCGGCCTGAAAGGATGCCCGGCAGTGAATCCAGCAGGCTCGCAGCCAACTGTTCCCTGGCCTCTTCCGACAGGCCAAGCCAACTGCTCCACCTCTTCAACGTCGGATACGCATTGCGGTTATCGGAGTATGATGCGCGGCAATTCCTACGAGCAAGTGAACGTACCGGAGTTCATAGCTATCGCGGAGACGCTTGGAGCCGATCCACTGGATTTTGTTCCGGCAAGTGCTTCGCGAACGCAAAGCCTGACGGGACTTAGTCAGCCGAGTTCCGAGCTGTACCTGCAGGCTGCCCAGGTTCGGGAAACTCCATCACGAAACGCGCCCCGCGGGCCGCATTCGCGTCGAGCGACAGGCGTCCGCCTTGCCGCTCCATGATGCACTTCGCGATTGCGAGCCCCAAGCCCGCGCCGGGGCCCGAGGCATTGGGACCGCGGCGGAACCGCTCGAACAGGGACGCAGCGGCATGCGCAGCGATTCCGGGCCCATCATCGGCAATGATCACAGTGGCAGAATCAGCGGACAGCGTGATCGACGTGCCGGCGGGCGTGTACTGAATCGCGTTCTCGATCAGGTTGCGAAAGACCAGGCGCGTCAGTGTTGCGTTCCCGTGCGCAGGCACGGAAGCGTCGGGCGTCGCGGCGGTCACGTAGTGCTCTGATTCGAGCGCAACAGGCGCCAGCTCCCGAGCCACTTCCAGCGCAACGGCGTGAGCGTCGAACGCGGCAAACTGGAACTGTTCCTGAGAATCGAGGCGCGCAAGACAGAGCAGTTGCTCGACGAGCCGCGCGAGCTGTTCGATTTCAAACGCAACATCGCCCAGCTCCTGCGCCGAAAAGCGGGACTCGAGCCGTGCTCGCAACGTCGCAAGCGGGGTACGCAGCTCATGCGCGGCGTTGGCGGTAAATTCCCTCTGCACGCGATAGTCCGCTTCGAGCCGATCGAGCGAGGCGTTGACTGCCTGAACCAGCGGGACGAGCTCCCGAGGAAGGTTTTGGGCATGCAACCGCTCGTCCAAACGATACAGCGACAACATCGAGGCCTGATGCGAGACGGCACGCAAGGAGCGAAGCGATGACAGCACCGTCACGACCACGACGCTGACCACGGCGATCAGCAGCAGGGCAATCGGCCAATACAGCTCGTCCAGCGCGCCGAGCATGAGCTGTGCGACCAGACTCTCTGGATCTTCGAGATTCCGCACCACCCGCAACCAGTATGCGCCGTGAGGACTATCGAGATCGAGCGCGGCAGCCATGATGCTGTTGCCCGACAACGCATCCGTTTCCCGCTGCATGACGATCTGCCCACTGCCTTGAGCGACCGGCAATGGCAGATAAGGCGCAGAGAAACCGCCCGACTCCAGCACCGCGCCATCTGCGCTCAGCAATTGATAGCCGTTCAATGTATCCGGTTGGGCGTAGAACTCTTGCAGGGACCGTGGCAACTCGAGATGCGGTGGGCCCGTCCCCGACACGATCGACGCGCGCAGGTCCTGCACTTGGATGGCAATGCTCTGGCCTTCCAGACCCCACAGCCCTTCGCGAAATTCGAAGTACAACACCAGATAGCTGCCGGCCAGCGCCAGCACGACCACGATGGTCAGTCGAACGACGAGTGCTCGAAGTAGGGACGGGGCACGCATCGAGCCGCGATCAGGAGGCAAGATAGCCCAGACCGCGCAAAGTCCGGAGCGACACATCAGCGCCCGCGGCCGCGAGCTTCTTGCGCAACCTGTGCACTTGCGTCTCCACCGAATTCGCGCTGCGCTCCTGCTCGAAATCGTACAGGCATTCGGCCAGCCGCTCCTTCGAGATGACACGTCCCTGATTGCGCAGCAGCGCTTCGAGCACGATCAGCTCCGAGCGTGTCAGATCGAGCTGCGTCTCGGCGACGGTGGCGATGCGTGCGGACGTATCGAGCTTCACGCTACCGAGCGTCAGCGTGCGACCCAATGCCGCGCCCGGACGACGCAACAGCGCGCGCAGCCGAGCGATGAGCTCCTGCATCGCGAAGGGTTTGACGAGATAGTCGTCCGCGCCGCAATCCAGACCGCGCACGCGATCCTCGATCGCACCTAGCGCGGTGAGGATCAGCACGGGTGTCATGTTACCTCGGTCACGCATTTCCTTCAGCGCATTGAGGCCGGTGCCGTCCGGGAGCATGAGATCGAGCACGGCGGCATCGTAGTCGGCCGCTCGCCAGACCCGCAGTCCCTCGGTCGCCGAGGCCGCTGTATCGACTGCGAACCCTTGCGCACGCAGGCTCTCCGCGACGGCCTGACAGAGACGCTGGTTATCTTCGATGATGAGCAATCTCACTGGGCCATCTCAGTGACCGGCTCATTCGCCTGGCGTCCAGGATATTCGAACCTGAGTCCGATGGTGGGCTACCCTGTTGCGATTCATTGCGCAGGTATGGGCTAGATACCACGCGTTTTACCAGGCGTACTCGACGGTGAAGCCGATCAGCGGCAAAGTTTCCTCCTCCTCGTCGACAATTTCTCCCGTCAGGATGTTGAACTCGGGCTGCAGGCCAGCCGGACCGCCGTAAAGGTTCAGCACGTCCACGAACAGCACGAGATCCACCGGGCCGATCGGACGACGGTAGTCGACGCGTACATCGAGTGAATGGAACGCATCGCCGCGATCGACATTCAAATCGAACCTTTCTTGCGAATAACGCACGGGCAGGTTCGGCGCCAGCACGTCTGCGTGCGCGGTGAAGCGGTACGTTGGTTGCCCGGAGCCATACTTCCAGCGTGCTGCTATCTGCCATCGATCGGTGATTTCCCAGCGCCCGCCGACAGAGACGAAGTGCGCGCGATTGAAGTCCCAGTCGTATTCGCCACGCCCGTCCTTATCGTCCACTCGGTAGCGATTCCAGGAATAGACGAAGTCGGCCGACCAGCGCTCAGCGAACCTGCGCGTCAACACGACGTCCACGCCGGTGTTGGTGCCCTCGCCATCATTTGTGATTCGATTGTTAGTACGGCCGCTTTCCACGAGCCGGTTATCTAGGTCTTGGTAGTACGCCTCTACGAGCAGATTCAAGTTGTCGCTCAGCCGATAGTTGAAGCCCAGGCCGAGATGGGTGAGCTTTTCGCTCTCGAGATCAAAGTTGTCGGGGTCGGCCGCACGCGCGAGGTTGCTTGGCGACTCATAAAAAATGCCAGTCGTTGCCGATAATCTCAGCTGGGGTGAAATCTCATAATTGAAACCGAGTCGCGGCGATACAAGATTCTCGTCACTGAAGCCATTGCGATCGTAGCGAATGCCCGCACGCAGATTCGCATCGCCCCAGTCGAACAACTGCTCGCCGTAAGCGGCGTAGTTGGTTTCGCTCGCGCTATAGATCGAGTTCATCTCACTTGGTTGCAACACAATGTAGTTCGCGCCCGCAGGCCGCGGATCGTCAGACTCGTAGATGTAGCGTATCCAGTCCTCCCGAAGATCAGTCGAATAGTCGAGATCGTTGTTCGTAAGCTGCAGCCCGGCACTGAATATCCCAAAGCGGTTCCCGAAGGCCACATCGCTGCGCCAGCCAAATTCCGACTCTTTCTCCTTAACGGTCAGGATTTTTTCGCGCACTGGGACTAGGTCAGCCGACGTATCCGGCGGCACGAGGTCGGGGAAGCTCTCGCCCTCGGACGACACGCGGTCGCGCTCACGGAAGTAGATACGGTTTGTCCATTCGCCATTGTTGCCAAACATCCGCCGCCAGGTGGCACCGATGAGCGCGAGGTCCTGGTCTTCGTTCTGCAACGTGACGTCCTCGATGGGGTCGCCCTCCTTCTCAGCGGCGAGGATGTGGTTGATGTCCCGCGTGTACTCCTCAGGCGCGTATATGGCGAGAAACTCGAACTCGTCGTCATCATCGATACGGGTATGCGTCTTCAGGATGACGTCCGTGGAAACCGGCGCACCCAAACTCTCTTCGCCAATACTCTCGAAAAACTGGCCGAAGTCGAATTGCCGCGCCTGCAGGAACATCGACGTGTTCTCGTGGAAGCCGCTCGGTCCCTCATAAAGCAATTCGGCGCCGGCGAGATCGAGACGCAAGCTGCCGACAGGCGACGGTGCGCCGTCCACGACCTCGAATTGCAGGAGCGACCCATTGAGGCCGCCGAACTCCGCGCTCCAGCCGCCAGGCGAGAACTCTGCCCCGGCAACGGCGTTGGGTGCAAAGATGGAGTAGCGGCCGCCATTGATGATCTCTTCCTCCTCGCCCAGCGTCTGCTCGAAGTGCACGACTTGCTGGAACGGGAAACCGTCGACATAGATGAGGTTGCTCTTGGGGCCATGACCGCGCACTGAAAAGGCCGCAAACTCGCCGTTGGAGACAACCCCTGGCAGACCGCTCAGCGCGCGCATGACGTCGCTGCCGCTGCCAGCTGCGTTACGCAGCTCGTCGCGGCCCAGGAATGTGTTCGAGACGGCGCCGAAGGGATCTGCCTCGCGTGCACGACGAGCGACAACGACGATCTCGTCTATCGAGTCGGACACCGGCTGCAGTTCGAAGCGAAGACGGCCTGTCCGTCGTTCCAGTACTCGGACCGCGGGCTCGACGGCCGTGACGTATCCCGCCGATTCTGCACGCAATCTGAAGAAACCGTCTTCCAGGTTGTCGAGCAGCGCCGAGCCGCTATCTGTCGTTGCCGAGCGCACCTCACCGTCACGCGACTCGGCCGTAATCGTCACACCATCGACGGGCCGGCGCGTCACAGCATCGACGACCTCTATCGATACCGCGCCAACGTCGGCAACAGCGGGGGTTGCCGCAAGTAGCAGCAAAAGGGCCCTTGGCATCGCGAAAAGAGCTTGATGGGAACTGCGTAACATGGCGAGACCTGGTGAGAAGTAATGATTTCGAGGTCAATCCCGTTGCGCCTTGGCATGCGCCGGAAGCGAGACAGATACATATATGAGAGCGGCAAGCGGCAAGAATCGATGCAGCATGGCTTGTTCCTCGAACGGTTGATCGTCATCGGAAGCCAAGCTAGCAATCGAGTCTGTCGCGAAACTTGCAGCGTATGCAGGAGTCGCGCGGAGCTATCGGCTAGCGTCGCCACCTTCACGAAAGAAAGGTTGCGAGCTCAAAAAAGGTTGCGAGCTCAAAGTTTGTCCTGCGCAGATCACGGAAGATGCGCTGCATCTGAAGTAGCTCGACCCGTTCATCGACGAGCTGGATCTGCCTCAGGTGCACATAGGATCGCTGGCGCGCCATAACGGCCAACTGCTGCTTGATCCAGACACCAACCGTGGAGCGCGATTCAAGGTTGTATTTGGCTGACGGGCGCCGGCTGACTGCCTGTGGATACCTGGCTTGTCCACGCCCAAGCCAAAAAAACGGACAGGTATTGGTCCGCACCGGGCGGCCGCAAGCCCTGGATCGGCAGCGAGAAGGGACTATGTCAGGAGGTCTGAAGTTACTGCACTGAGCTTGCAAGAGATGCCACGCTGCGGGAAACGACGTGGCGCGCACATGGCGTTCTAAGCTGTTACTTGTTCGAGGAAGTTGGTGGGCCGTATAGGACTCGAACCTATAACCAACTGATTAAGAGTCAGCTGCTCTACCAATTGAGCTAACAGCCCACGTCATCCCTGTGACCATCGAAGGTGGGGTGGACGATGGGACTCGAACCCACGACGGCCGGAATCACAATCCGGGGCTCTACCAACTGAGCTACGTCCACCATCGTTCCACTCGCCCCGCCGTGCGCGTGTCTGGCGCGCCCGGCAGGACTCGAACCTGCGACCCCCGGCTTAGAAGGCCGGTGCTCTATCCAGCTGAGCTACGGGCGCAAGCTCCGTGATCGTCTACTTTCAAATTTTCGAACCGTCTGCGGAAGTGGTCGGGGCAGAGGGATTCGAACCCCCGACCCTCTGCTCCCAAAGCAGATGCGCTACCAGACTGCGCCATGCCCCGAACTCGCTTCCGGCCAGGCCGGGGGCGCGAATGATACGGAAAGACCGCAGCGCTCGCCAGTGATTCCCGGCAGCCTGCCCGCCCCGCTCACGCCCGACGCCAAGTGGTTGTGCGGTCTGGCTTATCTTCCAGGATGATGCCCGCCGCCAGGAGCTCGTCGCGGATCCGGTCCGACTCCTTGAAGTTCTTGGCCGCGCGGGCCGCACGGCGCTCCGCGATCAGCCGCTCGACGTCGGCGTCCGACAGTCCAGACTGGCCCCCCGACTTGGTTTTCTGTAGAAATTCGTCCGGCTGCAGGGACAGAACTCCGAGCACACCGCCGAGCTTCTTCAGCTCCGCCGCCATCTCGCTCGCCCTACCCCACTCGTTCGCGTCCTTCGCACGGTTGATCTCGGTCACGAGCCCCTGCAGGGCTGCCGTCGCTTCCGGCGTGTTGAAGTCGTCGTCCATCGCCGCCTCGAACTGCCGGGTCGCTGAACTGGGCGTGTAGCTTTCGGCGGGCTCGAGGTTCCGCAATGCCAGGTACATCCGCGTCAGCGCCGTGTCCGCCAGGTCGATCTGCTCGAGCGAGTAGTTGATGGGCCCGCGGTAGTGGCTCGAGGCCAGGAAGTAGCGCAGCACTTCCGGATCGCGCACGTGGCCCGAATCGAGCACGTCTCGAATACGAAAGAAGTTGTTGAGCGACTTCGACATCTTCTCGTTGTCGACGTTCAGGAACCCGTTGTGCATCCACAGGTTCGCGAACCCTTCGCCGGTCGCGGCGCGCGACTGCGCGATCTCGTTCTCGTGATGCGGGAACTTCAGGTCCATGCCGCCGGCGTGAATGTCGAACTGCGCGCCGAGCAGCTCGTGGGTCATCGCGGAGCATTCGATGTGCCAGCCCGGCCGCCCCTCGCCCCACGGCGAGGACCAGTGCGGCTCACCTGGTTTCGCCGTTTTCCACAGCACGAAGTCGAGCGGATCGCGCTTCGACTCGTCCACCGCGACGCGCGCACCCGCACGCAAATCGCTCAGTTGGCGGCCGGACAACTTGCCGTAATCGGCAAAGCTGGATACCGAGTACATCACGTCGCCGTTGGTCGCGACGTACGCGTGACCCTTCGCGATCAGCTGCTCGATCATCGCGATGATGCCGGGCACGTACTCGGTGGCCTTGGGCTCGATGTCCGGCCGCAGCAGGCCGAGCCGGTCGTAGTCCTCGTGCATCGCCTTCGTGAAGCGGCTCGTGAGCGACTGCACGCTCTCGCCGTTCTGCTTCGCGCGATTGATGATGTTGTCGTCGATGTCCGTGATGTTGCGGACGAAGGTCACCTTGTAGCCGCGATACTGGAAGTAGCGGCGCACGACGTCGAACGCCGTCTTCGACCGAGCGTGGCCCATATGGCAGAAGTCGTAGACCGTATCGCCGCACAGGTACATGCGCACCACGCCGGGCTGGAGCGGTTTGAATTCCTCTTTGCGACCTGTGTACGAGTTGAAGATCTGCATTGCCGTGATTTCGTGCTTCGACGCGGCCATTCTAGCGACGTTTGGTAAGATCACGCGAACTTCACCAAAGGCCTCCCATGCACCTCGCACGTCTGTTGATCGCCGCACTGCTGCTCACCGCAGGTCTGCCCGCACACGCACAGGACAACCCGCGGGTGCGGGTCGACACCAACCTGGGCAAGTTCGTCATCGAGCTGGACCGTGGCCGTGCGCCGCTCACGGTCGCGAACTTTCTCGAGTACGTGAAGGCCGGCCATTACAACGGCACGATCTTTCACCGGGTCATCGCCAACTTCGTGGCGCAAGGCGGCGGCTACGACGAAAAGACAGTCGAGAAGCCGGTCCGCGCGGGCGTAGCCAACGAGTCGGGCAACGGCCTGTCGAACTCGCGCGGCTCAGTCGGCCTCGCGCGCACCGGCGATCCTCACAGCGGCACCGCGCAGTTCTATATCAACATGGCGGACAACTCGATGCTCGATCCGCAGCCGAGCCGCTGGGGCTACACCGTATTCGGCCGCGTCGTGGAAGGCATGAACGTCGTCGACGATATCGGTCAGGTGGCCACCGGCGAGTCCGGTCCGTTCGAGCGCGACGCGCCGCTGAAACCGGTGATCATCATCAGGATCGAAGAAGTGAAGTGACGACGCTCTTCATTTCCGACCTGCACCTGGACGGCGCGCGGCCCGATATCACCGCGCAATTCCTCGACTTCCTCGATCGCGAAGCGCGCCGCGCACAGGCGCTGTACATCCTCGGCGACCTGTTCGAAGCATGGATCGGCGACGACGATCCGGATCCGGATAAACGTCGCGTGCTTCAGGGCCTGCGCTCGATTACGAGCGCCGGCGTGAAGACGTTCCTGATCCACGGCAACCGCGACTTCCTCATCGGCAAGCGCTTCTGTCGCGAAACCGGCGTGGAGCTACTGAACGACGGCACGCTCATCGACGTGTACGGGCGACGCGTGTTGCTGATGCACGGCGATCTGCTGTGCACCGACGATCATGCGTATCAGAGATTGAGGCGCATCGTGCGCAACCCGATCGTGCAGTTCGTGCTACGTCGGCTCTCGTTGCGACAACGCCAGAGGCTCGCGGAGCGCATGCGCGAAGGCAGCAAGGAGCACATCAAATCGATGGATATCGCCGCACCGCAGATCATGGATGTGAATCAGGATGAAGTGCGCCGGACGTTCGAGAGGTATGGAGTGGATTGCATGATTCACGGGCATACGCATCGACCGGCGGTGCATGAGATACAGAACGACGGGCACAAGGCCGTTCGCATCGTGTTAGGCGATTGGTACGAGCAAGGGAGTGTGCTGCGCTGGGACGACCGAGGTTTCGAGCTGGCGAAGTTGTCGAGCTGAGGGGATATGCGCTGTCCTGCAATCTCGGTGCGGGTACGAGTACGGTGATCACGAGAGGTCCGCCTAGCAATGAGGTCCGCGGTACCGCCGAAGCTGAGATCGGGGAATGCCCCGCGAAACTGCTTATCGGGCTCCTGTCCTCTCCTCGGATAGGAATGGAAAACCCGGAATTGACGCAGGGTACGTATCGAACTGATCGAGCGGGTTGCCATCTCGCGTCCATATTACCGACATGGGATAGATGGTCGCTCCTCTGCTCGTCGAGAAGCCCATTTTCACGCTGATGAGATCGCCTGCGCGCACGTCCAATGCCCGTGGGAACGAGAGGAACGTGTGCATCCAATGCGTGAAAGGAGCGTCGGGCGATGTCGATAGGATTATGTTCTCGTCGAGATCCGCTTCGAAGTAGGCGGCAACGCCATGCACTCTGCTCGTGGTTTGAATTTCCCACTGCACAGGAATCCCAGCTTGATATTGATTGTCAGACAAGTCATCGCGCAGGAGATCAAGATCCCACCAAACGTGCGGAAGTGAAGCCCATGCATGATTGCGCAGTTGTGTAACGGTAGAACCTGCGGAAGCAAAATCCTTCACTGCATTCCAAGTCAAGCCATACATGTCCTTGGCCCAGCAGCCATCATCAGACTTGAACTCAAGCTGGAGATCGCACAGCCGAATGACGTGCCGTATCCGCTGCGGAATCACTCGTCCGCCCGACTTGAGGAACTGGTCGCGCATTTTCATCAGCGGCTTACCATCGTATTCATTGAACCCGGCACCGTTCATCAGCTCAGAGATGAGGCAATCGGCTTTCTCGGGAAGCTCGACCGATGCTGCGTTCGCGTGGATCATGGTGATCTTGTCGCCTAAGTTGTTCTCGGCTATCAGCGCCTGCGCCATGTGCGCCATGTCGTCGACCGCTTCAATGGCATAGACTCTGGAAGCCCCGGCCCTTGCCGCGATCATCGACCAGATGCCCAAGCCGCAACCAAAATCAATGACGACGTCACCGGGTTTTATGGCGCGAGAGATTGCTGTCGCGTACGAACGGCAGCGCAGTTCGTCCCATATCATCCGCAGATGGGAGTTAATGCAGTCATAACGAAGCATTGATTGGGTATGCCTTGTAGTTTGAATCAACCGAGGAACCCGCAATCAGCTTGCGGAGGAACGACGGACTAGAGAAGCCGGCATTTCGCTGATTAGTGACGCGGTACTTGCCGAGAATGGCGCGCCCCGGAGAGATTCGAACTCCCGTCGCCGGTGAGACCGCCGACAGTATACGTGAGCGCCCCGCCACCGGAGCCTCCGGAGCTACTGGACTAAGATCGCCGCCGGCCGCAACCAGCGAGCGTCAACTTCAGGTTGTGAGTGACCGAAGCGCTTGCGGAGATCGCGCAATGAACGACACATCGCCGGAATTCGAGGCGATTGCTGGACGAGCGCTACCGGCGTATGACGCCGGACGAGCGGGTAAGAATTGCGGCGTCCATGTATGACACGGCTCGTGCGATCGTTCTCTCGTCCTTGTCGCCGGAATTGAGTCGCCGTGACAGGCGTCTGGCGTTTGCCAAGCGGTTTTACGAGGGCGAGCTGCCGGAAGCCGCTTTGATTGCGTACGCCGAGTGGGATGGAAAGACGGAGCCCGCGTTCATGTCGGAAGGCCGGAGTGAAACCTGAGCTGCGTATCCGGCGACGTCGCCAGCTCCGCTTCGATCTCCGCCAAATGCTTGAGCCGCGCGCGCCAATCCTGCTCAGCCGGCGCGATGCTCCGCGAGTCGCACGTACACCGTGTAGTGGCGAGCTTCCGACGCCGCCAATCCGCCGTAGAAGGCTCCGAGCGGCGCCTGCAGCCGCGGCGCGAGACCCACAAAGCGCTCGTACGAACGCGCCTCGATCAACGCGCCGCATAAGAGCAGGTCGATCAATCGTCCGGGCTCCGTGCGACGCGTTGCGGCGCGCAGACCGTCGGCATAACGCGCCGGCTTCTGTCGCACGAACGGCACGCCAAGCTCCTGCATCATCTTCTGCACTTGCTCGAAGTGCCGCAGCTCTTCGCGCGCGAGGCGCGACAGCCGATCGGTGAGCTGCAGATCGTCTGCGTACGCGAAGATCAGGCTGAGCGCAGTCGACGCCGCCTTCTTCTCGCAATTCGCGTGATCGACGAGCAGCTCGCGCCAGCGCTCGCAGGCGACCTCGAACCAACGCTGCGGCGTCGGCGCGACGAGGACGTCGTTCACTGCAGCTCCTCGATCTTCGCCAGCAGCGCGCTCGCCGAAGCGAGCCGATGGACGGGATCTTTCGCCAGCAGCTTGTTGAGCAGCTGCTGATATTTGCGCAGCTCTTCCGGCAGCAGCGGGATCGGCGCGTTCGCGTGCATGTAGATGACGGCCATCGGCGACTGCGCGAGGTACGGCTTCTGGCGCATCAGCATCTCGTAGAAGATCACGCCGAGGCTGTACAGATCGCTGCGCTCGTCGCACGTCTGGCCGTGCCCCTGCTCCGGGCTCATGTAGTAGGGAGTGCCGAAGATTTCGCCGGTGGCGGTGATCTCCGCATCGACGCGCACGTGCTTCGCCAGCCCGAAGTCGATCAGCGCCACCGAGCCGTCTGCGCGCAGCATGATGTTTCCCGGCTTCAAATCCCGATGCAGCACGCCGACCGCATGCACGACCTGCAGCGCCGCCGCCATCTGCGCCAGGTACGACAGCGCTTCACTGCCGTCGAGGCCTCTGGCGATCAGCGAGCGCAGGTCGCCGCGCGCGAAGTATTCCATCGCGAGATAAGCATGATCGTCGGCGATGCCGAGATCGAAAATGCGCACCACGTTCGGATGACGCACTTTCGAGATCAGCTCGTACTCCTGCAGGAAGCGCGTGAACTGCGTGTGCTCGTCGCCCGCTGTCGGCGAGTCGCGCAGCACCTTGAGCACGACCATTTCGCCGGCACGCTCGCTCTCTGCCAGATACACCGCCGAAGTGCCGCCGATCGCGAGCTCGCGCGCGAAGCGATGGCCGCGAATCGTCACCGACCCGAACTGCGATAGCCGCTCCGCTTCCGGGACCGGTCTTCAGCAGCGCAAGCTGGTGACGTCGCTGCACGATAGCTTGGCGCAGCACATCCGCCATACGCCGATGGTCGATACGCTCGCGCGCGAGGCAGTCGATGGCGCCGCGCTTCACGACGCGCTGCGCGAGCGCCGGGTCGTCGCCGCGCGCTAGATAAATGATCGGCGGAAAGGCGTTGCGATGGAGCAGGTTCTCGAGCCACTTCTCGCCCTGGCCGCGCTCGATGCGGTCATCGAGCATGACGACGTCATAGCCGATGGCGTTGAAGCCCGAGTGGAATCGGCCTGACTGAAGCGGTGCGTGGATGCGACAGTCCGCGTCCGGCCAGACAATCGAGACATGCTGCTCGAGCGCGCGGCCGAGCTCGGTGTGATCCGTGACGATCAGCAGGCGCGGCGCGCCGGAGGAGGCGGTGATCGGTTGGGAGAGGATATCGGGCGTAGCAGGACTCCTGCACGGATTGTCGGGCTGAAGCCCGACCTACAGCCGAACCTTAGACGGCGCGGATCGCTTTCAAGGAGCCGCGATGCAGCTGCTTGCGGCGTGTCTTGGCCTCGTCCGAGCGCTCTTCTTGCAGGCGCGCGAGGTAGCTCGGCGTGACGTCGCCCGTGACGTAGCGGCCGGAGAAGCACGAATCGTCGAACTCCTGGATGTGCGAGTCGTGATGCAGGCACGCGCGCACCAGGTCGTCGAGATCCTGGTAGATGAGGCGGTCGGCGCCGATGAGCTTCGCGACCTCTTCATCGGTGCGGTCGGCGGCCACCAGCTCGGACGTCGCCGGCATGTCGATGCCGTAGACATTCGGGTAGCGCACCGGCGGCGCGGCGGAAGCGAAGTAGACGCGGCGTGCGCCGGCTTCGCGCGCGAGGTCGATGATCTGCGCCGAGGTCGTGCCGCGGACGATCGAATCGTCGATCAGCAGCACGTTCTTGCCACGGAACTCGAGGTCGATGACGTTCAGCTTGTTGCGCACCGACTTCGCGCGCTGCTCCTGCCCCGGCATGATGAACGTGCGGCCGATGTAGCGGTTCTTGACGAAGCCCTCGCGGTACTTGACGCCGAGCAGCTGCGCGACCTGCACGGCGGCCGTGCGGCTGGTGTCGGGAATCGGGATCACGGCGTCGATGTCGTGGTCGGGCCAGATGCGGCGGATCTTCTCCGCCAGCAGGTCGCCCATGCGCAGCCGCGCCTTGTGCACCGAGATGTTGTCGATGATCGCGTCGGGCCGCGCGAAGTAGACGTACTCGAAGATGCACGGCGTGTGGCGCGCCACCGGCACGCACTGGTGCGAATAGAACCGGCCGTGCTCGTCGATGAACACTGCCTCGCCGGGGCCGACGTCGCGCATCAGCTCGAAGCCGATCTGGTCGAGCGCGACGCTCTCCGAAGCCAGCATGTACTCGTTGCCCTGCGGTGTTTCGCGGCGGCCGATGACCAGCGGACGGATGCCATGCGGATCGCGGAAGCCGAGCAGCCCGTGACCGACGATCATCGACACGACTGCGAAACCGCCTCGGACGCGGCGATAAACCGAGGTCACGGCGGCGAAGATGTCAGTTGCCGACGCGCGCGGCGTGCCGGCGCGCGACAGCTCGCTCGCGAGCACGTTGAGCAGCACTTCCGAATCGGAGCTGGTGTTGAGGTGGCGCAGGTCCTCGCGGATCAGGACCTCGGCGAGCTCGGCAGCGTTCGTCAGGTTGCCGTTGTGACCGAGACAGATGCCGTACGGAGAATTGACCATGAACGGCTGCGCTTCCGAAGAACTGTCGCAGCCTGCGGTGGGATAACGGACGTGGCCGATGCCGATGTTGCCCTTGAGGCGCAGCATGTGGCGCTGCTGGAAGACGTCGCGCACCAGGCCGTTCTGCTTGCGCATGAACAGCTCGCCTTCATCGCAGGTCATGATGCCGGCGGCGTCCTGGCCGCGGTGCTGCAATACCGTCAGCGCGTCATAAATCTGCTGGTTGGCCGGCGAGTGCCCGACGATGCCGACTATTCCGCACATTCTCTCAAGCTCCCGACTGCGTAGATTTCACGTCGACGACAGTCCGCATGCCCGTTTCCGCGAAGTTCTGGATCCAGCTGGCGAGCTCGCTGGCGTACGGCAGCAGAGTCGATCGCCGCCACCATTCGACCCGGTTGAGCTCGACGAATTCCCCGAGCATCACGAACACCGCGATGACCACCGCGCCGCGCACCGTGCCGAACACGAGACCGAGAATCCGGTCGACCAGCACGCTGAGCGCCGAATGCCGCAAAAAATAACCGAGCAAGCCCGAGATCAGCCAACCGATCACCAGCACGGCCAGCAGGATCGCAGCGCGTGCGGTCCACAGGCTCACCGGCGGTTTGCCGACCATGCCGCCGAGGTACGGCTCGAGCTCCGGCGCATAGCGCCACGCGAACCACAATCCGCCGAGCCATGCGAGCAGCCCGACCGCCTCGCGAACGAAGCCGCGGAGCATACCCAGGAGCATCGACGCGAGCAGCACGCCGACAATCAGGTAGTCAGCAGCGTTCATAGATCGGGCGACACCACCTGCACGGCAGCCGGGACTTCGGGCGCGCGGATTCTAACAGCGGCCCTCAGCCGGTTACCAATTCGGTCGTCACGGATGCGACACGATCGCGGCGCCGGCCGACTTGACATCGCGCAGCGCCGCTTCGGCGCTCGCGCGGTCCTGCATCGGTCCGATCCGCACGCGATACAACGTTGCGCCGCCGGACTTCACAGGCATCACGAATGCGCGCTGGCCCTGGTCGCGCAGCTGCTTCGCCAATCGCTCCGCGGTCGCTTCCCGCGCGTAGCTGCCGACCTGCACTGCCCACCGGCCTGACGTTGGGGTGCCGCTGTTGGAAGCAAGAGGCGGCGGTGTGGTGCGTGCCGGAGCCGCAGTCGGCTGTTCGACGACGACGGGAGCGGCGACGACCGGAGTGGCAGCAGCAGTTTGCTGAGGCGCTTCAGGCTTTGCCTGATCGGCATCAGCGGGGTGCGCCCCTGACGGTGGTTCGGTCGGCTGTTCGGTCGGTTGCGCGTTCGCGGGCACTGCCGGCTCTTCCGGCGGCGGTGCGCGATTGTCGACGACGGACGGTGTCGGTTGCGCGCTCGGCGACTGGCTCAGATCGATCGTGTAGGTCTTGATCGGCGCGTCGCTGCGCGCCTGCGCCGCCGGCTCCGACTCCGAGTTGCGATCGGGGCCCGACAGCATCTCGGGGATCAGAATGATCGCAGCGGCCATCAGCACGGCGGCGCCGACCAGGCGTTCTTTGACTACGCGTTCCACGGGCGAGAAGTATAAGGCGTCAGGCTGCAGCCTGACCCACAAGACGACCCAGTGCTGGACCGACGGTCAGGAATGAACCGAAGACCACGATCCGATCGCCTGCGTGCGCCAACGCTTCGGCGGCCAGGCAACCCGCCACGACGTCCGCCGCAACCGCCTCGACGTTTGCGCCGACACTCCGCACACGCGCAGCGAGTGCTTCCGGCGCCAGCGCGCGAGGGCCTTGGAGACCGACGATGACCCACGCGTCGAACGAGCTGCGCAGCTCGCCGACGATGCCCTCGACATCCTTATCGCTCAGCACGCCGCAAACGGCGATCGTGCGACCGCCGCCTTTTCGCGCAGCGAGTTGTGCAGCAAGCGTGTGGGCTGCTGCGGGGTTGTGGGCGACATCCAGGATCCATTCGATCGGTCGGGGACTGCTCTGCTTCACGACCTGGAAGCGTCCTGGCAACGTCACTGTCTGCAGCCCGCGCTCGATGGCGGACCGCGGCACGCTCAATCGTGATTGAAGCGCCTCGAGCGCGGCCAGTACCGCGGCCGCGTTGTCGTACTGAATCTCGCCGTGCAGTGCCGGCGCCGGCAGATCGCGCTGCTCCCCTGTGCGACCGCGCCAGGTCCACCGATCTCCGCCACGCACCCAGTCGAAGTCGTGGCCGAGTTGCTGCAGTTCTGCGCCAACCTGCTGCGCAACCTCGCGGATCGACGCCGGCATGTCGCGGCTGCCGAAAATCGCGGGACGGCCGGCGCGAAAGATGCCCGCCTTCTCGCGGCCGATGGTCTCGCGGTCGTGACCGAGCCAGTCGCAGTGATCGAGATCGATCGACGTGACCAGCGCGACGTCGGCGTCGACGACGTTCACCGCGTCGAGCCGCCCGCCCAAGCCGACTTCGAGCACGACCGCGTCGGGATGAGCGTCCGCTAACACCAGCAACGCGGCCGCGGCGTTGAACTCGAAGAACGTGAGCGTGTCCTCGCCGCGAGCCGCGTCGATGCGCTCGAACGCCGCGATCAGCGCCTCATCGGAGACTTCGACGCCGTCGACTGCGATGCGCTCGTTGTAGCGAAGCAGATGCGGCGAAGTGAAGGTGCCGACGCGATAACCGGCCTCGCCCAGAATCCGCGCCGCGAGCGCGACGCACGAACCCTTGCCGTTAGTGCCGGCGACGGTGATGACGGGGCATGTGGGGCGCTGCCATCCCAGGTTGTCGAGCGTGCGCTGTAACCGGACGAGCCCGAGATCGATCGCGTTCGGGTGCAGGGTCTCCTGCCACGCGAGCCAGTCGGCGAGACTGTCGAAGCGCAATCAGCTGGCCGGTACGGCCGGCTTGTGCATGAACATCGTCAACAGGCCGGCGATGCGATCGCGCATGTCGCGCCGGTCGACGATCATGTCGAGCGCGCCGTGATCGAGGAGGAACTCCGCGCGCTGGAACCCTTCCGGCAGCGTCTCGCGCACGGTCTGCTGGATGATGCGCGCGCCGGTGAAACCGATCAGCGCCTTCGGCTCGCCGATGTTCACGTCGCCGAGCATCGCGAGACTGGCGGACACACCGCCGGTCGTCGGATCGGTCAGCACGGAGATGTACGGCAATCGCGCCGCACTCAGGCGAGCGAGCGCGGAGCTCGTCTTCGCCATCTGCATCAGCGACAGCAACGCCTCCTGCATGCGCGCTCCGCCGCTGGCGGAAAAGCACACGAGCGGTTTGCGATGCTCGAGGCAGTGCTCGGCGCCGCGCACGAAGCGCTCGCCGACCACCGAGCCCATCGAGCCGCCGAGGAAGGCGAACTCGAACGCACAGGCCACGATCGGCTGGCCGTGCAGGGTGCCGGCCATCACGACCATCGCGTCCTTCTCCTGCGTGCTCTTCTGAGCCTGCAACACGCGGTCGCGGTACTTCTTGGTGTCGCGAAACTTGAGCGGATCTTCCGGCTCGATCGACTCGCCGAGCTCCTCGAAAGTCTCCGGGTCGAGAAAGTATTCGAGCCGCTCGCGCGCGCCGATGCGCATGTGGTTGCCGCACTTCGGGCAGACGTGCAGGTTGCGCTCCAGCTCGGCGCGGTACAGCACCGCGTCGCAGGCGGCGCATTTCATCCATAAGCCTTCCGGGACCGAGCGCGTGCGGCGCTCGGTCTTGATCCGCGAAGGCATGATTTTCTCGAACCAAGTCATGGAAGTATCGTGGGGTCAGCCGGCTCGCTTGGCAAGCCCAGGCTCGGCGTGTAGCGGATACCGGTCAGGTACAGCCCGCCGGGCGGAGCGGTCACGCCGCCCTTGGTGCGGTCGCGTGCGGCGAGCACTTCGGCCGACCAGTCGGTCGAGCGCTCGCCCGAACCGATGGCGATCAGCACGCCCGCGATGTTGCGAACCATGTGGTGCAGAAACGCGTTCGCCCGCACCGTTATCACGATGTGCTCGCCGGTCCGCTGCACCTCGATCGCGTGCATGTTGCGCATCGGCGTGCGTGCCTGACATTCCGCAGCCCTGAACGACGAGAAATCATGCTCGCCCACCAGATGCGCTGCGGCCGTGCGCATGCGCTCTGCATCGAGCGGATCCCGAACCCAGGCAGACGCGATCGGCCTCGATCGCTGGCCGTGCGGTGCGGTTCAGGATGACGTAGCGATAAGTCCGTGCGAGCGCGCTGTAGCGAGCGTGGAAGGCGTCCGGGACTTCGCGAGCCCAGAGAACGCTGACTTGCGCCGGCAGATTCGTGGTGGCACCCCGAACCCAGCCGCGCTCGGTGCGGGTGGCCGGCGTGTCGAAGTGAACGACCTGCATGGCGGCGTGCACGCCGGCGTCGGTACGGCCGGCGGCCGTGACTTCCACGGGATGATCGGCCACCGTGGAGAGCGCAGCTTCGACGACCGACTGGATCCCCACTGCATGCGCCTGCGACTGCCAGCCGCAAAACGGGCGGCCGTCGTACTCCAGGCCGAGCGCGATTCGGGTTATCTGATCGACTCCATCAAGCGCTGCGCTTCCTGCTTCTGGCTCGCGTTGCCTTCGGCCAGCACCTCATCGAGGATGCTGCGGGCGCCGTCCGGGTCGCCCATATCCATGTAGGCGCGCGCCAGGTCGAGCTTGGTGCCGACTTCGCTCATCGTCACCGGCTCCAGCTCGGACAAGCCGACATCGCCCGCGATCGTGCGGCGGTGAGCGGTATCGCCGTCATCGGACGACAGCGGCTCGCCGACGTCCAGGTCGACGCGCGGCACTTCGGATGTGCGGTCTGCGAACACGTCGGTCGAGAACTCGTCGTCGTCGCGTGCGCCGGTACGCGTCTGGCGCACGGTCTCCGGTCCGCTGCCCGAACCGGACAGGTGATCCAGATCCATGTCCAGTTCCCGCGGCGTCGAGGGACGCTTCATTTCCGCGGTGGAGTCGTTTTCCACCCGCGGCTGCTCGACGGTGTCGCCGCCAGCAAGGTCGACCTGGTCGATGTAGATCGTGCCGGTCGTCTCGATGTCGAACTTCTCGCGCGGCGCCTTCATCGTGCGATCGAAATTGCCGAGCGACGGCGCGAGCTGCGTCATCTCGTCGTCGCGCAACGGCCCCTGGCTTTCCGCGGTCGCATCCTTCTCCAGCGAAGTGGTGTCTTCCAGCGCGTCGGAACCGTCGAGTGCATCGACGTCCAGGCCGAGATCGTCCAGCGACAGCTCGGCGGTCTGCTCCGCCTTCGGCACCTTCTCGCGGATCGTGCGCTCGCGCTGCGTCTGCGCCCCGCGGTCGAGCGTCGGCGACTCGATCGTAGGCGTCTCCTGCGTGCGCGACAGCGGATCGAATTCGCGCGTCGGCTCTTCGTCCGAGCCGCGCTTCGGCTCATCGAGCAGGAAGTCGAGATCGGACGAGGCGCCGGGCGACGGCGCCTTGCGCTCGCCGCTGGTGAACTCGAGGTCCAGGCCCGCGGGCTTCTCATCGGGCTCGGCGAACAGGTCGACGTCGACGCGGTTCTCGCCGCCTTCCAGGTTCACGTCGACCAGGTCGACGTGCGCCGCGCCGGCCTCGCCCTTGAACATGGCGTCGTCCTGCGCGATCTGCTTGCCCATGATCAGGACTTTGTCCCACTCGCCCGGCGCTGCCTGCGCACGGGTGCCGTGCAGCTCGCGCGCGGTGTCGAGGAACAGATCCTTGTTGCCCCAGACGAAGTAGATTTCCAGGAGCTTGAGCTTGAGGTCACGGCGCGCCGGCTCGCGGTCGATCGCGATCTTCACGAGATCCGCGGCCTGGTCGTACAAGCCGTAAGCCATGTGGAAGTCGGCTTCGGCCAACGCGTCCTGCTGATCGAAACGCACCTGCGTTTCGCTGCTCATCGTCTCGTCGATGCGCGGGCTGACCGCTGCGGCGGGCGCTGCGGCGGCAGCGGGCTCGAAGCGCGCCTTCGTCGGCTCGGGGCGACGCGACGTCGGAACAGTTGCGTCGCCGCGTCCGTCGAGATCGTCGTCGTCGGAATCTTCCACCACGAACGAATCGCGCGCCTTCGTGGGCGACATCGACGGTGCGGCGCGCGTGGCGCGCGGCTCGAAATCCAGGCCGGCCATTGCATCGCTGGCGGTCTCCGCTTCCTCGCGGCGCCGGCGGATGAAGGCTGCGGCCAGTCCGATGACGACCAGGAGACCCAGGACGACCAGGACCCACCAATACTGATTGACGCGATCGAGCAGCGACGGCGACGGCTCTTCCGGAGCCTGGGCGGCCGGACGCGGGGCGGGCCGCGGCGGCGCGGCTTGCTCAGTCGTCGGCGTCTCGGCCACGGGCTCGGATGGCTGCGCCGTCGGCTCCTCCGTCTGAGGCACCGGTTCGACAGGCGCTTCGGTGGCGCTCTGCTGAGTCTCGGCAAGGCCCGGGCTCGGCAGCGCTACGCGGTTGTCTCCCGGCGTCGGGCCGGAAGTCGTCGGAGTGCTCGGCGCTCGCGCGACCTGCTCAGGTGCAGGCGTCGCCGACGATGGTGCAACGGGTGTTTCTTCGGGCGTCACCAACCGCAGCCGGTTCGCTTCGTCCTGTGCGACCTGCTCGGGCTGCCGCGCGCCGCTCCACTCGGCGGTCTGGCGCACGACTTCCGCGGTCGCCTCGCCCGTCGTGATCGCCTCGATGTCCGAAAGCTCCGGAATGCGCAGCACGCTGCCGGAGCGCAGACGATTGATGTTGCCGTTGAAGGCAGCCGGGTTCGCGCGGAACAGCGCGATCATCGTGCGATTGATCTCGCGACGCGATCCGTCCTGCGTGACGCGACTGGCAATGCGGTACAGCGTGTCGTTGCGCTCGACGGTGTACTCGCCAGCGATCGGCTCGCCGGACGCGGAAGACGCGGTGGTCACCGGCTCCTGCGTCGGCTCGGAAGGTGTCGGGAGCGGTGTAGCCCGCGCCGGCGGTTCTGCAGGCTGCTCCTGTGCAACCTGGCGCTCGATACGCTGCGTCTGTGTGCCCGTCTGCGGCGTCGTGACCGGCGCCTGAGCTTGGGGCTGCGAAGGCATGAAGACCGGTGGGTCGAGCAGCACGGTGTACTCGCGCAGCAGGCGCCCGCGCGCCCAGCTCGCTTCCACCAGGATCGTGACGAACGGCTCGGTGACCGAGCGGTTCGAAGTGACTTTGATGGCAGCGCGGCCGTCGCGGCTGCGCTGGACGGAGAACGTGAACGACGTCAGGTAGATCGGCCGATCGATCCCGTAACGCGAGTACAGGTCGGGACTGGCCAGGCCGACCTTCAGGCCCTGCAGCTCCTCCGCAGTCGGCGAAATCAGCTCGATCTCTGCGTCGAACGGCTGGTTGAGCGCGGAATGGAGACGGATCTCGCCCAGGCCCAGCGCGTACAGCGTCACGGGGGACAGCAGTGCGCCCATCAGCAGCAGCAGGCGCGGCAGGTGTCTTCTCATCAGCTCTCCCGAGTCTCGTCGTCCCGATGCATTCCCAAGCCCGTTGATTTCCAAATGATTCTGGGTGCTTTTGGGTAGGCGCGAGCGGTCAAAAGCTCATGTGCTTCTTGACTTTGCGCGCGCAAATATAGCTTACAAGTAGTCTTTCACCAAAATCTCGGCGATTTGGACGCTATTTAACGCCGCTCCCTTGCGAACGTTATCGGACACAATCCACAGATTCAGACCTCGCTCATGCGAGATGTCCTCGCGGATGCGACCCACGTACACCGGGTCCGTGCCCGCCCCCTCGGTTACCGCCGTGGGATAGCCCCCCGGCTTACGTTCGTCCATCACCACTACGCCGGGCGCGCGCCCCAGGATTTCCCGGGCCTGCGTCTCTGTCAGCTTGCGCCGCGTCTCGATGTGCACTGCTTCCGAATGTCCGACGAACACGCCGACGCGCACTGCGGTCGCGTTCACGCGGATCGACGGGTCCTCCATGATCTTCTGGGTCTCCCAGAACATTTTCATCTCTTCCTTGGTGTAGCCGTTGTCGAGAAACACGTCGATTTGCGGCACACAATTGAATGCGATCTGTTTGGCGATCACTTTCGGCGCGACGACACCGCCCTGTGCGAGCGCCGCGGTCTGCTCAGCCAGCTCGTCCATCGCCTTCTGGCCGCCGCCGGAAACGGACTGGTAGGTCGCGACGTTGATGCGCTCGATCTGAGCGGCGTCGTGCAGCGGCTTCAGCGCCACCAGCATCTGCATGGTCGAGCAGTTCGGGTTGGCGATGATGTTGTGCTTGCGGTAGCCGGCGATCGCGTGCGGATTCACCTCGGCGACCACCAGCGGAATGTCGTCCTGGTAGCGGAACTGCGAAGTGTTGTCGACGACCACACACCCCGCCTTGCCGGCGCGCACCGCGTGCACCTTGGAAACGCTGGCGCCGGCGGAGAACAGGCCGATCTGGACCTTGGAGAAGTCGAACGTCTCCAGATCCTGAACGGGCAGCTCCTGTCCCTTGAAGCGCACCGTGCGCCCGACCGAGCGCGCACTCGCGACCGCGTGGACCTCACCGACCGGGAAGTTGCGTTGCTCCAGGATGGACAGCATGTTGCTGCCCACGAGGCCGGTCGCGCCGACCACGGCTACATTCCACTTTCTACTCATGTTCCTACGCGCGCGGCACCCGTTTTCCGCTGGGCGAACACTACATGAAACCCCGCGGGCAGATAAGGTACGTGGCCCGCAAAACGGGCGTGAGATTTGCCCTGTAGGTCGGCCTAAACGCGCGGCGGAATCCTAGGAGTTTTTGCGACAACGTCCGCGTTCTGCGCGCGCTGGCGCAGGTAGTGATCCATCAGCACCAGCGCGAGCATCGCCTCGGCGATCGGCGTGGCACGCAGACCTACGCATGGATCGTGGCGGCCGGTGGTCACCACCTCGACGCTCGCGCCTTGCTCGTCGATCGTGCGACCGGGAATGACGATGCTCGATGTCGGCTTGAGCGCGATGCTCACGACGATGTCCTGTCCCGAAGAGATACCGCCGAGCATGCCGCCCGCATTGTTCGACAGGAAGCCCGCGGGCGACATCTCGTCGCGATGCTGGCTGCCCTTCTGCTCGATGGCCGCGAAACCGGCGCCGATCTCCACGCCCTTGACTGCGTTGATGCCCATCATCGCGTGCGCGATGTCGGCATCCAGCTTGTCGAACACAGGCTCACCGAGTCCCGGCGGCACACCGGTCGCGATGACGTTCACGCGTGCACCGACGGAGTCGCCCGAGCGGCGCAGCTCGGTCATGTATGTGTCGAGCTCCTCGAGCCGCGACGGGTCCGGGCAGAAGAACGGATTGTCGTACACGCCTTCGAGCGACTTCGGTTCGAGGCGCAGCGGACCGAGCTGCGCGAGATAGCCCTGAATGGCGACACCGAGGCGCTCGCGCAGATATTTGCGCGCGATCGCGCCCGCGGCCACGCGCATGACGGTCTCGCGCGCCGACGAGCGGCCGCCGCCGCGGTAATCGCGGAAACCGTACTTCTGCTGATACGTGTAGTCCGCGTGCCCGGGACGGAAGCGATCCTTGATCTTCTCGTAGTCGCGCGAGCGCTGGTCTTCGTTGTCGATCCCCAGCCCGATCGGCGTGCCGGTCGTGCGACCCTCGAACACGCCCGACAGGATGCGGACCTGATCCGGCTCCTTGCGCTGACTGGTGTGGCGCGACGTGCCGGTGCGCCGCCGCTCCAGCTCCGGCTGGATGTCCTGTTCCGACAACTCCAGGCCCGGCGGGCAGCCGTCGACGATGCAGCCGAGCGCCGGCCCGTGGCTCTCGCCGAACGTCGTGACAGTGAACAGCTTGCCGAAGGTGTTACCGGACATTGACGGATTCTAGCTGCTCCGCGGTCAGCAAAAACACGCCGTCGCCGCCGCGCTCGAATGCGAGCCAGGTGAACGGGACCTGCGGAAACGCTGCGGCGAGCGTGGTTTCGGAATTGCCGACTTCGACGATGAGCACGCCGTGCTGCTCGAGGTGCGCGGCCGCTCCGCTGAGAATACGGCGTACCACGTCCAGCCCGTCGACGCCGGAATGCAGGCCGTTGCTCGGGCTCGTGCCGATATTCCGGCGGCAGGTCGGCCATCTCCGCATCGCCGACGTACGGTGGGTTCGACACGATCACGTCGTAGCGCTCGCCCGCCAGTGCTTCGAACACATCGGAACGGATCGCACGCACGCGCGACTGGACGGCGTGTCTGTCGATATTGATCGCAGTGACCGCGAGCGCGGCCTCAGAGATGTCGGTCGCATCGACCCTCGCTGCCGGCACCGCCAGCGCGCTGGCGATCGCGATGCAGCCCGAGCCGGTGCCGATGTCGAGGATGCGCCGAAGCTTCCCCGGCGCGATCCACGGCTGGAATTGCGTCTCGATGAGCTCGGCGATCGGCGAGCGCGGCACGAGCACACGCTCGTCGACGTAGAACTCGTGTCCGGCGAACCACATGCGATGCGTGAGGTAGGCAGCGGGAATGCGTTCGGCAACGCGCCGCTCGAACAGCGCGAGAATCGCGGCGCGCTCGTCAGCGCCGAGCAGCTGGCTGTACACATCCGCCGCGTCCTCGTGCCGCAAGCCGGCGCCGAAGAACACCAGCTCGGCCGCTTCGTCGAACGCATTGTCGGTGCCGTGCCCGAACCACAGCTCCGATTGCTCGAACAGCAGCGTGCCGTAGTGGATCAGCTGCTCGACTGTCGCCGGATCCGGCGCGGGCAGCGGGACCGGCGCGGAGCCGGGCGGATAAGGGGTCGGGTTCATGGAGCGCCGTGCGATAATTCGCGGCCACGAGGAAAACGATGTCCCGAACTCAGACGATCGCGCTCGCAGCCATTGTCGCCATTGTAGCCGTCGCTGCCGGCATCCTGTCGGCGCGCTGGCTGCTCCAGCCTCAATCCGGCTCGCAGCCCGAAGTGACCACTGCCACTGTGCTTTCGCCGCCGCGGCCGTTGCCGCCGCTGGCGCTCATCGACCAGGACAACCGTCCGTTCGACACGAGCCGGCTGCGCGGCGGCTGGAGCCTGGTGTTCTTCGGCTTCACCAGCTGCCCGGACGCGTGCCCGCTCACGATGACCGCATTGGCCCAGACGAACAAACTCCTCGCGGATCTGCCGGCAGAGCGCCGTCCGCGGGTCGTCATGATTTCGGTCGATCCGGAGCGCGACACGCCCGAACGCCTGGCCGCCTACGTGAAGGCGTTCGATCCGACGTTCACCGGTGCGACCGGCACGAAGGCGGCGATCGACGAGCTGGCCCAGCGCATGGGCGTGATGGCCGCCACGCGGCCGATCGAGGGCGGCAGCTACACCGTCGATCACACGTCATCGGTGTTCCTCATCGACCCCGACGGCGCGTTGCGCGCCCTGTTCTCGGCGCCCCATACGCCAAAGCTGATCGCGGAAGACTATCGGCGGATCGAAGGCGCATGAGCGAAGCACCGACGATTCGCACCGGCGACCGCTTGTTCGCCGCGCTCCAGTACCTGCTGCCGAAGCACGCCATGTCGCGCCTGATCTACGCGATTACGCGCAGCGAGACGCGCTGGATCAGGAACACGTTCCTGCGCATCTTCCTCAACGCTTTTCGCATCAACATGGCCGAGGCCGCGCAGCCGGATCCGTTCGCGTATCGCACCTTCAACGATTTCTTCACGCGCGCGCTGCGCCCCGGCGTGCGGCCGATCGCGCCCGAGACGGACATCGTCGTCAGTCCGGTCGATGGCACGCTCAGTCAATGCGGTGAGATCGAAGGCGATCTGCTGATTCAAGCGAAGGGACATCGCTATTCGCTGCAGGAGCTGCTGGCAGGCGACGCCGAAGCAACCGCGGCTTATCGCGGCGGCAGCTTCGCGTGCATCTACCTTGCGCCGTACAACTATCACCGCATTCACATGCCTTACGCCGGAAGCGTTCGCGACAACGTTTACGTGCCCGGCGAGCTCTTCAGCGTGAATGCAGCGACGGCGCGCGCCGTCCCGCGCGTGTTCGCGCGCAACGAGCGATTGATCTGCGACTTCACCACTACGCTGGGCCGCATGGCAGTGATCCTCGTCGGAGCGCTGCATGTCGGCAGCATCGAGACGGTTCATTGCGGCGAAGTGAATCCGCCGCCCCGCAGGCGCAAAGCACCGACGCGCATCCCGCAAGGGTCTCGGCCAGAACTTCGCCAAGGGCGAGGAGCTCGGCCGTTTCAACATGGGATCGACGGTAGTGTTGCTGTTCGAGCGCAATCGCATCGCGTGGGAACCGACACTCGTCCCCGACTCGACGGTGCAGCTGGGTCGACCGATCGCGCGCGCGGTACCGACAATGAGCTGGCAACCGACCGCCTCTATCGCCACGCTCGAAGTGCGGGCAGCGATGCTGCGCGCGACGCGCGAATACTTCGCCGCGACCCGCACGCTCGAAGTGGAGACGCCAGCGCTTGGTGCGGCGGCCGTGACGGACATTCACATGGCCAGTGTCGAGGCCATTGCGAACGGGCGCCGCGGATTCCTGCACACTTCGCCCGAATACTCGATGAAGCGCCTGCTCGCCGCAGGCTGCGGCGACATCTGGCAGATCAGCAAGGTGTATCGCGACGGCGAGAGCGGCCGCTGGCACAACCCCGAGTTCACGATGATCGAGTGGTATCGCGTCGGCTACGACCATCATTCGCTGATGTCGGACGTCGAGCGGCTGACCAGCGCCGTGCTGCCCGCGTCGCGGCAGTTCGATCGCGCCGAGCGACTGACCTATCGCGAAGCCATGCAGCTGCATGCCGGCGTGGACGTGTTCCACGACTCGACCCCGATGCTGGTCGCACGGCTGCACAGCGCCGGGATCGAAATGCCACGCGACCTGGCGGACGATCGCGACGCATGCCTCGACCTGATCATGGGCACGCTGGTCGGCCCGCAGCTCGGGCTCGACCGCCTCACTTTCGTCTACGACTACCCGGCGTCGCAGGCTGCGCTGGCGCGCGTGCACGGACACATCGCTTCGCGCTTCGAGGCCTATCTGGACGGCCTCGAGCTTGCCAATGGCTTTCACGAGCTTGGCGATCCGCAGGAACAGCGCGCGCGCTTCGAGCGCGACGTTGCCGAGCGCCGGCGCCGCGGTTTGCCCGCGGTCCCGATCGACCAGAACTTCCTCGCAGCACTGGAGCACGGACTACCGGAGTGCTCGGGCGTCGCACTCGGCTTCGACCGCCTGGTGATGTGTGCCGTCGGCGCGCGGCACATCGACGAAGTGCTCGCCTTTCCTTTCGACAGGGCCTGACCATGCACGAGCTCAGCATCGACACCAAGCAACCCAAGTCGGCGCTGTATGCGGAGGTCGTGGCGCAGACGCGAGCGCTGCTGGAAGGCGAGCGCGACGCGATCGCGAACTTCGCGAACACGTGCTCGCTCCTGTATCACTCGCTGCCTGATTTGAACTGGGTCGGGTTCTATCTGCTGAAGGACGGCGAGCTCGTGGTCGGCCCGTTCCAGGGCAAGCCGGCGTGCGTGCGCATCGCGCTCGGCAAGGGCGTATGCGGCACGGCGGCCGCGCGTCGTGCGACGGTGATCGTCAAGAACGTGCACGAGTTCGAAGGCCACATCGCCTGCGACTCGGCGTCGAATTCGGAGATCGTGGTGCCGCTGGTGCGCGGGACCGAGCTGATCGGCGTGCTCGACCTCGATAGCCCGAAGTTCGCCCGCTTCGACGCCGAAGATCAGGCAGGGTTGGAGCGGATCGTCGCCGAGGTTCTGCAGGCGATCTGATTGTCAGGGTTCAGCCTGACTCCTCATCAACCCTTGCCGCGCGACAGATACTCCCCGGTCCGGGTATCGACGCGGATGATCTCGCCTTCATTGATGAACAGCGGCACGCGCACGACTGCACCGGTCTCGAGCTTCGCTGGTTTCGCGCCGCCCGTCGCGGTGTCGCCGCGCAGACCCGGATCCGTCTCGACGATCTTCAGCTCGACGTGCGCGGGCGGCGTGACGTTCAACGGCACGCCATTCCACAGCATCACCGTGCAATTCATACCGTCCTTCAGCCAGATCGCGCCCTCGCCCATCGCTTCCTTGCCGGCGGTGTACTGCTCGAATGTGTCCGGCACCATGAAGTGCCAGAACTCGCCGTCGGCGTAGAGATACTGCATCTCCGTCTCGACCACGTCCGCGGACTCGACGCTGTCGCCGGACTTGAACGTGCGCTCGATGACGCGGCCGGTCTTGAGGTTGCGCACCTTGACGCGGTTGAAGGCCTGGCCCTTGCCGGGCTTCACCATCTCGTTCTCGACGATCGAATACGGGTCGTTCTCGATGAGGATCTTGAGGCCCGACTTGAATTCGTTCGTGGAGTAGCTGCCCATTTGGCACCGTGGCTTAATAAAAAAAGATCAGGGAAATAGAAGGATTGCGCAAGGGGCGCGATGATAGCCGCAACCTCCCTCGCGGGCCAGTTCGTCGGCGACACGCGTTCTTCCCTACTTCCTGCGCCTGCCGGATCAGTTACAAAGGGCCCGCGCCGCCGAGAAATGTCGTCGGGCCGTGAGCTGCGTTCGCCCGGACGCGCGCGGGCGGATGCTAAACTTCCGGGCAAATAAGCGGAGACTCGTTTTGGCCGAACAGAGCGCGGTGCCGATGATCGTCCTGACCCGCCATCAGGACAACGTCGAAGCCATCAACAGCACGCTGCGCAACGCCGGCCTGGCCGTGCGCTGCAACTGGATTCGCGAGCTCAACGACCTGGGCGAGGCGCTGGCGCAGATCAACGCCCACATGCTGGTCGCGTTCGTCGGCCAGGATCCCGGTGACATCGCCAAGGTGATGAGCGTCAGCAAGCAGTTCGGCCCCGAAGTGCCGGTGCTGATCGCGCGCGACCAGTTGGACGAGGAGTCGATCGCGTCAGCGATGCAGCACGGCGCACGCGACGCCGTGACGCTGATGAATCCGCTGCGGCTGAAACTCGTCGTGGCGCGCGAGCTCGAAGCGCACAACCGCGCGCAGACGCTGGCTCGCACGATCAGCTCGGCGACCGAATATCGCGATCAGCTGAAATCTTTCATGGCCGGCTCGGCCGACGCGATCGCGCATGTGCAGGAAGGCATCGTGGTCGACGCGAATCCCGCGTGGCTCGATCTGTACGGCCTGCCGGATGCGGACGCGCTCGTCGGCACGCCGCTGATGGACGCTTTCGACGCCGAGGCGCATGCCGCGATCAAGGGCGCGCTGGTCGCGTGCCTGCAGGGCAAGTGGTCGAACCATTCGCTGCGCGCGAATGCGCTGCTCTCGGACGGCAGCAACCTGCCGCTCGAGATCGAGTTGTCGCGCGCGGACTTCGAAGGCGATCCGGCGGTGCGCCTGTGTGTCGCGTCGACGAAGCGCGACGCCGGTACGATCAACGAACAGCTCACCGACGCGCTGGAGCGCGACGCCGCGACCGGCGCGTTGCAACGGCGCTTCTTCCTGCAGCAGCTGCAAGAGTCCTTGTCGCAACCCATCAAGGCCGGTATTCGCCAGCTCGTCGCGATTCAGCCCGACAAGCTCGATGGACTGACCGAGGACGTCGGCCCGCTCGCCATCGAGGAAGTCATCGGCCAGTTCGCCGGGCTGATCGCCGAGACGCGGCAGGCGAACGATCTGTTCGGCCGCTTCGGCGACGGCACGTTCGTGCTGCTGATGGAGCGCGGCACGCAGCGCGACGTCGAGATCTGGGCGAGCAACCTCATCAAGAAAGTCGCCGGGCAGGTGTTCCGCGCGGGCGATAAGCAGACGTCCTGCACGTGCAGCGTCGGCATCGGAATGATCGACATCCGCACGCCGGATGCTGCGCGTTCGCTCATCGATGCTCTGGCAGCACGGCGCAACGCCGAAGCTGCCGGTGGCGGTCGTGTGGCGATCACCGATACGCAGGACGAGGACACGCGCCAGCAGGCGGCCGACGCGATCTGGGTGCGCTACATCCGCGCAGCGCTGATGGAGAACCGTTTCCGCCTGATGCAGCAGCCGATCGCCAGCCTGATGGGCGAGGACCGCGGCATGTTCGACGTGCTGGTCCGCATGGTCGACGAGCAGGGCCAGGAGGTGCTGCCGTCGGAGTTCATGGCGGCTGCCGATCGCAACGACCTGATGAAGAACATCGACCGCTGGGTCATCGGCGCGTCGATGACGTTCTGCGCGAGCCGGCCGGTGAAGTCGCTGTTCGTGCGGCTGTCGAAGGATTCGGTCCGCGACAAGTCATTGCTGCCGTGGCTGCAGAACCAGCTGAAGGCGACGCGCGTCGACCCGCAACGCATCGTGTTCCAGGTCAGCGAGCAGGTCGCGACGGAGTACCTGGCCGACGCGACCGAGCTCGGGTCCGGACTGCGTCGCGACGGTTTCCGCTTCGCGCTGGAGCATTTCGGCGCCGGCCGCGATCCGCGGCGTCTGCTCGCGCATCTGCCGGTGGACTTCATCAAGGTGGACGGCACGTTGATGCAGGGATTGTCGGTGGATCAGGAACTGCAGCAGCGGGTGCGCGACCTGGTCGACCAGGCGAAGGGCAAGAAGGTCGGGACGATTGCCGAGCGCGTCGAAGACGCGAACACCATGGCGGTGCTGTGGCAGCTCGGCATCGAGTTCATCCAGGGGTATTTCGTCAACGAGCCGGAGAGCGTGACGATCTAGAATCCGTCATTCCCGCGCAGGCGGGAAGCCCAGATGGATCCCCGCCTGCGCGGGGATGACGAGCTACTCGCTCGATACAACTTCCAGCCTCTCCACCGTCCGCCACCCGCGCGGCAACACTGCGCCACGCTGCGCGCGCTCGCCGCGATAATCTTTCAGCTCGGCGTACTTGAGCGTCATCTTGCGCTCTTTGGAGTGGACGATGAGGCTCTGTCCCGACGCGACGATTGCCATCGCAGCCAGGTACTCCTCGCGGCTCGCGACCTTCTTCGACGACAGGCCGAACATCTTGTTGCCCTTGCCGCGCGGCAGCTCCGGCAGGTCCTTCACCGCGAACGCCAGCATCTTGCCTTCGGTACTCACCACGCACAGCAGCGCGTCTTCCGCGGCTGGAATCTGCGCGGGCGCGAGCACGCCGCTGCCTTCGGGAACCTTCAACACTGCTTTGCCGGCGCGATTGCGCGAGTGCATCTCGCCCAGTTTCACCACGAATCCGTAGCCTGCGTCCGACGCAATCACCCAGCGATCATCGGGCTCGCCGATCAACACGCCGGCGAAGGTCGCGCCTTCCGGCGGATCGAGACGCCCCGACAGCGGTTCGCCCTGCCCGCGCGCCGACGGCAGCGAGTGCGCGATCAGGCTGTACGCGCGACCCGTGCTGTCGAGAAACACTGCGAGCTGCGTACTGCGACCGCGCGCCGCAGCTTGGAACGAATCGCCCGTCTTGTACGAAAGCGTCAGCGGATCGAGATCGTGGCCCTTTGCGGCCCGCACCCAACCACGCTGCGACAGCACGACAGTCACCGGCTCGCTCGTGACCAGCTCCGTTTCGTCGATCGCCTGCGCAGCGGCGCGCTCGACGATGCGACTCCTGCGGTCGTCGCCGAATTCCTCCGCCGCGGCGAGCAGCTCTTCGCGGATCAGCTTCTTCATCCGCGCCTTGCTGCGCACGATCTTGTCGAGCTCCTCTTCCTCCGCCTTGAGCTCGTCCTGCTCGCCCTTGATTTTCATCTCTTCGAGCTTCGCCAGGTGGCGCAGCTTGGTCTCGAGGATCGCCTCGGCCTGGATGTCGCTCAGCTTGAAGCGCTTCATCAGCACCGGCTTCGGCTCGTCCTCGCGCCGGATGATCCTGATGACCTCGTCGAGATTCAGATAGACCGCGAGCAGGCCGTCGAGGATGTGCAGCCGTGCACGCACCTTCTCCAGGCGCCAGTTGATGCGCCGGGTGACCGTGTCGGTGCGGAACTGCAGCCACTCCTCCAGCAACCCTTTCAGGTCCATCACCTTCGGCTTGCCGTCGAGACCGATGATGTTGAGGTTGACCCGGTAGGTGCGCTCGAGGTCGGTCGTGGCGAACAGGTGCGCCATCAGCTGCTCGGTATCGACGCGGTTCGAGCGCGGCACGATCACAATGCGCGTCGGATGCTCGTGATCCGACTCGTCGCGGATGGTCTCGACCATCGGCAGTTTCTTGGCCGTGATCTGCGCAGCGACCTGCTCCTGCACGCGGCTGCCGGATACCTGGTATGGCAACTGCGTGACCACGATCTCGCCGTCCTCGATCTCGTACACGGCGCGCGCACGGATCGAGCCGTTGCCGGTCTTGTACATCTGCCGGATCTCGGCCGACGGCGTGATGATCTCGCCGCCGGTCGGAAAATCCGGCCCTTTGATCTTCTTGCAAAGGTCGCCGAGCGTGCTGTCCGGCTCATCGAGCAGCAGCACGGCCGCGTTCACGACCTCGCGCAGGTTGTGCGGCGGGATGTCGGTCGCCATGCCGACGGCA
The DNA here is from genome assembly GCA_963838635.1 of uncultured Gammaproteobacteria bacterium. Classification (GTDB taxonomy): domain Bacteria; phylum Pseudomonadota; class Gammaproteobacteria; order Steroidobacterales; family Steroidobacteraceae; genus Steroidobacter. The sequence continues at coordinate 246,072 of CAWISC010000002.1, read as the reverse complement.
ATGCCGGTGGCACCGTTCAACAGGACGTTCGGCACGCGCGCCGGGAGCAACACCGGCTCTTCGAGCGTGCCGTCGAAGTTCGGCTGCCACTCGACGGTGCCCTGCCCCAGCTCCGAAAGCAGGAGCGACGCGTAACGAGTGAGGCGCGACTCGGTGTAGCGCATCGCCGCGAACGACTTCGGCTCGTCGGGCGAACCGAAGTTGCCCTGCCCGTCGACCAGCGGATACCGATACGAGAACGACTGCGCCATCAGCACCATCGCTTCGTACGCGGCAGAGTCGCCGTGCGGATGGAACTTGCCGATGACGTCGCCGATCGTGCGCGCCGACTTCTTATGCTTGGACGCTGCCGACAGGCCGAGCTCGCTCATCGCATAGACGATGCGACGCTGCACGGGCTTGAGTCCGTCGCCGATGTGCGGCAGCGCGCGGTCGAGAATCACGTACATCGAATAGTCGAGGTACGCCTTCTCGGTGAACGCGCGCAACGACTGGCGCTCGATACCCTCGAAATCCAGAGTGGGCTGGGTCGGCATGCTCGGTTAGACCTGCACGTCAGCGAGGTTGCCCTTGCTCTCCAGCCATTCGCGCCGGTCGCCCGCGCGCTTCTTCGCCAGCAGCATGTCCATCGTCTGATCCGCCTGATCCTTCGCCTCGACCGTGAGCTGCACCAGCCGGCGCGTCTCCGGCGCCATCGTGGTCTCACGCAGCTGCAGCGCGCTCATCTCGCCGAGGCCCTTGAAACGTGTGACGACCGGCTTCGCGCGCGAGTTCTCCGCAGCGATCCGATCGAGAACTCCGGCCCGCTCGGCGTCGTCGAGCGCGTAGTAGACCTGCTTGCCCACATCGATTCGATACAGCGGGGGCATCGCCACGTGCACGTGGCCGGCGAGGACCAGCGGCCGGAAGTGTCGCAGGAACAGCGCGCACAACAGCGTTGCGATGTGCTGACCGTCGGAATCTGCGTCCGCGAGAATGCAGATCTTGTGATAACGCAGGCCGTCGAGCTTGTCCGAGCCTGGGTCGACGCCGAGCGCGATGGCGATGTGATGCACTTCCTGCGACTGCAGTACTTCGCTCGCCTCGACTTCCCAGGTGTTGAGGATCTTGCCGCGCAGGGGCATCACCGCCTGGAACTCGCGATCGCGCGCCTGTTTTGCCGAACCGCCGGCGGAATCGCCCTCGACCAGGAACAGCTCGCCTCGCTGCGGATCCTCCACGGTGCAATCCGTGAGCTTGCCCGGCAGCGCCGGACCCGCGCCGATGCGTTTGCGCGCAACCGCCTTCGATGCCTTCAGCCGCGCTTGTGCGCTCGAGATCGCGAGCTGTGCGATCTTCTCGCCCGACTCCGGATGCTGATTCAGCCAGTGGCCGAACTGATCCTTGACGACCCCGCCGACGAACGCGGCAGACTCGCGCGACGAGAGCCGCTCTTTCGTCTGTCCGGCGAACTGCGGGTCTTTCAGTTTGGTCGAGAGCACGAAGCTGACGCCGTCCCACACGTCTTCCGGCGCGAGCTTGAGCCCCTTCGGCAAAATGTTGCGGAACTCGCAGAACTCGCGCACCGCGTCGGTGAGGCCGACGCGCAGACCGTTGACGTGCGTGCCGCCCTGCGGCGTCGGGATCAGGTTGACGTAGCTCTCTTCGATGCGCGGCCCGTCGTCGACGCGCCAGACCACGGCCCATTCCGCCGCTTCCTGCTCGCCCTCGACGCTGCCGCTGAACATCTCCGGCGGCAGCCACTCGCCCTTGCCGAGCTCCGAGAGCAGGTATTCGTTGACGCCGCCGGTGTAGAACCACTCGTCCTTCTCGCCCGACTGCTCGACCTTGAGCGTGACGCGCAGGCCGGGGCACAGCACCGCCTTGGCGCGCAGCACGTGCTTGAGCTTCGGCACCGAAAAGGTGACGGCCTCGAAGAACTGCGGGTCGGGCCAGAAACGCACCGTCGTGCCGGTGTTGTTCTTGCCGACGTCATCGACGACTTCCAGCTTGGAGCGCGCTTTGCCGTCCTTGAAGCTGATGTTGTATTCCTTGCCGCCGCGCTTGACCCAGCATTCGAGATTCTTCGACAGCGCGTTCACGACCGAGACGCCGACGCCGTGCAGGCCGCCGGCGAACTTGTAGTTCTTGTCCGAGAATTTGCCGCCGGCGTGCAGCCGCGTGAGGATCAGCTCGACGCCGCTGACTTTCTCTTTCGGATGGATGTCGACCGGCATGCCGCGGCCGTCGTCCGCGACTTCCAGCGAGTTGTCCTTGTACAGCACCACGTCGATGCGCTTGGCGTGGCCGGACAGCGCTTCGTCGACCGAGTTGTCGACGACTTCGTGGGCGAGATGGTTGGGGCGGCTGGTATCCGTGTACATGCCGGGGCGCCGGCGTACGGGATCGAGCCCGCTGAGTACCTCGATGTCGGAGGCGGTGTAGCTTTGTGCCATCTAACGCAAGCGCGATGCTCAGGAATTTTCGCGCGCGGATTCTAACACTGAAGCCGTCATTCCCGCGCAAGCGGGAATCCAGATGGATCCCCGCGTAGCGGGGATGACGGTCAGCTGAGATCTTTCGCCAGCGAATCGCGCACGTTTTGCGGCAGGCTCGACAACGAGTGGCGATAGTTGTCGTGGTCGATGCCGACGCCGACAGCGGCGCCCGCCTTCACCTGTGCGCACATCTGCGGGCTCAGCTCGAAACGCAGGAAATGCACCGAGGAAGTCTTGTCGTCGTTCTCGCGCTCCAGGTCTTCGTCCGCGATCGCCCACACGCGATCGAAGCCTGCGACCTGCACCCAGCAGCGGTCCTCGACACCCTTCAACTGCGACAGCCGCTCGCGGCGCTCGTCGGCGTCCGGGAACTCCAGCAGGAACGTCGCCTTCCAGTTGTGCCCGTCCGGAATCAGCGGGTTGTAGGAGTCCAGCTCCTCCTGGATCGCGTCGGCTTCGAAGATGCGCTCGACGCGCAGCATCTCCTGCACCTGGTACTGCATCGTCAGCTGGTCTTCGAACGACCAGGTCGCGTTCGGCCCGACGCCGACGCTGCGGTTGCGCTTGTGCTCCATCACCTTGGCGCGGAAATCCTTGCGCGCCGTCGAGTACTGCTCGAGGCTCATCAGATCGTTACGGGTGAGAGGCGGCAGATGCATGGTCGTCACTCGCTCAAATTCCGTATGCCATGCGCAGCAGCTTCAGCGGGTGCGTCGGCTCGCGCGGTTGCTCCAGACCGGACTCGATCTGGTGGCCGGCCATCGGGCAGTCGCTGGAATAGAAGTCCGCGCCGCTGTCGACGACGCGGCGGATGACCGGACGGCCGATCTTCATCGACACGTCGCGATATTCGCTCTTCACGCCGTAGGTGCCGTTGTGACCGGAGCAGCGCTCGATCGGCTCGACCTGCGTTTCCGGCACCAGCATCAGCACGTCGCGGGTCTTCAGTCCGAGGTTCTGCACGCGCAGATGACACGGCACGTGATAGCTGATCTTGCCGAGCTTGCGCGTGAAGTTGGTCCGCAGCAGCCCGCCCTTGTAGCGCGCCCAGAGATACTCGAACGGATCGAACATCGCATCGCGCACTTTCAACACCTGCGCGTCGTCCGGGAACATCAGCGGCAGCTCCTGCTTGAACATCAGCGTGCACGAAGGCACGGGCGTCACGATGTCCCAGCCTTCATCGACGAGCCGCGCGAGCTCCGGGATGTTCTTCTCCTTCAGACGCGCGACGGACTCGAGATCGCCGATTTCCAGCTTCGGCATGCCGCAGCAGTGCTCGGATCCGGCAAGCGTCACGGCGATGCCGTTGTGCTCGAAGATCGCGGTGAGATCCTTGCCCAGGTCCGGCTCGTTGCGGTTGCCGTAGCAGGTGGCGAACAGGACGACGCGCCCCTTCGTATCCGCCGTCGGCTTCACGTCGACCGCCGGATGCGCGGCCGCTGCGTGCTGCTTGCGATACGACTTGCTGTGGTACTTCGGTACAGGCGCGTCGGGATGCACGCCCAGCGCCTTATCGAGCAGCTTGCGTCCCGCAGCCGTGTTGTTCACAGCGTTGACGATCTCGGCGACGACCGGGATTCCGGCGAGCGTTCCGACGATGTCCGTCGCGCTGAGGATCCGATCGCGCTTGCGGACGGGCTGCGTGGAAAACTTGAACGCCTTCGCGCGCAGCATCAGGTGCGGGAAGTCGACGTTCCAGGGATGCGGCGGCACGTACGGACATTTCGTCATGTAGCACATGTCGCAGAGATAGCAGTGATCGACGACGTCCCAGTAGACCTTCTTGTCCACGCTCTCGACTTCGCCGCTCGGCGAAGCGTCGACGGCGTCGAACAGCGTCGGGAACGAGTTGCACAGACTGAAACAGCGCCGGCAGCCGTGGCAGATGTCGAAGATGCGCTCCAGCTCTTTCAGCAGGAGCGTTTCGTCGCGGAAATCGGGATTGCGCCAGTCGAGCGGATGGCGCGTCGGCGCCTCGAGACTGCCTTCGCGGGAGTCGGAAGCACTCACGGGGTCACGCTGCGTGACCCCGCGAAACCGTGCTCTGCCAAGGTCACAGAGTATCCAGCGCCTTCTGGAACCTGTTGGCGTGCGAGCGCTCCGCCTTCGCGAGCGTCTCGAACCAGTCGGCGATTTCCTCGAAGCCTTCGTCGCGCGCCGCCTTCGCCATGCCCGGGTACATGTCGGTGTACTCGTGCGTCTCGCCGGCGATCGCTGCCTTCAGGTTCGAACCCGTCGGGCCGATCGGCAGTCCCGTCGCGGGATCGCCGACGGTTTCGAGATATTCCAGATGGCCGTGCGCGTGGCCGGTCTCGCCTTCCGCCGTCGAGCGGAACACCGCGGCGACGTCGTTGAAGCCTTCGACGTCCGCCTTCGCTGCGAAATACAGGTAGCGACGATTCGCCTGCGATTCGCCCGCGAATGCGTCCTTCAGATTCTTCTCAGTCGTCGAGCCCTTCAGATTTTTCATTTCAGTCGTCCTCGGTTGAGGGAATCAAAGCGTTAGACCAAGTCTAATGGAGCGAAAATCTAGTCTTGCGTGCGCGCCAAGTCAACGTCGACGCGCGCGAAGCGGACGCCGCGCCAGCGCCGGCCGATTGACCACGACAAGGCGCGCATGCAAGCTTGCCGCGCCAAGTCTCGCCCCCCGCCCAAACCACTTCCAGTGAACAGTAAACCGCCCCCGGCCAGCCCAGAGCAGACTGCGGCTTCCGATTTCGAGCGCTCGCTCGCCGAGCTGGAAGGGATCGTCGCGAAGCTCGAGCAGGGCGACCTGTCGCTCGACGAGTCGCTGCGCCACTTCGAGCGCGGCGTGCAGCTTACGCGCGTGTGCCAGAGCGCACTGAAGCAGGCCGAACAGAAAGTCGAGATCCTGCTGCGCAAGAGCGGCGCGTCCGAGCAATTCGAGGCCGCGCCGTTCGATGCGGAAGACAATGAGCGCGACAGCTGAGTCGGTCCAGATCTCCCGCGATCCGCAGTTCCAGGCGCTGCTCAAACATTGGCAGGCCCGTATCGAGCGCGAGCTCGCTGCGCGCTTGCCGCTTGCGACTGCGCGCCCGACGCGTTTGCACGAAGCTTTGCGCTACAGCGCGCTCGGCAGCGGCAAGCGCGTGCGCCCGGTGCTCGTCTACGCGACCGCGAATGCGCTCGGCATCGCCGAAGCGAACGTCGACGGCGTCGCCTGCGCGGTGGAACTCATCCACGCCTACTCGCTCGTGCACGACGACCTGCCGGCGATGGACGACGACGACATGCGCCGCGGCCGTCCGACCTGCCACAAGGCTTTCGACGAGGCGACCGCGATTCTCGTCGGCGACGCTCTGCAAGTGCTCGCGTTCGAGACGCTCGCAAGCGGTCCGGGATTGCCGTCAGACGCCGCGGTCCGCCTCGAGCTCATCCGGTTACTCGCCATCGCGAGCGGCACCGGCGGCATGGCCGGAGGCCAGGCGCTGGATCTGGCAGCCGTCGGCCGACGTTTGTCGCTGGCCGAGGTCGAGGAAATGCACGAGCGCAAGACCGGCGCACTGATCCACGCGTCGGTGATGATGGCGGCGGCCTGCGCCGAGCGTCGCTCCGAAGCGACCGTGCAGGCGCTCGACGAATTCGCGCGCGCCATCGGCCTCGCGTTCCAGATCCAGGACGACTTGCTGGACATCGAAGGCGACCCCACGCTGCTCGGCAAAGCGACCGGCGCGGATCTCGCCCACGACAAAGCGACTTATCCATCCAGCGTCGGCGTCGAAACAGCGCGGCGACACATGCATGAACTGCATGCGCGCGCGCTCGCGGCGCTCGCTGTTCTCGGCTCGCGCGCAGCACCGCTGGCGAGCGTTTCGGACTGGCTGGTGCTCCGAAAGCACTGAACTCTTTACGGTAGACTCACGCTCCATGGGCTCCGCAACGCCGTACCCGCTGCTCACCGCGATCAGCTCGCCCGCTGACCTGCGTGGGCTGACGCCGGCGAAATTGAAGAAGCTCGCCGGCGAGCTGCGCCAATACCTCATCGACACGGTTGCGCAGATGGGCGGCCACTTCGCGGCAGGGCTCGGCACCGTCGAGCTGACGGTGGCCCTGCATTATGTCTTCGACACTCCTAACGACCGCATCGTGTGGGACGTGGGCCATCAGGCGTACCCGCACAAGGTGCTGACCGGACGGCGCGACCAGCTGCGCACGATCAAGCTCAAGAACGGCCTGGCGCCGTTCCCGACGCGTGGCGAGAGCGAATACGACACGTTCGGCGTGGGCCATTCGAGCACGTCGATCAGCGCAGCGCTCGGCATGGCGATCGCCGCCACACGCAGCGGTCAGCGGCGCCGTGTGGTCGCGGTCATCGGCGACGGCGCGCTCAGCGCCGGCATGGCGTTCGAAGCGCTGAATCACGCCGGCAGCATGGACGTCGACATGCTCGTGATCCTCAACGACAACGACATGTCGATCTCGGAGAACGTCGGCGCGTTCTCGAACTACTTCGCGCGGGTGCTATCGGGCAAGCTGTACGCGACACTGCGCAAAGGCGGCAAGAAAGTGCTGAGCCGCATGCCGACCGTGTGGGAGCTGGCGCGCCGCTCCGAGGAGCACATGAAAGGCATGGTGCTGCCCGGCACGATCTTCGAGGAAATGGGCTTCAACTACATCGGGCCGATCGACGGCCACGATCTGCGCGCGCTGGTCGCGACACTGACCAACCTTCGCGATCAGAAGGGACCGCAGTTCCTGCACGTGATCACGCGCAAGGGCAAAGGCTACGCGCCCGCCGAGGCCGATCCGATCAAGTGGCACGGTCCCGGTCCGTTCGATCCGAAGAGCGGCGTCATCTTCAAGGAGAAGGCGAACGGCCCGACGTATTCGCAGATCTTCGGGCACTGGCTGTGCGACATGGCGGAGCAGGATCCGCGCGTGGTCGGCATCACGCCGGCGATGCGCGAGGGCTCGGGCCTGGTGGAATTCTCCAAGCGCTTCCCGGAGCGCTACTTCGACGTCGCGATCGCCGAGCAGCACGCTGTCACGCTCGCGGCCGGCATGGCATGCGAGGGATTGCGGCCGGTCGTCGCGATTTATTCGACGTTCCTGCAGCGTGCGTACGATCAGCTGATCCACGACGTCTGCCTGCAGAAGCTTCCCGTGACGTTCGCGATCGACCGTGCGGGCCTGGTCGGCGGCGACGGCGCGACTCACCAGGGCAGCTACGACCTTTCGTATCTGCGTTGCATTCCGAATCTCGTGGTCATGGCGCCCGCCGACGAAAACGAGTGTCGGCAGATGCTGTTCACCGCCTCGCAACTGGACCAACCCGCCGCTGTGCGCTATCCGCGCGGTCAGGGGCCTGGCGTCGCAATCGAAGCTGCGATGCGTGCGCTGCCGGTCGGCAAGGCGCAGCTGCGCCGCGAAGGTCGCAGCGGGCTTGCGATCGTGGCCGTCGGCTCGATGGTGCCGGCGTGCGAGCGCATCGCCGAGCAACTGGATGCAACGCTCGTGAACCTGCGCTTCATCAAGCCGCTCGACGAAGAGTTGATCCTGCGCATCGCGGCCACGCACCGCGCGCTCATCACGATCGAAGAGAACGTCGTCGCGGGCGGCGCCGGCAGCGCGATCAACGAATGCCTGGCAGCGAACGGTCATGCAACACCGACCTTGAATCTCGGTATTCCAGATCGCTTCATCGAGCACGGCTCGCGTGAGGATTGCCTCACGCTCGCGGGCCTCGACCGCGCAGCGGTCGAAGGCGCGATCACGCGCTGGTGGCACGCGGGGAAACGGCTGGCAGTCGGCGGTTAGCAGTCCCTGCGGAGGGTTGCTTTATACTGGGCCCGGCCCAATAAGCCCGTTCTGCACGTCGATTCTGCACACCGAACCCATGGCGACACTTCCTTCCAACGCAGTTCCTCCCGACGCTTCCTCGATCGAGGACGTACAGGGCCGCGCCGATTCCCGCCAGTTGCCGATCAACAAGGTCGGCATCAAGGACGTCTACCACCCGGTGCGCGTCAAGGACCGTTCGAGCGGCGAGCAGCACACCATCGCCAACTTCAACATGTACGTCGCCCTGCCGCACAACTTCAAAGGCACGCACATGTCGCGCTTCGTCGAGGTGCTGCACCGGAACGAGCGCGAGATCTCCGTCGAGTCGTTCCGCGACATCCTGGTGGAGATGACCGAGAAGCTCGATGCGGAGTCTGGCCACATCGAGATGGACTTCCCGTACTTCGTCATGAAGAAGGCGCCCGCGTCGGGCGTCGAGAGCCTGATGAACTACCAGGCCTCGCTGATCGGCGAGCTGCACGATGGCAAGCCGGAGCTGTGGCTGAAGGTCGTGGTCGCCGCCACCAGCCTGTGCCCGTGCTCGAAGAGCATCTCGAACTACGGCGCGCACAATCAGCGCTCCCACATCACGATCAAGGCGCGCGTCGACGGCCACATGTGGCTGGAGGAGCTGATCGACATCGCCGAGTCGGAAGCCTCGTGCGAGGTGTACGGCATCCTGAAGCGCGCCGACGAGAAGTTCGTGACCGAGCGCGCTTATGACAATCCGAAATTCGTCGAGGACATCGTGCGCGACGTCGCGGTGCGGCTGAACAAGGAAGAGCGCGTGCGCGCGTACGTCGTCGAAGCTGAGAACTTCGAGTCCATCCACAACCACTCGGCGTATGCGCTGATCGAGAAGGACAAGAGTCAGGCTGAAGCCTGACCTACAAGAATCAGCTCGGGCTTTGCAGACGGCCGATCAGGCTGCGCAGGAAGACTTTGTTGAAGCGCAGCTGGCACGCGGCCGAGGACTGCTCCAGCAGCGTCGAGCTCACCTTCATCAGCGTCACCGGCGCCAATGCCTTGATCGTTGCGAGCCGCTTCGCGCCGCGCACGTAGCTCGTCTCGCCGAAGCAGTCGCCGGCATCCAGCTGGCCGACGGCGCGGCCGTTGCGCATGACCGCGACGCTGCCGGAGACGATCACGTAGAAGCGGTCGTCCATCTCGCCTTCCTTGACGATCTCCTCCTCCTTCTCGTAGTCCTGCCAGGTGCTGGCGCGCAGCACCTCGAGGATCTCCGACTGGGAGAAGTCGTGGAAGAACTTCAGCGTGCGCAGGATCGAGAAGCGCTCCTGGCTGTCGAGCTTCGACAGGCCCTCGCGCAACGTCTGGTGCACGCGCGTGAGGTCGCCGGCCAGTTCCAACCCGTTGCGGTAACGCTTGGCAGGCTCCTTCTGCAGCGACTTCGCAACTGTGTTCTCCAGGACCTCCGGGATGTCCTTGCGCAGCGTAAGGATCGGCTGCGCGGTCGCGTAGACGATCTGATGCAGGAGCTTCGACAGATTGCCGCCGCGAAACGGCCGGAAACCGGTCAGCATCTCGTACATCACCGCGCCGAGCGAATACAGGTCGGAGCGGTTGGTGATCTCCAGCGACTGCACCTGCTCCGGCGACATGTACGACGGGCTGCCGGCGATGCCTTCGATGCGCGAGATGTCCGAGTCGGCGACCAGCGCGATGCCGAAGTCGATGATGCGCACGTCGTTCGCCTGCGTGAGCATGATGTTCGACGGCTTGATGTCGCGGTGAATGACGCCGCGGCTGTGCGCGTAGTGCAGCGCCTTGGCGCACTTGTAGATGATCTCGACGACGTCGTCGACCGGCAGCAGGTTGTCCGGCTTGCAGTACGCGGACAGCGTACGCGCGCCGTGCACGTGCTCGGTGACGATGTAGTAGCGGCCGTCCTCTTCGCCGGCGTCGAAGATCGGCAGGATGTTCGGATGCTGCAGCATGCCGACCATGTGCGCTTCCGACAGGAACATCTTGCGCGTGACGCGCGCGCGGTCCTCGTCGTGCGACTCGATGTTGTAGACCTTGATCGCGACGTCGCGGCGGTAGTACGGATCGTTCGACAGGTACACGACGCCGGTGCTGCCACGCCCGACTTCCTTGACGATGACGTACTTGCCGACCTTTTCGGGGTTGCGGGGGTCGCGCTTAGGGTTGCGCTGTTCCATCAGTCCGCTCGGGGCATTCACGTTGTGTCGTTGGCGCCGGTGCGTCAGGTGATTAGGAGCTTTGCCGCGAGCAGGATCGCTGCCGCGAAAATGCCCGCGATAATGTCGTCCAGCATAATTCCCAGCCCGCCGGACAGACTGTGATCGGCCTCGCGGATCGGCCAGGGTTTGACGATATCGAAGAAGCGGAACAGGACGAATCCGCCGGCCAGCCAATACCAATCGGGCGGAGTTGCCAACATCGTCACGGTATAACCCGTGATCTCATCCCAGACGATCCCCGGATGATCGTGCACGCCCAGGCGCCGCGCGCTCTCGCCGCACAGCCAGATGCCGGCGACGGTCGCGACGATGGCGAAAGCCAAGTGTGCCGCGAAACCGAATTGCATCACGCCCAGCACGATCGGCACTGCGACCAGCGTCCCAAAGGTGCCCGGCGCGCGCGGCGCGAGGCCCGAGCCGAAACCGAACGCGAGCAGATGAATCGGGTTGCGCAGCAGCGCGGGATCGGCGCTCCACTTCGGGCCGGCGCTCACGAAGACTCGCCGACGGCGAAGTGATCGTAGCCAGTGCGCCGCGGCACGAACGGCGCGCCGTGACGCTCGCATTGCACGCCGCTGCCGGCGGTGATGGTCCCGATGTTCGTCAGCGGCACGGCGGGATCCCGGTGCGCCAACAGATTCGGCAACCGGTCCGGCGGCAGCGTGAAAATCAACTCGTAGTCGTCGCCACCGGCGAGCGCGTAGTCCAGCGCAGTATCCGCGTCGAACAACTCCCGCATGGCTGCAGAGTGAGGCAACGCGTCGACGACCAACCGCGCGCCGCAGTGACTCGCGGCACAGAGCTTCTGCAAATCGACGAGCAGCCCGTCTGAAACGTCCATCGCCGCGGTTGCCACCGTACGCAGCTGACGACCCAGCGCGATCCGCGGACGCGGGCGCAGGAACCGCCACTGCAGCTGCGCGGTCGCTTCCGTCAACGGCATGTGCTGCTGGATGACGTGCAGACCCGCCGCTGCCTCGCCCGGAATGCCGGACACCATCACCAGGTCGCCCGGCTGCGCTCCCGACCGGGTCAGCCACTTGTCCGCTTCCACCCAGCCAGCGAGTTGCACCGTCACGACCAACGGACCGCGCACCGTGTCGCCACCGACGAGTGCGACGTCATGCTGCTCGGCGAGTTCCAGCAATCCGGACGCGAAGCCAGCGATCCACGGCTCCGATGCCTCGGGCAATGACAACGAAAGCGTCATCCACGCGGGCTCGGCGCCCATTGCAGCGATATCGCTGAGGTTCACCGCCAACGCGCGATAGCCGACTGCGCCTGCATCGATGCTGCGTGGGAAGTGCACGCCTTCGACGATTGTGTCGATCGCGACGACGAGCCGGCGGTCGCCGCGCACGTCGAGGACCGCTGCGTCGTCGCCCACGCCCAGCAGCACGTCGGCGCGATGATCGTGGCTCGCGAAGTAACGGGCGATGATGTCGAATTCGCCGAGGCTCATGACACGAGCCGCCTTGGTAGCTAGCTGCGCTCCGCCGCGCGCACTTCGCGTGCTGCACGGTCCAGCACCGCGTTGACGTACTTGTGCGCGTCGGTCGCGCCGAAGCGCTTGCAAAGGTCGACCGCTTCGTTGATCACCACGCGATAGGGAACGTCGACGCGCTGCTGCAGCTCGAACATGCCGATCATGAGGATTGCCGTCTCGACCGGATCGAGCCGGTCGAGCGGCCGGTCGAGGAACGGTTGCAGCGCCACAGCCACTTCTTCGTGTCGGTCGATGCAACCGCCCACGACCTCCTCGAAGTACTCGCGATCGACTCCGGCCGATTCCTCGCTCTCCAAGAACTGCTTCTTGATCTCGGCTGCCGAATGCTGCGTCAGCTGCCACTGGTACAGCGCCTGCATCGCGAGCTTGCGCGCGATGGAGCGCGCCCGCGTGCCCCGCGCCTGCTTTCCCACGGATTTTCCGGATGAGCTCATGTGCGTCAAGTTGATCCGGGGCGCTCAGCTTTCGATCCGGCGCAACAGATTGGCCAGCTCGATCGCCGTGACGGCGGCATCCGCGCCTTTGTTGCCGGCCTTGGTGCCGGCCCGCTCGATCGCCTGCTCGATCGTGTCCGTCGTCAGTACGCCGAATGCGATCGGTATACCAGTGTCTTGCGAGACTCGCGCGAGCCCGCTCGCGCATTGACCGGCGACGTAGTCGAAATGCGCAGTGGCACCTTTGATGACGGCACCGAGCGCGACGATCGCGTCGTACTTGCGGCTCTGCGCGAGCTTGCGCGCCACCACCGGCAGGTCGAACGCGCCCGGTGCGCGCACGATCTCGATCTGCTTGTCGCCGGCGCCATGGCGCTTGAGCGAGTCGACCGCGCCGCGGATCAGCTGGTCGACGATGAAGTCGTTGAAGCGCGCCGCCAGAATCGCGAAGCGCAGCTCGCGACATTGCAGGTCGCCTTCGATGACCTTGATGTTATCCATCCACGTACTCCACGACTTCGAGGTCGAAGCCCGACAGGCCGTGCATCTGCTTCGGCGCCGACAACACGCGCATCCGCGATACGCCGAGGTCGCGCAGGATCTGCGCGCCGATGCCGTAGGTACGCAGCACCTTCGCGCCCGCATGCGACGACGGCTCTACCGGATCGCGACCGATGCTTTGCACGGCGTCCATCAGGTCGCGCGGCGTCTCGTCCGGACGCAGGATCACGATCACGCCGTGACCTTCCTGCGCGATCCGCTGCATCGCCGAGCGCAACGGCCATCCCAACGCGCGATCGCGGATACCGACGACGTCGCCGAGCGTGTCCTTCAGATGCACACGCACCAGCGGTACGCGCTTGTCGTCCAGCTCTCCTGCCACCAACGCGAGGTGCACCGTGCGGTTGACGTGGTCCTCGTAGCAGAACATGCGGAATGCGCCGAACTCGGTCGCGATGACCTGCTCGGCGATGCGTTCCACCGAGCGCTCCTTGTCCAGACGGTAGCGGATCAGGTCGGCGATCGTGCCGATCTTGAGCTGGTGCTGCCGCGCGAACTTCTCCAGGTCCGGCCGCCGCGCCATCGTGCCGTCCTCGTTGAGGATCTCCACGATCGCCGCCGCCGGCTCGAGTCCCGCGAGCCGCGTCAGGTCGCAGCCGGCCTCGGTATGACCGGCACGGGTCAACACCCCGCCGGGCTGCGCCATGATCGGGAAGATGTGACCCGGCTGCCGCAAGTCCTCGGGACGCGCATCGCGACGCACGGCCGCGCGGATCGTCTGCGCCCGATCGTGCGCGGAGATGCCCGTGGTCACACCTTCTGCGGCCTCGATCGAGAGCGTGAAGTTGGTGCGATGGTCGATGTTCGTGTCGCTCACCATCAGCGGCAAGCGCAGTTGGCGGCAGCGCTCGCGCGTCAGCGTCAGGCAGATGAGCCCGCGCGCGTAGCGCGCCATGAAGTTGATGTCCTCGGCGCGCACGTGTTCCGCGGCAATGATCAGGTCGCCCTCGTTCTCCCGGTCTTCGTCGTCCATCAGCACGACCATGCGCCCGGCGCGCATGTCCTCGAGCAGCTCGTCGATCGTGTTGAGCTTCATGAGATGGGAATTCAGCGGGATCGGCTTCATGCGTCGTCTCCGGCGTCGCGCGTCATACGTTCCACGTAGCGCGCGATGATATCGACTTCCACGTTCACTTGCGTGCCCGGCCGGCAGGCGCCGAGCGTCGTGACCTCGAGCGTGTGCGGGATCAGGTTGACGCCGAAGCGATTTTGCGTCGACGTCATTGACGGTCAGGCTGACGCCGTCGATGCACACCGAGCCTTTCCGCGCGACGTAACGCGCGAGCGTCGCCGGCACCTCGAAGTCGACGCGCAGGGAACGCGCGTCGGACGCCGAGCCGACCACAGCTGCGATGCCGTCGACGTGTCCCGTAACGTAGTGACCGCCGAGCGGATCGCCGGCGCGCAGCGCCTTCTCCAGGTTCACCCGTTGCCCGGCTTGCCAGCGCCCGAGCGTCGTCACCTGCAGCGTTTCGAGCGAAGCATCGGCCGCGAAGGAATCGGCCGTGAGTCGCGTCACCGTGAGACAGCAGCCGCTCACGCTGATGCTGTCGCCGATCGCAACGCTCGTCCAGGCTGAGCGCGCCCGTGGCGAACACGAACTCCACGTCACCGCCGCGCGGCGTGATCGTGCGTACTTCGCCGATTGCTTGAACGATACCTGTGAACATGGGCTGTAGGTCGGGCTTCAGCGACCGACTCCGGGCGCAGCGTCAGTTTGACATCAGCGCCGATGCGCTGCATGTCCGTGCAGCGTATAACGCAGCACATCCTCGATGCGCTCCAGGGGCGGCAACAGCGCCATGGCCCGCGCCTCGGGCCCGAGCACGATCGGCGCGATATAGACGATCAACTCGTCGGCCAGCCCGAGCTGCAGAAACCGCCCTGCGAGCGTCGGGCCCGCCTCCACCAGCACGTCGTTGCATTCGCGGCGGGCCAGCTCCGCGAGCACGTTCTGCAGATCGACATGTCGGTCGGCATCCAGCGGCGCACCGACTATCTCGGCGCCTGCCCGCTGCAGTTCGCCCGCGTGCGCAAGGTTCTCGCTGGCAGTGAAAACCACCGTGTGGCCCGGCATCGCGAGCATTCGCGCCGCAGGCGCAAGCCGCAGCCGCGTATCGAGCACGACGCGCAGCGGCTGGCGGCCCAGCAGCTCGATCGACGGATCGCGCACGTTGAGCTGCGGATCGTCGGCAATCACCGTTTCGATACCAGTGAGCACGGCACTCGCAGCGGCGCGCAGATGTTGCACGTCGGCACGCGCCGGCTCGCCCGTGATCCACTTGCTGACGCCATTCGCGAGCGCAACGCGGCCGTCGAGACTCATCGCGATCTTGACGGTGACGCGCGGCACGCCGTGAGTCATGCGCTTCTCGAAGCCGAGATTGAGCTCGCGCACTTCTGCTTCGAGCAACCCCGTCGCCACGGCAACGCCGCTCGCGAGGAGCTGCTTGACCCCGGCGCCACTGACTTTCGGATTCGGATCGAGCGTGCCGCAAACGACACGTTTGACGCCGGCGCGAATCAGCGCATCGGTGCACGGCGGCGTGCGGCTGCGATGGCAATGCGGCTCCAAGGTCACGTATGCAGTCGCACCGCGCGCAGCCTCGCCGGCAGCGGCTAGCGCCAGCGCCTCCGCGTGAGCCTCGCCAGACTTGCGATGTGAGCCCTCGCCCACTACGCGCTCGTCGCGCGCGATCACACATCCGACGCGTGGATTGGGATCGGTCGTGTAGCGCCCGAGCTGCGCGAGCTCGATCGCCCGGCGCATCATCCGTTCGTCGAATGCGCAGAACATCAGCGCTTCTTGCCGGCGTCCGGCCCGGTCCACAGCGCCAACTGGCTTTCGTCCGTCTTGCCGCGACGGTTGCGCATGCGCTCGATCTCTTCGCGGAACGCGTCGACGTCCTGGAAGCTGCGATACACGGAGGCGAACCGGACGTACGCGACCTCATCGAGGTTGTGCAGCTCTTCCATCGCCAGCTCGCCGACCAGGCGCGAGTTCACTTCGCGCTCGCCGAGCGCACGCAACTTGTGGCAGATGTGCACGACCGCAGCGTCCAGCGCCTCGCTCGACACCGGGCGCTTCTCCAGCGCCTTCAGCAGGCTGTTACGCAATTTGCTTTCGTCGAACGGCTCGCGACTCTCGTCGTTCTTGACGATGCGCGGCATCACCAGCTCGGCGGTCTCGAAGGTGGTGAAGCGCTCGTTGCATTGCAGGCACTCGCGGCGACGGCGGATCTGCTGCCCTTCGCCGGCCAGGCGCGAGTCGATGACTTTCGTCTCTTCGTGATTGCAGAACGGGCAATGCATCAGTTCGTGTAGACCGGGAACCTCCGACAGATCTCGGTCACTTTCCCCTGCACCTTGGCGACCGCCGCGTCGCTCAGATTCTCATCGAGCACGTCGGCGATCCAGTTGGCGAGCTCCAGCACTTCCCCTTCCTTGAAGCCGCGCGTCGTCGCCGCCGGCGTACCGATGCGCAGACCGCTGGTGACGAACGGCGGCCGCGGATCGTTCGGCACGGCGTTCTTGTTCACGGTGATGTGCGCGCGGCCGAGCGCGGCGTCGGCGTCTTTGCCGGTGATGTTCTTGTCGATGAGGTCGACGAGGAACAGGTGATTGTCGGTGCCGCCGGAGACGATCTTGTAGCCGCGCTTCATCAGGCCGCCGGCCATGGCGCGCGCGTTCGCGAGCACCTGCTTCTGATACGCGACGAAGTCCGGCTGCAGCGCTTCGAGCAGCGCGACCGCTTTCGCGGCGATGACGTGCATCAGCGGCCCGCCCTGCGTGCCCGGGAACACCAGCGAGTTGAGCTTCTTGTGAATCTCTTCGTTCGGCCGCGCCAGGATCAGGCCGCCGCGCGGCCCGCGCAGCGTCTTGTGCGTCGTAGTCGTGACGACGTCGGCGTGCGGAACGGGATTGGGATAGATGCCGGCAGCGATCAGGCCGGCGACGTGCGCCATGTCCACGACGAAGAACGCACCGACGCCGTCGGCGATGCGCCGGAAGCGCTCCCAGTCGACGACGCGCGAATAGGCCGAGAAGCCCGCGATGATCATCCGCGGCCGATGCTCCTGCGCGAGCTGCTCGACGCGCACGTAGTCGATCTCGCCGGTGTTCGGATCGAGCCCGTATTGCACGGCTTTGAACAGCTTGCCGGAGAAATTCACCTTCGCGCCGTGCGTGAGGTGACCACCGTGATCGAGGCTCATGCCGAGGATCGTGTCACCCGGGTTGATGAGCGCCAGGTACGCAGCCGCGTTCGCCTGCGACCCGGAATGCGGCTGCACGTTGGCGTACGCCGCTCCGAAAAGTTTGCGCGCGCGCTCGATCGCCAGCTGCTCGGCGACGTCGACGTACTCGCAACCGCCGTAGTAGCGCTTGCCGGGATAACCTTCGGCGTACTTGTTCGTCAGGACCGTGCCCTGCGCTTCCAGCACGCGCGGGCTGGCGTAATTCTCGGACGCGATCAGCTCGATGTGATCTTCCTGGCGCTGCCGCTCGCCATCGAGCGCAGCCTGCAGCTCGGGGTCGAACCCGGCAATGGTCATGGTCTTGGGGAACATCGGCAGCCTCGCGTTGGGGAGGCTCATTGTACGGAAAGAAGCGGCTAACCGCTGCCTTCGACGAACGCCTCGACGACCCGGGTCCAGGCCCGGGCGATGTTGCGGCGGTTGTAGCCGCCGCCGCCCATGCCGACCACGCGGCCGTGACCCAGCTCGTCGGCGATGGCGCACAACCGCGCCGCGGCGTGCGCGTGGGCGTCTTCGCTGAAGCGCAGATGGGTGATCGGATCGCCTTCGAGGCTGTCCGCGCCGCACTGGAACAGGATGAAGTCGGGACGCCCGGCGCGCAGGTAGTCCTCCACCTTCCGCCAGGCCGCGTGATAGTGCTCGTCGTTCGCGCCCGGCGGCAGCGGCAGATTCAGCTTCGTGCCGAGCGCCGGCCCGACGCCCGTTTCCTGCTCCATGCCCGTGCCGGGGTACAGATACCGGCCGTCTTCATGCAGGTCGGCGAACAGCAGATCGGGATCGTCCTCGAACGCGTAGAACACGCCGTCGCCGTGATGTGCATCGATGTCGACATAAGCGACGCGCTTCACGCCGTGCCGACGCCGCAGCATTTCGATCGCCACGCCGCAGTCGTTGAAGACGCAAAAGCCGGCGGCGTGGCCGCGCGACGCATGATGTAAACCGGCAATCGGGATGAATGCGCGACGCGCGGTGCCGCTGAGCACAGCGTCCACGGCGTTCAACGTCGCACCGACGACGTTGCTCGCGGCTTCGTAGACGCCGCGCCAGGCCGGCGTGTCGCCTGCGTCGAGATAGCCGAAGCCGCTCGCCGAACGTTCGCGCACGAGATCGACGTAGGCCGGCGTGTGAAACCATTCGAGCTCTTCACGCGAAGCGGCGCGCGCGACGCCGCGCTGGACGCGTCCGTCCAGTCCGCACTGGTGCAACTCACGCATGAATGCTTCGTGCCGGTCGGGCCCGAATGGGTGGCCGTCGCCGAAGCCGTAGCGCGCGATCTCGTCGCCCGCCACCAGGAGCACATTGCAGTCCGATTCCGTCACGGCGGGCCTTTCTTGGTGTGTGCGCCCCCTCCCCCGTGCCGACACTAGCACGTCTTCTGTATGATTCGCCCCCCTCAGCCAATCCTCCGTCACCCGCCCTTTTTCGCTGCGTATGGCCCAATTCATCTTCACCATGAACCGCGTCTCGAAGGTGGTTCCGCCGAAGCGGATCATCCTGCGGGACATCTCCCTGTCGTTCTTTCCCGGCGCCAAGATCGGCGTGCTCGGCCTCAACGGCTCCGGCAAATCGACGCTCCTGCGCATCATGGCCGGCATCGACCGCGAGATCGAAGGCGAGGCGCGGCCGCAGCCCGGCATCAAGATCGGCCTGCTGTCGCAGGAGCCGCCGCTCGATCCGCAGAAGGACGTGCGTGGCAACGTCGTCGAAGGCGTCAGTGAAATCCAGTCGCTCATCGACCGCTTCAACGAGGTGAGCGACAAGTTCGCCGATCCGGACCTCGGCGAGGAGCAGATGAACAAGCTGCTCGAAGAGCAGGCGAAGCTGCAGGACGCGATCGACGCCAAGGGCGGCTGGGAACTGGAGCGCAAGCTCGAAGTTGCAGCGGACGCGCTGCGCCTGCCGCCGTGGGACGCGGACGTTACGAAGATTTCCGGCGGCGAGCGCCGGCGTGTCGCGTTGTGCCGCCTGTTGCTGTCGCAGCCGGACATGCTGCTGCTCGACGAGCCGACCAACCACCTCGACGCCGAATCGGTGGCGTGGATGGAGCGCTTCCTGGAAAGCTATCCCGGCACCGTGATCGCGGTGACGCACGATCGATACTTCCTCGACAACGTTGCCGGCTGGATCCTCGAGCTCGACCGCGGCCACGGCATTCCGTGGGAAGGCAACTACTCCTCGTGGCTGGAGCAGAAAGAGCGGCGGCTCGCGATCGAAGAGAAGCAGCAGGAAGGCCTGCGCAAGACGCTGGAGCGCGAGCTCGAATGGGTGCGCTCGAATCCGAAGGCGCGGCAGGCGAAGAGCAAGGCGCGCATGCAGCGCTACGAAGAGCTGGCCTCGCAGGAATTCCAGACGCGCAACGAGACCAACGAGATCTACATTCCGCCCGGCCCGCGCCTCGGCGAACTGGTGATCGAGGCGAAGCAGCTGAAGAAGGGCTTCGGCGACCGCCTGCTGTTCGACAACCTGAACTTCAAGCTGCCTGCGGGCGGCATCGTCGGCGTCATCGGCCCGAACGGCGCCGGCAAGACGACCCTGTTCCGCATCATCACCGGCCAGGAGAAGCCCGACAGCGGCGAAGTGCGCCTCGGTCCGTCGGTGCAGCTCGCGTATGTCGACCAGTCGCGCCAGTCTCTGAACGACGCGAACACGGTCTGGCAGGAAATTTCCGGCGGCCTCGACATGATCCGCGTCGGCAACTACGAAACTTCCTCGCGCGGCTACGTCGGACGCTTCAACTTCCGCGGCACGCAACAGCAGCAGCTGATCGGTGAGCTGTCGGGCGGCGAGCGCAATCGCGTGCACCTGGCGAAGGTGCTGAAGAGCGGCGGCAACCTCGTGCTGCTCGACGAGCCGACCAACGATCTGGATGTCGAAACGCTGCGCGCGCTGGAGGAAGGATTGCTGAGCTTCCCCGGCTGCGCGGTGGTGATCTCGCACGACCGCTGGTTCCTGGATCGCATCGCGACCCACATCCTCGCCTTCGAGGGCGATAGCGAAGTGGTGTGGTTCGAGGGCAATCATGCGGAATACGTCGAGGATCTGAAGCGGCGCAAGGGCGCTGACGCCGACAGCCCGCATCGCATCCGGTTCAAGAAATTGGAAATGTAGGCCTCATGACCGCACCCGGGCTGATCATCGACGGCGAGTCGCTTTCGCTGGACATCCTGCGACGCTTCGCGGACTCGCGCGCGACGGTCACGCTGAGCGATCAGTCGCGCACTCGCATGCAGCGGAGCATCGAAGTAGTGCGCGATGCCGTGCGCACCGATCGCGTCAGCTACGGCATCACCACTGGCTTCGGGGCCTTTGCGAACAAGCGCATCTCCGCGGATCAGGTTCGGCAGCTGCAACTCAATCTCGTGCGCAGCCACGCATGCGGCATCGGCGAGCCTCTCGCAGCACCGATCGTGCGCCGCATGCTGCTGCTCAAGGCGAACAGCCTCGCGGCCGGCATCTCCGGCGTGCGCACCGAGCTCGTCGACGCGCTGCTCGCGATGCTCAACAACGACGTGCTCCCTATCATTCCGAGCCGCGGCTCGGTCGGCGCGTCCGGCGATCTCGCTCCGCTCGCTCACATGTCGCTGTGCCTGATCGGCGAAGGCGAAGCCACTCACAACGGACGCCGCCTCGAAGGCGCCGAAGTCTGCCGCGCCGCCGGGCTCGAACCGATCGCGCTGGAGGCGAAGGAAGGTCTCGCGCTCATCAACGGCACGCAGCTGAGCCTCGCGCTGGCGCTCGACGGCTTGTTTGCGGCCGAAGCGCTGCTCGATGCGTCGATCGTGATCGGCGCGCTGACTGTCGATGGTCTGGCCGGCAGCTACGCGCCTTTCGACGCGCGTATTCACGAAGCGAGCCGCTCGCCACACCAGATGGAAGTCGCACGTCGCTTCCGCTTGCTGCTGACGGATAGCGCTATCCACAGCAATCACGAGAACTGCGATCGCGTGCAGGATCCTTACGCTGTGCGGTGCATGCCGCAAGTGCTCGGCGCAGTCGAGGGTGCGCTGGCGCACGGGCGTGAAGTGCTGGGAGCAGCGATCAACGGCGTGACCGACAATCCGCTGATCTTCGGCGAGGACATCCTCTCCGGCGGCAACTTCCACGCCGAGCCGCTCGCCATGCTGAGCGACTACCTCGCGATCGCGGTCGCCGAAATCGCCAGCATGTCCGAGCGTCGCACCGATCTGCTCGACCGCCGCGTCAACCCGGCGCTGAGCATGTTCCTGACGACGGAGCCGGGTCTCGAATCGGGCTTCATGATCGCGCACGTCGCGGCCGCGGCGCTGACTTCGGAGAACCGCACGCTGGCGCATCCCGCGTCGGTCGACAACGTCACGACGTCCGCGGGCCAGGAGGATCACGTCAGCATGGCGCCGTGGGCCGGCTTCAAATTGCAACGTATCTGCGCGAACACCGCGCACGTTCTCGCCATCGAAGTGCTGGCCGCGGCGCACGCCATCGACAAGCTGCAACCGCTGCAGACGACCGAACCATTGCAACAGGTCCATGCGCTCATCCGCCGCAACGTGGCCTATCGGCCGTACGACCACCGGCTCGACCGCGACATTGCCGCGCTCGCCGCACTCATCGAACGCCGTGAGCTGACGGGTTTCGTGACATGAGCTCCGATGCCGTCGTCCTGCTCATCGCTGTCTTCGGTCTGTTGCTGCTGGCGCTCGCCTGCCAGCGCCTGTTTCGTGCACGCTTCGTAGCTGCCGCGGGCAGCGGCATGATGGGAGCGTTGTTACTCGCGGGCGCGGCGCTGTTCTTCGTAGTCTCGCTGAATCTCCACACGTACAACCGGCTCACCTACGAGCAGCCGGTCGCGGAGATCGTGTTCGAAGCACGCGGTCCGCAGCACTTCCGCGCGACGCTCGCGCAGGTGCCGAGCGGCGAGCTGCAGATGTTCATGCTCGCCGGCGACGAGTGGCAGCTCGACGCGCGCGTACTGAAGTGGAAGGGCTGGGCCAACCTGCTCGGCCTCGACGCGCAATATCGCCTGGAGCGCGTCAGCGGCCGCTATCGCGACATCGAGCAGGAGCGCAAGGATGAACGCACGGTCTACGGGCTGAGCGAGAACCCCGGCCTCGACCTGTGGACGATGTCGATCGACCACAAGCGCTGGCTGCCGTTCGTCGATGCGGTCTACGGCAGCGCCGTGTATCTGCCGATGGCCGACGGGGCGCGCTACGAAGTCGCGATCACGCAGTCGGGACTCGTCGCGAGGCCGGTGAATGACGTCGCGAAGGCGGCAGCGGGAAACTGGAAGTAGCTCAGCCCACCCACACCCTGGCATTGCGCCAGATCCGCATCCACGGGCTGTCTTCGCCCCATTCGTCCGGATGCCAGGAATTCTGCGCGGTACGGAACACGCGCTCCGGATGCGGCATCAGCAGCGTCACGCGCCCGTCGGGCGTCGTGATGCCGGTCAGTCCGCGCGGCGAGCCGTTCGGGTTCGCGGGATAGCGCTCCGCCGGCCGGCCGTTGTTATCGACGAACCGCGCTGACAGCAGCCGTTCCCGCACCAGAGCATCGAGCGCGCCGGCGTCGGCGAATTCCGCGCGGCCTTCGCCGTGCGCGACCGCTATCGGCAGCCGCGATCCGGCCATGCCCGCGAAGAACAGTGACGGCGATTCCACGATCTCGACCAGGCTCAGGCGCCCTTCGAACTGCTCGGAACGATTGCGCACGAAGCGCGGCCAGTGCTGCGTTCCGGGAATGATCTCGCTCAGCGCCGACATCATCTGGCAGCCGTTGCACACGCCGAGCGAGAACGTGTCGGGGCGCGCGAAGTATTCGCTGAAGTCGTCGCGCAGGCGCGAGTGGAACAGGATCGACTTCGCCCACCCTTCGCCGGCGCCGAGCACGTCGCCGTACGAGAAGCCGCCGCACACGACGAGGCCGCGGAAGTCATCGAGACTCAGGCGACGCTCGAACAGATCGGTCATGTGCACGTCGTACGCGATGAAGCCGGCGCGATGGAATGCCGCCGCCATCTCGACGTGACTGTTGACGCCCTGCTCGCGCAGGATCGCGACCTTCGGCCGCGCACCCTTCGAGATGTACGGCGCCGCGATGTCCTGTTGCGGCTCGAACGTCAGCCGGACATTGAGGCCGGGATCGTCGGGCTCCAGAGCCGCTGCGAACTGCTCTCGCGCGCACTCGGGATTGTCGCGGAGCTCGACCATGCGGAAGCTGGTCTCCGACCAGGCGCGGCGCAATGTAGTGCGCGCTTCGTCGAGCACGACTTTGCCGCCGGCTCGAACGATCACGCGATCTGCGTTCGTCACGCGACCGATCACGCTCGTGAAGCGAGCCAGGCCATGACGCTCGAGCACTTGACGCACGGCTTGCGCATCGTCCGCACGAATCTGCAGCACCGCGCCGAGCTCTTCGCTGAATAGCGCCGCCGCGATCGAGCCGGCGTCTGCTGCCAGGTCGAGCTCCACGCCGCAGCGCCCGGCGAAGGCCATCTCCGCAACGGTCGCGAACAATCCGCCATCGGAGCGATCGTGATACGCAAGCACCAGACCGCCCGCGCGCAGCTCCACGATCGCAGCGAAGAAGCCTGCGAGCCGCGACGGATCGTCGCAGTCAGGCGCTTCGCGGCCGAGGCTGCCGTACACCTGCGCCAGGCACGAACCGCCGAGCCGGTTGCGACCGCCACCCAGATCGATCAGCACGAGCGCAGTCTCGCCACGATCGGTGCGCAGCTGCGGCGTCAACGTGCGACGAACATCGCGCACCGGCGCGAATGCCGAAATGATCAGCGACAGCGGCGCGACCATCTTTCGCGTACGACCGTTCTCCAGCCAACTGGTCTTCATCGACAGCGAATCCTTGCCGACCGGAATCGTGATGCCGAGCGCGGGACAGAATTCCTCGCCGACGGCCTGCACGGTCGCATACAGGTCGGCGTCTTCACCCGGCTCGCCGCACGCGGCCATCCAGTTCGCAGAGAGACGCACGTCGGAGATCGCGCCGATGTCCGCGGCAACGATGTTGGTCAGAGATTCGGCGACCGCCATGCGGCCGGAGGCCGGCGCGTCCAACAACGCAAGCGGCGTGCGCTCGCCCATCGCCATCGCTTCGCCGGTCTGCGAGGTGTAATCGCTCAACGTGACCGCGACGTCGCTGACCGGCACCTGCCACGGCCCGACCATCGGATCGCGACTGATCATGCCGCCGACCGTGCGGTCGCCGATCGTGATGAGGAACGTCTTGTCCGCGATTGCCGGAAAACGCAGCAGCCGGTACGCAGCTTCGACGACGTCGATGCGCGACGCGTCGAAGGCATCGGAAAGCGCCGGCACGCGGCGCACGTCACGCAGCATCTTCGGCGGCTTGCCGAGGATGCACGTCGAGCGGCACGTCGACGGGGGCGTTCTTGAACTGCGGATCCGCAACCTTGAGCCAACCGTCGTCGGTCGTCTCGCCGACGACGGCGTACGGGCAGCGCTCGCGCTCGCACAGTGCAGTGAAGCGTTCGAGCTGATCCGGCGCGATGACGAGCACGTAGCGCTCCTGCGCCTCATTGCACCAGATCTCGAGCGGCGACATGCCGGGCTCGACCGACGGCACCGCGCGCAGATCGATGCGGCCGCCGCGATCGCTGTGTGCGATCGATTCGGGAATTGCGTTCGACAGGCCGCCCGCTCCGACGTCGTGAATCAGCAGGATCGGGTTCGCAGCGCCGAGGCCCCAGCACTGGTCGATGACTTCCTGCGCGCGCCGCTGGATTTCCGGGTTGCCGCGCTGGACCGAAGCGAAGTCGAGATCTTCCGCACTGGCACCGCTGCCGACCGACGAGGCCGCGCCGCCGCCGAGGCCGATCAACATCGCCGGCCCGCCGAGCACGATCACTTTCGCGCCCGGCGGCACCTCGGACTTCTCGACGTGCATGCGGCGCACGTTGCCCAGCCCGCCCGCGATCATGATCGGCTTGTGATAGCCGCGCAGCGCCGCGCGCGCGCCGGATGCGAGCTCGGTCTCGAACGTACGGAAATAGCCGAGGATGTTCGGGCGGCCGAATTCGTTGTTGAACGCAGCGGCGCCGATCGGACCCTCGACCATGATGTCGAGCGCCGAAGCGATGCGCGCGGGCTTGCCGTAGTCGCGTTCCCACGGCTGCTCGAAGCCAGGGATGCGCAAGTGTGAAACGGAGAATCCTGCGAGGCCGGCTTTCGGCTTGCCGCCGCGTCCGGTCGCGCCCTCGTCGCGAATCTCGCCGCCAGCGCCGGTCGCGGCGCCCGGGAACGGCGAAATCGCAGTCGGGTGATTGTGCGTCTCGACCTTCATGAGGATGTCGATCGGCTCGGCGTTGTGCGCGTACACGTGGCTGTCCACGTCGGCGAACCAGCGCTCGCCTTGCGCACCTTCCATCACCGCCGCGTTATCGCGATACGCCGACAGCACGCCGCGCGAGTTGCGCGCGTACGTGTTCTTGATCATCGCGAACAGCGACTTCGGCTGACGCTCGCCGTCGATGACCCACTCGGCGTTGAAAATCTTGTGGCGGCAATGCTCCGAGTTCGCCTGCGCGAACATCATCAGCTCGACGTCCGTCGGGTCGCGCTCCAGCCGCGTGAAGCTCGCAGCGAGGTAGTCGATCTCGTCGTCGGACAGCGCCAGGCCGAGCGTCTGATTCGCCTCGACCAACGCGGCACGGCCGCGAGCCCGCAGCGGGACCGTATTCAGCGGCCGGGGCTGCTCGTGCACGAACAGCTGGGCTGCTTCATCGAGCGAGAAGATCGCCGCTTCGGTCATGCGGTCGTAGAGCGCCGGCGCGATTGCATGCAGCTGCTCTTGCGTCAGCCCACCGGTGGCGCGCAACTCGTAAGCGATACCCCGCTCGATGCGCTCGATCGACTCCAGGCCGCAGACGTGCGCGATATCGGTTGCCTTGCTCGACCACGGCGAGAGGGTGCCGGGGCGAGGAATGACGACAACGAGTCCTTCATTGGGGCGCTCGGAGCGAAGCGCCGCAGCACTCTTGCTGCCCGGGGACCTGGGGCCGTAGGTCAGGAGCGCTTCCAGGATGCGCCGCTCGTCCGCGCCGAGGTCGCGACGCGGCTGCACAAAGTGGACGTAGCGCGCGCTCAGCTGTTCGATTGCGTGGCCGCGAGCCGTTACCGCGGCGAGAAGTCTCGTTGTTCGGAAGTCGGAAAGTGCAGGTGCGCCCGGCAGTATCAGCATCGTGGAAACAAGCGGTTGGCGGGCGCGAATGATAGCGGAATCAGCCCTCTATTTCTTGTCCCCGGGGGTGTAGAGCGGCACCGGAAACGGCGTGACGTTCGAGCCTTCGAACGTGCTCACCTTGACTTGACCCTGCTGTCGCACTTCGTCGACGCGCAGCACCGAATGCAACGGCAGATACGTGCGTTTCACCCCTTCGAATTCAGCTTTCACCTTCTCCTCGGAGGGGTCGACGACCACCGCGGAGCGCTCGCCGAACACCAGCTCCTCGACCTCGATGAAGCCGAACAGAGAACCGTGGCTGACCTTGCGGGCATAGATCTCGTAGACCTTGCCCTGGTTAACGAAAACGACCTTGAAAATGTGACTGGTTGCCATCTGGGTTCCGGGTCGGGTTGGTACGCTGCGCCCCATATTATCCATAATCTGTGTGGGACCTAAGCCGCGCGCATCCGATCCATGGCACTGAAACTTCGAGTCATCAGCGATCACTACAAGGCGCTCGGCAAGCGCAGCTCGCGCCTGTTCGGCGTCACCGGCGGCAAAGTCGGCCGCGCCCAGGACAACGACTGGATCCTGCCGGACCCGGACCGCTACGTCTCCAGCCACCACTGCAAGGTCGACTTCCGCGCCGGCCAGTGGATCCTGGAGGACACGAGCACCAACGGCGTGTTCATCAACGGCTCGGACACCCCTGCCTCGGTCGACGGCGCCTACAAGCTTCAGGACGGCGACCGGCTGCGGCTCGGCGACTACGAGGTGCTGGTCAGTATCGACGAGCGTAACGACTTCGCGGCCGACGAAAGCGGCCAGATCCCGGCGCCACCGCGCGTGCGTAACAAGGCAGTCAAGACGCATCCCAGGGCGACTGACAACGACCTCGGCGAGGAGCTCGACCTCACCGACCTGATCAGCGATTCTGCAATCGCGCCTGCCCCGAAGCTGCCGCCGCCGCCGCGCGCGCCCTCTTCGTCTTCGCCGCTCGATCTCGAAAGCGCGCTCGCGCTGGACTCCGACGATCTGAAGGCGATGGGCCCGATCCCGGCCACACCGGCGCCGGCCAAGGCGCCGCGCACTGCCTTCGCTTCGCTCCTGGGCGACAGCGGCGAACACAAGACGGTCGCGCATGGTCGCAAGGCGGAAGCCGCGCCGAAGGTCGAGGAGCCGCGCAAGCCGGACGACTGGCACATGCAGACGCGGCCGTACGATCGCAAGGCGCTGCAGGCGCTCACCTCGCCCGCCGCGCTGGCCAGGGTCGAGAAGACCGAGAGGCCGGAGCCGGAGCGTCCCAAGCGCCTCATGGACAGCAACAGCACCTCCGCCGAACCGTCGAGCGGGGTGGAAGCATTGTGCCGGGGCGCGGGCATCGATCCGGCGAGCTTGCCCGCCGATGCGCACAATGTGCTGCTGACGCTCGCCGGCCAGATGCTGCGCGAAGCTGTGCTCGGCCTGATGGAGTCGCTCAAGAGCCGCGCCGACATGAAGAACCGCATGCGGCTCAACCAGACGACGATCCAGCCCGGCGAGAACAACCCGCTGAAGTTCTCCGCGAGCGTCGAGGAGGCCGTGCTGAAGCTCCTCGATCCGCACAGCAGCCGTTATCTCGGACCGATCGACGCGATCCGCGAGTCGTTTGCCGATGTCCGCACGCACCAGACTGCGCTGATCGGCGCGATGCAGGCGGCGGTGGACGAGCTGATGACCCGCATCGAGCCCGGCGAGCTGCAGGAGCGCTTCGACCGCGGCCTCAAGCGCGGCCCGCTGCTCGGCGCGACGAACAAGATGAAGTACTGGGACCTGTACATGGAGTTCTACCAGGCGCTGAACCACCGCGGCGAGCAAGGATTGCCGACGCTGTTCTCGGAAGAGTTCGCGCGCACGTACGCGGAAAAAGTGACGCCGAAGAAGAAATGAGGAGTCAGGCTGAAGCCTAACCTACGAAGCACGCTGTGGGTCAGGCTTCAGCCCGACATCCTACTTCTCGCGCGCATCGGCCGTAATTTCCGGCGGCAACGTCGCCGGCACTGGGCGCGTATCCGTCGCGACCCAATCCAGGATGTCGATGTAGCCCCTGATGTTCTCCACGAAGCGCACCGGCTCCCAGCCGCGCGCGTAACCGCGCTTCACGCGTGTGTACCACTTGGCCTGCGTCAGCAGCGGCAGGTGATCGCGCACGTCGGTCCACGCGTCGGGGTTCTTGCCGTGCATTTGCGTCAGGATGCGCGCGTCTTCCAGATGCCCTACGCCGACGTTGTACGCCGCGAGCGTGAACCACGTGCGGTCCGGCTCGAGGATGCGGTTGGGAATCTGATTACGCAGCCACTTGAAGTAGCGCGCACCGCCGAAGATGCTGCCGCGCGGATCCAACCTGTCCGTCACCTTCAGCGCGCGCGCCGTTTCTTCGGTGAGCATCATCAGCCCGCGCACGCCGGTGTGCGAGGTCGCGAGCGGATCCCAATGCGACTCCTGATAGCCCACGGCCGCGAGCAGACGCCAGTCGACGCCGACCTCTGCGGCAGCTTCGCGAAACCAGTGCCGGTAGCGCGGCAGCCGCGTCTCGATGTGCTCGAGGAAAACACGCGACTGGATGTAGTCGAACCGATCGCTGTCGCCGTAATACGTGTCGAGAATCGCTGCCAGCCGCCCTTCGGCGCTCAGCGAGGAATAGAACGCAGTCACGCGTTTCAGCAGGCTCGCGTCGCGCGTATCGACCACCCACGCCAGCGACTTCCCCTGCGTCAGATCGAATGCAATGCGGATCTCCGGGTGAAACGCGCGGCCGATCGCGAACTCGTTGGAATCGGCGACCGTGTAGTCGAACTCGCGCCGCGACAGCCGGTAGAGCAGCTCCTCGGTTTCCGCCAGCGGGTTCTCGACCCACGACAGGTTCGGATTGAGCGCGCGCCATTGCTCGAGCGTCGCCGCGTGCGCGCTGCCGCCCACGACTTCGATGTGACCCTCGTTGGCCTGCTTGATCGAGCGCGGCTTG
This sequence comes from uncultured Gammaproteobacteria bacterium, assembly GCA_963838635.1. Taxonomy (GTDB): domain Bacteria; phylum Pseudomonadota; class Gammaproteobacteria; order Steroidobacterales; family Steroidobacteraceae; genus Steroidobacter. Next base: position 216,626 of record CAWISC010000002.1, on the reverse strand, counting down.
GTCGCGTCCTGGCGGAAGATCAGGTGCTCGCGCACCTGCTGGTACGGCGGACCGAAGCTCGCGCTGTCCGGCAGGCGAATGCCGCGGGTCAGGCCGGCCGCCGCGATGTGCGCGCGGTGCGATTCGACCTCGCGCATCGCATCCGCGACGTTCGGTACGGAATACATGAACAGCCGCACGCCCAGCTCGGCGGCGAACCGGCTGGCTAGATCGAATTCCGGCCCCTGCGGGCCGGAGGCGCCCAGGTAGTAGGCACTCGGCAGGTTGCGCGTCACGACCCGCAGCTCCCCGGCGCGCATGATCTGCTCCAGCACGGTCGGCGGCTGCGAGCAGGTGCCGAGCAGGAGCGTGGCAATGATGGCCAGGGCGGCTTTCAAGGTGCTGCGTCGTCGGTTACGGACCGGGGCGCAGATTACCAGCCCGGCGTCCGCGCGACCCGGCCGGCGTCGGCTTCAACCCCCAGTCTTCATTGAAAATGAGCTTCGTGTAGAATTCGCCCCCCTGCCGGAGAGGTACCGAAGCGGTCACAACGGCACCGATTCGAAATCGGTTGAGGGCATTACGTCCCTACGAGGGTTCGAATCCCTCCCTCTCCGCCACTTCCCCTCAATACACGTCCAGATCCCGCCCTACGACTACGCGTCCGGCGTAGCCCGACATTTCCTGCAGCACCACCGCCGGCGGCGAGCGCTCCGAGTCCACTGCCGGACGCAGCGACAGCGACGCGTGATACAGGACCAGCAATCCGGGCTTCGCCTGCTTCGCAAGCTCCACCAGCTGGGACGTCGTGGTGTGATGTACGGCGGCGTAGGCGTGAAAGTCGGGCCGCCGCGACAGCCAGTCGTGCGTCAGCACTTCGTGGATCAGCACGTCGCAGCCGCGACATGCGTCGATCGTGGCCTGCGTCGGATTGGTGTCGCCCGAGATCACGATGCTGCGATCCCGCGTGTCGAAGCGGTAGCCGAAGCTCTCCATAGCGTGCTTGGTCGCGAATGCTGTGACGGTGACGTTCGCGTCCTTGTAGACGACACCTGGCTTGATCTCGTGCGCGTTGACGGCGTGACCTTCGGGGAAGGCGCCGACTGTGTAGAGGTTGCGATCCTTCGTGCGTGTCGCGAAATCCTCGCGGTACGCCTCCATCACGTGCTCGGTCATGTGCGCGATACCGCGCGGTCCATACACTTCGAGCGGGACGCGGCGGCCAAGCACCCAGGGTGTCAGGATCAGATCCGGATAGCCGACGGTGTGATCGGAGTGCAGGTGGGTCACGAACGCCACGCGCAGCTTTACCGGATCGAGCGCGGCGACCCCGCGATCGACGACTGCCGATTTCGCGCGACGCACGACACCTGCTCCGAAGTCGACCAGGTAGGGCGTGTCGTTCACGACGATGGCCGTGGCGGCGCCGGAGCGATCCGGATCGGCAGGCGGGGTGCCGGTGCCGAGCAGTACGACCTGGGTGTGTTGGGCGTGAGCGGACGCGTTCAGGAGCACAGCGACGACAGCCACGCTCCCGCGCAGTATTTTCCCTGCCAGCATGCGATTCTCCCCATCCCCACGGCGAGCTTAGGGCCTTTCTGACAGGTCCGAAACCTGAACGAAAGTGCAGAAAGTGCAGCGGCAACGCGCTGTCATCGAACCGACGGCCGTCGCCCCGGTCCAACGCCTTTACACCGTTGGCCCAGCGCACCACACTGACCTCGTGAAAGCCTTCTTCACCCTGCTCCTCACTGCGGCTGCGACTCTCGCAGCGGCCTCCAACGCGGCCTCGCCCGAGCCGGAGGACCTGCCGGACATCGGCAGTCCGGCGCAAGCCATGCTCAGCCTGGAAGAGGAGTACCAGATCGGCCGCATGATCGTGCGCGGCTTGCGCGACCAGGATCAGATCCTGGAAGACCCCGAAGTCTCCGAATACATCCGCTCGCATCGGCGGGCGACTGTCGAGCCAGGCGAACGATGGGTCGCAGCGCTTCAACTTTTTCGTCATCCGGGACAACGGCATCAACGCTTTCGCACTGCCCGGCGGCTTCATCGGCGTCAACAGCGGGCTGCTGCTCGACACGAAGAACGAGAGCGAGCTCGCGGGCGTGATCGCGCACGAAGTCGCGCACGTCACTCAGCGGCACATCGCACGCAGCATCGCGGCACAGAGCAAGTCGAGCCTGGTGTCGACAGCTGCGATGCTCGCCGCAATCCTCATCGGCGTCGCTGGCGGCGGCGACGCCGCAATGGCGGGCATGGCGGCGGCACAGAGCCTCGCGATCCAGCAACAGATCAGCTTCACGCGCGCCAATGAAACCGAAGCCGACCGCGTCGGGCTCGGCATCCTCGCACGCTCCAATTTCGACCCGCAGGGCATGCCGGCGTTCTTCGAAACCATGAGCCGGCATGCAGGCAGCAGCGAGATCAACATTCCGGAAATGCTCCGCACCCATCCGGTGACGAGCACGCGTATCGCGGAAACGAAGGAACGCGCGGCGCAGCTGAACGTGAAGCCGGAGCCGGACAGCATGAGCTACGCTCTCACCCGCGAGCGACTGCGCGTGCTTTCGACACCGTCGGGCGAAGACGCGCGCGAGTATTACGCAGCGATCATCGGCAACGAGCCGGACGCGACTTCGGCGCAGGTGTACGGTCGCGGTCTCGCGATGATGGTGTCGGGCCAGGCGGCCAAAGCAGTTCCAATCTTCCAGCGTCTGCGTGACACGGATCCGACAGTCGTGCAGTACCACACAGCGCTCGGTCAGGCGCAGCTGCTCGCAGGTAAGGGCGAAAGCTCGCTCGCCACGCTGCAGCGTGCACGCGAGCTGTTCCCGCGCAACATCGCAGTGACCGTGCGGTGTGCCGAGGCACTGATGCAGCTCGGCGATTCCAAGCGAGCGCACGAGATCCTGCTCGACCTGTTCAACACCGTGCCGCCGACGCCGGAGCAGGCGAAGCTGACTGCGCAGGCAGCGAACGCCGCGGGCGACGTCGCCGACTCGTACTACTACATGTCGGAGTACCACCTGATGAGCGGCGACCTGCCGCTCGCCATCAACCAGCTGCAGTTGGCACTGAACGTGCCGAAGATCTCGGACGTGCAACGCGCGCGTTTCGAGGCTCGCCTCGAAGAAGTGCAGCAAGCGTTGCCCAAACGCGCACCGCGCAGGCCGGTGCAGACCGACAGCGGCAATCGTCGCCGCGTGAGTTGATACAATCACGCCGCGGCCCGACAGGCCGCACTCATGGATTCGGAGATTCTCGACGCATGCTCAGTCCATTGCGCGCCGCCGCCGCGGTATTGATTGCGATGCTCGCCGCCGGTTGCGCGGCCACCCCGGGCCGCACCGTTCCCGACGATCGCTGGGAAGGGGTCAATCGCAAGGTGTACAAGTTCAACGACACCGTCGACCGTGCGGCGCTCAAGCCGGTCGCGGAGGGCTACCGCAAGATCACGCCGCGCTGGATGCGCATCGGCATCGGCAATTTTCTCGGTAACCTCGAGTACCCGACGACGATGGTCAACCAGTTCCTGCAGGGCAAGCCCAAGCAGGGATTGCGCGACACCGGCCGCTTCCTGCTCAACAGCACGCTGGGTGTTGCCGGCTTGTTCGATGTCGCCACCGCGGTCGGGCTGGAAGCGAACGACGAAGACCTCGGGCAGACACTGGCGGTGTGGGGCGTCGGCTCCGGACCGTTCTTGAACCTGCCGTTCTTCGGCCCGTCATCGCTGCGCGACGCACCGACGCGCATGGTCGATTTCTTCTTCGATCCGATCACGTACATCGACCCGCCGTGGGAAGCGGTCTGGGGTGAGCGCGTGCTCGATGCGGTGCATTCGCGAGCCGAGTTGTTGCAGCTCGACGGGACGCTGCAGCGGACCTACGACCCGTACGCGTTCATCCGCGATGCCTGGCTGCAGCAGCGCGAGTTCGAGATCTTCGACGGCAATCCGCCGCCCGAGACGCTCGAAGACCTCGAAGAGTTCGAGGACGAGCCGCCGTCCGAGGAAGAAAAGCCGGCGCAGTAACTCAGCCCGACTTCTTCATCGGCTCCGCTCTCTTCTCACTCTCTGGCTTCTTCTCCCCGCCAATCAGATCTTCCACTTCGCTGATCCGGGCCAGCGCTTCGATCTGCGCCGGCACGTTGGCGAAGCGGATCGCCCGGCCGCCCTGACGTGCGGCGCGCAGCCACTCGATGAGCAGCGCCAGCCCGGCGCTGTCGCTCTCGCCGACGCCGCCGAGATCGACGTCGATCTCCTTGCTCTGCGCGAAGCGCGACTCGCTCTGCTCCAGCACTTCGCGCGCCGTGGAGGCGTCGAGCACGCCGCTGACGCGAAAGCGCCCGCTTCCCAGCGACTCGAGCCGAGCCCGGCTCACGCCCGTCTCTTTCACGACTTCTTCTCGGCCGCAGGTTTGCTGGAGCCGGCCGGCGCCCCCGGCTTCTGCACGGTGCCACTCGCGACCTGCTGCTCCAGCCGCTGGATCACCGGCTCCAGTCCCTTCTGTCTGAATCTCCGAGCCGAAGTCCGTGCGGAACGACTTCACGTACGACACGCCTTCGATCTGCACGTCGTAGGCCTTCCAGCCATTGGGCGTCTGGCGCAGCGAATAGTTGACGGGTACGCGCTGACCGTTGTCGCGCCGGACCTCGCTGCGCACCGTCGCGACCTTGTCGTCGGCCTTGCCCTGGAACGGCAGGATCTTCAAGCGGTCGGGCGTGAACTCCAGCAGCGCCTCGCCGTAGTTCTGCAGCAGCGACTGATAGAACGCTTCGACGAAGCGCTTGCGCTGCTCGGCGTTAGCTGTGCGCCAGTGTTTGGCGAGCACGAGCTGCGCCGCGTACGCAGTGTCGAAGTGCGGCAGCATGTTCTTGTCGACCAGCTCGCGCACCCGGTTCGGGTTCTTCTGGTACTCGGAGCGATGGGCGTCGAGGTCGCGCAGCGTATCCTGCGCCACCTTGGTCACCAGCTCCTGCGGACCCAGCTGCGCCGCGTTCTCTGCCGCGCGCGCAGTGGTCGCGAGCAGCGGCAACGACGCCGCGACGACGAGGACCAATCCTCTGGTAAATGCTCTGACTGAAGGCTTCATCGCTTCGACTCCTCTGCCGGCGCTTTCTCCTGCTCGCCGCCGCCCTGGTTGCCGCCTTCGGCGGAACCCTGGTCGCGGCGCAGGAAAGTCGACGCCAGCTGATTGATCAGATTCTCCAGCACGAACGCATCCTGCACGAACTCGATGCGGTCGCCCTGCTTCAGGAATTCCTCGGCGCCGCCGGGCGTGATGCCGATGTACTGCCCGCCGAGCAGCCCGGACGTCATGATGCTCGCGTCGCTGTCCGTCGGAATACGATCGAACTGCGAGTTGATGCGCATCTTGACCACGGCCTTGTACTGCTGCTGGTCGTAGCCGATCGATTCGACGCGGCCGACGGTCACGCCGGCCATCGATACGGCAGCGCCGGGCTTCAGGCTGCCGATGTTCTCGAACATCGCCACCACTCCATAACTTTTGCCGTTGGCGGAAAGTTCGCGGCTGGTGATCTGCGTCACCAGAAAAAACAGCGCCGCGAAGCCGAGCAGCACGAACAGCCCGGTGGAAAACTCTACAGTGCGTGTCGGTCGCATAATCGGGCCTCAGAGCATGATCGCGGTCAGGATGTAATCCAGAATCAAGGTCAGCACCGCCGAGTTGACGACGGTGCGTGTCGTCGCGCGCCCGACACCTTCGGCGGTCGGCGCAGCGTTGTAGCCTTCGTACACGGCGATCAGGTTGCAGGCGACGCCGAATACGCAACCCTTGATCACGCCCTCGGCGATGTCGTCCAGGCCGACGGTCGAGCGCATCTGCGACCAGAACGACGCCGCGTCCACCTGGAACTGCTGCACGCCGACGAGCTGGACGCCGAAGATGCCGATCGAGATGAAGATCACGGTGAGCAGCGGCATCGCGACGATGCCGCCGAGAAAGCGCGGCGCGATCACCCGGCGCATCGGATCAACCGCCATCATTTCCATCGCGGTCAGCTGATCGGTCGCGCGCATCAGCCCGATCTCCGAAGCGAGCGCCGTGCCGGCGCGGCCTGCGTACAGCAAAGCGGTGACCACTGGCCCGAGTTCCTTGACGACCGCCAGCGCGCCCGCCGTGCCGAGCGCTTCTTCGGACCCGAACCGCTGCAGCAGGTCATAGCCGGTGAGGCCGAGCACCATGCCGACGAACAGTCCGCACGTCATGATGATGACGAGCGACAGCGCGCCGGTGTTGTGCACCTGTTCGATGACCAGGCTCGGGCGCAGCACCGCGCGCGGCAGTTGCACGAGGACGCGGCCGAAGAACAGCGCTACCGCGCCGACGGTCGCGACGAAGTCCTGCACGTTGTCCCACAGCTCGCGGAGGAAATGCATGCGTGGTCCTAATCCGCGAGCAGCTGTTCGTAGTAGTCGGGCGCGGGATAGTGAAAGGCCACCGGTCCGTCGGCGAGGCCGTTGATGAACTGATGCACGATCTCCGATTCGTGGTCCTTCAGCTCGACGAAGCTGCCGGACGCCGCCACCTTGCCGCCGGCGATGATGTAGCTCGCGTCCGCGAGGATCGCCAGCTCCTCGACGTCGTGCGACACGACGATGCTGGTGATGCCGAGCGCGAAGTTCATCTGCCGCACCAGCCGCACGATCATGCCCATCGAGATCGGGTCGAGGCCCGTGAACGGCTCGTCGTAGATCAGCACCTCGGGATCGGTCGCCATCGCTCGCGCGAGCGCCACGCGCCGCGCCATGCCGCCGGAAAGCTCCGCGGGCATCAACTTCGCCGCGCCGCGCAGGCCCACGGCCTGCAGTTTGGTGAGCACGATGTTGCGGATCAGGCACTCGGGCAGGTCGGTGTGCTCACGCAACGGGAACGCGACGTTCTCGAACACGTCCTCGTCCGTCAGCAGCGCGCCGTTCTGGAACAGCATGCCCAGGCGCAGGCGCAGCGCGTACAGCTCACGCGTACCCAGGGTGCTCACGTCGATGCCGTCGAACAGCACCTGGCCCTGGTCGGGTTTGACTTGTCCGGTGATCAGCCGCAGCAGCGTCGTCTTGCCGGTGCCGCTCGGCCCCATGATCGCCGTGATGCGGCCGCGCTGAATCTGCAGATTCAGCCCGGAGAAGATCGCGCGGCCGCCGATCGAATAGTGAACGTCGCGAACTTCGACGATCGAGTCCTGCGCGGTCTGGGCATCCGGTTTTCTGCTCGCTGCGCTCGACGACATTCAGTGGTGCGGCTTCAGGCCGCTTCCTGTTCCTGCTTCGAACTGTAGCTGCCGCTGCGTGCCAGCCCGTTGAACCTGGCGCGACGGATGAACGCCTTCTGGCCCGCGGCGAACGTCTCGGGCTTGCCGCCCCACGCCTTCAGCGCTTCGTCCTGCAACGCGCGGCCATACGAGAACGTCAGCTCCCACGGCAGCGAGCCCACCTTGTTCATCAGGCTCAGATGTTCGGTCGCTTCCGCCGAGCTCTGTCCGCCCGAGAGGAACGCGATGCCCGGCACCGCGGACGGTACATAACGCTTGAGCGTGCGCACGGTCGCCTCTGCTACCTGCTGCGGGTTGGCCCGCGAGGCGGCCTTCTTGCCGGAGATGACCATATTCGGTTTGAGGATCATGCCTTCCAGATGAATGCGGTGTGAATACAACTGCTGGAAGACGGACGCGAGCGTGTTACTGGTAACTTCCTCACAGCGCTCGATCGAATGATCGCCGTCCATCAGCACTTCGGGCTCGACGATCGGCACGATGTTCGCTTCCTGGCACAGCGCTGCGTAGCGCGCGAGCGCGTGCGCATTGGCGTCGATGGCGAACTGCGTCGGAAAGCCTGCGCCGATGTCGATGACCGCGCGCCACTTGGCGAAGCGCGCGCCGAGCTTGTGGTACTCGGCGAGGCGCTCGCGCAGCCCGTCGAGTCCTTCGGTGATCGTCTCGTTCGGGAAGCCGGCGAGCGGCTTCGCGCCGGTGTCGACCTTGATGCCCGGAACCACGCCGAGCTTCTGCAAATACTGCGGGAACGGCGTGCCGTCCTTCGTCTTCTGCCGGATGGTCTCGTCGTACAGGATCACGCCGCTGATGTAGTCGGCAGCGTTGGGCGCAGTGAACAGCAGCTCGCGGTAAGTCCGGCGCGCCTCTTCGGTCGACTCCAGCTTGATGCCGTCGAACCGCTTCTTGATCGTGCCGCTGGATTCGTCCGCCGCCAGGATGCCTTTGCCCTTCGCGACCATCGCCCTCGCGATCGATTCCAGTTCACTGCGATTCATACCTTGCTGCCTCCGGCTATTTGGGAACGGGCTCGCGGCGCGCGCATAGCGCACGGGCGCTCATCGAGCCTCACGATTGGGGGCGCGTAGGATAACAAAATCACCTTCCGACCGGTCCTCATTGTTGTTGCCGAACGACAAGTGGTCCGTGCTTACGGACCGCCATAAGACCCCGTAAACGGAAAATTCGTTCGATCGATGGGTGCGGTTTTACTTGTATTGGGACTAAAATGGTCCCATATGAGGAAGCACCCATGCTCCGCATCAGCAAGCTGACCGATTACGGAACGGTGATCCTGGCCTGCCTCGCGTCCCAGGCGGACAGGCTGTGGACTGCCGCCGAAGTGGCCGAGCGCACGCGCGTCGGCCTGCCGACCGTGAGCAAGTTGCTCAAGAAGCTCCAGCGCAGCGGTCTGGTGATCTCCACTCGCGGCAGTCACGGCGGCTATCAGCTGGCCTGTCCGCCCGGCGAGATCAGCGCGGCGCGCATCCTCGATGCGCTCGAAGGCCCGTTCGCGATCACGGAATGCAGCGGCCAGCACAGCACCTGCGGCATCGAATCGAATTGCCGCGTCGGACACGTCTGGCAGCGAGTGAACGGCGCAATCCGGCGCGCGCTCACGGACGTCACTCTCGCGCATCTCGCGGGCCTGGAGCGCGGCAGCACCACCGTGCCGTTGACCCGGCTGGTGCGCGCATCGCACGAGTAGTCACGAAGGCATCATGTCCAGCAACCCCCGCGACGAGTCCCTCGAAGCCCTGGTCGGTCAGAAATACCGGCACGGCTTCATCACGGACATCGAAGCCGACACCGTTCCGCCCGGCCTGAACGAGGACGTCATCCGGCTGATCTCGGCCAAGAAGGGCGAGCCGCAGTTCATGCTCGACTGGCGGCTGAAGGCGTATCGCCACTGGCTGACGATGCGCGAGCCGCACTGGGCGCATCTGCGCATCGCGCCCATCGATTACCAGGCGATTTCTTACTACTCGGCGCCGAAAGCGCGCGACGATGCGCCGAAGAGTCTCGATGAAGTCGACCCCAAGCTGCTCGAGACCTACGACAAGCTCGGCATCCCGCTGCATGAGCGCGCCAGGCTGGCCGGTGTCGCAGTCGATGCCGTGTTCGACAGCGTGTCGGTGGCGACCACGTTCAAAGAGCGCCTGGCGAAAGCCGGCGTGATCTTCTGCTCGTTCTCGGAGGCCGTGCAGAAACATCCCGAGCTGGTCGAGAAATATCTCGGCACCGTGGTTCCCTACACGGACAACTACTTCGCGACGCTCAACTCGGCGGTGTTCACCGACGGCTCGTTCGTCTTCGTACCGAAAGGCGTGCGCTGCCCGATGGAGCTGTCGACGTACTTCCGCATCAACGCAGCGAAGACCGGCCAATTCGAGCGCACGCTGATCATCGCCGAGGAAGGCGCGCACGTCAGCTACCTCGAAGGCTGCACAGCCCCGATGCGCGACGAGAACCAGCTGCACGCGGCCGTGGTCGAGCTGATCGCGCTCGAGGGCGCGCAGATCAAGTACTCGACGGTGCAGAACTGGTATCCGGGCGATGAGCACGGCAAGGGCGGCATCTACAACTTCGTCACGAAGCGCGGCGAGTGTCGCGGCGCGAACTCGCGCATCAGCTGGACGCAGGTCGAGACGGGCTCGGCCATCACCTGGAAGTATCCGAGCTGCATCCTCACGGGTGACAACTCGATCGGCGAGTTCTATTCAGTTGCGGTCGCGAACAACTACCAGCAGGCGGATACCGGCACGAAGATGATCCACATCGGCCGCAACACCCGCAGCACCATCGTTTCGAAGGGCATCTCGGCCGGTCACGGCCAGAACAGCTATCGCGGCCTGGTAAAGGTGCTGCCCAGCGCGATCAACGCGCGCAACCACACACAGTGTGATTCGCTGCTGATGGGCGACAAGTGCGGGGCGCACACGTTCCCGTACATGGAAGTGCGCACGCCGACCGCGAGCGTCGAGCACGAGGCGACGACCTCGAAGATCGGCGACGACCAGCTGTTCTATTGCCTGAGCCGCGGCATCTCCGAAGAGGACGCCGTGAACATGATCGTCAACGGCTTCTGCAAAGTCGTGTTCAAAGAGCTGCCGATGGAGTTCGCGGTCGAAGCGCAGAACCTGTTGGCAGTGAGTCTGGAAGGGTCGGTGGGATGAGCATGCTGAAGATCGACAATCTGCACGTGCGCGCCGGCGACAAGCAGGTGCTGAACGGCTTGAGCCTGGAAGTCGCGGACGGCGAAGTGCACGCCATCATGGGCCCGAACGGCTCCGGCAAGAGCACGCTCGTGCAGGTACTCGCGGGGCGCGAAGGCTACGAAGTCACGGCCGGCTCGGTCAGCTACCGCGGCCGCGACCTGCTCGCGTTGCCGCCCGAGGAGCGCGCTCGCGAAGGCGTGTTCCTTGCGTTCCAGTATCCGGTCGAGATTCCCGGCGTGAACAACGTCTACCTGCTCAAGGCCGGGCTGAACGCCGTGCGCAAGCATCGCGGTCTTCCCGAGCTCGACGCGTTCGAGTTCCTGGCCCTGGTGCGCGAGAAGATGAAGCTGATGCACATGGACGAGAGCTTCCTCAATCGCGGCGTCAACGAAGGCTTTTCCGGCGGCGAGAAGAAGCGCAACGAGATCCTGCAGATGTCGGTGCTCGAGCCGACGCTCGCGCTGCTCGACGAAACCGACTCCGGCCTCGACATCGACGCGCTGCGCGTCGTCGCGAGCGGCGTCAACAGCCTGCGGCGCCCGGACCGTGCGATCGTGATGGTCACGCACTACCAGCGGCTGCTCGACTACATCGAGCCCGATCGCGTGCACGTGCTGACAGGCGGACGCATCCTGAAGACTGGCGACAAGTCGCTCGCGCTGGAGCTGGAAAAGCGCGGATACGATTGGGTACGGCAGGAGGCTGCCGTCGCATGAGCGTGGTCACGCTCCAGGAATCGCGTTCGCCGGGTGAACGCTACCGCGCCATCTTCGACGCGCGTTGGCCCGCGAGCGACGACCGGCTCATCGAGCTGCGCCGTGCAGCGCTGGAGCGCTTCGTCGCAGCCGGATTCCCGACGCAGCGACAGGAGGAGTGGAAGTACACGAATCTGCGCCGGCTCGAAGCACGCACGTTCGCACCGGCCGCGACAGCGGCAGTCGCCACGCACGACCCACGCTGGATCGCGAACGCCGGCACCCGCATCGTTCTCGTCAACGGACATTGCATGCCGGCGCTTTCGTCGCTCGAACCACAGCTACCGGGCATGACGTTGCTCGCACTCAAGCGGTGGTCGGAGAACGATCCCGCCGCGGTGGCCACATTCATCGCTCAGGCGTCGCGCGCACAGCCGAGCGCGCTGGAAGACCTCAACCTCGCGTTCTTCGAGGATGGCGTGGTGCTCGACCTCGCCGCAGGTGCAAACCCGGACCAGCCCGTCTACATCGTGCATCACTGGAGCGACGCGGCCGCGCAGCTCATGAGCAACCCGCGCGTCGTGGTGCGAGCCGGAGCGAACAGCCGCTGCGTCGTGATCGAGCATTTCGTCGGCGCACCGGCCGGCGAGTGCTTCACCAATGCCGTCTGCGACATCGAGGTCGCGGCTGGCGCGAGCGTCGAGCACTACCGGATCCAGCAGGAGTCGACGCGCGGCTTCCACGTCGGGCACGTCAACGTTCGCCTGCAGCAGGACAGCCGCTATGCCTCGCACGACATCGCGCTGGGTGCGAGCCTGGCCCGTGTGAATCTCACGACCACGCTGCAAGGCCCGGGCGCGCACGTCGCGCTCAACGGATTGCTGGCGCCGCTCGGGACCCAGCATCTCGATGTGCACACGACGATCGATCACGCCGTTCCACACACCAGCAGCGACGAGAACTATCGCGGCATCGCGGGCGAGCGCGGCCGCGGCGTGTTCAACGGCAAGGTCATCGTACGGCCCGGCGCGCAGAAGACCGACGCGCGTCAGTCGAGCCGCAACCTGCTGCTCAACGCCGGCGCGGAGATCGATACCAAGCCGGAGCTTGAGATCTACGCGAACGACGTGAAGTGCAGCCACGGCGCGACGACCGGCCGGCTCGATGCTGCCGCCCTCTTCTACCTGCGCTCGCGCGGCCTCGACGAGGTCGCGGCACGCACGCTGCTGATCCGCGCGTTTGCCGAGTCCATCGTGACGTCGATCCGGCCGGCGGCGGTCCGCAGTCACATCGAGCAGCTGCTCGGCGAACGTTACAAGGTGATCTCATGAGTGCTGCCATCGCTCCCGCCCGACCGCGCAGCGTGGACTTCGATGTCGCCGCGCATCCGCCGCGACTTTCCGATCCTCGATCAGCAGGTGAACGGCAAGCCGCTCGTATATCTGGACAACGCGGCCTCGAGCCAGCGCCCGCGCGCCGTGATCGAGGCGATCGACCACTACTACGAGCACGATCACGCCAACGTTCATCGCGGCGTGCACACGCTGAGCCAGCGCGCCACCGACGCCTATGAGGGCGCACGCGAGACGATCCGCGGCTTCATCAACGCGCGCTCGACGAAGGAGATCATCTACGTCAGCGGCACGACCGAGGCCATCAACCTGGTCGCGCAAAGCTACGCGCGCCCGCGGCTGCAGCCTGGCGACGAGATCCTGATCTCGGCGCTGGAGCACCACGCGAACATCGTGCCGTGGCAGCTCGTCTGCGAGCAGACCGGCGCGCAGCTCAAGGTGATTCCGATCACGCAGACCGGCGAAGTGGACTTTGCCGCCTTCGAACGGCTCATCGGTCCTCGCACGCGCTTGCTTGCGCTCGCGCACATTTCCAACGCGCTCGGTACGGTGGTGCCGGTGGAGCGATTCATCGCCCGCGCGAAGGAGCACAAGGTCCCTGTGCTACTCGACGGCGCGCAAGCCGTTCCGCACAGCGTCGTCGACGTGCAGGCGCTGGATTGCGATTTCTACTGCTTCTCCGCGCACAAGATGGTCGGACCGACGGGCATCGGCGTGCTGTACGGCCGCGAATCGCTGCTCGAAGCGATGCCGCCGTGGCAGGGCGGCGGCGACATGATCCTGTCGGTGACGTTCGAGAAGACGACCTTCAACCAGCTGCCGTGGAAGTTCGAAGCAGGCACGCCGCACATCGCCGGCGCGATCGGCCTGGCTGCAGCGATCCGCTATCTGCAAGGCATCGGCATGGAGCGCATCGCGGCGTACGAGCACGAGCTGCTCGACTATGCGACGTCGCGGCTGGCGTGCGTTCCCGGCCTGCGCATCATCGGTACCGCGCCGAACAAGGCCGCGGTCGTCTCCTTCACGCTGGCGGGCATTCATCCGCACGACATCGGCACGATCCTCGACACCGAAGGCGTGGCGGTGCGCACGGGACATCACTGCGCGATGCCGGTAATGGACTTCTTCCAGGTGCCCGCGACTGCCCGCGCGTCGCTCTCCTTCTACAACACGCTCGAGGAAGTCGACCGGCTGGTCGCCGCGCTCGATCACGCACGCAAGCTCCTCGGTTGAAGCCCGCATGGATCTGAAAGACCTCTATCGCGACGTCATCGTCGACCACAACCGCCAGCCGCGCAACTTCGGGCGGCTGGATCCGGCCGACGCGCACGCCGAAGGCCACAATCCTTTGTGCGGCGATCGCCTGACGATGTACGTGAACCTCGACGGCGAGCGCATCAGCGAGGCGAAGTTCGAGGGCAGCGGCTGCGCGATCTCGGTCGCGTCCGCGTCGTTGCTCACCGAGGCCGTCAAAGGCAAGTCGCGCGCGCAAGTGCAGGAGCTGTTCGACGAAGTGCACGCGGTACTCACGCAGCACGATGCGAACGTCGATACCGCGCGCCTCGGCAAGCTCGCTGCGCTCTCGGGGGTCCGCGACTTCCCGGCACGCGTCAAGTGCGCCAGCCTGTGCTGGCACACTCTCAACGCCGCGCTCGACCGCGCCAGCGCGCCTGTCACCACCGAATAGCCTGCCCACGACCCAAGGCCGACCGTGTACCGCCACGAACACGAACCCGTCACTCTGCAACGCGACGTCGAAGCCATCATGGTTCCGGCCGGCATTCCGGTCACGCTGCGCGAAGGCAAGACCGGCTTCATCACGCAGGCGCTCGGCGGCAGCTTCACTGTCTACGTCGAAGGCAACCTGTTCCGCATCGCCGGCAAGGACGCGGCTGCGCTCGGCAAGGAAGCGCTGATCGGGCCGGAGCTGCCGCCCGACGCGACCGACGACGACGTGAAGCAGCTGGTCTGGGACCAGATGCGCGCCTGCTACGACCCGGAGATCCCGATCAACATCGTCGATCTCGGCCTCGTGTACTCGTGCGAGGTCAAGCGCGAGGAGACCGGCGAGCGCACCGTGGAGATCAAGATGACGCTGACGGCGCCGGGCTGCGGCATGGGCGAAGTGCTGGTGCAGGACGTCAAGGACAAGGTCGAGGTCATCCCGACGATCAAGCGCGCCGACGTCGAGCTGGTGTTCGACCCGCCGTGGAACCAGAGCATGATGTCGGACGCTGCGCGGCTGCAGACCGGGATGATGTAGATGCCCTGGCAGACCGTGGGAACCGCTGCTGCCATCGCGCCCGGCGACTACGCACAGATCGAAGTGGACGGAGTGCTGGTCGCGGTATTCAACGTCGGCGGCGAGTTCTATGCGATCGACGACTTGTGCACGCACGACGGCGGCGAGCTTGCCGGCGGCGCTGTCGAAGGCGATGTCGTCATTTGCCCGCGACACGGCGCGCGCTTCTGCCTGCGCACGGGCGCGGCACTGACGCCGCCGGCGTACGAGCCGGTACGCACGTACCCGACGCGGGTCGTCGACGGCACTGTCGAAATTCAGACCGCGGACTGAGCCGAACCGATGCCCGCACGCTCACTGTTGCGACTCACGCTGGTCCGTCATGCGAAGACCGAGCCCGGGCGGCACGGCCAGGAAGACTGGGATCGCGCGCTCGAGTCGCGCGGGCAGCGCGATGCGCCGGAGATGGCGCGGCGCCTGAAGCAGTACAGCCCGAAGCCGGAGCGCATTCTGTCCAGCCCGGCGGTGCGCGCGATCACGACGGCGACGATCATGGCGCGCGAGCTCGGCGTCTCGGCGCAGAAGGTGCAGCAGGACGAGCGGCTCTATCTCGCGTCGCCGAAGGACATGCTTGCAGTCATTCGCGAGCTCGGCGAGCGGGCGCGTCACCTGATGGTGGTCGGTCACAACCCGGGCATCACGGAGTTTGCCGATCGCATCTCCAGCGAGCGCTCCGTCGACAACCTGCCGACGTGCGCCGTGTATTCGCTGCAATTCGAAATCGCAGCGTGGAGCGAGCTGCAGTGGGATAGCGGCGTCGACGCCGAGCTGGATTATCCGAAGAGAAGCAGCTAGCGGAGTCGCGGCTTTAGCCCGACATCCTTAGCCTTCCATCGTCAGCAGACTTGCATTGCCACCCACGGCGGCCGTGTTGACCGTCACCGTCTGCTCGGTCGCGAACCGGTGCAGGTAATGCGGACCGCCCGCCTTGGGGCCGGTGCCCGACAGGCCGCGTCCGCCGAACGGCTGCACGCCGACGACTGCTCCGATCATGTTGCGGTTGACGTAGACGTTGCCCGCACGCACGCGTGAACCGATGTAGCGCGCCGTCGCGTCGACGCGAGTGTGGACGCCGAGCGTCAGGCCGTAGCCGGTCGCGTTCACCGCTTCGATCACAGCATCGAGCTTGTGCGCTTTGTAGCGCACGATGTGCACCGCCGGTCCGAACACTTCGCGCGTGAGCTGCGAGAGCGATTCGATTTCGACAGCGACCGGCGCAAAGAACAGGCCGCGCTCGTGCTCCGGCCCGAGCTTGCAGGCGTGATGCCAGCGCGACGATTTGACGATGCGCGCCGCGTGCTGGCGCAACATGTCGCGGGAGGCTTCGTCTATCACCGGACCGACATCGGTCGACAACTGCAGCGGATCGCCGATGACCAGCTCCTCCATGTAGCCGGCGAGCAGGTTGCAGATACGCGGCGCGATCTCGTCCTGCACGAACAATACGCGCAGCGCCGAGCAGCGCTGGCCGGCGCTGTTGAATCCCGACTGCACGGCGTCCAGCACGACCTGCTCCGGCAGTGCGGAGCTGTCGACGATCATCGCGTTCTGACCGCCCGTCTCGGCGATCAGTACCGGAATCGCGCCGTCACGGTTCGCGAGCGAGCGATTGATTGCCTTGGCGGTTTCCGTGGACCCCGTGAACGCGACACCCGCGACGCGCGGATCCGCCACGATGCGAGCGCCGACGCTCGCGCCATCGCCTGGCAGGAGATGCAACACATCCGGCGGCACGCCGGCTTCGAGCAGATACTGGACAGCGCGCGTCGCGATGAGCGGCGTCTGCTCCGCCGGTTTCGCGAGCACCGCGTTGCCGGCAGCGAGCGCCGCCGCGATCTGTCCGGTGAAGATCGCAAGCGGGAAATTCCACGGGCTGATGCAGACGAACACGCCGCGACCGCGCAAACGCAGCTCGTTGCTCTCGCCGGTCGGTCCGGGCAAGCGCACGCCGGGACCGAATTCGCTGCGCGCGCGGTCGGCGTAATAGCGCAGGAAGTCGACGGCCTCGCGCACTTCGGAAATGGAGTCCGGAATCGTGCGGCCGCCTTCGCGCGCGCAGAACGCGACCAGCTCCGCCGTGCGCGACTCGAACAGATCGGCGGCGCGCTCGAGCGCTTCGGCACGCTCGCTCGCCGGCGTCATGTCCCAGTCCGGCTGGGCACTCACCGCGGCGGCGAACGCCGCCTCGATCGCAGCCTCGTCCGCATCGGTGACGGTTCCGATGACTTCGCTGCGATTCGCGGGATTGCGCACCTCGGCTGCCCGGCCGTGACGCAGCTTGCCCGAAACGATGGCTCCTCCGGCCCAGCGCTCGAGCGCAGCACGCGCGACGTTCGCGGCGAACGGGTCGTACTCGAAGGGATCGGGGAGATTGACGCCGCTCGAGTTGAGCCGCGACGAGCCATACAGCATCCGCGGCTGCGCAATGCGCGGGTGCGACTTCTGCGGCAGCGAATCCACCTCGGTAACCGGATCGCGGACGATGTCGGCGATGGCCGTCTGCTCGTCGACGATGCGATTCACGAACGACGTATTCGCGCCATTCTCCAGCAGCCGGCGCACCAGGTACGGCAGCAGATCCTCGTGCGAGCCGACCGGCGCATACACGCGGCACGGCAGGCCGAGCTTGTCCGCGCCGACGATCTGCGCATACAGCTCCTCGCCCATGCCATGCAGGCGCTGGAACTCGAAAGATCGCTTGGCCTGCTCCGCCATCTCGGCGATGGTCGCGACGGTCTGCGCGTTGTGAGTCGCGAACTGCGGGTAGATGTTCGGACCCGCGCCGATCAGCTCGCGCGCGCATGCAAGGTATGACACATCCGTGTTGACCTTGCGCGTGAACACCGGATAGCCGGCAAGGCCGCGCTCCTGCGCCCGCTTGATCTCGCTGTCCCAATACGCGCCCTTCACGAGCCGCACGTTGAGCCGCGCATTGGTCGAGCCCGCGAGCTCGCGCAGCCAGCGCACGACTTCGCGCGTGCGCTTCTGATACGCCTGCACGGCCAGCCCGAACCCGTTCCAGCTTTTGAGTTGCGGCGAGCGCATGACGCGCTCGATCAGCTCCAGCGACAGCTCCAGCCGCTCGGCCTCCTCCGCATCGACGGTAAGCGCGATGCCGCCATCGCGCGCCGCGATCGCCAGCTCGTGCAAGCGTGGCGCGAGCTCGGTGAGCACGCGTCGCCGCTGCGTGAACTCGTAGCGCGCGAACAGCGCGGACAGCTTCACCGAAATGCTCGGAGCAGACTCAATCGCAGTGCCCGCTTTGATGGAGCGAGCCACTGCGCGAATCGCCTGGTGATAGCTATCGAGATAGCGTTTCGCATCCGCGTCCGTGAGCGCCGCTTCGCCGAGCATGTCGAACGAATAGCGATACGCGCGGTTGTCGCCGGAGACCGATCGCTCCAGCGCTTCTTCGATCGTGCGGCCCATGACGAACTGGTGACCCATGATGCGCATGGCCTGCCGGAACGCCGTGCGCAGCACCGGCTCGCCGAGGCGACCCGCGATGCGCGCGATGACGCCGCGTGGATCGTGCATGTCCGAATCGCTCGGCCGCACGATCTGCCCGGTGAGCATCAGGCCCCAGGTCGAGGCGTTGACGAACAGCGACTCCGCATCGCCGAGGTGCGCAGCCCAGTCGCCCGCGGAAATCTTGTCCGCGATCAGCTTGTCGGCCGTGGCGTCGTCCGGGATGCGCAGCAGCGCTTCGGCCAGGCACATCAGGATGACGCCTTCCTGAGACGACAGGTCGTACTGGCGCAGGAACGCGTCGAGCCCGGTGCGCCTTACTCGCGTGGTACGGACGCCTTCGACCAATTGCGCAGCCCGCGCGGCAACGCGCTCGCGCACGGCGTCCGGCAGGCGCGCGGCATCCGCCAGTTCCCGCACGATCTGCTCTTCGTCGCCGAGGTAGTTGCGATTGATGGCGGTTGCGACGGGGCGTTCGGGCACAGCGACGGCAGCGGCGGGCTGATTCATGATTGTGGCCAGCGGGTATACAAAAGTGATGGACGCGCGTGGGCGCGGAAGCGTACACAGGTCAGGGCGCCGATTCTACGGTGCGAGACGCAGGCTTGATTTCCCCGCCCACGTCTCCATGGTTCGGCTCCCGAATCGCCTTCCTATGCCAGACCGGAGGTCCTCGTGTCCGAAGCCGCTGCGGCACTGACAGTGACTGCCGCCACCTTCATGGCCGACGTGGTCGAAGCGTCGGGCGCAACGCCCGTCCTCGTGGATTTCTGGGCCCCGTGGTGCGGCCCATGCAAGCAGCTCATGCCGATGCTCGATCGCCTGGTCGAGCAGTATGGCGGGCGCTTCAAGCTCGCGAAGGTGAATACCGACGAGCAGCAGGAACTGGCGCAGCAGATCGGCGTCCGCAGCCTGCCGACGGTCGTGCTGTTCAAGGACCGCAATGTCGTCGACCACTTCATCGGCGTCGTTCCGGAGACGCAGATCCGGGAAATGCTCGACAAGCACCTGCCGAAAACCGTCGACAGCCCGCTGCAGCGTGCCCAGCAGCTGAAGGCTGCCGGCGATTTCGCGGGCGCCCGCACGATTTTCGAGAACGAATTGGCGCGCGATCGCGAGAACATCGATCTGCAGACCGCTCTCGCGGAGCTGCAGGCGCTCGACGGCGACGTCGACGGGGCGCGCAAGGAGCTGGAACGTCTGCAGGGCTCGCAGCCTGCGCACCCGGCCGTGAAGCGGCTCGCAGCTCTGCTCGCGTTCAGCGACGTGGTGGCTGCGCATCCCGACGTTCGCTCGCTGCGCGAGCGCGCAGCCGCGAATCCGACGGACCTGGATCTCAAGCATGCGCTTGCCGTGCATCAGCTGCTCGGCGGCGACGTCGAGCCTGCGCTACTCGCGTGGCTGGAAATACTGCGCGATCACCGCACCTACAAGGAAGATCTGGCGCGGCGCAGCCTGGTGATGGCCTTCGAACTGATCGGCGAAGCGGACCCGATCGTCAGCCAGACCCGCCGCGCCATGGCGCGCATGCTCTTCTAGGTGCCGGGAGAAAAAAACAGGGGAAACTCAGCACCGCAACATTTCATGCTGCACCGCTGAGTTTCCCCTGTTTTTCTCTCCCGGCACCTGCTGCGGCTTCTTCGAGCGCCGCCGCCGTCGACTCACCCAGATACGCGCGAATCAGGCGGCGCGTGAGATAGATCAGCGGGATGAGCAGGAACGCCATCAGCAGCTTGTAGCCGTAGTTGACGGTGCCGACCGCGAGGAACAGCGGGATGGGCCAGTGCTGCGGGCCGATCACGAACGCGATGTAGAGCACGACGAAGCTGTCGATGAGCTGCGAAACCGCGGTCGAGCCGGTGGCGCGCAGCCACACCCAGCGCTCGCCTGTCGCCCTGCGGATGCGATGGAAGACGGCGACGTCGATCAGCTGTCCGATCAGGAACGCGATGATCGAGCCGGCGATCGTCCACATCCCCTGTCCGAAAATGCTCGCGAACGCGTGCTGCATGTTCGGGACGCCGTGCTCCTTGTTGACCTCGACCCAGAAGTCCGCGGGCGTCAGCGCGATCGCGAGATACGCCGCGAGGAATCCGTAGCTGATCAGCACGACGGTCAGCCACGAAATGAAACGCACGCCGCGACGGCCGTAGAACTCGTTGATGATGTCGGTCATCAGGAAAACGAACGGCCACAGCAGCACGCCGCTGGTGAACGACAGCGAGCCGCTGCGTCCGAACAGATTCCAGTCGAACGTCGCGAGCCCGAGCGTCGGCTCGAGCGCGAAGATCTTCACGCCGACGAACTCGGCGATCAGCGCATTGCATACCAGGAACGCCGCGAGCACGACGAACAGGCGCGCGGCGCGCGAATCGAGCGGACCAGTGAGCGACGCCATTTCTTTTTATTTGGGAATTGACTGTGACCAGGCTCCGAGGACTGGCAGACTAGCACCTCCCATGGCCCGCATCACCGCCATCAATGTCTATCCGATCAAGGGCTGCCGCGGCATTGCTCTGGAGAACGCACGCATCGCTGCGACGGGTTTCGAGCACGATCGCGAGTGGCTGATCACGCGCCCGGACGGACGCTTCATGACCCAGCGCGAAGAGCCGCGGCTCGCGCTCATCGAGACTGCCCTGGTCGACACGCAATCGCCCGAAGGCGGAGCGCTGCGGCTACGTGTTCCCGGCGGCAGCGAACTCAGCCTGCCGCTGGCCTCGCGCGGGCGCGAGGTCGAAGTCACGTGCTGGAAAGACCGCTGCGCAGCGTTCGACGCCGGCGATGAAGCAGCGGAATTCCTGGCCGGTTATTTAGGCTCGCCCGTCAGGCTCGTGCGCTTCGACACGCGGCGCAAGCGACCCAGCAATCCGCAATGGACGCCGGGCGTCGAGGCGCTGAATCAGTTTTCCGACGGTTATCCGTGGCTGCTGATCTCGGAAGCGTCGCTCGAGGATCTCAACACACGCCTGGAGCGCAAGCTGCCGATGAACCGCTTCCGTCCGAACATCGTGCTCAGCGGCCTGCCGCCATTCGGCGAAGACAGCGCGCACGAATTCACGGCGGGCCCGGTGCGGTTGCGACGCGCCAAGGGATGCACGCGCTGCATCGTCACGACGACGGATCAGGCGATGGGCACGCGCGACGGCGACGAGCCGCTGCGCACGCTGGCAAAGTTCCGGTTCGACCGCGAACTGAAAGGGGTCGTGTTCGGTCAGAATCTGATTCTGATCGACGGTATCGGCGCGCAGCTGCGCGTCGGGCAGGAAATGGAAGTGATCGGCGCGAAGCCGATCAATTAGGGTTGGTCGACTAGAGCTGATCGCCCCTGTTCTGGACCTCGCGGGACAGCCGGCGCAGAGCCTCGCTCTCCCAGCCGAAGCGCTCTTCGTCGGCTGCGGCCACTTCGTCCTGGACGGCCGCGACGTGCGGCGCAACCCGACGGATCGCCGTGCTTTCCCAGTCTTCGCGCACGAGTGTCCGTTCCGGATCGAAGTCCTGGTCGAATTCCTGATCGACGTCTTCGATTTCCAATGCGGGCTGCTGAACCACCGGCCGCTGAATCTCGACCGTCGGTTCCAGGTCCGTATCGCGCTCTGTTGTCATAACTCCTTCGCCTCTTCCCACTGCGCGCCAAACCTACCTGCGCACGGCTCATCCGGTAATGACGCAGGTCACAAGCCGGTATGCCAAGTCCCCGGTCCTCGCAAGGTGTGCGGTCCGACACGCTTCGCCGCTGAACGCATTATTGCGTGACGAAGTTCCGCGACGCGGCCCGCTACAACTCATCCTCGTTGGCGCAACCCGGCAAGCGCATTTGCCCGCGCGGCTGCTGCGTCACGCGCGCGGCGACGAGCTTCGGAATCAATGCGCGAATCGCTTCGGTTGCTTCGCGACAGCGACGCGCGTCGCGGCCCGCCGCGTCGCGCCGCTCGGCGAACGAGCGCGCGTCGTCGTGCAGGATTTCCTCGAGCATCTCGAGCTGCTTGACCGTCATGTCGATCAGGTCGGCGGCGGTGAGGTACATCTTCGATCCCTGGCTTCATGTCCAGTCTTGTATTTATATACAGTCTGGCGGCCGCGCGAAAGCCGGAGACGGGAATTCTCAGTAAATTCAGTACCCCGCGAGCTGGGCGAAGCGGTCGGCGTGGTAGTAGTAGTCGCCGAAAGTCTCGCCCGCGGCGCGGGCGCGCTTCATGAAGAAGCCGATGTCGAATTCGTCGGTCATGCCGATACCGCCGTGCATCTGCACCGCTTCGTTGGTGGCAATGCGAGCCACGTCGGTCGCTTTGGCTTTCGCGAGACACACGAGATTCGAAGCCGTGGGCTCCTGTGCGTCGAGCGCCTGCAGAGTCCGCAGCACCACCGAGCGCACCAGCTCGATCTCGCAGAACAAATGCGCAGCGCGGTGCTGCAACGACTGGAACGTGCCGATCTTCGCGCCGAACTGCTCGCGCTCGCGCAGGTAGGTGAGCGTACGTTCGAAAGATTCTTCCGCGACGCCGAGCAGCTCTGCCGCGAGCACGGCGCGGCCCGCATCGAGGACTGCATCGAGCACCACGGCGCCCTTGTCGAACGTACCGACCACGTCGGTGTCGCTCACCGCCACATCGCGCAGTTCCACCGTCGCGGCGTTGCGATTGTCGACCGTCGGGGTCCGCGTGACGACGACGCCGTTCGCCTTGGCGTCGATCAGGAACAGCGTGATGCCGTCGCGACTCTCGACGTCGCTGGACGTGCGCGCAGTGACGATCAGCCGATCGGCGACGTGACCGTCGAGCACGTGCACCTTGCGGCCGCTGAGCTTGAACCTGCCGCCGCCGCCGACAGCGCGGGTCGCGATGCTGTGAGGTGCATGGCGATTTTTTTCGTCCGAAGCCAGTGCGACGATGACGTCGCCACCGGCAATCGCGGGCAGCAACGCTTCCCGCTGTGTCGCCGTCCCGCCGCGGAGCAACGCTGTCACGCCCAACACCGCTGTCGAGAGGAGGGGCGTGGCGCTGAGATTGCGCCCGATTTCTTCAGCGATCAGTCCGGCGCCGACGTAGCCGAATCCTGCCCCGCCGTGCTCTTCCGGCACGAGCACGCCGGCCCAGCCCATCTGCGCCATCTCGCGCCACACCTCGCGGTCGAAACCCGTGGCGTCGTTGTCGTCGCGGAGCTTGCGTAACTGTGCAACCGGGGCGCGCTGCGCGGCGAAGCGCTTGGTCGCGTCACGGAACATGAGCTGGTCTTCGGTCAGTACGAGCGACATGGCGATTACGCTCCCGGCAGCCGCAGCACGTTCTTGGCGATGATGTTGAGCTGCACTTCCGACGTGCCGCCCTCGATCGAATTCGCCTTGGTGCGCAACCACACCGGCGCTATGTCCGCCTGCGCCTGGCCGTCGAATTTCAAACCGTCGGTGCCGGAGATGGACATCGCCAGCTCGGCGCGGCGCTTGTTCAGCTCGGTGCCGTAGTACTTCAGCATCGACGAAACCGCGCCGGTCTCGTTGCCCGCTTTGGCTTCGTCCATGACGCGGCCCATCGTCAGCGCGAACGCCTGCGCATCCATCTCGAAGCGCGCGATGTCGGCGCGCAGCGTGCCCTCGGCAAGCCTGCCCGACGCGAGCCCGATGCTCTTGATCGCGAGCTGGCTGAGCGGCGTCTGCCGCTGCGTGCCCATGCCGCCGATCATGTTGCGCTCGTGCGTGAGCAGGTATTTGGCGATCGTCCAGCCCTTGTTCAATTCGCCGACCAGGTTCTCTTTCGGCACCTGCACGTTGTCGAAGAACGTCTGCGTGAACGGCGAGTAGCCGGAAATGAGCCGGATCGGGCTCGTCGAGATGCCGGGCGACTGCATGTCGAACAGCAGGAAGCTGATGCCCTCCTGCTTCTTCGCGGAAAAGTCGGTGCGCACCAGGCAGAAGATCCAGTCCGCCTTGTCGCCGTAGCTGGTCCAGATCTTCGAGCCGTTGACGAGGTAATACGCGCCCTTGTCTTCCGCGCGCGTCTTGAGCGAGGCGAGGTCGGAGCCCGCGCCGGGCTCCGAATAGCCCTGGCACCAGCGGATTTCGCCGCGCACGATCTTCGGCAGGTGTTCGCGCTTCTGCTGCTCGTTGCCGTACTTCAGCAATGCCGGGCCGAGCATCGAGATGCCGAACGAAGTGAGCGGCACGCGACACGAGAGCCGCGCCATCTCTTCGCGCAGCACGCGCGCCTCTTCCTTGCTCAATCCGCCGCCGCCGTATTCCTTCGGCCACTCCGGCACGGTCCAGCCCCGCTCCGCCATGCGCTCCAGCCACAGGCGCTGCGCGTCGTTCTTGAACTTCCAGCGCCGTCCGCCCCAGCAGACGTCGCCCTCCTCCGCAATCGGCTGCCGCATCTCGGCGGGACAGTTCGCTTCGAGCCAGGCGCGCGTCTCGCGACGGAAGGCCTCGAGCTGATCGACGGATTTGAGTTGCGCGGACATTGGTGCCTCGTTGTCGGGTTGAAACCCGACCTACATGCTGCGCGACGCGAGCCTCAGGCCGGTCGCGGCGAAAGTCTTCGCGATGCCGCCGTACGTGAGTGCGCGCGGATCGGCTGCGTTGCCCTGCAAGCCGCGCGCGTACACGCCCTGCGTGATCGCAGCCATGCGGAAACAGGAGAAGGCCAGGAAGAACGGCCATTTGTCGATGCGCGCGCGGCCGGCATGACGGCAGTACTGTTCGATGAATTCGTTCTCGTCGGGAATGCCGAGCTCGCGCAGGTTCACGTCGGCCAGGCCGCCGCGGTCGCCGGCAGGCAGGTGGTAGTACATGCACGCGTACGCGAGATCGCTGAGCGGATGGCCGAGCGTCGCCAGCTCCCAGTCGAGCACGGCGATGATGCGCGGTTGCGTCGGATGAATGATCGTGTTGCCGATGCGATAGTCGCCGTGAACGATCGCAGTTTCATCCGCGCCCGGCAGATTCGCCGCGAGCCACGCGATGAGCCGCTCCATGTCGGCGTTCTCCTCGGTCTTGGACGCGAGGTATTGCTTGGTCCAGCGGTCGAGCTGGCGCGCGATATAGCCCTCAGGCTTGCCGAAATCGCCGAGCCCGACGGCGCGAAAATCCACTGCGTGCAGGCGCGCACCGATGCGAGCGTAGTCGCTGTAGACACTGGCTCGCTCTGCCGGCGTCATTTGCGGCAGCGTGACGGCGGTGATGACGCGACCTTCGACGTGATCCATCACGTAGAACGAGGTGCCGATGATGGCCGGGTCCTCGCACAGCAACCGCGCGGCCGGTACTGGAACGTCCGTACCCGGCAGTGCGCGCAGGATGCGGTACTCGCGCTCCACGAGGTGCGCCGACGGCAGGAGCTTGCCCGGCGGCTTCTTCCGCAGGACGAACTTCTTCGTCGGCGTCTGGATCAGGAACGTCGGATTCGACTGGCCGCCCTGGAACTGACGCAGCTGCGCCGGACCGGTGAAGTCATCGAGCTGCGCCTGCAGGTAACGCCACAGCGCCTGCTCGTCGAAACGATGCTGTGGCAGCACGTCGACGAGTGCGACGTCCGAGCGCTGCGCCTGGGCTGCTGACATTTTTCGACTCGTCCCCCCGCGATACCGTGGATTCTAATGCGTCAGCCGCCCGCCAGTTAGTTAGTAATGGTCAGCTTGCCGAAGGCGATTCCGAGGTCCCAGCCGCGGCCCGTGCCGCTGAGCGCGAGCGACACTTCGCCCTTGGTCATAACCTGCGCCTTCGCCGCCTTCACCGCCCCCGCATGCGCCTCGGCCGAAACGTACGAGCCGAGCAGCTCCTGCAGACCCGTCACAGCGGAGAACTTGCCGTGGCCGTCCTCGATCGTAGATTTGCCGACCGTCAGTCCGCCGCCCTTGGCGCTGAGCTTGACGTTCATTGACTGACCGTTGCTGCATTTGATGGTGCCGGCGCCGCTCGCAGTCTTGTAGAAAGCCGACCAGCCCTTCATCGTGAACGTCATTTCGCAATCCACGCTGGCGGCGGCGGCAAGCGACGAGCCGGTACCCGCAACAAACAGCGCCAACGACGCGACGACGCCTGAAACGACAGTGCGCATGATTGAAATCTCCTTGCAGGGAAACGGCCGGCGCGCCTCAGGCGCGCTCGCCGGAAAACTGGAAATTGCCGAACTGCGTGCGGCACGTGCCGCCGATCTTGTCGCCGGTCACGGCGCCGTCGAAGGTCACGTCGACCTGCCCGAGTGGAGTAGTCACGCGTGCGCTGCAGCCGACGCTGTCGCCGGACACCTGCACGTTGCTCAGCTCCGAATTACCGGTCGGCGCGCTCATGGTCCCCTTCCACGCCGCCCCGGCCTGCTGCAGGTCCCAGGTAAATTTCTGCGCGCCGATCGGGGTGTCCATCGAAATCTGCCACTTGCCTGCTACGCTCATATCCGCTGCTCCGCATCGTGAGGCTGGAAGGATACCGTAGCGCATGAATCACAGTGGCTTTTCGCTGGGCGAATTCTTTCGCGCCGCCCGCGACCGCGGCGAGCCGCTGGTGCTCGCAACGGTGGCCCGCACGCTCGGCTCCACGTACCGCAAAGCGGGCGCACAAATGCTGCTCGCCGGCGACGGGCGCGCGGCCGGGCTGCTGAGCGGCGGTTGCCTGGAAACGGACCTGATGGAACGCGCACGCTCGGTACTGGCCGGATCGCCGGTCGTTGCCGACTACGACACGCGCAGCTCGGACGATCTGATCTGGGGCATCGGTCTCGGCTGCGAAGGCGCGATGACGATCCTGCTGACGCGGCTCGATCGTGCGAACGACTATCAGCCGTTCGCGTTCGTCGAGAGCTGCCGTCGCCGCGGCGTTGCCGGTAACTTCGCGCTGGTCACGCAGTCGACCAACGTCGTCTATCCGCTCGGTACCGCGTTTCGCTCGGACTCTCCTGCTGAGTTACCTGCCGCCGTAGCCGACGCGCTGCGCGCAACTACGACTCTGCGCGCAGCAACGACTGTGGAAGCCGGCGACGCGACATTCCTGATCGCGCCGGTCGAATTGCCGCCGCGCCTGCTCGTGCTCGGCGCGGGACCGGATGCGATGCCGCTGGTCGAAATTGCCGGATTGATGAACTGGCACGTCACGGTGCTCGATCACCGTCCGGCTTACGCGGTTGCCGAGCGCTTTCCGCGCGCACAGCGCGTCGCGTTGAATCCTGCAGGCGAGCTGACGCGCGAGTTGCAGTCGGCGCACTACGACGCGGCGGTCGTCATGAGTCATCACCTGCTCTCGGACCAGGCGTATCTCGACGCGCTCGCCGCGCACGAGTCGATTCCCTACATCGGATTGCTCGGCCCGGCGCCGCGCCGCACGCGACTCATGCAGGAGCTCGGCGAAAAATCCCGTGGGCTCGACGGCCGGCTGCACGGACCGATCGGTCTCGACATCGGCGCGAAGACGCCTGAAACGATCGCACTGGCGATCGTCGCGGAGATTCAGGCAGTGCTCGCCGGCCGACCCGGCGGCTCGTTCAGCCGTAGGAGTCAGGCTGTAGGTCGGGCTTCAGCCCGACAATCCCTGCCAGCTCACACCCGAACCGGCAAGCTCCGCACCCGCTTGACCCGTCAGCGCAAACACCGCGTTCGCAATCGCCGGTGCGATCGGCGGCACGCCCGGCTCGCCGAGACCGCCCAGCGCGGCGCCGGAGCGGATGAACTCGACGCTGATGCTTGGCGCATCGGCGAGCTTCGGCATCGGCAGATCATGGAAGTTGCTCTGCACGACCCGTCCGCCGTCGATCGTCACTTCGTTGAACAGCGCCGCCGAGAGTCCGTAAATGATGCCGCCCTCGACTTGCGCGATGGCCGTGTCCGGATTGATGACGTCGCCGCAATCGACAGCGGCGCACACCCGATGCACTTTGACGCTACCGGCGACGATTTCCACTTCGGCGACTTCGGCCACGATCGAACCGAAGCTCTCGACCAGCGCGATCCCGCGGCCGCGACCGGCTGCCGGCGGCGTGCTCCAGTCCGCCATTGCCGCTGCTTTCTCGAGCACCGCCAGATGGCGCGGCGCCTGCCCCAACAGCGCGCGTCGATATTCCAGCGGATCCTTGCCCGCTGCGTGCGCGAGCTCGTCGATGAACGATTCGGTGAAGAAGCCATGCTGAGTGTGCGCGACCGAGCGCCACGCACCGATCCGCACGTGCGTCGGCGCTTCCACGCCGCGGATGTCCTGATGCTCGATTGCATACGGCAGCAACGCCGCTGCGTCCTTGCCGTTGAACTTCGACACCCACGCGGACGGCGCGCCGCCTTCGGCAAGCGCCCCCTTGAAGCGGCCGACGACAGCCGGCCGATAGAAGTCGTGCTGAGTATCTTCCTCGCGACTCCAGATCAGTTTCACGGGCGCGGGCGAAGTCTCCTTCGCGATGCGCACCGCCTGGTCGACGAAATCCATCACGCCCGGCAAGCCGACGGCCGAAGCCGCCGCCCAGCTGCTGGTTGTGAATCGTCACCTGCTCGTGCTCGAGCCCCGCTGCTTCGGCAGCCACTTTGCGCGCGGCGAGTGGATCCTGCACGCCAGTCCACACTTCGCAACGCCCGTCGGCGATGCGCACGGTAGCGTTCATCGGCTCCATGGTCGCGTGCGCAAGGAACGGGACGCGATACTCTGCTTCGACGACTTTTGCGGCGCCCTGCAGAGCGTCGCCGCCCTTGCCGGACGAGAACACTTCGTCGCTCTTCTCACCGTCGAGCGCGGCACCGATCGCGGCGTAGATCGAGTCGCTCGTCGCAGCACCGTTGGGCGTATCTTCGAACTTCGGCGCGAGCGCACGCACACCTTTCAGCGCACGCCAGTAACCGTCGGCCACTACTGCGACCGCGTTCTCGAGCTTCACCACCTTCTTCACGCCGGGCAGTGCTTCTGCCGGCGCACTGTCGACGGACACGAGCTTCGCGCCGAACACGGGCGACGCGGCGATGGTCGCATACAACATCTGCGGCACCGTTACGTCGACACCGTAGGTCGCCGAGCCGTTGACCTTCGACGGGATGTCGATTCGCGGCGTCGACTTGCCGACGATCGTGTAGTCCTCGCGCGATTTGAGCGGCGGATGCACCGGCGGTTTGAGCAAGGCCGCTTTCGGCGCGAGCTCGCCATATGTGAGCGAGCGGCCCGATCCGGCATGCGTGACCTTCGAGAGCTTCGCGCTGCATTCGGCGGCGGGAACGTTCCACTCCTGCGCCGCGGCCTCGATCAGCATGACCTTCGCGGCCGCGCCGGCGATTCGAATGCCCAAGTGGCCGGTGCCGCGCACGGCGCTGCTGCCGCCCGTCACCTGCATGTCCATCATCTGCATCAGCTTGAACGACGCGAAATCGAGCGAGCGCTCCATGAACTTCGGCACGGGCTTGGCGGCGATGGGCAGGAAGACGCGCACCAGGTAGCCGTTCGCGTAGTCATCGGTGCCGGGCGCTTCCTCGACGCGCACCTGGCTCCAATCGGCCTCGAGTTCCTCGGCGCACATCATCGCGAGCGCCGTGTGTACGCCGGTTCCCATCTCGCAGTGAGGGACGATCACGGAAACGGTGTTGTCGGCGCCGATCTTCACCCAGGTCGTGAGCTGCGGCGTGCCCTCGCGATTGTCGGGCACCACACGCAAGCGATTCGGCGCGAATGCGATTCCGGCGACGCCCAGAGCCAGGCCGCCGCCAACCAGGCCACCGGTCGCGATGAGAGTGCGTCGAGTCCACTTGTTCATGCCGCACCTCCTTCGCTCGGACCCTGCGCGACGGAATGAATCGCACGGCGCACGCGCTCGTACGTTCCGCAGCGGCAGATGTTGGTGACTTCGGCGGAGATTTCCGCATCGGTCGGGTGCGGGTTGCGGGCGAGCAGCGCGGCCGACGCCATGATCATTCCCGACTGGCAGTACCCGCATTGCGGGACCTGGTGCGCGATCCACGCCGTCTGCAGCGGGTGCGGCTGCTCTTTCGGCGCCAGACCCTCGATGGTCGTGATCTTCTGGCCTTGCATCGCCAAAGCCGGCACGGAGCACGAGCGAATGGAGCTGCCGTTGACATGTACGGTGCACGCGCCACAGGCAGCGATGCCGCAACCGAACTTGGTGCCGGTGAGGCCGAGGTTCTCCCGCAGGACCCACAGCAGGGGCGTGTCTTCGTCCACGTCGGCGGTGCGTGACTCGCCGTTTACGTCCAGCGTGATCTGCATAGAGGTTCCCCTGGCTCGTTCTAGTCGTGGACGGCATTCTGCGCCTTTCGGAGTCAGCGCTGAAGCCTGACCCACACCGAGCCCGCGCACTGTGGGTCAGGCTTCAGCCTGACTAACCGCGGCGCAGATCGCGCAGGAGACGGCGGGCGTGCTTGTCGGGGCGGCCGTCCGGGGCCGGTGGAGCGTGCCGCGAGTGTTCGCGCTTCTGCTCGCGCGCAGCAATGCTCGCTTCAGTCTCGACGTAGTGACTGCGCGCCTCGGGCGCCGGCCCCCGGCGCACCGGCAGGCCGCAGATGACGACTTCGAATCGCAACTCGTCGCGCGTGATCTCGATCCGA
Organism: uncultured Gammaproteobacteria bacterium; assembly: GCA_963838635.1. GTDB lineage: Bacteria > Pseudomonadota > Gammaproteobacteria > Steroidobacterales > Steroidobacteraceae > Steroidobacter. The sequence continues at coordinate 185,812 of CAWISC010000002.1, read as the reverse complement.
TCGTCGACGTGCACGGGGCGCGAAGGCTTCACGCGCTCGCCGTTGACGTGCACGAGACCGCCGGCGACGGCCGCGGTCGCTTGCGATCGGCTCTTGTAGAAACGCGTGCACCACAGCCACTTGTCGATGCGCAATCCCGAGTCTGTCGGCTCCGGTCGTTCCATTGCGCGAGTCTACGCCTGTATCATCGGACGCCCGGTTCATCGCTACATTTCAAGAGGTTGGCGTGGCGGAGAGCGACTGCGTCGATCTTCTCATCGTGGGCGGCGGCATCAACGGCGCGGGCATCGCGCGCGACGCTGCCGGCCGCGGATTGAAAGTCGCGCTGGTCGAGCAGTCGGATCTCGCCGCCGGCACCTCTTCTGCGAGTACCAAGCTGATTCACGGCGGGCTGCGATATCTCGAGTTCTTCGAATTCCGCCTGGTGCGCGAATCGCTGATCGAGCGCGAGCGCCTGCTGCGCATCGCCCCGCACCTCGTCCGGCCGATGCAATTCATCCTGCCGCACGTGCCCGGCTTGCGGCCGCGCTGGCAGATCCGCTTCGGGCTGTTCTTCTACGATTACTTCAGCGGCCGGCGCACGTTGCAGCCCTCGCGCAGCGTGCGGGTCGGCGCCGGCGGCTACGGCGCGCTGCGTCCCGGCGTCGATCACGCATTCTCGTATTCCGATTGCTGGGTCGACGACAGTCGCCTGGTCGTGCTCAACGCGCTGGACGCCGCACAGCGCGGCGCGGCGATTCACACGCGGACGCGTTTCGTCTCGGCGACGGCTGACAACGGTTTGTGGCGTGCGCGCTGCGTGCGCCAAGGCAGCGGCGAATCGCTCGAGCTTCGCGCCCGCGCGATCGTCAATGCGGCCGGCCCCTGGGTCGAACAGGTTCTGAACTCGTTTCCGGGAGTGGCGGTCGCCGGCAGCGTGCGACTCGTGAAGGGCAGCCACATCGTCGTGCCGCGGCTGTTCCCGGGCAAGCACGCGTTCATGCTGCAGAACCCCGACGGCCGGATCGTCTTCGCGATTCCCTACGAGCAGAAGTGGACGCTGGTCGGCACGACCGACGTGCCGTTTTCCGGCGACCCCGCGCAGGTGCGAATCTCCGACGACGAGATCCGTTACCTCTGCGATACGATCAACAGCTACTTCCAGCGCCAGATTTCGCCGGGCGACGTGCGCTGGACGTACGCCGGCATCCGGCCGCTCTTCGACGATGAATCGAAGAGCGCTTCGCGCGTCACGCGCGACTATCGAATCGAGCTCGCGCACTCGGCGGACCATCCGCCGCTGCTGTCGATCTTCGGCGGCAAGTTGACGACGTATCGACGCCTGTCCGAGACGGTGCTCGAAAAACTGCAGGACTCGCTCGGCATCAGCCCGCGCTTGTGGACGCATCGCGCGCCCCTTCCCGGCGGCGACTTGCCCGCCCGGAATTTTCGGCGCTTCGTCATCGACGTGCGCCGGCGCTGGCGCTTCCTGCCGATCACCGTTGCGCGTCGATTGGCCCGCGCGTATGGCACGCGCGTCGAAGCCATCATTGGCGGAGCCAAGTCGTTTGCCGATCTCGGCGAACACTACGGCGCAGGCCTCACCGCAGCGGAAGTCGACTACCTCACGCGCAACGAGTGGGCGATGACCGACGAAGACATCCTGTGGCGACGAAGCAAGCTCGGGCTGCACATGACCGAAGCCGAGCGGCAACACTTCGCCGCGGCCCTGAGCACGAGGTCGAGCGCTTGCGCCTGAGCGGCATCAGCTACCGCGCGGGGTCCGAGCTGTGGCTGCGGGACATCGATCTGTCGCTCGCCGAGGGTGGCATCAACGTGCTGCTCGGTGCGACGCTCGCCGGCAAGACGACGCTGCTGCGAATCCTGGCCGGGCTCGATCGTCCGACCGCGGGCCGAATCCTCCACGGCGAGCGTGATCTCACCGGTGTGCCGGTGCGCCAGCGCAATGTCGCGATGGTCTATCAGCAGTTCATCAACTATCCGTCGCTCACGGTCTTCGAGAACATTGCGTCGCCGCTACGAGTCGCGCGCAAGAGCGAAGCAGAGATCAAGACGCGCGTGACGCAGCTGGCGCAGACGCTGCGGCTCACTCCATTCCTGTCGCGCTATCCGGCAGAGCTGTCGGGTGGTCAGCAACAGCGAACGGCGCTGGCTCGTGCGCTCGCAAAGGATGCGGAGCTGCTGCTGCTCGACGAGCCGCTGATCAATCTCGATTACAAGCTTCGCGAAGAGCTGCGCACCGAGCTCACGCAGCTGTTTGCCGGCGGACGAACGACTGTCGTGTATGCGACGACCGAGCCGCTGGAGGCGTTGCAGCTCGGCGGCCATACGACACTGCTTGCCGAGGGCCGCGTATTGCAGTCGGGTCCCACGCTCGATGTGTTCCGGCGACCGGCGACTCTGGAAGCCGCGCGCGCCTTCAGCGATCCGCCGCTCAACGTGATTCCCGCCACTGTCGCGGAGGGCGTGCAATTGCCGACCGCAGCCACGCCGGCAAGCGAGATCCTGCTGGGCATTCGTGCGCACGAGTTCTCGCTCGCGGGCGCGGCCGGTCAGCTCGCGCTGCGTGGCCGGGTCGAGCTGGCGGAAATCAGCGGCTCCGAAACGTTCATCCATCTCGCGCGCGACGACGTGCACCTGGTCGCGCAGATTCCGGGCGTGCACGATCTGCCGCTCAACGAGCCCTGCACCTTGTATGTGCGGCCCGCGAGCCTGTACGGCTTCGATCGCAGCGGGCGCTTGCTGTTCGCGCCGGAGACCTGAGCGTGGCGCGCATCGATCTGCAGGACGTGGGTCATCGCTACGCAGGCGCAGGTGACGTGTGGGCGTTGCGCCCGCTGACGATGACCTGGAAGGACGGCGGCGCGTACGCGCTGCTGGGTCCCTCGGGCTGCGGCAAGACCACGCTGCTCAACATCATCTCGGGACTGATCGCGCCGACGCACGGCAAAGTGCTGTTCGACGGCCGCGACGTGACGACGCTGCCGCCGGAAGCACGCAACATCGCGCAGGTGTTCCAGTTCCCCGTCGTCTACGACACCATGACGGTGTTCGACAACCTCGCCTTTCCGCTGCGCAATCGCGGCTGGGACACAGCGAGGCTGCGCCGACGAGTCGAGGAAGTCGCTGCGATTCTCGAGCTGGGCGCGGATCTCGGGCGACGAGCGCGCGCGTTGTCGGCGGATCAGAAGCAGAAGATCTCGCTCGGACGCGGGCTGGTGCGCCCCGATGTCGCAGCAGTGCTGTTCGACGAGCCGCTGACCGTCATCGATCCGCACCTGAAGTGGCTGCTCCGCCGCAAGCTCAAGGAAATCCATCAACAGCTCAAGCTCTCGCTGCTGTACGTCACGCACGACCAGACCGAAGCGCTGACGTTCGCGGACCAGGTCGTGGTGATGAGCCAGGGCGAGATCGTGCAGGTCGGCACGCCGGAGCAGCTGTTCGAGACGCCGGCGCATCGCTTCGTCGGACATTTCATCGGCTCGCCGGGCATGAACTTCCTCGCCTGCGAGTGGGATTCGGGTGCGGCGACGATCGGCGGAGTGCGCGTCGAGACGAGCAGCACACAGGCGCCGCCGGCCGGCGCTTCGTTGTCGATCGGAGTGCGGCCGGAGTATCTCGAGCTCGCATCGACAGCGGGGCCGAACACCGTACCGGCGCGCGTCGCTGCGATTCGCGACCAGGGCATCCAGACGATGGTGCAACTGGAAATCGGTGCGTCGCTCGCCTGGGCGAAGCAGCGCAACCCGGTCGATGCCTCGCGCTCCGACACCGCGTTCGCGCGCTTGCCGCCTGCGCGCTGCGCGCTCTATGCCGACGAACGGAGAGTGCCGTGAGCTCGGCGAAGCCGGTCAATCAGCGCGCCTGGTGGTTCGTCCTGCCCGTGTTGATCAGCGTCGCGTTCTCGGCGCTCATACCGCTGATGACGATCGTCAACTATTCCGTGCAGGACATTCTCGGCCCGGACCAGGCCGTGTTCGTCGGCATGGAATGGTACAAGGAGATCCTGCGCGACCCGGAGCTGCACGGCGCGCTTTACCGGCAGCTGATCTTCACCGGCGCGGTGCTCGCGATCGAAATTCCGCTCGGCATCGCGCTCGCGCTGGCGATTCCCGAGAGCGGCTGGCGCGCATCGCTCACGCTGGTTCTGCTCGCGATGCCGCTGCTGATTCCGTGGAACGTCGTCGGCACCATCTGGCAGATCTTCGCGCGCGGCGACATCGGCCTGCTTGGCTACGTGCTCACGCAACTCGGAGTCGATTACAACTACAGCCAGGACCCGACCGACGCCTGGGTCACCGTACTGGTGATGGACGTGTGGCACTGGACGCCGCTGGTCGCGTTGCTGTCGTACGCGGCGCTGCGTGCGATTCCGGAGCCGTTCTATCAGGCCGCACGCATCGACGGCGCGTCGCGCTGGGCGGTGTTTCGCCACATCGAGCTGCCGAAGATGCGCGGCGTGCTGACGATCGCGCTGCTGCTGCGGCTCATGGACAGCTTCATGATCTACACGGAGCCGTTCGTGCTCACCGGCGGCGGGCCCGGCACGGCGACGACGTTCCTTTCGCAGTACCTCACGCAGAAGGCAGTCGGCCAGTTCGACCTCGGGCCGGCTGCGGCGTTCTCGCTCGTGTATTTCCTGATCATCCTGTTGCTGTGCTTCGTGCTGTACAACTTCATGAAGGACCCGCAATGAAGAGGAAGCACAGCTGGCTGGTACTCGCGGTCTACCTGCTGTTCACGCTCGCGCCCATCTACTGGATGCTGCACATGAGCCTGCGCAGCAACCAGGCGATCACCAGCACGTTCGCGTGGCTGCCGGAGTCGGTGTCGTTCGCGAACTACGCGACGATCTTCATCGATCCCGCGTGGTACGGCGGTTACGTGAACTCGATCATCTACGTCGTCCTCAACACGGTCCTTTCGGTCGCCGTCGCGCTGCCGGCGGCTTATGCGTTCTCGCGCTACTCGTTCCTCGGCGACAAGCACCTGTTCTTCTGGCTGCTGACCAACCGCATGACGCCACCCGCCGTGTTCCTGTTGCCGTTCTTTCAGCTCTACACGGCGATCGGCCTCATGGACACGCACCTCGCAGTCGCGCTCGCGCACATGGTTTTCAACGTGCCGCTCGCCGTGTGGATCCTGGAAGGATTCATGTCGGCCGTGCCGCGCGAGATCGACGAGACCGCGTACATCGACGGCTACTCGTTCCCGCGCTTCTTCGTCAAGCTGTTCCTGCCGCTGATCAAGGCAGGCATCGGCGTCACGGCGTTCTTCTGCTTCATGTTCTCGTGGGTCGAGCTGCTGCTCGCGCGCACACTGACCTCCGTCGACGCCAAGCCGATCGCGGCGACCATGACGCGCACGGTGTCGGCAGCCGGCATGGATTGGGGAACGCTCGCTGCGGCCGGCGTGCTGACGATCGTGCCCGGCGCGCTGGTGATCTACTTCGTGCGTCACTACATCGCCAAGGGCTTCGCGATGGGGAGAGTGTGATGTCGCTGCTGTCGTGGATGGCGTGGACGCCGCCGATCGCGATTTTCTTCGTCTGCATCGGCCTGCTGCTGATCGCGATGACCGTGTGGGAGCTACGCTCGCCCACTGTCGCGCGGCGCGGCCTGCTGCCGCTCGTGACGACACGCGGCGATCGCCTGTTCATCGGGCTGCTGGCCGCCGCGTATGTAAGTCTCGCGTGGACCGGCCTGACGGACCTGCCGCAATGGTGGGGCGCGGGCTTGAGTGCCGCGACGCTCGTTGCGATCATGAGGTGGGGATAGATAGCAACCAGTCAGGCTCTAGCCTGACAACCTTCAGGAAGGTCAATGAAAGCCATAATGCTGAGTCTTCTGCTGACCGTGCTCGGTGCATCGAACGCGCTCGCCAACGAGACTGCCGCGCGCCGCTGGATCGATCAGGAGTTTCAGCCTTCGACGCTGTCGAAGGAGCAGCAGCTCGCCGAGCTCAAGTGGTTCATCAACGCGGCCGCGCAGCTCAAGGCGCAGGGCATCGCCGAGATCAGCGTCGTGTCGGAGACGATCACGACGCACGAATACGAGGCGAAGACGCTGGCGCGCGCGTTCGGCGAGATCACCGGGATCAGGGTCAAGCACGACCTGATCCAGGAGGGCGACGTCGTCGAGAAGCTGCAGACTTCGATGCAGTCGGGGCGCTCGATCTACGACGGCTGGATCACCGACTCCGACCTGATCGGCACGCACTATCGTTACGGCGCGGTGCTGCCGCTGTCGGACTTCATGGCCGGCGCCGGCAAGGCATTCACCAATCCGGGCCTCGACCTGAAGGATTTCATCGGCGCGAAGTTCGTCACCGCGCCGGACGGCAAGCTGTACCAGCTGCCTGACCAGCAGTTCGCCAACCTGTACTGGTTCCGCGCCGACTGGTTCGCGCGCAAGGACCTGCAGGACGCGTTCAAAAAGAAATACGGCTACGAGCTCGGCGTGCCGCTCAACTGGAGCGCGTACGAGGACATCGCCGCGTTCTTCAGCAACGACGTGAAGCAGCTCGACGGCAAGCGCGTGTTCGGCCACATGGACTACGGCAAGAAGGATCCGTCGCTCGGCTGGCGCTTCACCGATGCGTGGCTGTCGATGGCCGGCTCGGCCGACAAGGGCATCCCGAACGGCATGCCGGTCGACGAGTGGGGCATCCGCGTCGCCGCCGACAAGTGCACGCCCGTCGGCGCGTCGGTCGCGCGCGGCGGCGCTGCGAATTCGCCGGCCGCGGTGTTCGCGCTCACCAAGTACATCGACTGGATGAAGAAGTACGCGCCGCCGCAGGCAATGGGCATGACGTTCTCGGAATCCGGTCCGGTGCCCGCGCAGGGCGAAGTTGCGCAGCAGATCTTCTGGTACACGGCCTTCACCGCCGACATGACCAAGGCCGGGCTGCCCGTGGTGAACGCGGACGGCACGCCGAAATGGCGCATGGCGCCCTCCCCGCACGGACCGTACTGGCAGGACGGCATGCAGAACGGCTACCAGGACGTCGGCTCGTGGGCATTCCTGCGCGGCCACGATCCGAAGCGCATCTCGGCGGCGTGGCTGTACGCGCAGTTCGTCACTTCGAAGTCGGTGTCGCTGAAGAAATCGATCGTCGGTCTTACGTTCATCCGCGACAGCGACATCCGCCACGACTACTTCACGAAGAACGCGCCGAAGTACGGCGGACTGATCGAGTTCTACCGCAGCCCCGCGCGCATCGCGTGGACGCCGACCGGCACGAACGTGCCCGACTACCCGAAGCTGGCGCAGCTGTGGTGGCAGAACGTCGCGACCGCCGTGACCGGAGAGAAGACGCCGCAGGCGGCGCTGGACAGTCTCGCCGACCAGATGGATCGCATCCTCGCGCGGCTGGAGCGCGCCGGCATGAAGAACTGCGCGCCGAAGCTCAACGAGAAGAAGGACGCTGCCGCGTGGCTGTCGTCGAAAGCCGCGCCCTGGGCGAAGCTCGCCAATGAGAAGCCGAAGGGCGAAACGATCGCTTACGACAAGTTGCTGCAGGCCTGGAAGGAAGGAAGAGCGAGATAGGAGTCAGGCTGAAGCCTGACCCACAAGAGAAAAAAGCCGGTCGACTCGCGTCGACCGGCTCTGCAGAGTAAGGATCTGTCGTTGTTGTTTTAGAACCGGAACTGCACCTCTGCGCCGTAAGTGCGCGGGTAGGTCAGACCCACGGTCCGGCGCGAGCCGACTGCGGTCGGCGACGAACCGGACGAGCGGATGTAAGCCACCTCATCGAACGCGTTCTTCACGAAGCCGATGATCGTGTAGCGATTCTGGGCATCGTTCCACAGCAGGCGGAAGTCCGCGATCTCGTTTTCCTCCGCGCGCGCGATCGGATTCGAGAACACGTTGGCCTGCAGGTCATCCGTGTACGAATACGTGCCGCCGAACGTCAGCGCGCCGGGCGTCCAGTTCCACGTGTAGTTCGCACCGATCGTGTACTTCACCTCCGGCGAATTCGGCAACGAGTTGCCGACCAGCGTCTGCGCGCCGCCGGGGGCCACGGGCTGGGCGCCTGGCGCTACCGCGCCCGGGTCCGTCGTGTCCTGGAAGCAGCAGCCGCGCGTGATCTCGGAGTCGACGTACGAGGCGTTCACGAACAGGCGCACTGCGTCGATCGGCGACCACTGCGTCTCGACTTCCAAGCCCATCACTTCCGCGTCCAGGTTCAGGAACTGCGTGGCGAAGATCACGGTGCCCGGTGCGCTCGGCAGTTGCACCGAGAGCGGAGCCTGGAAGTCCTTGTAGTCGTAGTAGAACGCAGCCGCGTTCACCTGGAAGCGCCCGCCAACGCTCTGCTTCCAGCCGAGCTCGTACGAGTTCAGATACTCCGGATCCGCGTAGACGCCCGGTGCCATGTTCGCCGAGGCGATGAAGCCGCCGGCCTTGTAGCCACGTGCATAGCGCGCATACAGGTTCGTGTCGTCGGTCGGCTGCCATTGCAGGCCGACTGTGCCGCTGACACCGTCGTACTCGGCTTCGAGGTTACGCCGCAGACCGCCGTTCGGACTCGCCACGCAGCCGACGCAGCCCGTTCCGGCCTGCGTGATATCGACCGCGAGGCCCTGAGTAACGGCCAGCACGCCGCCGGCCACGCCCTGCACCAGCGGCGCGAATGCCGCAGCAGCCGGCCCAGTGAGCGTGTCGTACAACTGCTGGTCGGTCAAAGTCGCAAGGAATGCCGTCGCCGGATTCCCCAAAGCCGCTTGCCTGAGCGCGCCCTCGAAGGCCCCTTCCGCCGCGCCGATCGCAATGGACGGGATGCGTGCGATGTAGAAGGCCTCGTCGAAGCCCTTCTTCTTGTCCTCCGTGTAGCGCGCGCCGAGCGTGAACGTAAAGTCTTCGGCGAACGACCAGTCGATCTGACCGAACGCTGCGTAGGACTCGCCTTCGAGGTGACCGTTGATCGCGCCGTTCGTGCCGAGCGGGTTGGAGCCCGCGGGCAAGCCGGTGGGCGCGAGAATGGCCGCATCGCCGTGCGCCTTGGTGTGCTGCGGGTTGTCCCAGGTCGTGTCGTATTGATACAGACCGGCGATCCACTGCAGCGCGCCTTCGCCGCTCGAGGACACGTTGATCTCGTTCGACCACCAGCGCTGCGATTCCTCGTACCAGCCTTCGCGGTCGACCGTAACGTTGGTTGCCGTGTAACCGGGACGATTGAACGTGAACGCCGGGGTCGGGCCTGCTGCGCCGTCGAAGTCGACGCGCATCGTGCGGCGCCACGAAAGCGTCCGTGAGCGCGTCTGGCGCCGCCGGCCGGCACGGGAATGTTGGTCACGCCGGTCCGCGGCGTGTCGTCGCTGTCGGAGCCGGTGTGGTACAGGTACTCCTGATAGCCGCCGAAATATTTCAGCGTCGCGCCGCCCAGGTCCCACGTGAAGTCGAGGTTGAATGCGGTTGTGGTCTTCGAGCGTGCCGACCACGGTGCGGTTCGTGTCCGCGGTGTACGGATCGTTGATCGCCGGGTTCTGGCCGCCGAAGCCGAACGCGGCGTTGTAGTAGAGGCCGCCGTTGTAGACGGAGGTCGTGTCCAGCGGAGAGATCGTCGACAGCAGCGTGTTGCCGACGCCGTACGTGTCGTTCCATTCGAACTTCGTATAGCGCACGCGCGCCACGGCGCTCTCGCCGAGATCCGCTTCGAGCTGCGCCTCGACCATCCAGCGATCGCTGGTGGCGCCGTCTTCCGCCGTGCCGAGATTCTTGATGAAGCCGTCGTCGCGATTTTCTTTGTACGCGCCGAGCAGGTAACGCACGTTGTTGGTGATCGGACCGCGGATCAGCGCATCGGCGTGATAGAAGGCATAGTTGCCGCCCTGCAGCCGCACTTCGCCTTCGAACTCATCGGTCGGCCGCTTCGAGATCACGTTGATCGCGCCGCCGACCGAGTTGCGCCCGTACAGCGTGCCTTGCGGGCCGCGCAGAATTTCGGTGCGCTCGATGAACAGCGGCGGCGTCGAGGTGTCCGCCATCGAGGTCGAGAACACACCGTCCGAGTACAGCGCGACGGCGGGATCGGTGCCGACCGCGTTCGTCAGACGTCCGACACCGCGGATCGCCAGACGATCGTCATTTCTGTAAGCGACGCTCGGCGTGAAGCGAGCGAGATCTTCCACCGTGTTGACGCCGAGCAGAGTGCGTGTCTCGCTCGTGTACGCGGATACGGCGACCGGTACGTCTTGAATGTTTACTGAGCGCTTCTCTGCAGTGACGATCACTTCCTCGAGCACCGACGTCCTGGTCGCGTCCTGCGCGAGCGCTGCTGCGCCGCCAAGGCCCAACACACTGCTGATCGCGCACGAGAGCAGCGTTCGCTGATTCGACTTCAACATGAGAACCCCCACTCGGGCCGAGCGATGAGAGCCCGATGATATTTGTGTGCAGAATCGACGATCGCTCTGCGGTCACGTTCGATGGTAAGAACTCCTGTGCGGAACAGCAATACGCTTTATTGTCCCGCACGACAGAACCCCCTGGCTTTGAGCGAAACCCTGAGCGCAGTCAGTGTCGGCCAGCCTCGTGCCAACGGCTGCGCTGACGAAAAAACGCCGGCCGATCACGAAGATCGGCCGGCGTCTGTGTGAGCCCGCCCGACATTGGTGCGGTTCTGGTCAGTTACCGAAGCGGAACTGCGCCTCGATGCCGTACGTGCGCGGGAACGTGTACGAACGCGTCCGCGTCTGCACGCCCCAGGCCGACATGGTCGCGCTGGCCGCTTCATAGCCTTCCTGGTCGAACACGTTCTTCCCGTACGCGATGATCGTGTAGCGATCGTTCGGCTCGTTCCACAGCAGCCGCATATCCGTCTCGGTGTACGACGGCGCGAGATTGTGATCGCGGTTGAAGACCGAGTAGTACGTCTCGTCCCGGTAGGTCCAGGTTCCCGACGCAGTCAGGTTGCCGGCCGGCGTGTACCAGGTGTAGTTCGCGTTGAGCGCCACCTTGTTCTCCGGCGTGCTCGGCAGGCGCTCGCCGTCGATGCGCTGTCCGATCTGATCGCCGAAGCCGAACGGGCCGCATGGGCGCCCTTGCGGCGACACCAGAACGCCGCTGTAGCCCGTGTCGTCGCCGTCGACGAAGCAGCGATCGTCCTTGATCTCGGTATCGAGATACGCGTAGCTCAGGTACAGGTTCAGTGCGTCCGTCACGGCCCAGTTGGCCTCGAGCTCGACGCCCATGGACGTCGCGGCCTCCAGATTGAAGAACCGCGTCTGGTTGATGTTGGAGACCGGGTCCCGCACGGTCGACGGATACTGCGCGTCCTCGTAGTCGTAATAGAACAGCGAGAGGTTGGCGGTGAGCCGCTCGGCGACCGTCTGCTTCACGCCGAACTCGTACGAGTTGATGTACTCCGGCTCGGTGTAACCGGTGCGGCCTTCCGCGAAGTTGCCGGCGCTGAAGCCGCCGCTCTTGTAGCCGCGCGTGTACTTCACGAACGTCAGCGTGTCGTCGCTCGGCGTCCACTCGAGGCCGGCGGTGCCGGTCGTCGCATTCCATTCGCCGGCAAGCAGGTTGCGCCGATCGATCTCGCTGTAGAACGCGAAGGAGACTCCAGGGAAGCCGTACAGCGCGCGGGTGCGGAATTCCTCGGCGTCCTTGCGATCCTCCGTGTACCGCGCACCGATCGTCATCTTCCAGTGATCGCTGAAGCTGTAGTCGATCTGGCCGAACGCGGCGTGCGCATCTGCATCGAGCCATGCGCCTGCGTTCTGCAGGATGCGGTCGGGATTCGGCGGACCGGCAGGCGGGTTGCCGCCGTTTGCCACCGACGGCGCCGCGGCGCGCGGATTGTCCAGCTGCGGCTGGTTCGGCGCGTTGACGCCCGCGAATTGATACACCTGCTCGTGATACTGGTAGAGCCCGAGGATCCATTGAAACGGACCGTCGTGGGTCGAGATCAGGTTGACCTCGTTGCTGTAGTACTCCTTGTCCTCCTGATAGAAGGCGCGGACCTGCGGGAAGATCGTGAACGTTCTCGCTCCCGCGCCGGCGCCTACCGTTACCGTGTACGGATCGACGCGGGACGTGCCGTCGAAGTCCGATTCCTGCGTGTACGTGTAGCCCTGATAACCGCCGACGTACTTCACGTCTGCGAAGCCCGTGTGCCAGATCAGCTCGAGCGTGTAGATGTTCACGCCGTCGAGATTGGTCTGGAACGGCGTATCGGTATTGAAGAGCCGCGGATCGCGCAGCGAAGGATTCGTCGTGGTGTACGACGGAGTAGCCGCTGTGGCCGCCGGCAGTCCCGTCGGAAAGCCCGGGCCCGGCAACCGCGGCGTCTGCGGACCGTTGAACGTCGTGGTCGGGAACAGACCGCCGAAGTAGCGCGGCGAGATGTCCTGCGGCGTGATTGCCGTGGCCGAGCGGCGGCGCTGGTCCCACTCAGTGTGCGCATACTTGAACCAGCCATCGACCGCCTCGCCGATGTTGAACTCGAGCTGGCCTTCGACATACAGGTCGTCGCCGACGTTGCCTTCGCTCGGGACCGCCATCCTCGTCGCGGAAGAAGCCTTCGCCCTGGCCGCCGGTGCTGCCGGAAACCTTGAAGCGCAGCCAGTCGGTGATCGGGCCGGAGAGCGCGCCGTCGAAGATCTGCGTGTCGTAGTTGCCTGCGACCGCGCGGACTTCACCTTGCCAGGTATCGGTCGGGCGCTTGGAGATCACGTTGAGCGCGCCGCCGATCGAGTTGCGACCGTACAGCGTGCCCTGCGGGCCACGCAGCACTTCGATGCGCTCGGTGTGAATCGAGCGTTTACCGGCTTCGACGTTGCTCGCGGTGTAGAAGCCGTCGGAGTACGTCGCGATGCCCGGATCGGAGCCGTAGTTGTTGGTGAGTCGACCGATGCCGCGCAGGCTCATGCGGTCCAGCGTCGTCGCGTACGACAGGCCCGGCGTGAAATCGGTGAGGTCGCCGATCGTATTGACGCCGAACAGGTCGCGCGTCTCGCTCGTGTATGCCGACACCGCTACAGGAACGTCTTGCAGACTTTCGCTGCGCTTTTGCGCGGTGACGACGACTTCTTCGAGGACGCTCATGGAGCGTCCGGTGCTTTCCTGCGCTAATGCAGCATTCGCCGAAATGCCGAGCACGCTGCCGACGGCGCACGTCAGCAGCGTTCGCTGATTCACCTTCATGTGATCCCCCATCCGGAACCTACCGGTTATCCGAAGATTTGTTATTTGCAGAACAGCCAGTCGCTCTGCGGTCGTACCGATGGTAGAAAAATCGGTATCCGGGCTCAAGTGCCAGCGCGAATGCTGCCTGCTGGAATCCGGCTGCCGACGGCGCAAGACGGTGCGATTCGCCTCCCTGATTCTGCGCGATGGCACAATCCGCCCCCTTCGACCCACTCAAGGACACGTTCGTGAAGGGTGAAATCCTGCAGCGGCTGAGCCGCGAGACCGAGCAGCTCAAGACTCAGGGCCTGTTCAAGCCCGAGCGCGTGCTTTCCTCGGCGCAAAGCGCCGTCGTGCGCGTCGGCGCCGGCGACGAAGTCGTCAACCTGTGCGCCAACAACTACCTCGGGCTGGCCAACGACCCTTCGGTGCGCGAAGCCGCGCAGCGCGCGCTCGATCGCTACGGCTACGGCATGGCGTCGGTGCGCTTCATCTGCGGCACGCAGGAAATCCACAAGGAGCTCGAAGCGCGCTTGAGCCGCTTCCTCGGGACGCAGGACACCATCCTCTACTCGTCGTGCTTCGATGCCAACGGCGGCCTGTTCGAGACGCTGCTCGACGAGCAGGACGCGGTGATCAGCGACGCGTTGAATCACGCGAGCATCATCGACGGCGTGCGCCTCTGCAAAGCGCAGCGCTTCCGCTACGCCAACAATGACCTCGACGAGCTGGAAGCGCGCCTGAAGGAAGCGAGCAAGTGCCGCGTGCGCCTGATCGCGACCGACGGCGTCTTCTCGATGGACGGCGTGATCGCGCGGCTCAAGGACATCTGCGACCTTGCCGACCGCTACGACGCGCTCGTGATGGTCGACGACTCGCATGCGACCGGCTTCGTCGGCGCGCGCGGCCGCGGCACTCACGAGCTGCGCGGCGTGATCGATCGCGTCGACATTCTCACCAGCACGCTCGGCAAAGCGCTCGGCGGCGCGAGCGGCGGCTACACCTCGGGGCGCAAGGAAATCATCGCGTGGCTGCGGCAGCGCTCGCGACCGTACCTGTTCTCCAACAGCATCCCGCCGTTCATCGCCGCCGCGAGCCTGCGCGTGCTCGACATGCTCGAAGCGGACACGACGTTGCGCAATCGCCTGTGGGACAACGCCGCGTACTTTCGCAAAGGCATGTCGGCGGCCGGGTTCAACCTGGTGCCGGGCGAGCACCCCATCATCCCGATCATGCTCGGCGATGCGAAGCTCGCCTCCGAGTTCGCACGACAGTTGCTCGACGAAGGCGTGTATGTGATCGGGTTCTCGTATCCGGTCGTGCCTCAGGGCAAAGCGCGTATCCGCACGCAGCTGTCCGCAGCGCACACGCGCGAGCAACTCGACCGGGCAGTCGCAGCCTTCAGCAAAGTCGGCAAGGAGCTGCGCGTAGTCTAGAATCGCGCGCCTATGCACGCACTCGTCAAAGCTCGCGCGGCTGTCGGCATCGAACTGCAGGACATCGCGAAACCCGTCCCTGGCCCGAACGACGTGCTGATCCGTGTGAAGCGCAGCGCCATCTGCGGCACGGACATGCACATCTACCATTGGGACGCCTGGGCGCAGAAAACGATCCCGGTGCCGATGGCGGTCGGGCACGAATACTGCGGCGAGGTGGTCGAGATCGGCAGCGAGGTTTCCGGCTTCAAGGTCGGCGATCGCGTCTCCGGCGAAGGCCACATCACGTGCGGCTACTGCCGCAACTGCCGCGCCGGCCGTCGGCATCTGTGTCGCAACACCGTCGGCGTCGGCGTGAATCGGCCGGGAGCCTTCGCCGAGTACGTGGTCATTCCCGCCTTCAATGCATTCAAGCTGACGCCCGCGATCGACGACGAGATCGCCGCGATCCTCGACCCGCTCGGCAACGCCGTACACACCGCGCTCGCGTTCGACGTGGTCGGCGAGGACGTGCTGATCACCGGCGCCGGGCCGATCGGCATCATGGCCGCGGCGATCGTGCGCTTCATCGGCGCGCGCAACGTCGTCATCACCGACGTCAACGACTACCGGCTGGAGCTCGCACGCAAGATGGGCGCGACGCTGGCGCTCAACGTCACGCGCGACAAGCTCGAAGACGCGATGAAGCAGCTCGGCATGCAGGAAGGCTTCGACGTCGGCCTGGAGATGTCAGGCAACGCGGCCGCGCTGCGCGACATGCTGCGGACCATGCATCACGGCGGCGGCATCGCGATGCTCGGCATCCCGCCGAACGAAGTGGCGATCGACTGGAACGAAGTGATCCTGAAAGGCCTGACGATCAAGGGCATCTACGGCCGGCAGATGTTCGAGACCTGGTACAAGATGGCCGCGCTGCTCCAGAGCGGCCTGAACATCCGACCCGTCATCACTCACCGCCTGCCGTACACGCAGTACCAGCAGGCGTTCGAGATCATGGGCAAGGGTCAGTCCGGCAAGGTCGTGATGAGCTGGGAGAAGGTCAGCTGAGGTCGGGCTTTAGCCCGACATGAGTCAGACTAGCTACTCAACTGCACACGGAGCAGTAGTAGTAAACCTGCTTCGGATCCGTGAAGCGCGACAGCCGCGCCAGCTCCGCTTCCAACGGCGCGAACCAGCGCCGCGCGTTACGTCAACAGCTGACGCTCCGGCGCCACGGCGCGCGCGAACCGCGCAGCCAGCGCCTGCGATTGCAACGCGATGGCTTCGCGCCAGCCGAGCGCCGGCTCGATGTACTGGACTTCGTAGTCGTCTTCCAGCTTGGCGAGCTTCGCCGCAGCGTTCAGCGCATCCTTGTACGAACCGAGATGATCGACGAGGCCCTGCTGAGCCGCATCGGCGCCGGCCCACACGCGACCCTGCGCAACCGCGTCGATGTCGTCGAACGATTTGCCGCGCGCGGTCGCGACATGCTCGACGAACTCGGTGTACGTGTGCTCGACGGACGATTGCAGGATCTCCTTCGCGCTTTCGCTCAGGCTGCGATCCAGCCGCAGCGAGTCCGCGAGCTGCGTCGTCCCGACGCCGTCGATGGTGATGCCGAACTTGTTGAGCGTGCGCTCGACCGTCGGAAACACCGCGAACACGCCGATCGAGCCGGTGAGCGTCGCCGGGCTCGCCCAGATCTGGTCGGCGTCCATCGCAATGTAATAACCGCCGGACGCGGCGACGCTGCTCATCGAAGCAACGACGGGCTTGCCCGCCTTGCGCAAGGCATCGACCTCGCGACGAATGACTTCGGATGCGAACACGCTGCCGCCCGGGCTGTCGATGCGCAGCACGACCGCCTTGATGGCTTCTTCGTACAGCGCTTCGCGTAGCAGACGCGCCAGCGAATCCGAGCCGACCGTACCCGGCGGTTGTTCGCCGTCGAGAATTTCGCCGGATGCCACTACGACGCCGACGCGATCGCCATCGAGATGCAGCGCGCGCGCCGGGCGCACATTGGCGAGATAGTCCCAGTGCGCAACGGCGCGGAACGTGTGGTTGTCCTCGTCCTCGCCGACCAGACCTTTCATCTGGTCCTCGAATTCGCGCCGCGACTTGAGATCCGTCACCAGCTTCTTTTCGAGCGCCACGGCTGCAAGGTCGCCGCGCTGCGCTTTGGCGAGGGCGGCAAAGTTGTTGGCGTAGTCGGCAATCGCGCCTTCCTCGAGGCGACGCGCCTTGACCACGCCGGCCTGGTACTGCGACCAGAGCGAGTTGAGCCAGCCGAGGCTCTCCTCTTCTTCCGTGTCGGCCATGTCGCTGCGGCTGAACTGATCGGTGTACGACTTGAACTTGCCGGCGCGGAACACGTTGACGTCGACCGCCAGCTTGTCGATCAGGCCCTTGAGGAACGTGCGGTAGTAACCGAAGCCGTCGATGAGGATGAGGCCCTGCGGATCGAGATAGACCTCGTCGGCGTGCGCGGCGAGGTAGTACTGCGCCTGGTCGAAACCTTCGCCGTACGCGTACACCTTCTTGCCGCTCGTGCGGAAGTCGCGAACTGCGCGCGCTACTTCCTCCAGCTTCGCGACGCCGCCGCCGGCCATGCTGCCGACGTCGAGCACCAGTGCTTCGACGCGCTTGTCCGTCTTCGCGGCCTCGATGGCGTCCGTGAGATCGCGCACCAGCGTTTCGGCGCGCTGCTGGCCGTACAACTCCGCGACAGCGCGATCGAACGGATCGCCGGCGAGCTGCTCGACGAGCGCGCCCTGTGGCGCAATGACCAGTGCGGTCTTGTGCGGCACGATCGGAATGCTGGGCGACAGCGCCGCGGCAAGGCCGAGGAACAGCACCAGCAGCACGATGAGGTGCAGCACTTTGCGCAGCGCGTCCAGCACACGCCACACGAAGCCGAAGATGGTGGCAAGAGTTTTCATGGCATCGCGTACGAGATGCGATAGATCGCGTCGGAGGTGTCGTCGGAAACCAGCATCGAGCCGTCCGCCAGCATCAGCAGATCGACCGGGCGACCGAACACGTCATCGCCGCGGTTGAAGCCGGTTGCGAACGGCTCGTAGCTCACGGCGCGCGTGCCATCGACCTTCACGCGCGTGATGCGATAGCCGTGCTTCTCTTTGCGGTTCCAGGAGCCGTGCTCCGCGATGAACGCGTCGCCGCGATAGGCGGCGGGGAAACGGTCGCCCGAATAGAACTTCACGCCGAGCGGCGCGACGTGCGCGCCGAGCAACTGCACGGGCGGAGTAATCTTGCCGCAGTCGCCGAGCTGTCCGAACTCCGGATCCTTGATGTCCTTGCCGTGGCAATACGGGAAGCCGAAGTCGAGACCGGCGCGCGTCGCGACGTTCAACTCGCACGGCGGCGCATCTTCGCCGAGCCAGTCGCGGCCGTTGTCGGTGAACCAGAGCTGCTTGGTCTGCGGATGCCAGGTGAAGCCGACGGTGTTGCGCACGCCGCGTGCGAAAACTTCCTGGCCGGAGCCGTCCGCGTTCATGCGCGTGATCACGGCGTACTTCGGCTCGTTGCACACGTTGCACGGCGCGCCGATCGGGAGGTAGAGCTTGCCGTCGGGCCCGAAGGCGATGTAGCGCCAGCCGTGATGGCCGTCCTTCGGCAAGTCGTCGCGCACGACCTTGGCCTGCGGCGGCTGGTCGAGCGTCGCTTCGATATCGTCGAAGCGCAGCAGGCGATTGATCTCAGCGACGTACAGCGCGCCGTCGCGGAATGCGATGCCGTTCGGCGTGTTGAGATTGGTGGCGATCGTGCGCACGGTCGGCTGTGCGCCGCCCGGCGTGCCGCTCACTGCGTAAACTTTGCCGCCGCGGGCGCGAGTGCCGACGAAGAGTGTGCCGCGCTGACCGAGCGCCATGGAGCGCGCACCCTGCACCTGGTCGGTGTAGACCTCCATCTTGAAGCCCGTCGGCAGACGGACGCTCTCGATGACCTTGTCGGTCTTGGGGCTGGCGCTGGCCGCAGTCGCGGCCAGCGAGAGTGCAACGAAGAGCAGGGCTACGCGCATTGAATTTCCTCCGCGCGTGCAGTGTACCTTGTAGGTCGGGCTTCAGCCCGACCTACAGCTCTTACACTTTCTCTTCGATGCGGGCAGCCTTGCCCGTGAGGTCGCGCAGATAGTAGAGCTTGGCGCGACGCACGTTGCCGCGGCGCTTCACGGTGATCGCGCCGATGGACGGGCTGTACGTCTGGAACACGCGCTCCACGCCTTCGCCGTGAGAGATCTTGCGCACGGTGAACGAGGAGTTGAAGCCGCGATTGCGGCGCGCGATGACGATGCCTTCGTAGGCCTGCACGCGCTCGCGGTCGCCTTCCTTCACCTTCACCTCGACGACGACGGTGTCGCCCGGCGAGAAGTCCGGAATTTTCTTGTCGAGCCCTTCGGCTTCGAGCTTGGCAATGATGTTGCTCATGTTGCTAAACCTGTCACTCAGTCTTTGGCACTTCAGTCTTTGGCTTGTTCAGTCTTGAATTCATCCAGCAGACGCTGCTCTTCGACACTCAGCGTCAGCTTCTCGATCAGCTCCGGCCGGCGCAGCCACGTACGGCCCAGCGCCTGCTTGGTGCGCCAGCGCCGGATCGCAGCGTGATTACCGCTCGCGAGCACTTCCGGCACCGCGCGTCCCTCGAACACCTCGGGCCGCGTGTAGTGCGGCCAGTCGAGCAGACCGTTCGCGAACGAATCCTGCTCTGCCGACTCCTCGTCGCCGAGCACACCCGGCAGCAAGCGCACGACCGCGTCGATCAGCACCAGCGCCGGCAACTCGCCGCCCGATAACACGTAGTCGCCAATCGACACGCTCGCGTCGATCTCCGACTCGATCAATCGCTCGTCGACGCCTTCGTAGCGTCCTGCGAGCAACATCAGCCCCGGCAACTGCGCCAACTCACGCGACAGCGCATGTGTCAGGCGCTCGCCGTCCGCGGCGAGATAGATGCTGCGGCTCCCCGCCGGCAGCCGCGCCTTCGCAGCACGAATCGCCGTGCGCGCGGGCTCGACCTTCAACACCATTCCCGGCCCACCGCCGTACGGCCGGTCGTCGACCGTCCGATGCACGTCGGTGGCAAATTCACGCGGCGTGGTCGCTTGCACCGCGACCCGCCCGGCTTCGATCGCGCGGCCCAACACGCCGACGCGTACTGCCTGGGCGACGAACTCCGGGAACAGCGTCACCACCTCGATGCGCATGTCCTCACCAATCGGCGGCCCAGTCGAGCACGACGCGCCCGGCGTCCAGATCGACCGAGACGATTCGCTCCTTGACGAACGGCACCCAGTGCTGGCGCTCGCCGCGGATCACGACGACCGGCCCGGCCGGCGTCGTGCGAAATTCCTCGATGCGTCCCAGCGATTCGCCTTCGCGGCCGAATGCCTCCAGTCCCTCGAGATCGCTCCAGTAGTACTCGCCGGGCGCCGGTGCCGGCAGCTCCTCGCGAGCTACTGCGATCTGCGACCCGGTATCGAGCCGCGCATCCTCCGGGGTATCGACCCCGGCGAACTTGGCGAGCACGCCCTTCGCCGTGACTCTGCCGTCTTCGACCTCTACCTCACGCCACTGACCGGCCCGTCCGAGCTGCCAGCGGCCATAACCGAGAATGTTCTCGGGCGGATCGGTGTAGGACTGAATCTTGACCCAGCCCTGGACCCCGAACGCCCCGCCGACCTGGCCCAGGACGACGCGCCGGCTCACGCTACCTGCAGGGGCGGTTTTCAGGCCGCGACGGCCTGCTTGCGATGCGTCTTGACCAGATGGGCCACGCGGTCGGACGGCTTGGCGCCCTTGCCGACCCAGTAGTCGATCCGCTCCAGGTTGAGCTCCAGGCGGCGCTGCTTGCCGGCAGGGATCGGATTGAAATAGCCCACCTGCTCCAGGGTCGTTCCGCCCTGGCGCATACGGCTGTCCGTGACGACGACGTGATAGAAGGGCTGCTTCTTCGCCCCGCGGCGGGTGAGCCGGATGGTGACCATTGCTGCAAAAGCCTCGGAATTAACGTGTCTGAACCGGAAGGCCGGGAGGCGCTCCCGGTAAAAGGGCGCGAATGTTACTGAAAAATCAGGCCGCAAGCTAGAAACTTGGGGCAGCCTAGCCTGGCGGGAACCGCCCTGCGCCGAATGCCCCCATCAGCCGCCGCAGCCCGCCGCCCTTCGACATGGTTTTCATCATCTTCTGCATCTGCAGGTAGCTCTTCAGCAGGCGGTTGACCTCGGAGACGTGTACGCCGGACCCGGCAGCTATGCGCCGCTTGCGGGAGGCGTCGATCGACTTGGGGTAGCGGCGCTCGCCCCGCGTCATCGAACGGATGACAGCGATCTGGCGCCCGATCTCCTTGTCGTTGGCCTGGGGCGCGGCGGCGGCCTTGCTGGCGAGCTGGGCAGGCAGCTTGTCCATCAGGGCGCTCAGGCCGCCCATTTTCTGGACCTGCTGCAGCTGGTCGTGCAGATCCTCCAGGTCGAAATCCTTGCCCTTCTTGAGCTTGTTCGCCAGCTTCTCGGCCTGCTCGCGATCGACGTTGCGCTGGACGTTTTCCACCAGCGCCAGCACGTCGCCCATGCCGAGGATGCGGGACGCGACACGCCCGGCCTGGAAGGCTTCCAGCGCGTCGGTCTTCTCGCCCGTGCCCATGAACAGGATCGGCTGACCGGTGATCTGCCGGACCGAAAGCGCAGCGCCGCCACGCGCGTCGCCGTCCGTCTTCGTCAGCACCACGCCGGTGAGAGTGAGCGCCTGGCCGAACGCACGAGCTGCATTGACGGCGTCCTGGCCCGCCATGCTGTCGACCACGAACAGCGTCTCGGTCGGTGCAACCGCGGCACTGATGTCGCGGATCTCGACCATCATCTCGTCGTCGACGTGCAAGCGGCCGGCGGTGTCCACGATGAGCACGTCGAACAACGAGCGCCGCGCCTCGGCGAGCGCTTCGCGCGCCAGCACGACGGCGGACTTGCTCGGGTCGGATGGGTAGAAGCCGATTTCCAGCTGCGCCGCGAGCCGCTCCAGCTGCAGGATCGCGGCGGGTCGATATACGTCGGTGCTGGCGAGCAGCACTTTCTTGCGCTCGTTCTCCTTGAGCCATTTCGCCAGCTTCGCGGCCGAGGTCGTCTTGCCGGCGCCCTGCAGTCCGGCCAGCAGGATCACGACCGGCGGCTGCGCCCGCAGGTTGAGCGGCCGCACGCCCTCGGCCATCAGCGCGATCAGCTCGTCGTTGATGATGCGGACCAGCGTCTGGCCCGGCGTCAGGCTCTTGTCGAGCTCCTGCCCGACGACTTTGGCGCGCACCGCCTCGATGAACGTCTTGACGACCGGCAGCGCGACGTCGGCCTCCAGCAGCGCCATGCGCACCTGGCGCAACGTGTCTGCGACGTTCTCGTCGGTCAGGCGCCCGCGGCCACGCAGGCCTTCGATGACGCCCTGCAGGCGCTCGGTCAACTTGTCGAACATGGAGGAAAAAGCAGGTAGCGGATGGCAGGGAGCGGATAGTGTAGCCTGTAGCCACCATCGGTTCGCGCGTACCTGCACCTACCTGTGTTATCCGTCGTCGTTCTTGCGTGCTATCTGGCCTGCGCCGCATGGCTCGCGTCGAGTGTTTACCGCGCCGGCGAGCATGCTGCGCACGGCCGCCGCATCGCCGGCATCGCGCTCGGCCTGATCGCGCTGGCATTGCACGGCCTGTTGTTGTGGCGCGGGCTGTTCGCCCGGCCTGTCCCGTCTTTCAGCGTCGCGGAAACCGCATCGCTGATCGGCTGGCCGATCGGCCTGATCGCCGTCGGCGCCTCCTGGTTGCGGCCGCGCTTCGCGGGCATCGCGGCCGCGCTGACTGTCGTGGCTGGCGCGCTTGCGGCAATCACCGTTGAAGGCACGAGCGGCTACGCGCTGGAGCAGCCGAGCTGGGAAATCGGCGCGCACATCGTGCTGTCGACGCTGGCTTACGCGCTGCTCACGATCGGCGTGGCGCTGACGCTGGCGTTGCGCCTGCTCGATCGTCGTCTGCGCAGCCGGCGGCCGCTGGGCTGGCTCACGGCGCTGCCCTCGGTCGAAGCGCTCGAGTCCGGTACGTTCCAGGCTCTCACCGCCGGATTCGCGGTGCTGACGCTCGCGTTGTTCAGCGGCTTCGTGTTCGTCGACAACCTGTTCGCGCAGCACCTGGTCCACAAGACCGTGCTGTCGTGTCTCGCCTGGGTCGTCTTCGCGGTGCTGCTGTTCGGCCGTTGGCGTTTCGGCTGGCGCGGACGCACGGCGGCCACCTGGGCGCTGAGCGGCTTCGCGCTGCTGGCGCTGGCTTATTTCGGCTCCAAGATCGTGCTCGAGTCCATCCTCGGCCGTCACTGGGGCTGACGCTCGCCACTTCCGGGCACGCACTTGCTCACGTTCTCCGCAACAGCTCTGATCCTGATCGCAATCGCCGCGGCGCTGGTCGGAGCGGCGCTTGGATTCGTGCTCGCGCGCCGCACGCGCGTCCGACGCCCACGCTCGATCCTGTCGAACGATCCGGCCGCCGCGGCGGATCGCTCGCAGCTCGCCGACAAGATGCAGGGACTGGAGACGATGAGCGTCGACGACATCATGATCCCGCGCGGCGAGATCGCGTACGTCGACGTCAGCGACGACTGGGACACGATCCTCGACGCGTTGCGCTCCACGCCGCACACGCGACTGCCGGTGTGCCAGGGCAATCTCGATAACATCGTCGGCATCCTGCACATGAAAAAAGTTGCGCGCGCACTGGCGCGCGGCGACTTCGATCGCGAGCACGTGCTGGATCTGGCGCGCGAGCGCGAAGCGTACTTCGTGCCCGAGGGCACGACGCTCGACGTGCAGCTGCTCAACTTCAAGCGCGACCGCCGCCGCATCGCGCTCGTCGTCGACGAGTACGGCGACATCCAGGGACTGGTGACGCTGGAGGACATCCTCGAAGAGATCGTCGGCGAGTTCACCAGCGCGCCTGCGACGCTGCACAAGGACGTCCACCGCGATCCGGACGGCAGCTACGTCGTCAATGGCGCCATCAACGCGCGCGTACTGAATCGCACGCTCGGCTGGAAACTGCCGACCGACGGGCCGCGCACGCTCAACGGCCTGATCGTCGAATACCTGGAAACGTTGCCGCAGGCGGGCACGATGCTGCGTCTCGGCGATCTGACGATCGAAATTCTGCAGACGGTCGACAACAGCGTGAAGACCGCGCGCATCCGGCCGATCCCGGCCGCTAGTTTCGACGAGCGCTCAAAAGGCGCTGCGTAGCGCGTCCGCCAGGCGCTCGACGCCGATCACCTGCAGACCCTCGATCGCGCGCCGCGGCTTGTTCGCTTCCGGCACGATGGCGCGCTCGAAGCCGTGCTTGGCAGCTTCGCGCAGCCGTTCCTCTCCGTAGGGAACCGGACGAATCTCGCCCGCAAGCCCCACTTCGCCGAAGCACACGAGACGTCCGGCGAGCGGTGAGTCCCGAGAACTCGAAACCGTGGCTAGCACAGCGGGCAGATCCGCCGCCGTCTCCGAAATCCGCACGCCGCCGACGACGTTGACGAAGACATCGCGGCCCGAAGTTGCAACGCCACCGTGCCGATGCAGCACTGCAAGCAGCAGCGCGAGACGGTTCGCTTCGAGGCCTACGGCGACGCGGCGCGGATTCAGACCCTGTGCGTCGTCGGTGAGCGCCTGTACTTCGATGAGCATCGGCCTGCTGCCCTCGCGCGCCACCATGACTGCGCTGCCGCTGACCGGCTGCGCGTGCTGCGAGAGGAAGATCGCCGACGGATTCTTCACTTCCTTCAGACCCTGTTCCGTCATCGCAAACACGCCGACCTCGTTGGCGGCGCCGAACCGATTCTTGACTGCACGCACCAATCGGAAGCGGCTGCCCGCATCGCTCTCGAAGTACAGCACCGTGTCGACCATGTGCTCGAGGATGCGCGGTCCCGCAATCACGCCTTCCTTGGTCACGTGACCGATGAGCAGCACCGACACGCCCGTCGATTTGGCGAAGCGCACCAGCGCGGCCGCCGACTCGCGCACCTGTGCGGCCGATCCCGGCGAGGATTCCACTTCGGTTGCAAACATCGTCTGAATGGAGTCGATGACGAGCACCCGCGCCGCGGTAGTGCGCGCGTGCTCGATGATCGTGTCGACGGAAGTCTCGGCGAGCAGCTGCAGCGTGTCGCCAGCCAGTCCGAGGCGACGTGCGCGCAGACTCACCTGACGCAGTGATTCCTCGCCGGTCACGTACAACGTCGGCGTCGCACGGCTGAGGGCGTCGCCCGCCTGCAGCAGCATCGTTGACTTGCCAATGCCCGGATCTCCGCCCAGCAGCGTGACCGAGCCCAGCACGAGACCGCCGCCGAGCACCCGATCGAGCTCTTCCATCCCGGTCGGGACGCGCGGCTCGTCGCGCTCTGCGACCTGTGACAGCCGCTGCGGCTCGCCGCTACCCGCGGCCAACGCACGACGCTCCGGTTTGGCGCGGGCTGCGACGGACACGCGCCGCAGCGAGTCGCCCGCGCCGCACGTCGGACACAGGCCCTGCCACTGCAGGCTCTCGTTGCCGCACTGGTCGCACACGAACACTTCGCGGGATTTCGCCATGACTCTCCGTTGCGCCGGCAAGGGCGTGCTCGGCATTCCTACACAGTACCGCATGATGCTGTCCGACAGGTGCCGCACCTGGCGCCGGGCTGTGACGCTTCCTGCGATTTGCCGGCGCGCCATTCGTCTATACTCGCGCCGGTTTCGTTCGAGGTGCCTGGGTGGCGGCAAGACTGGCGCGATTTTCCTGGCTTCCCGGGGGGCTGGCAGCAGCCTTCGTCATCGTCGTCGGACGCCTGATTTCCTCCACCACCTACGCGCCGGTCGAGCTGATGCTCTACGACCGCGTGATGCGCGCGACGCCGGCGACTCCCGCCTCCGACGTCACGATCGTGGCCATCGACGACACCAGTATCGCCAAGCTCGGCGCGTGGCCGTGGCCGCGCGACGTCCACGCCACCCTCATCGGCCATCTCACTTCCGCAGGCGCGCGTGTCATCGCGTTCAGCGTGCCGATCGATACCTCGCCGCGCACCAGCGAGGCGGAACGTTTGCGCGCGGCGCTCGCGCTCCTCGAATCGTCCGAACTCGGCGGCTCCGAACAGGCACAGCAACTGCGCCGCCTGCTCGGCGAGTCCAGCTCGGGCCGCGACCCGGACGCACATCTGGCGCAGGCGATCCAGGCGCACGGCAATGTCGTACTGCCCGCGGACGTCCGCCTCGTCGACACGAGCGGTGGAAAATCCGAATTGCCATCGCGGCTGTTTTCGACCGGCGACGCGGGCGCGCTGCGTGTCGCACGCGCGGGCGAAGTCGTCGCCGCGCCGACCCCGCTGCTCGCGCGGGCAACCGCTGCGGTCGGTCACACGCAAACGATCCAGGACGGTGACGGCACGGTTCGCTCCGACGCGGCGGCGCTGCGTGTCGGCGAAGATGCGCTGCTGCCGTCGCTGGCAACGGCGGTCGCCGCGCGTGCGTTCGGCGTTGCGCCAGCAGATGTCGGCTTCGCCTCGGGAAACGCACTCGAGCTCGGCGAGCAAGTCCGTCCGCTCATGAATGCGCTGACGATTCGCCCGCATTACTTCGAGCAAGACCCGGCGCAGTTCGCGCAGTTGCCGTATTGGCGCGTGATGGCCGGCGACGTCCCGTTCGAACAGCTGCGTGACAAGATCGTCATCGTCGGCTTCCTCGATTCGGCGCTCGCGGCGCCAGGAACCGTGACGACGCCGGCGAGCGATGCATCGCCGACAGTGTTGACGACTGCGAGCACCGTGACGAGCGTCGTTGCCGGCAAGGTCTACTCGCGTCCGATGTTTGCGGTCGCTCTGGAATGGATCGTCGCAATCGCCGTCATCGCCTTCGCCGCGTTCGTGCTGCCGCTGACCGGCGCGACTTTCGGCGCGCTGGCGGCCGTGCTGTTCATCGTGATCCTCGGCGTCATCGAGATCGGCCTGCTCAGCTCGTCGCTGGTGTGGGTGCGCTTCGTGCTGCCGGCAGTCGCGATCGTCGTCGGCTATGGTCTGTTCCTGCCCGGCGAGCTCATGCGCCGCGCGACCAGCCGCAGCGAGGACGCGAAGAACCTGTCCGCGAACAGCCTGCGCAATCTCGGCCAGACGTTCCAGCGTCAGGGCCAGCTCGACCTGGCGTTCGAGACGTATCGCCGCTGCCCGCTCGATGCCGCAACGATGGAGCTGCTGTACTTCCTCGGCAACGACTTCGAAAAGCGCCGCCAGGTGCAGAAGGCGTCCAACGTCTACTCTTACATCGCCGCCCGCGATCCGAACTATCGCGACCTGCGAGCGCGTCGCGCGCGCCTGAAGGAGCAGCCGCCCACCCGCGGAATACCGCCGACGCCACCGCCGCAGCCGCAAGCGAGCACGCCGCCTGAGCTGGCGACGCAACCGTCCGATCCGGACATGGCATATGCGGCGCCCCGTCACGCGCGCGCCACGCGCCGCACGCTCGGCCGCTACGAGATCGAGCGCGAGCTCGGCAAGGGCGCGATGGGCACGGTGTACCTGGGCCGCGATCCGAAGATCAATCGCGTGGTGGCGATCAAGGCGATTCCGCTCGTCGAGGAGTTCGAGGAGGACGATCTGCAGGAAGCGCGCGCGCGCTTCTTTCGCGAGGCCGAAATGGCCGGGCGGCTCAACCACCCGGCGATCGTCACGGTGTACGATGCGGGCGAGGACGAGGGACTGGCCTATATCGCGATGGAATACCTGCGCGGCACGCACCTGAGCCATTTCACAGAAGCTGCGCGCCTCCTTCCGTTCAAAAATACGATGCTGTTGGTCGCGCGCGTGGCGGACGCCCTCTACTATGCGCACCGCCAAAACGTGGTCCACCGCGATATAAAACCGGCTAACATAATGTTCAATCCCGACACGGACGAGTTGAAGATCACCGATTTCGGTATCGCACGTCTGACCGATACAAGCCGAACCAAAACGGGAATCGTCCTGGGCACGCCCTCATTCATGTCGCCGGAACAGCTGGAAGGTCGCCCCCTCGACGGACGCTCCGACCAGTTCGCCCTCGGCATCAGCCTCTATCAATTGCTCTGCGGACAGCTGCCGTTTCGCGCCGAGTCGATGCCGCGGCTGATGCAGAAGATCGCCACCGAGCCCCACGCCTCCGTACGCCTGGTGCGCCCCGAGCTGCCCGAGTGCATCGATCCGCTCCTGACGCGCACGCTCGCGAAGTCGGCCGACGACCGCTATGCCCACTGCGGCGAGCTGGCGAGCGCGTTGCGCGCGTGCGCCGGCCCCCAGGACGCCCCGCAGCCCGATCAAGCCAAGCACGAGTGGCTGATCCCGTGACCGGACCACGGGAGGCGAACTAGTGCGCGGCAAGATCCGCTCGGTCGGCCTCACAGACGTGGGCCGCGTCCGCGAGCACAACGAGGACACGATCGGCGTCGACGCCGACATCGGCCTGTTCGTGCTGGCCGACGGCATGGGCGGCTACAACGCGGGCGAAGTTGCCAGCGGCATCGCGGTCAAAACGGTGATGAGCCTGGTCAAGGAGGCGGTCGAGCATCAGGACATGAGCTCGGCCGATCCGGAGACCGGCATGGCGCGCCCGAGCATCGTGCTGCGCGACGCGATCGCCCGCGCCAACAAGATCATCTACCAGACCGCCAAGACCCAGCCGCAGTGCGAAGGCATGGGCACGACGATCGTCTCCTGCCTGTTCTTCGACAACCGCGTGGCGATCGCACACGTCGGGGATTCCCGGCTGTATCGCCTGCGGGCGAATCGCTTCGAGCAGATGACGATGGACCACTCGCTGCTGCAGGAGCTGGTCGATCGGGGTTTCTACTCACAGGCCGAGGCGCAGCGGGCGACAAACAAGAACTACGTCACACGGGCGCTCGGCGTGGAGCCGACCGTCGAAGTGGAAGTCCACGAGCAGCCGGTTCAGAAGGGCGACTTCTTCGTTCTGTGCTCGGATGGGCTTTCCGACATGGTGGAAGACGACGATATTCACTTAACTATGAGCACCTTTAGTGCTAGTCTTGAAACGGTCGCTAAGCAATTGATTCAGTTATCTAACGACAACGGCGGACGCGACAACGTGTCGATCATCCTTGCGCAAGTTGTGGACTCGTTCGCAGCGAAGACTGGTGTAGTTGACAGAATCTTGCGCTGGTTCGGCTAGCATCCGCACGGTTCCGGGAGTTTCGAGGGCGATACATGGCACGGTTGATCCTTAGCCTCGATGGTTCGGTCATGGCCGAATACAACATGAACAAGGAGCGTTACACCATCGGCCGGCTGCCGGACAATGACATCCGCATCGACAATCCTGCGGTCAGCGGCCATCACTCGTTGATCATCAACATTCTCAACGACTCGTTCCTCGAAGATCTCAACAGCACCAACGGCACGTACGTCAACGGCAAGCTGATCAAGAAGCACGCGCTTCAGCACGGCGACGTCGTCACTGTCGGTCATCACCAGCTGCGCTTCGTCGACACGCAGAGCTCGGACACCGAGCCGGACGAGTTCGAGAAGACGATGGTGATCACGCCGGGATCGGCAGTCGCTGCCGCCGCGGCGAAGAAAGCTTCCGCAATTGCGCCGCCTCCGCCGCCGCCGCCGAGAGCCTCGGGTGCAACGGCGACTGCGATTCGCGCAGTGCCGTCGAGCTCCAGCGCCACGGGCGAGCATCCGGTCGCGCTGCCGAAGGCGAAGCTGCAAGTGTTGAGCGGCGCGTTCGCAGGCCGCGAGCTCGAGCTCAACAAGGCATTGACGACGCTCGGCCGCCCGGGCGTGCAGGTCGCGGCGATCACGCGGCGCGCCGATGGCTTCTTCATCGTGCACGTCGACAGCGGCAAGCCGAACGACTACCCGCTCGTCAACGGCGGCGGCATCGGCGAGCAAGCCCGCAAGCTGCAGGACAACGACGTGATCCTGCTCGCGGGCGTCAAGATGGGATTCTTCGAAGGCTGAAGAGTCAGGCTGAAGCCTGACCCACAGTACTGCCAGGATCTGCTGTAGGTCAGGCTTTAGCCCGACATCTCTACTCGTCGTCACCCGCTCCGCGATCCTGCAGAACAACTCGTACGCGATCGTGTCCGCGAACGGCGCGACGCGTTCCGCCGGCAATCCCTTTCCCCACAGCGTAACTTCATCACCGACTGCCGCGTCCGGCAGATCCGTTGCGTCGAGCATCGTCATGTCCATCGAGACGCGCCCGACGACCGGCACCTCGCGTCCCTTGATCAACACAGGCGCCCCCGCGTGCATGCAACGCGGATATCCGTCTCCATAACCCACCGCAGCGACCGCGATGCGTGAACGGCGCTTCGCGCGCCAGGTCCCGTTGTAGCCGATCGCTTCGTTCGCCGCGACGTTGCGCACGGCGATCACCTGCGTCGTGAACGTCATCGCCGGCAGCAACCCGAGGTCGGCGGCGCTGCGTTCGGCGAAGGGTGAAGCGCCGTAGAGCATCAAGCCCGGGCGAACCCATTCAGCGTGCGCGTCCGGCCACGCGATGATGCCGGCGGAGTTGGCGATGCTGCGCTCGAGCCGCAGCGGTCCGCTCAACGCGCGAAAGCGATCGAGCTGCAGTTTCGTTTCCAGGCCGCCGGCATTTTCTGCGCAGGCGAGATGCGTCAGGAGCCGCATCGCGCCAACCGCCGCGCACGCACGCAATCTGGAATGCGCCGCCTCCAGCTCCTCTACCCGGAAGCCGAGCCGG
Source organism: uncultured Gammaproteobacteria bacterium (assembly GCA_963838635.1). Classification (GTDB taxonomy): domain Bacteria; phylum Pseudomonadota; class Gammaproteobacteria; order Steroidobacterales; family Steroidobacteraceae; genus Steroidobacter. Next base: position 155,503 of record CAWISC010000002.1, on the reverse strand, counting down.
TTCATGCCGGTGTCGACTTTCAACCAGATTGCGAAGCGCTGCGACCCTGCGTACTGCTCCAGCATCGCGATCTGCTCGAACGAATGAACCACGAGCTGCAGATCGTGCCCGGCTGCAACCTCGAGCTGACTTGCGCCGAAGACGCCTTCGAGCACTACGATCGGACGCGAGATACCCGCGGCTCGCAGTGCCAGTCCTTCCTCGACACGCGCGACAGCAAACGCATCCGCGCCGGCAAGTGCGCGCGCGGCGTAGACGAGCCCGTGCCCGTAGGCGTTGGCTTTGACGGCCGCGATTACGCGCGCGCCCGGTGCGAAGCGGCGAACTACCCCGAGGTTGTTACGCAGAGCCGCTGCATCGACGGTGACGAGCGGAGCGCTGGTCACACGTCCCCGTAACTGATCTCGGGTGCGAAGTTGACGAACTGAGTAAATTGCCCGCGGAACGTCAGCTGAAACTCACCGATCTCGCCGTTGCGTTGCTTGGCGATGATGATGTCGGCGATGCCTTTGCGCGTGGTGTTCTTGTCGTACACCTCGTCGCGATAGATCATCATGATCAGGTCGGCGTCCTGCTCGATCGCGCCGGACTCACGCAGGTCGGACATCACCGGCTTCTTGTCGTTGCGCTGCTCGACACTGCGGTTCAGCTGCGACAACGCTATCACCGGCACCTGCAACTCCTTGGCGAGCGCTTTGAGCGAACGCGAGATCTCGGAGATCTCGGTCGCGCGATTCTCCTTCGTACCGGTCACCTGCATGAGTTGCAGGTAGTCGAGCACGATCAGGTCGAGGCCATGTTCGCGCTTCAGGCGACGCGCGCGCGCGCGCACGTCGGTCGGCGTCAGCGCGCCGGTATCGTCGATGTAGATGCTGGCAGATTTCATCATCGCGATCGCGCTGTTGATGCGGGTCCAATCGTCGTCGCCGATGTTGCCGATTCGCAGGCGACTCTGATCCACGCGCCCCAGCGAGGAGATCATGCGAAATGCGATCTGCTCGCGCGACATTTCCATGCTGAAGACACCGACCTTCGCCTTGCGCGGGCCGAATGCGGCGTTCTCGGCAATGTTGATGGCGAAGGTGGTCTTACCCATCGACGGCCGGCCGGCGATGACGATCAGATCGCCCTTTTGCAGTCCCGCGGTCATTTCGTCGAGCCGTGTAAAGCCCGTGCCGAGGCCCGGCAGCTGTCCCTTGTTCTGGGCCAGCAGATCGAGCCGATCGATGACCTGACCGAGCTCCTCCTTCAACGGTATGAAGCCGCTGCGCGACTTGTTGCCGCTTTCGGCGATCTCGAACACGCGCCGCTCGGCCTCGTCGACCAGCTCCGTCGCACCCCGCCCTTCGGGGTCGTAGGCGCTCGAAGCGATCTCGCCGCCGACACTGATCAGGCGACGCAGCGTCGAACGCTCGCGCACCGCGTCAGCGTAAGCGCGAACGTTGGCGGCGCTCGGTGTGTCGCGGACCAGGCCGGCGAGGTAAACGAGTCCGCCGGTCTCGTCGGAGACGCCTTTGCGTCCCAGCCACTCCGAGAGCGTGACCGCATCGGAGGGCTCGCTGCGGCCGGCGAGCTCGGCGATGGCTTCGAAGATCAGCTGATGATCGCGACGATAGAAGTCGTCGGCGACGAGGCGGTCCGCGATGGTGTCCCACGCGCGGTTGTCGAGCATCAGCGCGCCGAGGACTGCCTGCTCCGCCTCGACCGAGTGCGGCGGCACCCGGATTTCGTCGACCGCAGCCTTGTCGCGCGCCCGGCGCGAGCCGACGACGGCGACTTTGGATTCAGGCTCGGCCATCGGCTGAAACCCGACCTACTCTTCGGCGACGATCGTCACCGGCAAGTCCACTGTGACGTCCGTATGCAGGTGCAGCTGCACGACGTGCTCGCCGGCCTGACGGATCGGACCGTGCGGCAGGCGTACTTCGGAGCGCTCGACGTCGAAGCCGGCCTTGCGAGTCGCCTCGGCGATGTCCGAGGTGCCGACCGAGCCGAACAGCTTGCCTTCGCCGCCGGCCTTCGCGGTGATCGAGAGCTTGAAGCCCTGCAGCTTCGTCGCGCGAGCCTGAGCCTTGCCCAGTTCCTCGCCCGCCGCCTGCTCCAGCTCGGAGCGGCGCGCTTCGAACTTGGCGACGTTGTCGGCCGTCGCGAGCGTCGCCTTGCCTTGCGGCAACAGGAAGTTACGGCCGTAGCCGGCTTTCACCTTGACGCGGTCGCCGATGTTGCCGAGGTTGGCGACCTTCTGCAGCAGAATGATTTCCATGAGAGCACCTACGCAATAACAAAAGTAGTCTACAGGCTTGCCGGCCGGCGCGGCCGCAGCCAATTGTCAGCAAAGCCCCAGATCGCGAGCACGAACATCGTCAGCATCATCGACAGCGGCACCACCAGCAGCAGATAGATCGCTGCCAGCCAGCCGCGGTTGAGGCGACCGCCGGCCCGGCTGCGATGTGCGGCGGCCAGCCCCTGGAAGGCGAGCGCCACGAAAGCCAGCCACGCAAGGGCTGAGATCAGCGGGCTGTCGAGCGCCATCGCCAGCACGAAGACGACAGTGACCGTGACACCGAGCGCGATCCCCAATCGCAGATTCCGATACTCGGCACCGAACGCCCCTGGCGCACGCAACAGCGTCTCCCACCAGCGACCCAGCAGCATCGAGCCGAACAACGTCGCGAGCGTCAGCGCGCCGAGCGCGCCCCACATCGCGGGTGCCAGGCTGGCGATGAGCGCATCCCGATCGCCTTCGATCCTGATGCCCGCGGCCTGCATCGAATCCAGCATCTGCACGAGCAGCGGCTTCCAGAACGCGACCGGATCGGGCAACACCGCGTGCACGATTGCGAGCAGCACCGCGATGCCGAGCACGGCCACCTGGAAGCACAGGTTCAGCGAGCCGGTGCGCTTCAACAGCAGCGCCAGCGCGAGCGGGCCGAAGAACGTCAGCGCGATGCCGACGAAAGTCCCCGTCATCACCGCGGGCACCAGCGAGTAAGTGAGCCACGTTGCGGCAGCGGTGCCGATTGCGGCGACTGTCAGGCCGATCCTCGCATCGAAGCGCAGAGCGCTCAGCACTGGAATCGCCGACGCGAACACGGTGAACGGCGGCATGAGCTGCGCCAGTGCGCCGAAGAACACGATCGCCCCGGCGGCGCGCCACGGACGCTCTGTCAACCAGGCGGCAATTGCACGATGCATGGTCACGCGCGCCGCGCACGACACGCGGCACGCACCTCGCTACGTCAGCTCAGTGCTGATCGGTGTACGGCAGCAACGACAGGTAACGCGCGCGCTTCACGGCGACGGCGAGCTGACGCTGATAATGCGACTTGGTCCCGGTGATCCGGCTCGGAACGATCTTGCCGGTCTCCGTGATGTAGCTCTTCAGGATGCCGAGATCCTTGTAGTCGATCTGCTCGATGCCTTCGGCAGTGAAGCGGCAGAACTTGCGGCGGCGGAAAAAGCGGGCCATGAGAGGTCTCCGAAAGAGTGACGGGCGTTATCAGGCGTCGGCGCGCGGCGAATCGTCTTCGCCGTCATCGACGAAGCGCTCGTCGCGCGTTTCGTCGTCGCCCTTGGCCATCGGCGAAGGCTCGGTGACCGCCGCGTCCATCTTGATCACCAGGTGGCGCAGCACTGCGTCGCTGAAGCGGAAGCCGCCGGTCAGCTCGCCCAGCGTCTTGCTGTCGCACTCGATGTTCATCAGGACGTAGTGGGCCTTGTGGACCTTCGCGATCGGGAACGCCAGCTGGCGCCGGCCCCAATCCTCGAGGCGATGCACGGAGCCGTTGCCGGCCGCGATCATGCCCTTGTAGCGCTCCAGCATCGCTGGAACCTGCTCACTCTGGTCGGGATGGACCAGGAAAACGATCTCGTAATGTCGCATTGCTGCTCCTCGTGGATATGCCTCCCGTCAGCGAGAATCTGCGGTGAGGCAAGGAGTTACCGCCGGGCACGTGCTCAGCGGGGCGCGCATAGTAGCGGAAGACGGGAGGAGTCACCAGAGTCAGGCTGAAGCCTGACCCACGATCGCGGTGTGGGTCGGGCTTTAGCCTGACACCTTCCGCTGCCGTGCCGCCTCGAAGAGAAGCACGCCGGCCGCCACCGACACGTTCAGGCTTTCCACGGTACCCGCCATCGGGATACCGACCAGCAGGTCGCAGGTCTCGCGAGTCAGCCGGCGCAGTCCGGCCCCCTCCGCGCCCAGGACCAGCGCCAGCGGTCCCGTCAGCTTCGCCTCGAACACGGACTTCGGCGCCTGGTCGTCGGCGCCGACGACCCAGATCTCTCGCTCCTTCAGCCAGCGCAGGGTCCGCGCCAGGTTCGTTACCTGGATCAGCGGCAGCGTTTCGGCGGCGCCGGACGCGACTTTGCGGACCGTCGGCGTGAGGCCGGCCGCCCGATCGCGCGGCACGATGACCGCATTCGCGCCGGCGGCATCTGCGCTGCGCAGACAGGCGCCGAGGTTGTGCGGATCCTGCACGCCATCCAGCACGAGGAGCAGCGGCGGTGCGGTCGCGCGATCGAGCAACTCATCCAGCGCGCCTTCCCCCTGCGGACCCATGGAGCGAATCTGCAGGCACGCGCCCTGATGATGCTCGTCGCCCGCGAGTCGATTCAGCTCGTTGGCGTCGCGCCATTCCGTCTTTACGCCCGCCGCTTGCGCCAACCGCGCCAACTCCGCCGAGCGCGCATCTTCCCTGCCCTTCTGCAACACCAGCAGCGAGGCGCGTTCGGGGTGCTGCTGGAGCAGCGCACGCACGGAGTGCAGCCCGAACACGACCGTCGTTTCGCTCATCGACGGCCTTTGCGCCGTTGCCACGGCCCGCGGATCGCGCGCGCGCCGCCGCTCTCCGCGAGCTCGAAGTCGATCTTGCGCTCGTCGATGATCACGTTGATGAGCCGTACGCGCAGGTGATCGCCGAGTCGGAACACGCGGCCGCTGCGGGCGCCGACCATCCGGAACCCGGAACTGTCACGCGAGAAGTAGTCGGCGCCCAGCGCGCTGACGTGCACCAGGCCGTCGACCTGCACTCCCTTCACCTGCACGAACAAGCCGAAATCGACGACGGACGTGACGAGGGCGTCGAACTCCTCGCCGAGCTTGTCGCTCATGTACTGGCACTTCAGCCACGACAACGCATCGCGTGTCGCTTCGTCGGCGCGCCGCTCCTTGAACGAGCACTGCTGCCCGAGCGCGGCCACCACAGCGGGCGACCACTCGAACGAGTCGGCAGTGCCGCCGCGCAGGATGTGGCGAATACCGCGGTGAACCATGAGATCCGGATAGCGGCGGATCGGCGAAGTGAAATGCGCGTACTCCGGCAACGCGAGACCGAAGTGACCGATGTTCTCCGGCTGGTAGACGGCCTGCGGCATCGAACGCACCACGACTGTCTGGATCAGATGCGCTTCCTCACCCGCGATCGCGCGCTGCAGGACCGCGCTCAGGTCATGCGGCGTCAGGTCGCGATCCGTCGGCAGCTGAATGCCGAATCCTTGCAGGAACTTCCGCAGCGTTTCGAGCCGATCGGCCTCGGGCGAGCCGTGCACGCGGTACAGCGTCGGCATGCGGTGCTTCTTGAGGAAGCGCGCCGCTTCGACGTTCGCCGCGATCATGCACTCCTCGATCAGGCGATGCGCATCGTTGCGCGTCGACTCGACGAACGCTGCGATCTTGCCCTCCAGGTCGAAGCGCACCTTGAGCTCCGGTGCGTCGAAGTCCAGTGCGCCGCGTTGTCCGCGTGCCTGCAGCAGCGCCTTGAAAACCGCGTGCAGCTCCATCAGCTGCGGACCGACGGCCACGACTTCCGGCTCGTGCTTCGCAGTCGGATTGGCGAGATACGCCGCGACCTTGGTGTAAGTCAGGCGGGCCGCCGAGCACATCACGCCTTCGAAAAAGCGCGCACGCGTGACTTTGCCCTGCGGGCTGACGCGCATCTCGCACACCATGCACAGGCGGTCGACCTTCGGATTCAGCGAGCACAGTCCGTTCGACAACGCCTCGGGCAGCATCGGCAGGACGCGATTCGGGAAGTAGACCGAGGTGCCGCGGTTCTGCGCTTCCTTGTCGAGCGCCGAGTCCCGGTCCACGTAACTGGCGACGTCGGCAATTGCGACGAGGAGCCGCCAGCCGCCGCGGACTTCCTCGCAGTACACCGCGTCGTCGAAGTCGCGGGCATCTTCGCCGTCGATCGTGACCAGCGGCAGCTCGCGCAGATCCTCGCGTCCGCGTTTCGCGGCCGCCGACACGGAGCGACCGAATGTCTCGGCTTCGGCAACCGCTTCGCGCGGGAACTCGAACGGCAGACCATGCGAGTGAATCGCGATCTCCGTTTCCATGCCCGGCGCGGCGTGTTCGCCGAGCAGGCGCGACACGTGGCCCAGCGCCTGCGCAGTACGCGATGGCTGCTCGACCAGCTTGACCAGCACGACCTGGCCGGCGCGTGCGCCGCCAAGGTGGCCTCGCGGCACGAGCACACGATGGCCGATACGCGGATTGTCTGGCACCACGAAGCTGATGCCGGACTCGTCGTACAGACGCCCGACGATCTCGCGCGTGTTGCGCTCGATAACTTCGACCAGGGCGCCCTGCGGTCGGCCGCGATTGTCCTGACCGCTGACGCGCACGGCGACGCGGTCGCCATGCATCGTTTCGAGCATCTGGCGCGGCGGCAGGAACACGGGCGCGGAGCGATCGTCCGGCAACACGAAACCGTGGCCGTCGCGATGCCCGCTGACGGTACCCACGACGAGCTGCGGCACGCGTTCGCGCAGGATGTACTCGCCGCGGCGGTTGCGAATGATCTCGCCCGCGTGCAGGAGCTCTTCGAGCTGGGATTGCAGGCGATGCTGCGCCGATTTGCCGTCGCGGCCGATACGCGCCGCCAGGTCATCGAATGTGAGCGGCCGCCCCGCCTCGCGCAGCGTTGTCAGGACTCGGGCTGCCGCGGCCGGCGATTGCTCGCGCGTCGCCTGCGCGCTCGCGGAATGCCCAGTTTTTCTATGTGATTTCTTCGTTTTCTTGGTCGACTTCATCTCTGCTTGCCGTTTGTTGACACCCCGGAACACCACCGGTAGATTGCGCGCCTCGCCGGGTCCGCCGGCGTTCGAATTCCCATCTTTGCCCAGGTGGCGGAATTGGTAGACGCGCTGGTTTCAGGTACCAGTGGAGCGATCCGTGGAGGTTCGAGTCCTCTCCTGGGCACCAAGCGGCGGGCGACAGCCTAGCACAGCAGGCCAGGCGCGCCGTTCAGCGCATCGCCGGCGTTAGCCAGGAGCGGAGGCCGCGAGCCGCCGCCGGCGAGCGCTTGTACGCCACGTCCGCCGGCACGCGCAAGTCCACTTCCGTACCGACGCCGGGCTTGCTCCACACCTCGATGTGAGCGCCGAGCTTCTTGGCGCGTTCGCGCATGCCCAGCATGCCGAAGTGTCCGGGCGCTCCGCCGGCGTCGAGCACACCGGGGCTGATGCCCCGTCCATCGTCGCGAATCCTGACGTGCAGGGCCGCGTCGCCGTAACTGATCTCGATTTCGATGTTGCGCGCCTGCGCGTGACTGAACGCGTTGCTCAGCGCTTCGCGACCGATGAGGAGCCCTTCCTCGCGCACGATCGGGTGCAAGTCGCGCGGCGCGCCTTCGACGCTTGCCTTGAACTGCGCGTCGTGCAACTGCGCGAATTGCTCGCCCTCGGCCGCGAGCGCTTTGGCGAGATCGGCAGCTTCGCGGCCGCTCGGGCGCAGATCCTTCACCTTGTCGCGGCTTTCGACCAGCAGCTTGTCCGCACGGTCGAGCGACTGCTCCATGAGCTGCCGCGCCGGCTCGCCCGGAGGAATGCGATCGGTCGCCGCCTGGAATCGCCAGATCAGTCCCTGCACGCCTTGCAGCAGCGTGTCGTGCAGGTCGCGCGCGATGCGTTCGCGCTCCGCCAGTCGCGCCTCGAGGCGGCCGCGAACCTGCGCAGCGACCTGATGCACCCGCACTCGGTACAACACAGTCAGCGTGCCTATGAACGCGAGCGCGCAAAGCGCATAGAACCAGCGGGTCTGGTGAAAGGCCGGCGGAATGGTGAAGTCGATCGATGTACCGGTTTCGTTCCACACGCCATCGTCGTTGGCAGCGATGACGCGAAAGCTGTAGTCGCCGGGGCCGAGGTTGGTGAAATACGCCGCGCGCCGCGCACCCGCATCCTGCCAGGGCTCTTCGGCGCCGAGCTGATAGCGGAACCTGACGCGCTCGGGAATCGACAGGCTCAGCGCCGTGTAGCTGATCTGCAGATTGCGAGTACCTATCGGTAGCTGCAGACCCGACGCGGGCAGATAGCGCACACCGTCCGCAACGATCGACTGCACCTCGACTGCGGGCGCGAACGGGTTGTGCCGGGTTTCCTGCGGATCGAGCCACACGACGCCGTTGCTCGTAGCGAACCACAGTCGACCGTCCGTGCCCGCTGCAATGGTCGGCAGCGGCCTGATCGCAGTCGGCGTGCCCGGCATTCCGTCGAGGAAGTCGAACAACGAATAGCGGACCGGATGGTCCGGATCTGCCGACAACTGCTGCACTTCGGCGGCGGGAATTCTGATAGCGCCTTCGCTGCTGCTCAGCCACAGATCGCCCTGGCGCATCGCGACGATGCCGGAGACGCTCGGCAATTGCCCGCCGCCGCGCCGCGTGACGGCGTGAAAGCGCTGTCCGTCGAAGCGCGCGAGACCCAACTCGCCGCCGACCCAGCCGTCGCGCACGCGCGGCAGCATCGACATGATGTTCCCGAGATCGAGCCCTTCGGCGACGGAGAACTCGCGCACGTCATTCGTCACCACGTCGACGACGTGAATCCGGCTCTTCGGATAGCCGATCCACAGCTGTCCGCGGCGCCCCGCTGCGAGGCTGAGCGCAGGGTCGCCGAAGCGCGTCCACTGACCGTCGACGAGCCGGAACAAGCCGCCACGGACAACTGAAACCCACAGACCGCCCGCGCGATCTTTCGCGATCGCCTGCACCGGATAGTAGTCGGCGTTGGCGCGATCGATCGGCACGGCGATCGGCGTCCACTGCGATGCGCCGCCCGATCCACCGGAATGCCACACCATGCCGCGACCGCCGAGCCACACGACGCCGTCGTCGTCGCGATACGCGCAAGTGATCGAGCGCGGGCCGGACAGGAGATCCACCGTCGAAGGACCCGTGACCTCGAAGACGCCGTCGCTGGAATCGATGCCGACCAGCATCGCGCCGGCGTCGCCTGCAGCGATGGCGAAACCGTTTGCGGCGCGCGGGAACTCGACGCGCGTCAGTCGCGAGTTGCGAAAGCGGTGCAGGCCACCGGTGGTCCCGATCCAGACGTTGCCCTCGCGGTCTTCGAGAAACGCCGAGGCGTACTGCGCCGTCAGCCCATCGACATTCGAGAAGGCATCGCGTGAGGACGCGGCGGCCAGCTTCTCATCGAGCAGCCGCGCAAGGTCCTTCAAGCGATGAATACCGGTCGCAGACGCCGCCCACAGCGTGCCGTCGCGGTCGAGGAGCTTGCCCCACAACGGCTCCCGACGCGCGTCGTGTATCGCAGTCCAGCCGCTCGCCACTTGCACCTCGCCGTCGCGATTGCGTACGGCGCGCACGCCGAGACTCGCATCGGTGAGCCACAGTGTGCCGTCGGGCGCCTCGATGAATTGGGTTTCGGCCTCGCTGGTCCCGATGCCGGTCGGCACGAACACGTGTCTGTTCGGGCCGCATGTTCATCACCTCTCGCCCGACGACGATCCACACAGTTTCGTCGCGCGCGACGTGCAACGATTTCACGTACTCCGAAGGAAGGTTGTAGGTCTCGCGCGCGTCGTGCCAGTAGACGCCGTCGAAGCGCTTGAGCCCGCGGGCGGTGCTCGCCCAGACGATGCCGGCATCGATCCTGCGCGAATCGCGTGACGCTGCCGTCGCCCAGACCTTCCTGCGCCGCGTAGTTCGTGACCGCGCTGCCCTTGATGAAGGTCGCACCGCCGAAGCGATAACCGATCCACAGAGCCGCCGGTTCGCGGAGCATGCAGCGTCATGACGTTGCTGGAGGGCAGTCGCCGGCCGCGAATGCTGTCGATGCGCTCGAAGCGAATGCCGTCGAAGCGAAACAGTCCCGCCGCCGCGGCGATCCACAAATAGCCATCGCTCGTCTGCGCCAGGAACTCGACGCCCGTGGGTGCGCCTTCGGCTGCGGTCCAGGCTGTGTGATAGAGCTGCCGGATTTGCAGATCCGGCGACAAGGCGAAAGTGCGAGGCGCGAGCAAGAGCGCGGCCGCCAGCGCGGGCAACAGTCGCAAGAGCTGGAGTGCCTTCCACCGAGTCCCCATACCCGCCCCAGCATACGCCGGGGCGAAGCCCGCGGGGGATGCCCGCGGGCTTTTCCGCGCCATTACGCGCGCAGTGACCTGAGGCCGATGCGAACGTCATCCGTGAAGAGCTTCGGCTGCTCCCAGGCCGCGAAGTGGCCGCCCTTCTCCAGCTTGTTGTAGTGGATCAGGTTGGGGAACGCCCGCTCGGTCCAGCTGCGCGGCGCGGGATAGAGCTCGTCCGGGAACACGCTCACGGCCACCGGGATCGAGACGCCTTTGACGTTGAAATAGCCCTTGCCCCAATACTCCCAGTACAGACGGCCGCCCGACACCGCCGTGTTCGTCAACCAGGTGATCGTGATGTTGTCGAGGACGTCGTCGCGCGTCAGGCCCTCGCTCTCGCCGCGGAAGACGCGTGCGATCAGCTCGTAGCTGCGCGCGTCATGATCGAGAAAATACGCCGCGAGACCGATGGGCGAATCCGCGATGCCGTACAGCGTCTGCGGTCGCAGCCCCATCTGGAATCCATAGGCGATTCCCTTTTGATAAACGAACTGCAGACGCTCGTACGCGAGCTTCTCATCGGCCGACAGGCCGACCGGCGCCGGTGCGCCGGAGAAAGCCGCGCCGTCGATCTCGGCCGGAAAGACGCCCGGCATGTTGGTGTGAATGCCGAGTAATCCCTCGGCCGCCTGCACGCCCATGAGCTCGGTGACGACTGCGCCCCAATCGCCGCCCTGCGCTGCGAACTTCCGGTAGCCGAGACGCCGCATGAGCGTGACCCATGCCTGCGCGATGCGCGCAGGGCCCCAGCCCGTAGTGGTCGGCCTGCCGGAATATCCGTAGCCCGGCATCGAGGGAATCACTACGTCGAAGGCATCGGCGGCGGTCCCGCCATGCGCGGTCGGATTCACCAGCGGGTCGATGATCTTCAGCTGCTCGACGATCGAGCCGGGCCAGCCGTGCGTGACGATCAGCGGCAGCGCATTCGGGTGCTTCGACTTCACGTGGATGAAGTGAATGTCCAGCCCGTCGATCTCGGTGATGAAATTCGGCACTGCGTTGAGGCGCGCCTCGACCTTGCGCCAGTCGTACTCCGTCGCCCAGTAGCGCGCGAGCGCTTGCATCGTCGCAAGCTGCACACCCTGCGTGGCGTCGGGGACCGTCTCGCGTTCGGGCCAGATGGTCGCCTTGATGCGCCGGCGCAGTTCCCCGAGCTCGGCTTCCGGAACATTGATGCGAAACGGACGAATGGCGGGCGTGCCGCCGTCAACCGGTTGTGCTACTGCATTCATCGTTGTGCTCCTGCTCGCGTGACCTATGACTCAGGAGGATCAGAGCAGGCGGTGCAGGGCCTGCGCAGTACACAATGGTGTCGACCGGTACCTTGGTATCGCCGCCGGCCTACAGGCCGGCCGCCACCAATCTAGGTAAGCTAGCCCTGCAAATTGGGTAGGCCTGCCGATTCGGGCCGTCACCCCCCGCTGGCACGATGGTTCCCGCTCGGATTGACCGGGCGACCCGTGGAGTAACGGCAAATGCCTCGCTATCTCGTCGAACGAGAATTCCCCGACGGCCTCGAGATTCCCATGAACGAGGCCGGCGCGGACGTCTGCCGCAAGGTGATCGAGCGCAATGCCGAGTACGGAGTCACCTGGATCCATTCCTATGCGACACCCGATCGCAAGCGCACGTTCTGCATTTACGACGCGCCCACGCCCGAGGCGATCCGCCGCGCCGCAGCCTGCAACAAGCTGCCGGTCCAGCAGATCACCGAGGTGCGCGTGCTCGATCCGTATTTCTATTTCGTGTGAGCGCGAGCGGCAGAACCCAATCGTGACTTGCTGGAGATGACGAATGAGAACGCTGATTTCTGTGCCGATGGCGATGATTGCGTGCCTGCTGTTCGCCGGCGCTTTCGCGGCGGAGCCCGTCGCTAAACAGGCGAACGCTGCGCAGCCCGCACCGAAGGTGCACCGCTACCTCATCGAGCGCACTTTCCCTGCCGGAGCCCTCGCAGGCCTGGATGCCGCGACCAAGGCGAAGGTCAACAACAACAACGCGTCGCTCGGCGTGCGATGGGTGCAGTCGTACGCGAACGCGGACAAGACCAAGACGTTCTGCGTCTACGAAGGACCGAGCGAAGCGGCGGTGCGCAAGGCTGCCGAGCTGAACGGTTTGCCGGTCGACAGCGTCATGGAAGTGCCGAACACGCTGCTGCCGAAGTAGCAAGGGTGTCAGGCTAAAGCCTGACCCACAGTGCCGACTGTGGGTTGGGCTTTAGCCCAACTCCTTTTTGCTCGCCAGCGCGATCGCCTCGGCGCGCGAGGACACACCGAGCTTCGTGAAGATCGCCGAGACGTGATGGTCGACGGTCTTGGTGGTGACGAACAGCCGTTTCGCAATCACCGAATTGCGCAAGCCCTGCGTCAGCAGCTCGAAGATTTCCGCCTCGCGCTTGGTGAGCCCGTGCGTATTGGTCCGCGTCGAGGTGCGCGAGCCGCGCGGGATGCGACGCATCCCCTGCTCGCGCATGCGCTTGCGCAGTGCATTCGCAGCTGCGGTTGCGCCGAGCCTCTCCATGATCGTCAGCGCTTCGAGCTGCTCGGGCTCGCCGCCCGACGCCAGCGCGTTCGCCTGCTCGTACGGGCAACCGAGCGCTTGCCACGCCCGGGCCGCACCACGCCAGTCGCCTGAAAGTTCCAGCGCGTAGGGTTCGGCGATGTCCGTGGGCGGCTTCGCGAAAGCACCGGCACGCCACAGCCACAACGCCAGCTCGCCCTTCATCCACAGGTCGCGCCGCTTGGAGGCCAGGTCGTAGACAGGTTGCACTTCCTGCGCGATGCGCTGACGGTCGCCTGCGATCCAGGCATCGTCGGCTGCAGCCACGACGACGCCGCTGAGCCGCTGCATTTCGTTCGTTCGAGTAGCGAGCTCGCGCGCTTCGCCGAGCGGTGTCGCCACATCCGGGTCGCCGCGGCGAATCCGCAGATGCGCGAGAATCGTCTGCGCAGGAATGCGCGCGATCGGCGCGCTGCCCGCCTCTGAGACGATCGACTGCGCGTCCTCCGCGGCGCCGAGCCAGTCGCCCTGCTCGAACCGTGCGCGAGCGCGCCACGCCATCATGTAGAAGTGCCAGGAATCGAGGTCGTGCCGCTCGCAGTACGTCAGCCCCTCGCTCAGGTAGCGCGACCCGGCGCTGTATTGCTTGCGCTGGATCGCCATTGCCGCGAGGTTCGTGTACGCGCGCGCGGCGTGCTCCTGAAAGCCTTGCGCGAGCGCCAGCGTCAGGCTGCGGTTCAAGTCGTCCCAGCCCGCATCGTTGCCGGCAATGAGCCGAGCGGTGCCTAGATTGTTGAGAGCATGACAGCAGATCTCGTCGTAGCCGGCCTGCTCCGCAAGTTGCAGCGTGCGTTGCGCCCACTTCACTGCCGAATCTGCGTCCGCAGCCAGCATGTCGAGTTGCGCGCGATTGCTGTACGCCATCGCGAGCTCCGGACCCGGCGGCAAAGATTCGAGCGCCGCCACGGCTGCAGCACCGTATTCGTCCGCTTCCGCCCGACGACCTTCGAGCCAGCTGAGGCGTGACAGCCAGCGCAGCGCGTCGCCTTCTTGACGACGCGCACCCTGCGCGCGCCAGATATCGAGTGCGGCGCGGCGCGAATCGATCGCACGCTGCACTTGATCGGTGAGATAGCACTCGTACGACAACTGCTCGAGCAGTTGCGCGCGCTCTGCAAGACCAAGGTGATCTGCGTAGCGCAGCGCCGCCGTGTAATGCGACACCGCCTCGCGATGCGCACCGACTACGCCGGCATGCGAGGCGGCGACCGGAGCGAAACGCAGCACTTCGATGGCGTTTCTCGCACCGTTCGCGTGATGAGCGAGCCGCGCCGGTGGCATGCCCGGCCTCGTCTGGAGAATCGCAAGCACCCTGGCGTGCAGGTTCTGCTGCTGTGCCTGCGACAGGGAATCTTCGAGTGCGCGCCTGGCGAGATCGTGACGGAACGCCAGCGCGCCCGACTCGTCGCGCACCATGCCGATGCCCAGGCAGCTCTCGATGCTTGCTTCGTCGTGCACGCCCGCAAGCTCGAGCAGCCACGCTTCCGCTTTGCCGGGGACGATGCTCACCAGCTCGGCGATAGCGCGTGCACCCGGCGGCAGCTTCGCGAGACGCGCGAGGACGACGTCACGCGCATTCGAGGGAATCGACTCTGTAGCGGTCGCGAGCACTTCGGTGACGAAGAACGGATTGCCGCCGGTCGTGTTGTACAGCCCCTGCGAGGAGCGTCCCGCCTGCTTCGCCAGCTTGGCGACTGCAACTTCGGAAAGCGGCTGCAACGGCAGGCGGCGCACGATCGAGCACGGCAGATCGCCGATCACGAAACGGCACGGGTGGCGCGACCCGACTTCATCCGTGCGATAGGTCATCACCAGCATCGAGCGCGTTCGCTGCATGCGGCGGCCGAGAAACTTGAGCAGGTCGAAGGTCGCTTCGTCGGCCCAGTGGCAGTCCTCGAACACGAGCAGCGCCGGCGGCCCATGCTCGAGCTCGTCCAGCGCAGCGATGAAGATTGCGTCGCGGCTCGTCTCTGCGTTGACGGCGGCGAGCAGCTTGCCCTGCGTCTGGCGTGCGATGTCGTGCAGCGGAGCGAGTGGCCGGGGCGTGAACAGCGCATCGCAAGCTCCCCACAGCACGCGCGGCGCGATGCGTTGCTGGCGCGAGAATTCCTGGAGCAGCGAGGTCTTGCCGATGCCGGCTTCGCCGTGGACCAGCGTGACGCAGCCGCCCTGCTCGACCGAGCTCGTCAGCCAAGCGTTGAGATCGGCGAAACACTGTTCGCGTTCGAGCAGCTCCACACATGCACCTGGGGATCGACCGGAGGCCTGAGTTGTAGACGATTCCGCGACGCCGCGAAAGAGCCTATTCGGACAGTTGGCGTCGGGCGTCGGGCGTCTCTTGACATATCGGACCCCGGCAACCGCGCCCAGGACGTAGAACTACAGCGTAGAATTCGTGGCACCCCAGCAGGAGAGTCGCATGCCGTACGTGGATGGCTTCGTAGTGCCCGTGCCGAAGAGGAACCTCAAGGCTTATCGCCGTCTCTCCATCCAGTCCGGCAAGCTCTGGCGCGAGCACGGCGCCCTGGACTACTGGGAATGCGTCGCCGACGACGTGAAGCCCGGCAAGCTCACGTCGTTCCCGCAAAGCGTGAAGCTGAAGCCGGGCGAGACGGTGCTGTTCTCGTGGATCGTGTACAAGTCGCGCGCGCACCGTGACCAGGTGAACGCCAGAGTCATGGCCGATCCACGCCTCGACGGGATGATGGACGGCAAGAAGATGCCCTTTGACGCCAAGCGCATGATCTACGGCGGCTTCAAGCCCCTGGTGCGACTCGAGCAGAGCTGAGCCGTGACCGACCGCCGCCTGCAGATCACCGACGAGATCCATCGTTACCTGGTGGACCACTCGGTGCGCGAGCCCGACGTGCTGGCGCGGCTGCGTGACGCGACAGCATCGCTGCCGCAAGCGCAGATGCAGATCGGCCCGGAGCAGGGACAGCTCATGGCATTGCTCGCGAAGCTCGTCGGCGCGAAGCGTTGCATCGAGGTCGGCGTGTTCACCGGCTATTCGAGTCTTGCCGTTGCGCTCGCGCTGCCGCAGGACGGTCGCATTCTGGCTTGCGACGTGAGCGAGCAATGGACTGCGATCGCGCGGCGCTTCTGGCGCGAGGCAGGCGTCGAACACAAGATCGAGCTGAAGCTGCAGCCAGCGGTACGCACGCTGGAAGAGTTGTTAGCGGCGGGCGAAGCAAGCCGCTACGACTTCGCGTTCGTAGATGCGGACAAGCCGGCGTACGACACTTACTACGAGCTGCTGCTAAAGCTGCTGCGGCCAGGCGGATTGATGGCGCTCGACAACACGCTATGGTCGGGCGCGGTGGCGGACCCCAACGAACGCGAGCCGAACACCGTCGCGTTGCGCGCGCTCAATGCGAAGCTGCATCGGGACGAGCGCATCGACTTGAGCCTGCTGCCCGTCGGTGACGGGCTCA
Organism: uncultured Gammaproteobacteria bacterium; assembly: GCA_963838635.1. GTDB lineage: Bacteria > Pseudomonadota > Gammaproteobacteria > Steroidobacterales > Steroidobacteraceae > Steroidobacter. The sequence goes on along the minus strand of CAWISC010000002.1, from coordinate 139,135 downwards.
CGCTGGCGCGAAAACGCTAGTCGAACGGGTGGCGCAGGACGATCGTCTCGAGCCGCTCAGGCCCGGTCGAGATGATCGCGATTGGCGCGCCCACCAGCACTTCCAGACGTCGCAGATAGGCCTGCGCATTCTTCGGCAGATCGTCGAACGACTTCACGCCCTCGGTGCTCTCCTGCCAGCCCGGCAGCTCCTCGTACACCGGCGCGCAAATCGACAGCGCATCGGCGCCGACCGGCAGCAGATCGCGCCGCTCGCCGCGCACTTTGTAGCCGACCGCGACCCGCACGGTGTCGAGGCCGTCGAGCACGTCGAGCTTCGTGATGCACAGGCCCGTGATGCCGTTGATCTCGACTACGCGACGCAGGCCCGCGGCATCGAACCAGCCGCAGCGTCGCGGCCGACCGGTCACCGATCCATATTCGTTGCCGCGCACGCGCAGCCGGTCGCCGACTTCGTCCTCGAGCTCGGTCGGGAACGGGCCGCTGCCGACGCGCGTCGCATACGCTTTCGCGACACCGAGCACGTAGTGCAGCTGCTGCGGGCCGACGCCAACGCCCGCGCAGGCCTGCCCCGCCACGCAATTGCTCGACGTGACGAACGGATACGTGCCGTGATCGATGTCGAGCAGCGCAGCCTGCGCGCCTTCGAACAGCACACGCTTGCCGGAGCGGATCAGCGCGTTCACTTCGGCAGAAACGTCTGCAGTCATCGGCTGCAGGCGCTCGCCGAGCTCCAGCGCTTCGTCGAGCGTCTCCTGGAAGTCGATGGTCGGCGCCTTGAAGTAATGGCGCAGCACGAAGTTGTGATAGTCGAGCACTTCACCGAGCTTCGCCGCAAAGCGCTCGCGCGCGAACAGATCCTGCACGCGGATCGCGCGGCGCGCGACCTTGTCCTCATACGCCGGCCCGATACCGCGACCGGTCGTGCCGATCTTGGCCTCGCCCATCGCGGTCTCGCGCGCGCGGTCGAGCGCGATGTGATGCGGCAGGATCAGCGGGCACGCCTCCGAGATGCGCAAGCGGCGCGGCACTTCGACGCCGGCGCGCTCGAGCTCGCCCATCTCTTCGAACAACGCCTTCGGCGACAGCACCACGCCGTTGCCGATGAAGCAGGTCACGTTGTCATGGAGGATGCCGGAGGGAATCAGCCGCAGGATGGTCTTCTTGCCGTTGATGACCAGCGTATGGCCGGCGTTGTGGCCGCCCTGGAAGCGCACTACTCCCGCGACACGGTCGGTCAGCAGGTCGACGATCTTGCCTTTGCCTTCGTCGCCCCACTGCGCGCCGATCACCACTACGTTGCGATTCATCGCGCCACGCTCATAGAAGGACTCACCTGCGGACCAGATACAACAACAGCACGCCGGCGACCATGCTCGCCAGGCCCCACAGCCGCAGCTGCCGGTCGGAGAGAGTCGTCATCGTCGTCAGCACGCGTTTCATCGCCTGGGGATTGAGAAACGGCAGAACGCCTTCCAGCACCAGGTACAGCGCGAATGCCGCCAGCAGATCCGACCACCTCACGCCGCAAGCGCTCAGCGGCGGTCGGGACGCTTCAGATACTTGAAGAACTCGCTGTCGGGGCCGATCACCAGCACGTCGTTGTCGGTCCCGATCGATTTGTCGTACGCCTGCAGGCTGCGATAGAAGGAATAGAACTCCGCGTTGCGCGTGTAGGCGCGCGCGTAGATCTCGGCCGAGCGCGCGTCGCCCTCGCCGCGGATCATCTCCGACTCCCGGTAGCCCTTCGCGAGGATCTCGGTCCGCTCGCGATCGGCTTCGGCGCGCAGCTTCTCGGCGTTCTCGTCGCCCTCGGCGCGCAGCTGCTTCGCCTGCCGGTCGAAGTCCTGGCGCATGCGCAGGAACACCGACTCGCTCACTTCCTCGGGCAGGTCGATCTTCTTGACGCGCACGTCGACCAGCAGCAGGCCGAGCTCGGCGACGTTGGACTCCGCAGCCTTCAGAATCTCGCCGGTGAACTCGGTGCGCTCGGCGGCCACTACCTGCTGAATCGTCCGGCGCGCGATCACGCCCTTGATGCCGTCCTTGACGATGGAGCCGAGACGCACGGCCGCGGTGTCCTCGCTGCCGCCGGTTCCGATGTAGTACTTGGAGATGTCCGAGATGCGCCACTTGATGTAGAAGTCGATGCGCAGGATCTTGCCTTCGCTCGTCAGGAACTGCTCGGACGGGTAGTTGCGCGTCGTGATGCGGCGCTCGAACTTGCGCACCTCGTGGTAGAACGGCGCCTTGAAGTGCAGCCCCGGCTTGTAATCGGCGCGGAGGATCTCGCCGAAGCGCAGCTTCATGGCCAGCTCGGTCTCGCGCACCGAGAACGTCGACGTCGCCAGCAGCAGAACGGCGACGACCAGCGCGCCGATCGCAAGAAATCCACGGTTAGCCATTAGCGTGTCCCCCGTGGGCGGCGCTCGACGTTGACGTCGGGGGCCGTGGTGGTAGTGCCCTCGATCGTCACGGTCGCTTCGGGCTCCGTGCGCTGTACGCGCCGCCCCTGCTCGAGCAGCTTGTCGATTGGCAGATACACGAGATTGCCGTCGCCCTTCGTATCCAGCATCACCTTGCGGCTGGACCTCATCACGCGCTCGATGGTCTCGATATACAGACGCTCGCGTGTCACTCCGGGCGCGCGCTCGTATTCGGTCAGCAGCTTCACGAAGCGCTCAGCCTCACCCTCCGAGTCCGCGATCTTGCGCGACCGGTAGGCATGCGCATCCTGCACCTGGCGCACGGCGTTACCGCGTGCGCGCGGGATGAGGTCGTTGGCGTACGCCTGCGCCGCCAGCGACAAGCGGTCGCGATCCTCGCGCGCCTTGATCGCGTCCTGCTGAGCGGGCGCGACCTCGTTGGGCACACGCACGTCCTGCAAGTTGACCGCGGTGACCTCCAGGCCGCTCTTGTACGCATCGAGCGTGCGCTGGATCAGCTCCTGGGTGAGCGTCACGATCTCCAGGCGGCCCGACTCGAGCACCGAGCCCAGCTTGCTGCGGCCGATCACCTCGCGGATGGCGCTCTCGCTCACTTCCTTGAGCGTGTCCTCCGGCTTGAAAACGTTGAAGGCGTAGTCGAGCGGGTTGGCGCGCCGGTACTGCACTTCCAGGTTGATGTCGACGAGGTTCTCGTCGGAGGTCAGCATGCGAGTCTGCTCGGTGAAGCTGTCGATCGCCGCCGTATTGACGATCTGCTTCGTCTCGATCGGCCAGGGCAAATGCCAGTGCAGGCCGGGCATCGTCGTATCCACGTGCCGGCCGAACCGCAGGATGATGCCGCGCTCGGCGGCGTCGACCCGGTACAGGCCGGTGAACGCCCAAATGGCTGCGAGCGCGAGCAGGATCGTGCCGATGCCGAAGCCGCGGCCCGGCGCGCTGCCGCCGGTACTGCGTCCGCCGGTACCACCGCCGAACAACGCGCTCAGGCGACGCTGCAGGTTGCGGATCACCTCGTCCAGGTCAGGCGGACCCTGTTCCGGCTTGTTACTGCCCCAGGGGTTGCGCTTGCCGGGATTGCCGCCGGGTTCATTCCACGCCATGTTCGGTCGATTGCTCGTGCGAAAGTAAGGAAGGGTCAGACTACGGGCGCCGCCTCACGGCGCGGGCCCGCTTAGGTATCAGGACGCCAGCGACGCCGGGCCGCGGGATTTTAGGAATGGCTCAGGGTGCGCACAAGTTTTAGCGGCAGACGGCGCCAGTTCGGCCGCTCCAGCGCCTCCTGCGCCCACGGCATTCGCGCATCCCTGCCCATCAGCCGCCAGACCCTCGTTCCGGCACAGGTCCTCGAACGCCTGCCGCGGCATCGAGACCTCCAGGTCGACGCTGCCGCTGGGCAACGCCTGCTCTGCGAGCACCGCGCCTGCGGCGAAGAACCGCGCACGCGCCCGACCCTCTTCCGGCCTGAGCACGATATGCCGGTGCACGATCTCCGGCCCGAGGAATTCGCCGACCGCGTCGATCAGCGCCTGGGTGCCCTGCCCGGTCTGGGCGGACAGCCACACGCGCCGCACGTTGCCCAACTCGCCCGTCTCGACGCGCGGCGCTTCGCCGACGAGGTCGGTCTTGTTGAACACTTCGATCTGCGGCAGCGAGCCTGCACCGACTTCGCTGAGCACGCTGTTGACCTGCGCGATGCGCTCGCCGCGATTCGGATCCGCCGCATCGATCACATGTAAAAGGACGCTCGCCTCGCGCGCTTCCTGCAACGTCGAACGGAACGCAGCGACCAACTCGTGCGGCAGGTCGCGCACGAACCCGACCGTGTCGGCGAGCAGTGCGAACCGAGCATCCGGCAGCGCCAGCCGGCGCACAGTCGGATCCAGTGTCGCGAACAGCTGGTCGGCGGCATACGCGCCGGCGCCGGTGAGACGATTGAACAACGTCGACTTGCCGGCGTTGGTGTAGCCGACCAGCGCGACCGTCGGGATCTCCGCCCGCTTGCGCTCGCGGCGCGTCGTCTCGCGCTGCGTGACGACCTTGTCGAGACGCGCGTTCAGAGTCTTGATGCGATTGGCGAGCAGGCGGCGATCCGTTTCCAGCTGCGTTTCGCCGGGACCGCGCAGGCCGATACCGCCCTTCTGCCGTTCGAGGTGGGTCCAGCCGCGGACCAGCCGCGTGGCCAGATGCTTCAGCTGCGCAAGCTCCACTTGCAGCTGACCTTCGAAGCTGCGCGCGCGCTGCGCGAAGATGTCGAGGATGAGGCCGGTGCGGTCGAGCACGCGACACTTGAACAGCGCTTCGAGGTTGCGCTCCTGGCTCGGGGAGAGTGCGTGATCGAACAGCACCAGGTCCGCGCCTGTCGCCGCTACGAGCCCACGGATCTCCTCCGCCTTACCGCTGCCGATGTACAGCCGCGGATCCGGTGCGCGACGCGTGCCGGTGACCAGGCGCAACACTTCGGCGCCGGCCGAGCGCGCCAGCGCATCGAACTCGCTCAGCTCATCCTGACCGGGAGGACCTCCCAAGTCCGATGCGCACGAGGAGAGCACGTTCGCCGCTGCGGGGACGCTCAAACAACGCGAGCCATTCCGGTCATAAGTGGCCGTCGTTCATTCTGTGGTGACGGCCGACTCCGCGCCTTCTTCCTCACCCGCCGGCAAGCGAATCGCCCGCGCCGGCACGACGGTGGAAATCGCGTGCTTGTAGACCATCTGGCTGACACTGTTCTTCAGCAGGACCACGAACTGGTCGAACGAATCGATCTGGCCCTGCAGCTTGATGCCGTTCACCAGGTAAATGGAGACAGGTACACGCTCCTTGCGCAGGGTATTCAGGAACGGATCCTGTAATGATTGCCCTCTGGCCATCATTTATCTCCTTGTTATCACTTTGAATTCTTGGTTGAGCGCCGCCGGCTCGCTGCTTCCATGCGTACCGACGGCGGGCGACGCCGCTTCGGCGCCCTCGTTGCAGTGCCGCAGTCTATCATAGCGATGTCTCGGTCGAAGCCGCCTTTCGTCTAATACGGAGCTGCATGTTTGTTACTGCAGTTGCGTTATCGCGTGCTCCATGTGGGCAGTCGCACCGGAATCAAGAGCGTCGAGCCACTGAACGTCAGGCTCCGCGCGCAACCAGATCAGTTGCCGCCGCGCCAGATGCCGCGTCGCGAATATTGCGCGCTGTATTGCAGAATCCAAAGCGTCTCTGCCGCTCAAATGTTCCCACAGCTGCCGATAACCGACGCAGCGGATTGCCGGTAGATCCGCATGCAGATCGCCGCGCACGTATAGCCTGCGAACTTCTTCGAGCAGACCTGCGCGCATCATCGCGTGGAAGCGCTGCTCGATAGCCGCGTACAGCCGCTCGCGATCGGCCGGCACCCAAGCGTACGCGGCGAACGCGAGATCCGGATTCGCCGGCTGCGCCGCGTGCAATTCGGTCAGGGTCTTGCCCGTCAGCCGGTGCACTTCGAGCGCACGTTGAATACGTTGCGCATCCTTCGGTTGGATGCGGCGCGCGGACTGCGGATCGAGGGCTGCGAGCTCTGCATGCATGGCCGGCCAGCCACGCAGCGCCGCTTCGGCGTCGATGGCCGCCCGCACGGCGAGGTCGGCCGACGGCATGTTCGCGAGTCCACGGCGCAATGCACGGAAGTAGAGCATCGTGCCGCCGACCAAGAGCGGCAGCTTGCCGCGGGCGCGGATGTCGTCGATCGCGCGCCGCGCGTCGCGCACGAACTGGCCAGCCGAATACGCCTGCAACGGATCGAGAATATCGACCAGGTGATGCGGATGCCGCTGCAAGACGTCGGGCGTCGGCTTGCCGGTGCCGATGTCCATGCCGCGATAGACCATCGCGGAATCGACGCTGACGATCTCGATCTGATGCTGCTCGGCAAGGCGCAGCGCAAGATCCGTCTTGCCCGCGCCGGTCGGGCCGAGGATCAGCGGGATCGCGAGACGGCGCGCATCGGCGGCACTCATCGTCCGCGCAGGAACATCCGATCGAGATCGCCGAGACTCACGTAAGTCCAGGTCGGGCGACCGTGATTGCACTGATCGCTGCGCACGGTGCGCTCCATCTCGCGCAACAGTGCATTCATTTCCGGCACGGTGAGATTCCTGTGGGCGCGCACGGCGCCGTGACACGCCATCGTGCCGAGCACTTCGTTCAACGCCTCTTCGATGCCGCGCGTCGCGCCGTCGGCGGACAGGTCGGCGCCGACTCTGCGGACCAGCTCGTCGAGATCCATCGGCGCGAGAAATGCGGGTACTGCGCGCACCTGCACGCTCGCAGGACCCGAGCGGACGATGTCGAGTCCGGCGCGCGACAGCGTGGCCGCATGCTCCTCGAACAGATCCGCTTCGGCAGACGACACTGAGATCGCGGCCGGCACCAGCAACGGTTGGCTGGCGATCGGACCGGTGCCGAGCGCCGCCTTCATTCGTTCGTAAGTCGTGCGCTCGTGCGCAGCGTGCATGTCGACGAGAATCAATCCGTCCGGCGCCTGCGAGAGGATGTATATGCCGTGGAGTTGAGCGAGCGCGAAGCCGAGCGGCGGCGCCTGCGTGTCGACCTGCGTCGAAACCGAAGCCGCGGCCTCACGCGCCACCGCTGTGTAGCTGTAAGCAGGCGGCCGTGGTTCCGATACGCGCAGCCCAAACGACGAGTGTCCTTGCGCCGGCCACATCGGTACTGACGCACGCGACGGCAACAACGAATCCGCATCGGTCGGCGGCGCAGCAGCGCCGGGTGCGCCGGCGTACGTGTCGCGCAGCACACGCTCGACCGAACGGAACAGGAAATCGTGCACGTGTCGCCCGTCGCGAAAGCGCACTTCGAGTTTCGCAGGATGCGCGTTCACGTCGACCTGCGTGGGGTCGATCTCCATGAACAGCACGAATGCCGGGTGCCGGCCGTGGAACATCACGTCGCGATAGCCGAGGCGGATCGCGCTGCCGATGAGCCGGTCGCGCAGCATGCGGCCGTTCAGATAGAAGTGCTGGAGATCGGGCTGCGCGCGCGCGTAGGTCGGCTGGCACAACCAGCCGGTCAGGCGACAGCCGGCCGACTCGTGCTCGACGTACAACGCGTTGGCGATGAACTCATCGCCGACGACCTGCGCGACACGACGCTCCTGATCGACGCGCGTACTCGCAGCGGGATACTCGGCGAGCGAGCGGCGTCCCGCGCTCAACGAGAACGCGATCTCGAAACGGGAGAGCGCGAGGCGCTCCACCATGCGCGCGATGTGCTGAGTCTCGGTGCGCTCGGCACGCAGGAATTTCCGGCGCGCGGGTACATTGAAGAACAGGTCGCGTACCTCGACGGTCGTTCCGACCGGGTGCGCCGCGGGCTCGGGTTCGCTGACTCGACCGTTGTCGGCATCGATCGCGTGCGCGTGCGCCGCCTCGGCGCGGCGCGAGACCAGCCGCATGCGCGATACGGAAGCGATGCTGGGCAATGCTTCGCCGCGAAAACCGAGAGTGCCGACGCGCTCGAGGTCGTCGATCGTCGTGATCTTGCTGGTTGCGTGCCGGGCCAGCGCGAGCAACAGCTCATCGCGATCGATCCCGCTGCCGTCGTCGCGCACGCGGCACAGGCGCACGCCGCCCTCTTCGATCTCGACCTCCACGCGGCGCGCGCCGGCATCGATGCTGTTCTCGATCAGCTCTTTCAGCACGGACGCCGGACGCTCGATGACCTCGCCCGCAGCGATCTGATGAATGAGTTGTTCGGGCAGGACGCGAATCGGCATACGCGCGGCGGGAGGCAAAAAGCCGCGCGAAGAATAGCAGACGTGCTTCGGCTATTGGCCCGCGCCGGAAGCGCTCGCGACGACAGTCGGGTCGCGCGGCTGCGCGCGCAGCCGGGCGATCAGCGTGCCGGGCGGCGGGTTCGCGTAGAAGTAGGTGCGCACACCCTGGTGAATCGCCTCCGCCAGGGCCTGCTGGTGACGTCCGCTGCCCAGGCGTTTCTCTTCGGTCGGATTGGAGATGAACGCGGTCTCGACCAGGATCGACGGAATGTCGGGCGATTTCAGCACCAGGAAGCCGGCGTGCTTGACGCCGCGGCGTGTGACGTTGCCCATGCGGTCCAGCTCGTCCATCACCTTCTGCGCGGCGTCGACGCTGGCGCTCATGCTCGCGCCCTGCGAAAGATCGAGCAGCACCGACGCCAGCACGCTGTCCTTGTCGTCGAGCGAAACCCCGCCGACGAGGTCGGCCGCGTTCTCGCGGTCCGCCAGCCAGCGCGCGGATTCGTCGCTCGCGCCGCGCGCCGACAGCACGTAGACGGACGAGCCGACGACGGAACGGTTGCGATAGGAATCGGCGTGCACCGACACGAACATGTCGGCCTGCTGACGGCGCGCGCGCGCGATGCGCTCGCGATGCTCGACGAATTGATCGCTGTCGCGCGTGAGCACGGCGCGCATGCCGGGCTCGCGGTCGATGCGCTCTTTCAGCCGCCGCGCAATCGCCAGCGTCACGTTCTTCTCGCGCGTGCCGGACTTGCCGATCGATCCCGGGTCGATGCCGCCGTGCCCGGCGTCGATCGCGACGATCACGTCGCGGCCGTGCGCTTGTTCAGCCGTTTTCACCGCGACCGGCGGTGCGCCGGATGCGATGGGATTGAGATCGACGACCAGTCGGTGGCCGTAGCTGCCGGACGGCGCGACATCGAAACTGTTCGGCGACGCCGGCGAAGCAAGATCGATGACGAAGCGCACGTCGCTGCGGCCCTGCGGGCCGACGCGCAACTGCTTCACGAACCCCTGCCCTTCGGGCAACGCGCGCGCGGCATCGATGTGGGCACTCTCGATATCGATCACGACGCGATCTGGATTCTGCAGCGTCATGACGCTGTGCTCGACCGGCGCGGAGAGATCGAAGACGAGACGCGTCGCATCCGGACCGGCCCAGACCCGGACGTCTTTCACCGTTACTGGCGGTGCGGAGTGCGCGAAAGCGGCGAGCAACAGGGCCCAGCAGCCGAAGGCCAGAGTGAGGGCACGTGACGGCAGCCGCTGCATCGTGGCGGTAATCTACCGCGGCCGGGGCGAAGTTTTCAATTAAATTATGAGGATAGCGACCTTTATTCGGAGGTCGCTGCAAGGATTTGCTCCAGCAGTTTGTCCCCCGCCGAGGAATGCGCCTGCGCCGTGAGCAATCTGCGCTGCGCGCCGCTTCGACTATCAGCGGCCTGATACTCGATCGCGACGCTCAGATCTTCCGTCGGCAGCGCGCCAGCGCCCCGCGACGGCCATTCGATCAGCAGCACCGCGCGGGCATCGAGCAGATCGCGGATGCCCAGCGCTTCGACCTCACGCGCGCTGTTCAGGCGGTACAAGTCGATGTGATAGAGCTGCAGACCGGCCGCTTCGTACGGCTCGATCAGCGTGTACGTAGGACTGCGAATCGCGCCGGTCACTCCCAGGGCGGCGAGAATGCCACCCACCAGCGTGGTCTTCCCGGCGCCGAGCTCGCCTTCGATACCTATGACGAGCGCACCGCTGCCGGACGTGCGCAACGCAGCGCCGAGCACGCGACCGAGCGCGCGCATGTCGTCGGCCGTGGCGACGTTTACGAGCGCTGATGTGGATTGACGCACGTCGGCAAGTAAGCAAGCAGATCCGTCGCGAGCAACCCGCGCTCGCCGCGCCGCGCGGCCATGTCGCCCGCGAGTGCATGAACGAGGACACCGACGCGCGCGGCGGCAGCAAGTTCCGCCTTCTGCGCCACGATTCCCGCGATCACTCCGGTGAGCACGTCACCCATCCCCGCTGAAGCCATGCCGGGATTGCCGCGGTCGCAGATGGCAGGCAGGCCCTCGTCGCTGACGACCAGGGTTCCGGCCCCCTTGAGCACGACGATGCCGCCGTAGCGCGCGGCGATTGCTCGCGCCGCGCCGAGACGATCGCGCTGAACTTCGGCAGCGGTCTTGCCGAGCAAACGCGCGGCTTCGCCGGGATGCGGAGTCAGGATCCAGCGCGTGTTCGCGCGCGGCGACTGCGCCAGCAGGTTCAGAGCATCTGCGTCGACGATCGTACGCTGCTCGCTCCCCAGTGCCGTTTCGAACATCATCCGCGCCCAGTCGTCCTGCCCGAGGCCCGGACCGAGCGCGATGACATCGGCGTGCTCGAGCAAACCCGTCAGATCCTCCGCCCGCGTCACTCCGCGGCACATGAGCTCCGGCCGCGCTCCCACGATCGCGGCCACGTTCTCGCTGCGTGTCGCGACAGTCACGAGTCCGGCGCCCGCGCGTAGCGCGGCCTCGCCGGCCATGCGTGCGGCGCCCGCCATGCCGATGTTGCCGCCGATCACGAGCACACTGCCCTGCTGACCTTTGTGAGCTGTCCGCCGGCGCCGAGGCAGTAACTCTGCAATAGCACCCTCGTCGATGAGACTGGCCGCGGCGTCGCCATGCGACAACGCCTGCGGCGGCAACTCGAGCCCATCGAGCATGATGATGCCAACGCAGTTCGGTCCTTCGCCGAGATAGAACCCGAGCTTGAGCCCAAGGAACGTGAGCGTTCGCTCGGCGCGCACCGCGGCGCCGAGAATCTCTCCAGTGTCGGCGTGCAGCCCGCTGGGAATGTCGAGCGCGAGCACATGCGCGTCGCACTCGTTGATCGCAGCGATGGCTTCCGCCGCGACACCTGCGACCGGCCGCGACAGACCGACGCCGAACAGCGCATCGACGACGACGTCGGCTCCGCGCAGACAGTTCGGGTCCCAGCCGACGACGCTGCCGCCGGCGCCGAGAAAATCGTCGTGCGCGCGCTGCGCGTCACCTTGCAACCTGCCGGGCTCGTTGAGACCTATCGCGACGACTTCCAGGCGCTGCTCCCGCGCGAGTTTCGCCAGCACGTAACCGTCGCCGCCGTTGTTGCCCGGCCCGCAGACGATCGCAATGCGCTGCACTGAAGGCCAGCAGCTGCGCAGCGCGCCGAGCGCAGCTTCGCCCGCGCGTGTCATCAGCGTGTAGGAGGGAATCTGCAGATCTTCGCTTGCGTGCCGGTCCAGCGCCCGCACCTGGGCCGCCGTGTGAACGGCGACGGGCAATGTGCTCATGGCCGAAGCCTACCAAAACGTATACTGCCGCGCGCATGAGCCACGAAACTCTCGACCCTTCGCTTGCACAGCTGGCGGGCTCGATCCGCGAGTGGGGCCGCGAGCTCGGCTTCCAGCAGGTGGGCATTGCCGACGTCGAGGTCGCTGCGGACGAAGAGCGGTTGATGCGCTGGCTGGACCAGGGACGGCATGGCGCAATGGAATATATGCAACGGCACGGCCGCAGGCGCGCGCGCCCGCAGGAAGTGATTCCCGGAACGCTGCGCGTCATCGCAGCACGGATGGACTACCTGCCGCCGCAAGCGCGCGATGCGGAGGAAGTACTGGCGGATGCCGAGCGCGCGTACGTGTCGCGTTACGCGCTCGGCCGCGACTACCACAAAGTCCTGCGCGGCCGGCTGGCGCAGCTTGCCGAGAAGATCCGTGCGCACAGCGCTTCGCGCTCGCATCGTGTATTCGTGGACAGCGGTCCGATTCTGGAGAAGGCTTTCGCGCGCAACGCGGGGCTCGGCTGGATCGGCAAGCACACGAACCTGCTTCATCGCAACGCCGGGTCGTGGTTCTTTCTCGGCGAGATCCTCACCGACCTGCCGCTGCCAGTCGACACTCCGGCCACCAACCACTGCGGCACTTGCCGGGCGTGCATCGAGGTCTGTCCGACCCGCGCGATCGTCGCACCCTACGAGCTCGACGCGACGCGCTGCATCTCGTACCTCACGATCGAGCTGCGCACCGCGATTCCTGTCGAATTCCGCAAGGCCCTGGGCAATCGCATCTACGGCTGCGATGACTGCCAACTCGTGTGCCCGTGGAACAAATTCGCGCGCTTCGCCGCGGAGAGCGACTTCACGCCGCGACACGGATTGGACGACGCGAGACTGGTCGAGCTGTTCGCGTGGAGCGAAGAGCAGTTTCTGGCGCGCACCGAAGGCAGCGCTATTCGCCGCATCGGCTACGAATGCTGGCTGAGGAACATTGCGGTCGCTCTCGGCAACGCTCCGACGACGCGATGAAGTGGTGCGATCGTTGGAGTCACGCAAGGATGATCGCGTCTGCGTTGGTGCGCGAACATGTGCAGTGGGCGCTGGAACAGCATCAGAAGGTGTCAGGCTAAAGCCTGACCCACAGCGTGCCGACCTGTGGGTCAGGCTTTAGCCTGACTCCTTCTTTCTGGCTCTCACATTGTCGATCAGCCGCGCGCGGCCGATCCGTGCCGCGGTGAGCACCACAACCTCCTGCGATTGCGCGCCCGCCTCTGCCAACGTCGCCGCATCCCGAATCTCGAAGTAGTCGGGACGGAAGCCGGCCTGGCGCAACGCTTCGGCACCGCGGGCCGCCAGCGCCGCAAAGTCGTTCGATCCCGATTCGATCGCCTTGCGCGCGCGCTCGAGCTCCGCGTAGATCGCGGGCGCGATAGCACGCTCCGCAGCCGAGAGATAGCGATTGCGCGAGCTCATCGCGAGCCCGTCGGGCTCGCGCGTCGTCGGCGCGCCGATGATCTCCACCGGCATGCACAAGTCGACCGCGGCGCGCCGGATGATCAGCAACTGCTGATAGTCCTTCTCGCCGAACACCGCGACGTCCGGCTGCACGATGTTGAGGAGCTTCGTGACCACCGTGGCGACGCCCATGAAGTGCCCCGGGCGAAACGCGCCGCAGAGGATGTCTTCGATCACCGGCACATGCACGCGCGCCGTCGACTCCTGGCCGCGCGGATAGATGTCCGCGACTTCGGGCGCGAACAGCAAGTCGACGCTCAACGACTCCAGCACGCGCCGATCCTCGTCGGGCGTGCGCGGATAGGCGGCGAAATCCTCGTTCGGACCGAACTGCAGCGGATTGACGAAGATGCTGACGATCACGCGATCCGCCAGCTCCGCAGCGCGACCCACCAGGCTGCCGTGCCCGGCGTGCAGGTTGCCCATCGTCGGCACGAACGCGACGCGCTCGCCGCCGCGGCGCCAGGCGGCCACGAGCGCGCGCAGTTCGCTCGGTCGGGCTACGGATTGCATGCTCAGAAACAGTGTTCGGCGGACGGGTACTCGCGCGACTTGACGGCCTGCGTGTAGGCCTTCACCGCTTCGAGCGCGCTGTCGTGCCCGGCCATGAAATTTTTCGAGAACTTCGGCTTGCGGCCGGCAGTGATGTCGAGCACGTCGTACAGCACGAGGATCTGGCCGTCCGTATCCGGCCCCGCGCCGATGCCGATCACCGGCACGCGCAACTCGCGAGTGATCGCTGCGCCCAGCGCGGCCGGAATGCATTCGAGCAGCACGATGTCGGCGCCGGCATTCTGGAGCGCGATCGCATCGCGCGCCATCTGCTCTGCTGCCGCTTCCTCGCGCCCCTGCACGCGAAAGCCGCCGACCTTGTGCACCGATTGCGGTTTCAGGCCGAGGTGCGCGCACACCGCGATGTCCTTGCCGGCGAGAAACTCGACGATCTCGATCTGACCCGCGCCGCCTTCGAGCTTGACCATCTTCGCGCCGCCTTCCTGCATCAGGCGCACCGCGTTGTCGAGCGCCTGCTCGCGCGAGTGGTACGTCATGAACGGCATGTCGGCCATGAGGAACGGGCGGTACAGCCCCTTCGCCACTGCACGGCAGTGATAGATGATGTCCTGCAAAGTGACCGGCACCGTCGTGTCGTGCCCCTGAATCACCATGCCGAGCGAATCGCCCACCAGCACCAGGTCGATGCCGGCGTCATCCACGAGTGTGGCGAAGCTGGAGTCGTAAGCGGTGATGCACGCGATCTTCTCGCCCTCCGCCTTCATCTTCATGAGGGTGGCGACGTTGACCGGCGGCCGCGGCGCGTAGCGCTCTTGCAGGTGCTTGTACATGACTCGGGGGGATGAGCCCGGATCGGGTCAAAGAGGCGGCAGAGAATATCAGACTGCGCTCTTCAAGGGGTTGTAGTACTGGCGGCCGCGGCGGATGCGCCGGACCTGCTCCAGCAGCTCATTGTAGTCACCCTCGTTGTTCACGAAGTCGGCCTGCGCCGCGTTGACGATGAGGAGCGGTGAGACGTGGTAGTCGTGGAAGAATCGGGCGTACGCCTCCTGCAGCTTCTCCAGATATTGCCGCTCGATCTGCTGCTCGTAGCGAATGCCGCGCTGCTCGATGCGCTCGAGCAGCACGTCGACCGGCGCCTGCAGATAGATCACGAGGTCCGGCGCCGGAGCATCGACCGCGAGCCGCGCATACACCTGCTCGTAGAGCGCCAGCTCTTCCTCGTCGAGCGTGAGTTGCGCGAACAGGCGATCCTTGTCGAGCAGGTAGTCGGCCACGCGCACGGTCTCGAACAGATCGTGCTGGCGGATATCTTCCAGCTGGCGCGTGCGCTGGAACAGGAAGAACAGCTGCGTCTGCAACGCCGCCGCGCGCGGGTTGCGATAGAAGCGCTCGAGAAACGGATTCTCGTCGGCCTGCTCCAGCACCAGCTCGCTGCCGAAGCTGCGCGCGAGGCGCCGGGCAAGACTCGTCTTGCCGACGCCGATCGGCCCTTCGACAACGATGAAACGATGCGGGACGGTGGCGACTTTGTCTGTCACGGTGCTGGTCGAGCGCTTTTCGCGATGAGTCATACGAGAAGGGCGAGGCCGTCGGACCCCGCGCGCGCCGCCAGGACACCGACCCGTCCCTCTCCGGGGACGAGCAGCTCGGGCGCGATATCGCGCAAAGGATACAGGACGAAATTGCGCCGGGTGAGGCCCGGATGCGGAATCGTCAGGTCCGGCTCCGTCATCCGCACGTCATCGAGCAGCAACAGATCGAGGTCGATGCGCCGCGGCCCCCAACGCACGACCGGTTGCGCGCGACCGAGCTCGACTTCGATGCGCTTCAACGTCCGCAACAGATCGCGCGGCGCGAGCACGGTGAGCAATCCCGCCGCGGCATTGACGAACTCCGGCTGATCCTGCGGCCCGAGCGGCGCGGTTCGGTACAGGCGCGAACGTGCAATGAGGCGGCAGCCGTCGGCAGCCGCGAGCCGATCGAAGGCGGCTGCGATCTGTCGCGGTGGATCGTCGAGATTGCTGCCGAGCGCGACGTACGCCGGCATCCACACCGCCGCGCTCACGATGCGGCGGGCGGTCTGCGTCGGCGGCGTCGACGGCGGCGGCGCGGACCTGCAGCCGCAGCTGGCGCACCGGGTTCCTGGCTTTCCACGCGCGCGATTCGCTCGTCGGCGGAGGCCGATTGAATGTCCGTCCACCATTGCGCCAGCCCGGCGTCGATCTCGCCGGCAGCGGCACGCAGGACCAGGAAATCATAGGCGGCGCGGAAGCGCGGATGATTCAGCAGACGCAGGGCGCGCCGACCCTCGCGTATCTCGAATCGCGGCTGCATGGCGACGAGCTCGCGCAGCGGCAGCGTGAAGCGCTTCGGCATGGCGACGCGAGCCTGCTGGCGCATCGTCACCTGATCGCACGCAGCGAGCAGTTGCTGGAGATCGCCCTCTTTACCTTCCGCGAGCTTGGCGAACGCGCGTTGCACGGCCGGCCACATCAGAATCGCAAACAGAAAAGTCGGCGTCACCGACTTCTCGGCGCGCACGCGCTCGTCGGTGCCCTGCAGTCCGAGTCGCACCAGCTCGCGCGCGCTGCTGCCCGCAGGCGCATCCTGCAACGCGCTCGCGAGATCCGGAAACAGATGCTCGAGCAGCTGCAGGCGTTCGAGCAGCTCGAAAGCAGCATGCGCGCTGCCTGCCAGGAATACCTTGTTCACTTCGTCGAACAGGCGCGCCGGCGGCACGCCATCGAGCATCCAGGCGAGCTTCGGAATCGGCGCGGCCGTGTCGGCATGAATCGTGAAGCCGAGCTTCGCGGCGAAGCGCACGGCGCGCAGCATGCGCACCGGGTCCTCGCGATAGCGAGTCTCGGGATCGCCGATCATGCGCAGGACGCGCTGCTGCGCATCGTCGACGCCGCCGACGTAGTCCCATACCGAGAAGTCTTCGATGTTGTAGTACAGAGCGTTGGCGGTGAAGTCGCGCCGCCAGACGTCTTCGTCGATCGTGCCGTAGAGATTGTCGCGCAGGATGCGGCCGCGCTCGTCGAGCACGCGGTGGCCGCCTTCGTCGACGCTGTTGTCCTCGTCGATCGGCGTGTGCGCGGCACGGAACGTCGCGACCTCGATGATCTCGTAGCCGAAGCGCACGTGGGCCAGATGGAAGCGGCGCCCGATCAGCCGGCAGTTGCGGAACAGCTGCTTCACCTGGTCGGGATGCGCGCTGGTCGCGATATCGAAGTCCTTGGGGTGCATCCCGAGCAGCAGGTCGCGCACCGCCCCGCCGACGAGAAAAGCCTGGAAGCCGGCGTCCCGCAGCCGGTACAGCACCTTCAGCGCGTTTGACGAGATGTTCGCGCGCGAGATCGGATGCTCGTTGCGAGCGACCACCCGCGGACTGCCCGCCGGATGGGTCGAATGCTGATTAGTATCGTTCAATAGAGCGTGCCGCTTGAGCCAGAAGGGGCGCTCCGTATAATACCGCGTCCCTAAACCGGCCGTGTCTTCGCCGGACCCGCGCGCTCCCATCGTCTAGAGGCCTAGGACGGAGCCCTCTCAAGGCTTAAACCGGGGTTCGAATCCCCGTGGGAGCGCCATCTTTTCCGGCTACCACCCGCAGAACTCGTACGCGCCGAGGTCGAGCGCTGCGACTTGCTGGCGCGCGCGACCCGATGCCGGGTGTACGTACTCGAACTGCGGCCACAGCGGCACGGACTCCGCGCTGCCCGGATCCGCGCCTGCATCGATCAGCGGGGAGTCGGCCAGCAGCCGGAAATCGTAGGCGGCCGGGTCGACCATGCCGCCCTGGGGACGGCGGTAGTTGTCGCGGTCCGTGCCGGCGCCGTCGAGCAGTACCATCGGTGCCCCGGCGAGCACGTTGTTGACGGCGAGCGCCGGCGCTTTGCTGCGGTTGGCTACGAACGTGGCGTTGAGGTGTCGGTTGTAGAACGTGTTGTTGACCACCCAGAGCCCGCCCTCCGCATCGCCGCGCTTCTCGGAAGCGAATGCAATTGCGTTGGGATTCTGGGCGCGCGCGCCCTTCTCCAGCACATTGCCGATCACATATGCGTAACCGCCTTCGGGGATATCGACGAGATAGCTGGAATTGCCGTCGCCCTCGTCGGTCAGGCGGTTGTACTCGATGTGATTGATGCGCGCGCGGCTCTTCACCTCGTGGCCGGCCGACCGAATCGTGCGAATGGCTGAAGCGCAGCGTGAAGCTGCGAATGTTGCCGATATAGATGTTGTGGGACTGCCCGTCGCCCGCGCCGTTGTGCGCGAACACGCTGCGCTCGATCAGGATGTCGCTGTCGGGTGACGTCCAGGTCAGCACGCCGTCCTCGTTGTGGTGGAAGTAGCTGTCGCGCACCGTGAGGTTGCGGCCGAAGAAGCGGATGCCGGAGCCATTGCGGGCGCGCGAGCGCGCGCCGGAGAATTCGATGTTCTCGACGACGATGTCGTTGCCGCGGATCACCCAGATCCCCTGCTCCTGCGCCGTGCGGCCCTGCGAATCCAGGTGCGCCCGTCCGTTCACGCCTCGCAGCAGCAGTCCATTCTGGGCCCACACCGCGACGTCGCCGACGTAGCGGCCCGCTTCGATTTCGATGATGTCGTTGTCTTGCGCGACGCGCGCAGCGTCGCTCGGCCGCCGCAGCGACTGAGCGGGACCGACTTTGAGCACGCGACGATCCGTCGCCGTGCTCGCCACCGTCGACGCGAGCGCATTCGCAGCCGCCTCCGGCTCGCGATTGCAGGTCGCGTGCTGATAGCCACCTTCGACCGCAACGTGCTTGCCACGCAACTCCGCAGTGTGGCGATCGAACCAGGCGAGGTCGGCGATCGCGCCGTCGGACTGGGCGGATGCGCGCAAGCGAAAAGAATCGGTGAAGCTCTTCGTCAGCTGGCGTGGGTCGTAGCTCGCAAACGCCAATGCCGCTTCCGCCTTGCTCAGCGCCAGCAGCAAGCGACGCGGTTGCGGCCACTGGTCGAGGTCGCCGACCAGATCGATCACACGCTGCGGCTCACCCTTCGCCAGCAGCACGCGCGCGAGATCGCCGGCGACTTCTTCCTTCGACGCGCCCAGTTGCATCGCTCGCTCGAGCGAACCGGCGGCGGCCGCGGGATTGCCCATCGCCAAGTCGGCGCGAGCGAGCGCAATACGCAAGCGCGCATCGTTCGGAGCCTGGGTGAGTGCTTCGAGGACCAGCGATTGCGCGCCCGCAGGATCGTTCGCCGCGAGGCGCGCTTCAGCTTGCTGGAGTAACTCTTGAGGCGGGTGCTTCTGGCCGCACGCCCCAATCAGTAGCGCAAGGCCGGCAAGCCGCGCCCAGCAAAGGAGCGAGCGCCGCCGCGTCTGCAATCACAACCCGCCTTTGTCTTTCTTCTCCGGGATCGGCGTGCCGAAGATGCCGGGGCCCTGCGACGGCTTGATGCCCTGCGCTTCCTGGTTACGCGCGCCGCGCAGAATGCCTTCCATCGCGTAATTGCCCTCGTGGCAGGCGTATTCGTACATGTTTTCTTTGCGCGCGTTGAAGCTCATCTCCGCGCGCCACGGCTGCGTGTAGTAGGCCGGGTCTTCGACAGTGAACTCGTAGTTGAGCTGATCGGGCGATGCACGCGTGAAGCGCTCGGTTACCTTGCCCTGTTCGGTCAGGTAGATCGGGCCCTGGCTCGCCTGCTCGCGATTCACGTGCGTCGTCTCGACGACGAGCGTGTCGCCTTCCCACCAGCCGACTGCATCGCCGAACCACTTGTTGAGTGCAGCCGGGCGGTGCGAGGCCTGCGCGGTCGCCTTGTCTTTCGAGATCGGGACGATGCGCGCGTCGTGCACCATCTCGACGTGGATCAGCACCGCCTGCGGCGTTTGCACGATCTGGTAGTTGTTGTTGTACATCGGGTTCAGCATGCCGGGGCCGCTGGCGCCGCTGAACGAGATGAGGCAACGCTCGGGAAGCGGCAATGCCTCGGGACCGTGGTACAGCGTCGCATCGCGCTTCTCGCGCGCGGCCTTCACCAGCTGGCGGCCGGAGTCGGATAGCGGCACCTGGCCGTTGGCGGGCTCGACGATCCACGACGTGCGGTATTCGCCGTTGACGTTGGCGAGAAAGTTGCCGGGGTCGACCCAGAAGGCGTTGTAACCGCGGTCGGCATTCTTGTCGTCGAGCAGGTTGTCGCTCAGGTCGGACGGGCCGCTGTCGGCCTCGATCAGGCGCATGAACGGATTGGCCTTGACCAGCGCTGCAGCCTCGTCGCGCGACACGACCAGCTTCGTCACGCCCGGCGGGCGCGAGAGATTCGTCATCGACGCATTCGACCAGATGCCCGAGATGACGGGTTTGCCGTCTGCGGTCCGCGGCGGCGACCAGTTGGGTTTATCTGCAGCCTGTAACGCCGAGCACGCGAACAGCATGCTGCTCATTGCCAGTACCCGGATGATTCCGCTCGACAACTTCGCGTTCATGTCTACCCCCTGCTGACGGCGCCGTGCGCAGCGCCGCTTGGCGCCAAAGATTAGCACTACATGTGCATAATGCGCGCAACCGGACCGGGAACCCGCATGGCATGACACCTGCCGATCGACGCATCACCGAGCTGATCGACAAATGGCTCGCGAGCATCGACCTTCACCTCAAGTACGTCGAGCTTGGCGATGCCGCCTACGCACGCGTGCAGGCGTGGCCAAAGCACGACCGACCGACCCGCTGGGTGCTGGAAGTCGCGCGCCAGAAAATTCTCGAGCTCAAGGCGCAGTGCGAGACGCGCCAGGCGATGGGCGACGGCAAATTCTCCGAGGCGCTGGAGCTGATGGCGTTCCTCGCGAACCTGGTCGGCATCCAGCATATCCAGCGGTTCGTGCCGCTCGCCGATCCGTCGCGCACCGAGCCGGTCTCGTCGACGACGGCAACCGTCGAGGTCGTGCAGCCGCCGCGGGCCGCACCGTCGGCGAAGCAGTCGGGCGACGACACGACCAGGGAGATGCCGCGGATCAAGGCGACTATTCCCGCTCCACCACGCCCCACTCCGGCTCCCGCTCGCGCAGCTCCGACACCGGCGCCAGCTCGCCCGGCCGCGGCTCCAACGTCGCCGGCGAAGCGCGCCGACGCCGCAAAGGCCGCCAAGAACGTCGCGCAGCCGAGCGCCGACTTGCGGGGCAAGATCATTGCGGACGCCATCCGCCTGCTGAAATGGGGCAAGTCGTGGCACGAGCTGGCGGAGCTGATCGAGCGCATCGCCGAACGCCCGCCGGCAGCCGAGATCCGCAAGGTGCTGCGGGCGAATCGCAGCGAGATCGAGGCGAAGGCCGGAGTCGAAGGCTAGGGGCCGTGCGATCCGCCCGAAAAAAAGGCCGGGGACTTTTCAGTCACCCGGCCAGTCAGGGGGATTCGAGGTGCACCTCGCTAAGAGCGTGGTGGACTGCGTTCGGTTCAAAACCATACCGGATGCTGCGCTGCAAAACCATGGCACTTAGGTTGCAAATTGCGGATTTTTGCGAAGAAATTTTCATGAGCCCATCGCTTATGGCGATGACGACCGATTAAGTCTTGTTCACTTTTCGCTCACCGAAGGCAGCGGCGGCTTGAAAAGGAAAACTTCGGTGAACGAGAATCGCCGCCCTCTCGCACGCCAGTCACGGACCGGCGGCGCTCCGCCCATGCGGCGATAACACGAAGAGCAGCGGGAGCCGTCTGCGCGTCGCAACCCGACCTGTCCCGAATGGGAACCGGGTTCGCAGCGCGCAGTCTCAAGGACCGTTTTCGAGGGGCCGCAACATGTTGGGAACACCATGATCGAGATCAGCAACTTGTCGAAGCGCTACGGCGAGCTGACGGCCGTGGACGACATCACCTTCAGCGTGCAGGCCGGCGAGGTGCTCGGCTTTCTCGGCCCGAACGGCGCGGGAAAATCCACCACGATGAAGCTGATCACCGGCTTCCTCGCGCCGACGTCCGGCAGCGTGCGCGTCTGCGGCCACGATGTGCAGTCCGCGCCGCTCGCAGCCAAGGCGTGCATGGGCTACCTGCCCGAGGGCGCGCCCAGCTACGGCGAAATGTCGGTGCGGGCCTTTCTCGAATTCATCGCCGACGTGCGCGGCCTGACCGGCGATCGGCGCCGCGCGCGGCTCGACGATGTCATCGCACGGCTTGGCCTCGCGAGCGTGCTCGAGCAAGTCATCGAGACCCTCTCGAAAGGCTACAAGCGGCGTGTTGGCCTGTCGCAGGCGCTGGTGCACGACCCGCAGGTGCTGATCCTCGACGAGCCCACCGACGGGCTCGACCCGAACCAGAAGCACGAGGTCCGCGAGCTGATCAGCGCGATGAGCAAGGACAAGATCATCGTGATCTCGACCCACATCCTCGAAGAGGTGGACGCGGTCTGTAATCGCGCGATCATCATCGCCGCCGGCCGCATCCTCGCCGACGAAACACCCAAAGCGCTGGCGCGCCGCGCGCCGAGCGGCCGTCTCGACGATGTGTTCCGCCAGATCACGCTGGGCGCGAAGCCGGCCGTGCAGGAGGCCGTCAATGCGTAACGCACTCACTATCTTCAAGCGCGAGTTCGCCAGTTATTTCGGCACGCCGCTGGCGCTGGTGTTCATCGTGATCTTCCTGGCGCTCGCCAAGCTGTTCACGTTCTTCCTCGGCGGCTTCTACGAGCGCGGCCAGGCCGATCTCGCGCCGTTCTTCAACTATCTGCCGTGGCTGTACCTGTTCCTGATGCCGGCGCTGTCGATGCGGCTGTGGGCCGAGGAGCGCAAGTCCGGGACGATCGAGCTGCTGATGACGCTGCCGATCACGCCCTGGCAGGCGGTCATCGGCAAGTACCTCGCTGCATGGGCGGTCGCGGGCGTGGCGCTCGCGCTGACGTTCCCGATCTGGATCACCGTCAACTATCTCGGCGACCCCGACAATGGCGCGATTCTCGCTGCTTACATCGGCGCCCTGCTCGTCGCGGGCGGATTGCTCGCGATCGGCACGTGCTTCTCGGCAGTGACGCGCAACCAGGTGATCGCGTTCATCCTCAGCGTCACGGTCTGCTTCCTGTTCCTGCTGTCGGGTTTCGCGATGGTGCTGAACGCGTTCCAGGGCTGGGCGCCGCAAGCCGGTGATCGATGCGGTCGCCTCGCTGTCGTTCCTCACGCACTTCGGCTCGATCGCCAAGGGCGTGATCGACATTCGCGACTTGCTGTACTTCGCCACGGTGATCGCTGTCTGGCTGATGGCAACCGTGATCGTGCTCGACCTGAAGAAGGCGGACTGAGATGACCACTCGCAACCTGACTGCCGCCCGCAAGACCTTCGGAGCCGGTGCGCTCGTGGCTCTGGCCGTGCTCTTCATCGGCGTGACCATCCTCATCACGTTCGTGCTGCGCGGCGCGCGCATCGATCTCACCGAGAGCAAGCTGTACTCGATCGCGCCCGGCACGCAGCGCATCGTCAGCTCGCTCCAGGAGCCCATCAACCTCTACTTTTTCTTCTCGCAGGAAGCGAGCGCCGAGGCGCCGCAGCTGCGCGCCTATGCGCAACGCGTGCGCGAGTTGCTGGAAGAAATGGCCGAGCGCTCCAAGGGCAAGGTCAAGCTCACCGCCGTCGACCCCAAGCCGTTCTCGGAAGACGAAGACCGTGCCGCGCAGTTCGGCCTGCAGGCCGTGCCGCTGGGCGCGCGCAACGACTCGCTGTACTTCGGTCTCGCCGGCACGAACTCGACCGACGGCCGCGAAGTCATCGCGTTCTTCCAGCCGGACAAGGAAGAGTTCCTCGAGTACGACGTGGCGAGCCTGATTCACCGGCTCGGCAACCCGAAGAAGCCGACCGTCGGCGTGATCTCGGCGCTGCCGGTCGAGGGACAGTTCGACCAGCAGTCCGGGCGCATGAACCCGGGCTGGGCCAGCATCGCGCAGCTGCACGAGCAGATGGAGGTGCGCTCGATCGCGCCCGACATCGGCGCGATCGACCAGGACGTGAGCCTGCTGGTGGTCGTCCATCCCAAGGAGCTGTCGCCGAAGACGCTGTACGCGATCGACCAGTTCGTCATGCGCGGCGGCAAGCTGATGGTGTTCGTCGATCCGCAATCGGAAAACGACCCGGCCGGCCAGCAGGGCGGACCGATGTCGATGGTGCCGCGCGGCTCTACGCTCGGCCCGCTGCTGGATGCCTGGGGTGTTGCATTCGACCAGGGCAAAGTGCTGGCCGATCGCGGGCTGGGCCTTACAGTCTCGCTGCGCCAGGGCGAGCCGCCCTCGCAACACGTGGCGATCGTGGGCTTGAATCGCGCGAGCATGAACGCCAAGGACGTCGTGACGTCGACGCTGGACTCGATCAACGTCATGACCGCCGGCGTGCTCTCGAAGAAGAAGGACGCAACGATCGAGTTCGAGCCGCTCCTGCATTCGAGCACGGACTCCGAGTTGCTGCCGGTGATGCGGCTCGCGTTCCTGCCGGACAGCCGCTCGCTGCTCGAGGATTTCAAGCCGACCGGCGAGCGTTACGTCGTCGCCGCGCGCGTCCACGGCAAGCTGAAGTCGGCTTATCCGAAAGGTGCGCCCGAAGGCGCGGAGAGCGGCGAGCACAAGGCCGAGTCGGCCGGCGACGCAGACCTGATCGTCGTGGCGGACACCGACCTGCTCGCCGATCCGCTGTGGGTCCGGACGCAGAACGTGTTCGGGCAGCACTTCGCGACGGCGTGGGCGAACAACGGCGACTTCGTCGCGAACGCGGTCGACAACCTCGCGGGCAGCGGCGACCTGATCAGCATCCGCGGCCGCCAGAGCTTCTTCCGGCCGTTCACCAAGGTCGACGATCTGCGCCGCCACGCCGACGAGCAGCTGCGCGCGAAGGAGAAGGAGCTCGACACCGAGCTGAAGGAGACCGAGCGGAAACTGTCGGAGCTCGAAGCAGGCCGCAGCACGGCCGGCTCGCTCGTGCTCACGCCCGAGCAGGAAGCCGAGCTGAACCGCTTCCAGCAGGAGCGCGTGCGCGTCCGCAAGGAGCTGCGCGACGTGCGGCGCAGCCTCGACGTCGAGATCGAGGGGCTCGGCACGCGGCTGAAAGTTCTCAACATCGCACTGATGCCGGCGCTGCTGGCGATCGGCGCCATCGTGCTCGCGATCACGCGACGCAGGCGGTTGCGTGCAGGACGCGCCGCCGCTCACACGGGTTGAAAGCTCTATGACATCGCAAAGACTGCTGATTCTCATCGTTGTTGCCGTCGTGGCCATCGGGGCGGGCGTATGGCTCGCCGGCCGCCAGGGCTCGTCGGACTCGACCGTCGCGACCGCCGTGTTGTATCCGGAACTCAAGGAGCAGCTGAACGCCGTCAACGCCGTGCACATCTACAAAGCCGGCGACGCGCGCGTCGTCGAGCTGAAGAAGCAGGGCGAGAACTGGACGGTGAGCGAGCGCGACAACTATCCCGCCGACGAGAGCAAAGTGCGCAAGCTCCTCATCGCGATCGCCGATGCGAAGCTGTACGAGGAGAAGACCTCGAACCCCGCGTCCTACGCGACGCTCGGCGTCGAAGACACCAAGGGCGCCGGCGCCACCAGCCTGCGTATCGAGCTCGTCGGTGCGCCGAAGCCGGTGAATCTGATCGTCGGCAAGCAAGGCGCCGGCGCGCGCTCGAACTATGTCCGTCGTGCCGGCGAGCCGCAGAGCTGGCTGATCAACGCGACGATCGACACCTCGGCAACGCCGGAAGCCTGGCTGCGCAAGGACATCGTCGACGTTGCGGCCGATCGCATGCAGTCCGCCAAGGTCGAGACGAAGGGTGCGAAGCCGTACACCGCCGCCAAGGGCACGCGCGCCGATAGCGACTTCGCTGTCGAAGGGCTGCCGAAGGGCAAGTCGTTGAGCTCGCCGTCCGCCGCGAACACCGTTGCGACGGCGCTGACCGGACTGAGCCTCTCCGACGTGCGCGCAGCGAGTGCGTTCCAGTCGACGCCGCCAGCCGCGAAGGCGACGTTCAAGACTTTCGATGGGCTGACTGTCGAAATGGACGGCTGGGTGCAGGATGAGAAGCACTACGTCGCGCTGCGTCCCACCTTCGATGGCGCGCAAGCCGAGCGATTCAAAGTTGCAACAGCGCCGGCCGAAGAGAAAAAAGACGAAGCGAAGAAGGACGCCAAGGCGCCGGAGCCGCCGAAGCCAGCCGCGCCGAACGTCGAAGAGGACGCGAAGAAACTCGCCGCCAAGGTGACCGGCTGGGTCTACGAGATCCCCGACTACAAATACGAGAGCCTCTTCAAACCCGCCGACCAACTCGTGAAGTAGGCTGTAGGTCGGCGCTTCAGCGCATCCTGCACTCGCGCTCCTACTTCTTCGGCGTCACCACCACCCTCGTCCCGCTCCATCGATCGTGCCAGGCCAACCTGTCACGATCGATCCATATCCAGAAATACCCGAGCCCCAGCGCCGCGAGCGATACGCACGCGCCACCCAGCCGCAGCAGCGCATCGCGCCACGTGAGCAGCGTCCCGTCGCTGCGCTCCACTCGCAATCGCCACGCGAGCATTCCCACCGTCTGCCCGCGCCACGTCCAGAACAGGCAGAAGAACACTACGACCACGAACAGCAGAACTGCTTGATAGATGCGCTCGACGAGCACCGAGCGCTCGGGCGTGATCGCCTCGCCGCCGGTGAATGGCAGAAACAGCGCAGTGACGATGAACAGCAGCGCTAGGACGAGCAACAGGTCATAAAGCATCGCGCCGAAACGCCGCAGCACCCCTGCACTCATCGAACACGACTGACCGCGATGCCGGTGATCAGTGCGAGCAGCGCCGTCGGGAACCACGCGATCGCGATCGGCGGCATGTCGAACACGGCGCCGCCGCTCTCCAGCATCTTCGCCAGCAGGAAGAACACGACACCGATCATGATGCCGACGACAGTGCGCGCACCGGTGCCGGTGGAACGCATCGGCCCGAATGCGAACGGCACCGCGAGCACGACGATGATGGCGACAGCGACCGTGCGGGCAATGCGCGCCCAGAACGCCGTCTCGTACGCGCGCGAATCGAGGTCGTTCGCCTTCAGGTGACGAATGTAGCTGAGCAGGCCGAGCCCCGGCAGCGATTCCGGATCGAGCACGGCCAGGCCGAGGAACTCCGCCGAAAGCCGCGTGTGCACCTGCGCCGTGGCCGGCCCGGTCGGCACCACGCGTTCGTCCTCGAAGCGCGATTCGCGATAGTTCTCGAGACGCCACACATCGTTCGCGTCGATGCTCGCGCTGCTCGCGCGCCCGACGCTGCGCAGCCGATGCTGCGCGTCGAAGTTGAAGACGTACACGCCGCCGTAGCGGTTTTCGTCCGACTGCCGGCCGACCGACACGATGGTGTTGCCGTCTTTCGCCCACGCGCTGCGGTTACCTGCGAGGCTGTAGTCACGAAACTTCTCGAAGGTCTTCATGCGCCGGCCGTACTGCTCCATCTGCGGAGCGACCAGCTCGCCGAGAACGCCGGTGAGCACCATCAGGATGACGCCGGCTCCGGCCACCCACATCGCGATGCGCGTGACCGAGACACCGGATGCACGCACCACGATCAACTCCATCGAGCGCGCCAGGTTGCCGAGCGCCAGCAGCGCGCCGATGAGAGCAGCGATCGGCAGCATGTCGAACGCGTACTTCGGCAGGTTCAGACCGACGAACAGCAACGCATGCTCGATCGCGTAGGTACCGGTGCCGATGTCGTCCTGCTCCGTGATGAACAGGTAAAGGCCGCTCAGCGCCAGCAGCAAAAGCATGACGAGCAGCGTCGTGCCGAGCACGGCGCGGATCACGTAACGGCTGAGGATCGAGCTCACGCCGGCGCCGCCACGGCACGTGGTCGCCCCGGCGGGTTATCCCGCACCAGCAGCCACAAGCCGATGCACAAGGCGATTGCGTGCACCCACCAGATCCCGACCAGCTCGGGCACTGTTCCGTCTTCGACCCAGGTGCGCGCCGCGTCGAGCAGCAGCGAGTAAACGAAGTACGCAAGGATCGCGATGCCGATACGCGCGAAGCGCCCCTGACGTGGGCGCAGGCGCGCCAGCGGCACCGCGAGCACCATCAGCACCAGCGCAAGGATCGGGCTGGAGATGCGCGACTGCAGCTCAGCCACATCCGCCGGGTCGGACGAGCGCAGCAGCTCACGCGTAGGCTTCAACTCCGCCTTGCTGGCCGTGCCGTTCAGCTCGCCGAGCCGGATCGGGATGCCGCCCTCCGCGAACTGGATGACGCGGAACTCGCCGCTGCCCGGCACGCCTTCGTAGCGGCGACCGTCGTAGAGAATGAAGGTCTGGTCGGCCTGCCCGGCGCCGCGCTGCTCCGCGCGCGTCGCGACCCAGATCTCCATCCTGCCGGCACTGCCGGACTCCTCGGAGTGATCGACGAAGACGTTGACG
Source organism: uncultured Gammaproteobacteria bacterium (assembly GCA_963838635.1). Lineage (GTDB taxonomy): Bacteria > Pseudomonadota > Gammaproteobacteria > Steroidobacterales > Steroidobacteraceae > Steroidobacter. Next base: position 111,225 of record CAWISC010000002.1, on the reverse strand, counting down.
TTGTGCAGGACGCGATTGTCGTCGACGCGCTCGGCGTAGAAGACGATCTTGCCGCCGCCGAAGGTGCGGAACCGGCCCGGCTCGAGCGCGCCGAACTGCGCATCGCGCACTGCCTCGACGCGGATCTGCTGCGCGCGTGCGGTCGCTGCGGGAATCGCCCAGAAAGACAGCCAGATCAGCAGCGCTGCGATCGCCGCGCCGAGCACCCCGATCGGCCGGAACAGCCCCGCCGGGCCGACGCCGCAGGACTGGATCGCGGCCATCTCGCTCTCGTGATACAGCCGCCCCAGACCCAGCATGATCGCGAGGAAGAAACCGACCGGGACCACGACAGTGAGGTAGCCCGCCGAGGTCAGGCCGATGAGCGTGAAGACGACCTCGCGCGGGAAATCGTTCGCGGCCGCCTGCGAGAGCACTCGCGCCAGCTGATTGGACAGCAGGATCACCAGCAGCACGATCGTCACCGCGATGCACGTCACGGCTACTTCGCGAAAGATGTACCGGTCCAGCGTTCGCATCGATGCGGTAGACTACGGCACTTTCACGAGGAAAGTTCATGGAATTTTTCGTCACTGTTGCCGGTCCGGCGAAACAGCGCACCGATTGCGCGATCGTCGGCGTCTACGACAAAGGAACGTTGTCGGCAGCTGCCGAAGAGCTCGACAAGCGCATCGGCGGAAGGATCGCTCGTCTCGTCAAGCGCGGCGACCTGCGCGGCAGAGCCGGCGACGCAGTGATGCTCGCCGACCTGTCGGGCGTGCCGGTCGAACGCGTGCTCGTCATCGGCCTCGGCGGACGCAATAGCTTCAAGCGCAAGCAGTACCGCAAGGCGCTCTCTAGCGCGCTGGGCGCTGTGGCGCGCACGGGCGCGAAGGATGCGGTCAGCTATCTCGGCCTCGACGGCGTCGGCGATGCGGACACCTACACGCTGACGCGCATTGCCGTGGAAGTCGCGACGAGTTCGCAGTACCGCATTCCCGACCACAAGACTGCCAACAAGCGGCCGAAGCCGACGCTGGTCAGGCTCGGCATCGCGCTGACCGGACGCGGCGAGCGCGGCAACGCCGAGCGCGCCATCGAGCACGGCAAGGGAATCGGCGCCGGCGTGAGCCTGATGCGCGACCTGGCGAACCAGCCGGCGAACGTGTGCACGCCGGGCTACCTGGCGAAAGCTGCCCGCAACCTGGCGCGCGAGCATCGCAAGATCCGCGTGCGCGTCCTGAACGAAACCGAATGTCGGCGCCTGCAGATGGGCTCGTTCCTGTCGGTCACGGCCGGCACGCTGGAGCCCGCGTACCTGATCGTCCTCGAGTACAACGGCGGCGCGCGCGGCGAGGCGCCGACGGCGCTCATCGGCAAAGGCGTGACGTTCGATACCGGCGGCATTTCGTTGAAGCCGCCGCCGGCAATGGACGAGATGAAGTTCGACATGAGCGGCGCCGCCAGCGTGCTCGGCACGTTCAAGGCAATCGCCACCATGGACCTGCCCGCGAACGTAGTCGGCGTGGTGCCGGCGTGCGAGAACATGCCAAGCGGCAAGGCGACCAAGCCCGGCGACATCGTGAAGAGCATGTCGGGCCAGACCATCGAAGTGCTCAACACCGATGCCGAAGGCCGACTGATCCTCTGCGACGCGATCACCTACGCGCGTCGCTTCAAGCCGGCAGCCGTGATCGACATCGCAACGCTGACCGGCGCCTGCGTCGTGGCTCTCGGTAATCACTACTCCGGGTTGTTCAGCAACGACGACGAGCTCGCCGCAGCACTCGCAGAGGCGGGCCGCCGCGCCGACGATCGGGCCTGGCACATGCCGATCGGCGAGGAATACACCGAGCAGCTCAAGAGCAACTTCGCCGACTTCGCCAACGTCGCGGGCCGCGAAGGCGGGGCGATCACCGCTGCCTGCTTCCTGTCGAAGTTCACTGACGGCTTGAAGTGGGCGCACCTCGACGTCGCCGGCACGGCCTATCAGTCAGGCGCGCAGAAAGGCAGCACCGGTCGGCCAGTCCCGTTGCTCGTCGACTACCTGCTGAACCAGTAGTGCGCGTCGAGTTCTACGTGCTCTCGGAGGACGTGCCGGACGCACGTCTGCGCTGGGCCTGCCGGCTCGCCGAGCAGGCGGCAGAGCAAGGCTCGCGCGTGTATCTGCAAACCGCGGATCATGGACAGGCGCAGCGGCTCGACGACCTGCTGTGGACTTACAAAGACGGCAGCTTCCTGCCGCATGAGATCTTCGCCGGCGGACCGGCGCCGCATGCAAGGGTGATGGTGCTGCTCGGCGACTCAGCAGCACCGCCCTCGCACCGGCAGCTGGTCGTGAACCTGACGGATGCGATTCCAGCCGAGCTGGAGCAGTACGAGCGTGTAGCGGAGATTGTCGACGTCGACCCTGAGCGCAAGCGCATCGCGCGCGAGCGGTACAAGCAGTATCGCGAGCGCGGCTGCACGCTGGAGTCGCACAACGTGTGAAGAGTCAGGCTAAAGCCTGACCAAATTCAACTGAAGCTCTGCTGTCAGCTGAGGCTCTGTGTAGAGGCTGTGGGTCAGGCTTTAGCCTGACAAATACGCCGCGTGGTCTACCTTCTCCCCGCAGCTCCGCGTTCCAGCGCTTCGCGTAGCCGCGCCGGGATCGGCGCCTTCTTCAGCGTGCGCGTATCGACGTGCACGTACACGCTCTCGCTGGTCGCGATCAACGCCTCGTCGCCGGCAATCCGGAATTCGGTTGTCAGCGTGAAGGACGTCGTGCCCAGGTGCTTCGTGCTCACCGAGATTTCCAGCACCTGATCGAAGCGTGCCGGCGCGCGCCACTGCGTCGTCTGCTGGACGACCTGGTAGTCGAGCTCGGCAGTCTGGATCTCGTGCTCGAAGCCGAGCACGCGCAGGAACTCCGCGGCGGCGAGGTCCACGTATTCGCCGTAACGCGAATTGAAGACCACCTTCTGTGCGTCGCACTCGCCGTAGCGGACGCGCAGGAAATAGCTGAAACGGTTCGAGTTCATGGACTTGGCGCTGGCGACTACGGTTAAATGCGCACGAGCGCGCAGCATACCTTGAGGCCATGGAAAAGACTTACGACCCGCGGGAAATCGAGCAACGTCTCTACCAGCGTTGGGAGGCGAACGGCTGGTTCGCGCCTGCCGGTCGCGGCAAGCCTTATTCGATCGTGATCCCGCCGCCGAACGTCACCGGCACGCTGCACATGGGGCACGCGTTCCAGCACACGCTGATGGATACGCTGACGCGTCTGCATCGGATGAACGGCGACGATACCTTGTGGCAGCCCGGCACCGATCACGCGGGCATCGCCACGCAGATGGTCGTCGAACGGCAGCTGAATGCAGAAGGCACGCACCGGCGCGACCTGGGTCGCGCAGCGTTCGTCGAGCGCGTGTGGCAATGGAAGGCGCAATCCGGTGACACGATCCTGCGGCAGGAACGGCGGCTCGGTAATTCCGTCGACTGGTCGCGCGATCGTTTCACGATGGACGAGGGCTTGTCGGCCGTCGTCACCGAAGTGTTCGTGCGCCTGCACCAGGAAGGGCTGATCTATCGCGGCAAGCGTCTCGTGAACTGGGACCCGGTGCTGCACACGGCGCTGTCGGATCTCGAAGTGCTGCCCGATGCCCGAGCAAGGCAAGTTGTGGCATCTGCGCTATCCGCTCGAAGATGGCAGCGGTCACCTCACGGTCGCAACGACGCGGCCGGAAACGATGCTCGGGCGACACTGCAGTGGCCGTGCACCCCGACGACGAGCGCTATCGTCATCTCGTCGGCAAGAAGCTGCGCCTGCCGCTCGCCGATCGACTGATTCCGATCATCGCCGACGAGTACGTCGATCCCGCGTTCGGCTCGGGCTGCGTGAAGATCACGCCCGGGCACGACTTCAACGACTACGAAGTCGGCAAGCGTCACGACCTGCCGCTGATCAACATCTTCGACGAGAACGCAGCGCTCAACGACCAAGTCCCGGAGCCCTATCGCGGCATGAATCGATTCGTGGCGCGCAAGCGCGTGGTGGCGGACTTCGAGGCGCTCGGCCTGCTGGAGAAGGTCGAGCCGCACACGCTGCAGGTGCCGCGCGGCGATCGCAGCGGCGAAGTGCTCGAGCCGTGGCTTACCGATCAGTGGTATGTGCGCATCGCGCCGCTCGCCGAACCTGCGATCAAAGCGGTCGAAGACGGCCGCACGCGCTTCGTGCCGGAGAACTGGTCGAAGGAGTACTTCCAGTGGATGCACAACATCCAGGACTGGTGCGTCAGCCGGCAGCTGTGGTGGGGTCACCAGATTCCGGCGTGGTACGACGAGAGCGGTAACGTCTACGTCGCACGCTCTGAAGCAGAAGCCGCTGCGCAGGCGCGTGCGAAGCTCGGCCGCGACGCGAAGCTGACGCGCGACGAGGACGTGCTCGACACGTGGTTCTCGTCCGCGCTGTGGCCGTTCTCGACGCTCGGCTGGCCGGAAGCCACCCCTGAGATGAAGACGTTCTACCCGACCAGCGTGCTCGTGACCGGCTTCGACATCATCTTCTTCTGGGTCGCGCGCATGATGATGATGGGCCTGAAGTTCACCGGCGACGTGCCGTTCCGCGACGTCTACATCACCGGACTGATCCGCGACGAGCACGGCGACAAGATGTCCAAGTCGAAGGGCAACATCATCGACCCCATCGACCTGATCGACGGCATCGACCTCGAGTCGCTGGTCGCCAAGCGCACCGGCGGACTGATGCAGCCGCACTTGCGCGAGCGCATCGAGAAGAACACGCGCAAGCAGTTCCCGAACGGCATCCCGGCGCATGGCGCCGACGCGCTGCGCTTCACGCTGTGCGCGCTCGCCACCATGGGCCGCGACATCCGTTTCGATCTCGGCCGCATCAACGGCTACAAGAACTTCTGCAACAAGCTGTGGAACGCGGCGCGCTACGTGTTGATGAACACGGAGGGCCAGGACTGCGGGCAGCAGGGCGGAGAGGTCGAACTGTCACCGGCAGATCGCTGGATCCGCTCGCGCCTCGGCGTAACCATCGCCGAAGCGCGCGCACGGCTGGACGAGTATCGCTTCGATCTCGCCGCGCAGGCGCTGTACGAGTTCGCGTGGTACGAGTACTGCGATTGGTACCTGGAGCTGTCGAAGCCGGCGCTGCAGTCTGCCGACGCGAGCGCGGCGCAGAAGCGCGGCACGCGTCAGACGCTAGTGCAGGTGCTCGAAGCGTATTTGCGGGTGCTGCACCCGATGATGCCGTTCGTCACCGAGGAGATCTGGCAGTCGGTCGCGCCGCTCGCGGGACGTACGGGCGAGACGATCATGCTGCAGCCCTACCCGCTCGCTACAGATTTTCCGCAGGATGCTGCGGCAGAACGCAGCATCACTTCCATCAAGGCGGCAATCCTCGGCGCGCGCCAGATCCGCGGGCAGCTCGATATCCCGCAAAGTCGCGAAATTGTGATTCACTACCAGTCGCCCCACGGGGACGACCAGCACTCTCTGTCCGCCAGCGCGAACGTGGTCAAAGCGGTGGGCAGGATCTCGGAGCTGCACATCGTTGCACCCGGCTCGCAGCTGCCACCGTCGGCCACAGCCAGCATCGATCAGCGCACGATCTCCTCGCCGCTCGCCGGGCCTGATCGACGACCCGGCAGCAGAGCTGGCGCGCTTGCGCAAGCGCAAGGCGAAAACCCAGCAAGACCTCGACCGGGAGGAGGCGAAGTTGAAAAACAGCAAGTTCGTCGACGGCGCCCCGGCGGACAAGGTCGCCGAAGTGCGCACGCGCATCACCGACTTCAAGCGTCAGATTGCCGAGGTCGAGCAGCAGGAAGCAGTCGTCGGCGCGCTCGTCGAGCGACGCCGGGACTGAGACACGATCGCCTATGGACGCTGTGCCCACACTGATCACCCAGGCCGACCCGATCGAGCTGGTCGGCGCGACGATCGCGCAGCTCAATCGCATCATCCTCGGCAAAGAGCAGCAGCTGCGCCTGTCCATCGCCTGCATGCTCGCGCGCGGCCACCTGCTGATCGAAGACATTCCGGGCGTCGGCAAGACGACGCTCGCGCACGCGCTCGCCGAATCGCTCGGCCTCTCTTATCAACGCATCCAGTTCACCAGCGACCTGCTGCCCGCCGACATCATCGGCGTCTCGGTGTTCGAGCGCGAGACCAGCACGTTCCAGTTCCACAAGGGTCCGGTATTCGCGCAGCTGGTGCTCGCGGACGAGATCAATCGCGCCACGCCGAAGGCGCAGAGTGCGCTGCTGGAAGCGATGGAAGAGCACCAGGTGACGGCGGACGGCCAGACCTATCCGCTGTCGAACCCGTTCTTCGTGATCGGCACGCAGAATCCGGTCTATCAGATCGGCACGTATCCGCTGCCGGAATCGCAACTCGATCGCTTCCTGATGCGCATCCATCTCGGCTATCCGGACGCGACGCTGGAGCGCCAGCTGCTGCTCGGCCAGGATCGGCGCGACCTGCTCGCGACCCTGGCGCCCACGTTGTCGCCGCAACAGCTGCTGCTGATGCAGATGATGGTCCCGCGTGTGCACGCCTCCGACGCACTGCTGGATTACGTCCAGGCGATCGTGCGCTACACGCGCGAGTCGCCGCAGTTCGAGTCCGGGTTGTCGCCGCGAGCGGCGATCGCATTGTTGCGCGCCGCGCAGGCGTGGGCGCTCATCCATTCTCATCCCGGTGTGACTCCCGAAGACGTGCAGGCCGTGCTCGGCGCGGTCGTCGGCCATCGCCTCAAGCCGCGCACCGACGATGCGAAGCCGAGCGAGATCGGCGATCTCGTGCTGAGGGCCGTGCCCGTTCCCTGACGTATGCTCTCGCGCCTCCTCGCCGCCCTGCGCCGCAAGACCCGCACCTGGGCGCGCAAGCGGCACGGCGTAGATTCCGATCCGCTGACGCTCTCCGGCCGCCGCATCTACATCGTGCCGAGTGCGCTCGGCTGCGCGTTCACGCTGATGCTGTTCGCGATGTTTCTCGGCGCCATGAACTACGCCAACAACCTGGCGCTCGGCCTCACGTTCATGCTCGGCGCGCTCGGGCTGACGGCGATGCACTATTGCCACCGCAATCTCGCCGGCCTGCAGATTCGTTCCGCGGCGAGCGACCCCGTGTTCGCCGGGCAGACGGCACGCTTCCGCATAGCTCTGGAAAACGACGCCAAGGTGGCTCGCCACGAGCTGGTGATTGCCAACGAGCACGGCGACGCGACGCCGGCGCGACTCGAAGCCGGTGGGCGCGTCGTGCTGGAGCTGGAGGTGCCGGCGCCGCAACGCGGACTGCTGAAGCTCGATTCGTTCGAGCTCACCACGCGGCATCCATTCGGCCTGTTCCGTGCGTGGGCATACCTGACCATGGATCTGCGCTGCGTGGTGTATCCGAAGCCGAGCCCGCGCGGCCTGCCGCCGCCGCCGCTCGAAACCGATACCGGCGGCGCGCAGGACGCGACGCGCGGCGACGAGGATTTCGCCGGGCTGCGCGCGTTCCATCCCGGCGATTCGCCGCGACGCATCGCCTGGAAAGCCTATGCGCGCGAGCAGGGCCTGCAGGTGAAGGTCTACGCGGGCACCGCCGTGACCTCGCATTCCCTCGACTGGGAGGCGCTGACCGGGCTCGGCACCGAAGCGCGGTTGTCGCAGCTGTGCCGCTGGGTCGAGGACGCCTATGCGGCCGGCCGCGCCTTCGGACTGCGGTTGCCGGGCCTGGACATCCCGCCGAATATCGGGCCGGGCCATCGACAGCGTTGCCTGACGGCGTTGGCGCTGTTCGACGAGCAGGCGGCACATGGATAATCCGGCGACGCAATTCCTGCGCAGCGCCAACCACTGGCCGCCGGCGCTGCAACGCCTCGTCTGGGTCGTAACCGGCCTGGCGCTCGCGGTCGTACCGCACATCCCGCACGTCAGGATCTGGATCGTGCTGCTCGGCGCGAGCGCCGCGGCACTGCGACTCGTCATCGAGTTCAGGCACTGGCGACTGCCGCCGAAATGGCTGCGCAGCTCGCTCGCGTTCGTCGCGCTGCTCGCCGTGCTGCTCGACTATCGCACGCTGAACGGCATCGATGCGGGCACAGCGCTGCTGATCGTGATGGCGGGCATGAAGCTGCTCGAAACGCAGTCGGTGCGCGATCTCACCGTGATCGTGTTCCTCTCCTACTTCGCACTGTTCGCTGCCTTCCTCTACAACCAGAACCTGCTGGGCTTGCCGTACATGATCGTGGCCGCCTGGCTGCTCACGGTCACGCTCATGCGCATCCACCAGACGACGACCGCGATGTCGGTACGCGAGGCCGCCGGCATCACCGGCAAGATGTTCGCGCAGTCGCTGCCGCTGGCGATTCTGCTGTTCCTGCTGTTCCCGCGCCTGCCGGGGCAGTTCTGGGCAGTCATGCCGGCGCGCGGCGAAGCAATGACCGGCCTGTCGGACGAGATGTCGCCCGGCGACGTTTCCGATCTCAGCATCTCCAGCGATCTCGCGTTCCGCGTGAAGTTCGTCGGCCCGCTGCCGCCCGCGCGCGAGCGGTATTGGCGCGGACCGGTGCTGCACGAATTCGACGGCCGCACGTGGCGGCAGCCGCGCACCGCCTTCGTGGAGCAGAAGATCTCCACCAGCGGCACGGCGTACGAGTACGACCTGATGATCGAGCCGCATCAGCGGCGCTGGGTCTTCGCATTGGACGTGCCGACGCGCTGGCCGCAGCGGCGCACCGGGCGTGCCGCCGATTTTCAGCTGTTGACGCGGTTCGACCGTCCGATCTCCACGCTGACTTCCTTCCGCCTCGAATCCGCGACGGCGTACACCGTCACCTCACCCCTGCCCCACCTGATGCGCGCCGTGGACACGCGGCTGCCCGTCGGCCGCAACGAGCGCTCGATCGCACTCGCTCGCGAAATGCGCGAGCGCGCCGGCAGCGACGAGGCGTTCATCGCTGCGGTGCTCGCCAAGTTTCGCGACGAGGAATATTTCTACACGCTCGAGCCGCCGCGGCTGGAGCTGAACTCCATCGACGATTTCCTGTTCAACACACGCCGCGGATTCTGCGAGCACTTCGCGTCCGCGTTCACGATGCTGGCGCGCGCTGCCGGCATACCGGCGCGCGTGGTCACCGGCTACCAGGGCGGCGAATTCAACCCGCTGAACGGCTATCTGCTGATCCGCCAGTCGGAGGCGCACGCATGGTCGGAGGTCTGGCTCGAAGGGCGCGGCTGGGTGCGCGTCGATCCAACGGCCGCCGTCGCTCCGCAACGTATCGAGAGCGGGCTCGAAGCGGCGCTTTCGCAAGGCAGTGACGGGCTATCCGGCAGATTCCTGCGGGACAGCGCGCTGCTCACGCAAATACGCCTCGCCTGGGATGCCGCGAACACGTTCTGGAACAACCAGGTCGTCGCCTTCGGCGAGGCTCAGCAGCGCTGGCTGCTCGAGCGGCTGAACATCGACGACGCCGACTGGGAAGAGCTCGGCATGGCGCTCGTGCTGGCGCTGGTGGCGTTCTTTGCAGGCATGTCCGCGTACCTGGCCTGGCGCTTCCGGCCGCGCGCCAAGGACGCGCTCGCGCAGATCTATGAGCAGATGTGTCGCAAGCTGGCGCGGCACGGGCTGCCGCGCGCGGCGCATGAAGGTCCGAGCGACTATGTAGCGCGCGTGGTGCATGCGCGGCCGGAGCTGGCCGGCCAGCTCATGGAGGCACGCAATCTTTATGTCGCACTCCGCTACGGTCCGCGCTCGTGGGGCGCGCACCTGAACCGCTCCGAGCTGAGCCGGCTGAAATTCCTGGTCAACCAGTTGAAAGTCTGACGCCGCGCCCGCATTGGGCGATTCGAGACCGGCCGACAACGAAAGAAGTATCGCGTGCTGCTGCTCCTCTGTCTCGTGGCGATCCCCGTGGGCATCGCCGTGTGGTTCGTAGTCGGCCAGGACTGGTGGCGTCGCCGCCGGCGCGCCGCGCTCGCGCGGCAACCGTTTCCGTCGCACTGGCAGGACTGGCTGCGGACACGAACGTCGATTTACGCACGCGTCCCGCCGCAGTTGCTGCCGCGCCTGCAGGAGCTGATCAGGATCTTCGTCGGCGAGAAGACGTTCGTCGGCTGCAACGGGCTGACGGTCACGGAAGAGATGCGCGTGGTGATTGCCGCCTACGCCTGCCTGCTCGTCACCAACCGGCCGGACGTGCCGCGCGCGCATTTCTACGACGACCTGTTCTCCATCCTGGTATATCCGACGGCGTTCGTCGTTCCTCACACGCATCGCGACGGTCACGGCGTGGTCACGGAAGGTCATCGGGTGCTGTCGGGCCAGGCGTGGGACTCGCGGCGAATCATCGTGTCGTGGCAGGACATCGAAGACGGGCTCGCGACGGGGCACAACGTGGTGCTGCACGAGTTCGCGCATTACCTCGACATGGAAGACGAGACGATGGACGGCGCGCCGGGCCTCGGCAGCGCGCGCGCGTATCGCGAATGGTCGAGCGTGTTCTGGGCAGAGTTCGACCGCCTGCGTGCGGCTCTTGGGGCCGGACAACCGACGTTTCTCGATCCTTACGCGGCGAGCGAGCCGGCGGAATTCTTTGCCGTGGTCACCGAAGCATTCTTCGAGAAACCGCGCGAGCTGGAAATGCAGCACGCGGGGTTGTACGAGCAGCTGCGGCGGTATTACCGAGTGGATCCGGCGCGCTGGGAAGCGGCGTCAGGCTGAAGCCTGACCTACAGGATTCTGCGACTTGTGGGTCAGGCTTCAGCCTGACTACTTCGGCCGCGGGTCCTCCAGCGCTTCATCGTCGAACCGCTGTCCACCCCGCAGCTCGCGGACCTTGCCCATCAACGCTCGCGCGGCGTTTCGCACCTCTTCGTGGATCGCCGCGTCTTCGTCAGCGCGTCGTGGCTCGTCGCATACGGCTCGTAGTAGCCGATGTAGCGATCGAGTTCGCACTGGGTCCGGCGGACACCAGATGCATATCCGAGAGCCAGTCGCCAAGCGAGCGTCGCAGCGTCTGCGCGCCTTGCGCATCGCCGTGCACGACGACCGAATACGCGCGCCCCTTCAGATGTCGCGGATAGGGCCAATCGTTCAGCTCCAGCTCCTTCGCCTTCGCCGGATCCTTACCGCCGGTGGAAGTCGGATCCGGGTTGCCGCCGTCGGCGCACACCAGGCGATCCATCATCAGCTTCAGCGTGCTCGGCGCCTGGTGCCAATACACCGGCGTGACGATCATGATTGCGTGCGCCGCGACCCAGCGAGGATAGAGCTCGCCCATCCAGTCCTGCACCTGGCCGAGGGAGTGATTCGGATAGCACGAGCACGGCCAGTGACACAGCGGCATCGCGGTCGAGACGCAGGCCTTGCACGGATAGATGACGCGGCCGTACTCGGCCGTGAGGCGGCTGAGATCGAGAAAGTCAACGCAGAAATCGCTGACGCTCGACAACACTCCTCGCGCGGTGGCACTCAGTCGATATGTCTTCGACATCTCCCCAGGGCACGTCTGGTCGTTGCGAGCCGCCGCGCAGATCAGCAGCACGCGGGACCTGCAGTCGGGATCGTCGTGCTCGCGTTGTGCCGCTGCGATCGCATCGCGCGTCGCGAGCCATTGCACTGACAGCTGCATCGCAGGGTCGGCAAACCCTTCGCCGGCCGCGCGCGTGCGCGGACTCTTGCGAGAGTTCTGATAAGCCTGCCACGCGATTTCCGCGAGCTTGTCGACGTCGGCGTCTGCGCGCTCGAACGCGGGATCGTAGAAACGTTCGCGAAACCGCTCGCGAAACACCTCGTGCGCCATCTGCATGTCGCCCTGTCCCTTGCGGACCTCGGGCACTGAAGGTTTCGGGCTGTTCGGCATCGCGGCCTCCACTGGCGTCGCAGTGGAGGCAACGTCCGCGCTGCTAAGCAGGTTCCTGTGCTGCGACCGGCGCGACGCGCCTGCTGCGCGTCGCGAACGTGAGCATGATCGCGCCGCCCATGAACAGGATTGCAACGGAGAGGATGGCGCTGCGACTGTTGCCCGTGATCGCTGCGGTCGCTGCCATCAGGAACGGGCCGAGCACGGCGGCGAACTTGCCCATCATGTTGTAGAAGCCGAAGAACTCGCTGGCGCGGTCTGCCGGAATCAGCCGGCTGTAGTACGAGCGGCTCATCGCCTGAACCGCACCCTGCACGCAGCCGATCGCTACCGACATCACATAGAACTCGGTGACGTTCGTCATGAGCACGGCGTAGAACGTGACTCCCGTGTACACCGCGATGGCGACGAAGATGCCGACGAGCGGGCTGATGCGATCGCCCAGCCAGCCGAACAGCAGCGTCATCGGAAAGCCGATGAACTGGATCATCAGGATCGCGATGATCAGGCTGTCCGCCGGGAAGCCGAGCGCGAGCCCGTAGTCGACGGCCATCTTCATGATCGTGTTCACGCCGTCGATGTACATCCAGTACGCGAGCAGGAACAGGATCACCGGACGGTACTTGCGCACCTCGCGGAACGTGCGCAGCAGCTCCGCGAATCCTTCGCGCGCGGCGCGCGCCATCCCGATCGGCGGACCGGCAGGCATGAACCGCTGGCGCAGCAGCGGAATCGCGAACAGCAGCCACCACGCCGCGACGGTGACGAACGAAGCCCGGATCGCCTGCTCCGGGCCGGCCAACCCGAATGTCTGCGGACTCGAGTACATCGCGACGTTGATGACGAGCAGCACTCCGCCGCCGAGATAGCCCAGCGAATAGCCGAAGCCCGATACCGAATCGACGCGGCCGGGCGGCGCGACGCGGATCAGCATCGAGTCGTAGAAGATGAGCCCGCCCCAGAAGCCGACCGAGGCGATCACGAACAGCGACAGACCGGTGAACGCGTCGGCCGTGCCGACGAATGCCAGCAACGCAGTCGGCACAGCGCCGACGGCCGTGAAGATTGCGAGCATGCGGACGTGCGCACTGCCTTTGTCGGCAAGTGCGCCCAGCCATGGCGCCGTAAGCGCCAGCACCAGGCTCGCGATGCCGTTCGCAGTGCCGAACCAGACCGTGCTGGTCGTCGGCGCCATACCGGCGGCCAGGGTCTGTTTGAAGAACACCGGGAAGAACGCAACCATCACTGTCGTCGCGAACGCCGAGTTCGCCCAATCGTAGAGGGCCCAGGCGAATACTTTCTTTTCGAACAATGGCGACTTCACTGCCACACCCGCTGCTCTCGACGGCTAGAATCCGCGCCGATGTACGGACGATACCTGAAGTTGCCGCAGATCGGACCGCGGCTTCGTCTCGTCCTGCAGCTCGCGGCGGCCGGCGCGGTGCTCGCGTTTCTGCTTTCGCGGCTCGACTGGCAGCGCAGTTGGCAGCTGATCCGCGGCGCGCAGCCCATGCTGCTGGCCACGATCGTGCTGATCCAGATGGCGGACCGGGTGCTGATGGCGCTGAAGTGGCATCAGCTGTTGCGTGTCCTCGACCCGCGACTCAGCCGCTGGGCTGCAATCCGCGTGTATTACGAGAGCACCTTCATCGGATTCGCGCTGCCGCTCGGCGGCCTCGGGCCCGATGTAGTGCGGTTCGCGCGGTTGCGCAGCCATGGGATCGATCCGCACGTCACGCTCGCATCCATGATCATGGAGCGGCTGAATGGCGTCGTGGCGACGCTCATGTTCATCGTCGCCGGGCTCGTCGTGCTGGCGCAGCTCGCGCCGCAGCCGGCATTGCAGAACTTTGCGGTGATCGCCGCCGTCGGCGCGGGCGTCGCGGGCGCGCTTGCCGCGGGCTTGATCTTCTATCCGCCCCTGGCTCGCAGCTTGTTTCGCTTGTTCCGAATACCGGCGCCGAGCGCAGGCAGCCGCCTTGCCAAGTACGTCGAAGCCGCCAACACCTACTCGGCGCGACGCGCAACTCTCGCCGGCAACCTTGTGCTGTCGATGATCGAACAGACGGTGTCGGTGTTCACCATGTGGGTCGCGTCGCATGCACTCGGTACGCCGTTGCCGTGGATCGTCTGTTTCGCGGTGGCGCCGGTCGCGGTGATCATCCAGCGGCTGCCCTTGACTTACGCCGGCCTCGGTCTGCGCGAAGGCAGCGCCGCGGCCTTGCTGGTCGCGCTCGGCTATGACTACTCGGCAGCGCTCACTCTGCTCATGACAACTTTCGCGATGTTCCTCATCGCACTGCTACCCGGGGCAATCATCCTGGCCACGCAGGGCCGGCCCGTACCCCGCGAATAGCGGGAACCGGATCGTGACCGAATCATTACACCGGGGTGACGGGATCATTACATTGGGTAGAAAATGCCGCGACGGGCACCGCGGCCGCGGTTTCAGTCGCGGCGGGTGAGGCCTGTTTCAGCAAGCGCTTCAGCGAGGAATGGCTGTTTCGCGCGACGCTGCGCAATTCCCTGCGCGCGTCCCTGGCGGCGCGCCGCTCCGCTTGGCTGCGAGTGCCGGAAGTCCTGCGCGCCGATTACCGTGACCTGCGCATCGACTACGAGTTGATGACTGATTGGCAACCGCTGCACACGATCCTGCGGCAACGCGGCTTCGCAGGACTCGAGCCCGCGGAGCTGCACCGCATCTTCTGGACGATCGGCGCTGCGCTCGAAGAGCTCCATCGGCACACCCATCGCATCCACGGTGATTTCGATTTCGACAATGTCCTGGTGAAACCGGGCGCGGAGCGCGTGCTGTTCGTGGATTTCACGCCGCCCGAGTACGCAAATTTCCGACGCTACAACGCAGCCAGCCCCTATCGGGACATCGCCATGCTGGTGCTGTTCGTGCGCGCCAAGTATCCGCCGCAGCAACTGCATCTGGCGCTGCGGCCGCAGCTGACCGGACTCGCCCGCGCGTTCATCCGCGGATACTTCCGCAATGAGCCGGCGAAGTACGACCGACGCCTGCTCGAAAGCTCGATGAACCGACTGCTCGAAGACACCTACCTCGGCACGACGTTCACCGCACGCTGGCTGCGCCACAGCCGGTTGTATCGGACCGACGACCTCGCACCCGAGCCGGCTGCATGAGCACGATGCATTTCGAGGACTACAGAACGAGTCACGTGGGAGCGCAGTCCTGGGCACAGGATTACGACGCCAAACTGTTTGCGCCCGGCTCGTTCGATGCCGCCATGTGGGAGCGCGAGCAGCTGCTCCTCGATAGGATCGTGCAGCAGCACGTGCCGCGGCGGGGCAGTTATCTCGACTTCGCGTGCGGGACGGGCCGGGTATTGTCGTACGTTGAATCGCACTTCCGTGAGGCTGTTGGTCTGGACATCTCCGATACGATGTTGGCCGTCGCACGCGAGCGGGTCCCTGAGGCTACCCTGGTGCAGGCGGATGCGACACGCAATCCTGCGGCGCTCCAGCATCGAAGGTTCGACTTCGTAACTGCATTCCGATTCTTCCTCAATGCCCAGCCCTCGCTGCGCGAAGCTGCAATGGCATTCCTCGCGTCGACGTTGCGGGATGAGAGCTCGCGGCTGCTGTTCAACGTGCACGGCAACCGCCACAGCACTCGTGCGCTGCTGGCGGCGAAGGCGATGATTACGCGCGAGCAATTCGCTTCGATGTCGGTGCGCGAGAGCATCGAGCTGGCCGCACGGCACGGCCTCGAAGTGGTCGAGTGGTATGGCATCGGCTCCTACGACAAGTCACTGCTGCGACTGATGCCGATGCGCGCCTGGCGTTGGGCCGAGGCCGTCGCGCCGCTTCCCAAGCGCTGCAACGTCTACCTTTACTTCCTGTGCCGGCGGATGGCGTAGAGCTGTCGAATCGGGGGCGCGCGGCACGATCTCGTCGAACACCTGCAGCGTCAGCCGCGCCGTCTCCCGCCAGGTGAGCTCCTGTGCACGCCGCAGTCCGCGCTCGTGCATTTGTGCGCGCAGCTCCGGCGAGCCCGCGACCTCGAGCAACGCTCGCGCGATGTCTTCTTCCGAATACGGATCGATCAAGCGGGCCGCGCCGCCTGCGACTTCCGGACTGGCGCACGTGTTCGGGACGATCGCGGGACACCCGGTCGCGAGCGCCTCGAGAATGGGAATGCCGAAGCTTTCGCACATCGTGGCCAGCACGAAGCACTCGGCAGCCTGATAGGCGAGGTGCATTTCCAAGTTCGGCACGAAACCGAGGAAGCGCACGTCGGCCAGATCCGCGTCGGTAAAGCCGCGGCTGCGCAGGTACTCCTCGATTCGAAAGCCGACGACGACGAGCGGCAACGTGCCGCCCTGCTTGCGGTAGCTGCGATAGGCGCGCAGTAGACGTTCGTTGTTGCCGCCCGGATAAACGCGCTGTTTGTTGTGCCCGCCGTGATGAGCGCGCGCTACGGTGAGAATGTAGTGCGGCGGCAGCGCGTGTTTCTTGCGGAATTCCGCCAACGCCGCCTCGTCGCGCTGTGCCGTGAAGTTCGGGCCGATGCCTGCATGGCTGACGACGCAATCCGCGAGTTTCAGGCCCGCGTAGCGGCGCATGCCCTCGATCGTCGCCTGCGAGATTGCGAGCGTGCGCGCCGCCTTGCGGTCGTACAGCGGCAGCATCAGGCGGATGTAAATGTTGTCCCACCACTCATAGTTCTTCGGATTGACGTACCAGTCCCAGCCTTGATGCACGAATACGCTCGGCCGCCGCGACAGAAACGGCACGGAGAATTTCGGGTTGAAGATGAGATCGACGTCGAGCCGGCGCGCCGCGCGCGCGACGACGATCTGGTCCCAGTACAGGATGCTCTTCGCCGGCAGCACGTGCGTTTCGGCATTCCTGTAGTCCCGGAACAGATCGCGGCGATTGGGCGTTCGCAGGAGAATCGAGTAATGCGTGTGGGGATCGAGCTCCAGCAGGTTGCGAGTCAGGTACTGCGAGTAAACGCCCATGCCGTCGTTCTGGTCGAGCAGACGGCCCATGATCGCAATTCGTCGCTGGCGCATGGCGTCGGGGGATGCAGCTTTGATGCCAGAGGTTCGCAACATGCAGCAGCGCGCGCCAACGCTGCGCGCACATGGGGTTCGCAGCGAGCAATGAATTAGTTGCTCCGCGGCCGATGTAGTTTTTGCCAACACAGGGGATGACGCGAATCGCTATGGAAACGTTGACGATGCAGGCTAACGAAGGCGTCCCGGGACAACGCTTTCGCTCGCAGGTAGCCGTACCGCATGTCCTGGAGCAGCGCTTTCACAAGACCATGTACTACTCGTTGCAGTCGCTGCGCGGCCGACATGTCGGACCGTTCGTGCGCAAGTTGCAACGATGGGAAGCGCTGGATCGGCAGCAGTTCGAAGCGCTCACCGCGCGGCTGCTGCGCAAGGCGCTGCGCTTCGCGTCGCAACGCGTTCCGTTGTACTCGACCGGGCCCTGGCGGGAAGCGCTCGCGCGCTTCGACGCCGAGAACCTGAGTGCGTGGCCGGTGCTCGAGCGCAGGATGCTGATCACGCACGCTGCCGAATTACGCGCGCGGCGTGCGAACGCAGGAGTCTTTTCCCGCACCAGCTCCGGATCGACGGGCGAGCTGGTCAACGTCGCCTACAATCCGGCCGCCGGCGGCTGGAGCTGGGCGCAGGAATACCGCTCGATGTACTGGTTCGGCATCCCGCCGGGCAGCCGCACGCTGCTGCTCTGGGGCGGAGGGCATCCGATGCTCGACTGGGTGCGCAATTGCCGCGTGTGCAGCACCAAGAATCTCACGTTCGAGCAGCTCGAGTGGGCCGCGAGCTACTTGCTGAAGAAGCGGCCGATGCTGTGCATGGGTCTGCCGTCGGCCATCGCACAGCTCGCGCGGCACGTCCGCGCGCATCATCCGCATGCGCCCGCGCAGCTGGTGCCGTTCGTGAAGCTCGGCGGCGAGCAGGTGTACGACTTCCAGCGCCAGGAAATCGCCGAGCATTTCGGCGCGCGCGTGTTCGAGTCGTACGGGTCGACGGAGATGGGACCGATCGCGCACGAGTGCCCGCACGGCTCGCGCCACATCATGGCGGATCACGTCCGGCTGGAAATCTTCAACGGCGACTCGCCGGCGGCGCCGGGCGAATTCGGCGACATCGTGGTCACGTCGCTGTTCAATCGCGCCATGCCGCTGGTGCGCTGCCGGATCGGCGATCGCGGACGGATCTCTCCCGATCCGTGTCCTTGCGGCCTGCCGCATCCGGTGCTGTCCGAGCTCGTCGGCCGCGCGGCGGACATGTTCGCGACGGCGGACGGTCGACTGATGCACGGCTCGGAGCTCGGACGACGCTTGCAGTTGTTCCTGTCCAAAGCGCCGCTCGGCAGCGTCGGCCAGGTGCTATTCGAGCAGGTCGCGGCCGGCGAATGGAAAGTGCTGGTGGAGAGCGCGGATGGTTTCGACGAAGCCCTCGCGGCGGAGTTGCGCGGCATCGTGCATGCAAGCTTCGGCGAAGCGTGCAGCGTGAGTGTCGAGCGCGTCGCGCTCGTGCCTCGCGAGAAATCCGGCAAGTATCGTTACTACCGGCGCGGGCTGCCGCAGTCGTCCGCCGCGGCGAGCTAGCCGACAACGCTCGCTAGTCGAGTCCGGAAGCGGTCTCGTGCCGTTGCGCGAGGGGACCCGTGCCAGCCGACATCTGGCGCCGATATGCCTCCATCGTGCGATTGAGGCCGTCCTTTAACGGGATTTTTGCTTCCCAGCCGAGCAATCGCCGGGCGCGACTGCAATCGAAGGCCGCATCGCTCCTGTAGAACTCCATGCGCCGACGATAAATGGGGGGCTTGATCTTGAGCGGCTTGCAGATGTCTTCGACCACCGCAGCGAGCGCGAGCATCGGGGTCAGCGGCAGTTGCGGACCGGCGCTGCGGCGATCCGCGGCGTGCGCCAGTATCTGCAGCATGTCCCGCAGCGGCATCGCGTCCGGGCCGGCGATGATCATCTCGGTGTTCGCCGCCTCGGGCCGTTCGCACGCGCGCAGGAACGCGTCGGCGACGTCGGTGACGTGCACCATCTGGCGGCGGCCTTTGCCGGAACCGAACAACGGAAAACGACCCTTGCTGGCGCTGCGGAACAACTTCGCAAGACGATCGTCCCGCGGGCCATACACGACGCTGGGCCGCAGGATCACATATTCGATGCCGAGCGCCGGCGCACGCTCGCGCACCAGTTTCTCTGCCGCCACCTTGCTGTTCTCGTAGTCATTCCACGGACGCAGGGGCGACTCTTCGTTCGCAACGCCGTCGATGTTGCGGCCATAGATGCCGGCAGTGCTGCAGAAGACGAAGCGCTTCACGCCATGCTGCGCCGCAGCAGTCAGCACGGTCTGCGTACCCTGCACGTTGACGCGTTCGAAGTAATCGCGGCCGGCATCCGACTCTTTGAAAGCGCCGGCGAAATGACAGACCGCGTCGGCTCCAGCCGCTGCCGCCCCGATCGCATCCCCATTCAGGATGTCGCCGCAGCGCAAATCTGCACCGAGACGGCGCAGGTGCCCCAGCAATGCGGGGCGCTCACGGCGATACAAACCGGTCACGCGATGGCCCGCTGCCAGCGCCCGCTCGATGAAATGAGAGCCGATAAAGCCCGCTGCCCCAGTGACGAAGATGTGCACGGTGTTTCCCGCCCTCGGATGAGTAGCCCTTGCAGGGCCTTCGGGGTGCAACGTGCATCCGTGCCGGATTGTTGCGTCGACCCGCCTGAAATCACCTTCCTTCAGGCCGCGGCCGCCAGGTGCTCGCGAGTCTCGCGAAACTCGATATCCGGCCAGCGCTCCAGCGTGAGCTGCAGATTGACCCGGCTCGGCGCGAGATAGACCAGCGCCCCGGAATGATCCATGGCGAGATTGTCGTACGCCTTCACACGGAATTCTTCCAGCTTCTTCGCGTCCTTCGTATAGACCCAGCGCGCGGTGAACACGTTGATGTTGTCGAACGTGGCCTGCACGCTGTACTCGTCCTGCAGACGGAACGCGACGACGTCGAACTGCAGCTGGCCCACCGCGCCCAGGATCAGGTCGTTGTTGCGCAGTGGCCGGAACACCTGCGTCGCACCCTCCTCGCACAATTGGTCGAGACCCTTCTGCAGAGCCTTCATGCGCAACGGATCGCGCAGCACTACGCGGCGGAACATCTCCGGCGCGAAGTTCGGGATGCCGGTGAACATCAGCGACTCGCCTTCGCTGAACGTGTCGCCGATGTTGATCGTGCCGTGGTTGTGCAGGCCGAGGATGTCGCCCGCGAATGCCTCGTCGGTGTGCTGGCGATCGGCGGCCAGGAACGTCAGCGCGTCGTTCACGCGCATCTCCTTGCCGAGGCGCACGTGGAACAGCCGCATGCCCTTGGCATAGCGGCCGGAGCAGATGCGCATGAACGCGATGCGGTCGCGGTGCCCGGGATCCATGTTCGCCTGGATCTTGAACACGAAGCCGGTCAGCTTTTCCTCCAGCGGCTCGACGTAGCGCTTGGTGGTCTCGCGCGCCAGCGGCCCGGGCGCCTGACGCACGAATGCGGCCAGCAGCTCGGTCACGCCGAAATTGTTGATCGCCGAGCCGAAGAACACCGGCGTCTGGCGGCCCGCAAGATAGTCGGCGGCCACGAACTGTGGAGCAGCGCCGCGCACGAGCTCGACTTCGTCGCGGAAGGCGCGCGCGCGATCGCCGAGGAATTCCTCTGCCGCGGCGCTGGCAAGTCCGTCGATCGTCGCATGCGTGCCCGCACGGCCCTTCTCGCGCAGCCTGGTAGATGTAGATGCGATCTTCGAGCAGGTGATAGATGCCCTTGAGCTCGCGCCCCATGCCGATCGGCCAGGTCACCGGCGCGCACGCGATCTTGAGCACGCGCTCGATTTCGTCGAGCAACTCCATCGGCTCGCGACCTTCGCGGTCGAGCTTGTTGATGAAGGTCATGATCGGCGTGTCGCGCAGCCGGCAGACTTCCATCAGCTTGATCGTGCGCTCTTCCACGCCCTTGGCGCAGTCGATCACCATCAGCGCCGAATCCACGGCGGTCAGCGTGCGGTACGTGTCTTCGGAGAAATCCTCGTGGCCGGGCGTATCGAGCAGGTTGACCATGCGCCCGTCGTAGGGGAACTGCATGACGGAGGAGGTCACGGAAATACCGCGCTGCTGTTCCAGCGCCATCCAGTCGGACGTCGCGTGTCGCGCCGCCTTGCGTCCTTTGACTGTGCCGGCGAGCTGGATTGCGCCGCCGAACAGCAGCAACTTCTCCGTCAGCGTGGTTTTGCCGGCGTCCGGATGCGAAATGATCGCGAAAGTGCGCCTTCTGCTGATCTCATTCGACAATCTGCTGTTTGCATCATCCATCGTGCCGGACCGCGACGCTGTGAGGGGATTCGAGCATGCCCGAGCATGCAGCGCGCGATTCTACAGGAGCAGCCCGACGGCAGGCGTCGGGCTGCCCATGACGGCCGGGGGCTAGTCGGCGCCGAGCTCGTAGACGAACACGCGCTGCGGCTCGCCGATCGGGTCACTCGCGGCGAGCGTGTCGCCGAACGAATCGAGCGCGCGGAAGCCGCCCGCGACAGGATCTGCCGAGAGCACCGCCGCCAGCGACCAGTTCCCGTCGCGACGTTCGAACAGGCGAATCGTCGACTCATTCGTCTCGCCGAAGAACTCCTGCGTGATAGCGACCCTGCGCTCGCCGATCATCTCGATAGCCAGTCCGAAGAGCGTGTCGGGGCGATCGTTCGCAATTCGCTGCTGCTCGAACCAGTGCCCGGCGGCCAAGCGGAACACATAAGCCTGGCCGAACGGCGGCTGCGAGAGAGCCCCGATCACGGCCGTCGAGCCGTTCAACACCACGCTACCGCCGAACCGCGCCTGCTCCTGCGCATCGCTCGCCACCAGCTCCTGCCGCTCGCGCCAGACGCCGTTGACCCGCCTGAAAACGAAGACAGAGCCGGCACCATTATTGGTATTCGAGGTGCCGATCAACGCCACGTCGCCATCGAGGGCTATGGAGTCCGCAAACCCCTCGCCCGCGACCGTGCTCGGCCTGAGCGTCTGCCGGAAGACGAATCGACCGTCGTCTCGCCTGCGGAACGCATAGACCTCGTCCGGACCGCTGCCAATGATTGCTGTGCGTCCCTGCAACGCGATCTGCCGCCCGAAAGAATCGAGCGGGCGACCCGGCGGCGTCAGCGTCTGCTGGTGCCTCCAGCCGCTTGCAGTCCTGCGAAACACGAATACCTTGCCGGCAAAGCCCGCGTCAGAGCTGCTGACACCGTGGATGAGCGCGAACCCATCGTCGATGTCGACGACGAAGCCGAATGCCTGCACATTAGGCTCGGGCGCCGGGATCTCGCCGGTGTAGCGCCAGCTGCCCGTGCCATCCCGCTCATAGGCATGGGCAGTGAAATCGCTGCGCGCCGTGATCAGATCGCGGCCATCTATCGCGACGGTGACTCCGAAGGCGCCGCCCGCCGGCGCAGGCGGGCCGAAGATCTCCTGCGATGGCAGCACGGTCGGAGGACTGGTTTGTGCCGCGAGTGCAATTGGCAGCGCGAGCGAGCATGCAGCGAGTGCGATCGAGTTCCATACAGATTTCCTACGCATGCGAAGACTCCTTTGTGGAAGCAGCATCTGTGGACGCAGCCTTCTAATCGGAGTGTCGAGCGTGCGGTTCCGCGGGCGACTGCGAGGCGGGAAATGACTCTCGATGGAGCAGTGCGGCGCGCGCCCGCCGGACGACGGAGAGGCGCGGCGGCCTCTCCGTCTGTGCACGGGCTAATGGCGCGGTGACTGCCCTGTCTGGCTCTGCTGGCTTTGCTGTCCCTGCCGCGAACCCTCCTGTCCCAGGCCGCTGCGCTCGCCGCTCTGCTCGCTGGAGACGCGCAGGTTATTGCGGACATCCTTGACGCCGGAGATGCGTTCGGCCATGTCCTCGGCGCGGCGCTTGTCTTCACGCTGGAAGACGGTGCCTGTCAGCACGACTTCGCCGTCGGTGACCGCGACGTCGATGGATGACGCATCGATGTACGCGTCTTCGGTCAGACACTCGCAAACGTCCTCGCGGATGCGCTCATCCGCACGCTTGTAGTTGCGCGGACCGCGTCCGCGATGGATGCCCTGTCCCGAGCTTCGGCCCTGCGAGCCCCAGGGAGATTCGCTGCCGTAGCTGCGCGATTCGCCGTAGCTGCGCGATCCGCCACCGTAGCTGCTCGATTCGCCGCCGTAGCTGCCTGCTGTGCCATACGAGCTGCCGCCGGAAGATCCGTAACCGCGTTGGGAACCCCCGCCGTACAGACTGCCGCCCCGATAGTCGTATTCGCTGCCGCCGCCATAACCTTCGCTGCCGTAGCGTTCCCCGCCATAGCGTTCGCCGCCATAGCCTTGACCGCCGTACCGGCTTTCGCGTTGCTCGGTGTCGCGCGAACGGTCGCGCTCGTCATCGCGCCAGTCGCTGCCCGTTGTCCGCCAACGCTCGCGCTCGCGATTGCGATCCTGGTCGCGCTCGCTGCCGAAACGCTCGCGTCCGCCGCCGCGCCAGAAATTTCCGAATGCCATTGTCAGACTCCTCTTGCTCGTTGCGGAAAGAACGATGAGTGCAAGCGTGCGTGCGCATCGCTGCACCGATGGCTCAAACCTAACGAGTCCGACTGGGCTTGGTTCCGGCGCGATTCGTTACGGAGCGACGCTGAGCGCGAGCCGATACACCCACGCGTCTTCGCGGCCGCCGCTCGCCTGGTAATAGGCTTTGCGCACGCCGACGCGCGCGAAGCCCAGCGCTTCGTACAGGCGAATCGCAGTCGGATTCGACGGACGCACTTCGAGGAAAACGTCGCGCATTTCCGCGGCGCGTGCGCGCTCGAGGAGAAAATCCATGAGACGACGACCGACGCCGGCGCTGCGCAGGTCGCTGCGGATGCAGATGTTGAGGATGTGCGCCTCGCCCGCGCCGTACGACATGATGCCGTAGCCCGCGACTTCGCCGGCAAATTCGACGACGCGGCACAGATAGCCGACGCGGATGCAGTCGCGGAACACTCCTTCGCTCCACGGGAAAACGTACGACGCGCGTTCGACCGCGACGACTGCAGCGACGTCGCTCAGCGCCATCGGCCGGAAACGCACGGCGTCGAACAGTTTCGACCGATCGATCTCGGCGCTCACGTCGCCGCTCCGCCCGCAGCCTGCTCGAACGTGCGCATCGCGAGCAGCAGATCGGACCACGACTTGCGCTTCTCGCCCGGGCTGCGCAGCAGGTAGGCAGGATGATAGGTGACGACCATCGGGCGATTCCCAGCGATGCGATGCAGCTGGCCGCGAAGTTTACCGATGGGCGTGTCGGTCTCCAGCAGTGTTTGTGCAGCGATGCGCCCGACGCACAGGATCAGCTTCGGGTTCACCAGCTCGATCTGGCGGAACAGGTAAGGGATGCAGGCCCGCACTTCCTCGGGGCGCGGATCGCGGTTGTTCGGCGGCCGCGACTTGAGGATGTTCGCGATGAACACCTGCTCGCGCTTCAGGCCGATCGCTTTGAGCATCGAGTTGAGGAGCTGCCCCGCGCGGCCGACGAACGGCTCGCCCTGCCGATCCTCGTCCGCGCCTGGCGCTTCGCCGATCACCATCCATTGCGCGTTGCGATTGCCGACGCCGAAGACGCCTTGCGTCCGCGTCTGGTGCAACGGGCACAGCGTGCAGGTCTTCACTGCGCGCTCGAGCTCCGCCCAGCCCGATGGCGCTGCGCTTTGCGGCGCCGCTGCTGCGACAGTTTCCGGGCGCGCCAGGTCACGACGCTCCCAGACATCGACGTCGAGTGCTTTGAGGTATGCGACGCGGCGGGAATCCATTGCTCGGCCTATCCGCCTTCCGCAGTCCGCTTCTTCCTGAACAGCTTGCGCCACGCCCAAATCGCCGGCGCCGACAGTGCGTAGGCCCCGAACAACGCAAACAGCGATGCGGGCGCGAGCGAGACGATGACGTAGCCCAGTGGGATCAGCGCGGCATACATCCACGGAATCCGCCCGCGCATGTTCAATTCTTTGCCGCTCCAGTACGAGAAGCGGCTGACCATCAGCGCGCCGATGCAGATCGTGACGACGAAAGTGACCACCAGCGCCGGCAGGCCGCCGGTGCTGCGATCGGCGCCCAGATCAAACTCGCTCGCGAGCCAGATGAAGCTCGCGACAGTTGCGGCCGCGGACGGGCTCGGCAGACCTTCGAAGTAGCGCTTGTCGGCGCTCGCCGCGCGCGCATTGAAACGCGCCAGGCGCAGCGCCGCGGCGACCGCGTAGAAGAATGCCGCAAGCCAGCCGAACCGCCCCCAGAATCTGCCGTAGTCGGCGATGCGCTCGATGCCCCACTGATACGCGACGATCGCCGGCGCGACGCCGAAGGCGACCATGTCGCACAGGCTGTCGTACTCCTTGCCGAAATCGCTCTGCGTGTTGGTCCAGCGCGCAACGCGGCCGTCGAGGCCATCGAAGAGCATCGCCACGAAGATCGCTATGCCGGCGCGCGAGAAGTCGCCGTTGATCGCAGCGACGATCGCGTAAAAGCCGCCGAACAACGTGCCGGTGGTGAGCACGTTGGGGAGCCAGTACACGCCGCGGGCCGGATTCTTCGCGGGCGGGACATCGCCGGTTTCGTAGTTCTCGGCGCTCATGGTATGCGTGCGAGGAGGTGGGCACATGATATTGTGCGACGCGCAGCCCACACAACAGACTTGGTCGATCGGCCCTCGGAAAAACGAGGTTCGCGCACGTTGAAAATCCTCGCTGCAGCAATGTTTGCGGCTTGCCTCGCCGCCAGCGCGCCCGCGCTCGCAGACCGCCAGCAGGACCCGCAGCTCGGCAAGCTCCTCCAGCAGGCGCTCGCCGCCGGCGCCTGTTTCGAGGACAAGTTCGACGAGCAGGTCTGGTTCGCGGCGATGGAGCCGAAACTCAAGACGCTGCTCAAGAACCCGAAAGAGCGCCAGGAGCTCCTGCACCACGTGCACTGCGAAGCGCGACGCCTGAAGCTACCCCCGGGCCTGGTCATGGCGGTCATCGACGTCGAGAGCCGCTTCGATCGCTGGGCCGTTTCCCACGCGGGCGCAGTCGGCCTGATGCAGATCATGCCGTTCTGGCCACGCCAGCTCGGCATGACCAACCAGGAGCTGGTGCGCATCCCGCAAAACGTGCGCATGGGCTGCACGATCCTCAAGTTCTATCTGGACCGCGAGCGCGGCGACTATACGCGCGCGCTGGCGCGTTACAACGGCAGCGTCGGCCGCAGGAATTATTCCGACCTCGTGCTGGACCGGCTCTCGCGACGCTGGCACTACGATTGAAGAAACTATCTCGGGTGCCGAAGGCGCCGGGCAGCTCTCCGACTTCACCAAGCGCTAACTCCGTGCAGTTCACGCCCGTCACGTGCGCGGCGGGTGGGCCTTGTCGGAGCCACTCGATCAGCGCATGTACTGCCGCAGGCTCGCCGACTGCGACTACTTCGACACGACCATCAGGAAGGTTGCGCGCGTAGCCGCGGCAACCGAGCTCTTGCGCCCGCTGGCGAGTCGATGCGCGATAGAAAACGCCTTGCACGCGCCCGGACACGTAACAGCGCCGTGCGATGAGGGCCGACAAGGAAATTCAACCCGTGTTGCTGCCGGGCTTGGCGGCGCCGAGCGCTTCCGCGGCTTTGTCGCGCGCCGCCTTGGCATTGCGCCGCGCCTCGCCATACGCGCGCCGCTCCAGGCTGTCCTCGGCCCGGATCAGCAGCGCTTCGGCTTCGCTGAGCTTCTGCGGCGCCGCCTTTTCGGCTCCGGCGTCGCGCGCCGCGCGAATGGCCTGGCGGGCGTTGCTCATCTCCTGAACGGGCGCGCCGGCGCACGCCGCGAGCGCGAGGCTCGCGGCCACGATGATTGCCGGCATGCGAACGTTGAGAGCCATGGTGATTTTTCAATCGACCGTAGCAACCGAAACCCTACACCGTCAAGACTGGGCTGAATACAATGCGACCCTCCTACACGCGGGTGTTGCGTTGCATTACTCCCACAAGAGCAGCGCCGCGCGCCTGTGCGTCGTCTGGCTTTGCAGGTTTTTGCACGCGTGGCCGAAATACTGGTGCTGTTTTATTCGCGCAAAGGCGCAACTGCCGAGCTCGCTCGCCAGGTCTGCCGTGGAGTGGAATCGGTAGCAGGCGCGCGCGCGCGTTTGCGCACGGTGCCTGCGGTCGCGAGCGTGGTCGAGGCGCAGCAACCGCCGGTACCTGCAGAAGGGCCGCCGTACGCGACGCACGACGATCTGCGGGAATGTGACGGCTTGGTGATGGGCAGTCCGACACGCTTCGGCAACATGGCGGCGCCGCTCAAGTTTTTCCTGGACGGCACCAGCGCGCTGTGGGTCAGTGGCGCACTCGCAGGCAAACCCGCCGCTGTGTTCACATCGACCCAGACGCTGCACGGCGGGCAGGAGACGACTCTGCTCTCGATGATGCTGCCGCTTCTCCATCACGGCATGTACATCGTCGGACTTCCTTACACTGACACTGCATTGTCGACGACGCGGGCGGGCGGCTCGCCTTACGGCGCCAGTCACTTCGCCGGAGCCGACACCCAACCGCGACTGACCGAGGACGAGCGCACGCTGGCCGTTCATCTCGGCCGGCGTGTCGCCGAGCTCGCCGTCAAGCTGCGCGCTTGAACGAACCGGCCACCACGCAGGAGTCGTCTGCTGTCCGTCGGTTGCGACTGGCAGCTTGTGCCGCCACGGTGCTGCTGTTGGCGCCGGTCGTGCACTGGACGCTCATCGCGCCTACGACGGCGCGGGTCGTCGCCGGCGCAGTTCTCGCCTTGCCGCTCGTCGTCGGCTTGCCGTTCCTCTATAGCCGGCGGCGGCGGTCCTACGCATGGATGACGCTCGCTCTGGCGCCGTCGCTCGTGCTCGGACTCACCGAGGTCGTTGCCAATCCTGCGATGCGCAGCTGGGCGGCGTTGCTGCTCTTCGGCGTGCTTGTCGTGTTCGCGTTGCTGGTCGCGTATCTGCGCGCTACGCGTTCTTCATCACTGCCTTCACAAACGGCACCGTAAGCCGTCGCTGCGCGACGAGCGATGCTTCGTCGAGCTCGTCGAGAAACGCGCACAGCGCGGTCATGTTTCGCGGCAAGCGGCGCAAGAGAAACTGCGCGGTTTCCTCCGGCAGCTCGCAACCGCGCAATTGCGCGCGCAGCTGCAGGGCCGCGAGTTGTTCATGCTCCTCGAGCGGCTGCACCGTGAGCACGACGCCACCGTTCAACCTCGAAGCCAGGTCGGGCAACTTGAACGGCAACGCAGCGGGTGGCGCGGTACCGGAAATCACCAGCCGCCCGCCCTGCTCGTCCAACTCCTGATGCAAGCGGAACAAGGCGCGCTCCCATCCGGCGTGACCTGCGACTGCTTCTGCGTCATCGAGACACACTAGCGAGAACTGGCCGTAGCCGGAGAGGATTTCGCCGCCGAGTTGCGCGACCTCGCGCAGCGGCAAATATGCGGCGCGCTGCACATCGTTCTGCGAATTCTCATGAGCACGCGCACACATCGACTGCAGCAGGTGCGTCTTGCCGACCGAGGCCGCGCCGTGCACCCAGACACAAGTCGGACCGTCGTTCGCGCCGGAGCGCCGCGCGCTCAGCGCCGCGAGCGCATCGACGACCGAGCGGTTGCGTCCAGGGAAGTAGCTTGCGAAAACCGAGGTGTCGCGCAGCCGGATTGCGAGAGGGAGCTGTTTCGCATCCATCTAGTTCTCCGGTCGAAAGCGGCCGAGGCCCTTTCGACAGACGTGCGACAAAAGGCGCGACTTTTGCCGCACTACGCCAGACCGCGGCGACGGCGGCTCACCTCGACTGCCCTGCGCGAATACGTGATCACATAGTCGAGACCGCTGACGACAGTCGTGACGAACACGAACGCGCCGAGAGCGGTGATGGCGAGTTGCGGCGTGAAGTCACTGGCGCGCGCTGCGACGACCAGCAGCAGAAAGATGATCTGGCCCAGCGTGTTCAGCTTGCTGATCGCTGTCGGCCGCCCCTGCAGCTCGCCATAACCGAAGAGGTATTTGTAGGTGATCGCGCCAGCGGTGATGACCACGTCGCGAGCCACCGCAGTTGCCGCCAGCCAGACGGGAACGGCGCCGAGCGCTGCCAGCGTGATGAATACGCCGACGAGCAGAATCTTGTCGGCGAGCGGATCGAGGATCTTGCCGAGCTCCGAAGTCCAGCCGAAGCGCTTCGCGAGGAACCCGTCCAGGCCGTCGGTCGCAGCCGCGAACGCGAACACGAGGAGTGTCAGCCGATAATTGTCGGTGAACAGCAGCCAGGCCACCGGCACGACCAGCAACATGCGCAGGATGCAGAGCGCATTGGGAATGTGCCGCATCGGCGCTCAGGGCTGGTAGCGGAACGCGAGCCGATCCGCCGCAGCACCATCTGCCGCATCCGTCGGCACCAGCCGGTGATCCAGTGCGATCGCGCGGCGAAGCGTCGCGGCGTCGCCGCGCACCGCCAGCCGGAAACGCATCTTGTCGCCCGTGACCTGCTCGAGCGCGACACCGCGCACGAGCGTCATGCCTTCCAGGTAGTTGAGCGTTGCGGCGTACGCGTTGAGATCGGAGATTCCCGCGACCTCGACGATGACGCTGCCGAGCGAAGATCCCGAGGCGGCAAAGACTCGCGCGAAGGTATCGGCTGCCAGGTGCACGCCATCGTCGAGACCGCCGCTGGCCTGCGCTGCGCCTTCGCTCGAGAGCAGCGTCCACTGGATGACACCGCCGCGCGCACGGCCGAGAAGCACGGCGTCCGCTCCATAACGGCTCGCGACCTGCATCAGGCCGGGTGAATCGGCGCTGGCCTCGCTGCGCTCCTGCGCGTCCATCACGGGCCACTTCACCGGCAGTCCGCGCTCGCGTGCGACTTTCTCGATCGCCTCGCGCTCGCGCGCCGGTGTGTCGGCCGCGAGCCAGCGCCAGGCGCCGCCCGCGTCCTCGACGCCGAACATCACGACCGTCGCCGGACGCTCGCGTCCCCAGATCGGCAGGCCGGCATTCGACAGCAGCTGATCGACCGAGGCGGCGTCGAAGCCGACTTCGAGGACATTGCCGGCGGTGAAGCCGAAGCGCTGGGCGTATTTGCGTGGATCGCTGACCTCGCCGACGCGCGCCGCCGCATCGCGCTGGCCGCTGACGCGCACCAGGACTGTCTTCAGCGCCTCGACGAACGCAGCGTCGCGCGAACCGTCGACCGGCTGCGCAGTCTCGTACAGGTTTGGGACCGTGACGGCCCGGGCGGAGGCGACGACGAGCAAGGCCGGCAGCAACGCAAATCTGAGGCAGCGGAACAACGACATAAGCGGCTAAAATATCACAGCCCCCGCCCCGTCGAACCCACGCAGAAAATCGCCCAGGTCACCATGCCCAAGCCGATCACGTACAAAGATGCCGGCGTCGATATCGAAGCCGGCGACGAGCTGGTCGAACGCATCAAGCCTGCGGTCAAGCGCACGCTGCGGCCCGAGGTAATAGGCGGCCTCGGCGGCTTCGGCGCGCTGTTCGAGATTCCGCTCGACCGTTACCGCAAGCCGGTGCTGGTTTCCGGCACCGACGGTGTCGGCACCAAGCTCAGGCTGGCAATCGAGACCGGCCGCCACGACACGATAGGCATCGACCTGGTCGCGATGTGCGTGAACGACGTCGTCGTGCAGGGCGCGGAGCCGTTGTTCTTCCTCGACTATTACGCAACCGGCAAGCTCAGCGTGACGTCGCGGAGTCGGTCATCAAAGGCATCGCCGAGGGTTGCGTGCAGGCCGGTGCGGCGCTGATCGGCGGCGAGACCGCGGAAATGCCCGGCATGTATGCCGCCGGCGACTACGACCTGGCGGGTTTCTGCGTCGGCATCGTGGAGAAGGACGCAATCATCGACGGCAGCAAGACGCGTCCGGGCGACGTGATCATCGGGCTGCCCTCCTCCGGTCCGCACTCGAACGGCTATTCGCTGATCCGCAAGCTGCTCGCGACCGCCAAGGCGACGCCGGCGACGAAGCTCGAAGGGGGCTCGTTGTACGACGCGCTGCTCACGCCAACGCGCATCTACGTCAAGCCGCTGCTCGCGCTCGCCAAATCGGTTGCGGTGCGCAGCTTTGCTCACATCACCGGTGGCGGGCTCACCGAGAACATTCCGCGTGTCGTTCCGGAAGGACTCGAAGTGCTGTTGAGCGCTCAGACGTGGACGCGCCCGCCAGTGTTCGACTGGTTGCAACGCGCGGGCAGCATCCCGCACGACGAGATGTACAGGACGTTCAACTGCGGGATCGGCATGACGGTCTGCGTCGCGGCCGAACATTGCGAGCGGGCCCTCAAGGTGCTGCGCGACCAGGGCGAGCAACCGTCCGTCATCGGCGAAGTCCGGCGCGGCGACGGCGGCGTCATCGTCCGCGGATGAGCCGGCTGCCCATCGCAATCCTGATTTCCGGCCGCGGCAGCAACATGCGCGTCATCGCGGAGCGCGCCGCGGCGGGCAGCCTGCCTGTCGATGTGCGCGTCGTGGTCAGCGATCAACCCGCGGCCGCTGGTTTGCAGGCAGCAGCGGCGATGAATCTCGCGACGCGTGTCCTGCAGCCGCGCGAGTTTGCCGATCGTCCTTCCTACGATCGCGCGCTGGTGCAACTGCTCGAGCAGTACCAGCCGCAGCTCATCGTGCTGGCGGGCTTCATGCGTATTCTCACGTCGCAGTTCATCGGCGCATTCGCCGGCCGCATTCTCAATGTGCATCCTTCGCTGCTGCCGAAGTATCGCGGCCTGCATACGCACCGGCGCGCGCTCGAATCTGGCGAGGCGCTGCACGGCGTGAGCGTGCATTTCGTCACCGAGGAGCTCGACGGCGGGCCGGTGGTTCTGCAGGCCGAGGTGCCGATACTGCCTGACGACAGCGAATCTACGCTTTCAGCGCGAGTTCAGCAGGGCGAACACAGGATCTACCCGCAGGCCATCGACTGGTTCGCGCGCGGGCGATTGCTGCTGAAGGACGGTCGCGCGTGGCTCGACGGCAAGCCGCTGGATGCACCGGTGCGGGAACCGGCGAGTGCGGCCGGCGGTTAGCCAGCGAGTGTAGGGATCAGGAGATCGAATGCGAAAGTTAGCCTGCCTGCTGACAGCGACGCTGCTCTCCACTTCGGCGCACGCCGAAGCCGCGGTGCCGCGCCCGTTCTCGGCGACCTACGCAGTGACCTTTCGTGGCATCGGTGCCGGCACGATCACCTTCGACTTCGCGCACGACACCGCGACGGGTCGCTACATCTATGAAACGCACGCCAGCCCGACCGCGCTGGCCCGGTTGTTCGTGAGCAAGGCCGCGATGGAGCGCAGCGTGATGGAGATCGACGAGGCCGGAACACGCCCGATCGACTGGCAGGTCGACGACGGCAAGACCGGCAAAGAAGACGACGGCGAGCTGCACTTCGACTGGTCGCGCAAGCTGGTGACCGGCGTCATCGAAGGCGAGACCATCGAGCTTGCCGCCGAGCCCGGCACGCAGGACCGCTCGTCGATCTCGATCGCCGTCACCACTGCGCTGTTACGCGGCGCCGAGCCGGGCACGATCCCGCTCATCGACGACAACCGCATCAAGCGCTACACCTATACGAAGAAGGAAACCGCGACGGTCGACTCCGCGCTCGGCAAGCTCGACACGGTGATTTACGAAAGCACGCGCGAAGGCTCGAACCGCACGGCGCGCTTCTGGATGGCGCCGAGCCTGGAATTCCTGCCGGTACGCGCCGAGCAGATCCGCAAAGGCAAGGTGGAGACCGTGATGATCCTGCAGAAGGTGGAACGGCCTTAGTTTTCGCGTCGCAAGCGGCCAAGGCCCTTGCTAGCTCTGACGGAACTGCTTCGCGAGCTTCAGCCCCTGGCCCTGATAGTTCGAGCTGATCTCCCGCCCGTACAAGGTTGACGGTGCCTGCGCCATGCGCTCGTAACGCAACCAGCCGACTGTTTGCCCGTGTTCGAGCAGGAACGGGACTTCGTGCGAGCGCACTTCGAGCACGCCTCTGCTGCTGCCGGCTTTGCCGTTTTCCGGATTCCAGCCAAACCCGGGATCGAAGAAGCCGGCGTAGTGAACGCGAAACTCACCCGCGCGAGTGTCGTAGGGCAGCATTTCCGCGGCATAACTCGGCGGGATGGCGATAGCTTCCTTCGTCATCAGGATGTAGAACTCGTCGGGCACGAGCGTCAGGGAAGGTTGCCTGTGCCAGTAAAGCGGTTCCCAGAAATCCAGCGGATCGTAGTCGCGCCGTTCGAGGTCGATCCGCGTCGTGTTCTTCTTCGCTCGCCAGCCAACCAGCGAATCGCCGCGGCGCGCGCCCTCGAGGTCCACAGTGAACGGCAGCATCCCCGGTCGGTCGCCGACCCTGGCTCGCTCCTCCGCGCTGCGAGTGTCCACGACGCTGCCCTCGTCGAGCAGCGTCCGCCAATCCGCCGCAGTAATCGGCCGCGGCGCCGAACCTCGAGTGCGGCGGAAGCGCAGTTGATTGAGTCGCGTCCCGCTCTTCACTACGACGCTGAAACTGCGGGGTGCGATTTCGATGTAGAGCTGTCCCTTGTAACCGTCTTCGACCTGGTCGAAATGCGTCGCACCGTCCGCGATGAGCCGGGTCAATATGTCCAGGCGTCCCGTCGAGCTCTTCGGGTTGGCAAAGGCTGCGACTTCGCTCTTGAGTGAGATGAACTCGGCCAGCGGCACTACGTAGACCCGGCCCTTTTCGAGAACTGCGCCATTGCGCAGATCGATCTTGAACCGCTGGAAATCCGGATCGAGCTCTTCCATCTTCTCCAGGACCTTCACCCCGCGGCCCGGCAGGAAACTCGTGTCGACGGGATAGGCGTGTGACCCGAGACGAAGATCGATGCTCGCGGG
This sequence comes from uncultured Gammaproteobacteria bacterium, assembly GCA_963838635.1. Classification (GTDB taxonomy): domain Bacteria; phylum Pseudomonadota; class Gammaproteobacteria; order Steroidobacterales; family Steroidobacteraceae; genus Steroidobacter. The sequence goes on along the minus strand of CAWISC010000002.1, from coordinate 77,454 downwards.
TTGGACCTGATCGGGTTCGATGTCACGGAAGATTTCCGTCGCCCTGACATCGCCGCCCTCGACCATCTCGCGGATGGCCTGGAAAGGCAGAATGCCGGTGTAAACCGCCGGTCGCGGTGATACGTCACTGGCAATATCGGCATCCATCTCAGGTGTCTTCCATCGTGATCGTCGGAAAAGCGGCGGCGGGAGTGAGCGCCGTCCGCGCCAGGCGCGCGGCAGTCCGACGCGCGAGGTCGATGTAGGCGCGTCCGAGCGCGCTGTCGGGCTCGGCAACTACCGTCGGTCGGCCACCGTCTGCTTGTTCGCGGATGCGGATATCCAGCGGCAGCTCCGCCAGCAGGTCCACACCGTACTGCTCAGCCATGCGTCTGCCGCCGCCGGCTCCGAAGATGTGTTCCTCGTGTCCGCAACTGGAACAGACGTGCGTGCTCATGTTCTCGACGATGCCGAGCACCGGCACCTCGACTTTCTGGAACATCCGCAGACCCTTGCGCGCATCGAGCAGAGCGATGTCCTGCGGCGTGGTGACGATCACGGCGCCGCTCACCGGCACCCGTTGCGACAAGGTGAGCTGCGTGTCGCCGGTGCCGGGCGGCATGTCGACGATGAGGTAATCGAGCTCGCCCCAGCGGGTCGTCTCCAGCAACTGCACCAGCGCCTGCGTCACCATCGGTCCGCGCCAGACCATCGGCTGCTCGGCATCGATCAGGAAACCGACCGACATGACCTTCACGTCGTACGCGATCGGCGCAATCATCGTGCGCTGGTCCGGGCTGCTGGGACTCTGCCCGGCCAGACCCATCATCAGCGGCTGACTCGGGCCATAGATGTCGGCATCCAGCAGGCCGACGGCCGCACCTTCGTGAGCCAGCCCGAGCGCCAGGTTGGCGGCAGTCGTCGACTTGCCGACGCCGCCCTTGCCGGAGGCGACCGCGATGATATTTCGGATGCCCTGGATCGGCCGCAGACTGCCTCGAACCGCGTGCGCGGCGATCTTCCAGTCGACATCGACGGCGACGCGGCGCGTACCCGCGAGAGGACGCACCCGTTGCTCGATTGCGGCAGCAAGCTCGTCCCGATAGCGGCGCGCCGGGAATCCGAGGGTGAGCGCAATCGCAAGCCGCTCGCGCGTCGAGCTCGAGTCCGCGCAGCGCCCCGGCGGCACGCAGCTCCAGTCCCAGGTAGGGATCGATGTAGGACTCGACGGCCTCGCGCAAGGCGGCTTCGGGCGCTGTGTTCATAAGAATGCTGGGTGAGCCTGGCCGGTGCCAGCGGGCGCGGATTGTAGCGCGGCAGCCGTGGCATAATGACTTACAACTCGCAATGTGGACATCAGTGCCATATCTCCTGGATTCATGCTTGATTAGCCTGTCGCGGTCCGCCGCCACCGGAACGACCGAGATCACTGGATGAGTTTCTTTTCGGATCTGAAAGCTGAGCGACTGATCGCGGACATCCGCGGAATTGGCGACCCGCTGCACCCAGAATCGCAGAAGGCTTTTCAGAAGCTGGCGAAGATCGGTCCCGGCGCAATCCCCAAGATCCTCGACGCGCTCGCGGTCGCGGACAAGAAGGAAGCGGCCTCGTACGTCGAGATCCTGACGCAGCTGGTCGACAACAAGACCTTCCCGATGCTGGTGCAGGGACTGACGGACGGCAGCCCGCGCACGATCGCAGCGGTGAGCTGGGCGCTGACCGCGAGCCACAACTACAGTCCCAACCTGTTGATCGAGCTGCTGGCGCGCGAGGATGTCTCCAAGCCGGCGGTGCTGGACATCATCGCGGCCCAGAAACAACGCTTCTCAGTACGCGACCTGCTGCAGCATGCGTACAGCCAGGAGGCGAACGAGAAGGCGGCCCTGTTCCGCATCATCGGCGAGTTGGCGGACGTGGCGTCGATTCCCGAGCTGACCAGCCGCATCGAGGGCAAGGACTCGATCGCGCGCATGCATATCATCAACATCCTGTCGCGCTTCAACCGGCCGGAGGTCTCGGCGGCGATCCAGACCCAGCTCCGGGATCCGAACAAGATGATCCGGCAAGCGGCGCTCAACGCGCTGAGCAAGATGGACGGCCCCATCGCGGTCGGCCCGGTGATCCAGCTGCTGCGCGACCCGGACCTCGAAACCGCGAACCGCGCGATCGACGTCGTGGTGCGCGCCAAGGATCCGGACACGATGAAGCACCTCGTCGAGGTACTGAAGGACGAGAACGAGTACGCGCGGCGCGCCGCCGTCGAGGTGCTGAACCATCTCGGCACGGCTCGCGACATCAAGCAGCTGCTGCAGGTAATCAAGGATGACGACTGGTGGGTACGCACGCGCGCCGCAGACGCGCTCGGCAAGATCGGCGGACCGCGCGTCGTCGACGCGGTCATCGAGCTGATCCGCGACGAGGACGAGGACGTGCGCCGCGCCGCCATCGAGATCCTCAACCAGACCAAGGACGAGCGCGCGGTCAACTTCCTGATCGAGGCGACCAAGGACAAGGACTGGTGGGTCAGCGAGCGGGCCGTGGACGCGCTCGCCGAAATCGGCAGCAAGAAGGCCGTGCCCACGCTCATGGAGCTGCTCAACTCCGAGAACACGCGCTCGCTCCCGACGGTCGCACGCGCGCTCGGCAAGCTCGGCGACGCCCGCGTGATCGAGCCGATGGTGCGGCTGCTGGAGCGGCCGGAAAAAGAGATCAAGGTCGAGGCGATCAACGCGCTCGCGCGGCTGGCCGACGACAAGCGCGCCGACAGCGTGCGCAGCTACATCCAGAACGCCGGCGCCAATGCCACCGACGAGACGATCCAGCACGCCGCGATGCGCGCGCTGGAGGAAATCGACAGCCGCTATTCGAGCACCGCCGTCGCGGCTGCTGCGGCGGTCACCGCGGCCAACCTCAAAGCGGCGAAGATGGTCGAGCCGGCGCGCACGCTGCTGATCGAGAAGGGCGACGTCGACCAGGTCATCAAGAAGGCAGAAGAGACCGCGGCGACGGCCGCCAAGATGGACATCGCCACGCTCAAGAACGGCGACATCATCGAAGGCCGCTACAAGTTCATCGAGAAGATCGGCAAGGGCGCGTTCGGCACCGTAGTGCTGGTGGAAGACACCGTCGTCGACGAGCGGCTGATCCTGAAGTTCCTGAACCCGAACGTCGCGAACGACGAAGAGATGATGAAGCGCTTCGTGCACGAGCTGCGCTACTCGCGCAAGATCACGCACAAGAACGTCATCCGCATCTACGACTTCCTGTACATGCGCGGCAACTACGCGATCTCGATGGAGTACTTCCCGGGCCACACGCTCGGCAGCGAGATCGTCAACGAGAAGCCGCTGCCGCTGGCGCGCGCGATCCAGTACGGCATCGACATCGCCACCGGCATGACAGTCGCGCACCAGGTAGGCGTCGTGCATCGCGACCTGAAGCCCGCGAACATCATGATCAACAACGAGGGGCTGCTGAAGGTCCTCGACTTCGGCGTCGCCGCCGCGCAGAAGGAAGGCGACACGCAGCTGACGAAGACCGGCTACGTGATCGGCTCGCCGAAATACATGGCGCCGGAGCAGATCCTCGGCAAGAAAGTCGACCAGCGAGCCGACATCTACAGCGTCGGCGTGATCATGTACGAGATGTTCACCGGCCAGCCGCCCTACAGCCGCGGCGACCACATGTCGGTCATGTATCAGCACGTGCAGGGCAAGGCGAAGGCGGCGATCGACGTCAACCCGCAGCTGCCGCAAGCGCTCTCCGACCTGGTGACGCAGGCGATGTCGGTCGACAAGATGAAGCGCCACCAGACCATGGACGAGCTGCGGACGGCGCTGGAGAAGATGCGCCAGTAGCGGTACGCTCCGCACCGCATGGCACGCATCGATGCATTCCTCAAGCTGGGCACCGATCAGGGCTGCTCGGACATCCATTTCGCCGTTGGCCTGCCGCCGCTCCTGCGCATGCACGGCGACCTCATGCCGATCAAGTTCCGCGACCTGAGCCAGGCGGAGCTGGAAGGCTACGTCGGCGAGATCGTCAGCAAGCCGAATCAGGACCGCCTGCGCAAGGGCCACGACGTCGACTTCTCGTACGTTTCCGCCAACGGCGGGCGCTTCCGCGTCAACGTGTTCCGCAAGGACACCGGCCTCGGCGCGACCTTCCGCGCGATTCCGGCCGACCCGCCGACGCTGGAACGGCTGGGGCTGCCGCCCATCGTCAAGAAGCTGTGCGACCATCACCAGGGCATGATCCTGGTCACCGGCTCGACCGGCACCGGCAAGTCGACGACGCTGGCCGCGATGATCGATCACCTGAATTCGACGCGGCGGGTGAACATCATCAGCCTCGAAGATCCGATCGAGTTCGTGCACAAGAGCAAACAGAGCCAGATCATCCAGCGCGAGCTGAACACGCACCTGCCCACTTTCTCCGAAGGCGTGCGCGCGGCCATGCGCGAAGATCCCGACGTCATCCTGGTGGGCGAGCTGCGCGATGCCGACACGATCCGCTGGGCGATGACGGCGGCCGAAACCGGTCACCTGGTGCTCGGCACGCTGCACACGACCGGCGCGGTAAAGACCATCGACCGCGTCGTGGACGCTCTGCCTGCCGACGAGCGCGAGCAGACCAAGAGCTTCCTGTCGCAGAGCCTGATCGCCGTGATCACGCAGGTGCTGGTGAAGACCGCCGACCAGCGCGGTCGCAAGGCCATCTGCGAGGTCATGGTGGTCACCCGCGCGATCGGCAAGCTGATCATGACCGACCAGACGCACCAGATTCCGACCCAGCTGCAGACCGGCCGGGACCTCGGCATGCAGATGCTCGACCAGGCGCTGCTGACGAACGTGCAGTCGAAGGAAATCGATCCCGACGACGCCTATGTGTACGCGAGCGACAAGCGCCTGTTCTCGAAGTTCGTGACCGACGCCAGCGTCCTGCCGAAGTTCGACCTCGCCCCTGGTTAGAGGACTTGACCAGCAAGACTCCCAGCCATGAGCACCGATCCCGCCAGCCCAGTCAGCACCGCGACCACGAGCGCCTACGTCCCGCGGCGCATCGATGAGTACCTGAAGGAGGTGCTGAGTCGCAGCGGCTCAGACCTGCACTTCATCGCCAACGATCCGCCGCGCATCCGCCTGTACGGCGAGCTGCAGCCGCTGCGCCAGGAGATCCTGTCGCCGCAATTCGTGGAAGAGACCTTGCGCGAAATCATGCCGCGAGCCGCGCAGCAGCGGCTGGAAGAGAAGAACGGCGCTGACTTCGCCTACATCATTCCCGGCGTCTCGCGCTTCCGCGTCAACGTGATGCGGCACCTGTACGGGCTGGGCTGCGTCTGCCGCGCCATCCCGTCCAAGGCGCTGTCGCTCGACGAGCTGAACATGCCGGACGCCGTGCGCAACCTGTGCAAGGTCAACAACGGCCTGATCCTCGTCACCGGCAAGACCGGCTCCGGCAAGTCGACCACGCTCGCCGCGATGATCGACGACATGAACTTGCGCCTGAAGGGTCACATCCTGACGGTCGAAGACCCGATCGAGTTCGTGCACCCGCGCAAGAACTGCCTGATCAGCCAGCGCGAGATCGGCACTCACAGTCCGTCGTTCTCCGAGGCCCTGCTGTCGGCCCTGCGCGAAGATCCGGACGTCATCCTGGTCGGCGAGTTGCGCGACTACGAGACGATGAGCATCGCGGTCACCGCGGCCGAGATGGGCATCCTCGTGATGGGCACCCTGCACACCAACGGCGCCGCGCCGACCGTGGACCGCATGGTCAACGCCTTCCCGGCCGACAAGCAGCAGCACGTGCGCGCAATGCTTTCAACCTCGCTGCGCGGTGTGATCTCCCAGCAGCTGATCCCGCGCGCCGGCAAGCCCGGACGCGTCGCCGCGCTGGAAATCATGGTGAACACCCCGGCCGTCGCCAACCTGATCCGTCAGGGCAAGCTCGACCAGCTGGAAAACACGATGCAGAGCGGCGCGGCGCACGGCATGCGGACCATGGACAGCGCGATCCAGGAGCTGCTCGACAAAGGCACGATCAGCGGCAAGGACGCGTACAAGAAAGGCATCAACAAGGCGAAGTTCGAGCCCGTGAAAGACAACGGGTAGGAAGCGGATGGCGGATAGCGGATGGCGGATAGTTCGCTATCATCCGTGCCATGCCTTCCCTGCATCCTCTCTTCATCACCACCGCACTGCCGTTCTCGAACGGCCCGTTCCATATCGGCCACATCATGGAGTACATCCAGGCCGATATCTGGGTGCGGTTCCAGCGCATGCAGGGGCGCCCGGTGCACTTCGTGGGCGCCGACGACACGCACGGCGCGCCGATCATGCTGAAGGCCGAGGCCGACGGGATCACGCCCGAAGAACTGATACGCCGCATCGGCGCCGGGCGTCGGCAATATCTCGAAGGTTTTTACCTCAGCTTCGACCATTGGTATTCGACGCACTCGCCGGAGAACTTCGAGCTGTCGACCGACATCTACCGCAAGCTCAAGGCCGCGGGGCTGATCTACGTGAAACCGGTGGAGCAGTTCTTCGATCCGGTGAAGCAGATGTTCCTGGCAGACCGCTACGTCAAGGGCCAGTGTCCGAACCCGACGTGCGGGGCCATGGACCAGTACGGGGACAACTGCGAGGTCTGCGGCACCGCGTACTCGCCGACCGACCTGATCAATCCCTACTCGACCCTGTCGGGCAAGACCCCGGTGCGCAAGACCTCCGACCACTACTTCTTCCGGCTGTCGGACCCGAAATGCATCGAGTTCATGAAGGGCTGGCTCGACACGCCGGGACGGTTGCAACCGTCCGTCGCCAACAAGGCGCGCGAGTGGCTGAGCGGCAGCGGCGATCAGGCACTCGGCGACTGGGACATCTCGCGCGACGAGCCGTACTTCGGCATCCCGATTCCGGACGCTCCCGGCAAATACTTCTATGTGTGGCTGGATGCGCCGATCGGCTATCTCGCCTCGCTCAAGAACTACTTCGACAGCGGCAAGGCGCGCGCGAAGGGCGAGCTGCGCAGCTTCGATGAATTCCTGGCGGCGCCGGACACGCAGCAGATTCACATCATCGGCAAGGACATCATCTACTTTCACACGCTGTTCTGGCCGGCGATGCTGAAGTTCGCCGGCCGCAAAGTGCCCGACCACGTCTACGTGCACGGCTTCATCATGCTCGGCGGCGCGAAGATGTCGAAGTCGCGCGGCACCGGCCTGAGCCCGCTGCGCTATCTCGAGCTCGGCCTGAACCCGGAATGGCTGCGGTACTACATCGCGGCCAAGCTGAACGCGAATGTCGAGGACATGGAGTTCAATCCCGAAGACTTCGTGGCGCGGGTCAACAGCGACCTGGTCGGCAAGTACGTGAACATCGCCAGCCGCACCGCGGGCTTCATCAGCAAGCGCTTCGGCGGGCAACTCGGCAGCGGTCCCTTCGACAGCCCGCTGCTCGACCAGGTGCGCGCAGCGTCGAACGCGATCGCTGCGCATTACGAGCAGCGCGAGTTCGGCAAGGCGATGCGCGAAATCATGGAAGCCGCGGACCTCGCCAACGCCTACATCGCGCAACAGGCGCCGTGGGACCTGGCGAAGAATCCGCAGCACGATGCCAAGCTGAAGCAGGTGTGCACGATCAGCCTGAACGTGTTCCGGCTGCTGACGCTGTATCTGAAGCCGGTCGTGCCGAAGCTCGCCGAGTCTGTCGAGAATTTCCTGCGGATCCCGCCGCTGCAATGGCAGGACGCACAGAGCCTGCTGGAGAATCACGTCATCGGCTCGTACGAGCACCTCATGACGCGCGCCGACCCGAAACAACTCGATGCGCTGCTCGGCCTCGACGAGGCTGCGGCGAAGCCCGAAGCGAAGGCGGCGCCGCCGGCGACTGCACAGGGTGCCGACGAAGTCACGGTCGAGGACTTCGCGAAGCTCGATCTGCGTATTGCAAAGATCGTCGCTGCCGAAACGGTGGAAGGCGCGGACAAGCTGCTGAAGCTCACACTCGACATCGGCGACGGACAGCGCACGGTGTTCGCCGGCATTCGCTCGGCATATGCGCCCGAGCAACTGCCCGGACGCATGACGCTGGTGCTGGCGAATCTCAAGCCGCGCAAGATGCGCTTCGGCGTTTCCGAAGGCATGGTGCTGGCGGCCGGCCCGATCGGGAAGGACACTGGCGCAAAGGACATCTTCCTGCTGTCCCCGGACGCCGGCGCGACGCCGGGGATGAAAGTGAAGTAGCGGCCATGTCGTCCCTGCTCATGGTTCTGTTGAGCAGCGTGCTGGTCACGACCGTGGTGCTCGCGCACATGCCGCAGTGGCGTCCGTTCGTGGCGCCGACCGACATCTTCGGCGGTGCGCGCCTCATTGCGATCGCTTGTCTCGTGGCCGTGCCGGCGGTGGCGCTGATCGGCTGGCTGCTCGCGCGGTTCGTACTCGCACCCTGGCAGCTGGAATACCTGCGCACGCCGGCGCTCATCGCAGTCGTGCTGATCGTCGTGCCGCTGTTGGACATGGCGCTGCGCCGTCGCAATGCGATCGTCATTCAGCAGCCGGGCTTCGCGCTGCTGATGAGCACGAACGCTGCGCTGCTCGGAATCGCATTGATCACCGATCTGCGGGCGGCGACCTTCGGCGTCGCTGTGCTACTTGCGTTCGGTGCTGCTGTGGCGCTCGCCATTCTCCTGCTCGCCTTTGCAGCGCTCTATGAAAGGCTGCAGCAGGCAGATATTCCGGTCGTCTTTCGCGAGGCGCCGCTCGCGCTGGTGACGGCCGGGATCATGGCGCTGGCATTCATGGGCTTCAGCGGCCTGATCCAGGAATAGCCGTGCTCTCGGCCTTGCTGACCATGATTGGACTCGCCACTGCGGCTGGCGTCGCGACCGCGCTGGCGTCGCGGCGCTCGAACGAGGACCGCGACCGACTCGTCGGCGAGATCGATGCGCTGCTGCCGCAGACACAGTGCGGACGCTGCACCTACTCGGGTTGTCGTCCCTACGCTACTGCGCTCGCGAACGGCGAAGCGGACATCAATCAGTGCCCGCCCGGCGGCGATGCAACGGCAGCTGCGCTCGCAAAGCTCCTCGGACGCGAGCCACGGCCGGTCGACCCGCGCTTCGGTAGTGTCCCTGCACATCCCGCTGTCGCGTGGATCGACGAAGCGGCATGTATCGGCTGTGTGAAGTGCATTCAGGCGTGCCCTGTGGATGCAATCGTCGGGGCGAGTCGCTTCATGCACACCGTCATCGCCGCGCAATGCACCGGTTGCGAGTTGTGCATTCCACCCTGCCCTGTCGATTGCATCGTAATGCGGCCCGCGCCGCGTACCTGACCGATGGCCACGTCCGGACTGCGCGGCGGCCTGCGACTCGATGCTCACAAGCAGCGCTCGACCCAGCACGCTTTGCGTCCCGCCACCTCGGTCGAAACACTTGTCCTGCCGCTCGATCAACATGCCGGCGCGCCCGCGGTGCCGCTGGTCAAGCCGGGTCAGCGGATTTTGCGCGGACAGCCGATTGCGGAGCCTGGCGGGTCGATCAGCGCGTGGCTGCATTCGCCGGCATCGGGAACTGTCGCGGCAATCGAGCCGCGGCCCGCGCCGCATCGCCTCGGAGCTCCCACGCTCAGCATCGTCGTGGCTAACGACGGCCGCGATGAGCGTCATGCGGCAGCTGCGCCGACGGCGTTCGATCAGCTCCCACCAGAGCAGTTGCGCGAGCTCATCGCCCGCGGCGGAATCGTCGGGCTCGGCGGCGCGGTATTTCCCACGGCGGCGAAACTGAGCAGCGCCTCCAGGACAAGCGGATTGCGACTGTTGCTCAACGGCGCCGAGTGCGAGCCCTACATCAGCTGCGACGACATGTTGATGCGCGAACGCGCGCGCGACGTCGTATTCGGCGCCCGCGTATTGCTTCACGCGCTCTCGGCGCCAACGTGTGTCATCGCAATCGAGGACGACACGCCGCAGGCGGCCGCAGCGCTCGGCGCTGCGATCGCCGATGCCCGCGACGAGCGAATCCAATTGCGACGAGTGGCGAGCATCTATCCGGCCGGCGGCGAGAAGCAGCTCATCACGGCGGTATTCGGCGTCGAGGTTCCTGCGGGCGGTTTGCCCGCGGACGCAAACACCTTGTGCCTGAACGTCGGTACGGCAGCTGCAATCGCTCACTGGGTTCGCGACGCGCAGCCGCTGACGAGCCGAATCGTGACGGTAACGGGCGACGGCGTGCTCGAGCAACGCAATCTCGACGTCCTGCTCGGCACGCCGCTCGCGGCGTTGATCTTCGATTGCGGCGGCTACACCGGCCGCATGTCGCGACTCATCATGGGCGGCTCGATGATGGGCCAGGCGCTGCCGCACGACGACATGCCGGTGATCAAGGCGACCAATTGCGTCATCGCCGCATCGGCGCTCGACTTGCAGCCACGCGCCGCTGAGATGCCGTGCATCCGCTGCGGCAACTGCTCGGAAGCCTGCCCCGCGATGCTCCTGCCGCAACAGCTGCACTGGTACGCCTTGGCCCGCGATCTCGATGCCCTCGAAACTTACGGCTTGTTGGATTGCATCGAATGCGGCTGCTGCGACTACGTGTGCCCGAGCCAGATTCCGCTGGTCGAGCGCTTCAGGGATGCGAAACCTGCGCTGATCCAAAAGCTCGCCGCGCGCGCCAGTGCCGACGCGGCTCGGGCGCGCTTCGACGCGAGGACGGCACGCCTCGAACGGACCGAGAGCGAGCGGCAGGCGGTTCTCGCGAAGAAGCGCCAGGATCTTGCGAAGAAATCGTCGTGAGCGCACCTATGCAATTCGCCACCGCACAGCCTCCGCACGTCGTCGCCCCGATCAGCGTCGGGCGTGTCATGCGACAAGTGCTGTACGCGCTGATTCCGACGGTCGCGCTGCACGTAGTGTTCTTCGGACCCGGCGTATTGATTCAGATCGCGCTCGGCGTCGTCACGGCGTTGGCGGCTGAAGCTGCCGCACTGCGCCTGCGAGGCAAGCCGTTGCCGCGCTACCTGCTCGACGGGAGCGCAATCATCACGGCTGTGCTGCTCGCGCTGTGTCTGCCGCCGCTCGCACCGTGGTGGCTCATCGTCAGCGGCGTCGCCTTCGCGATCCTGCTCGCGAAACATCTGTTCGGCGGACTCGGCGCCAATCCGTTCAATCCGGCAATGGTCGGCTACGCGGTGCTGCTCGTCTCGTTCCCGGCGCGGCTGCTGCAATGGTTGCCGCCGAACGTCGCCGGATTCGAGCCTGCGGCCCTGTCTTTCCTCGAGACACTCACGACGATTCTTACCGGCGCGCCGCCGGCGCGCTTCACCTGGGACGCAATCACGTCGCCGACGCCGCTGGATGCGCTGCGCACCGATCTCGCGCTCGGCATGACGATGGCCGAGGCGCACACCAATGCGATGTTCAGCTCCTTCGGCGGCAAGGGCTGGGAGTGGATCAACCTCGCGACACTGGTCGGCGGCGGCTGGCTGCTCGCGCTGCGGATCATCCGCTGGCAAATCCCCGTGGCGATGCTCAGCGCGCTGTTCGTGTGCGCTGCCGTCATGTCGGCGGCCGACCCGGGCGCGTACGCCGGGCCGCTGTTTCACCTGACATCCGGTGCCAGCATGCTCGGCGCCTTCTTCATCGCGACCGATCCGGTCTCGGCAGCGACGAGCGACCGCGGGCGCTTGATTTACGGTGCGGGTATCGGCGTGCTGACGTACGTCATCCGCACCTGGGGCGGCTACCCCGACGGCATCGCTTTCGCAGTGCTGATCATGAATCTGGCCGTGCCGTTGATCGATCGGTACACGATTCCCCGAATCTATGGGCATGCCCGCTAAGCCCGCGCTGACGCTGGCGGTCCTCGCCGCCGTGCTGACTGCATTGCTCGCGCTGGTCGCGAGCCTTACGCGCGAACGCATTGCGGCCAACGAGCAAGCGTGGATCAAGCAGCGCCTCGATGCGCTGGTTGCGCCCGACAGTCACGACAACGATCTGCTCGCGGATTCCATCGCAGTCACCGCGCCGGATCTGCTCGGCTCCGCGCAGCCCGTCAGGATTTACCGCGCACGACGCGGCGGTGCCCCGGTCGCCGCGGTGATCCGGCCGATCGCGCCCGACGGATATCGCGGACCGATCGAGCTGCTGGTTGCGATCGGTCAGGACGGACGCCTGATCGGCGTGCAAGTGATCCGTCACGAGGAAACACCGGGCCTCGGCGATGCGTTCGAGTCGCGCGATGTGCACTGGCTCGATCGCTTCCGCGGTCGCTCGCTCATCGATCCGCCGACGCAGCGCTGGACCGTCCGGCGCGACGGCGGCGACTTCGACGCATTCACCGGCGCAACGATCACGCCGCGCGCGATCGTCAAGGCGGTGCGCAACGCGCTCGAGTACTATCAGCGCAACGCTCAGCGAATCTTCGATCAGCCCGCCGCCGAATGAGCGCCCGCAGCCCACAACTTTTCGGCAGCACGGCGCAACTCATCGCCGTCTGCCCGCTGCTCGCCATGAGCGATACGGTCGTCGATGCTGTAGGCCTCGGCGTCGTCGTATTGATCGTCGTGCCGCTTGCAACGGCACTGCTGCTTTTGCTGCGCTCACGATTGAGTGACGAATCTGCGCTCGCCGCCAGCATGCTCACCCTTGCTGCGCTCGTTGCAGGCGTCGAGTTGCTGTTGAGCGCGTGGTTCAGCGAGCTGCGAACGTCGCTCACGCTGTTCGTGCCCCTGATCGTGTCGAACCTGATCGTCGCCCAGCACCTGAGCGCTCGACACGAGAGCTTCGGCACCGCGTTCATCGGGAGCCTGCGGATCGCGATAGGCATCGCCATAACACTGCTGCCGCTCGGCATCGCCCGCGAGCTGGTCGGCCGGGGCTCGTTGCTGAACGACGCCGGAAATCTGCTGGGCGCGTGGGCGGGCTGGGCCGAAACCAGCGTCTTTCGCGTCGACATGGGATTCCTGCTCGCCATGTTGCCGCCCGGCGCCTTTATTTCCTTCGGACTGCTGCTGGCCGCCCGCAACTGGATCAGCCAACGCCGCTCATGAACAAGAAGAAAGTCGCCGCAATCTTCGCGCGCCTCAAGTCACTCAATCCGCAACCGACTACCGAGCTCGAGTACAGCACGCCGTTCGAGCTGCTGGTCGCAGTGATCCTGTCGGCACAGGCGACCGACAAGAGCGTCAACCTTGCGACCCGCACGTTGTTCAAGCACGCGAACACGCCGCAGGCGATCGCGCAACTGGGCATCGAAGGTCTGTCGAATTACATCCGCACGATCGGCCTCTACAACACGAAGGCGAAGAACGTCATCGAGATGTGCCGCATCCTGCTCGATCAGCACGGCGGCGAAGTCCCGCAATCGCGCGAAGCGCTGGAAGCGCTGCCCGGCGTCGGCCGCAAGACGGCGAACGTCATTCTGAACACCGCGTTCGGGCAGCCGACGATCGCTGTCGACACCCACATCTTCAGGGTCGCAAATCGCACCGGTCTCGCGCCCGGCGAGAACGTGCGCGACGTCGAGGATCACCTGCTCAAGGTCGTGCCGCCCGAATACCTGCACGACGCGCACCACTGGCTGATCCTGCACGGCCGCTACACGTGCGTGGCGCGCAAGCCGAAGTGTCCGCAGTGCCCGATCCTCGAGCTGTGCGAGTTCCGCGAGAAGACGCGCTCGGAGCAGGCGCCCGCGAAGAAGACCCGCCCCTCCGGAAAGATGAAGGCGATGCGATAGAATCGCGCCATGCCCTTCTTCGACAACCAGTCGCGCGACGAGCTGCGTCGCGTGTACGTGGAGGCCTGGCGCAAGCGGCGCGAAGGTCTGCCGAGCGAGCCGCTGGAAGCGCAGGTCGCGGACGTGATCGCGCTGCATCCGGAGTATCACGCTGCGCTGGAGCGTGGCGAGGACGCACTCGCCCGCGACTACACACCCGAAGGCGGACAGTCGAACCCGTTCCTGCACATGGGATTGCACCTGGCGGTGCGCGACCAGATCGCGACCGATCGCCCGGCGGGCCTGCGCAAGGCCTTCGAGAACCTCGCGCAACGCATCGGCTCCGCGCACGACGCAGAGCATCGCATCATCGAGTGCCTCGCAGAGGCGATGTGGGATGCGCAGCGCTCCGGGCGACCGCCGGACGAAATCGCCTACCTGCAGCGCGTGCTGCGGCTGTGATAGATTTCTTAGCCCGCCTCACCCGAAGCTTCGAACTCTCCATGACTACGATCCGCCAGGACGACGTGATCCGCAGCGTCGCCGATGCGCTTCAGTACATTTCGTATTACCACTCGCCGGATTTCATCCAGGCCATGGCCGGGGCCTACGAGCGCGAAGCAAGCCCGGCCGCGAAGGACGCGATCAAGCAGATCCTGGTGAACTCACGCATGTGCGCGCAGGGTCATCGACCGATCTGCCAGGACACGGGCATCGTCACGGTATTCGTGCGCGTCGGCATGAACGTGCGCTGGGAAGCGAGCATGAGCCTCGGCGAGATGATCAACGAAGGTGTGCGCCGCGCGTACAACCATCCCGACAACAAGCTGCGCGCCTCGATCGTCGCCGACCCGGCGTTCGAGCGCAAGAACACGCGCGACAACACGCCGGCCGTCATTCACATGGAAATCGTGCCGGGCGACGAGCTCGATATCGCGGTCGCCGCCAAGGGCGGCGGCTCCGAGAACAAAGCGATCATGACGATGCTCAACCCGTCCGACTCGATCGTCGACTGGATCCTCGAGACGGTGCCGGAAATGGGCGCGGGCTGGTGCCCGCCGGGCATGCTCGGCATCGGCATCGGCGGCACCGCCGAGAAGGCGATGGTGCTCGCGAAGGAATCGCTGTTCGAGGCGATCGACATTCACGAAGTGCGCGCCCGCGGCCCGCAGAACCGCCTCGAAGCGCTGCGCCTGGAAATCCTCGACAAGGTCAACGCGCTGGGCATCGGCGCGCAGGGCCTCGGCGGGCTCACCACCGTGCTGGACGTCAAGATCAAGGATTACCCGACCCACGCCGCCTCGCTGCCGGTCGCGATCATTCCGAACTGCGCGGCCACGCGCCACGTGCACTTCGTGCTCGACGGCTCCGGTCCGGCGCAACTCGATCCGCCCGACCTGGAGTTGTGGCCGAAGCTCACCTACGAAGCGGCGCCCGACTCGCGGCGCGTGAATCTGGATGCTCTGACGCGCGAAGACGTCGCTGGCTGGCGGCCGGGCGAGCGGTTGCTGTTGTCCGGCAAGATGCTCACGGGACGCGACGCTGCACACAAGCGCATCTCGCAGCTGCTCGAAGCCGGCAAGCCGCTGCCCGACGGCCTCGACTTCAAGAATCGCGTCATCTACTACGTCGGACCTGTCGACCCGGTGCATGGCGAAGCCGTCGGACCTGCCGGCCCGACGACTGCGACGCGCATGGACAAGTTCACCGAGATGATGCTGGCGCGCACCGGACTGATCGCGATGGTCGGCAAGGCCGAGCGCGGGCCCGAGGCGATCGCGGCCATCCGCAAGCACAAGGCCGCGTATCTCATGGCCGTCGGCGGCGCGGCCTACCTCGTATCCAAGGCGATCCGCGCCAGCCGCGTCGTCGCGTTCGGCGACCTCGGCATGGAAGCGATCTACGAGTTCGAGGTGAAGGACATGCCGGTCACGGTGGCCGTCGACGCGCGCGGCGAGTCGGTGCACGAGTCCGGGCCGGCGGAATGGCGCGGCCGCATCAAGGGCATTCCCGTGAAGACGGCCGTGTGAAATGCAGTTCGAGTACAGCATCCTGCTGCCGCCGACTGCGCTGGTGGTGCTGACCGGGTTCGTCTGGCTGCGGCTCGGCTCCGATCGCCTCGGCGAGATGCGCTCGCGGCGCATTCATCCGCAGCAGGTCGCGACGTCGAAGCAGATGGGCGAGACGATGCAGAACGTGCAGTCCGCCGATCACTTTCGCAATCTGTTCGAAGTGCCGGTGCTGTTCTATGCGCTCTGCGCGTTTCTCGCCATCACCAGGCTGACGACGCTGTTGCTGCTGGCGTGCGCGTGGGGCTACGTCGTGCTGCGCGCAGCGCACACGTACGTGCATCTCACCAGCAACAAGGTCGTGCGGCGCTTCCAGGTGTTCGTCGCCAGCACGATCGTGCTGTATGTGATGTGGGGGATCTTTGCCGTCAGGCTACTGATGTCATAAGAAGTCGGGCTAAAGCCCGACCCACAGCGCTGGAGTCCGACTTCAGTCGGAGGGCAATCTGTAGTCGGAGAACTGCTGGCGCAGCTGCAGTTTGCTCAACTTGCCGGTCGCGGTGAGCGGCAGCTTCTCGACGAACGCGACGTCGTCCGGAATCCACCACTTCGCGATCTTGCCGAGATAGAACTCGAGCAGCTCTTCGCGCGTAGCCGACGCGCCGGCTTTCAGGACCACGACCAGGAGCGGCCGCTCCTGCCACTTCGAGTGCGGAATCGCGATCGCGGCGGCCTGCGCCACGGCCGGATGCGCGCACGCGAGGTTCTCGAGCTCGATCGAGCTGATCCA
Organism: uncultured Gammaproteobacteria bacterium; assembly: GCA_963838635.1. GTDB lineage: Bacteria > Pseudomonadota > Gammaproteobacteria > Steroidobacterales > Steroidobacteraceae > Steroidobacter. The sequence goes on along the minus strand of CAWISC010000002.1, from coordinate 60,963 downwards.
CTCGCCGCCGGACTTGATGACGTCCTTGGTGCGGTCGGTGATCTGCATGTAGCCGAGCGGGCAGATCGTGGCGACGTCGCCGGTATTGAACCAGCCGTCGGCCTCGAACGCGGGATCGTTGTCGCGACGGTAGTAACCCGAAGCGATCCACGGACCGCGGACCTTCAGCGCGCCGAACGCCTTGCCGTCGCGCGGCAGTTCCTTGCCCTCCTCATCCGTGATCTTCAGCTCCACGCCGAACACCGTTCGCCCCTGCCTGGCACGCAAGGCATCGCGCTCGGCCGGCGGCAATTTGGCCGCTTCCGGCGTCAGACAACGGATCGTGCCGATCGGGCTCATCTCCGTCATGCCCCAGGCATGGACTACTTCGACGCCACGGTCGCGCAGCTGATTCATCAGTGCGAGCGGCACTGCCGAGCCGCCGGACAGCACGCGCTTCAGGCTGTCGATGCGCTTCCCGGTCTTCTCGAGATACCCGATCATGCCTTGCCAGACGGTCGGCACGCCGCCGGAGAACGTCACCTGCTCCGCCTCGATCAGCGACTGCAGCGTTTCCGGATCGCCCATCTTCGGGCCGGGGAAAACCAGCTTCGCACCGACCATTGCGCAGCCGTACGGCAGCGCCCAGGCGTTGACGTGGAACATCGGCACTACGGGCAGGACGACGTCCGATCCGGAGAGCCCCATCGCGTCCGGCAGCAATGACGCGTAAGTGTGCAACAGCGTCGAGCGGTGACTGTAGAGCACGCCCTTGGGATCGCCCGTCGTTCCCGACGTGTAGCAGAGCGAGCTGGCGGTGCGCTCGTCGAATTCGGGCCACTCGAACTGAGCCGATTCGTTGGCGATCAGCGCCTCGTAGCTGCGCGCCTGCGGCAGCGACGTCGCGGGCATGTGCGCTTCGTCCGTCAGGATCACGCAGCCTTCGAGCTTCGGTAGCCGCGACTGCAGTTTCTCGATCAGCGGCACGAACACCGGATCGAGGAACAGCCAGCGGTCCTCGGCGTGATTGATGATGTAGACGATCTGGTCTTCGAACAGCCGCGGGTTGATCGTGTGGCAGACGAAGCCGGAGCAGGACACGCCGTAGTAGACCTCGAAGTGCCTGAAGTCATTCCACGCCAGCGTGGCGACGCGATCGCCGAGCTTCAGCCCGAGCCGCGCGAGCGCATTGGCGAGCTGGCGCGAGCGCGCGAAGGCTTCGCGGTAGGTGTAGCGGTGACGCGGATGATCCGCGGTGACCGACACGATTTCGCGATTGGGATGTTGCAGATCCGCGTGCCGCAGGATCGCGCTGATCAGCAGCGGCCGATCCATCATCTGTCCGAACATGGATTCCCCCAGGGTCCGAGCCCCGGCTAGGCTACCGCGTGCTGACGGGCGTGGCGAGTGAGGCGGCGTTCGGAATGACGGGCAGGCTGTCGGAGGCGATCACGGCGGGGGAATGAGCAGCGGCGCCGGCGTTGGCGGAAGATCCGGGGGCTTCGGACGGCAGTGCTCCGGACTGCGGCGCGTCGCCGAACCCGTACTGCACGAGAATCCGCGCGATGTGCGGATGTTCGCTGCTCCACTGCATGAAGTTCACGCACACGGCCTTCAGCTCGTTGGCCTGCGCGTACTCGAACGTCTTGCCGGTGAAACGCGCGCCGCCGAGATCCTGTTCGAACGCTGCCCGGTGCGAATCCCAGGGATGCTGGACGGCGTCGGGCTGTGCAAACAACTCGATCCGATCGACGCGGGCGTAGGCAGGCACGGTGCCGCAGAGGGCGATCCGCTGCGCATCTGCCTCCGCGCAGGCCGTGGCGGCGTCCGTGCGGCGGCAGGCTGGCACGTACGCGATCGATTCGACCGCGTCCTCGACTCCTTCGACTCCTTCCAACGCAATCGGCATGACCATGCCGGCCGGCTGCGCTCCCGGCGCGTCGCCGCCGTGGACCTGATCGCGGCGCTGCGCGATCAGATCCGCGCGCAAATCCTTGAGCTCGTCGCGCATGGCGCGCATGTCTTCGGCGTTGCGCTGCTTGATGAATTCCGAGTACAGAAAGCCGCCGGCCGCCGACGCCGTCATGAGCGCCAGAATGGACAGGACGGAGCGTGCCGCGGAGCCCTTCTTCGGCCGCGAGTCGACCTTGCTGCGCGAGCGCCAGGCCATGACCAGCTGAAAGATCGCGGCCGACACGGTCGCAATTGCACCAATCATCGCTGCCAGGATCGTCTCGGAAAGTCCCATGGAGTCCCTCTGGTCATCTGGTGACGGCAGGTCCGCAACGCCGGAAGGCGTGGCTTAAGTTCATGCCCGTCGAGAGCTTCGTGCAGCCGCCGAACTGTACTGCGTCACAATTCCCTCGCTCCCGTACGCAGTTAGCAGTTCCTGTCGACGACGCGTTATGTCCAACGTCCGGGCGCTCAACTCCCCCGCGCCGGTGCCGTTACACGGTACGCACCAGATCGAGCGGAGTGAGCAATGTCGGGGCCCAGCCAGAACAGTCGCGTGATCCTTGCCGTGGACGACTCCGCGTCGATGCGGCAGATGGTCCGCTTTACGCTCGAAAGCGCGGGTTATCGCGTCGTGCAGGCCGTGGACGGCGTCGAGGCGCTCGACTTCGCCAAGAACAGCGCGGTCGACCTGGTGCTGACGGACGTCAACATGCCCCGCATGGACGGCATCACGCTCGTGCGCGAGCTGCGCGGGCTGAACGCCTACAAGTTCACGCCCATGCTGGTGCTGACCACCGAGTCCGGCCAGGACACGAAGCAGCGGGGCAAGCAGGCCGGCGCGACGGGGTGGATCGTGAAGCCGTTCAGCCCCGAGCAGCTGCTGTCGACGATCGCACGGGTGCTGTAGAGCTTTTCCCATGGACCTCCCTCACCTGCTGCCCAACCCGAGCGAATCGACCGACGACACGGTCATGATGCGGGTGTCGATCTGGACGCCCGAAGAGCAGATCGCGCGCATGCTCGCGCTGTGCGAGGCGCAGATGGAATCGGCGCTGTCGGAATCGGACGTCGCCGTCGAAGCGCTCATCAAATCTTTCGCCGGACTGATCGAGGCCGGCCAGGCGCTCGGCTCGCTCGGCGACAAAATTCCGCCCGCCGCCGACGCCGGCGCGGCCGACCTCGCGCGTCAGCTCGACGCTCTCAGGAAACAGACAGCTGCGGCCGTAGTCGCCTTCCAGTTCTACGACAAGCTGACTCAGCGCCTGGGCCACGTGCGCTACAGCCTGTCCGCGCTGGCGATGTTCGTGTGCGACCGCGCCAAGTCGGGTGAGCGCGAGCAATGGCAGCGCTTGTTCAGCACACTGCGCCGCCTGTATCGCACCGAAGAGGAACGGGAGCTCTTCAAGCTGATGGTCGACGGCGCCACCGCCGAACAGGCGCGCGAGCACATCCAGCAGTCGACGCTCACGCTGCGTGCCGCGTCGACCGGCGAGATCGAAATCTTCTGAGAAATGCGACGCGGCGCAATGTGTCGATGTGACAGAAGATCGTAGTCTGTGTCGCGTCGCTGCAGGGAACGGACTGGCGGTCCGCCAGCGCTGAGACCTGCGTCGCGATACATCCCATACACGAATTCGCCCCGCGATCAGTGTGACCTGTAACACGGTCCCAAATCGCGCAGCGGCTATCGTGCACCACAGGTTCGAAGGTTTCTTTTTCGCGCGCGCGAGCAACCGGGCGAAGCAGCATGCGTGAGTCAACGGGAGGGGTTATGGCAATCGAAGCGAGGACGATCGTAGGAGCTGCAGGAGCTTTCGCAGTGGCCGGTCTGGCGTTGTGGCTGCTTTCGCCGCCGGCTGATCAGCAGGCGAGAAATGGCAGCGTGGAAGTGACGCAGGTTCAGGAGCGTTCCTGGACGGTCGAGGTCAAGGACCTCGGCGCGGCCGACACGACCGACGCGGCGCGGACTGCGGCGAACCGCTAGCCGCTGATCGGTTCTGGCATCATGGCCGGATGAGCGTCATCTACCTCATCCGGCACGGCCAGGCTTCTTTCGGCACTGCCAACTACGATCAACTCTCCGCGGTCGGGCGCGAGCAAAGCGCCATTCTCGGCAGCTACTTCGCCACGCTCGGCGAGCCGATCCACCGCATCTACACCGGCACACTCGAACGACAGCGCGAGACGGCACAGCTCGTCGCCGCGGCGTTCGCGCCCATTGTTCCGCCGGTCACGGTCGAGCCTGCATTCGACGAGTACGAGAGCGAATCGATCCTGCAGGCGTTCGCCGCCTCACTGACTCCGGCGCAGCTCGAGGAAGCCGGCTGGCCCGGCCTGCATACCGACCGGCGCCGTTTCCAGTTCTTTCTCGAGCGCGCGGCGCGGGCCTGGGTGGAAGCGCAGATCGTGGCCGAGAACATGCTCCCGTGGCGGGGCTTTCACGGACGCATCATCGCGGCGCTCCAGCAGATCATGCGTACCGAAGGTCGCGGCAAGACGCTGCTGGTGAGTACGTCGGGCGGCGTGATCGGCACGATCGTCGCGCACGTGCTCGGCCTGGCGAATCATGTCGGCATCGAGCTGAACTGGGCCGTGCACAACGCATCGATCACGCGGCTGATCTACAACGCCGACAAGATCTCGCTGTCGATGTTCAACGGCCTGCCGCATCTCGACCAGGAAGGCCGGCGGCAGCTCATTACGTATCGGTGATTCTTACCAGCCGAGCTCGCGCTTGCGCAGCTCGACCCCTGCTGGCGCTTCGAGTGACGGACCCACCTGGTGCAGGATGCCGTTGTCGAGCACCGTAGATCAGGCTGTGAATCGCCACCGCCTGCCCGCGCGACCACGCGTCCTGCAGCAGCGTCGTCTCCGCGACGTTGATCGCCTGCGACAGCACGTTGAGCTCGCACAACCGCATCATGCGCGCCGCCTCGTCCGGCAGACGTCCCAGCTCGTCGCGATTCCTGTTGCGCACGTCCTGCACGTGGCGCAGCCAGTTGTCGATCAGCCCGAGCTTGTCGTCGCGCATCGCCGCTGCCACGCCGCCGCAGCCGTAATGGCCGCAGACGATGATGTGACGGATCTTCAGCACTTCGACCGCGAATTGAATGACGGACAGGCAGTTCAAGTCGCTGTGCACGACCACGTTCGCGACGTTGCGGTGGACGAAGATCTCACCGGGCAGCAGTCCGAGGATCTGGTTCGCGGGCACGCGGCTGTCGGAGCAGCCGATCCACAGATAACGCGGCGCCTGCTGCCCCGCCAGGCGCGCGAAGAAATCGGGGTCGGAGCTCGTCATGGAGTCCGCCCATGAACGATTGCGCTCCAGTAAGACTTCGAGGGTGGGGTTGTCGGTCGTCATCTTCGCCCTTGTACGGCCCGGCGCGCATTGTAACTGCGGCGCAGGCGCGCACTGCACTTCCTGCCTGACACGTCGATCTTTCGGCTCTCGTGGCGAGAACCTGCCCTGCGCCGGCAAGCACTCACACCTTGCTGATTCCGCAACTTCGAACAACACCGACGTGGAGGTCTGATCATGCTGCGCAGAGCACTGCTGCCCGTTCTGGGTACGTCCCTCACACTGCTCGCTTTAGGGGTAACCGCCGGCGATAACCGGCATCGCTCGTTCCGCGCGTCCGCGGACCTGGTGCCGACGCAGGAGGTGCCGTCGGTTTCGTCGGTCGCCCGCGGCCGCTTCAAGGCCACGATCGATCGCGCCAATCAGACGATTTCCTATGAGCTGAGCTACGAAGGCCTCGAGGCTGCGCCCACGCAGGCACACATCCACGTCGGCCAGCGCCGCGCCAACGGCGGTATCTCGGTGTTCCTGTGCGGCAACGCGCCTACCGTGCCGCCTGCCGAGTTCCCGCAGCCGCAGGCTTGCCCGCCTGCCCCGGCAACAATTACCGGTGTGCTGACTTCCGCGAACATCGTCGGTCCGAACGCACAAGGCATCGCACCGTCCTTGAACGGCGTCAATGAATTCGATGAGCTCGTGGAGATGATTCTCGACGGCCTGAGCTACGCCAACGTGCACTCGGCGAAGTTCCCGGCCGGCGAAGTGCGCGGCCAGCTGCGCACTGACCAAAGACACGGGAATCGCTAGGCCGAACGGCCAACGCCTCGGGCCGGGCATCGCCGTATACTCGCGCAGGGAGACTTGCGCGGATGCGGCGATGTTCAGCGTGTAGGACGAGTGTCACCTCCATCGTAGCCGTCGCGATGGCGGGTGGCCTGTTGCCCGCCGTGCCTGCCGCAGCCGCCGACGTGAGCGGCTCGATCGCGATCACCACCGACTACATCTACCGCGGCCAGTCCCTCTCGGCCGGACAACCTGCGGCGCAGGCCGGCATCCAGTTCCATTCGTCCGGCTGGAACGCCGGCATGTGGGGCTCGAGCGTCGACTTCGAGAACGGCGCGGGCATCGCCTACGAGCTCGATCTGCAGGCCGGCTACACGTGGCAGCTGAGTCCGGACTGGTCGATGCAGCTCGGCGTAGTGCACTACGCGTACCTCGGCGATCGCGACACCGGCTACGACTACGACGAAGTCACGGCGTCGGTCAGCTATCAGCAACGCGCAACAGCGAGCGTCTCGTGGTCTCCCAATACTTCCAAGCGCACCTACCAGGGATTCGCCTGGGACAGGCAGGCGCTCGCGTACGAGCTCTCGTTGCTCCAGCCGCTGCATTCACGCTGGTCGGCTTACGCCGGCGTCGGCTACTACGATCTGCACGATCTGGTTGACACCGGTTACTGGTACTGGAGCACGGGCCTCGCCTTTACGTGGCAGAACGTGCAGGTCGACGTGCTGCATATCGACACCGATTCCACGGCCAGCCGGCTGTTCGACAGCCGCAGCGGCTGGACGGCCGCGCTGACCTGGCGTTTTTAGAACCTACCCCTTGTCCCTGGGTACTCAATCGCAACGGCCATGGCTGCAAATGAACTCGGTGCCTTCCAGCGGTCATTCACTCAGTACGTCTAGCGGCAGCTCCTCGAACGCTCGCGAGCTCGAGCTGCTGCGTCAGGTTGCGGCGGGCGATCGAACGGCTTTCAAAGAGCTGTATCTGATCTATCACCGCCGGCTGGCGCGTTTCCTCATGCGAATGACCTCGCGTCACGACCTCATCGAGGAAGTGATCAACGACACCCTGTGGACCGTGTGGCTCAAGGCCGGAGACTTTCGCGGCGACTCGCTGGTCTCGACCTGGATCGTCGGCATCACGTACCGGCGGGCGCTGAAGGCGCTGCGCCGGCACGGAACGGCACGACCGATGCTGGTCGAGGACGTCGCAGTTGCGCCGGATGTGCAACTGGAGGCCGAGAACCGTGAGTGGCTCGGGCTGGCGCTCGCCGAGTTGCCTCTCGAGCAGCGCATGGTGATGGAGTTCTCGTACCTCATGGGCCATTCCTGCGAGGAGATCGCGCAGATCATGCAATGCCCGGTCAACACGGTGAAGACGCGGATGTTTCACGCACGCGAAAAGCTGCGTCGCTCGCTGCCCCGCCTGGCCGGCGGTAACAAGTAGCTGCAAATGACACATAGCGAATCAAACGGATCTGTCGGCGGACCTCTTGGCGCTCATGGCGAGTGCTGGAACCTGCTGCCCTGGATTGCCAACGAGAGCGCAGCGGCCAAGGACATGGCGCGTGTCGAGGAGCATCTGCGCGACTGCCGCGAATGCCAGGAAGAGCTGAGCTTCCAGCGCCAGCTGCGCGAAGCGATTCGCTCGGAAGAAGCGATCGTGCTGGCGCCGCAGACGTCACTGCAGAAACTCATGCAACGCATCGATAGCGTCGCGGACATGGATGACGAGCACGAGGTCGCGCCTGCGGCGGCAGCAGCCAGTCGTCGCGCGGCGCGAGCCGGCACGTTTGCGCTGGTTGCCGATCGCGGCCGCAGTACAGGGCATCGCAATCGCCGGCCTGCTCGCCGCGCTGTGGTCGCAATCACGCGATGAGCTCGCCGCTGGACGATACAGCGTGCTCACCACGCCGACTGCAGCAGTCGCGCGCGGTCCGGTGATTCGTGTGGTCTTTGGCGGTAACGTTGCGCTCGACGAGATGAACCGCGTGTTGCGCTCGATCGACGCTCAGATCATCGCGGGCCCGAGCGAGGCCGGCGTCTACACGCTGGGACTCGCCTCGGCTGCAGCCGACAAGTCAGGTGTCGAGAAGGCGATTGCGCAGCTGCGCGCGGACGGCCGCGTCATGTTCGCTGAGCCCGCTGTCGCATCCGAGGCGCCATGAAACGTTTCTGGCTCGTCTGCGCCTACGCGTGGTTGCTCGCGGGCTGCTCGATGTCGCGCAGCCTGCCCGTCGAACCGCTGATGGAGTCGGATCCGGCTCGGTTCGTCGTCGTCACGTTGCGCAACGAAAGTGCGCCGTCGATTCCGCGTGCTGGATCGACAGTGCGTGGCTACGAGCCGCCGCCGTCTTATTCGCTGGCGCCGGCAACACGAGCCAGCGCCAAAGCGGTCGCGACAGCGCACGGCTTGCGCGAGATTGCCGCCTGGCCGATCGGCCTGCTCGGCGTTCACTGCATCGTCTACGAGCTGCCGCCGGGCGCTGACCGCAACGCCACGATCGATCGGCTGCGGCGCGACAGCCGCGTCGAATCGGCACAGCCCTACCAGTCGTTCGCAACACTCACGGGCGATTCCGATCCGGCCGCGGCTGCAAGCGATCCCTATCGGCCCCTGCAACGCAATCTCGACATGATGGATGTCGCCGGCGCTCACGCGTGGTCGCGGGGCGAAGGTGTGCGCGTCGCGGTCATCGATACCGGCGTCGACGCGAGCCATCCCGACCTGGCCGGTCGCGTCATCAAGCAGGAGAACTTCGTCGACGGCAGCGCGAACAGTCGCGATCGGCACGGCACAGCCGTCGCCGGCATCATCGCAGCAGTGGAAAACAACAGTCAGGGAATCGTCGGCGTTGCACCCGCCGCGCGACTGCATGCTATGCGCGCATGTTGGCCGGCGCCGCAGGATGAAGCCCACGCCGTTTGCAGCACGCTCACGCTCGCCAAGGCTCTGGCCGCGGCAGTCGAAGCGCGCATCGATATCGTCAACCTGAGCCTCACCGGCCCGGCAGATCCGCTGCTCACGCGCCTGGTCGAAGTGGGCCTGCGGCGCGGCGTCGTGTTCGTCGGCGCCACGCCCGCCAATAGCGACGGCAGCGTCTTTCCGACGGGAATTCCAGGCGTGATCGGCGTCGACTCCGCCGGCGCCAAAGCTTCGGCCGACTCGGTGCTGTTCGCGCCGGCCAGCGAAGTGCTCACGCTGGTCCCGAATGGACGCTACGACTTCCTCTCCGGCAGCTCGCTCGCCGCAGCAAGCGTGTCTGGCGGAATTGCCCTGCTGCTCTCGCGCGATCGGAATCTGCGAGCGGACAACGCGCGTGAGTTGCTCGCGCGGTCGAGCCGCAAGGTGGCCACGGCGCAAGGCGAAGCTGCGAGCGTGAATCTCTGCGCCGCGCTGGCTGCACTCATCCATCAGCCCGCGTGCAAAGAATAGTCGGCCTGCGTTCGCTGTAGGTCGGCCGCTCCAGCGCATCCTGCGCCCCGCGCCATTCGCGCATCCATGCGCAGCAGGCTTCAGCCCGACATCCGACTGGGATGGTGTAAAGTCCCTTCGCTCTCACTTACACCATTCTCAAAAGGAATTCCCCCGTGCCGTTGAATGTCCGCGCGGCCGTCGTGCACGGCCCGAATCAGCCTTTCGTCGTCGAAGAAGTGCAGCTCGAAGGTCCACGCGCCGGCGAAGTGCTGGTGCAGGTGAAGGCGACCGGCCTGTGCCACTCCGACCTGCACGCATACGAGGCCAAAGTGCCGTGGCAGTTTCCGGCGATTCTCGGCCACGAAGCGGCGGGCGTCGTCGTCGAGTGCGGTCCTGGCGTCACGCAGTTCAAGGTGGGCGATCACGTCATCCCATTTCTCATTCCACAATGCGGAAAATGCGCCTTCTGCCAGTCGACGAAGACGAACTTGTGTGTCGAAGCGTTCACGCGACTGCGACCGCGCGAGAGTCGCTTCTCGCTCGGCGGTAAACCCGTCACGCAGCTGTGGGGGCTGGGTACGTTCGCCGAGTACACGGTGCTGCCGGTGGATACGATCGCGAAGGTTCGCGATGACGCGCCGTTCGATCCGATCTGCTACATCGGCTGCGGCGCGACGACTGGCCTGGGCGCTGTGCTGTTCGCCGCGAAAGTCGAGCGCGGCAGCACTGTCGTCGTCTTCGGCCTCGGCGGCATCGGACTCAACGTCGTGCAGGGCGCGCGGCTCGCCGGCGCGAAGACGATCATCGGCGTCGACACCAATCCCGAAAAGGAATCGATCGCGCGGCGCTTCGGCGCGACGGAGTTCGTCGACCCGCGCAAGGTCGAGAAGCTCACCAGCCACCTGATGAAGATGACCGGAGGCGGCGCCGACTACACCTTCGAGTGCATCGGCAGCCCGCAAGTCATGCGGCAGGCGCTCGAATGCACGAACCCCGCGTGGGGCACCAGCTACGTCATCGGGGTCGCGCCGCACGGCTCGGAGGTCTCGGCGATTCCCGGCAATCTGATGATGGGTCGGCACTGGACCGGCTGCTACATGGGCGGCGCGCGCCTCGGCCGTATCCCGGAAATCGTCGACTGGTACGTCGACAAGAAGATCGATCTCGACTCGCTCATCACCCATCGCCTGCGACTGGATCAGATCGGCGAAGGCTTCGAGATGATGAAGCGCGGCGAGTCGATCCGCTCCATCGTCGTGCTGTAACCGTGGGGAACGAGAACAGTCAGCCCGTCGCGCCGCGTCCCGCGGCGACCGTGCTGCTATTACGCGAGGCAGCGGACGGCGTTGAAGTGCTGGCGATTCGCCGGCACGAGAAGCTCGCGTTCATGGGCGGCATGTGGGTCTTCCCAGGTGGCGCAGTATCTGCTGCCGATGCATCCGCCGCCGTGCTCGCGCGAATCCCCGAAGCGTCGCGGACTGACTGCGCGCGGCTGCACACGTTGCAGGGCGAAGCGATCCCCGAGCGCGAATGCCTGTCGCTGATGATCGCAGCCTGTCGCGAAACATTCGAAGAGACGGGCGTGTTGCTCGCGAGCGATTCGGCCGGCAGGCATTGCGACAACGATCGGAGCGCGCGTCTGCAGGAGGAGCGCCGCGCGGTCGCCTCGCAGTCGGGATTGTTTCCCGAGTTGCTGCGCGCCGAAGATCTTTTCCTGCGCGTCGACCGGCTCGTCTATTGGGCGCACTGGATCACGCCATCAGTCGTGCCGCGTCGCTTCGACACGCGCTTCTTCCTTGCCCCGGTGCCGTCGGATCAGCGCGTCGTCATCGACAGCACCGAAACAGTCGATCACGCATGGATGAGCCCCGCCGCGCTCGTCGCGGCAGCAACCGCGGGCAACATGCCCGTCTCGCATCCGACGCTGTACAACCTCATGGAGCTCGATGCGAGCCTGCAGGAACACGGATCGTTGCAGGGGTTACTGGCCGCCGAAGCGCAGCGAAGCGTCGTCGCGATCCTGCCGAAGATGGTCCACGAAGAACAAACCGCAATGGTGCTGCCGTGGGACCCTTTTTACCGGAATTTCTTAGGAGAGAGCGTGCCGGAGCATCTAGAGTATCCGGCGCGGCTACGCGCGTTGCCGCCTCGCATGATCGCCAGACGCTGATCATTGCGGGTTGAACGTTACGCAGCGATGACGCGCAGTGCGGCGAGTCGGATGCCCACATGAAAAATATGGGTGGATACGTTTTCTCTCGCCCGTACAGTGATCGACGGAACCCGGGGCCATGGTGGCCCCGCCTACAACACTGCTCGCATACGGAGGTGGCAGAATGTCGCGTCGTCAACGACTACACGTTCCAGGTGGAACGTACTACGTAGTGCAGCGGGGCAGCACGGCTCGCCCGATCTTCACCCAGCACCAGGATTACCAGCTCTTCGAACGTTTGCTCGCAACAGCGTTGCGTCGAACCGGTGCGCGCCTGCATGCCTACTGCTGGACACCGGACGCGATTCACCTCGCGTTGCAGATCGACAGCGTTTCCGTCGGGCGCTTCATGCAGGGAATCACCAGCCGCTACGCTCGCAGCATCCACGAGCGCGCAGCGGAATCCGGCCATTTCTTCCGTCAGCGGTACAAGGCGATCCTGATCGATCCCGATAGCTACCTGCTGAAGCTGGTCCGCTACATTCACCATCTGCCGGTGATCGAGGGTCTGAGCGCGGACCCGGGTGCGTATTCGTTCACGAGTCACGGTACCTACCTCGGCAGAAGCGAGATGCCGTGGCTCACGACGCGCACGGCGGTGCGACTGCTGAACGGCTGCGACCAGAACAGCGAATATGCCGAGTTCATGTCGGTGTCGCCGCAGCAGGAGGAGCGCACGCTGTTCGAGCACGGCAGCAAGCACGATACGCGCATCGTCGCGAGTCCCGAGTTCCTCGAGAACTTGCCGCGTCACCTGCGCGTCTATCGCAGCAAGCTCACGCTAGAGCAGATCATCCAGACGGTGACTTGCCGGCTCGGCGTCGATCGCGAGCATGTCTTGTCGAACTCGCGTCAGCGCGAAGTGACGCTCGCGCGTGCGTTGATCGCCTGGTATGCGACCGAGCGTCGCGTCGCGACGTTGAGCGAAGTCGCGCGCTATCTGCGTCGCGACCCATCGACGCTGTCGGTTGCGGTGAGTCGCTATCGCCTGTGCCGGCCGGAGCTGTTCAAGCTGACGGCGCTGCACGACGTCGTACCGCTGGCACAGATCCATTTGCAGGTGTCCGAGCCGCAGTGGGAGGACGAGGTCGAGGTTGAAGAGACGGAAGAGGAGCTGTATTCGAACGCCGGACGCGCTACGACTACTGGCGCGCGTGTCGGCGCAGGCGCCCGCCGCTGACCAGAGCCTCGCAGTAACGGGCTCCCGCTCCGCTCCCCGATTCCGGGGAAGTCGGAGCGGGAGCTTTTTCGTCTCGGGCGTGCGATTAAAACAGGCGTGAGCGGCGCGAGCTGCGCCAGCAAGGCTCGGACCGCAACCAGGGCGTGCGCCAATAGCACTCTTCGTTTCGCACAGCCGTCAGCCACAGTCCTGAGTAGCTACACAACCTCGCACAAGGCTTGCAGGGCTGGCCGCGGCGGCCTGGATGAGGTGCTTGCGTTGGACGCGACATCACGGCCGCTCACTCGCCGCGCGCTCCATCGCGAGCGTCGGGGCCGGCCAACGCAGCCTTGGCACGGATCGAGAACGTCGTGAACTGACCCGTGGGAAGGCCGTGGGCATGCACGAACTCGACGTGCAGATGGAAGGTCTCCGGGTCTTCGGCTTCGGGCTCGCCGTGCGCCGGATGCCATTGCAGGCGGGCGGGCGGGTGCGCGGCGAATCTTTCGGCAGCTGACATTGACGCTCTCCTTCGCCGGCAACCTGCCACAGCGTCGCAGCCCGCACTTCAGGGTCTCCCGCGCGTCACCAATCGCGAGTACTCCCGAGATCGCAAAGCCTTGCGTCAACTGCAGTATTCACGACGGCGCGCGACCGCACTGCGCGCGCGCACTGTTCGTGTCAGATCAAGTGTTGTTGGCTTGGACCGTTCGACGGCGATCGCCGCAGCTGGGCTCAGTAGGCGAAGGATATATTCCAATAAACCAACACTGTCACCGCAGCCGTTCGGTTCGCTCCGCAATTGCCGAATAGTCCTAACTACGGATATCCATAGATATATGCACGCAAACTTGCGCGGTCGACATCGCTCCTTATTGACACCAGCGTTCATAAGAGCAGGTTTGCCCGCGCAGGGAGATCTTTCGTAAGCCACGTGACTCCACAAGGGGAACTGTTATGACGACCAAATTCGAACTGGTGGACCTCGGCGATGCCATGGTCGAGACCCGGCAGTTGCCGATCCTGCCACTGTTCTTCGACAGCATTACCGCCGTCGGTCTTCTGCCACTCTGAGAGCGACCCTTGCGGGTGCGTGCGTCGCACGCACCCGCCTTTCTATGCAGCAATACTGGATTCCGGCGCACGTTCGAGTGTGCCCACTGCTTGCCAGCACGATCCTGCTGGACCTCAAGCGCAACCGCTACTTCGGCATCGGCACGAAGGAGACGCGTGCACTTTCCACGCTCGCTGCGAACTGGAGCGAGGCAAATGGCAGCGCGGCCACCGTCGAGCGACTCGCGCCGGACGTGGCAATCGACATGGCGGATGCACTCATCGAGGCCGGGTTGCTGAGTCGCGACGTTCCTGCCGAGCGCGCTGCCTTCGGCAGTGCGCCCGTCGATCTCAGCGGCGTATTGACCAGCGCCGGACACGAGCTGACCCGTAACTCATCTCTGCGTCTCTCACACGTGGCAAGTTTCATAGCGGCGCTCGCGTGGACGCGACGAGCGCTGCGCTCCCGCACGTTGTACTCGATCGCGTGCGAGATCCGCGATCGCAAAGTCGCGGCGGGCGGCAACTTCGACGAATCGAAAGCCATCGAGGTCGTCGGAATCTTCAGGCGACTGCGGCCCCATACCTTCGCCGCCCGCGACCGCTGCCTGTTTCATTCGCTGGCGCTGGTGCGATTCATGGCGTGCCATGCAGTGTTTCCGACTTGGGTGATCGGCGTGCGCGCGCGGCCGTGGGGAGCGCATGCGTGGGTTCAACAGGACAAGCTCTTGCTCGATGCAAATCCCGAGCAGGTTTGCGAGTACACACCGATCCTGACAGTCTGACGACAACAAATAACGGTGGGAAAACCGCGCGCACCGCGTAGCGCCTCACAGGCAGGGCGCATGGACGAGCGAGCGCGCGGGTAACAAGAAGAATGGCCTGCGAAGGGGCAGCGCATGTTTCGCTACATTGCGCTCGTCTGGAACGTCACCAACGAGCAGCAATCGAGCACGGCGGAGTCGCTGGCTGGACGCCTGCGCGCGCCACGCTGGACGCCAGCGCTCCTCGGCAAAGGGCTGCGCGTTTTCTGCGCGGATGCCGGTACCGGGATGCTCAGGGCGCTGACGCTCGCGAACGACGCCGGCGTGATCCTGGGAACGCTGTTCGAGCGCAACCGCGACATCGACGACGATTCGCCATCGCGTCGAGCAATTCCGAGTGCGCGCGGCATCGAGGCGATCCTCGCGAGCCAGGGACGGTGGCTGATCGAGAACTGCTGGGGCAACTATGTCGCGCTCCTGCACGACGCGCCGGCCGGCATCGTGCGCGTCGTAAAGGATCCAAGCGGCACTCTTCCGTGCTTCACGACCAGCGTCGAGGACGTGACGATCGTCTTCTCGCACATCGGCGATTGCGTCGATCTCGGCGCTCGACGATTCACAGTCGATCGAACATACCTGCGCGCACGCGTTCTCGGCTTCACCGACCTGGAGAAGAACGCTCTGGAGGGTGTCGAACAAGTGCGTCGCGGCGAGTGCGTCGAGCTCGATCCCGCAGCGCGGCCCGTGATCCGGTCGCGGCGCTTCTACTGGGACCCGTTCGCCTTCCTGCACGCACAGCGCACGATCGAAGATCCGCGGCGCGCGGCCGAATCGATGCGAGCGACGGTGCGCTCATGCACGCAGGCGCTGTCGGGCGGTCATGCGAGCCTGCTGCATCGACTCTCCGGCGGTCTCGATTCTTCCATCGTCGCGGGTTGTCTCGGCCGCGTCTCCAAGCAGCCGCGCATCACCTGTTACACGTACTTCAATCCGCATGGCCGCTCCGATGAGCGTCCCTGGGCGCGCCTCGCGGCCGAGCACACGGGCTTCGAGCACCTCGAATACCCGATCGTCCCCGCGGAGATCTCGTTCGCCGACCTGGTGCGCCCCCGCCCCGCGACCGAGCCGTTGCCGCTCCTCGCCTACCTGATGCGAAGCACGGTCGAGCATCGACTCGCCGCAGAACGCAAGGCGACAGCCGTGTTCACTGGCGACGGCGGCGACTCAGGATTCTGCAGCGACTCGTTCGCCTACGCGGTGACGGACTACCTGAGGCGCCACGGTCCACGCCTCGCAGCATTGCGGCTTGCATCTGAAGTCGCGCTGCTCACCGAGCGCTCGACTGGAGCAGTGCTGCTGAGCTCGATGCGGCGCTGGCTGTTCGGCGCGAAGCATGCGCGAGCAGATCCCTGCCCTGCTGCTGGGCTCGCAGCTGGTGAGCCCGCAGGCGCGCGCTGGCTTCGCAATACCGGATAGCTATCCGCATCCCTGGTTCAATCAGCTTGGGCACGTGCCTTGGGACGTGATCCGCCGGCTCGGCGTCCTCGTGTTGACACCGGAGTTCTACAACGTCGCCGATGCTGCGGATCCCGAGCCGGAGATCGTGTCACCGCTGTATGCGCAGCCGGCCCTCGAGCTTTTCCTGCGCATTCCGATCCACGTTCACGCGGAAGGTGGCCGCGACCGAGGACTCGCGCGGCGCGCCTTCGCGCGTGAGGTTCCCCAACAGATCCTGCAAAGGCAGTGGAAAGATCGCGCTCCCGGTTTTCATAGCGAGCTTCTGCTGCGCAATCTCGATCTCGTGCGCGAGCTGTTCCTCGATGGCGTGCTCGTGAGGGAGGGTTTACTCGACGCAGCGGCAGTCGAGGCCGCGTTCGCCGCCGGCCCTTCGAAGACGGAAGTACTGCCCGCGGAAATCTATCGACACCTGGATGTCGAGGTCTGGGCGCGATACTGGATGCGTTAGCGCCTCAGGCCGCGATGAGCACGCCGCTGGCGCGTGGCATCCACTGTCGCGCCCAGATTTCGTTGTCCAGGTGACGCAGCAGCTCACCCGGAAATACTTCGCTCTTCACGAGGCCGGGCGCGAGCGCGCGCTCGACTGCTGCCTTGTCCAGCAATCCTTCGCCGACGAGCACGCCGTCGAGGAAAGTCTCGCGCAGCCAATCGAGGTTGCGCCGGATGATCTCGTCGTGGAAATCGCCGGCCCGGTCCTTCCACAAGCGGTTCAGGATCGGCTGCGGCACGTCGCCGCGGAATGCGCGTCGCGCAAGACCGCGGTCATGGCCGTCTGCAAACAGCACGTCGGCAGGGATTCGCAGCGCCAGCTCGATCAGCGGTTGCGAATAGATGGGAGCGACGATCTGCGGCCCGTGTGCGCCGGGGTGTGGTTGGCTGGAGTAGAGATCCGGCGTACCGAGCAGCATGCCGAGCTTGCTGATCGGTTCCCACGGCGCATGCGTCAATCCGTCCAGCCATGGATGAACCGCGGGCGTGGTCTCGCATTCGCGAACGACCTCGTCGGTCACCAACCTCCGAGCCTCGTGATTCAACACGGCGAGGCTCGTCAGCGAGCGGCCTGTCAGCCACATTTGCAGCGCGCGCGTCAGCGCATGCCAGGTCGTCTGACGCAGAATCGACGCAGACTCTGCAGCCAACCGCACGACCGCAAGTCTCGGCCCGTGCCGGCGCAGGTACGCGGTCGCAGCTTCGCCAATGCAGAAGCTACCGAAGGCGCAGTCACCGCCGTCTCCGGTGAATGTCGCGCTGGCCCCGTGACGTGCGATCAGGCTTTGCTCGTGAGCGGCTGTAACCAGACACATCAGCGTGCTGAACGGCTCGACCGTCGGCGCCATTTCCAGAATCGCATCGAGACGGATCCCAGCTGCCGTCGATTCGACCTCGACATGTTCGCCGCCGGAATGAGCCGCCGCCAGACGCGCCCAGCGTCGCGGATCGAGCGGACTGTCGGGAATGAACTGCGTATAGCTCAACACACTTGGGCGTCGCGGTACCGCTTGCAGGCACGCGAGTACGATCGACGAGTCGAGACCGCCTGAAAGACGCAACAGCACGCTTTCGTGGCACGCGGCGAGAGTCGAAGTGCAAGAGCGCAAGGTGTTGCGAAGCGCCGCGGCGGCCGCAGAGGCATCGTCCAGCGGCTCGGACGTTCGAGCGATAGCGAATGGATTCCACAGAAACCGCCGGGCGACGATCGCGGGCTGCCGGCGCGGCTCGAACTCGACGTATTCGCCGCGACGGATCTGTGAGATCTCGTTCAGCGCGTCCCATTGCTGGGTCATGTCGCCGCCGTACAGCCTCCGCGCGAGGAACCGACGGTTGACAGTGAACCTCATGGAACGCAGTTCCGGGCAATCTGCAATCGCTGAAAATGCGATCGTGACCCCCCGGAACGTGGTGCTGAAGCACGGCAAGCTGCCGCAGGGATCTTTCAGCACCCAGGTATGGCCAGTCAGCGGGTCGGCGACGAACGCGACGTAGTTGCCCCACGCGTTACGTACGAGCCATTCGCCGCGGCTGTCGACGATGGCGGCAGTGCGAGCCTCATCCAGCACGCATCGCAGAGCCCGCGCATCGTCGTGCATATCGCTTCTGCGAGTGAACAGCGACCCGAGCACGATGCCGGTCTTGCCCGCTAACAGTTGAGGCTCGAGCGAGCCCGGACACACATCAGTGCACAGCACGCGCAAGCCTGGACGATCGAGTGCCTCCAGCCATTGCGTCGACGATGACGCTTTGAGACGGCGCGTCAGCGCCTGAGCAGCATCCAACTGCTGGGAGTCATCGACATCCCAGATCAGCGCGACGTAGCGAAACATGACCGCCTCCGCAGCGGCTCAGATGGCCAATATGGGCGTGTATCCATCGATTTCTTCGGGATTGCAGTCGAGCACGTGATTGCCGAGCTGCAGCCAGCTGTGTGCCGCCCAAGGCGTGGGCCGCACCGCGACGACCCACGTTGGAAAGATGTTGTAGCAAGCGAGAAACTTCAGCAGCGCGAGAGCATGAAACAGGCATTGATCCTTCGCCGCGAACGCGTAAGGCCGCAGGCGCCGGAACACCGACACTAGCTCGACGGTGTGTTGCAGGTCGGTGTCGTGTGTTATGCCGGCCTTACTTTCGGCAATCTCACAGGCGATCGAATACAGCAAACGCGAATCGACTGCGCGCTTCGCCCAGATGCATGCGCGAAGGAACGCGACGATGTGCTGCAGGCGCAATGGCGGTGCTGCTGCGAGCTCGTAGCCGACGCTCGTGAGTGCGGCAGTCGAGTCGATCGACGCGATCGGTGGTCCGGACTCGGTCGGGGCAACAGCGGTGAGAAATCCAGCCTTGACCAGAGCCTCGGCGAGCCGCGCCGCATCGTCCGGCAGCATCGGCTCGAGCGCGCGGCCCGACGACATGGACGCCGCGGACCAGTTCGCGGCAAGCGTGGAGAGCGATCGCGCCTCGCGATAGCCAAGGCCGAAGTAACGGTTGCGTTTCAGATCGAGCAGGACGGCGCCGGTTGCAGTCACACAAACCCGTGTGTGAGGCGGCATCCAGAATTCTTTGTTCTTGTTCGTGCCGATGTCGGGCACAGAGTTCTTCTACATTGGCCCTCGTGGCCAGTCCCGTGAGACCTCAGGGTGTGCAGTTACCTGCACACCCCTCCGTAGGTTTCAACAGCTCCGGTGTCCTGGACCGTACAGGTTGTCGTATTGAGGTGCCAACACCTGATTGCACCGTGTCTCCACCATTGCATCGCCCAGATCGATGATTTCGAGTTGCTCCATGATCAACCCCTTGCAAGTGAGTTTCCCAAGAGAACGTAGGACGGAAATCGGGGCTCTGCGGCGGGTTCAGCTTTGCGAGAGGGCGCCCATGCTCCGGCCAGTGAAGCCATCATGGCTGCCGGCTGCCCCTCGACTAGCGCAATCCTTATGTTCTACCGCGCAGACTTTCCGTCGGAACCGGCAGTGGGCCCGGAATTCCGGTTAGTAAGGACCGTCCATCCGAACGCATCAACCCCTCGGACAAGCCCCGATGCTGGAAACCCTTAGAACTTTTTTGCGATTTTCACGTAAGCGAACCGCTGCCTCAGGTCCGCCTGCGTGATGTCGTAGCCCGCGAACAAGGCCATTTCGGTGAACGGTGGCTCAGCGTCGAAGAGGTTGAAGGCACCGGCCCTGAGTTCAAAGCCGTTCCATGGCGATCGCTCCCCTGCAATCCTTCCCAAGGTCCAGGGACAACTGCACATCGACAATCGACTGTGCAGCGACTTTCCGGCCGTTGCGACCGCCGAGAAATTCAACGTCGTCGTACGAGGGGACGTACCGCACGGCGCTCGTGGCGCCGAAACCCCGCCAACTCCAGCTGAGGCTAGCCACAGCGCGCCACCTGGGGATCGTTCCTTGAAAATTCGCCACGCCGACGCGGCTGACATCAAGACCCTCGACGAGATTCGAGGTCGTGAAGTCGTGAACCCACGTGCCGGACAATTCAGGCTTGAAGCGACCAGCGCGCGTATCGAGCGTGGCGAAGGCGCTGACGTCCACGCCGCTGGTGCGAAGGGTTCCAAAGTTCATGCGCGTGACATCGATCAACTGCACGGGGCCAGGCCTGCCTGCCGCAATATCCGAGGCAGATGGCGGTCCGCGAAGGACTCTTTCAGGAAAGAGATTTTCGACCGCCAGCAATCGCGCTGCAGACGGAATTGCGATCGTGTCGTCGATGGCGATTCGCCAATAGTTTGCTCCGAAGCGAACAGCCGGCAACCTCTTCGGTTCGAACCGCAAGCCGACGTTGAGCGAATCTGCGCTGGACGGCTTCAAGTCCGCATTGCCGCCAGCGCGCCAAATGGGTAGCGCAAATTCGCCGTTTCGAGCCGGATCTGCGATCGGTATCGGCGCATCGATGTGCGGCATGTGGAGATCGAAGAGCGGCGGCGGGCGGAAGCTCTGGGCAAGGGACGTGCGCAGGGTCAGCGCCGATGTCGGCCGCCAGATCAGCGCATACTCAGGATTGAAGGTCTGGCCCACATCCGAGTAGTCGTCGAAACGACCGGAGAGCACCAAGGCCAGGTCGTGCACGGCCGGGACGCTCGCGGCTTCACTCAACAGCGGCAGCCGCAATTCGCCAAACCCAGCAACAATGGAGCGTTGGTTCGAGCCGGAGATGTTTTCCGGCGGACCCTTGTCGTAACGCACTCGCTCCTCGCGCCATTCCGCGCCGGCTGTGAGCTCGACAGCGCCCGCCGGCAACGAAGCCAATGGGCCTCGAACGGACGCGACCGATTGAATCGCCTCTGTGCGAAAACGACTCTGCGACGGCGGCGCCAGCAGAGCCGCGAGCAGCGCTGGGCTGTTCGCACCGCTGCCCCCGAACGGGTTCAGTGCATCGTGAGGATCCGATGTGCTAGCGCCGCACCGACGAGCATTGGATCCAACTCTCCGGTGCGCACCGTGACCGCGTCGTCCTGACTCTTCTGCAACGACGCTTCCCAATCCCATTCACGTATCCGGCCGCGCAGCCCACCGGCGGACCGAACCATCTCCGATGCGACGTGTGAAGGTTCGCGGGCCCAAGTCTGTCAGGAGCGTATCGACCAGCACGTCCGTGCCGAATGGGTTGTATGGATTCTCGCCGCTGACCAGCGCACTGCTGAGGGCGGGTGGCTCAAATTGGTCCAAGATCTCGCCATCGACGTACAAGAGTTCGGCGTACGCGGTGAGCTGCCGCGCGAGCTCATATTCACCGTGCGCAAGCGCAGCTTTGCGCGTGCCCGCAGTCGGTGACCGACTGGTAACGCGAGAGACTTTCGAGATTCCGCTGCCCGGCCGTCGATAAGAAGTCCGCCGGCGTCAGCGTAGCACCCGGGCTCGTGGCCGGTATCGCCGCGAAACTCGATGACAGCCCGGGCAGATTTTCCAACTGTGGCGGAGCTGACATTGCCGGGCGAAGCAGTGGGGGAACGCCAGTCCATGCCGCCGAAGCGCGTGAAATCCTGATTGTTCCAGCGATCGCGTTCGCGACCGAGGAGCGGACTTCGATCGAAGTAGTCGAGCACGATCGAACCTCGCGCACGACCGTAGCTGCCAGAGGCGCCGAAGGCGGCATGGCGCTCGACCGCGCCACCGTCCGCAGCCCCGTAGTCGATATCGAGCCTGGGCTCTGGAATGTTCTGCGCGAAGCACGATATTCACGACACCGCCGATCGCGTCCGCACCATAGATCGCGGACGTGGAATCGGACACGATCTCGATGCGCTCAACGGCTCCGAGCGGGATGCTGTTGAGATCGAACGCATTGGCGGCGAGCGCACTCGCAGTCGCGATGGTCCGTCGTCCGTTGATGAGCACGAGCGTGGTGTCGAACCCCAAACCGCGCAGATCGGCGAACTGGGTTCCGTCTCCCAAAAAGGAGCCCGGCTTCAGATTCGGTTGCTGCGTGACATACCGGAACAGATCAGTGACGGTCGAGGCACCCGACGCATCTATGTCCTCTCGATCGAAGACCCTCGCTGGGATATCGAGGTCCAGGCTATCGAAGACACTGTCGAAGATCCGCTCACCCTCGACGGTGATCCTCCAGTCGAACGCATACGGCCCCCGCGCCGACCCACTCTTACCTCCGCCGTTCTCCATGCTCAGGCGCTGCTCTTCCGACAGCTCCAGAGCGCTGCTGATCCTTCCCGGCAACCGCCTCCTTCACACCGCCGGGTGGCGCATTCGACCGGCGGCGACACGATCGAGATCGTTCGGCATTGATCCATTCGAACGTGAAGCCTGCCGGCAAGAGCTTTGCGAGCACTTCGCTGGCCGTGAAGCGGCCCTTGATCGGGCCGACCAGCGTTCGCTCCTCTTCTTCGTCGGTTGGCAGGTAGCCGTACTGCAAGTCCTGTCTGCCGCGAAAACGCCTGAAGCGCCTCGCCAACGGCAGTTCGCCGATATCGATGTCGTACTGTCGCGCAGCTCTCCTGAGCTAGCGTCAGAGCCGGCCAGCACAACGAAATGCAGACGAACGCGCCGGCAAGGAATGCCCTTGCGGCAGATCGCATGCGCTTGACGGTTCATGCAGGTGTGAACCGAACCGGGATCAGGGGCTCGCTCTTGAGTGACCCGATGCGCCAGCAATTCTGGCGTCTCTTTCGTCAGCGACGCACCTGTCATCGCTTCTGCACCGACTCGGCAAACGTCTCCGGGTCGTTCGCATCGAACGCGCCGCGGATCTGCAGCTCGCCGGCCAATGCGTCATCGACGACGATCTTGATGCCGTTGTACTTGTTGAATCGCGCGACCGCATCGCCGATTTCGTTGCCTTCTCTTGAAAGTCAGACTCCGGTCAGCCCACTCCAGCGACTCTTCAGCCGTCCACCGGCAGTACATTGCGGTCTCGCCGGTACCCGAGATGGTCAGCTTCTCGTCGACCATAAGCGGCACTGCTCGCAAACGCACCGGCACTATCCCGCGCCGGGAAGACGGTGACGGACCCTTCACTCACCGTCACCTGGACTCATTCACTTGATCTCCACGCCGAACTCAGTGCCAGTCGCTCTGATAATTGCGAGGCCGGTGTCGACGAGAAACGGCCGCGACGAATCCTTCGCGACTCTGAATACAGCCGATCCTTGCTCCAGCGTAATCAGTCGCTCTTCATCGCCGATGTCGTGATGGATTTGCGTGTACGGCGCTGCGCTGACGGAGCTGCCATCGGCAAGCTGGGATGCTGCGCCACTCACTGGCCTGCGTTCGCAACGTGTGATCGAACCACACGACTTTCGTCCCGAGCGCAAGCACTGCGGTCAGGCCGATAGCCGCCGCGCCGGCGGCGGCTCTAACCTTCCACAGGCTCTGCCATCCGGCACCGCTGGTGCCGCTGGCCGCACGCTCGCGCAGCGGTGGCAGCTCGACCACGTTCGAGAAATTATCCTCGTTCGTGACGAACAGTTTCAGCTTGGTGGCTTCGAGCCACGAGTACAGCCGACACATGCGCAATGTCTCGGCGATGTGTACCGGCGATGTCTTCAGCCACGTCAGATATTCGAAACGTTCTGCGATGCTCAGATCGCCACAGTGCCAGCGCAGCAGCCACTCCGCCGCCTGCTCCGGTATCGACATTGGCGGGTTCTCGTCGATGCGGTCCGTCATGACAGCCTACCTCAGCGTTGATCCATGTCCTCCAGATCCTCAAGATTCAGCTGCGTCCGCAACTGGCTGTACGCTCTTGTGAGATCCCGCAGCACGATCCGTGGGCTCAGTCCCAGTCGGTCCGTGATCTGCTTGTAAGTCAGTCCCTCGTTCACGTGCAGCAGCAACACTTCGCGCTGTCGCGGCGGTAACCTTTGCACTGCAGCCTGCACGTGCTCGCGCGCGCGGCCATACGCAACCGCGTTCTCCGGCTCCGCGCCGGGCGCGCTCTGCAAATCCTCCAGCCAACTGTTGTCATGCGGTTGACGCCGCTGCGCACGCTCGCGCCACTCGTTCGCGACATTGGAAGCGATACGGAACAGGTAGCTCTGCGGATTGTCGATTGCGATGTCATCGCTGTAGCGCAACAGCCGGAGGAACACTTCCTGCGCGAGATCGTCGATCTCCGCGGCCGGCACCGATGAGCGGCTCGACAACCAGTAACGGATCGGCCGGCGCCAGCGCTGAAACCAGGAAATCAACCGACCGTCACGAGGGTCCTGCGCACGCTCTCCCACATCTCCTCGCGCATCGGACATCGATGCACCCTCCCCATTACTGCAAGCCTGCAGCTGTCGTTGTAGTTGATCGCTGAACCTGCGACATCGCTCGTCGATCCGTCGCCCCGAGCCGCTCGGGGTCCGCTGAGCACGAATGTCAAGAAATCTGAACTGCCTTAAATGTAGACCGGCTCACGTCTCGTGATAAGCCCCCGCGAGCATTCTGGCGCTGCGATGAATACGTACGCCAGATTCCCGCCGTATTTTCGTGCTCGCTCGTGCTTTGAGTCGCGTGCATTCGCGCGCGGGTTCTATCGATGCGAAGAATCGGCAGCGCCTTCGCGCGTCGCCGGAGTTATGTCCGCGGCAGCGAACGCAGACGTAAGCTGCGAGCAGCGCGGCAACGACGCGACGGAACTTGAACGCTGCGGCTCGGCGCGAATGAGCCGATGGCGAGCGTGTCGAAAAATTCGTCAACACGTCGCGCCTAGCGCCGGACTGCGGGTCGAGCCTTCAGCGCTTGTGCCAGAATTTCCCTCACGTACTCGATCTCGCGTGCATCCAACGGTAGCCGCGGTCCACGCACGATATAGGTGCCGCGGCCAACCTCCGCCTGCACCCACTTGATGAACTGGACGAACTTCGGAACCGTGTCGAGGCGCAGCAGCGGCAGGAACCAGTTGTAGATGTCGCGCGCACGCACTTTGTCGCCGCGTGCGGCCGCCTCGAACAGCGCCACGGACTCCTCCGGAAATGCGTTGACCAGTCCGGCGATCCAACCCTCCGCGCCGGCCGCTACACCTTCCACGATCGCGTCATCCAGGCCGACGAGGATCGTCAGCCGATCGCGCAACAACGCGTGGATCGCAGTGACACGCCGCGCGTCGCCACTCGATTCCTTCACAGCGTGGAGATTCGGATGCTCCGCTGCGAGCTCGGCAATCTGCTCCGGCAGGAAGTCGGTCTTGTACGCCGGCGGATTGTTGTAAAGCATGCAGGAGAGTTTCGTCGCGTTGATGATCGCACTGACGTGCGCCTTCATCTCTCGCCAATCCGTGCTGTAGACGTACGGAGGAAGCACCATCAGCCCGACGCATCCCGCGAGCTCTGCACCGCGCGCGAGCTGCACGGCTTCCGCCGTGCTGAGCGATGCGATACCGAGTACGACTGGCGCGCGGTTGCCAACGGCACGGACGCAGGTTGCCGCAATTGCAAGCTTCTCATCGAAACTCAACGTGGCCGCCTCGCCCAGCGAACCGCAGCACACGATTCCGGTGCAGCCGCTGCGGATCAGCCAGTCGCAGTGACGGCCGAGCGCCGCATGGTCGACGGCTCCAGTTGCGTCGAGATTCGTGGTGATCGCAGGAATGACGCCCTTCCAGTTCATCGCCCCACTCATTGAACAAGTCCCCGTGACGTCTCTCTCATGTATAGCGCTGCGGGCTCAGCGGTTCGAGCGCAATCCTCGGACGCTCGCCGGCCAGCACCTGCGCAACGAGCTGCCCCGTGATCGGGGCCAGGCTAATACCCAACATGGCGTGCCCGGCGGCTACGCACAGGTTCGAGTATCGCGCAAATCGGCCGATGTACGGTAAACCGTCGGGTGAGCACGGACGAAGCCCTGCCCACGGCCGTACCTGCGCAATGTCCTGCGCGCGAAGAGCGGGAAAATACTGCGCCGCCGCCGCGGCAATTGCCTGCGTCCGTCGCTCGCTCACCGAACGGTCCAGGCCGGCGAACTCCATCGTGCCGCCGATGCGCAGCGAGTTGCCCATCGGGGTCACCGCGACACGCGCCTCGCTGAGGATCGAGCACAGGCGCGGCAGCTGCGGCGGATTGGGCAGCGTGAAGGAATAGCCCTTGCCCGCTTGGAGCGGCAGCTTGCAACCGAGCAAGCGCGTGGCTTCCGATGACCAGGCTCCAGCCGCCAGGACGAACTCGTCCGCGGTGAGCTCGCCCTGCGAAGTCACGGCTGCTGAGACTCTCCCGCCGTGGGTCCGCCATCCATCAAGGCTCGTGGACCAATGAATCGTGATGCCAGCAGCGATCGCGAGCTCCGTCAGCTTGCGCATGAGCAGGCGCGGATCGAGATGACAGTCGAGCGGATAGAACACGGCGCCCGCGATATCCATGCCGATACCCGGATCGATATCCGCCGCGCGCGCAGGCGCGAGAATCTCCACTGGCAGATCGAGCTGCCGAGCTTGGCGTGCATGCCGCGTCTCTTTCTCGAGACCTGCGCGCGTACGACACAGCATGAGCAAACCACGCTTGGTCAGGCCGAACGCGTTGTCGCAACGATCTGCCAGCTGCTCGTACAACTCGCGGCTGGCGAGCAGCATGTCGCGCAGCACTCGGCCAGCGCGGTCTGCGTGTTCGCGATTGGCGGCCCGCGCGAAGTGGACGATCCATGAGGCAAGCGCCGGATCGAAACGCGGACGAATGTAGAAAGGACTGCCAGGATCCAGCAGCCAGCGCAGGCCGAGTCCGATCGCGCCCGGCGCTGCGAGTGGTGTGAAATGGCTAGGCACGATCATGCCGCCGTTGCCGAACGAGCAGCCGTCGCCGCCTGCGGCGTCGCGCTCGATCAGCGTTACTTCGTAGCCACGCTCACGCAGCGACAGCGCGCAAGACAACCCGACCGCGCCGGCGCCGCAAATCAGGGCATGCTTCATGCGCCGCCGTTGGGGCGCGGCGAGCGGATTCCCCAGCAGAAGGGATCGTTCGGGTCGAGACGCAACGTAGCTTCGGCAGTCACGTGCGCAGTGCCCGTGATGAACGGTGCGATCTCGCCGGTGCGGCGATCGCACCAACGATAGCGCGCGGCGAACACGCTGCCGATCACACTCTCCTGCACCCAGACTTCGTCCTCAGCCAGCTTGCCGTCGGCGGCGAGGCACGCAAGCTTGGCGCTCGTGCCGGTACCGCACGGAGAGCGGTCATAGGCCTTGCCCGGGCACAGCACGAAATTCCGGCTGTTCGCACCGCTGGCGGCCGAGGGCACGAACATCTCGACGTGGTCGACTTCCGGATGACCGGCAGCATTGACGGCCTGACGCACGCGCCACGTGAAATCGGTGAGCGCGTCGATGTTCTGCAGATCTATCCGCAGCTCGTGGCGCTCGACCAGAAAGAACCAGTTGCCGCCCCAGGCGATGTCGCCGCGTACTTCGCCGACGCCGGGAACCTGCACTACGACCTGCTTGTGCTTGCGAAAGCTGGTTACGTTGGAAATCGTGACCTGACGGTCCGCGTGCAGCACTGCGTCCACCGGACCGACCGGCGTATCGATTTTTACCAAGCCCGGCTGCACCTGGCCGGTGAACGCCAGCGACGCGACGAGGCCGATGGTGCCGTGACCGCACATGCCGAGATAGCCGACGTTGTTGAAGAAGATGACGCCGAAACGGCAGTCGCTGCGATGTGGCGCGCACAGCAGCGCGCCGACCACGGTGTCCGAACCGCGCGGCTCGTTGACGATCGCCGAACGGTAGTTGTCGAAGCGGTCGCGAAAGCGCGCGAGGCGATCGCTGAGCGGCCCGCTCCCCAGGTCCGGTCCGCCTTCCAGCACCAGCCGGGTCGGTTCCCCGCAGGTGTGCGAGTCGATCACACGGACAACGCTCATATGCACATCCGAATGCACGATCCCGGATCCTTCCGACTCCATTCGCGGCCGAGCGTAGCGGACGCCTCAGGGAGCGCGTATGAGACCAAAGTCGTACCTCGCAGCGGGGCGGGGATTCGTTCCCCGGCCGCGCATTCTAGCGAGGTCACCCGCCGATTTTCGGGAAAAGGATTGCGGCGGCCCGATCAGGGCGCTGCGGGCTGCGGAGGCGTCGCGGCGGAGCCTGCAGAGCATTGTTCTGCGGTTGCAGGCGGATGACGTCGCGGGACGGTCGCAGGGCCACGCCTTTCTTGCGGGCTGCGACAACCTCGGCGAACGATGCCGGATCGTCGGCCTGAAACACGCCGCGCACCTGCTCGAAAGCGAATGCCGGGTCCACGACGATCTGCACTCGATTGCGCCGATTGAATTCCTCCGCCGCGGCCGCAATGGTGTCGTCGTCGAACACGAGGCGGCGAGTCGACCACGCCAATTCCCGCGCAGCGTCCACGTGCTCGACTGCAGGCGGCCAGGCTCCGGACATCTTCAGTTGTTTCGCCTCTGTAAGCGCGATGGCGCCCGGTCTGCCCGCGCCGTCGCTGACCAGCACCGTGCCCTCTTCCACGGTCACAGTGACGTCGCCTTCGCGACGCGACACGGCGAATCTCGTGCCCGTCGCGTGGACTACGGCAAGCCCGGCCTCGACGATGAACGGTCGCGCCGGATCCTTCGCGACCTGGAACAACGCTTCACCGTGCGACAGGCTCAACAGCCGTTGCTCCTGACCGAAACGATCGCGCAGTTCGGTGCGCGGCCCGACGCTGACGAAGCTGCCATCGTTGAGCGTCAGGCTGCGCCACTCGCTCGCCTGCGTCGCGATCGTCGAGTCGCGCCATCCGCGCGTCGCAATCACTGCGACGACGAGCGTGAGCCCTATTGCAACTGCAACGGTGAGCGCACGCACGTGCCAGCTGCTGCGCGTTCGAGCCGGGGGCGCGACGTCGCCGCGATCTTCACGCGTCGCAAGCTCGATCACATTCGAGACGTCGTCTTCGTTCGTGAAGAAGACCTGCTTCCTCATCGGGTACAGGATGGAATACAGAATGCACATCTGCAGGGTCTCGCCGATGTGCACCGGCGAAGACTTCAGCCATTGCAGATAAGCGAAACGCTCAGCGACGTTCAGATCGTGTGCGTGCAGGCGGAGGAACCACTCTGCAGCGTGCTCCCTGATCGACAGCGGCGTGCCTTCCTCGGTCCGTTCCATATGCGTGGTCACCTTACAATCGAGTAGACCGCCGCATGGGGACACGTCAGCCCCGGCAGCGCAGATTTTGCCGGAATATCTCAGACGCCCCAGGCAGCCGGCCTGCCCGAAAGGACTAAATTTTCAGCGATATTTTCTACCTGAAGATGTTCTCAGTCGTATGACAGCCGCGGCATCATCATCGCCAGCAGCCGGCTGCGGCTGCGCACCCCGCACTTCTTGTAGACCGACGTGAGCTGCGTCTTGACCGTGCGCACGCTCTTGTCGAGCCGCGCAGCGATCTCCTTGTTGCTGAATCCGATGCGCACGAACTGCACCAGCTCGCGTTCGGCAACTGTGAGCTCGCCCGACAGCGACTGGATAGCATCGCGCGTCGAAGCCTCCTCCGGCGGCAGCACTGAACCGGACGACGACGCACGCCGCTCCACGGCCGACAGACGCTGCAATGTCGTCGCCAGATGCGCATGCAGTCGTTGCATCAGCGCCATCTCGCGTGCCGTGAAATCTCCCTGCTCCGCCGTGCGCCGAATTACGAGCTCGGATGCCAGCCGCTCACCGTCCCAGAACAACAGGGACGCCGAGTAATACCAACCTTCCGCCGCCATGTAGCGCCGGAAGAACTCCGATTCCCGTAACCGATGCGGATCGGGTACGACTTCGGAGAGTCTGTAGAGCTTGATACCGCGGTTCGACAGCGCGAACGCCGGCATCATGCTCACCTCGCGACGCCGCCGCAGCCACTCGCGCGGCCGCCGCGCGTTGGGTGTCGCGAGGATGCGCGAAGCATCCCAGGTGCTTGCGAAATCCACGTAGTCGAGATACCCGACGCATGCGTCGTACGGCACGAACTCGTCGAGTATCGACAACAGCGCGCTCCAGAATTCATGGATGTCGATGCTCGCGTGCAACCGCAGCAACAACGCCTCGAAGCGAGGATCGTCGAGCGATGGCGCCGTCGCGCGCGTCGTCCATTCACGCACGCGCAGCGTTCCCGCCGCAGCAGACCGGTATGCCCCCATGATTCTTGTCGTCGCAAATGCGCGTGCAAAGACGCTAGCCCAACAGTGAGACCCCTTTTGCTCGCGCGATCATCCCGGCTCGCGCGCTACGAGCGTACATAACTGCTCGCGTCAGGCTATTCCGCCTGAATCAGCAGCGTGTTCGCCGCGAGTCGCCGCACGGCGACGGGAGATGTCTTGTCAATGGATTGCGCGAATGCGACCGGATCGGAAGCAAGGAAGCTGCCGCGCACGGGGAGAGTTGCTGCGCGCGGATCGATCCGCAGCTGCACGCGATTACGCAGATTGAACTCCTCCACGGCATCCGCAAGCGTATCTCCGGGCTGGAACATCAGTTGCCCGTCACGCCACGCGAGCGCGTAACGAACGTCGACGCGAGTCGGCGTCACCGGCCACGTACCGGCGATCCGCAGTTGCTGGTCTGCACCGATAGGCACGCTCAGCTGCAACGGCCCATCGTCGACTGCGCTGGACTTCGCTGAGATGGCGCGCGGCGCCACTCTCACCAGGCCCTCACTCACAGTGACGAGCAATTCGTCCTTGCGATGGGAGACGGCAAACGCGGTGCCCACTGCTCGCACCGCATAGGCTTTCGCCTCGACGACGAACGGACGCGTCGTGTCCTTGGCAACCTTGAAGTAAGCCTCGCCACGCACGAGTGCGACTGTGCGTTGTGTGTCACCGATATCGAACTTCAGCAGCGTGTTGGGTCCGAGTTGCAATTCGCTGCCGTCTGCAAGCGTTGCTGTCTTCCACTCGCCGAGCTCGGTCGCCATCGAGCGCTCGGTCCATGCGGTGCGCACCCCGAAAAACAACAGCGCGGCGAGTCCGCACACGGCGAGCGCCGCGGCGACTTTCCAGCGAACAGGCGCGACGTCACTCGACCCGGCCGGTCGTTCGCTCGCGCCGGCGAACAATGCAACGACGTTGGAGGGGAACACGCTCGTGAGCGTGAGCGGCAGCTGGGCGCGCCGGATGTCGCCGTCGAGGCCGGCAACGGTCAGATATTCGGCAACATGAACCTGCGATTGCTTGAGCCAGCGCACGAAGCGGCGCCGTTCGTCGAGCGGCACGTGCGGGTCTTTCATCCGCGCGAACCACTCAGCAGCTTCCTGGCTGATCAACTCGCGCTTCCTGTCCGCGCGACGATCCGAGTCGCGGTGATCTGCGTCGCTCATGGATATAGACGCGTCGCTCCACGCGACGCATCCCTCGCTCCCTGTTCCGTCGCTTCCCTGTTCCCGCCGAGCGGGGTCCTTATGCCATACGATCGGGTGGGGCGGCAATTCCAGCCCCTGGGTGACTACGTATTGCGAGATTACGTGCGCGACGTTCGCCGCGCTGCATCACTGCGTGTGCGTCAGATTCCGCCGTCGCTGTCGGGCGGTACGGCCTGGCCGGGGCGTTCCTTGACGATTCGCAGAGTGTTCGGCCCTTCGCGCACCAGCACGATGTCGTCACTCATACCCGCGATGAGCTTGGCGAAAGCTTCCGGGTCGGCGGCGTCGAAGACGCAACAGAGGTGCCCGTCCGCGATCTCGGGATCGTCGATGCGAATCTGCACGCGGTTGCGACGATTGAATTCCGCCACCGCCTCGCCAACCGTTTCGCGTTGGAGAATCAGCTGACCGGTCGCCCAGGCGAGCGCAAGCGCGGAGTTGACCTTCTCAACGTGCAACGGAACCGTCGGTGTGTTGACCGGGATTACCACACCTTCGTCCGCGACGAGCGCGGTAGCGATGCTGAGATCGACTGTGTGCTCCAGCGCGGCGGCCTGTCCGCTCCGCACTACGGCAACTTTGCCTTCAGCAACGGTGACGAGTACGCGATCCTGACGGCGTTCCACCCCGAATCGCGTGCCGACGGCGCGTGCGACCGCGCTGCCAGCGTTGACGATGAAGGGCCGCGACTCGTCCTTCATCACCTTGAACATCGCTTCACCGCGCTGCAGGCTGATCCTGCGGGTCTCCTGACTGTAGTCCACCTGCACGAGCGTGTTGGGCCCGGCAGTCACGGCACTACCGTCGGCGAGCTGCACCGTCCGCCACTCGCCGGCGCGGGTTTCGATCGTGTTACTCCGAAGAGCGACGTTGGCGATCACGCCTACGAGCGCAAGGCAGCAAGCCGCCGCCGCGAACCGCACCCCACGCGAGCTAAAGAATCCCGGCCGCGGCTCGTCCACTAGTGCCGGCTCCCGCTGAACGAGCGGTATGACGTTCGACGCCATGTCTTCCGGCATGAGAGTCGGGACCTTGGCGCGCTTGACGCGGCCGTACAGCTGACACAGCCGCATGAACTCGGCGATGTGGCCCGGCGACTGCTTGAGCCAGCGCACGAACTTGCGCCGATCGGCCATGGTGAGATCCCGGTCGCGCAGGCGGATGAACCACTCGGCGGCCTGATCGTTGACCGAGGGCACGCGACCCTCGTCCTGCTCCTTCATTTCCATGTCACCTATTCTCCATGTCGCCGAGGTCGTCCTGCTTGAGCTGCATGCGCAGCTGGCTGTAGGCGCGCGTAAGGTCGCGCAGGATCACTCGGTAGGTCAGTCCCTGGCGTTCCGCAATCTGCTTATAGGTCAGCCCCTCGTTGACGTGCAGCAGCAGGACTTCGCGCTGCCGCCGCGGCAGCCTGTTGACCGCCTCTTGCATGTGTTTATTGGCCATCTCGCGGGCGATCGTGTTCTCGGGTTCGTCGGTGAATTCGACCTGCAGGTCCTCGAGCCAGCTGTCGTCGTGCGGCTTGCGATGCCGCGCCCGCTCCTGCCACTCGTTGGCGACGTTTGCGGCGATCCGGAAGAGGTACCCCTGCGGATTATCGATGGCAACGTCGTCGCTATAGCGCAGCAGGCGCAGAAAGACTTCCTGGGCGAGGTCGTCCAGGTCTGCGGTCGGCACGGAGGAGCGATGCGACAGCCACTGGCGGATCGGCTTGCGCCAGCGCTTGAACCAGGTCACCAGACGCCGGTTGCGCGGATCGTTCTCGGGATCGGGGCTGTGCTGACGCGAGCCGGCCGCCGGCTCCTGCACCGACTCGGGCTCCCGCTTCGTCATTCTTCTTGCGTTCGATCACTCACGGCCTGCGCTGGCGGAATAAATCTGAGCTCCCTCAGATCTAGACCGGGCGAGGCACAGGGGTCAGCTCCCTGCAGCTCCCCCTGGCAGGCGAACGCGCTGCACAGCAGGACTGGACGCTACCAGTCGGCCGTCGTGAATGGCCGCAGCAGCAGCTCCTTGGAGATTGCGGAGGCGAGGCGCAGGCGCTCGACATGATAAGCCTTGAGCGCCTCGCGCAGCTGGGCGCGGTCATTTGCCGCGGCCAGAGCCGTCATGCGCCCCATCTCGACGAACACGTTCGGAACGATCTCGCACTCCAGGACGCGCGCATGGTGGAGGCGATCGTTCATGTTGCGGACGATCTCGGCGAACTCGCCCACCCCCGAGCGCGTGGCAACCTGCAGGAACAGCTCGCCAGTCTGCCGGGCCAGCTGCTCGGCGCTGCGATCCTGGACCGGGACCTCGCCCGCGGCAGCTTCCGCGGGAGCGGCCTGTGCGGTCGCTTCCGGCCAGCGCATGACTGCCGCATCCAGGATGGTCTGGTTCACCGAATACAGCCCGAAGATGTCGTCCTCCGAAGGTGTCCGCGCGAAGAAGCCGCGCTTCGGCACGGACATAATCATCCGCTCCGCCGCCAGCCGGGTGAGCGCCTCACGCACCGGGGTCGTGCTGACCCCCAGCTCGTCGGCCAGGACTCCGATCTGCAGCAGCTGTCCGGGCACCAAAGTCTGGGCCAGCAGCCAGTGCTTGATGCGCTCGTAGACAGCACCTTCCGTCATGGGATCCTCATCGCTCTTCCTGGAGCCTTCGCTTCCGAGCTGCAGCGGAGTCCGTCGCTTCAACGAGATGTGTGCCAGTGTGTTCATGCTTTGACTCTTGTCGGCTGACGACGGGAGCTCCCCATTAGATAAGTGATGGCCATCGCCGCTCCCCTTCCGTGGTTGCCGGCAAGACTGACCGAATTCCCAGGCAGGCGAAATTGAGCCGATCGGATCAGTTCACGCTGTGAGGGAGGCGCCAGCCGACAAAAGTCGCGCCTTTTGGCGGCGATGTCGAAAGGGCCTTGGCCGCTTTCGACCAGAAAACTAGCAGCGTCCGGCTTGACGCGACTCGTCGTCCTCGTCCGCAGTCGATCGGATGACGTCGGCGAAGGCCATCTGGCGACTGACGAGCGCGTGCACGATCGCCTGCACGCGCGTGGCTACTCCGAGCCGACGCTTCGCGTGCTCGATGTGGTTGTGCACGGTGCGCTCGCTGATCCCGAGAATGCGGCCGGCGACCCAATCGCTCTTGCCCTGCGCGGCCAGCTCCAGGCACTGGCGCTCGCGTCGGGTCAACCCGCGCGGCGCGTGGCTGCCGTACTTCGCTTCCGCTTCGCGGCTCAGTGCCGAGTACATGTAACAGGCCATCAGCTGCACGGCGAGGTAGCTCTCGGGTGCAACCGCGCTGGACTGCGGTACGACCGAACACGACGCGCGGAACGCACCGAGCGAGCGCGGCGCGTGGATCGGCACCGTGTAACCGTGCTCGATCCCGAAGCGTCGTGCCTCTTCCATGATCTCCAGCTGCGGCGCCGTCAGCTCCGCGCGGAATTCCTCGGAGTCCCAGAAGAACGGTGTGAGCGAGCGATTCGCGTAATGGGAAACGGGATCGATGTAATAGAAGTCGAGCTCGCTGAACGCGCGCACCCACTCGGCCGGATAGTTATGCAGCACCACGGCGCCGCGCGGCGGCCGCAACAGGTCCACGTGCGAACAGCACGAGAAGAAACGGAATCCGAATCCTTCGAGCGCGCGTTGAAAGCGCGCCGCGAGCGCGCCGGCCGGCGCGCCGCGGCGGCAGAGCTCGATGAAGGAATGGGCTTGATCGAGTTGATTCACATCCGCGTCCTTTTCGGATTCCGCTTCCGTGCGGATTGGGACACCCGCTGAGGTTGCCGCCAAAGTTTTCTACCAGACCGCTGACGATGCTCGCTGAGACGTTTCGGCAAAAACGTCCCGCAAGAGGATAAATACGGATCGGTCATTACACCCGGCATTATCCCCGCCGCAAGTGTCGGTGACAGAAGGCGAGCACCGGCAGCCTGTCGGTGCAATCTGTCAAATAACTGTGAGGATGATCTTGCCCTTGTGCTCGCCGCCTTCCATACGCGCGTGCGCCTTGCCGGCCTCCGCCAAGGCGAACACTGAATCCACTACCGGCCGGATCCGGCCCTGCGTCAGCAGCGGCCAGACTCGCTGCAAGAGCTGATCGCGGATCGACCGTTTGAACTCCGCCGATCGCGGCCGCAGCGTCGAGCCTGTGATCACCAGCCGCTGCTGCATGATCCGCAGCACGTCGATCTCGCCCTTCGCGCCGCCCTGAGTGGCGATCATCACGAGCCTGCCTTCCGGCGCCAGCACCTGCAGATTGCGCGCGACGTAGCTGCCTCCGACCATGTCGAGCACGACGTTCACGCCACGACCGCCGGTTTCCTTGGCGATCTCGGCCACGAAGTCTTCGGTCTTGTAATCGATCGCTCGCTGCGCGCCGAGGCTCTCGCAGAAACGACATTTGTCGTCCGAGCCCGCTGTTGCGAACACGGTATGTCCAAACACCGCGGCGAGCTGAATTGCAGCGACGCCGATGCCACTCGAACCGCCGTGCACGAGCAGAGTCTCGCCTGGCTGAAGACGACCAAATACAAAGACGTTGCTCCACACAGTGAACATCGCCTCCGGCAGGGAAGCGGCTTCAATCATGTCGAGCGATCCCGGAATCGGCAGCACCTGACCCGCGTCGACACGGCAGTACTCGGCATAACCGCCGCCGGCAAGCAATGCGCAGACCGCATCGCCCACTTTGAACTCGCTGACGCCGTCGCCGAGCGCGTCGATCGTGCCCGAAACCTCGAGCCCCGGGTACGACGGCGCGCCGGCCGGCGAAGGGTAAAAACCGCGTCGCTGCAGGGTGTCGGCTCGATTCAAACCGGCGGCCGCGACTTTGATCAGAACCTCGCCGCGGCCGGGCTCCGGCACGGGGCGCTCCGCCAGCACGAGTGCCTCCGGCCCGCCGGGCTGCGGTACGTCGACGACCTTCATCCGCTTCGCTGCAGTCTCAGTCATCGGTTCTGCTTCACGCCTTCGCCCTTCATCGATTCGAGCGCGTCGAGATCCAGGTCGGACAGCGCCGCCTTCAGATCGTCGATGCTGTCGGCCTGACCTTCGATCTTCACGGTGAAGCGTTCGCCGAGCACGACCCCGTACTCGCCGCGCGAGCTGCTGCGATCCCATTGCTCGTGAATCAGCCGTCCGTCTTCGTGATACGTCTTGTCGTAGCCGGTCGACGTTTCGTTCTCGCCCTCGACACCGGCCCAGCCGGCGAGCGCCAGCAGGCCCTTCGCGGTGCCGGTGTCCGTGATCTGCAGATCCCACGACCGACCGTCATCGCTCGTGTAAGTGGCCTTCGCTTCGGTCATCTGCATTCCCATCGCGCTGTTGCGCTGGGTGGAGAACGTCGCGCGGCTCATTCCGCCGAGCGACTCCGGCAGGAACGGCTTGAGCCGATCCGGCGCGAGCGCCTCGATGTCGCCGCCACCGAGCGCCGCGCCCATCATCGACTTCATTGCGTCGGCCTGCGCCTGCTGATCGCCGGACTTCTGCGCGGCTTCCATTTTCTTGCTCGCGTCTTCGACCTGCTTGGCGTACTGCTCGAGCTTGCCGACCGTGCTGTCCTGGTCGAACGTCGAGTCGCGTGAGTCTTGCGAGCCACCGAACAGCGATCCGCCGCGCATGTAACCGCCGACGCCCGTGACCGACGCGACGACCGCGCCGATCAGGAGGCTCAGCAGGATCACCACGATGATGATGACGGCCGTGTAACCAGCTGCCTTGTCCTGCGGACACTTCATGGTGTGCGGCAGCCCGAGGTACAGCAGATAGATGCCGTAGATGCCGGCCACCAGCATGATGAGCAGACTGATGAAGGGCACCAGCACCGCGATGCCCGCGATCCAGGATGCCGTGTAACAGTAGGCAACCGTCTTCAGTGCCTGCACCCGGTCCTTGGTGCCGCCGAAACTTGGCGCCAGCGCTTCCACGATCAGCGCTACGACGAACACCATCGCCAGCGACAGCGCGTATGTCACGATGAGCTGCGTCAGCGCGAGACTCGCCGAGAAGCGCACGGTGACGAGAAACGCGGCCAACGGCGCAATCGCCGCGAGCCAGACGATGTAGCCCTTGTAGAGATCCGCGACCGTGGTCGGCTCGGCGGCGATCAACGGCCACTCGGTCTTGGGCGCTCAGCAGAATGCCCTTGACGCGTGCGATCAGCTTGTTGAGGTCCACGGCAGGTCTCCCCGTTTATCGTTGTTCGGGACGCCGCGGATTCTACGTCACTTCTTTTTCGGCACGTACAGATCGGTCAGGGTGCCGTCGAACGCCTCGGCGGCGAACATGACGGTTTCGGATAACGTCGGATGAGGATGGATGGTCAGGCCCAGGTCGGCAGCGTCGCTGCCCATTTCGATGGCCAGGGCCACTTCGGAGATGAGATCGCCGGCGTTCGGCCCGACGATGCCGCCGCCGATGACTCGGCGCGTGGCGGGGTCGAACAGCAGCTTGGTCATGCCATCGTCACGGCCGAGCGACAGCGAGCGCCCGCTCGCAGACCACGGGAACGTCGCCTTTTCGTAGGCCGTGCCCTTCACTTTGGCATCGGTTTCGGTGAGCCCGACCCATGCGACTTCCGGATCGGTGTAGGCCACGGAGGGAATGACGCGAGCATCGAACGCGCGCTTCTCGCCGTGCGCGACTTCCGCCGCGAGCTTGCCCTCGTGCGACGCCTTGTGAGCGAGCATCGGCGCGCCGGCAATGTCGCCGATAGCGAAGATGTGCGGCACGTTGGTGCGCATCTGCCTGTCGACCGGCACGAACCCGCGCTCGTTGACGAGCACGCCGGCGGCATCCGCACCGATGTTCCGGCCGTTCGGGCTGCGCCCGACGGCGATCAGCACCCGGTCGTACACCTGCGGCTCGACCTTCGGCTCGGCTTCGAAGGTCACGCGCAGGCCATCCTTCGCGGCTTCGACCTTGCTGACCTTGGTCTTGACCATGATGCGTTCGTAACGCTTCGCGATCCGGCGCTCCAGCGGGCGCACGAGGTCGCGGTCGCAGCCCGGCATCAAGCCATCGGTGAGCTCGACGACGCTGACCTTCACGCCGAGAGCGTCGTACACCGTGGCCATTTCCAGGCCGATGATTCCACCGCCGACCACCAGCATGCGCTGCGGCAGGTCCAATTCGAGCGCGCCGGCCGAATCGATGATGCGCGGATCGTCCGGCAGGCTCGGCAAGCGGACCGCTTCCGAGCCCGCAGCGATGATGCAGTGTGCGAAGGAGACGCGCCGCGCGGCGCCGCTGCCCGAGATTTCGATCTCGTGCGGCGAGACGAACTTGCCGGTGCCGCGAATGACTTCGACCTTGCGTTGCTTCGCCAGCGTCGCGAGTCCGCCGGTGAGCTTGCCGATGACCTTGTTCTTCCACTCGCGCAGCTTCGCGGCGTCGATCTGCGGCTTGCCGAAGTGCACGCCCGCGCTGCTCATCGCTTCCGCTTCCTCGATGACCTTCGCAGCGTGCAGCAGCGCCTTGGACGGAATGCAACCGACGTTGAGACAGACACCACCGAGCTGCGGCCAGCGCTCGATCAACGCGACCTTCATGCCGAGGTCGGCAGCGCGAAATGCAGCTGTGTAACCGCCGGGGCCGGCGCCGAGCACGACGACTTCGAAGTCGTAGGATGCTGACGCAGCCGAGGGCTTCGGTTCGGACGCCTTGGGCTTCGGAGTTTCGGTGGGCTTCAGCGTTTCGGTCGGGCTTCGGCAGCTTTCGGCGGGCTTCGGCGTTTCAGCCGACGCCTGCTGCTTCGGTGGTTCCGCCGCCTGTTGCTGTCCTTCGACCTCGATGATCGCGCTGCCCTTGGAAACACGATCGCCCTTCTTCACCTCGACCGATTTCACGACGCCCGCAGCAGACGACGGCACGTCCATCGTCGCCTTCTCGGTCTCCAGCGTGATCAGCGGTGTTTCAAGCTCGACCTTATCGCCGGGCTTCACGAGCACGTCGATGACTTCGACGTCCTTGAAATCGCCGAGATCGGGAACGACTACGCTCGTCACGGCACGGCTTCCAGCAGACTCTTGACGTCAGCGAGCCGCTCGGCGAGGAATGTCGTGAAGCGCACGCCGGCCGCGCCGTCGATCACGCGATGGTCGTACGCGAGCGTGAACGGCAGGATCAGGCGCGGCACGAACTGCCCGTCCTTGTAGACCGGCCGCATGCTGGATCGCGCCACGCCGAGGATCGCCACTTCGGGAGCGTTGATGATCGGCGTGAACGACGTGCCGCCGATACCGCCGAGACTCGACACGGTGAAGCTCGCGCCCTGCATCTCCAGCGCCGTCAGCTTGCCAGCTCGCGCCTTCTCGGACAGCGCAGCCAGATCGCGCGCCAGCTCGTAGACGTCCTTCTTATCGGCATCGCGAATCACAGGCACCACGAGGCCGTTCGGCGTGTCCGCCGCGAATCCCAGATGAATGTACTTCTTCACGACCAGGTTCTGGCCCGAGGAGTCCAGCGAGCTGTTCGCCAGCGGGAATTCGCGCAGCGCCTTGACGCACGCACGCAGAATGAACGCCAGCGGCGTGAGCTTGACACCCGCCTTGCTCGCATCGCCCTTGAGCTTGTTGCGCGTTTCCTCGAGCTCGGTGATGTCCGCCTCGTCCATCTGCCAGACATGCGGAACATTGACCCAGCTCGCCTGCAGTCGCGGACCGGAGATCTTCTGGATGCGGCCGAGCGGCTTGACCTCCACGGGTCCGAACTTCGCGAAGTCGACTTCCGGGACTTTCGGCAGCGCGCTGCCGCCGGTCGCTGCCGGCCCGGCCTTCAACGCTTGCTTGACCCAGGCCTTGACGTCGTCGGGTGTGATGCGTTCTTTGAGGCCAGTGCCTTTGACGGCGCCGAGATCCACGCCGAGCTCGCGAGCGAACTTGCGAACGGATGGACTGGCGTGCGCGCTCGCAAAGCCAGCTTCATTGATAGCGATCGGCGCAGGCTGACGTTCGCGGTTAGCCGTCTGCGCAGGTTGCGCCGGCGGCGCGGCCGACGCTGCAGGCGTGGCCGCAGGTGCCTGCGGTTCGGCCGGCTTCGACTTCGGTGCTTCGGCGGGTGCGGGCGTTGGCGACGGCGCGCTGGCAGCGGGCGCTTGCTTCGCTTCGCCGCCCTCCACCTGCACGATCACGCTGCCTTTCGAAACGCGATCGCCCTTCTTCATTGCGACCGACTTCACCACGCCGGCCGCGGTCGACGGCACGTCCATGGTGGCCTTCTCGGTTTCCAACGTGATGAGCGGCGTGTCGACTTCGATCTTGTCGCCCGCTTTCACCAACACGTCGATGACTTCGACGTCTTTGAAATCCCCGAGATCGGGAACGGTGATGTCTTGCGCCATGGCAGCCTATTGCGTGACCGGATTCGGCCGCTGCGGATCGATGTCGAACTTCTTCATCGCCGACTTCACGGTCGCGATGTCGAGCTTGCCCTCATCGGCGAGCGCGCGCAGCGAAGCCAGCACGATGTGGTGCGCATCGACTTCGAAATGACGTCGCAGCTGTGCGCGTGAGTCGCTGCGGCCGTAGCCGTCGGTGCCGAGCACGATGAAACGGCCGGGCACCCATTGGCGGACCTGGTCCGGCACGATCTTCATGTAATCGCTCGCGGCAATGAACGGCCCGGTGCGCTCGCCGAGGAGCTGGCGCACGTAAGGTTGCTGCGCGGGCTGATCCGGATGCAGCAGGTTGCGTCGCTCGACGTCGAGCGCTTCGCGGCGCAACTCCGAGTAGCTCGTCACGCTGAAAATGTCCGCAGGCACACCGTAGTCGCGCTCCAGAATCTCGGCCGCAGTCATCACCTCGCGCAGAATCGTGCCGGAACCGAACAGGTTCACCCGCACCTTGCCGCGGCCGCCGGCGCTCAGCAGGTACATTCCCTTGAGAATGCCCTGCTCCGCGCCCTTCGGCATCGCCGGGTGCGCGTAGTTCTCGTTCATGCAGGTGATGTAATAGAAGATGTCTTCCTGGACCGCGAACATGCGACGCAGGCCATCCTGGATGACGACGGCCAGTTCGAACGCGAATGCGGGATCGTAGGACACGCAGTTCGGCACGGTGGACGAGAGCAGCTGACTGTGGCCGTCCTGGTGCTGCAGGCCTTCGCCGGCGAGCGTCGTGCGCCCCGCCGTGCCGCCCACGAGGAAGCCGCGTGCCTGGCTGTCGCCGCCCGCCCAGATGAAGTCGCCGACGCGCTGGAAACCGAACATCGAGTAGTAAATGTAGAACGGCACCATGTTGACGTTGTGATTCGCATACGCCGTTCCTGCAGCGATGAACGAGCACAGCGCGCCGCCCTCGTTGATACCTTCTTCGAGGATCTGTCCCTTCTTGTCTTCCTTGTAGAACATCAGCTGATCCGCATCCTGCGGCGTGTACAGCTGGCCCATCGAGGAATAGATGCCGACCTGGCGGAACATGCCTTCCATGCCGAAGGTGCGCGCCTCGTCCGGCACGATCGGCACGACGTGCTTGCCGATGTTCTTGTCCTTCACCAGCATCTGCAGGATGCGCACCAGCGCCATGGTGGTCGAGAACTCGCGGTCGCCCGATGACTGCAGCAGCGAGTCGAAGGCCTCCAGCGTCGGCACTTCGAGCGGCGGCGCTTTGGCGGTCCGCTGCGGCAAATAGCCGCCGAGCACCTTGCGCCGGTCGCGCAGGTATTTCATCTCCTCGCTGTCTTCGGCCGGCTTCTTGAACGGCGCGTTGGCGATCTCCTCGTCGGAGATCTGCATGAAGATGCGATTGCGGAATTCCTTGAGCGCCTCGTCGTCGAGCTTCTTCTGCTGGTGCGTGATGTTCTGGCTCTCGCCCCAGCGGCCCATCATGAAGCCTTTGACCGTCTTCGCGAGGATCACTGTGGGCTGGCCCTGGTGATTCACTGCGGCGTTATAGGCGTTCCACACCTTCTTGTAGTCGTGACCGCCGCGATTGAGCCGCCAGATGTCGTCGTCCGACATGGTCGCGACCATCTCCTTCAGCTCGGGATACTTGCCGAAGAAGTTCTCGCGCGTGTACGCGCCGCCCTTGGCTTTGAAGTTCTGGTACTCGCCGTCGACGCATTCTTCCATCACCCGGCGCAGCAGCCCTTTGGTATCGCGCCCCAGCAGCGGATCCCAGCGCGAGCCCCAGATCACCTTGACGACGTTCCAGCCGGCGCCGAGGAACGCGGCTTCCAGCTCCTGGATGATCTTGCCGTTGCCGCGCACCGGACCGTCGAGGCGCTGCAGGTTGCAATTGATCACGAACACCAGGTTGTCGAGGTGCTCGCGCACGGGCATGGTGATCGCGCCCAGCGACTCCGGCTCGTCCATTTCGCCGTCGCCGAGGAACGCCCAGACCCTGCGATCCGAAGGCGGCACGATGCCGCGATGCTCGAGATAACGCTGAAAGCGCGCCTGGTAGATCGCCATCATCGGGCCGAGACCCATGGAGACGGTCGGGAACTGCCAGAACTCCGGCATCAGCCACGGATGCGGATACGAGCTCAAGCCGTCGGGGCTCGCGACTTCCTTGCGGAAGTGACGCAGGTTGTTCTCGGTGAGACGGCCCTCGAGATAGGCGCGCGCGTAGATGCCCGGCGACGCGTGACCCTGGATGTAGATCATGTCGCCGGGATGCTTGTCCGACGGCGCACGCCAGAAATGATTGAAGCCCACCTCGTAGAGCGTCGCCGCCGATGCGTAGCTCGCGATGTGGCCGCCGTACTCGGAGCTCTGGCGGTTCGCCTGCACCACCATCGCCGCCGCGTTCCAGCGGATGTACGACTCGATGCGCCGCTCGATCGTGCGGTCGCCCGGATACTCCTTCTCCTGCCCGGGAGAGATCGTGTTGAGGTAGGCGGTGTTCGGCTTGAACGGCAGGTACGTGCCGGAGCGACGCGTGAAGTCGATCAGCCGTTCCAGCAGAAAATGCGCCCGTTGCGCTCCATGCGCTTTCAGCACCGAGTCCATCGACTCGAGCCACTCCTTGGTTTCTTCCGGGTCGAGATCGTCAAACGGTGAGGCTTCGGACATGTCGGGTGTGCTGCGCTGTGAGGCCGCGTATGATCGGAGTTTGAATTTTTCAGGTCAAGGAACGTCGTGTGGTGGAATTGCTTCCCGCAGAGCGCGACATTCGCGTCGTCCAGCCCAAAGCGCAGTTCGACGCACGCACGCTGCAAAAGCACGATGCAGCCATTTTCGTAGCTCCGGGGGAACGCACCGAGGCAGTGCTCGAAAAGCTGCCGTCGGCAGCACTCTGGCAGCGGCTCTATCGCGATGCGCGCAGCCGCGGCCCCGTTACATTGCTCAGCGCACGCATCACGCCGGCCGCCATCCCAGTCGTCATCGCCTTCGCAAAAAATACAGCGTCGGCATTCGAACGACTGATGCTGGGAGCGCAGGCCTGGAAGGAGCTGGCGCCGCCCCCTCGCGCGCGCGTGCTGCTCGCAACGCAGGGTCTCGCGGAGGACCAGAGCACCGCGGCACTTGAAGCGGTATTGGCCGCATCGCTCGCCGCGACAGCGCCGATGCCCGTAATGAAATCGAAGGGCGCGAAGCGCTCCGAACCGTCTGCTTTCACGTTGCTCAACGGCGGCTCGCCGCGTCGACACCGCGCAAACCGTCGCTATAGATCGCGGAAATCACGTCGCCCGCTGGCTCACAGCACTGCCGCCGAATGTGTTGAACACGAGCGGCTACCGGAAAGCGCTGCGCGATCTCGCGCGTAGTGAAGGCTGGAAGTTCGACTTCCTGGACGAGACAGCATTGCAGCGGCGGAGCGCCGGTGCGTTCCTCGCCGTGTCGCGCGCCAATCAGCAGCGCGATGCCGGCATCGTCCGGCTTCGTTATCGGGCTCCGCTGCGACGTGACGTGCGACGCCTCGCGCTGGTGGGCAAAGGTATTTGTTTCGACACCGGTGGCATCAACCTCAAAACTCACAAGGGCATGTACGACATGCACACGGACATGCAGGGCAGCGCCGTGGCAGTCGGCACGATGCTCGCGCTCAGTGCGCTGAAAGCACCGTACGACATCGATTGCTGGCTCGCGATCACCGAGAACGAAATCGGTGCGCGCGCATTTCGTCCGCAGGAAGTGGTGCGCGCCGCGAACGGCGTGACCATCCAGATCGCGCACAGCGATGCCGAGGGCCGCATGGTGCTGGCTGACACGCTCGCAATCGCCGCACGCGAGCGCCCCGAGCTGATCGTCGACTTCGCGACGCTCACGGGCGCGTGCGTCAACGCGCTGACCGAACGGTACAGCGGCGCGTTCACCAACCGGCCGCAATGGCACGAAGCCATCCGCGCGGCAGGTCGTCGCAGCGGCGAGCGCGTGTGGCCGTTTCCGATGGACGAGGACTACGACAGCGACCTGGAATCTTCAATCGCCGATGTCCTGCAATGCACGCCGGACAGCAAGGGCGATCACATTCTCGCCGCGCGCTTCCTGAACCGCTTCGTCCCCGCGCAGGTGCCCTGGATCCACATCGACCTGGCGGCCAGCAACCGCCACGGCGGCCTCGGCCACGTTCCGACCGATATCACCGGTTTTGGCGTGCGATACAC
Organism: uncultured Gammaproteobacteria bacterium; assembly: GCA_963838635.1. Taxonomy (GTDB): domain Bacteria; phylum Pseudomonadota; class Gammaproteobacteria; order Steroidobacterales; family Steroidobacteraceae; genus Steroidobacter. Next base: position 16,003 of record CAWISC010000002.1, on the reverse strand, counting down.
GGTAGAGTTGCTGAGCAGCGGCGGATTACTAGAAGCGGATAGCGGATAGCGGATGGCGGATAGTTCGGAAAAGGGCTTGCGGATACTTCGACCGGACGACTGGCACCTGCACGTGCGCGACGGCGCCCAGCTCGCCAGCGTCCTGCCGTTCACCGCACGACAGTTCGCGCGCGCGATCATCATGCCGAATCTGAAGCCGCCGGTGACGACGGTCGCCATGGCTGCCGCGTATCGCGACCGCATCGTCGCAGCGCTGCCGCCCGGCTCGCGCTTTGAGCCGCTGATGACGCTGTACCTCACCGATTCCACGTCGCCGCAGGAGATCCGGGCAGCGAAGGACAGCGGGTTCATCTTCGGCGCGAAACTCTATCCCGCGGGCGCCACTACGCATTCGGACGCCGGCGTGACTGCCATCGAAAAGATCTACCCCGCGCTGGAAGCGATGCAGGACAGCGGGCTCGTATTCCAGGTCCACGGCGAAGTGACCGACAGCGAGGTCGACGTCTTCGATCGCGAGCGCGTCTTCATCGATCGCATTCTCACGAAGGTGGTCGAGCGCTTCCAGGGTCTACGCATCGTGTTCGAGCACGTGACGACGCGAGAAGCAGTGCAGTTCGTCAAGAGCGCGCGCCGCGGCGTCGGCGCGACGATCACGCCTCAGCATTTGTTGCTGAATCGAAACGCGATCTTCCAGGGCGGCATTCGCCCGCACAACTACTGCCTGCCGGTGCTGAAGCGTGAACACGATCGAACTGCGCTGATCGAAGCCGCGACCGGCGACGACACGCGTTTCTTCCTCGGCACCGACAGCGCGCCACACGCGAGGCACACCAAGGAAACATCCTGCGGTTGCGCCGGAATCTTCTCCGCGCACGCCGCCATCGAGCTGTACGCCGAAGCATTCGAGCAGGCCGGCCGGCTCGACCGTTTGCAAGCCTTCGCCTGCGAGCACGGTGCGGACTTCTACGGCCTGCCGCGCAATCGCGACCACATCACGCTGGAACGCGCCGCGTGGTCGCCGCCCGCCGCCTATCCTTTCGACAAGGACGAGTTGGTGCCATTTCGCGCCGGCGAGCAGCTGGCCTGGCGCATGATCGAGGAGCGGCGTGCGTGAGCGATCGGTTGCCCCTTGCGAACCGCTTCCGCGGTTTCATGCCTGTCGTGATCGACGTCGAGTGCGGCGGCTTCAACCCGAACACCGATGCGTTGCTGGAAATCGCCGCGGTGCTGATCGACCTGCAGCCGGACGGCCGGCTTGCGCCCGGCGACAACTGGCGCTTTCACGTTCAGCCCTTCCCGGGCGCGAAGCTTGAACCCGCGTCGCTGGCGGTCACCGGCATCGATCCGTTCCATCCGCTGCGGCCGGCGATTTCGGAAAAGGAAGCGCTGACGCGGTTGTTCCAGGAAGTGCGCCGCGCGATGAAAGAGAACGAGTGCACGCGCGCCATTCTCGTCGGTCACAACGCCTACTTCGACCTGAACTTCATCAACGCGGCGATTGCGCGCACCCAGATCAAGCGCAATCCGTTTCACCCGTTTTCGAGCTTCGATACGGCGACGCTGGGCGGCGTGGTCTACGGCCAGACCGTGCTGGGCAAAGCGTTACAGGCGGCAGGCATCGGCTGGGATTCCAGCGAAGCGCACTCGGCTGCGTACGACGCGCAGCGCACGGCAGAGCTGTTCTGCGAGGTGTGTAATCGATTTGGGGCGAGAATGTCGGGCTGAAGCCTGCTGCGCAGGGATGCGCGAATGCCGCGGGCGCAGGATGCGCTGGAGCGGCCAGCCCGAACAACTACGAAGGGCTGACCAGCTTCTGCAGCTCGCCGCTCTTGTACATCTCCAGGATGATGTCGGAACCGCCGATCAGCTCGCCGTTAACGTACAGCTGCGGATAAGTCGGCCAGTTCGAGTACTGCTTCAGCGCCTCGCGCACCTCCGGGTCCTCGAAGATGTTGACGTGCGCGAACTGCGCACCCGCCGCGCTCAGCGCGCGTACGGCTGCGGCGGAGAAACCGCACTGAGGAAAGTCCGGCGTGCCCTTCATGTACAGCACGACCGGGCTGGCGGAGAGTTGTGACTTGATGCGTTCGATGGCGTCCACGGCTCAGACCTCGGAAGAAGAAATCGACTGTTTGCGACTGTGATTGCGGCTGCGCGCCTGCTCGCAGACGGCGCGCCGCTCCTCATCGCCAAGACGCGACCAGACCGCAATCTCCTCGATGGTGCGTCCGCAGCCTATGCAGACCTTCTGCGCATCGAGCGTGCAAACGTTGATGCAGGGAGATTCGACGCGCGGCGGCGGGACGGCAGGGGGCGTCATGGCATGGAACCAGCGTTGAATTATGGGGATCGCTCGCCTATTCTTCAAACGCTTTTTGGGTCCGCTCTTCCGACCCGCACCCCCAAAAACACTAAGTAGAACACCAAGAAACGCCGTAGAAGGAGGTTTCACTATGCATCCATTCACCACCGTCCGGGGCGCAATCACGGCCGCATTCGTGCTTGCGATCGTGGTCTCGTTGCTCATCACCAGCGTCGTCGCCGGCGGCGATGCGATCGGCTTCAACCATCCGCAGGTCGGCCGCTGGCTGCATATCGTCGCAGGCGTCATGTGGATCGGCCTGCTGTACTACTTCAACGTAGTACAGGTGCCAGGCCTCGCGGACGCCACTGCCGACAAAGGCGGTCCGGGCGGCGCGGGCGTCACCAAATACATCGCCCCGCGCGCCTTGTGGTGGTTCCGCTGGGCTGCGGTCATTACCTGGGCCACCGGTGCGTACTACCTGCTGTTCGGTTATGGCGGCTCGCCGGCGTTTCACAAGGCCTTCACCTTCCAGCCCGGCTTCGTGACGATCGGCGTCGGCGCCTGGCTCGGCACGATCATGCTGTTCAACGTGTGGGTTTTGATCTGGCCGAACCAGAAGAAGATCCTCGGCATCGTCGCTGCGACGGACGAAGAGAAGGCAAAGGCGCGCAAAGTGGCGCTGTACGCCTCGCGGATCAACTTCATCCTGTCCGTGCCGATGCTGATGTGCATGGGCGGCCAGAGCCACGGCCTGCCCTTCTGACGAGGCCATGAACGGACCCGATCCCACGTATCGTCTCGGGCAGACCGTCACGACGGCGCTGCGGGAGGACGTGGGCTCGGGCGATCTGACGGCGCAGCTCATCCCTGCGGATCGAGCTGGCCGCGCCGCCGTCATCACGCGCGAAAACGCAGTCCTGTGCGGTACCGCTTGGTTCGACGAAGTGTTCCGGCAAGTCGACCCACGCGTTCGCGTGACGTGGTCAGCGCGTGACGGCGAGCGCGTTCGAGCCGATCAGAAGCTCTGCACGCTCGAAGGTCCTGCGCGGTCGTTGCTCACGGGCGAGAGAACCGCGCTGAACTTCCTGCAGATGCTCTCGGCGACCGCGACCGTGACGAGCAAGTACGTCGAGGCGGTCGCCGGGACGAAGTGCCGCATTCTCGACACGCGCAAGACGATCCCGGGTTTGCGTGTCGCGCAGAAATACGCGGTGCGGTGTGGCGGGGGCACGAATCACCGCATCGGTCTGTTCGACGCCATCCTGGTCAAGGAAAATCACATCGCCGCGGCCGGCTCGATCGCAGGCGCGGTGAGTGAGGCAAGGCGCGTCGCACCGCAGGTGCTGCTGGAAGTCGAGGTCGAGAATCTCACGCAGCTGCGCGAGGCGCTCGATGCGCGAGTCGACCGGATCCTGCTCGACAACTTCTCGCTCGAGCAGATGCGCGACGCCGTGAAGATCACACGCCAGCACGCGAACGCCCGGACCGAGCTGGAAGCATCGGGCAACATGTCACTGGAAAACCTGCGTGCGGTCGCCGACACCGGCGTCGATTTCATCTCGGTCGGCGGCCTCACCAAGCACGTGAAAGCTATCGACCTGTCGATGCGCTTTGCGTAACGATCAGCCGGCCGCGAGCTTCATCACCCGCTGCGGAGTCGCGATCGCGTAGCCCTGCGCATAGTCGACGCCGAGGCTGCGCAGCATCTCGACGATCTCCATGTTCTCGGCGAACTCCGCAATCGTCTGCTTGCCGGTGAGATGACCGATCTCGTTGATCGAGCGCACCATCTCGCGGTCGATCGGGTCGTGCAGGATCTCCTTGACGAAGCTGCCGTCGATCTTCAGGAAATCGACCGGGAAGTGCTTGAGATAGCCGAACGACGACAGGCCGGTGCCGAAGTCGTCGAGCGCGAAGCGGCAGCCGAGCTCCTTGAGCGCATGGATGAAGCGGTTCGCCTGCGAGAAGCTGGCGATCGCCGCGGTCTCGGTGATCTCGAAGCAGATCTTCGAGGCGTCGATGCCGCTGCGGTGGAAGTGGTCGATGACGAACGGCAGGAACTTGTCGTCGCCGAGGCTCTGCCCGGAGAGATTGATCGAGCACATCTCCAGCTTCTCGCGCTCGTCCGCCTCCGAAACCAGCCAGCGCAGCGCGTGCTCGATCATCCAGCGATCGATGTTCGGGGTCAGCCCGTAGCGCTCCGCCGCCGCGATGAACTGGTCGGGCGTGACGATCTTGCCGGCCTCGTCGCGCATGCGTAGCAACAGCTCATAGTGCAAGCCGTGCTTCTCCGGATTCTGCAGCGGCAGGATGAACTGGCGGAAGATTTCGAAGCGGCCGTCTTCGAGCGCGTTGTTGATGCGCGCCGCCCATTGCATCTCGCGCCGGCGCCGCATCAGGTCGATGTCGTTTTCCTGGAAGCTGTAGATGCGGTTGCGCCCGTTCTCCTTGGCGGCCGCGCAAGCGCTGTCCGCTGCGGACAGCAGCGCCGCGACGTCCTCGTTCTCCGGCGAGATCGGCACGACGCCGATACTCGCGCCGAGCCGGAACGTGCGCTCTTCCCACACGAACTTGTAGTTGCGGATCGCCTCGCGCAGCGATTCGGCGTTGCGCACGGCCTCTTCGAGCGAACAGCTCTCCAGCAGGACGCCGAACTCGTCGCCGCCCAGTCGCGAAACCGTGTCGCGCCAGCGGATCTTCGACTTGAGCAGCGCGCCCACCTGGCCGAGCAACGCGTCGCCGGCGCTGTGGCCGCAGTTGTCGTTGATGATCTTGAACTGATCGAGATCGATGTGGCACAGCGCGAAGGACGCCTCGCGCGCCCGCGCGCTCTTGATTGCGCGCTCCAGCCGCGACTCGAACTCGCGGCGGTTCACCAGCCCCGTCAGGATGTCGTGGCTGGCGTGATAGGACAGCTTGCGATTCAGCTCGCGGCTCTCGCTGACGTCGTGGAATACGAGTACGCCGCCGAGCACGTTGCCGGCATGGTCGCGAATCGGCGAGGCGCAGCTCTCGATGTACAGCTCGTTGCCGTCGCGACGGATCAGCAGCGTCGGCCGCACGCTCTTGATCGCGCGCGTACGCCGGATGGAAACGGCAAGCGGATTCTCCAGGGGCTCGCAGGTCTCCTCGTGGAAGCTGCGGAAGATCTCGTCGACGATGCGGCCCTGCGCGTGCTCCAGGCGCCAGCCCGTCAGCAGCTCGGCGACCGGATTGAGATATTCGATGCGGCATTTCGAGTCGGTGGTGATGACGCCGTCGCCGATCGACTGCAGCGTGATCTGCGCGCTCTCCTTTTCCTTGAACAGCGCGTCCTCGAACAGCTTGCGCTCGGTCACGTCGAGGTCGACGCCGACGATGCGATGCGCACGCCCCTGGTCGTCGACGCGCGCTTTCGCGCGGCTGACGACCCACAGCCACACGCCATCGCGGTGGCGCAGCCGATGCACACTTTCGAACAACGGCTCGACACCCGCGAGATGATCGCGCAACGCCGCGCGGACGCGCTCCAGATCTTCCGGGTGGACCAGTTGCTGCCAATCGGTCAGCGGCTCGACCTCGTCGTCCTCGTAACCGAGCATCGACTTCCAGCGCGGCGAGAAGTACGTGGTCTTGCGGTCGAGGTCGAAATCCCACAGCCCATCGTTCGAGCCGTACAGCGCGAGCGAGTCGCGCTCTTCGAGCTGCTTCAGGTGCCGCTGATAGCGGACGCGCTCGATACCGGTGGCATAGCTGGAGCCGAGCAGCTTCAGCATCAGGTGCAGGTTCGCGTCCCAGCTGTCGCGCGGCAACGTCGAGCACAGTGCGATGAAGCCGGTCGTCCGGCTCTGCGTCGCGAACCCGATGATGAGCGCTGCGCCGATGCGCAGTGCCGCGAGCTGCGCCGATTCCGGCGCGAGGTCGGGTCGCGGCTGCGAGGTATCGCGGATCTCGATCACGCGCAGGTGCTCGAGCCGATTGCGCAGATACGGGTACCGCTCCAGCGACTCGCCGCGCAGCGTCTCCGGATTGAACGTCGCGAACAGGCCGGTTACACCGACGACATGCTCGACCACCGTGTGCTCGGAATCGAAGGTGGCGATCACCAGTGCATCGAGGCCGGCCGCGTCGCGCAGCGCCTCGAGGTTCAGACGCACCAGCGCGTCGGCGTGCTCGTTGGCAAGATTCTGGAAATCGATAGCGGCTTTGGTGAGCAGGACGTCCAGGCCCGCCTTCGACCGGCGGTGACCTGCGTGCGGCGGAAACAGCGCATCGGCGCTGCGCACGGAAGGAACTCCTCCCGGCCTGCTCGGTGGGCTCGGCTGGCTCGACACGCGCCTGTGCTCCGCTAGCGCGTCGTCAGCTGCGCCAGGTCTTCGGACCCGACGTATCGTGGCTGTTCTTCTTCACCCCATCCTCCCGTCTGCCATCCGCATCCGCTTCGTCGTTGTCAGGATGACAGCCGGGCCGATTGTGTCACAGCGAAAATGCAGAAGAAAGCGCAGAGCGCTGGCAAATAAAGGGTTTTCCCTCAACGCTCGCTCACCCTCACAGCCGGCGGAGCGCGAACGATCAGCCAGCGCACGCCGAACAGGTCGACGATGCCGACCCACAGACGATTGTGCAGCCCGTATTTCGATACGCCGTGCGCGCGCGGCCGATGCCGCACCGGCACCGAGATAACCTTCGCGCCTGCTCTTTGGAACAACGCCGGCAGGAAGCGATGCATGTGATCGAAGCGCGGTAGCTCGAGAAATGTCGCCCGGTGCAGCAGCTTTATGCCGCAACCGGTGTCCGGCGTGCCATCGCGCAGCAGCCGTCCGCGTACGGAATTGGCGACACGTGAGGACACTTTGCGCAGCCAGCTGTCCTTGCGCACGATGCGATTGCCCATCACGAGGCGCAGTGCTTCGTCGCCCGTCCGCAGCGCCTCCAGGAGCACAGGAATATCTGCGGGATCGTTCTGGCCATCGCCGTCGAGCGTCGCGACCCAGTCGGCGCGGGCCGCTCGCACGCCGGTCCAGACTGCAGCGCTCTGACCACTGCGCCGCGAATGCTGCAGCAGACGAATCTCCGTAACTCCAGCGTCGCGCGCAGCACACGCCGCAGCCCCTGTGCCGTCAGTGCTGCCGTCGTCGACGAAGATGATCTCGAATGGCTGGTGCGCGGCGAGCGCGACTTGGATTTCCCGGGCGAGCGGCTGGACGTTGTCGACTTCGTTGCAGACGGGGATGACCACAGAGAGCTTCATGGCGCGTGCGCAGTATACTGCCGCCATGAGCGACCACCACGGTCACGATCATCACGGTCACGACCACCACGAGCACGGATCGAGCAGCAGCACGCTGCTCGGCGCAGCGCTCGCGCTGACCGGCGCTTTCATGCTCGTCGAATTTGCCGGCGGCATCCTCGCGCGCTCGCTCGCACTGCTGGCCGATGCCGGTCACATGCTGACAGACACGGCTGCGCTCGCGCTCGCCTGGGCCGCAACGCGCATCGCCTCTCGTCCTGCGGATCGGCTCCGCTCATTCGGTTACCAGCGGCTGCGAGTCCTCGCGACGTTCGTCAACGGCTGCGCGTTGCTGTTCATCGTCGCGTGGATCGCGATCGAAGCCGTGCAACGCCTCCTCGACCCGGTGGCCGTCAACGCGACGGCGATCCTCTGGGTCGGCGGCCTCGGCCTGATCGTGAACCTGATCGTGTTTGCGATGCTGCGCCGGGGCGACTCGCACGACATGAACATCGCAGCCGCAACGTTGCATGTGTTCGGCGACTTGCTCGGCTCGACGGCGGCCGTGCTCGCTGGTGTCGTAATCCTGTTCACCGGATGGCTGCCGATCGATCCGCTGTTGTCGATGTTCGTGTGCCTGTTGATCGTACGAAGCGCCTGGGTTCTGGTGCGTCGGTCGGCGCACATCCTGATGGAAGGCGCACCTGACTGGCTGGACGTGAGCGAGTTGCGCAGCACGCTCGAGCAACGCATCCCGGCGATTCGCGACGTGCATCACGTGCACGCCTGGCTGGTCGGTCCGCAGGAAACGTTGCTCACGATGCACGCGTCGGTGACCGCCGCGGCGAATCACGCAGTCGTATTGAAAGATGCGAAGGCGTTGCTCGCCGAGCGCTTCGGCATCACCCACGCGACGATTCAGATCGAAGTCGAAGAGTGCGTGGACGAGGACTGCGTCGAGAAGCAGCGGATCGCGAAGAGCGGCTAGCGGATAGTCAGAGCGCCGCTTTGGCTTGCTCGTACGTTTCGAGCATGCGCCGCTCCAGCTCGCGTTGCGCCGCTGCCATCTGCTCGTCGTCGAGCTTCTCAGGCGGAAAATACGGCTCGCCGATCGCGATCCTCACCCGCGCGAACGGCGACGGGATGACGAACTTGTCCCAGGTCCGCAGCACCCACGCCGGCTTGGCCGCGAACGCAATCGGCACGACGGCCTTGCGGCTGATCTGCGCGGTGAAGATCGCGCCCGGCTTGAACTTGAAGCGCGGCCCGCGCGGCCCGTCCGGCGTGATGCCGGGAGAAATGCCGTCCTTGACGATTGCCTGATACACGCCGCGCACAGCGCGCACACCGGTGTACGAGCCCGAGCCGCGCACGACTTGCGCACCGTACATCTGCGCGAGCATCGTGGGTCCCTGGCCATCGACTGACGGCGAGATCATGAAGCCGGTCTTGAGACCGGCGCGACGGTCGAGCACGAAGCGGCCACAGAGCAGCAGATGCTGATGCCAGAACACGGGCACCACCGCCCCCTGCTCGCGCACCAGCGCGTGCAGGCGCTCGAGGCCGACGATCCGCAACCGGGACGTGCGCCACAAGGTCTCGAGGATCACGTAGGCGAGCAGCGCCGCAACCCGGTACATGAGCATGCGGGCCGGCGTCAGTCGGCGCTGCGATTTGGTTCGGTGCGGTCTGGCAGTCACGAACAGCCCACAAACAAACGCCGCGTTGGAGCGCGGCGTTTGCGTCTGACAGTGGTGCCGGAGAAGAGATTCGAACTCCCGACCCGCGCATTACGAATGCGCTGCTCTACCAGCTGAGCTACCCCGGCGAGGGGGCGGAAGTATAAGGGAAGAAGGCGGATAGCGGATAGCGGACGGCGGATAGTGCAGATCTGACTATCCGCTATCGGCTATCCGCTTCTTTTTACGCAGCCTGATCACCACTTCCACCTCTGCTTCCATGCCCTCGGGCAAGGCCGGGAAGCGGCTGAAGGCGATGTCGTTCGGGTCGATGTCGCGCAGCTCGCCGGTCTCCACGTCGTGGAAATGATGATGCGGCGTGCGGGTGGAATCGTAGACCGAGCGTTCCGGGTCGAGATGGATCTGGCGCACCAGGCCACGCTGCGCGAGCACCTTCAGCGTGTTGTACACGGTGGCTTTCGACACGCGCTCGCCGCCACGGCGCACGGCCGCGAGGATCTGCTCCGCAGTCATGTGCGTCGGCACGCTCATCAGCAGCTCGGCGATGCGGATGCGCTGCTCGGTGGGCTTCAGGCCATGCGTCTGCAGCTGCTCGACGATGTGCTCGCGGGAAAGCGCCCGGAAAGGTTGCTGAGAGCTCACGATTGGCCTCGTGATCGATGCGATGCCTGAGCATAGCGCGGCCCCCGGCCGGACGCGAGAATCCGCGCAAAAGGGGTAAAAAAGCCCGACTGCGGCCGGCCCGACGCGACGTAAGGTGGCCTGAATGCGACCCGCGCGGCAGGCAAACGGATGTGCAGAACGGCCGGTACCACACTCGTGGAATTGCTCACGACGCTGACCATCGTCGCGGTCCTCGCGACGGTGGCTTTGCCGGGCTTCCACACATTTCACCTCGATAGCCAGCGCGCGACTGTGGTCAACGGCTTCCTGCACTCGCTGTTCCTGGCGCGGTCCGAAGCAATCAAGCGGGGGCAGATCGTGAGCGTCTGCCGCTCCAGCGACGGCAGGAATTGCGAGTCTCGAGCCGGAGACTGGCGCGGCGGCTGGATCGTGTTCGCGAATGGCGATCGCGACGATCCGCCTGAGCGCGACAGCGGCGAGGACTTGATCACGAGCTCCGGCGGATGGCCGGGCGGCTCGATCACCTCGAACCGGCGCGGGTATTCGTTCCGGCCCGCGACGCAGGGGGTCGTCAACGGCACGATCGTCTTTTGCGACGCGCGCGGCTCCTCCTACGCGCGGGCCATCATCATCAGTCACACAGGCCGGCCACGAGTCGCACAGCGCGATTCCGAGGGCAAGCCTTTACGCTGCCCGTCAGGATAGCGATCATCGCGGCAGTTCACGCGGAGGTGCCGCTTTGCTCAGCCGCTCGCGCGGTTTCTCGATCGCCGAGGTATTCGCCGCCCTGCTCGTCATGGCGGTGGGCATCATCGGCATCGCCTCGCTGTATTCGGACCAGGTGCAGTCGAATCCCGAGGCTCAGCTGCAACGCCAAGCCGCGACGCTGGCAGAGCAGATTGCGAAGCGCATCCGCGAGACCAAGGAAGGACACGCCGGCTTCGCCACGACGATCGGCGTGCTGTGCGATCAGCAATCCGCGCCGAAGCTGCCGCACGACATCGCCGCGCGAGAAGCGGCGTGCTGGGAAGACGAAGTCGAACGCAAGCTACCCAGCGGCCTCGGCACGATCTCGCGCGACACGCTCACGAGCCCGCCGATCTACGTCATCGCTGTGAGCTGGTCGGCGCCGGACGCCGGCACGGCCTCGTACGTGATGAGAGTAGCGCCGTAGTCGGTCCCGCTAGTCGGTGCCGGAGAAAAAACGGGGAAACTCAGCGGTGCAGCAAGCCTTGGTGCACTGCTCAGTTTCCCCTGATTTTTTCTCCCGGCACCAGGCGCAGCTCGCGCGGCAGGCTGAAGACCACGTTCTCCGGCTGCCCCATCACGTCGACCGGCGCGGTGCCGCCCCACTCGCGGATGCGCGCGACGACGCGCTCCACCAGCACTTCGGGCGCCGAAGCACCCGCGGTCACGCCGACGGTCTGCTTGCCTTCGAACCATTCGCGCTGCAGATCCTCGGGACCGTCGATCAGGTGACCGGGAATTCCCGCCTTCTCTGCGATCTCGCGCAGGCGATTCGAATTCGAGCTGGTTGGCGAGCCGACGACGAGGATGAGATCGCAGCGCTCGACCAGGCGCTTCACCGCATCCTGCCGGTTCTGCGTCGCGTAGCAGATGTCTTCCTTGCGTGGACTCGCCAGCGTCGGGAACCGCTCGCGCAGCGTGTCGACGATGCGCTGCGTATCGTCGACCGAGAGCGTCGTCTGCGTAACGAACGCGAGCCGCGACGGATCTTTGACGTCGAGGCGCGCGACGTCCTCCGGCCTCTCCACCAGCAGGATGCGCCCGCCGAAGGCGCTATCGAACTGACCCATCGTTCCTTCGACTTCCGGATGCCCGGCATGGCCGATCAGGATGACTTCGCGACCCTCGCGTGCGTAGCGGGCGACTTCCATGTGCACCTTGGTCACGAGAGGACAGGTGGCGTCGAAGACCTTGAGCGCACGCCGCTTGGCCTCGTCCTGCACGGCGCGCGACACGCCGTGCGCGCTGAAGATCACCGTCGCATCGTCCGGAACCTCATCGAGCTCTTCGACGAACACAGCGCCGAGACTGCGCAGGCGATCCACGACATAGCGGTTGTGCACGACTTCGTGACGCACGTAGATCGGCGCGCCGAACAGATCGATCGCGCGCTCGACGATGTCGATCGCCCGGTCGACGCCTGCGCAAAACCCGCGAGGATTGGCGAGCAGGATCTGCATGCGCTACTCCGCGCCGGCGCGCCGCTCGCCGGTGGATTCCTTGCCATGCCCGCGCTCGCGGAACGCATCGAGCAGCAGACAGCCCGCGCCGATCGAGATCGCCGTATCCGCGACATTGAATGCGGGGAAATCCCAACTGCGCCAGTTGAAGTAGACGAAGTCGACCACGTAGCCGTGCATCACCCGGTCGATGACGTTGCCGAGCGCACCGCCGAGCACGAGCGACAGCCCGATCGCGAGCAACGTCTGCTCGGCGCGAATGCGCCGCAGCCAGAGCATGAGCACGACACTCACGACCAGCGCCAGGCCGATGAAGAACCAGCGCTGCCAGCCGGACGCCTGCGCGAAGATACTGAAAGCCGCGCCGGTGTTTTCCAGATAGACGACATCGAGGAACGGCAGCAGCGCGATCGTGTCCTGCATCTTCACCGTGCCGATGACCAGCGCCTTGGTCACCTGGTCGAGCAGCACGACGAAGAACGACAGCCACAGCCAGTTGCTGGCGCCGTGCGTCGGCGTGAACCATACCTTCGAAAGCGGATTGGTGCCCATGCGGTTCTCTAGATGTAGCGTCGCTGCTCGCCCGACCCGGCGACATTCGTGACACAGCGGCCGCACAACTCCGGATGCTCCGCGTTGCTGCCGACATCTTCGCGCTTGTGCCAGCAGCGCACGCACTTCTTCGCTGCGCTCGGCCGCGCGACGATCCACGCGAAGTCCTCGTCGCCCTCCTCCGCCGGCGTCGCGTCCGCTGGCCTGCTGTCCGCGCGATGCACGCGCGCCGCGGACGTGATGAACACGAACCGCAGCTCTTCACCGAACGACTGCAGAACCTGCAACAGATGCGGCGCGCAATACACGTCGACCTCGGCATCGAGCGGCGCGCCGATTGCGTTCGCATTGCGCAGCTTCTCGAGCTCACGCGTGACGCCGCTGCGCACGCGCAGGACCGTATCCCAGTCGACCTCCGGACGCTGAGCCGCACCCTGCGGCAATGCCACCCACGTGTTGAGGAACACGGATTCGTTGCGCCCGCCCGGCGGCATGTACCGCCAGATCTCCTCCGCCGTGAAAGACAGGATCGGCGCGAGCCAGCGCACCATCGCTTCCGCGATCCAGTACATCGCAGTCTGCGCGGAGCGGCGCGCGTGACTCTTCGCCGGCGTCGTGTAGAGCCGATCCTTCAGCACGTCGAGATAAAAGCCGCCGAGATCGACGCTGCAGAAGTTGTGCACCTTCTGATAGATGAGATGGAACTGGTAGTTGCGATACGCCGCCACCACCTCTTCCTGCAACTGCTCGGTGCGCCACAGCGCCCAGCGATCGATCGCCACCATCTCTGCGGCCGGCACTTGGTCCTTCGCCAGATCGAAGCCCGCCATGTTGCCGAGCAGGAAGCGCACGGTATTGCGAATGCGCCGGTACGACTCGGCGATCCGCTTGAGAATCTCGTCCGACAGGCTCATCTCGTTCGCGTAGTCGGTCGCTGCAATCCACAGGCGCAACACGTCGGCGCCGAGCGCGCCGATGACCTTCTGCGGCAGGATGACGTTGCCGAGCGACTTCGACATCTTGCGGCCCTTGTCGTCGATCGTGAACCCGTGCGTCAGCACGGCGCGATACGGCGCGCGGTCGTGCAGCGCTACCGACGTCAGCAGTGCGCTGTGAAACCAGCCGCGATGCTGATCGGAGCCTTCCAGGTACAGGTCCGCGGGCATCGTGACTTCGGGCCAGTGCTTCGACACGCACTGGTGCGATATGCCCGAGTCGAACCACACGTCGAGGATATCTGTGACCTTCTCGTAATGCTTCGCCTCGTCGCCGAGCAGTTCGACGGGATCGACCGCGTCCCACGCATCGACGCCATCTTTCTCGACGCGCGCGGCCACGGTGTCGAGCAACTCGGCCGAGCGCGGATGCGGCTCACCGGTCGTGCGATGCGCGAACAACGCCAGCGGCACGCCCCAGACGCGCTGGCGCGAGATACACCAATCGGGACGGTCGGCGATCATGTTGCCGATGCGGCTCTCGCCCCACGCGGGCATCCACTTCACTTTGCCGATCTCGCGCAGCGCACCCTTGCGCAGACCCGCTTGCTCCATGCTGATGAACCATTGCGCGGTGGCGCGAAAGATGACCGGCGTCTTGTGGCGCCAGCAGTGCGGATAGCTGTGCTTCAGAGTTTCCTCGTGCAACAGCGCGCCGCGCTCCTTGAGTACGGCGCTCACGTGCTTGTTCGCTTCGAAGACGTGCTCGCCTTCGAACAGCGGCGTGCCCGGCACGAAGCGTCCGTCGCTGCCGACGGGATTGTCGACCTTGAGTTTGTACTTGATGCCGACAGTGAAGTCTTCCTGGCCATGCCCGGGCGCGGTGTGCACGAGGCCAGTGCCCGCATCCAACGTTACGTGGTCGCCGAGCACGACGGGAACGGTGCGGTCGTAGAACGGATGAGCGAGCTGCAGGCCTTCCAGCGCCGCACCGGAAACTTCACCGAGTCGCTTGAACTCAGTGACGCCGGCGCGCTTGAGCACAGCCGGCGCAAGTTCCTTCGCGAGCACCAGCAGCTCCGAGCCGGTATCGATGAGCTCGTAAGCGATTTCGGGCCCGGCCGACACAGCCTGGTTCGCGGGCAACGTCCACGGAGTCGTCGTCCAGATCACGACACTCGCGGGTGCCGACAGCGGGCTTGCCATTGCGAATCGTCGCGCCAGATCGGCGACGTCCTTGATCGCGAAGCGCACATCGATCGCAGGCGAAACGCGATCTTCATACTCGACTTCCGCCTCGGCGAGCGCCGAGCGGCAGTCCAGGCACCAGTGAACCGGCTTGAAGCCCTTATAGATGTGACCGTTGCGCAGGATCTGTGCGAGCGCGCGCAGCTGCTCAGCCTCGTAGAAGGGCTGCATCGTCATGTACGGACGATCCCAGTCGCCCATCACGCCGAGCCGCTTGAAGTCGACGCGCTGTGCTTCGACCTGCGACATCGCGTACTCGCGACAGGCCTGGCGGAACTCGCGCGGCCCGAGCCCCTTCACTTCCTTGCCGCGTGCCTTCTCGATCTGATGCTCGATCGGCAGGCCGTGGCAGTCCCAGCCGGGCACATACGGCGCGTCGTAGCCGTCGAGCGTGCGCGACTTGACCACGACGTCCTTGAGCACTTTGTTGATGGCGTGGCCGAGATGAATCGCGCCGTTCGCATACGGCGGCCCGTCGTGGAGCACGAAAGTCGGCCGGCCGCTCGCGACCTGGCGGAGCTTCTGGTAGATGCGCTGCTCCTCCCAGAACTTCTGCACCTCGGGCTCGCGACGCGCGAGATCCGCCTTCATCGGAAACGCGGTCTGCGGCAAGTTGAGGGTTTGCTTGTAATCCATGGTCATGCTGAACGACTCAAAATCTCGCGTGCGCGCGCCGCATCCTGTTTCATCTGTTCCACCAACTGCCCGATGTCCGGGAAGTCCAGCTCATCGCGCAGCCGCGCGATGAAATCGACGTGCAGGTACCGACGATAGAGGTCGCCGTCGAAGTCGAACACGTGCACTTCGAGCAGCAGCTCCTTGCCGTTTACCGCAGGCCGGGTGCCGAGACTGGCAACTCCCGGCGCGTTCTGCAAACCACCGCCCGATACCCGGGTCGCGAACACGCCCGCCAGCGGCGTCGCGCGGCGCTGCGGCCGCAGATTCGCAGTGGGAAATCCCAATTTGCGGCCGAGCTTCGCGCCTTCAACAACCTTACCGGTCATGCGATACGGCCGCCCGAGCAGCCGCGCGGCGCGCGCCATGTCGCCGGCATCCAGCGCCGCTCGAATCAGCGAACTGCTGACGCGCTCGCCGTCGACCTCGAACGGCGGCACCTCGGTCACGGCGAAACCCGCGGCAGGCCCGGCGGCGCGCAGTGTCGCGACGTTGCCCGCCATGTTGCGCCCGAACTTGAAGTCGTGCCCGACGACGACGTGGCGTGC
>CAWISC010000001.1:0-80249 GCA_963838635.1 uncultured Gammaproteobacteria bacterium | reverse complement strand
CCTCGCCGCGGGCCGACTCAACTTCACGACCGACGCGGCAGAAGGGGTCAAGTACGGCCTGTTCCAGTTCATCGCGGTCGGCACGCCGCCCGACGAAGACGGCTCCGCTGATCTCAAATACGTGCTGAGCGTCGCGGAGGCGATCGGCCGCAATGTCAGCGACTACCGTGTCGTGGTCACCAAGTCCACCGTGCCGGTCGGCACTGCCGACAAGGTGCGCGCGAAGATCGACAGCACACTCAAGGCGCGTGGCGTGCAAGTCGAAGTTCGACGTGGTGTCGAACCCGGAATTCCTCAAGGAAGGCGCCGCGATCAGCGACTTCATGAAGCCCGATCGCATCGTCGTCGGCACCGACAATCCGCGCACGGCGGAGCTGCTCAAGGCGCTCTACGATCCTTTCACGCGCAACCGCGAGCGCATGATCGTCATGGACGTGCGCTCCTCGGAGCTCACCAAGTACGCGGCGAACGCCATGCTCGCGACCAAGATCAGCTTCATGAACGAGCTGGCGAATCTCGCCGAGCGCATGGGCGCGGACATCGAGAAGGTGCGCCTCGGCATCGGCTCCGATCCGCGCATCGGCTATCACTTCATCTATCCCGGCTGCGGCTACGGCGGCTCGTGCTTTCCGAAGGACGTGCAGGCGCTGGCGCGCAGCGCCGGCGATCATTCATTCGACGCAGCCCTGTTGAACGCTGTCGAGGCGGTCAACAACCGGCAGAAGTCCGTGCTGCTCGAAAAGCTCAAGCGCCACTTCGGCGGCGACCTCAGCGGCAAGACGATCGCCTTGTGGGGCCTCGCGTTCAAGCCGAACACCGACGACATGCGCGAGGCGCCGAGCCGCACGCTGATCGAAGGCTTGTGGGCAGCAGGGCGCGAAGGTGCGGGCGTACGACCCGGTCGCCAACGAGGAAGCAAATCGTATCTACGGCGAGCGTGGCGACGATCTGACGCTGGTCGGCAGCGCCATGGATGCGCTGCGCGGCGCGGACGCGCTGGCGATCGTCACGGAGTGGCAGGAATTCCGCAGTCCCGACTTCGACGCCATCAAGGCCGAGCTCGCCGACCCGGTCATCTTCGATGGCCGCAATCTGTACGACCCGGGATTCGTTAAACGCTTCGGCCTGAAGTACTACGCAATCGGTCGCGGTGACAGCCTATGTTGATTCCAGTCATTCTTTCCGGCGGCTCGGGGACCCGGCTCTGGCCGTTGTCCCGCGAGCTGTATCCGAAGCAGCTGCTGCCGTTGGTTGGCAAGGGCACGATGTTGCAGGAGACTCTCGCACGGCTCGTGGGCGTGCCCGATGTCGGAGCGCCGCTCGTGGTGTGCAACGAGAGCCACCGCTTCCTCGTCGCCGAACAGTTGCTCGAAGGTGGCACGCGGCCGCAAGCAATTTTGCTCGAGCCGGTCGGTCGCAATACCGCGCCCGCCGTCGCCATTGCTTCGATGGCAGCGGTCGCAGATTCGCCCCCAGGCAAGGCACACAGCGATCCGGTGCTGCTGATCCTGCCGGCCGATCATGTGATCCGCGACGTGCGCACGTTTCAGGCGGCAGTGGCCACCGGCCGCAAAGCGGCGGAGCAGGGCAAGCTCGTCACCTTCGGCGTCGTGCCCACCAAGCCCGAAACGGGATACGGCTACATCCGGCGTACGCCGGGCGCCGCCGGCAGCAGCGCGGTGTTTCCGATCGCACAATTCGTCGAGAAGCCGGACCTGGCTACCGCGCGAGGTTACGTCGAGTCCGGCGAGTATTTCTGGAACAGCGGCATGTTCATGTTCCGCGCCAGCGCAGTGCTCGAAGAGCTGCGGCGGCTCGCGCCGGAGATCTACGACGCGTGCGCGCAGGCGTACACCGTGGCCAAGCGCGATCTGGATTTCACGCGCCTGCCGGCCAAGGAATTCGGCGCGTGCCCGAGCGATTCGTTCGACTACGCAGTCATGGAGAAGACGCAACACGGTGTGGTCGTGGCGCTCGACGCGGGCTGGAGCGACGTGGGCTCATGGTCCGCGCTGCACGAAGCGATCGCCGGCGACGAGGGCGGCAACGTGCGCATCGGCGATGTGCTGACGGTCGATACGCAGGGCTGCTATCTGCAGTCCACCAGCCGCCTGGTCGCCGCCGTCGGGCTCGAAGATCACGTCGTCGTGGAAACCAAGGATGCGGTTCTGGTCGCGCCGAAGAGCCGCGTGCAGGACGTGAAGGAGCTGGTCGCGCAACTCAAAAAGCAGGGGCGCTATGAAACTTCCCTGCATCGCGAAGTGTTTCGCCCCTGGGGCAGCTACGACAGCATCGACCACGGCGATCGCTTCCAGGTGAAGCGCCTCACGGTCAAGCCCGGCGCCTCGATGTCGTTGCAGATGCATCATCATCGCGCCGAGCATTGGATCGTAGTCGCCGGCACCGCGCGCATCACGTGCGGCGAGGAGACGTTCCTGCTCGAGGAGAATCAGTCGACCTACATTCCGCTCGGCACGAAGCACCGCATCGAGAATCCCGGCAAGATCCCGCTGCACATCATCGAGGTGCAGTCCGGCACGTATCTCGGCGAGGACGACATCGTGCGTTTCGAGGACCGCTACGGCCGCGAAGGCCAAACGGGTTGAACATGGCAGCGATCACTGGCTTCAAGGCGTACGACTACCGCGGCCGCATTCCGGGCGAGCTGAACTCCGACGTCGCGTACCGCATCGGGCGCGCCTACGCCGAGTTTCTCAAGCCGAAGCGTGTGGTTGTCGGGCGCGACATCCGTCTGTCGAGCGCCGAGCTGTGCGGCGCGCTGACGCGCGGGCTCAACGATTCCGGCGTCGACGTCTACGACATCGGCCTGTGCGGCACGGAGGTCGTGTACTTCGCGACGTTCAACGAGGGCATGGACGGCGGCGTGATGGTGACGGCGAGCCACAACCCGCCGGACTACAACGGCATGAAGTTCGTGCGCGCGCAGTCGCGGCCGATCAGCGGCGACACCGGCCTGAAAGACATCCAGCGCATCGCGGAAGCCGATGTGTACACGCGCGCGGCGCAACCCGGCCGCCGTCACGAGATCGACGTGCGCGGCAAGTACATCGAGCATCTGCTGTCGTACCTCGACCGGCCGAAGCTCAAGAAGCTCAAGATCGTGGTCAATGCCGGCAACGGCGGTGCGGGTCTCGTCGTCGATCAGCTCGAGGCGCATCTGCCGTTCGAGTTCATCAAGATCAATCACGCGGCCGACGGCACGTTCCCGAACGGCGTGCCGAATCCGATGCTGGAGGCCAACCGCGTCGCGACGATCGAAGCGATTCGCAAGCATGGCGCCGACTGCGGCGTCGCCTGGGACGGCGACTTCGATCGCTGCTTCCTGTTCGACGAGAGCGGTGCGTTCATCGAGGGCTACTACATCGTCGGGCTGCTCGCTTCGGTGTTCCTCAAGCGCGAGCCCGGCGCGCGCATCGTGCACGATCCGCGGCTGACGTGGGCGACGCTCGACATGGTCGAGTCGCTCGGCGGCAAGGCCGTGATGTCCAAGTCCGGTCACGCATTCATGAAAGACGTGATGCGCGATGCAGACGCGGTCTACGGCGGCGAGATGAGCGCGCATCATTATTTCCGCCGCTTCGCTTACTGCGACAGCGGGCAGATTCCCTGGCTGCTCGTGACGCAGCTGATGTGCGAATCCGGCAAGCGGCTCTCCGAGCTGGTAGGCGAGCGCATCGCGCGCTTCCCGGCGAGCGGCGAGATCAACCGCAAGGTCGCCGATGCGAAAGCGACCATCAAGCGTGTCCAGGAGCACTATCAACCGGGCGCACGCTCGGTCGATTTCACCGACGGCCTATCGATCGAGTTCGAGCGCTGGCGCTTCAACCTGCGCAGCTCGAACACCGAGCCGCTGATCCGGCTCAACGTCGAGAGCCGAGACGACGCGGCGCTGATGCACGAGCGCACTGCCGAGCTGCTGCAGATGATCGGCGGCGACGACGCGCACTAGCCGGCAAAAGCCACGCCTTTTGACGGCGTTGTCGAAAGGGCCTTGGCCGCTTTCGACCAGAAAACAGGGATATTTCCCTAAATATCGACCCTCCTTGTATGCAGCAGGCAGCCGGCACCCAATCGGGGGCTTTACCGGCTTGCTGCGCGTCCGCGGTTACGAGACGATCCGCGCGTAGCTACCGCCCACGGCGAAGGGAGCCGGCGGCTACCGGCGGGGGATCACATCACATATCCGGACACGGGCGGCGTGCACGCAAAGCGTGCACCAGGAGCGCCCTGTAAGCGGATGGATGTCCGCGCTGCAGCTTCACCACTGCAAGAGGCAGGCCCAGGGGGGGCGATGAGCGAGCGCTACATTCTGCTGGTCGAGGACAACCCCGATGACGAAGAGCTGACGTTGCTCAGCCTGCGCAAGAACAATCTTGCGCACGACATCGTCGTGGTGCGCGACGGCGTCGAAGCGATCGAATTCCTGTTCGGCAACGGCCAGTACGCGCATCGCGACGCTTCCCATGTGCCCACTGTCATCCTGCTGGATCTCAAGCTGCCGAAGCTCGACGGCCTCGGCGTGCTGAAGCGGCTGCGCGCCGAGGACCGCACGCGCACGTTGCCGGTGGTCGTTCTCACATCGTCCAGCCAGGACGCGGACGTGATCGCCAGCTATAACCTTGGCGCCAACAGCTACGTGCGCAAGCCGGTGGAGTTCGGTGCGTTCGTCGAGGCTGTCAGCAGTCTCGGCTTGTATTGGGTGCTGCTCAACCGTCCGCCGCCCCTGCACGCCGCCTGATACGCGCGCGTTGACCGACCCCGCGGTGCTCCCTAAACTACCTGCCCTTTGCGGACCCGGCAGTCATTTGATTTTGGGCGGTTAGCTCAGCGGTAGAGCACTGCTTTCACACGGCAGGGGTCGCAGGTTCAATCCCTGCACCGCCCACCACTCTCAGCATCCTTCTCTTCATGCCCATCCGTACCCGCTTTGCGCCGAGTCCGACCGGTCTGTTGCACATCGGCGGCGTGCGCACTGCGCTGTTCTCGTGGCTGTATGCGCGCCGTCGTGGCGGCCAATTCATCCTGCGCATCGAGGACACCGACCGCGAGCGCTCGACTGACGAGGCGACGCAGGTGATCCTGGACGGCATGCAGTGGCTGGGGCTGAACCACGACGAAGGCCCGTTCTACCAGTCACGGCGCATGGACCGGTATCGCGAAGTGCTCGAGCAGTTCCTGCAGGCGGGCCATGCGTACCGCTGCTACTGCTCCAAGGAAGAGCTGGAGGAGATGCGTAACACGCAGCTCGCGGCCAAGCAGAACCCGCGCTACGACGGCACGTGCCGGCATCGCACCGAGGCGCGTGCGGGCGTCGATCCGGTCGTGCGCTTCA
Organism: uncultured Gammaproteobacteria bacterium; assembly: GCA_963838635.1. Lineage (GTDB taxonomy): Bacteria > Pseudomonadota > Gammaproteobacteria > Steroidobacterales > Steroidobacteraceae > Steroidobacter. Next base: position 74,896 of record CAWISC010000001.1, on the reverse strand, counting down.
GGAATCCCGTCGAGGGCGCCGTGATCGTCGAGGACGTGATCCACGGCAACGTCGCTTTCGAGAACACGCAGCTCGACGATCTGATCATCGCGCGCTCCGATGGCACGCCGACGTACAACTTCTGCGTGGTTGTCGACGACATGGACATGAAGGTGACGCACGTCATTCGCGGCGACGACCATCTGAACAACACGCCGCGGCAGATCAACATGCTCCGCGCGCTCGGCGCTGCGACGCCCGTGTACGGGCACGTGCCCATGATCCTCGGCGCGGACGGCGCGAAGCTCTCCAAGCGTCACGGCGCGGTGAGCGTGCTGCAGTATCGCGAGGACGGCTACCTGCCGGAGGCGCTGCTCAACTACCTGGTGCGGCTTGGCTGGTCGCACGGCGACCAGGAAGTCTTCTCCATGGAGGAGATGCAGCAGCTGTTCGACATCACCGACGTCAACAAGTCGGCGTCGGCGTTCAATCCCGACAAGCTGCTGTGGCTGAATCAGCAGCACATCATGCGTGCGACGCCGGAACGGCTGGCCGAGTACCTCAAGCCGCAGCTCGCGGCGCTCGGCGTCGCAGTCACCGACGATCGTGTGCTCCTGGCAGTCGTCCAGGTACAGCGCGAGCGCGCCAAGACGCTGCGTGAGATGGCGCAGAACAGCGTGTACTTCTTCCGCGATTTCACCAGCTACGACGAGAAGGCCGCGAAAAAGAATCTAACGGCGGAGAGCGTCGCGCCGCTGCGCGCCGTTCGCGACAAGCTGTCGGCGCTGGACGAGTGGACTGCGGCGGGAGCGCACGAAGCAGTGAATCAGACGGCGACGGAGCTCGGCCTCGGCATGGGCAAGGTCGCGCAACCGATTCGCGTCGCGGTCACGGGCACGTCCGTGTCGCCGCCGATCGACGTAACGCTCGAAGCGCTCGGTCGCGCGACGACCCTGCGTCGTCTCGACGAAGCTCTGCGGTACGCGGCCAACAGCTAACATCCCCGCGTGCGTAGCGGGCTCGGTATGTCAATATCGCGGTCCAGCGGTCATACCCACATGGAGCCGTCGATGCCGCTGTCCCGAATCCACCTGATCGCCGCCGCGCGCCCGAATTTCATGAAGGTCGCGCCGCTGTACCACGCGCTCAAGGCGCAGTCGTGGTGCGACGTCGGCATCGTCCACACCGGTCAGCACTACGACGCCAACATGTCCGACGCGTTCTTCCGCGATCTGCGCTTGCCCGAGCCGCGTCATCATCTCGAAGTCGGCAGCGGCAGCCATGCCGAGCAGACCGGCGGCGTGATGATCGCGTATGAAAAGGTGTGCCTCGCGGAGCGGCCCGATTGGATCGTCGTGGTCGGCGACGTCAATTCCACAGCCGCATGCGCCATGGTCGGTGCGAAGCTGTGGGTCCCGGTGGTCCATCTCGAAGCAGGTCTGCGCAGTCGCGACCGTTCGATGCCAGAGGAGATCAACCGGCTGGTGACCGATGCAATCGCCGACGTGCTGTGGACTCCGTCGGTCGATGGCGACGAGAACCTGATCAAGGAGGGTGTCGATCCGGCACGCATCGATCGCGTCGGCAACCTCATGATCGATTCGTACGAGATGATGCGGCCACAGATAGAAAAGGATGAGACGCCGCGGCGCATGGGGCTGGAGCGCGGTAAGTACATCGTTGTGACTCTGCATCGGCCGTCGAACGTGGATAGGCGCGAAACGCTCGGACCGCTGGTCGAGCAGCTGGTCGCCGCAGCTGCGCGCTTGCCTGTCGTCTTTGCAGTCCATCCGCGAACGCGCAAGCGGCTCGATGAATTCGGCCTGCTGGAACAGTTGCGCGCGAGCAGCTCGATTCACCTCACGGAGCCGCTCGGCTACGTGCAGTTCATGGCGCTCGTGAGCGGCGCGGCGGCTGCAGTCACCGATTCCGGCGGCGTGCAGGAAGAGACCACGTATCTGGGCATTCCCTGCCTGACGCTGCGCGAGAACACGGAACGCCCGATCACCGTAACGCAGGGATCGAATCGGCTCGTGCAGCCCCTGGCATTGCTCGAAAACGTGGAGCGCGTGCTCGCAGGAAAGTGGCCGACGGGCAGCCGTCCGGACGGCTGGGATGGACGCGCAGCGGAGCGTTGTGTCGCCGCGCTGTGGCAGCGCGAGCAGAGTCGCCGGAACACCGGTTGACAGTCCCGGACCCGTTACATACATTGCGCGCCTCTCGCGTGGGGCTATAGCTCAGCTGGGAGAGCGCTTGCATGGCATGCAAGAGGTCGGCGGTTCGATCCCGCCTAGCTCCACCAAGCCCCTGAAGTTCGTTGAAGTGCGTCCCCATCGTCTAGAGGCCTAGGACATCGCCCTTTCACGGCGGTAACTGGGGTTCGAATCCCCATGGGGACGCCATTTTCTGCAGGTGCTACCGAGGCGGCGGTGTAGGGCCAACTGCGTCACTCTGTCGGTAATTCGCGACCCTACGCACATCCCTTCGGTTTCAGTCGCTTGCGCCTGCTAGCTGATCTGCAGTGTGCAGGACCTGTCCGTGAACGCAGACTCAATTGACTATCCGGCGCGTCACAACACCTGGCCGCTCATTTGCAGGCGTATGATGCGTCTCGAATTTCCCTCCTCCGGTACGAAACTTGATACATCACAGCAAACGCGAGTTCGCGCGGAGAGATGTGCCTGATGAAGTTGCAAGCGACGAAAGCCGGCTGCCTGATCGCTGATTGCATCGCTGATATCGGCGTGCGGCGGTGGCGGTGGCGGTGATACGACCAGCGCACCGCAGAACCCGGGGCCGGGCGGAGGGAATGCGCCGCCGACGATCCAAGGTCAGCCCGGCACCTCAATCCTCGCGGGGCAGGCGTACAACTTCCGTCCGACTGCAAGCGACCCGAACAACGACACGCTGACGTTTACGGCGACGAATCTTCCCGCCTGGGCTTCGTTCAATGGCACAACCGGCACTGTGACCGGTACGCCGACGGCGCAGGATGTCGGCACTTACAGCGGCATCAGAATTGCCGTGTCGGACGGCAGCGCAAGCGCGACGCTCGCCGCGTTCTCGATCACGGTCGCGGACGTCGGTACCGGCGCTGCGACACTCTCGTGGACGCCCCCGACCCAGAACTCAGACGGCAGCTCCCTGAGCAATCTCGCCGGCTATCGCATCGTTTACGGCCGCAGCGCGGACGCGCTCGACCGCAGCATCTCCGTGACCAATCCTTCGGTCAGCAGTTACGTGGTCGAGAATTTGTCCGCTGGCACGTGGTACTTCGCCGTCTCGGCCGTGAACGCCGACGGTGTCGCGAGCGACGCAACCAACGTCGCCTCGAAGGCTATCTGAGCCGTCAGTCCGGGTCGCCGGTCGCCATCTGCGACTGGCAGTAGTTCTCGATGCCGACGCGCTCCATCAGGCTGAGCTGCGTCTCCAGCCAGTCGATGTGCTCTTCCTCGGACTCCAGGATGTCTTCCAGCAGCTCGCGCGACACGTAATCGCCGGCCGTTTCGCAGTCCGCGATCGCCTTGCGCAGCTCGGGATGCGCCTGCAGCTCCAGCTTCAGATCGCACTCGAGCGCTTCCTTGACGTTCTCGCCGATCAGGAGCTTGCCCAGGTCCTGCAGGTTCGGCAATCCTTCGAGAAACAGGATCCGCTTGATGAGGCGATCCGCATGCTTCATCTCGTCGATCGATTCCTCGTATGTGTACTTGCCGAGTTGCCGAAGGCCCCAGTTGTCGAACATCCGCGCGTGCAGGAAGTACTGGTTGACCGCCGTCAGCTCGTTCTTGAGGACGCTGTTGAGGTGGCGAAGGATGTTCGCATTACCTTGCATGGAGTGCTCCCGAATCGTGGGCCGCCATCTTGCCCGAGGGACGGAATGGGAGCGAGCGATTAGCTCGGGTGCGAACCTCAGGCGCCGACAGGCTCGGCGCGTGAGTCGACGTGCGCCTCGATCACTTCGCGGGCCGTGTCTTCACAGGCTCCGCAGCAGTTCGCGACGGGAAGATGCACCTGAACCTTGCACAGCGACGTGCAGCCCCGCTCGACGACTTCGCGGATTTGACGATCGGTGATGGCGTTGCAAAGGCAGACATACATGATGCTGCGATCGTAAATGCAAATGCGAACGATTGTCAATTGAGCAATGTCCGCAACGCGGGCGAATCTGCAATTTGACAGTAATGCCTGTGACTGCCTTCACGCGGCTGTGAGGGTGAACTGGCTAGACTTACGGCCGCTTGGAAGACCGGCCGTCCAAGGTTTTCATACACCAGGCTTCTTCCCGGCATCATCGAGGTAGCGGATCGTCCAGTGGCCATTCGAATTTTCCAGCATTACTGGCAGCTGCCTCTGGCGCTCCTGGCTGCCGCCGAAGTGATCCTGTTCTTCTTGTCCCCCTATGCCGCCGTGATGTTGAACACCGGTGCGGGCTGGCGGGATATCGGAGGTCTGGACGGTCCGGTGCTGCCGAAGGCAGTGCTGTTCGCAAGTGCGATGTTCATCAGCATGACCGCGATGGGCCTGTACAACGCGCGCCAGCGTTCGCGCTTGGCCGGGCTGTTGACGCGCGTAGCTGCGAGCGTCGGGGCGGGCGCCACTTTCAGCGCGATCGTCTTCTACTTCTTCCCGTCGATCGTCCTGTACCGCGGTCAGCTGCTGATTACTGCAGCGTTGGCCTTCGGCGCGGCCATGATCGTGCGCGTCGCGTTCGATCGCCTCCTCGACGAGAACATCTTCAAGCGTCGCGTGCTCGTGTACGGCTCGGGCCGGCGCGCCGGCAGCATCGCGCGGCTGCGCCGCCGCTCCGATCGCCGCGGCTTCATCGTGGTCGGTTATGTTGCCGCGGAAGGCGAGGAGTCGAGCGCCGTGCCGTCCGAAGAAAAGATGGGCGGGGGCGATCTGCTCGGCGTGTGCCGCAAGCATCAGGTCGACGAGATCGTCGTCGCGATGGACGACCGCCGGCGCCTGTTTCCCGATGGACGAGCTGCTCGAGTGCCGGCTCGAAGGCCTGGAAATCGTCGAGCTGATCAGCTTTCTGGAGCGCGAGACCGGCAAGGTGCGCCTGGATGTGCTCAATCCAAGCTGGATGATCTTCTCTGAAGGGTTTCGGCAGGGTCGCATCCACAGCACGCTGGAGCGTGCCTTCGATGTCTTCGCGAGCCTCGGGATGCTGCTCCTGGCATTGCCCGTGATGTTCTTCGCCGCGCTGGCGATCAAGCTCGAAGACGGACCGCGCGCCGCGATCTTCTATCGCCAGGTGCGCGTCGGTCAGTACGGCCGCCCGTTCAAACTACTCAAGTTCCGCAGCATGCGCGCGGATGCCGAAGGCGACGGCCGTGCGCAATGGGCGCAGAAGAACGACAGCCGCGTGACGCGCGTCGGCTCGTTCATGCGCGTGACACGCATCGACGAGCTGCCGCAGATTCTCAACGTGCTGCGCGGGGAGATGAGCTTCGTCGGCCCGCGCCCGGAGCGGCCGGAGTTCGTCGAACAGCTCAACGAGAGCATTCCGTACTATCGCGAACGCCACAGCATCAAGCCGGGCATCACCGGCTGGGCGCAGCTGTGCTACCCGTACGGCTCCTCGGAGCAAGACGCGACCGAGAAGCTGCAGTACGATCTTTTTTACGTGAAGAACCACAGCCTGCTGTTCTACCTCGCGATACTCGTGCAGACGGTCGAGGTCATCGTGTGGGGCAAGGGTGCGCGCTAGCGGGTGACGTGCAACGCCGCGGAGCCCGGCAGAGCGGCGGCTGGACGGGGGATCGAAGCCAGGACTCATGAACGTTTTCCCGATCCTCAGCTACGGCTGTGCGGCTCTAGCCTTCCTCGTGCTGACCGTGCTGCTGACAATGAGCTGGCACGGCCGGCGCCAGGGCGCGTTCGTGATCGTGGCAAGCGCGGCGACCGCGGCCTGGGCCGGCGTTCTCGCTGCAAGCAGCTACCTCGGCACTGTTCCGGGCACACTCATCTACTATGCGGAGATCGGGCGCAGTCTCTCCTGGATCCTTGCGCTGAGCTCCATTGCCGGACCCGCAGCACCGCGTTGGCTGCGCGGCACAGCGGTGCTCGTCGGCCTCGTGCTGTTGCTCGGACCATTCATCGCTCCCCCTCTCATCCAGCTGAGATTACTGCCCGACGACTCGACGGTGTTGCTGGCCCGCAGTGGGCTGCTGCTCGCTCTGCTCGGGCTGGTGCTGCTCGAGCAGATCTACCGCAACTCCGGTCCGGCCGATCGCCAGGCCCTGAAGTACCTGGTGTTCGGCGCCGGCGTACTGCTCGCCTACGACGTCTTCCTGTATTCGCAGGCAGAGCTCCTGCGCGGTATCACGCTCGATGCCTGGAGCGTCCGCGGCCTGCTCAATGCATGCGCGGTGCCACTGCTCGCGATCTCGGCGCAGCGCAATCCGGGCTGGTCGCTCGATGTGTTCGTGTCACGGCACATGGTGTTCTACAGCAGCACCTTCATCGCCGTCGGGGCCTATCTCACCGTGATGGCGCTCGGCGGTTTTTACGTCCGGCAGGTGGGGGGCGAATGGGGCCGCGTCGGACAGATCGTGTTCATGGCAGGCTCGCTCGTGCTGCTGGTGAGCCTGACGGCATCGCCGACGCTGCGGCGGCAGACGCGCGTTTTCATCAGTAAACACTTCTATCGCAACAAGTACGACTACCGGGTCGAATGGCTGCGATTCATCGGCACACTGTCCGAGGAGCAGGACAGCGACGTGCGGCGCACGGCAATCCGGGCGGTCGCGCAAATATTCGCAAGCCCTGCGGCAATTCTGCTCACGCTCGATGACGCTGGCCGGCGCTTCGTGCCGGCGGCAGCCTGGCCGATGCGGCTCGACAGCGTGCCCGGGCTGCAGGAGGTGGCGGCGGACGCGGAGCTGCCGTCCTTTCTCGCGCGGACTCATTGGATCGTGGACATGCCAGAGTTGCGGCACACGCCGGATCTGTACGGGAACATGGCGCTACCGGAATGGATAGACGGCAACGCTCAGTTGCGTGTCGTGTTGCCGCTGCTGAAGCTGGATCGGCTGGTCGGATTCGTGCTGCTCTACCAGCCGCCGTCCCCCTTCGAGCTCACCTACGAGGATCGCGACCTGCTGAAGACGGTGGGCCGCCACATCGCTACGCACATTGCGCAGTTCGAGGCCGACCGCAGGCTCGCCGAGAGCGCGCAATTCGAAGCCTACAACCGCCTCACTGCGTTTCTGATGCACGACCTGAAGAACTCCGTCGCGCAGCTGCAGCTGATCGTCACCAACGCGAGCCGCCACAAGCACAACCCCGAGTTCATCGAGGACACGATCGACACGATCGCCAACGCGGTCGAGCGCATGACACGGCTCATCGAACAGCTCAGGGGCGATCCCGCGAGGATGCGGCAGGCAGCGGTACGGCTCGATGAGCTGGTGCGGCACGCCGCAAGTCGCTGCAGCGACCGTCAGCCCACCCCCGTCGTCGCAACCACTGCAGCGACCGTGCGCGCGGATCCCGAGCGCCTCATTGCGATCCTGGAGCACCTCATCCGCAATGCGCAGGATGCCAGCAGCGCCAGTGGTTCGATCTGCATCGAGGTTCGCGTTGCCGATCAGCTGGCGTTGCTCACGGTCACGGACACCGGCAGCGGCATGGACCCGGAGTTCGTGCGCGAACGCCTGTTCAGGCCTTTCGACAGCACCAAGGGCTCCAAGGGTATGGGCATCGGCGCCTATCAGGTCCGCGAATACGTGCGCATGCTCGGCGGCCAGGTGGAAGTGCAAAGCAATCCCCAAAAAGGCACGCGGTTTTCGATTACCCTGCCACTCGTCAGCCAGGGGGCGGCGCATGCCGCCGCTCCAAGCGATGTCGGGCAAAACAGCGGGCAGCCAGCCGAGCAGGTCGATTCGTGACGGACGAAAAACCCAGACTCTTGATCGTTGAAGACGACGTGGGGCTGCAGCGGCAGCTCAAGTGGTGCTTTCACGAGAACGAGGTGCTGCTGGCGGGCAATCGCCAGGACGCTTTGGCGCAGTTGCGCCGCTTCGAGCCGCCGGTCGTGCTGCAGGACCTGGGCTTGCCGCCCGACCCGGCCGGCGTCAGCGAAGGAATGGCGACGCTCAAGGAGATCCTGCACATCGCTCCGCAGACCAAGGTAATCGTCGTCACCGGCAACAACGATCGCGACAACGCGGTCCGCGCCGTGTCGTTCGGCGCCTACGATTTCTATCACAAGCCGGTCGATACCGAAGTGCTGAAGCTCATCGTGAGCCGCGCCTTCTACATCCGTGAGCTGGAGGAGCAGAACCGGCAGCTGCGCGAGTCGCAACTGCACTCGCCCTTCGAGGGGCTGATCGCGACCGACGACGCGATGCTGAAGGCGTGCCGCATGGTCGAGAAGGTTGCACCGACCGACGCGTCGGTGCTGATCCTGGGCGAGAGCGGCACAGGCAAAGAGCTGCTGGCGCGTGGCGTACACACCGCCAGCAACCGCAAGGGCGGCCGGTTCGTCGCGATCAACTGTGCAGCGATTCCCGAGCAGCTCCTGGAGAGCGAGCTGTTTGGTTACGAGAAGGGTGCGTTCACAGGCGCTACCAAGCAGACGGTGGGCAAGATCGAGACCGCGGATGGTGGCACGCTCTTCCTGGATGAGATCGGCGACATGCCGCAGGCGTTGCAGGCGAAGCTGCTGCGCTTCCTGCAGGACCGCCGGATCGAGCGGCTGGGTGGACGGCAGGAGATCAGCGTCAACGTGCGCGTCGTGTGCGCCACCAATCGCGATCTCCAGGCGCTGATCCAGGACCAGCAGTTCCGCCAGGATCTGTACTTCCGCATCAGCGAAGTGACGATCGAGATTCCGCCCCTGCGTGACCGGCGCGGCGGTGCCACGGTGCTGGCGCACGCAATCCTGCGCAAGTTCGGCGCCGGGCACGGCCGGCCGCGTCGCGGTTTCACCGAAGGCGCGATTGCCGCGCTCGAGGCGTACTCGTGGCCCGGCAACGTGCGCGAGCTCGAGAACAAGGTGAAGACAGCGCTCATCATGGGTGAGGGGACCATGATTTCCGCCGCCGATCTCGGGCTCGCCGACGGGCCGGACGCCAGCCTGCTGTTCAATTTGCGCGATGTACGCGCTCGCGCCGAGCGGCAGGTCATCATGCAGGTCCTCGCTATCGTCGACAACAACATCTCCCGCGGTGCCGAGCTGCTGGGCATGACGCGACCGACGCTGTACGACCTCCTGGAACGGCACGGGCTGCGCACGCCGGGTCATGGCAAGTAGCAGCGACGTGCGTGCCGGCCAGGTATTTGCGTTCCATGAGTACCCTACCTGAGATGGCGACCGCTTCGTGGCGCGCGCGAGCGGCCACCGATCCGTTCTTGTGGGTCTGCGCGCTGCTCGCGGCCAGCGTTACGGCATTGTGGTCGGCGGTGCCGGCGCTGGCTCGAATCTGGGACCAGGGAGCCGAGTACGAGCACGGTACGGCCATCATAGCGATCGTGGTCGTGTGGCTCGTCACCGTGCGCAGTCGGATCGCGGCGGCGAGTGTGATGGCCCGCCCGCTGATGTTGCCGGCACTCGCGGCGCTGCTTCTGCTATGGCTGATCGCGCACCGGGCGAGCAGCGAGCTCATGCAGCAGGTCCTCATGCCACCGGTCATGCTGGTCGCCGTCTGGGCGGCGCTGGGGCGGCGTGTGGCTCGGGTCGTTCTGTTGCCGATCAGCTACCTGTACTTTGCAATCCCAATCTGGGATCACATGGTTCCGGCACTGCAGTCGATCACGACGTACGTCGCGCAGTCGGTGCTCGGGCTGCTCGGCGTGCCCCTGAGCATCGAGGGATATCACGTGACGATCCCCGCCGGGCGTTTCATGATCGCCGAAGGCTGCAGCGGCAAGCGCTACCTGATCGTCGCGCTCGCGCTGGCGGTCCTGGCGGGCGCGATGCAGCGCCTGCGTTGGCGGCGTTTCGCTGCGCTGATTGCAGTCGCAGTGCTGTCGGCATTGGTCATCAACTGGGTTCGCGTCATCGTGATCATCTATGCCGGCCACGTAACCCAAATGCAGCACCACTTGGTGGCGACCGAGCACTTCTCGTTCGGCTATGCGCTCTTCGTGCCTTTGCTGCTCGCGATCGTGATCGCCGCCAGACGCATCGGCAGCACCGATCCGCAGCCTGCACAACTGGAACCGCTGAAGGGAGCGGTGCGCAGCACGCCGATCGTCGCTCTGGTCGGAAGTATCGCTTTGCTCTGCGCCACTGCGATCTGCGGCGCGAGCAACGGAGCGTTCGCCGATACACGACCGGCGCTTGGAATGCTTCCGGTCCTGACGGGTCAGTGGCAGGGTCCGCTGCCGGCACGTACTGGGTGGAATCCCGTGTTCGCGGGGGCAGTCGCAGAGCAGCGCGCGGCGTATGCAACGGACACTTCGCGGATCGAGCTCTACGTAAACGTATACGGTGAGCAAAGGCAGGGGTCGGAGCTCATCAACGATCGCAACTCCGTCGCACCTGGCGCCGGCGCATGGTCAGTCGTTCGCAAGCTAGCCGGCTCCTGGCAGTCGCCGACCTCTTTCATCGCTGAAGACGCAGCGAAGCGTCGCTGGGTGATCGCCTATATCTATTCTTTGGGCGGCGAGCGGGTTACCTCATCCGCCGCGCTGACACAGTTCCACTACGGCGCGCGTGCGATCTGGCGCCCCGTTCCTGCGGGAGTCATCGCGATCGCCGCGCTCTGCGCGACGGATTGCGATCCCGCTGCAACCCTGGTTTCGCAATTCTGGAACGATCATGGAAGAGAATTCGCGCAGCTCATCCCTCGCGAGCTCTGAGCACATGTCGGAGCAAACAACAATGCGGGCAGAGGAAGTACGCAATGTGCCGCGGTCGCCTGGTGCACTCGTCGTGCTGGCAGCGCTGACGAGCCTTGCAGTGCTTGCCGTCAGCGGCTGCAGTGCGCGTGGCAGCCCCGCAGAGCGCATCGCAAAAGCGCGTGAGCACATGAGCGCAGGGGCGGTGGGCGTTGCAGTGGTGGAGCTCAAGTCGGCACTGCAGGACGAGCCGGAAAATGCCGATGCGCGCTTGGCGCTGGCGGAGGCCTCGTACTGGCTCGGCGATCTCGAAGCCGCTGCGAAGGAGATCGAGCGTGCGCGCAGCGCCGGCGCTCCAGCAGACCGCGTGCTGGCATTGCAGTACCAGATCGTTCTGGCACAGCGCCGCTTCGATGAAGCAGACGATCTGCTGAAGCACGATTCGCGCAGCTCGCCGCAGCACAAGCTGACCGTGGCAGCCCGGATCGAGAGCGGACGCGGCAATGCGGCTGCGGCAGAGGAAAAACTGATCGCCGCGCTTCACCAGGCACCTGACTACGCAGAAGCACTGCTGGAGCTCGCGCGACTCAAGGGACAGCGAGGAGACAGAAGCGGCGCGCTCGACACTCTCGCGCGCATCAACGGGTCGTCGGAGCTGACCGGCGAGGCTTCCCTGATGCGCGGACAGCTGCTGATGCTCAGCGGCGAATACCAAGCTTCGCGCGAGGTGTTGTCCAAGCTGCTGGAGGACGCGAAGGTCCTGCGTTGGACCGACCAGCTGACAGCTGCCGTAGCGCTGACCGAAGCCAGTATCGCACTCGACGATGCTCAGACTGCGGAAGCCGACCTGGTAAGGGTTGCGTCGATGCTGCCGAACGCTGCAGTGACCCATTACTTGCGCGCGCGCATAGCGATGCTTCGTAAGGATGCCGCAGGCGCGGCTGCCGAGGCGCAGCTCGCGTTGCAAGACGATCCGAAACATGAGCACTCGCAGCTGCTTCTTGCGACCGCGCACCTGGCGCAAGGCGCCAACGAGCAGGCCGAGCACGTATTGACCCGCCTGCTGTCATCGTCGCCGGAGAACTTCGCCGCGCGCAAGCTCCTGGCAAACATCTATCTGGGGCGCAACGAGCCCGAGCAGGCGCGCAACGTCCTGGCGGCGGCCGCCGCGGATCGCAGCGACCCGCAGGTCCAATGGCTGATGGGGGCTGCGTTACTGGGCTCGGGAATGGGTGCAGCGGGACTGGAGCATCTCGAGCGCAGTGTCGAGGCAGATCCCCGTAACGATGAACGCAGGCTGACTCTGGCTGGCGCATACATCGCGGCGGGCGCGGCCGACAAGGCCGCTACGCTGCTCGCTGCGTTTCCCGGGGAATCGCCGCGCGCCCCGCAGGCAAGGCGTTTGCTGGTGCTGGCGACTGCGGCAGGCAAGCCGTCAGCGCAAGCCCGAGTGCAAATCCGGGAACTCATCAAGAAGAACGGCGAGGATGCAAACCTGCTGGCCGCTGCAGGCGCATACTTCGCAGCGACCGGCGATACGGCTGCCGCTAAGCAGTCGCTGGGACGCGCGCTGCAAATAGAACCAAAGTCTGTCGATGCGCGCATGGCGCTGGCACGCGTGGAGTCCGCTGCTCTCAATCGTCGCGACAGCGAGCGTCTGCTGCGCGAAGTCATTCAGATCGATTCGACTTATCAAGCCGCGTACCTCGCGCTGGCGCAGCTGGCATGGAGCGCCGGCGATCGTGCTCAGGCGCGCAAGTGGCTCGAACAGGCGATTGCTTCGTACCCGGCGGCAATCGACGCGCGGTTGAGATTGGCGCAGCTCGCGTTCGTCGAGGGCGATGCGCCGCGAGGGCGCGGCTTGCTCGACCAGGCCGTGCGCGTGGCTGGCGGTGGTGAGCGCGCGAGAGTACTCACGGCCGTCGCCGGCGTCCTCGCTGGAGCTAACTTCACGGATGAAGCATTGGCAAAGCTCCGGGAATCGAGCGCTGCGGGTGATCGCAGCGCCACCCTCGCTGCAGCCAGGCTGCACTTGCAGCTCGATCAGCGAGCGCAGGCGCGCGACTTGCTCATGAAAGCTCTGGCGGAGCAGCCGAAATGGCCAGAAGCCGAGCGCGTGCTGGTTACGATTCTTGCTGCAGACGGCGACGTGGATAGCGCGCTCGCGCGCGCAAGGACAGCCTTCCGCGACGCGCCAGCGGCCGCGATGCGCGAGCTGGAAGGAGACATCTATGCAGCGGGTCGGCGGCCCGCTCCGGCGATCGATGCGTACGAGCAAGCTGAGCGCTTGCAGCCCAGCTCCGGCGTCGCACTCAAGCTTTTCCAAGTGCGCCGCAGTGCCGGCGAACAGGCCGTCGAGCGCAGTCTGGTCCAGTGGTTGCAGCGCACGCCCAATGATTCGCAGATGCGAAGCGTGCTCGCCGTGTACTACGACTCGACCGGCGACACTGTGCGAGCGGTGCAGGAATACGAGCGCCTGCTCGCAGCGGACGCCATCACCCCTCAGATGCTGAACAATCTGGCCTGGGCACTGCATCTGAAAGGCGATTCGCGGGCACTGGAGCTGGCTCGGCGCGCTCATGCGGCCGCGCCGCACTCTGCCCCTATCGCGGATACCTACGGCTGGATACTGGTCCAGATGGGCAAGGTGCAGGACGGGCGCGATGTGCTAGAAATGGCACTGAATCGCGAACCGGGGAATCCGGAGATCGCATATCACGCGGCGGTCGCGTATTCGAAGTCGGGGCAGGTCGCGCGGGCGCGCGAGTTATTGCAAAACGTGCTGAAATCACCGAGTCAGTTTGCGTCGCGTGCCGACGCGCAGCAGCTGGCGCGTACGCTGTCGGAATAATTGACGATGACGGGCGAGTTGACCATGCAATCGACGCGGATGCGACGTTCACGAGCTTTCTGCGCCCACCTGGCGGCGCTGCTTGTCATATTCATGATTTCTGACGGTGTGCATGCTGCGCAGGTGCCCGCGACTTCTGAACAGGTGCCCGCGACTCCTGAACAGGTGCCCGCGACTCCTCAGGCCGATCCGGCGTCCTCCGCCACCAAGGACTACCTCATCGGTCCCGGCGATGTGTTGCAGATCTATGTCTGGCAGCACACTGACTTGTCGGTCACCGTGCCCGTGCGTCCCGACGGCAAGATTTCCACGCCGCTCGTCGAAGACCTGGTAGCAGTCAACAAGACGCCGCACCAGTTGGCGCGTGACGTCGAGGCCGTGCTCAAGGTTTACGTGCGCACGCCGCAGGTCAACGTCATCGTGACCAACGCGGCGAACGCGTTCAACCAGGTGAAGATCATTGGCCAGGTCAAGTCCCCGGGATCGATTCCCTACCGGGCCGGCATGACCGTACTGGACGCCATTCTCCAAGTGGGCGGTCTGTCAGAGTTTGCGGCGGGAAATCGTGCGACCCTGGTGCGCCAGGGCGAAAACGACAAGTCGGAGCGCATCCGGCTGCGACTGACCGATCTCGTGAAGAAGGGCAAGGCCGAGGCCAACGTGGACTTGCGCCCGGGAGATATGGTCATCGTGCCCGAATCGATGTTCTGAACGGGTAAACGACCTACACATGCATGAGATTGTTGTAAGAATTCTCGACGATTTGCGCGGCAGCTGGCGCTTTCGCTGGCTTGCGCTCGCCGTAGCCTGGTTCGTCTGTATCGCGGGCTGGATCGGCGTGTTCCTCATCCCGAACATGTACGAATCGAACGCGCGCGTATACGTCGACACGCAGTCCTTGCTCGGGCCGCTGCTGGAAGGTCTCGCGGTGAAGCCGAACGTCGACTCCGAGCTCGCCGTGGTACGCCAGGCGCTGCTGAGCCGGCCGCGGCTCGAGACTGTTGCCCGCGACACGGATCTGGACATCCGCGCGAACACGCCCGCCGCAACGGCCGCGCTGATCCTGGACCTGCAGAAGCGCATCGTCATCAGTACCGACGCGCGCACGTCGAACTCGACGAGCGACGGCGTGTACCGCATCAGCTTCCAGGACCCGAGCCGCGAGAAGAGCTTCCAGGTCGTGCAGACGCTCCTGAACTCGTTCGTCGAGGACACGCTCAGCGGCAAGCGCGAAGGACAGGAGGAAGCGCAGCGCTTCCTCACCGAGCAGATCGCCGCCCATGAGAAGCGGCTGCAGGAAGCAGAGTCGCGGCTCGCGGAGTTCAAGAAGCGCAACATCGGCCGCATGCCCGACGACCGCGGCGACTACTTCTCGAGGTTGCAACGTGAAATGGCGGAGCTGGAGCGCGCGCGGCAGCAGGTGGTGCTCGCCGAAACGCGGCGCGCCGAGATCGAGAGGCAGCTGACCGGGGAGGAGCCGTTCCTCTTCGGCTTCGACGAACAGTCGGGGCGTCAGCAGTCGAACACGGGACGCGGCGACGTTGCCGTCCGGATCAAGGAGCTGGAAACGCGCGAGCAGCAGCTGCTGATGCGCTACACCGAAAAGCATCCGGAAGTGGTCGCACTCGAAGCGACGCTGGCGAGCCTGCGACAACAGCAGGAGGAAGAGCTGGCGCGCGTGCGCCAGGGACAGCGTGCGACGGGCTCACTGTCGCAGTCGCTCAAGTCGAATCCGGTGTATCAGGGAATCCGCGTCGACCTGAACCGCACGGAGATTCAGCTGGCCGAGGCGCGCAAAGATTTCGCACAGCGCCAGTCGCGCGTCACCGATCTGCAGCGAGTCGTCAACGAAGTGCCGGAGGTCGAGGCCGAGCTCTCGCGGCTGAATCGCGACTACGAGATCACCCGCAGCCAATACCAGGAACTGGTCAAGCGCCTGGAGACGGCCAAGCTGACCGAAGACGCTGCTAAGACCGGTGTCGTCACCTTCCAGGTCATCGATCCTCCTGCTGCGGCGTTCGAGCCTGTCGCGCCCAATCGCCTCATGCTGCTGGTAGCCGTGCTCTTAGCCGGCCTGGGCGCGGGCGGCGGCGGCGCTTACCTGCTGAATCTGCTGCGCCCTGTGTTCCAGAACACCCGCATGCTCGGCGAGGTTCTCGGCTTGCCGGTACTCGGCGCCATCAGCCGCGCATGGGCAGAACGAGATGTGCTGCGTCGCCGCCTCGAGCTTGCTGCGGTTTCCGGTGTCGCGGCACTGCTCATTGCTGCCTTCGGAGTCGCCGCACTGTTGAGCAATTCGATGAACCACGCCGCCGCGACGACCGCCGGCTTAGGGGCGCCGCAATGAGTCTGGTCGAAAGAGCGCTCCAGAAGCTGCAGGCAAACAAGCCTGCGCCAGCGCCCTCACCGCGCAATGTAGTGCCGGCATCGCCGCCGGCCGCGGCGCTGAACACGCCAGCCGTGCGCCCAGCACTCGCGCCGCCGCGTTCGCCCGCGGACCTGCGCGCGGGGAATGCAAAGCTGCTGCATGTCGATCGCGAACGCTTGCGCAGCCAGCAGATGCTTCCCGCGTCATCGCAGGAGCGTGAGATCTCCGATCAGTTCCGCGCGATCAAGCGGCCGCTGCTGAACGGCCTGCCGACCGAGAACGACGAGACACTGACGCGCACGATCATGGTTGCGAGCGCGCTGCCCGGCGACGGCAAGACTTTCACCAGCCTCAATCTCTCGCTGGCCCTTGCGCTGGAGAAGGATCTGCCCGTGCTGCTGGTGGATGCCGACGCGCCGAAACCTCATCTGACGCGGGCATTCGAGCGTCAGGACCTGCCTGGGTTGCTCGACGTGCTGGCGGATCCCTCCCGCAACGTCGAGAACGTGATTCTGCCGACCGACGTGCCCCGGCTCGACTTCCTGCCAATTGGCAAGTGGCACGATACCGCCAACGAGCTGCTGGCGAGCGAGCGCATGCGTGACGTGGTGCAGCGGCTGGCGGCGATGTATCACCCGGGCATCGTGCTGTTCGATTCTCCGCCGGTGCTCCTCACCAACGAATCGCGCGCGCTTGCCACGTTCCTCGGTCAGGTCGTGCTGGTCGTCAAAGCCGGCGTGACGCCGCTGCAAGCGGTGAAAGAGGCCATCGCCACGCTCGGCGACGATCGTCGCATCAGTCTCGTTCTGAACAATGCACCGCTGGGCGGAGTCCTGGGTCACTACTACGGCTATCGCTACGGCTATGGGGCCACGCGTGGCCAGCCCGCCGCTGCGGCCGGCAGCCAAGACACCTAACAGTACTTGAGAGAAAGGGGAGCGCATGAAGCTGGCGAATAGGCGGCACGCGTTGCGTGCGGCAGTGGGCACCTGTCTGGTGATTGCCGCATCTGGCGCCGGCGCAGCGACGCTCGACCTGGAAATCGGCGGGGAGTACTCCGACAACGTCGCGCGCTTGCCCGAGAACGAGACGGAAGAGTCGATCGGCTTCGTCGGCCTCACGCTCGGACTAACCGCGGACCGGCCGCGCCTCGATGCGGACCTCAGCACGGCGCTCGAATATCGCAAATATCTGGACGACACTTTCGACGACGAATTGGTCGGCGGGCTGGACGGGACGCTGGCTTATGCCTTCGTGCCGGAGCGCTTCCTGTGGATCGTGCAGGACAACTTCGGTCAGATCGCCAACAACCGCGCCGCCGTCGAGTCGCCCGACAACAGGCAGAACTTCAACTACTTCACGACCGGACCGGACATCACGGTGCCGCTCGGCTCGCGCACCGAGGCGGAACTCTCGGCGCGCTATTCCGACACTTATTTCGAGGACTCGGTCGAGGGCAGCGAGACGTATCAGGCGTCGCTGGCGTTGACCCGCACTTTGTCGGAACGCACTTCGGTCGCGCTGGTTGGCTCTGCTGCCGAGGTGAAGTTCGACGAGTCGGAGTCGTTCGAAGACAGCGAGATCCAGGAAGGCTTCGTCCGACTGACCGCGGACGGCGTGCGCACGGACTTCTCCGGTGACCTCGGGTATACGGAGACGACGCGAGGCGATGTCTCCTCCGACGGTATCGTCGTCAGGCTGGATTTGTCGCGCGAGATCACCTCGCGCTCGACGCTCAGTTTCAGCGCAGGGTCGCAGTTCGCCAGCGCCGGCGACGCGTTTCGCCTCGAGCAGGACGCCACCGGCGTCCAGACCGGCAACGAGGACATCGTTGCTGCGGCCGATGTGTTCCGCAACACCTATGCTTATCTCACCTTCGATACCGAGCAGGCTCGCATCAGCATCAGCGCCACGGTTCGCGGCACCCGCGAGCGGTACGAGACGCAGACGCTGCTCGACCGCGACGTCGTCGGCGGCGACCTGTCGCTTGGCCGCCAGCTGTCCGAGCGCCTCGGCGTCGGCTTCTTTGCCTCGTACTCCGAGGACGAATTCGTGAACGCGGGTTTCTCCTTCGACGAATGGGCCGTCGGCGCCAACCTTACCTGGCAGCTGTCGCAGTCCTGGTCCCTCGACGTGACCGCGGAACACTTCAGCGGCTCGGGCGATGGGATCGAGCGCGAGTACGAAGAAAACCGCGGCGTGATCACGCTGCATTACTCCATTGGACGCTGATGCCCGCGATGCACGACCCCAACGCCAGGGTGAACGCCTTGACGATCGACGTGGAGGACTACTTTCACGTCACGGCGTTTGCGTCCGACGTGGACCGCGCGCGCTGGTCGTCGCTGGAGTCGCGCGTCGAGAACAATACGATCCGTTTGCTCGACTTGTTCGCCCGGCATGGCGTGCGCGCGACATTTTTCGTGCTCGGCTGGGTGGCTGAGCGCTATCCGGACCTGGTGCGCCGGCTGCACGCCGGTGGCCACGAAATCGCCTGCCACGGCCTGACGCACGAGCTGGTCTACAAGCAGACGCCGGAGATCTTCCGCAAGGAGACGGCCTACGCGAAATCGCTGCTGGAAGATCTGGCCGGTGCGCCGGTTCGCGGGTATCGCGCCGCTACCTATTCCATCGTGCGCGAGTCGATGTGGGCGCTCGACATCCTCGAAGAGCTCGGCTTCGAGTACGACTCGAGCATTTTTCCGGTGCGGCATGATCTGTACGGTGTGCCTGACGCGCCGCGCGCGCCCTACCGCGTTGCCTCTGGCAAGCTGCTGGAGGTGCCACTCACGACCATCGAGATCGCTGGCCAGCGTCTGCCCTGCGGCGGCGGCGGCTACTTTCGCCTGTTGCCCTACGGGTTGTTCCGGTGGGCCCTGCGCCGCGTGAATCGCAAGGATCGCCTGCCGGTGATCTTCTATGCGCATCCCTGGGAGATCGACCCCGGCCAGCCGCGCATCGCAGGCTCGTCGCTCAAGTCGCGCTTTCGCCATTACACGAATCTGGCTGCCACCGAAGGTCGTCTCGGCAGATTGCTGGGCGATTTTCGCTGGGGACGCATGGATGAGATCTTCGGGTTCGTTCCTCAGGTGCAGGCGTGAACGCATCGCTGCAGCCGGGCGGCCCCGCCGCGGACCGCGCCGCAACGGTCGTGCGAGCCGCGCAGCCGCAGGACGCCGAGCGCTGGAACGCCTTCGTTCGGCAACATCCTGACGGCACATTTTTCCACCTCGCGCAGTGGCGCGAGGTCCTGCATCAGGCGTTCGGGCACCGGTCCCACTATCTGATCGCCGAGCGCGATGGCCGGGTCTGCGGCGTGCTGCCGCTGGTCCACGTGCGCAGCCGCCTGTTCGGCAACGCGCTGGTCTCGACTCCATTCTGCGTTTATGGCGGCATCGTGAGCGAGGATGAGGCGGCGCAGCGCATACTGGCCGAGCGCGCCTGCGAACTGGCGCGCCAACTCGGCGTCGACTATCTGGAGCTCAGGAACCGCCGGCGACAGTTTCCAGAATGGCCGATGAAGGACCTTTACGTCACGTTCCGCAAGCCGATCGCTGCGCAAGCCGAAGCGAACATGACCGCGATTCCCCGCAAGCAGCGCGCGATGGTGCGCAAGGGCATCCAGAAGGGCCTGACTTCCGAGATCGATACGGACAGCGCCCGCCATTACGAGCTCTATTCGGAAAGCCTGCGCAACCTGGGCACGCCGCCGTTCGCGCGGCGCTACACGCAGCTGCTGCAGAAAGTCTTCGGTGCCGATTGCGAGATCCTCACTGTCATGCACGAGGGCCGGGCGGTTGCGAGCGTGCTCAGCTTTTACTTCCGCGACGAAGTGCTGCCGTACTACGGCGGAGGCTCGGCGCTCGCACGGCCGGTAGCCGGCAATGACTTCATGTACTGGCAGGTAATGGAGCGGGCCAGGGAACGCGGGCTGCGGCTGTTCGACTACGGTCGCAGCAAGCGCGGCACAGGCGCGTTCGATTTCAAGGTGCACTGGGGGTTCGAGCCGGAGCCGCTCTTCTACGAGTACTACCTGGTGCGCGCGCGCGCCGTGCCCGAGGTGAACCCGACCAATCCCAAGTATCAGCGGGCGATCGCGCTGTGGCAGCGCCTGCCGTTGTGGCTGACCCGGATGATCGGGCCGTTCCTCGCGCGGAATCTCGGATGAAGGATCTGCTCTACCTGGTGCATCGGATCCCTTATCCGCCGAACAAGGGCGACAAGATCCGCTCGTTCCATCTGCTCAAGGCGCTGGCCGCGAAGTACCGCGTCCACCTGGGCACGTTCGTGGATTCGCCCGAGGACCTGCTGCACCTCGAAGACGTGAACCGCTACTGCGCCACGTCGATGGTTGCGCCCATCAAGCCTACGCTGCGCAAGCTTGCAGCGCTGCGCGGGCTCGGGTCCGGCAGAGCTTTGACCGAGACGTTCTATGCGCATGACGGGCTCGCACGCTGGTGCCGCGATGCCATGCAGCGGCATCGGATCGAGCGCATCGTGGTCTTCTCTTCCGCGATGGCGCAGTTCGTTCCTGCAGGCCTGTCTGCGTCGGTCAGATCCGTCATGGATTTCTGCGACATCGATTCGGACAAGTGGCGGCAGTACGCCGCGCATCGACGCGGATTGTCAGCCTGGATCTACAGCCGCGAGGCAGCGCTGCTCGAGCAGCGCGAGCGGCAGATCGCGCAGCAATTCGACTTCAGCGTATTCGTTTCGGAACGCGAGGCGGCGACCTTCAGATCGATCGCTCCGGAGGCAGCAGATCGCGTGCGATCCGTGCCCAATGGCGTCAACGTCGAGTACTTCGATCCGCGCGAGGTGCACCAGCGACCGGCGCACTGCGACGCTCCTTATGTGGTGTTCACCGGAGCCATGGACTACTGGGCGAACGTCGAAGGAGTTACCTGGTTCGTGAACGCAGTATGGCCGCTGGTGCGGGTACGCGTACCGCAAGCTCGTTTTCTCATCGTCGGATCCAAGCCTACGGACGAAGTCCTGCGACTGCGCAATCAGGCCGGCGTGGTCGTGACCGGTGCAGTGCCGGACGTGCGGCCCTATCTGCAGCACGCGCGCGTTGCTGCAGCTCCGCTACGCGTTGCGCGCGGCGTGCAGAACAAGGTGCTGGAAGCGATGGCGATGGAGCGAGTCGTAGTGGCGACCGAGTCTTCGGTCCAGGGTCTGGACGCGCGTCCCCCGGAGGATGTGCTGGTGAGCGACCGGCCCGACGAGTTCGCGCGCTCCGTCACTGCCGCGCTCCAGGCGCCGCTCGCTCCGCGATCGACGGCGAACCGCAGCTACGTGACCAGCCGATTTCACTGGACGCGCAACCTCGACATGTTCGCGTCGCTGCTCGAAGGCGGGTACGTCGCGGCGCAACCGGCGCGGGCGACCGGCTCGTGAGCTCCAGGCCTCTCATTGCGCATATCATCTACAGGCTCGCGATCGGCGGCCTGGAGAACGGACTGGTGAACCTCGTCAACCGCATGCCCGCGGACCGTTTTCGCCATGCCGTCGTGTGCCTGGCCGGTTTCACCGAGTTTCGCCGCCGCATCGAGCGCGACGACATCGAGATCTACTCAGTGGACAAGCGACCGGGCAAAGACTTCGGTGCGTACCTGCGCATGTGGCGCCTGCTACGCAGCCTGCGTCCTGCGCTGGTACACACGCGCAATCTCGGCACTATCGACATGCAGTGGATTGCACTCGCGGCGCGCGTGCCGTGCCGTGTGCATGGCGAGCACGGCTGGGAGGCAGCCGACCCGAACGGCCAGAGCAGACGTGGGCTGCGGATCCGTCGGTTCTGCCGCCGCGCGATTCACCGCTACGTAGCGATGTCGCAGGACATCGGTGCGTGGCTGAAGGCGAGCGTCGGTGTGCCTGCGACGCGTATCGAACAGATCTACAACGGCGTGGACACCGAGCGCTTCCGGCCGGATGGGGCGCTGCCGGCGGATCTGCCATGGGGACATGCAAGGCCGCCGTTCACTGTCGGGACAGTCGGCCGGCTCGACCGCGTCAAGAACCAGCTCACGTTGCTGGAAGCGTTCGCGGGGGTCGTGGCAGAAAGCGCGGCCGATCGGCGCGGTGATTTCCGTCTGCTGATCGCTGGCGAAGGGCCGATGGCCCAGGAGTTGCGTGCGCGTGCCGCGCAACTGCGCATCGACGACCTCGTGTGGCTCGCCGGGGCACGCGAGGACGTGCCGCAGCTGATGCGCTCGCTCGATGTATTCGTCCTGCCCTCCATGAACGAAGGCATCTCGAACACGATACTGGAGGCGATGTCCAGCGCCCGCCCCGTCATCGCTGCACGGGTCGGCGGTAACCCCGAGCTCATTCAGGACGGCGTAACGGGCCTGTTGTATGACGATCGGGATTGCGATGGCCTGGCGCGGGCGCTGCGGCGCTACCGCGATACGCCCGGCCTGATCGCGTCGCACGGTGCAGCGGGACGCGCCAGGGTGCGCGAACGTTTCAGTATTCAGGCAATGGTGAACGGATACACGGATTTTTACGGCCGTCTCCTCGACACTTCACGATCCACATGTGCGGAATAACCGGAATAGTCGACCTACAGGCCCGCCGCGACCCGGACCGGATGCTGCTGCGTCGAATGAACGACTCGCAGTCGCATCGCGGGCCGGACGCGAGCGGTGAGCACTTCGAGCCCGGCGTGGCGCTCGGCCATCGCCGGCTTTCGATCATCGACATCGCTACCGGGCAGCAGCCGCTGTTCAACGAGGACGGCTCCGTAGTGGTGGTCTTCAACGGCGAGATCTACAACTACCAGTCGCTCATTCCGGAGCTGCAGGCCCTGGGGCATGTCTTCCGGACCCGCAGCGACACCGAAGTCATCGTGCACGCGTGGGAGAGCTGGGGCGAGCGCTGCGTCGACCGGTTCCGCGGCATGTTTGCGTTCGCGCTGTGGGATCGTAATCGCGAGACTCTGTTCCTTGCGCGCGACCGCCTCGGTGTCAAGCCGCTGTATTACGCCATGCTGCCGAAGGGGCTGCTGCTGTTCGGCTCGGAGCTGAAGTCGCTCATGCGTCATCCGCAGCTCGGGCGCGAGCTCGATCCCTGCGCTGTCGAGGAGTACTTCGCACTGGGATACGTGGCGGAGCCGCGCAGCATCTTCCGCGGGGTACACAAGCTGCCGCCGGGCCACCTGCTGACTGCCAAGCGCGGCGAGCCGCTGCCCGCTCCGCGCGAGTACTGGGACATCCGTTTCACGCTGTCGAACCAGATCGGCGTGGCGGATGCTGTCGCGGAGCTCGAGCACCGCTTGCAGGAGTCGGTGCGCTTGCGAATGATCGCCGAAGTGCCGCTCGGCGCATTCCTGTCAGGCGGCGTCGATTCGAGCGCGGTCGTGGCGACGATGGCCGGTATCTCGCAGACTCCGGTGAATACCTGCTCGATCGCCTTCGACGACCCGTCGTTCGATGAGTCGCGCTACGCGCGCGAGGTCGCCGAGCGCTATCGCACCAATCACCGCAGCGAGATGGTGAAGAGCGAGGAGTTCGCGCTCCTCGACGAGCTGTCCGCCATCTACGATGAGCCGTTCGCCGACAGCTCGGCGCTGCCTACGTACCGTGTGTGCCAGCTGGCACGCAAGCACGTGACCGTCGCGCTGTCCGGCGACGGCGGCGACGAGAGTTTCGGCGGCTATCGCCGCTATCGTCTGCACATGATGGAGGAGCGGATGCGCCGCTTGCTGCCGCTCGGTCTGCGCAAGCCGCTGTTCGGCGCCCTCGGCCGCATCTATCCCAAGGCCGACTGGGCACCGCGACCACTGCGTGCCAAGACGACGTTCGAATCGCTGTCGCGCGATTGCGTGCAGGCTTATCTGCACAGCGTCTCGATCGTGCGCGACGATCTGCGTACGCAGCTGTTCTCACCTGGCTTGCGCGCGCAGCTGGGGGGCTATCGTGTCGAAGAAGTGTTCCAGCGACACGCTCGACGTGCCGGCACGGACGACGCGCTTGCGCTCGTCCAGTACCTGGACATGAAGACCTACCTGGTCGGTGACATCAACACCAAGGTGGACCGTGCCAGCATGGCGCACTCGCTCGAGGTGCGCGAGCCGCTGATGGATCATCCACTGCTCGAATGGCTTGCCAGCCTGCCCTCGGCACTGAAGGTGCAAGGCAACGAAGGCAAGTACCTGCTGAAGCGCGCGATGGAGCCGCACCTGTCGCAGGAGATTCTGTACCGGCCGAAGATGGGTTTCTCGACCCCGCTCGCGCGCTGGTTCCGTGGACCCCTGCGCGAGCGCGTGCGTGCCGCCGTGCTCGGCGAATCGCTGGCGCAGACCGGCATGTTCCAGCGCCGCACGCTCGAGCACCTCGTCGATGCTCACCAGAGCGGCATGCGCGACTACAGCGCACCGTTGTGGACGCTGCTGATGTTCGATTCGTTCCTGCGCAACTCCGGATTGGGTGAACAGGCTCACGCGGCGTCGGCTGCGCGCGCTCAGGCTTCTTAGCCATGCAAGGCGTGTACGGCCACAACCCGTTGCAGGACGCAGTGCGCGTCGCCCGGGCAGTGGCGACCAACCAGCTGGCGAAATTCCTGCCTCGAACCTACGTACGCGTCACCGGCGAAACGGGCAGGGGACGGGAGAGCGTCAGCCCCGCCGATACTGCGCGGTACTTCTACAGTTGCGTGCTGGAGTACATGGATGTCCTCTGCGCGCCGCACGACTCGCTCGCCAGCTTCTGGCGTGGACGCAGCATCGTCGAGTACGGTCCCGGCGATATTCCCGGCACCGCACTGCTGCTCATCGGTCTCGGTGCGCGGTCCGTGCTCTGTGCGGATCGCTTTGCGCTGGTGCGCTTCGACGAGTATCAGCAGTGTGTAATCGCAGAGCTCGTCGCACTGTTGCCGGATGACACCTGTCGCGAGCGTTTGCGCGCTTGCTTCCGCGAGCCACGGCAGTTCGGCTCCGGTCTCGCGTCAGGGCCTCTCGCATACGCCGTCACTCCGTCGGGCCTGATCGGTCGCAAAGCCGTTGCCGACCTGGTGATCTCGCGAGCGGTGCTCGAGCACGTGGACGACCTGCCGGCAACCTTCCGCGACATGGCCGGCGTGCTCGCGCCTGGCGGTCGCGCCGTGCACAAGGTGGATCTCAAGAGCCACGGCCTGCATCGGGGCAACCGGCTCGATTTTCTGACCTGGCCGGACGGCTTGTGGAACCTGATGTTCAGCGGCAAGGGCGCGCCGAATCGCCTGCGCATCGACAGCTATCGGCGCGAGGCGTCCGCTGCGGGTCTCGCGATAGAAAAGCTGGCTCCCTGCGAGCTAGCGCAGCCGGAGGAAGTGGCGCAGATCCGTCCGCATCTGGCTGCATCGTTCCGGGGCCTGGGCGACGAAGACCTGGCGTGCCTCAGCTTCTGGATCGTCTGCAGGCACGCGTGACGTGAAGATCCTGCACGTCCTGGACCACTCGGTCCCGCTGCACAGCGGCTACACGTTCCGCACTCTGGCGATCCTGCGCCAGCAGCGCGCGCTCGGCTGGGAGACGTTTCATCTGACCTCGCCCAAGCATCATGTCGCGCGCGCCGACGAGGAGGAGTCGGATGGACTGCACTTCTACCGCACGCGCGTCGCGAGCGGCGGTTGGCGTTCGCTGCCGGTGCTCGATCCGCTCAGCGTGATCGCCTCCACGCAGAAGCGTGTCGACGAGGTCATCGCACGCGTTCGCCCGGATGTCGTTCATGCGCATTCGCCTTGTCTCAATGGCATCGCGGCGCTGCGCGCGGCTCGCGCTCACCGCGTGCCGCTCGTCTACGAAGTCCGGGCGTTCTGGGAGGACGCTGCCGTCGATCACGGCACGACGACCGAGGGCAGCTTGCGGTACCGCGTCTCGCGTCAGCTGGAGACCTGGCTGCTGAAGCGCGCGGACGCAGTCACGACGATCTGCGAAGGCCTGCGTGAGGACATACTCGGTCGCGGGTTGCCGCCCTCGCGCATCACCGTCATTCCGAACGCTGTAGACACCGAGCAGTTTCCCGTCATCGACCAGCCGGACGTCGAGCTGCGCGCGCAACTCGGGCTCGAGAATTGCCTGACGCTCGGGTTTATCGGGTCGTTCTATGGCTACGAAGGACTCGACATCCTCGTCGAGGCCTTGCCGGCGCTGCTCGCGTTGGACAGCAGGACGCGGCTGCTGCTCGTCGGTGGCGGGGTCGGCGAGCAACCGCTCAAGGAGCGCGTACGCGCCCTTGGACTGACAGACAAAGTGATCTTCACGGGGCGCGTACCCCATTCAGACGTCGCGCGTTACTACAGCCTCATCGATCTGCTCGCCTATCCGCGCAAGTCGATGCGACTCACGGAGACCGTGACGCCGCTGAAGCCGCTCGAAGCGATGGCCCAGGGCAGGTTGCTGCTGGCATCGAACGTCGGCGGGCATCGGGAGCTGGTGCGCGACGGCGAGACCGGGTTCCTGTTCGCGCCGGACCGGCCAGGGCCGCTGGTGCAGGCCGTGGAGCGCGCCCTGGCGAATCGCAGCCGCTGGGCGGCGATGCGCGAGGCAGGGCGCAGGTTCGTCGAAACCGAACGCAACTGGCGCGCGAGCGTCGCCCGCTATGTCGGCGTCTACGGACCGCTGACGGAGCGTCCAGCGCATGGCTGAGGCGCGTCCGGCGGTTCTGGTATGGAGCTCGCTGTTTCCCAATCCGGCTCAGCCGCAGGCCGGTGTATTCGTACGTGAGCGCATGTTTCGCGTCGGTGCGCATTTACCCATCACGGTCATCTCGCCGCAGCCCTGGTTTCCTTTGCAGGGGCTCGTAAGGCTGTTCCGGCCGCACTTCCGCCCGCCGCTGCCACGGCGTGAGCAGCAGATGGGCGTGGAGGTGTACCGGCCCCGATACTTCAGTTTTCCCGGCGTGTTCAAGGGACTCGACGCGCGCTTGATGGCGCTCGGCGCGCTGCGTGCAGCACGAGCTTTGCGCCGCGCGGGACGTGTCGATCTCATCGATGCACATTTCGGCTATCCCGACGGTTGCGCGGCGCTGCGCGTCGCGCGCCGGCTCGGAGTTCCGTGCACCGTGACGCTGCGCGGGACCGAAGCGCGACACGCATCGGATCCGCAGCTGCGACCGCAACTGTCTGCCGCACTCAAATTGGCCGCCCGGGTCTTTGCCGTAGCGGATTCCCTGCGCGACGTCGCGATCGCGCTCGGCGTGCAGCGGGACAGCGTGCGCACCGTAGGCAACGGCGTGGACAGCAGCAAATTCCGCGCTCGCGAACGCTCGGTACAGCGTGAGCAGCTCGGATTACCGCAGGACGCAGCTGTGCTGATCACGGTTGGCGGACTGGTCGAGCGCAAGGGTTTTCATCGCGTGATCGCCTGCATGCCCGAGCTGCTGCGAAGATTTCCGGCGCTGCACTACCTCATAGTGGGCTCGCCGGGTCCGGAAGGAGACTACTCGGCCCAGCTCGAACGCCAGGTTGCGGAGCTCGGACTGCGCGAGCGCGTCCATTTTCTCGGCGCGATGCCGCCGGAACGTCTCTGCGATGCGCTGTCTGCGGCCGATGTCTTCGTTCTCGCGACACGCAACGAAGGCTGGGCCAACGTGCTGCTCGAAGCGATGGCGTGCGGCTTGCCGGTCGTTGCCACCGACGTTGGCGGCAACGCGCAAGTAGTCAGCCAACGCGAGATCGGCACGATCGTGCCGTTCGCCGATCACGCTGCGCTGACCAGTGCGTTGTCGGACGCGCTCGCGCGGGAATGGGACCGAGCGGCGATCAGGCGTTACGCCGAAGCCAATGACTGGCAGGAGCGCGTCGCAGTGCTGGTCGAGGAGTTCCGCGCGCTGCATACGCACAGCGCAGGGAGCAGCGCATGACGTTGGCGACGCGCTTCATCTCCAGCGTCGTGTTCCCGCTTCACGAGCTGGCCAAGCGGCATCACAGCGTCAGCTTGCGGCGCGAGCTCGAGCGGACGCAATGGTTGAGCGCGCAGCAACTGCTGGCTCAGCAAACCGAGCGGTTGAAGAGTTTCCTCGCCCGCGTGGCCCGCACCGTTCCCTACTATCGCGGGCTGTTCGCGCAGCACGGGCTCGATCCGGCGCGCCTCGCCGGCGTGGAGGACTTGCAGCGACTGCCGCTGCTGACGAAGGCCACGATCCGGGAGCATACGCAGGCTATGAAAGCCGCAGGCGCCGGACCTCTCGTGCGCTTCAACACTGGCGGCTCCAGCGGCGAGCCACTCGTCTTCTACATGGGCCGGGAGCGCATCTCGCACGATGTCGCGGCGAAGTGGCGCGCGACGCGCTGGTGGAACGTCGACATCGGCGACCCCGAGATCGTGCTGTGGGGATCGCCCATCGAGCTCGGCAAGCAGGATCGGGTCAAGGCCTGGCGCGACCGATTGCTGCGCACGCAGCTCTTGCCCGCGTTTCAGATGTCCGAGCCGCAGATGGATCGCTACCTCGAGCAGATCGCGCGCGTGCGTCCGCGCATGCTGTTCGGCTATGCGTCGGCGCTCGCGCTGCTCGCGCGACACGCGGAAACCCGCGGCCGGCAGATGGACGCGCTCGGGATCCGCGTGGCATTCGCTACTGGCGAAACTCTGTACCCGCAGCAACGGGCGATTGTGGAGAAGGTGTTCGGTTGTCCGGTCGCGAACGGCTATGGCTCACGCGACGGCGGTTTCATTGCGCACCAGTGCCCCGCGGGCGCGCTGCATCTGTCGGCAGAGCATGTCGTCGTAGAGTTGCTCGATGAGGAAGGGCGCGCCGTGCGCCCCGGCGAAACGGGTCAGATCGTCATCACCCATCTGGCGACTGCCGAGTTTCCGTTCGTGCGCTATGCGACGGGCGATATGGCGGCGCTCGCGACCGCCCCGTGTTCCTGCGGCCGCGGCTTGCCCGCGTTCGAGCGCGTCTTCGGCAGAAGCACCGATTTCATTCGCACGGCCGGCGGCGAGGTCATGCACGCGCTCGCATTGATCTACGAAGTGCGCGACAAGCCCGGTGTGCGCGCATTCAAGTTCATCCAGTCGGAAGATCTTGCGATCGAGCTGCAGCTGGTCGCCGCAGCGGAGCTGACACCCGCGCATGAAGCGCAGATTCGAGCGGGCCTGCAACGCCGCCTCGGCGCCGACACGCCGCTCACCATCGTGCGGCTCGAGGACATACCACCGGAGAAATCCGGAAAGTATCGCTACGTGGTCAGCCGCGCGGCGCTGACGGGTTCGCGCTAGCGCGGCAACACTGCGAAGTGCGGGTAGGTGCCGAAGCCCGCGACCAGCTCCTGATAGTTCGACGCGCCGGTCAGGCGACTCCACGCCGCATCTGCGCCGGGAACGCCGAATTCCTTGGCGTACGCGGCCGCCGGGAGCAGGTTGCCGTAGTAGCTGGATGCATCCGGGAAATTTCCGCCGAGCAGCGCGTCGCCGCTGTTGCAGGACTCGCCGCCCGGGATGTTACCGATTGCTACCGAGGTGTCGTGCACCTGCGCCCAGCTGGAATAGAAGCCCGAGCGATTCGCACGATCGGGTCCGATCGGCAGACCGTACAGTCCGGAGCGGCGGAAGCAATAGCCGCCCGGCCGCGTGCCGAGCAAGCCGACGGCGAAGCCGCCGTGGAAGCGGACCGATTCCAGCCATTGCGTACGCACTGTCGAGTTCACCAACTCGGAGGCGACGTCGTAGGCGAACGGGAACGCCTGCGCGATGAAAGCCTGCTGGAAAGCGCCGCACGACAGGTAAGGCGCCGGAGCATAGTCCTGAACGTTGAAGACGTTGCGCCGAATGCCGAGGTTGTTGAAACCCACCTCGTTGGTGCGCCAGCGCGGGATCGCGGCTTCCAGGAACGTGATGTAACCGCTGCGCAGCGCTCCGGCGTTGTCCGGAGTGATCGCGGCAGTGCACGCAAGTTGGCGCAGCGACCAGGCCGCATGGCGATCCTCACCCGACATCCAGCGATGCGGATTGGCGCCGCCGATACCCCAGGCGAGGAACTCCGCGCCGACGCAGAACTGCGCGGTCTCCAGAGAGAACCAGCGTCCCGTCACCAGGTACGCGAGATAACCGGCGGCCCAGCTGTGTGCCGGATCCGTGGTCCATGGCGGGGCGCTGTTGTCGTCACCGCGGTAGACCTTGTTGGCGCCGTAGTCGGGACTGTAGCCGTTCGAATAACTGTCGTTGTAGAAGTCGGGCAGATTGATCGGCAGGCCCGTGGCCTCGTCGCGGTTGTTGAAGCCGGCTTCGCCAGGAACGAAGCGGCAGCAATTGGACGCCTGCTCGTTTGCCAGCATTGCGCGGTACGCACGAACGTCTCCGGAAACAACGTACGCGGCGTCCCACAGCGGCAGCAGACCGATGTTCGCGTGGAAACCGCCACCCTGTGCGGCCTGGTCGAAGTCGCCGCGGGTCATCGGCGCAGCGGATTGCGACAGGCCGGACAGGGCCGAGCTGGAAATCGTGACGCTGGCGTAGTTCGGCACCAGCTTGGTCGACTTGAAGTACGCCGCATCGTGGCGAGGCGTCATTTGCGGATCGGTGCCGATCCAGTCGCGACGTGACCAGCGCGCGTGATGCCGATGCGCGATCGATGCGGAGTAGCGCTGCGAGCCGCCGACATTGACGGCGACCGAATACGATCTCTCGGCCGCGCCCACCACGCGTGCCCAGCCGTTCTCGACCACCGTCTCGATCTCGGTCGCGCCCGTCGCGTAGCGACGCACGTGGAACCACACCGTGACGTGAGCATCGGACGTCGGCACGTAGTAATGGAACTCGGACATGACCGGCCCCAGGAACTGCCGCACCCTGCCTGCGCCGCTGCGGCTGCCCCACGCTTGCTTGTTGACACCCAGTGCCGACTGCACCGAATAGGTACCGCTAACGCCGCCGGAAAACGTCACCGACGCGTCCAGTGAGCCTGGTTCCGCGACGTTCGTGCCGCCGCCGGCCGACGGCGTGGCCGCGAGCTGGATCTGCTTGGGAACGTTTTGAGTGAACGATGCCACGCCGCTCAGGACTGCGAACTTCACGCTGCCATCCGACCAGCGATTGCGCACGTCGGCTTGCGTCGAATTCGCGTTGCTGGTGATGAAGGAGCCGGCCGGTACGTCGCCCTTGCGGAACGCGTGGCCGAACGTCCATGGATGAGTGCCGGACGCGCTCGCGCTAGTCAGCGTCAGCACGGGCAGCTGCCCTGGCTCACGATGCTCGCATGCGGTCGAGCTGGATGTGCCGCCCTCGATCGACAGCGACGGCGGCGGGCAGGGAACGGCTGCGCGTCCCAGCCCCGTGACGAAGAAACCGGTAGCGCCGACGGTCGTGACCAGGAAGTCGCGTCTGTTGAGGTCTTTGCGGGGCTTGTCAGTCACGGGATGCTCCAGAGAAGAGGGCTGTGCGCCGGCTTTGCGCAGCGTCGACTGCGCACGGGCGCGCGATTGTAAGCAACCGCGAGCGTTGGCGTCCGCTGTATTCGAACGGAGACAGTCGCGGCGCGCAAAGAGGCGAGCGGGCCATTGGTCGATCTAACAACGCGCTGTGCAGCCCGACTGTGACGTGCTTCGCGTTTCGCGGCCCTTCAGCAAGGGCCCGACTGATCAATCACGCCAGCGCCGCCGGCGGCACTGCAGCGGCGCGATACGCCGTCAACATACGCAGCGCATAACGCAGCGGCGTTCTGTCCCAAGGCGCAACTCGCGGCAACTGGAATACGTCGCTCGAATGATTCGCGGCGCCCCAGGCCGTCGACAGCGCCAGCTCGAAGCCGGCTTCACGCGCCAGCTGTACGTGTTCCGGACGATAGTCGGTGGCCGGCTTGCCGTTGGGATAGGCGAAGCTGCGCACCGCGAGACCAGTGATCTCTTCCAGTTGTTGCTTGCTGCGCACGATCTCCGTGCGAGCGGTCTGCGGGTCGATGCTGGCGAGTATCGGATGATGCATCGTATGAGCGCCTATCTCGATTCCTGAGCGCGCGAGCGCGGCCACTTGCGCGGCCGTCATCATGAGATCGCCCGGCAGCGCGGAACCGACGAGTGCGCCGATCTCTTCGGCCAGCCGCGAGCGCTCAGCGGGATCAAGATGCTTCAGGCGGCCGATGACGTCGCCGCAGGCGCGCACACGCGCGGCAACGCTGTCGAGGCGGTAGCGGGGCAAGCCGAAGCGCTGCAAGTCGAAGTCGTCCGGTGCGCGGCGCAGCGACTCGATGATCGTGTC
This sequence comes from uncultured Gammaproteobacteria bacterium, assembly GCA_963838635.1. Lineage (GTDB taxonomy): Bacteria > Pseudomonadota > Gammaproteobacteria > Steroidobacterales > Steroidobacteraceae > Steroidobacter. The sequence continues at coordinate 42,730 of CAWISC010000001.1, read as the reverse complement.
ATTGAACATCCGCCCGCCATCGAGGAATCCAGGTGCCACGAAGATCGTGGCGGGAAGGCGCCGCGCTGCAAGGATCGGCTGCGCGACTGTGAAGTTGTTTGCATAGCCGTCGTCGAATGTGATGCACACAGCGCGCGGTGGCAGCGAGCGCCGGCGCAAGCGATCGACAGCCTCCGTGAGCGGCAGCACGTTGAAGTGTCTCGCGAGCAGATCGGCTTGTGCTGCGAAGGCCGCCGCGTCGGGCTCGGTCGGCATGAGCGGATCGGCACGTTCGAGAACCTGGTGATAGATCAATATCAACAGGCGCGCATTCCTGCCGCGCGGCGCGAGCGCGCCGGCTGCGTGCAGCAGCAACGATTCCAAGGCTGACGGCGGGTTCATCGTGGCGCTCAGAAGCTAGGGCTGACGCGATGTTCCTGGAACCACTGCTCGAGGCTCGCGAGCACCCACACGAACACGCCGTAGTGGCTCGCATCGTCGCTGTCGTGTAGATCGAGCAGCCGGTCGATGAACTCGGGCCGCACGATGCGCCGGGTGCGCAGGCTGGCGAGATTGGCGTGAATCAGCTCGCGCAGCGGCTGCGACTCGCGCAACCATAGTCCGAACGGCAACCCGAAGCCGTGCTTCTTCTTCGTAATGATCTCGTTCGGCAGAAAACCCTGCATGGCGCGCTTGTAGAAATCGCGCAACCGTCCGCCCTGCATCTTCAGCTCCGCCGGTACCCGCGTCGACATCGCGACGACCGCGGGATGCAGCATCGGATAGGAGACGCGCACGCCGGCCAGCGCGCTCATCGTCTGCACCTTGCGCAGATCGTTGTCGGCGAGCGTGTACTGCCAATCGAAGTACAGCATGTGATCGAGGCTGCTGCGCGACGGTGTGGCATTCCAGACATCCTGCATGCGCCGGAAGGGCGCGCGCGTATCGATCGCGGGCAGCACGTCCGGATGCAGAAATGCCGTCGCGCCGGACTGGTAGACGACGTTCCAGCTCTCCAAACGCTCAGGCAAGGGTACGCGCGCCTTCGCGACATAGCTGCGTGCTTTGCGGATCGGCGTGAATTCCAGCGACGCTGGCCACGCGCCGAGCAGGGGCTCCAGCAGCGCGCTGCGAATGAAGCGTGGCAGCAACGCGTAGCGCTCGAACACCCGCTGCTCCAGGTACCGCGAGTTGCCGGCGAACAGCTCATCGCCGCCATCGCCAGCGAGCAGGTGCGTGACGCCGTGCTCGCGGGCCAGCTTTGCGCAGTAGTAAACGGGCAGCGCCGAAGCGTTGCCGAAGGGCTCGTCGTACGCGCGCGCTATCTGCGGGAAGGTGGTGACGATGTCCGAGCCCTGGATCACGTACTCGTGTGCCTTGCAGCGGAAGTGCGCGCTCGCGATGCGCGCGTAGGGCAGCTCGTCGTACTCGGGATAGCCGAAACCGATCGTGAACGTGCGCGCCGGATCCTTGCTCGCACCGCTCAGCATGCCCGCCACGGTCGAGCTGTCGAGCCCGCCGCTCAGGAATGCGCCCGTGAACTCATCCGGCTGCGCCGCCGCGACTGCGTCACGCAAGCTCTCGTGCAGCTCACGCGCGAGCGATTCGAACTTTGCACCGCTGTTGCCGGCGAAGTCCGGTTGCCAGTAGCGCTCGGTGTGCAAACTATCGCGTTCAAAGCGTGCGTAGGTGCCAGGCCTGAGCTTGTGCACATCGCTGAACGTCGTGTCCGGTGCCGGCACGACGTGCAGCAGCAGATAGTCGTACAGGGCCTGCGGCCGCACGCCGGCAGCGACCCCCGGACACAGCGCCACCGCCTTCGCTGAGGTCGAAAACACGATCGATCCCGATCGGTGCGAGTAGGTGAGCCGCTCGATCCCCATGCGGTCGACGGCCAGCAGCACGCGGCGCTCGCCCTCATCGACGATTGCCACCGCGAAGGCCCCTTCGAGGGATGCGAACACGGCTGCGCCGCGGCGCTGGTACTCGACCAGAATGCGTTCCGCGACGCTCGTGGACTTGTCGCCCGCAAGGACGGGTGCGCCCTGGATCGCGATGCTCACCTTGTGCGCGGACGCGACCTGCGGCGCCCAGCACGCATGGCTGGCTCCGGCCGCGTGCCGCGCGGGAGCTGCCCTGGACTGAAGACCGTTGCCATAAGCAATTGCATCGTTGTAGACGGACGGTTCGGAGGCTGCACGGAAGAAACCGAAGAACGCCATGAGATGCCCTGTGAGGCTGCAGTCAGCGGGAAAAATGCAGTGTAAGACGCCGCGCGAGCGACAAACTTTGCACTGGGTCAGAAAGTCTGCCAAATCGATGCAGTATGCTCTACATTCGCGTCGGCCGATTCTGGCCGGGCCGCAACGAGTCGTCATCGCACCGAGGTCGGTGTCCGGGTCGAAAATGGATACACTGGGAAAAGTCAAGAGAATTCTGCGGGACAGCCTCAACCTGAGCGAGCGTGCCGAGCAGCTCAGCGCCGACAGCGCGCTCGTCGGCGGTATCGCCGAGTTCGACTCCATGGCTGTCGTCAGCGTAGTCGCGGCGCTGGAGAATGAGTTCGGCATCGCGTTCGGCGACGACGAGCTGACGGCCGACGTTTTCGCGACAGTCGGCTCCCTGACGCGCTTCGTCGAGGCAAAACTGTAAGTGCATTCGCCGTTCGCAGGCGCAGCGCAGTGCCCGCCATGAGCTCCAGCACGATCCGCTGCGTGCGCCCCTTTCACCTGCGCGGCGCGAAGGGTCCGTTGTTCGCCGTCTACTACGCGCCAGCCGAGCCGACGCACGCGGCCGGCGACATCCTGCTGGTGCCGCCTTTCGCGGAGGAGATGAATCGGTGCCGCGCGATGGTGGCCATGCAGGCGCGCATGCTCGCTGAGGTCGGCATCGGAACTCTGCTCGTGGATCCGTACGGCACCGGCGACAGCGCAGGCGAGTTCTCGATGGGCACGCTGGAGCTGTGGCTCGACGATCTGTCGCGAGCTGCGCGCTGGCTCGACCAATCGGGCAATGGCTGCCGCACGCTGTGGGGTATCCGCCTCGGCGCGCTGCTCGCCGCGCAATTGGCCACTCAGGTCGAGAGTGTCCGGCGCCTGCTGTTCTGGCAGCCTGCCCTCGACGCCAAGACGTTCTACACGCAATTCCTGCGCATCCGGATCGCAGCGGAGATCGAGCAGAAGGACGGCATCAAGAGCACCGAAGAGTTGCGTCGGCTCGCGGCATCCGGTCAGCCCATCGAGGTGTCGGGGTACAAGATCGGGCCGCAGCTGTCGCGTGAGCTCGATGCGCTCACGCTGCCGGAGCCGGCCGCACTGGCATCACTGCAGATCTCGTGGTGCGAAGTGCTCGCAGCCGCAGACTCGGCGCTGCCGCGCGCGAACATGAAAGTCATGCAGACGTGGCGCGACGCAGGTGTCGGCATTGCATTCGAGCAAGCGATCGGGCCGCCTTTCTGGCAGGTCCATGAGCGGGCCGCAGCACCGCAGTTGCTGACGGTAACGCAGCGGCTCGTTGCCGGCGACGGCGCATCCTCCGAGCCTGCTGCGCGCGTCGTAGCCCCAGCGGCGCCGCCGCAGCCGAGCACAGCCGACGAACTCGACGAGTATCCGCTCGTGTTCGATTGCGAGGCGGACGAGTTAGCGGCTGTCGTTCATCGGGGCAAACCTGACGTGCGTCGAGCCGTCGTTATCGTCGTCGCGGGGGGGCCGCAATATCGGGCCGGCGCGCACCGGCAGTTCGTCTCGCTAGCGCGCAAGCTCGCTGCACTCGGGTATCCAGTCCTGCGCTTCGATCTGCGGGGCATGGGAGACAGCAGCGGTACCTATCACGGCTTCGAGCACTCGGGGCCCGATCTCAAGGCAGCGATCGACGCGCTGCTCGCGCGCGAGACGCGGGTCGAGGAGGTCGTGCTGTTCGGCGAGTGCGAATCCGCCAGCGGAATTCTTTTCTACGCGTACACGGACGCGCGCGTCAAAGGGGTCGTGCTGGTCAACCCGTGGGTGCGAACCGAGGAGGGTCGGGCGCAGGTCATCATCAAGCACTACTATGCGAGCCGGCTGCTCTCGCGCGACTTCTGGCGCAAGGTGCGCACCGGAAAATTCGAGCCGCTGACGGCGCTGCGCTCGTTCCGGGAAATCCTGCTCACGTATCTCAGCGGCCGCCGCGCCAGCCGGCGCAGTCGTGCCGTGCAGGCGCACGAGGACATCTCCGGTCTGCCTTTGCCGCAGAAGACGGCCGCGGGGCTGCGCTTGTTCGGCGGGCACGCGCTGGTGCTGATGAGCGGACGCGACTACATCGCCAGGGAGTTCGACGAGGTCGTCAAGTCGGTGCCCGCGTGGCATGGTCTGCTCGCGCGCCGCGGGGTTGTACGGCGCGACATCGCCGATGCCGATCACACGTTCTCGCGCGACGCATGGAAGAACGAGGCGTCGGACACTGTTTGCCAGTGGCTGCGCAGCTGGTAGCCGTGACCTCACCCCGCACGGTCCTGCTCATCGCCTATCACTTCCCGCCGGTGCAGGGCAGCAGCGGCGTGCAGCGCACACTGCGATTCGCGCAGCACCTTCCGAAGTTCGGTTGGCGACCAATCGTTCTGAGCATCGACGCGCGCGCCTACGAGTCGACTGCGCAGGTGGTGGGAAACGAGGCACCTGCCGGGCTTGCGGTGCATCGCGCGTTCGGCTTCAACACCGCGACACAGTTGAGCATCCTTGGGCGCTATCCCGCGGCGCTTGCGCTGCCGGATCGCTGGGCGACCTGGCGCTACTGGGCGGTGCCGAAAGGGATGCGACTCATCCGCGAGGAGCGCGTCGATGCTCTCTGGTCGACGTTTCCGATCGCCACCGCGCATCTGATCGGACTGCAGCTCGCGCGCAAGTCGCGGCTGCCGTGGCTGGCGGAGTTCCGCGATCCCATGTGGCAAAGCGACTGGCCGCCGGAGCCCAGGGCGAACCGTGCCTGGCATGCTCTCGAGCAGCGTATCTTCGCAGCCGCCGAGCGCGCGATCTTCGTGGCGCCGGGCGCGGTCGAAATGTACGCGCAGCGCTTTCCGCGCATCGACCGAGGGAAGTTCGCGCTGGTGGAGAACGGCTACGACGAGGAGACGTTCCGCCGCGCTGCAAGCGTCGAGCAGGATGCGGGCAACGTCGCAGCGGATCGCCCGGTCACGCTGTTGCACAGCGGGATCATCTACAGCAGCGAGCGCGACCCGACGCACTTCTTCGCTGCGATCGCCGAGCTGAAAGCATGCGGCGCGGTCTCGGGCAAATCGCTCAGGATCATCCTGCGCGCGAGCGGCACGGAGACGAATTTCGGCGCGGAGCTCGAGCGCCTGGGCATCGCCGACATCGTGCAGTTGCAGCCGAGCATCGATTACGTGAGCGCCTTGCGCGAGATGCTCTCGGTGGACGGCTTGTTGATTTTGCAAGCCGCGAACTGCAACGCGCAGGTGCCGGCAAAGCTGTACGAGTATCTGCGCGCCGACCGGCCGATCCTCGCGTTGACGGATCCTGCCGGCGACACGGCGCGAACGCTGGATGCTGCTGGCGCGGGGCTCGTGGCGCGCCTCGACTGCGTCGCCGACATCCGCGAGGCGCTGCTGCGCTTGATCCGACAGATCGAGAACGGAGATTGGCGCCGCGCCTCGCGGGCGACGGTCGCAGGCTACTCACGCGAGGCGCAAGCGGCGAAGCTCGCCGGACTGCTGGACGAGGTCGCAAAGCGTTCACCCGTGCGTCGCTGAGGCGCCGGCCCACGATTGTGATGCAGTTCACGGTCCGCGGGCCGGCGGTGAAACGCGCAGCGTGTCTGCGGCAAACGACGGATTGCCTTGACCGCGGAAAAGGACGTTAATCGTCGCCATCGGCCGGAGCTGAGGTCATCGGCCGGCACCCAGACTTTGTGGGAGATTGTGAATGAAACGTCGGCATTTCATCGCGCTCACTGGCGCGATGCTTCCTGCACTCACGCTCGCGGCAACTCCGTGCCCGCCACCTGACATTTCCGTCAGCGGCGGCACTTCAGTAACTACTACGTGCGACAGCGGGCAGGACAATGGACCGCCTGGCTCGGCGCCGTCGTGGTTCCTGGATCTGCCGGATTCGACGTGGTCGACGATCGCCGCCGGCGGCACGATTTCCCGAGTGTTGCCAAGCCCGATACCCGACGCGCACGGCGGAGACCGTCCGGGCGCGATCACCGACGCCTGGACCGGCGCAGCCGTCGATCAGAACCGCGGCGAGTACATCGTGGCGGCCAACGGCGGCCACGCCGACTACCCGGGCAACGAGGCTTACGCGCTCGCGCTGCGCGCCGCGACTCCAGCATGGCGCCGGCTGACGGATCCCACTCCGAACAGCAGCCTTGGCGACGTCACGACGCAGGGTAATGGCCGGTATGCCGACGGGCGGCCGCGTGCGATGCATTCGACCTTCCAGACTTTCGGCGACGGCCGCGTCTGGTTCCCGCTGCAGAACAGCGTCACGAGCAATGACGGCGGTACGGTCAACGGCATGGTTGCGTTCAATCGCGACATGCTCGGCAGCGCGAGCTCGCCGCTGCCGTGGACCGCGGGCAACCTTGGGCCGTGGGAAATCCATGCTCAGCCGTATCCTGCGGGCCAGTACCTGGGCACCGTGATCTTCGGCGTCGCTGCCTTCGATCCGGTCGGGCACAAGGTGTGGGCGCTCGGGGGTAACAGCACGAACTACACCATGTATTGGTCGGTGGACACGACCGGCTCGTCGCTGGGACGGGTCACGCGGTATCAGGGAAATCAGCCGTTCGGGCACTGGGGCGGCTGGGTCGCCGTGGCGCCTGAACTGCGCGTGCTCGTTGCGGCCGACCATCTGAAGGACGTCATCACGGTGCTCGATCTGAACAGCCCAGGCACGTTCAGGCAGATCAGCAACGTGAGCGGGACGGGGTACTTCGGGCAAGGTTCCGGCGGCGTGTACATAGCGGCGAATCGCACGATCGCTATCGGCCATCCGAAGGCCATCGGCAGAACGATTCACACGCTGCGGATTCCGACGAAGGTCGTGAACGGCGAGACCGTGTACGACGCGGCGGGGCAATGGGTCTGGGGCACTCGCAATCCGGGCGGGCCGAACTTCAGCATGCCGTCGGGCGGCAACAACGACTCGTACTCGAAATGGAACATCGTCCAGGACATGGGCAATGGTCAGTCGGCGATCGTAGTGCTCACGGATATCAACGCACCGACGTACGTGTACAAGGTGCCGCGCGCCGGAATCTGAGGGCGCCGCGGCCGGCGTGCATCAAACGTCGAGCGAGACCAGTTCGCTGTAGATGTCGCGGATCTGCGCGTCCTGCAGCGTCGGGCTGGAAAACAGCTTCCCTTGCGTGCGGATCTCGCGCCAGACGAGCCGCGGGACGCGGCGCAGAAACCGACTCTCGAGGTACGAGAACACCAGCCGCTCGCGCAGCAGCAACCGGTGCTGCAGCAGCGCCCGGTGGCGCATGAACGCATCCGGATCGCTGATGTGAAGAATCCGGGCGGTGGGCAGGTGCTTCCACACCATCGTCTTGTAGATGACGAGGCACACGTCGCCCGGTACCCCGAACGCAAGGAAGCGCAGCCACGGAATTTCCCGGTGCAACTCGAAATCGCGGCGCACTTCCGCGCTGCATAGCGCGGGAATGCGACCCGGGTCGGACTCGATGATCCGGCCGGGCAGCAGTGCGCCGGGCGCGGGGCGATTCGCGAACACGACAATACCGGTCGCGAGATCCTTGAATTTCAGGTGCCGGAAGATCTGCGCGACGTTCGGGTTCGGCGTCAGCATGGTGAAGTGATAGCCGCGCTGACGAATCATCGACAGTACCAGCGAGATGCCGTCGCTGCGGTGCGAGTCGAGCACGCACCAGCTGTGCGGATTGCAGAACTTCTCGATGCGGCCGCCGATGTGCTGGTCGGAATACGTTGCGCACAGCACCCCGACGAGCTGCGTGCCGTCGCGAAGCTGCATGCCGAAGTTGGGACGCGACTCGCACCACGGGTGCGTCAGTGAGCTGATCCACGCTTGCGGACTGAAGCCGCGATTCAGGTTTTCGTGCAGGAAGCGTCCGACTTCCGGCAGATCGTGTTCCTGGATGGGCGTGGTCGCAGCTTTTGCCATGGGTCAGGAGTGACTGTGAAACGCCAGCAGCAGATCTTTCATCCGCGGCAAGGGATCCTCGATTGCATCGTGCGCCAGGCCGCTCGTCTGATCGGTGCGCATCCTGGGGATGCGCGGCTTCGTAAAGCGCCCGCTGCCGCGCGCCGCGAGCTGGTCGCACAGCGCTTCGCCCGCGGCTTTCGCGGCCGCGTATTCAGCGAAGCCGTTTTCCGGCTGCTCGACGAAGATCGTCGAAGGATACAGGACGCTTGGCGGCGCGACGGCGGACGTCTTGTTCTGCACCGCCTGCACGAGCAGCGCGAATGCGTCGACGTAGAAGCGCGTGAAACCTCTGAACAAATCTGCGTCCCACTGCGGCCCCGCATTGCGCACGATGCGCGGCGACGCGAAGTAGTACACATGAGTGTATGAGCCGCCGGCGAGCCAGCCGGGCACGTCGCCGCCGAGCAACGCGTCCATGTCCAGCAGTTCGGCGCGACAACTGCGTCCCAGGCTCGCCGCCTCACTGCAGATCCGCAACGCATCCTCTCTGCCGCGAGCGTAGGTGATGGTCGCCTCGCCGCCGCCGGCCAGCACGATTTTCGCTGCGAGCTCACCGAGCCCGCGCGAGCCGCCGACCACCAGAGCCCGCTGTCCGGCAAAGCTTCCGGAAGCGATCTCGCGTGCGATGTCGGCGAGCGGCGCCTGATCGACGGCAGAGGGGCGGAAAAACGTTTCGAGCGTTCCCTGAAAATGAGCGCCTTCGATCCCGAGGCGGATCAGCTTGAAGCGCTCGTCGGCTTTCACAACCCGGTAGCGGAGCAGCGCGTCCGCGGCAGCGTCCACGCGTGCCCGCAGCTTGCATCCGGAATAGATCGAGTTCATCCCGGGGCAGTGCATGCCGACCACACGCGTGGTGGCCAGGAGATCCGCGATCCACGGGGCGGCCGCAGCCGCGAGCGCAGGAAACAGCGCACGGATCTCAGCCCGACCCGCGCGCACCGTAATGGCTGCTTCCATCCCCGGGTGAGGAAACACGGCGCGCTGCGCAGCCGCGTATTCATAGGGGCACTGATCCACGATCACGTCCGGTGCAATTGCCTGCCGTGGTCCGAACAGAAAACCCGCAGAGAAGGTCGGCGAGCCCTGGCGGGTCGTGCCGCGCAAGCGCAGTCGTTGCGTCGCGCGGTCGAAGTTCGTTTCGAGCCGCACTGGCACGCCCGTCAGCACCGGATTGTTGAAAGTCACCGAGCATTCCTGCGGCTCCAGCCCGGTCAGGAGGCCCGAGCCGGCAACGCGCTCGAGCGCAGCGAGCAGCAGGTGAATGCCGTGCACGACCGAGCCGCCGAACTGGGTACGGCGGGCATACACCGGATCGAGGTGCAAGGGGTTGTAGTCGCCGGACGCGCGCGCGAACGCGGCGCTGAGGTCGGCGGAAATGGTGAATTCCGAAGCGAACGATTCTTCCTGCATGGCTGCACGCAAGCTTTACGCCGTCGCGGGCTCGGGCGCGGGCGCAGCACTTTCGGCAAAGAACACTTGCAACGGCTCGAAGCGCTCGAGGTCCAGCAGCCAGCGCGTGCCGCCTTCGGCAGAGACGCCGGCCTCATCAGCCACGAAGCCGAGTCCGCGGAACAGATCCCGCACCAGGCCGTTGCGCTCGGTCGGAATGTACGAGCCGATCAGCTTCCTGGCCCCGGCGCGGCGTGCTTCCGCGACGAGTCGATTGCAGATCGCCTGCTCGACGCGGCGATTGAGCACGCGGCAGCTCATCAGCCACGAGTCGATGCCCCATTCTTCGCCGCGCTTCGCGCAGATCACGACGGCGATCATGCCGTTGTCGCCGAACTTGTCGCGCAACGATACCTGCAGCGTGAAGTGCTCTGGCGAACTTTCCAGCGCTGCCACCTGCTGCTCCGTGTAGCGACGGGTCGTCACGTTGAACTGATTGGTCTTGTTGATCAGCTGCGTGATGCGCTTGCGGTTGTCGAGACGAAATGGCGCGAAGTGAATCTCCATCTGCAGCGAGCGCAGAAAATCGTCGAGGCTGCGTGCGCCTTCGAGCGCCTGCGCGCGGTCCGCGTTGCTGCGATATTGGTCGGCGCGGGCGAGGTCTTCGCTGGTGAAGGCGACCGATTCGAAATATCCCGCCGCCAGCAGTGTGGACGCGTACGAGGAGGGATCGGCGCCGAGCTCGGGCACGGCAACTTCGGGCAGCGCCTGGCGTACCTGCTCCCGTTCGACCGGATTGTCATCGAGCAGCACCAGCGCATCGAGGCCGATGTCGAGGGTGCGCGCGATGCGCTCGAGATTCGTCGCTTTGTCTTCCCAGTTGGCCAGGAACACCGCGATGTCCGTCTCCTTGAGCACCATTCCAGGATGCGAGCGGAACGGCAGGCGCGCCGTTGCGTCCTCGTTCTTGGAACACACGGCGAGCACGATGCCGCGCCGTCGCAGGTCGGCGGCCGCAGTCTGCACCGCGCGAAATGTCTCGCCCTTCGCATCGCCGGGGTCGAGTGCAATTCCCTCCAGCCCGTCGTCGCCGATGACGCCGCCCCACAGCGTGTTGTCGAGGTCGAGCACGAGACACTTGCGCGATTTGCCGCGCAGCGCCGCGATCGTGCGAACGACGAAGTCCGCGTAGATCGGCAGCACCTGCTGCGCGCAGCCGAGACGCGACAGATACCAGTGGCGCTCGTCATACCACTCGTCGAGGCCCACCCGCTGCGCCAGCCACTCGACATCGATCAGTACATCGCCCTCGCGAGGCACGTCCTGCTGGAGGCGCGCGTTCAGACCGGCAATGGCGCCGCGCAAGGTTCCGGCAGTAGCGGCGTCGAGGCTGCCGAAGAGCAATGAGGTCGGCGCGGGAATGGTCTGCACCAGACAGGTTGCGCCACAGTTACGGCGGAATCCGGCGCGCAACGCTGCGATCTCCGCGATGGCCGCACCCGCATCATACGGTGGCCAGTCGGTGCCGCCCGAAGCGCGCAACGGCAGCGCACGCGGATCGCGGGCGATGAGAATCGCATCCGGCTTCGACGTGTTGAGCAGGGAAGCGGGGTCGATCGCCTCCTGCATGAGCTGACCGAAGTTCGCGACGATGACTTCCAGCGCGATGCCATAGCGCAGCGCCGAGGCGACCAGCAGTGGCTTGACGAAGTCGGTCGTGGAGTCGCTCACCAGTCCGAGGCGGAACGGAACCAGCGAGCGCGGCTTGGCACCGGTGCCGCGCAGTCGATCGAGCGCGCCGGCCAGCCCGATCGCCTGGTTCAATCCGAAGGCCTGGCCAGCGAGTTGTCGCAGCTGCAGGTCCCAGTCGCTGCCCGGCTGGGACACGAGCGCGCGCAGCCGGTCGCGGAAATCGGGCGACAGGCGCGGCAACCAAGGAAGATCCCGAAAGGGGGCGGATTTTGCTGACATTCAAAAACAGCGCGTGAGTCGACCTATTCTGCAGCCGGCAGGCCGGCCGGCCACTAGAGCTTACGGGCAAGGCAGTCGACGAACAGCCCGGCGGTCGTGAGCTCCGCGATCTCATCGAGCGTGAACTGCACGCCGAACGCTTCCTCAGCCGTCGAGACCAGCCGGATGTGCCCGAGGCTGTCCCACGACTTCAGATCCTCCCGGGCGAGGGCATCCGAGAAAGTGAAGCTCTCGTTCTCGAAAACGTCCTGGAACACGCGCTCGAGGGTTGTGCGGATTTCACCTTTGTCCATAGCCCTTAATTATGCCGCACGCCGGGTAATCGGCTGTGTAGACTTCCTCGCAGTTTTGCCACCTGCGCAATGATAGCCTTGCGCTCGCGCTTCGTAAGCCCGCTCCGAGCATGAGCATACCTGCCCTGCTGTTCCTGGCCGCGTTCGCAGCGGCCTGCGCTGCTGCATTCGTGCGTCATCCGATTTACGGATTGATGACGTATGTGGCGGTCTTCTTCCTGCACCCACCGTCGCGCTGGTGGGGCCAGGGGCTGCTGTCGTACGGGCGCTGGGCCGTCATGGCTGCCTTCATCACGCTCCTTGCTGTGCTGCTGGCACGCAAGGTAAAGGCTCCTGCTATTCCGATGCCGCGCCATGCGGCGTTCGTCCTCTACGTCCTGTTCACGCTCTGGCTGCTGGTCCAGTCCGCGTGGGCGATGGATGCATTCGAGCATCGCGAGCTGCTCAGCTACTACGTCAAGTTCGCGATCGTGTTCTTCCTCGTGTACCGCTGCATCGAGACAGACAAGCATCTGGTCATGGTGCTGTGGACGTTCGTGGCCGGCTGCTTCTACTTCGGCTGGATCGCCTACACGACCTACGAGGGCGGACGCTTCGAAGGCTTCGGCGGGCCGGGCACGGCGGAGGCGAACGCCGGCGCGCTGGTCTGCGTCACCGGCGTCTTTGCCGCCTCGGTGCTGTTTCTAAACGCCAAGTCATGGCGCGAACGGGCCGCGCTGATCGTGATGATCCCATTCATTCTGAACGCGTTGGTGACGACGGCCAGCCGCAGCGGCTTCCTGGCGCTGGCGGTCGGCGGGATCGCGTTCAACTACTTCACGCCGCCGCAGCATCGCAAGCTGGTGCGCAGGCTCAGCGTGATCGCCGTCGTCGGGTTCCTGTCGTTGGCGGGCGGAATATTCTGGCAGCGGATGCAGACGCTCGAGCACGCCGGCGCGGACGTCGAAGGCGTGGATACCGGCGGCGGACGCCTGGAGATCATCGAAGCCCAGTGGCGCATGTTCAAGGATCATCCGATGGGATGCGGCGCGACCTGCACGGCCGTGTTGAGTCCCACCTACATGGACGCGCGCTTTCTCGCCGATTCCGGCGCCGGCGAGGGCACCATGATCCGCGCGTCTCACAACACGTTCATGACGATGCTCACCGAGCACGGGATTCCGGGCGCGACGTTCTACATCCTGCTGCTGCTGTGGATCCTGTCGAGGTTGCGCAGGTTGGGCGCGGCCTATCGGACGGAGGATCACGGCATGATGCCGGCACTGCTGCCGGGTGTGGCGGCGGTGCTGATCGGGATAACCGTGGGCGACATGTTCGTGACTCACGCCCGACTGGAAGTGCGGATCTGGTTCATCGCCATTCTCATGGCGATGTACAACGTCATGGTTGCCCGCCGAAAGGCGCCGGCAACGGTGCCCGCCGCTGTAGAAGCGGCGACGCCTGCGAACCCACGCCGCGCCGAGCTTGCACGGCGTGGTGCTCCGGGCCAAGCTGTCCCAGGGCGCCGGCGCTGATTCAATCGGACGAGGTTGCGACGAATGGCTGTGCGACGTTATGTCATCGGGGCGAGCTGCATCATCGCGCTGCTGTCGGCGCCGTTGCAGGACAGCCGCGCGCAGGAAGTTCCCGGCTGCGGTGAGTTGGAGAACTCGTACGGCCCATTCGATTACCGCGATCCTGTTGCTCAAAGCCAGAAGCTGCGCGTCGTCGAGGACTTTCACTTCACTCGCGACGTGCAGTCGCTGCAACGAGGTGCGTCGGGCAGCGTGATCAGCGATCTCGACTACACGCTGCGGGCGTTTCCGAATCACGTCCGGGCGCTCTCGGCAATCAGCCGGTACGCTCTGCAGGGCGGGGCTTTCCTGGACACCATCGGCTCCGCAGACTGCTACTTCCAGCGTGCAATCGCCTTCACGCCCGACGACGCCGCCGTGCACCTGGTTTTCGGCAATTACCTGTACAAGCGCAAGAAGCTGAAGGACGCTCGCGAGCAGTACGAAGAAGCGGTGCGGCTGGACCCGGAGTCGCCGGAGATCAGCTACAACGCCGGCTTGTATTTCGTCGAGGTCGGCGAGCTCGAGAAAGCGCGACAGCTGGCCAAGGTCGCCTACGACAAGGGGTATCCGCTGCCGGGCTTGAAGAACCGATTGGCGGCGGCCGAAGCGGCGTCGGGAAAGAAGAAGAAATAACTGCGCGCAGCGCGCCTCAGACCAGAATTTCCTGCGGCTCGGGATGGCTGAGAAATCCCCGCGGGCTCGCAGTGAAGCCGTACGCGCCGGATTGCATCACCGCAACCAGATCGCCGACCTCGGCTTGCGCGAGCTCCATCCGGTCGGCCAGCAGGTCGAGCGGCGTGCAGAGCGGACCCACGACGGATGCGTTCTCTCGCACCGGCGCGCCGATGCGGTTGGCAATCAGCACGGGATAGTTCTTGCGAATGATCTGGCCGAAGTTTCCCGACGCCGCAAGATGGTGGTGCAGGCCGCCGTCCACGACCAGGAACACGTGGCCGCGCGAAACCTTGCGATCGAGCACGCGGCAGACGTACACGCCGCTTTCCTGGACTATGTAGCGTCCCAGCTCGACGATGAGGCGGGCGCCGGGCAGCTCGCGCTCTGCGACTGCGGCCTGGGCACGCAGACCGGCGCCGACGGCCACGAGGTCCAGCGGCTTCTCGCCGGGAAAATGCGGCACGCCGAAACCGCCGCCGATATTGAGCGAGCGGATCGGCGCCGGCGCGAACTTCGCCAGCTCGATTGCGAGCGCGACTGACTTCTGCTGCGCCTCGACGATGACTTCTGCGCGCAGATTCTGCGAGCCGCTGAAGATGTGAAAGCCGGCGAGATCGAGCGGCAGCTGTCGCAGCTGCTGTAGCAGGGCGGGCACGCGCTCGGCATCGATGCCGAACTGCTTCGGACCGCCGCTCATCTTCATGCCCGAGCTCTTCAACTCGAAATCCGGGTTCACGCGCACGGCGATTCGTGGCCGCACCGCGCGCTGCTCGGCAATCGCGACGAGTCGCTGCACTTCGAGCTCCGACTCGACGTTGATCGTGATGCCCGCGGCGACGGCCTCCGCGAGCTCCGCAGGCGTCTTGCCCGGCCCGGCGAAGCTGATGAGGTCGGCAGCCATGCCTGCGGCGAGCGCCACTCGCATCTCTCCTGCGGAGGCAACGTCAAAGCCGTCGACCAACGGCTGCACGTGCTTCAGGACTGCCGGCATCGGGTTCGCCTTCATCGCATAGTGCAGATGGAGGTCCGGCGGCATGACCGAGCGCAGCTCGTCGATCTTGCGAGCCATTACGCGCCGGTCGTACGCGTAGAACGGCGTACGGCCGACCTCGCGCGCGAGATCGGTCACGCGTCGACCGCCGATCAGCAGCGTGTCACCGTCGACGTCGAAGTAGGGGTGGGGAGCGTGTTGCGAGTGGAAGTGGAGCATGCAGTGGGTTCGGCCAGGCAGTCACGATGCCTCGCCCTGCTGCTGCAGGGAGGAGCGCAGCTGTGCTGCGAGCGTCGGGCGGTCGTACTTGCCGTTAGGATTGCGCGGCAGCGAATCCTGCCAGCGAATGTGGTGCGGAACCATGAAGGTCGGCAGCAATGACTTGCAGGCCTTCAGCAGCGCGTCGCTGTCCGGCTGGCGATCGGGCAGCGGCGAGACGATGAGTGCGACGACCTGTCCGAGCGTGGCATGCGCGATACCGACCGCGACCGCATCGGCGACCAGGCCTGACGCGAACGCCGCTTCCTCCACTTCAGTCGGGCTGACCCGATAGCCGGAGGTCTTGATCATCTCGTCGCCGCGCCCGATGAAGTACAGATAGCCGTCGGCATCGGCGCGTACCGTGTCGCCTGACCACACTGCGAGCTCGGGGACCGTGAGCCCGGAAGGTTGGCCCGGCGCTGGCTTGAAGCGCTCCGCCGTCTTCGCTACGTCGTTCCAGTACCCGAGCGCGACCAGCGATCCGCGATGCACGAGCTCACCCGGTTCGTCCGGTTTGCATGGCGTACCGTCGGGCCGCACGACCAGGATTTCCGCGTTCGGAATCGCTTTGCCGATCGATCCGGGTCGGCGGTCCACTTCGCTGGGCGGCAGATACGTCGAACGAAATGCCTCGGTCAGGCCATACATCAGGAACACTTCGGTGCGCGGCAACAGCTCACGCAGTTTGCGCAGCGTTGCGCCGGGCATCGCGCCGCCCGAATTCGTGATGTAACGCACGTGCTCGGCGGGCGCCGTGGGCCAGGTGAGATCGGCGAGCTGCGCCCACAAGGGCGGCACGCCGGCCAGACCCGTGATGCGTTCGCGCTCCAGGATTGCAACGATGTCGCGCGCGAACAGGTAATCCATCAGGCACACGCTCGCGCCGACGCTGAACGCGGTCGAGAGCTGACTGAAGCCGTAATCGAAGCTGAATGGCAGCGCGGCCAGCAGCCGATCGTCGGACACGTTGCGAAGATACTGAGCGACGCTGTGCGCGCCGGTCACCATGTTCTTGTGAGAGAGCACCACACCCTTGGGTTTTCCGGTGCTGCCGGAGGTGTAGAAGATCGAGACCATGTCCTGGTCGATCACCCGGTGCCACGCAGCATGCGGCGTGCTGTTCGGCAGATCGCTCCAGCGATGCACAGCCCAGTGTGCGGCGCTGTGGTCGCGCAACTGGTCGGTGATGACAGCGTGCGCCAGATCAGGACAATCAGCGAGGCTCTCGCGCAGAGTTGCATAGCGCTCCGCTGATGTGACCAGCAGCCGCACATTGCAGTCGCGCAGGATGTAAGCAACCTGCGCGGGCTTCAGCAGAGGATTGACTGGCACGAACACGCAACCCGCCCGGGCCGCGCCGAACATCGTGATCACGGTCTCGAACTGTTTCGGCAGATAGACGGCCACCCGGTCGCGCCGCTCGAGGCCGAGGGCGACCAACGCACGCGCGAACTGCTCCAGGTCGGCAGCGAACTCTGCATAGGTCAACGACTCGGCCTTGTGCTTCAGGCACGGCGCGTCGGGCGATCGGGCGGCAGAATCCAGCGGCAGCTCGTGCAGGAGCTTACTCATGTCGTCGAACTCGGCGAGACAGCGGCATCGAGGCGATGCCGCGGAATGGTAGCAGGCCGCGCCAGGCGCCGGAGTGGCCCTTGCGTCACATTCCGGGAAACCGGCGCGCCGCTATTCCGCCGTGAGATTGGTCGGCGGCATCGGCCGGACGATGCTGCCGTTGAGCGGCTTGATCGCGAGCGCGAGCTTCCAGCCGTCGTTGTTGCCGCCGCCCTCGTAGGCGCCGCGAATCGTGCCGGTGCGTGGCCGATCGTCGAAGTCGCGAGTGCCGTCGGCGTATTGCGCGAAACCCGTCAGGTCGATCGCAGCCCCGGTCAGGCGGCCGCTCTTCGGAAACAGGTCGAGGGAGCCGATCGCGGCGTGCGGCGCATTCAGCTCGTTCACCGCCGCTGCGTAGGAACCGGTCACGTTCTGCTGCTGGCCCGGACCGCTGATGGGAGTCGCTGCAAACGAGGCGTTGGCGATGATCCGCTGCGTGTAACCCGCAGCGCCGCCGCTGACGCGAATTCCTGTACCAGTAGCTACAACCGTGTTGTGGTAGACGGTGACATCGCGCACTTCGCCCTCGTGCGGCTGGATGTTGACCGCCGTGCCGCTCGCATTCACGAACACGTTGTCATGCAGAGCGATGTTGCCCTCGCCCTGAAACAGCGCCTCGGTCGGATTGTTGTAGAAGAAGTTGCCATAGATCTCGTAGCGATCGGTCGCGCCCGCGCCGCTCGGAGGAAAATGTCCGACCAGCAGGTTCGGTCGAGCGAGGCCGCCGGTCGAGCTGTTGGAGCTCTTGCTGAAGACGTTGTGACGGATGATCGTGCGGCTCGCCCCGGTCGGCAGACCGACGCCGCTCGGGCGCGGTTCCTGGTGCTTGATCTGCATGCTGTAGCCGAGCGTGTCGACGATCAGGTTGTGCTCGATGACTCCCGCGACGAAGGGCTGCGTGCCGTCGGAGTTGCCCAGATAGATGCCGGTGCCCGCGCCGATGATCGTGTTGCGCCGGATGGTCCAGTTCCACGCGGGAGCCTTGGTCGAGATGCCGACGACCTGCTGCTGCGCTCCGTGATTGATGATGCGCAGTCCCTCGATCACGATGTGATGTGTGACGGCGCTGCTGTCCACGCCGAACGGTCCATCGATGCCGGCTCCGTCGAGCGTCAGGTTCTGCACTTGCACGTAGCTGGTATTGCCGAGCTGCACGGTGTTACAGCAGGCGCGAGCCACGAACACCGCGGACTGGTTGTCAGGGCCGCGGATCACGATCGGCGCTGCAGCCGTGCCGTTCATGCCATTGAGCGGCAGGCCTTGCGAATAGGTTCCGGAAGCGAGCACGAGCGTATCGCCCGGAGCGAGGCTCGACAGCACGGTGCGATAGTTGCTGGGATCCGCGTTGCGCGTCTCGGCGTACGAGACCGCAGCGGTCGCGAGCGTGCACAGTGCGATCAACAGGCGCGAAGCCCGAATGGACGATGAGATCTGCATTCAACCGGTGCTCATGAAGTCAGGCGTTGGAGACCGCGAGTGTAGTTGCGCTCGCTCCGTGAAGAACGCGGGCATTCTCGGATTTTCCGCTTGGGCTTTCACGCTGTCGCCGTGTACAGACGTGGCCAACGACTACAACACCCCCCTAGGACGATCGCGCAATGGAGTCATGGCGGGCGGATCCGCATCATCCGCAACAGTTGCTGCAATTCGCCGGGGAGGGCGGCCTGCAAAATGCGCCACGCGGTCCGGGCACGATTCTCGTCCGAGCTACACCGCATCGCTGATAGCTGGTTCTCACTTCCGAGCGTGTCGCGTTGCGGCGACCAGACGCCGCCAGTACACTTTCCTGCGCCTAACAAGAGCAGAGCGCTTCCTGCCGGTCGACCTTCACACGCGGCGTGCAGCGCGCTCGTCGGGCCAGGGCCAGAGCGCACCGGCCGGTTTAACGAGTGCACCAATTCCGGGGAAGCAGCAGGGAACATGCGATCGATCTCTGCCACGGGGCACAAGATTTCGCTGACTGTGCTCGCGGATCGGCTGCCTGCGCTCGTGCTGTCCTTCGCCACGTTGTTCACGCTCATCGTGCTGGCCTCGATCTTCGAGACGACGTTGATCGCGCCCGACACGATCCAGCTGATCGACGCAGCGCGCCGCCTGCTCGACGGTGAAGGGTTTGTCAGCGGCATCATCTTCTACGAGTCGCAGATGGAATTCGGCTACGCGCCTGCGCCGCTCACCGTCTGGCCTCCTGGGTTTTCCTGGCTGCTCGCCGCGACGATGTACGTCGGAGTTCCCGCTGCAGCCGCGGCTTTCGCGATCTGTCTGCTGGCGCATGTCGGGACCTCAGCGCTCATCTATGTCGGGCTGCGCCGCGCTGCCGTGTCTGGCTGGATCGCGGTCATCGCCGCGCTCGTATGGCTGCTGCACGCGTCGGCCTGGAGCACGGTGCTCGCTTGTAACAGCGAGCCGCTGTTCATCGCGCTGACCCTCGCTTCAGGTCTGGCACTTGTCGAAGTCATCCGTGGCTCACGCCGGTCGCGGATGTGGTTAGCAGTCGCCAGTGTCTGCGCAGCCTTCGCGGTTCTGACGCGCTACACCGGCGTTCTGTGGCCGGCAGCCGCCGGCTTGTGGCTGCTCATCAGGGCTATCCGCATTCGCAGCTGGCAGCCGATTCGAGTTGCCGCGATTTTCGCCGCGCTGCCAGCGCTCGTAACGCTGGGCATGTTCTGGCGCAACTGGCAGCTCAGCTCCCGCCTCTCCGGCGGCCAGTTCGAGTTCAACGGCGCGGGGACGATCCGCGATGTGCTGCGACACATGTATTGGGAGTCCGATCTCCTGGTCGGCCACCTCCTGACGTCACGTCCTGCGCTCCTGGCGATCGTCGTCGTCTTGTTGTTCATCGCGTGCGTGCGCATCGCTGCGAGGACGCGCAGCACGGGCCCACGTGCGGCCATTCTTGGAGCTTCGTTCGCCAGCATCGTCGTGCTTGCGGCATTCCTGTTCGTCAACGCCCATCAGTTTTCGATCATTTTCGTCGAGTTTCGCTACTGGCTGCCGGCCATGCCGTTCCTGCTGCTCGTACTGGGCATCGTCGTGGAGGAGGCGGTCAAGCAATTACGGCACGCACGCGGCCAACTACTGTGGCCCACTGTGATCCTCGCCTGCGCATGGGCGGGCGTCCTGAGCGCTGCTGCAGAGCTGCCCGGCCGCTGGCCGATTGCGCCGGTTCATCCCTCGACCGCAATCATTCAAGGAGCGCTGCACGAGCGACTCGCGGATGGGCGCACGCTCCACGACGTCCTGGTTGCGCCGTCCGATTCGCAGCGACTGATCCTCGCGAATGCCGAGCATCGCCTCTCATTCGCGACCGGTCGTGCGATCGTGGGTCTGACGGACTCGCGCTACACCAAGACGGTGTGGGACAAGGAGGAGGTGGCCGCGCTGGTGGAGCGCTTCAAGATCGAGCGCCTGGTGTTCTTCCCGACTGCGTACGATCCGAAATCGCCGCTGAACTCGAACAACGTCTTTTTCGACGAGTTGCAGCGCCAGCAGGTGCCGCCTTGGCTGGTCGTGCGCCTCGCCACCGACTCGGTCGTCCTCTATGACGTCGTCGCGAGCGAGCTTCCGCGTGGCGCGCGGCAGTGAGCGGCACAGCTGTCGAGAAATCTGACACTCCCGCCCGCGCGAGGGCACTGAGCAAGCTCCACCGGACGTGGCAGCGCCTTGCCTCAGTGAAGCAATTCCAAGACCGGTACGAAACTTGCTTCGTAGCTACGAAG
Organism: uncultured Gammaproteobacteria bacterium; assembly: GCA_963838635.1. GTDB lineage: Bacteria > Pseudomonadota > Gammaproteobacteria > Steroidobacterales > Steroidobacteraceae > Steroidobacter. Next base: position 22,102 of record CAWISC010000001.1, on the reverse strand, counting down.
GCCTTTTGCTTCAGTGACTTGTTGTGAACTGGGTCACAGTTCTTCGCCTCACGCCACCTGCAGGAAAATTCACCCGAATGCGCCGCACCCATGTCTTGATTCGTTCGCTGCTTCTGACCTTGGCGGGCTGGCTCGCAGCACAAGGCGCGAGCGCGGCCACTTTCCCGGCGGGCTTCTCGGAGAGCGAAATACTGCGCCCCGACGGTGCGGCGACCTGGAACGAGGCGGTTGGCATGACCTTCCAGGCGAACGGCCGACTGTGGGTGTGGGAGCGCGGCGGGCGCGTCTGGATCGTCGATGACGGCAATCCGGTCACGACGCCAGTCATCGACCTGAGCCCGGAGGTCGGCGCGTGGACCGATCACGGCATGCTCGGATTCGCTCTGCATCCGGATTTCGATGCCACCGGCTACATCTATCTGCTCTACGTGGTGGATCGCCACCACCTGTTGAATTGCGACTCGCCGGCAGTCGGTGCGCCGGTATGCTCGGCGTCATACAGCGCCACTACGAACCAGTACAACGCCGCTACGATCGGCCGCCTCGTGCGCTATCGCGCCGTGCTGCCAGCGGGACAGAGCGACTATCGCAACGCCAGGACGATCGACCTCTCATCTCGCCGCACGTTGCTCGGCGAAACACTGCGTACACAGCCGAAGAGCACCGGCTGTCCGATCCTGCACAGCTCGCACGGCGTGGGCTCGCTGGTGTTCGGCATGGATGGAACGCTGCTCGTGAGTTGCGGCGACGGCGCGAGCTTCACCTCGACCGACGCCGGCAGTGCGCCGGAAACCTATTATTCTCAGGCGTTGGCGGACGGCATCATCAGGTCAGCTGAGAACGTCGGCGCGTTCCGCTCGCAGATGTTGAATTCGCATGCCGGCAAGATCCTGCGACTGGACCCCGATACCGGCGATGGCCTCGCGAGCAATCCGTTCTACAACGCTGCCGCTCCGCGTTCGCCGCGCTCGCGGGTTTGGGCGCTCGGCGTGCGCAACGGCTTCCGCTTCACCTTGCGGCCGCTCTCCGGCAGTCACAATCCGTCCGAGGGCAATCCGGGCGTCGTGTATCTCGGCGATGTCGGCTGGGCGACCTGGGAGGACCTGGACGTCGTACGCGGTGGCGAGAATCTCGGCTGGCCGCTGTTCGAAGGTCATGAGGCACACTCGACCTACACCAGCGCCGATCCTGACAACCTCGACGAGCCGAATCCGCGGTTCGGGATTGCTGGGTGCACGGTCTCCCATTTCAGCTTCACCGATCTGCTGAAGCAGGACACCTTGAAGGTGCCGAGCTGGCCGAACCCGTGCAACGCCTCACAGCAGATCACCAGCAGCGAAGTGTTCCTGCATACGCGGCCTGCACTCGACTGGCGCCATGATGGCGTGAGCTCGCGCTGGGCAGCCTTCGACGAGGATGGCGATCCGCTGGCGCTGCCGCTCGGTACTGCTGCACCGGGCGGCATGGTCGTTACCGGCACGCAGTTCTCGGGCAGCAGCTCCCAGGGCGGCGTGTGGTACACCGGTGAAGACTTCCCGGCCGAGTATCGCAACCTCTACTTCCACGGCGATTACAGCGCGCAGTGGATCCGCGGCTTCGTGTTCGACCAGAACAACGTCCTGCACGAGGTAAAGCCGTTCATGACCGGCGGTGGCGGCGTCGTCGACATCGCGACCAACCCGGTCACCGGCGGGCTTTACTACAATTCCTGGACCGCATTCGTTCGCAAGATTTCGTACTCGCCGACCGGCAACGTGCCGCCCGTCGCGGTAGCGACCGCGACTCCGACCTTCGGCACTTCGCCGTTGACGGTGCAATTCGATGCGAGCGGCTCCACGGACAGCAACGGCCAGCCGCTTACGTATTCGTGGAACTTCGACGACGGCAGCCCGGCGAGCACTTCGCCGAATCCCAGCCACACGTTCACCGCGCCGGCCGGCCAGGCGCAGAGTTTCGATGTCGTCGTGACGGTTCGCGACCCGGGCGGCCTCACCTCGCAGCGTACGCTGCTCATATCGGTGAACAACACGCCGCCCACTGCGACGATCACGAGCCCGCCGGACGGCGCGCAGTACACGCCGGGCGGCGGCAATATCATCGTGCCGCTGTCCGCGACGATCAGCGATGCGCAGACGCCGACGGCCCAGTTGTCGTGTCAGTGGCTGGTGGTCCTGCATCACAATACCCATCAGCACGAAGAGCCGGTGATCAATTCGTGCTCGAGCTCGTTTTCGTTGCAGCCGATCGGCTGCGACGGCGAGAGCTACTTCTATCGCTTCGCCTTGACGGTGACCGATCCGCAGGGACTGTCGACGCTGCGCGAGTCGCGCATGTACCCGACGTGCGGAGGCAATCAGGCGCCGAGTACTTCTCCGGACGGAGCCACAGTGGCACGGGGTGGCTCTGCGACGATCAATGTCCTGACGAACGACACCGACGCGGACGGGCTTAACCCGGCCTCGGTGACCATCGTGTCGCCTCCCTCGGGCGGCACGATCACGGGTATCAGTTCGGCCACGGGAGCGGTGACGTACCAGCACGGCGGCGGTAGCGGAACGAGCGACTCCTTTACCTACACGGTCGCGGATTCGACCGGACTGACTTCAGCGGTCACTCAGGTCACGCTGGCGATCACTCAACCCGTCAGCTCGACGATCCGCGTGAATACGGGCGGACCGCAATACACCGATAGCGCAAGTCAGGTGTGGGCGGCCGACTTCGGTTTCACTGGCGGCGTGGTCACGACGGTCTCGAATTCGATCTTCGGCACCTCGGATCCGGCGCTTTACCAGAACGATCGCTGGGATCCGGATACGGCGCCGGAGATGTCGTACGCGTTCGCGGTGCCGAACGGCAACTACACGGTGAAGCTGCACTTCGTGGAGCACTGGAGCGGCGGGCAGTCGGTGGGTGCGCGCATCTTCGACGTATTGCTCGAGAACACGCTGGTGCTCGACAACCTGGACATCTTCGCGCAAGCCGGCGGCTACACGCTGCTGGTGAAGACGTTGCAGACGACGGTGAGCGATGGGCAGCTGAACATCAACTTCGTGCATGGCAGCGCCGACGATCCGATTATCGGTGCGATCGAGATCCTGAGCAGCGGTGGCGGCAGTCCGTCCGACACGCAGCCTCCGACGGTGCCGCAGAACCTGACGGGGCAGGCGGTGAGTGCCAGTCAGGTGACGCTCGCGTGGAGCGCCGCGACCGACAATGGCGGCGGCAGCGTCGCGGGCTATCGCATCTTCCGTAACGGCACCTCGATCGGCACGAGTGCGACGACGTCCTTCACGGACAACACCGTGGTGGCGAGCACCACGTACACATATCGCGTGGCCGCGTTCGACAACGCCTCGCCGGCAAACCAGTCGGCGCAGTCGACGCAGGTATCGGTCACGACGCCGGCGACGCAACCTGGATCGACGACGATCCGCGTGAACGCCGGCGGACCGCAATACACCGATAGCGCAAGCCAGGTGTGGGCGGCGGACTTCGGCTTCACTGGCGGCGTGGTCACGACGGTCTCGAATTCGATCTTCGGCACCTCGGATCCGGCGCTTTACCAGAACGATCGCTGGGATCCGGATACAGCGCCGGAGATGTCGTACGCGTTCGCAGTGCCGAACGGCAATTACACGGTGAAGCTGCACTTCGTGGAGCACTGGAGCGGCGGGCAGTCGGTGGGTGCACGCATCTTCGACGTATTGCTCGAGAACACGCTGGTGCTCGACAACCTGGACATCTTCGCGCAAGCCGGCGGCTACACGCTGCTGGTGAAGACGTTGCAGACGACGGTGAGCGATGGGCAGCTGAACATCAACTTCGTGCATGGCAGCGCCGACGATCCGATTATCGGTGCGATCGAGATCCTGAGCAGCGGTGGCGGCAGTCCGTCCGACACGCAGCCCCCCACCGTGCCGCAGAACCTGACGGGACAGGCGGTGAGTGCGAACCAAGTGACGCTCGCGTGGAGCGCCGCGACCGACAATGGCGGCGGCAGCGTCGCGGGCTATCGCATCTTCCGTAACGGCACCTCGATCGGCACGAGTGCGACGACGTCCTTCGCGGATAACACCGTGGTGGCGAGCACCACGTACACGTATCGCGTGGCGGCGTTCGACAACGCCTCGCCGGCAAACCAGTCGGCGCAGTCGACGCAGGTGTCGGTGACGACGCCGACGCCAGTCGACACGCAGCCCCCGACCGTGCCGCAGAACCTGACGGGGCAGGCGGTGAGCGCCAGCCAGGTGACGCTCGCATGGAGCGCCGCGACCGACAATGGCGGTGGCAGCGTCGCGGGCTATCGCATCTTCCGTAACGGCACCTCGATCGGTACGAGTGCGACGACGTCCTTCGCGGACAACACCGTGGTGGCGAGCACCACGTACACGTATCGAGTGGCGGCGTTCGACAACGCCTCGCCGGCAAACCAGTCGGCGCAGTCGACGCAGATATCGGTGACGACGCCGACGCCAGTCGACACGCAGCCCCCGACGGTGCCGCAGAACCTGACGGGGCAGGCGGTGAGTGCCAGCCAGGTGACGCTTGGCTGGAGCGCCGCGACCGACAATGGCGGCGGCAGCGTCGCGGGCTATCGCATCTTCCGTAACGGCACCTCGATCGGTACGAGTGCGACGACGTCCTTCGCGGACAACACCGTGGCGGCGAGCACCACGTACACGTATCGAGTGGCGGCGTTCGACAACGCCTCGCCGGCAAACCAGTCGGCGCAGTCGACGCAGATATCGGTGACCACCCCGGCAACGCAACCTGGATCGACGACGATCCGCGTGAACGCCGGTGGACCGCAATACACCGATAGCGCAAGTCAGGTGTGGGCGGCGGACTTCGGTTTCACTGGCGGTGCGATCACGACGGTTTCGAACACGATCTTCGGCACTTCGGATCCGACGCTGTACAGGAGCGATCGCTGGGATCCGGATACAGCGCCGGAGATGTCGTACGCCTTCGCAGTGCCGAACGGCAATTACACGGTGAAGCTGCACTTCGTGGAGCACTGGAGCGGCGGGCAGTCGGTGGGTGCACGCATCTTCGACGTATTGCTCGAGAACACGCTGGTGCTCGACAACCTGGACATCTTCGCGCAAGCCGGCGGCTACACGCTGCTGGTGAAGACGTTGCAGACGACGGTGAGCGATGGGCAGCTGAACATCAACTTCGTGCATGGCAGCGCCGACGATCCGATCATCGGTGCGATCGAGATCCTGAGCAGCGGTGGCGGCAGTCCGTCCGACACGCAGCCCCCGACCGTGCCGCAGAACCTGACGGGGCAGGCGGTGAGTGCCAGCCAGGTGACGCTCGCGTGGAGCGCCGCGACCGACAATGGCGGCGGCAGCGTCGCGGGCTATCGCATCTTCCGTAACGGCACCTCGATCGGTACGAGTGCGACGACGTCCTTCGCGGACAACACCGTGGTGGCGAGCACCACGTACACGTATCGAGTGGCGGCGTTCGACAACGCCTCGCCGGCAAACCAGTCGGCGCAGTCGACGCAGGTATCGGTGACGACGCCCGCGGCGCCTCCGGCGTCGACCACGATCCGCGTGAACACCGGTGGACCGCAATACACCGATAGCGCAAGTCAGGTGTGGGCGGCGGACTTCGGCTTCACTGGCGGTGCGATCACGACGGTCTCGAACACGATCTTCGGCACTTCGGATCCGACGCTGTACAGGAGCGATCGCTGGGATCCGGATACGGCGCCGGAGATGTCGTACGCCTTCGCAGTGCCGAACGGCAACTACACGGTGAAGCTGCACTTCGTGGAGCACTGGAGCGGCGGGCAGTCGGTGGGTGCACGCATCTTCGATGTATTGCTCGAGAACACGCTGGTGCTCGACAATCTGGACATCTTCGCCCAAGCCGGTGGCTACACGCTGCTGGTGAAGACGTTGCAGACGACGGTGAGTGATGGGCAGCTGAACATCAACTTCGTGCATGGCAGCGCCGACGATCCGATCATCGGTGCGATCGAGATCCTGAGCAACTAGCAGGCAGCAGACGGGGATTCATGACTACAGCAGTTCCTGCTTCGACGAACCGGCGCGTTCTGCAGATCGCGCAGGATTTCGTAACGGAGCTGCGTCCGCACCAGTGGGTCAAGAACCTGCTGCTGTTCATCTCTCCGCTGGCCGCGCACGTCATCCTGCAGCCCGGCGTGCTCGTGCACCTCGGGCTGCTGTTCGCCGCGTTCTGCGCCGCTGCGTCGGGCGTTTACATCGCCAACGACCTGCTGGACCTCAAGAGCGACCGCATGCACCCTCGCAAGCGCAATCGGCCGTTCGCGAGCGGGCGGTTGCCGCTGTCGTTCGGCGTCGCCGGTCCGCTGCTGATGCTCGCCGGAATCAGCATCGGCTTCGCCCTGTCGATCCTGACCGGAGCACTCGTCCTTGGCTACATAGTCCTGTCGATGGGTTACTCGGCGTACCTGAAGACGCAGCCGCTGGTCGATGTCTTCACGCTGAGCGGGCTCTACACGCTGCGCTTGCTCGCCGGCGAGCTCTCGGTCGGCATCGAGCCGTCGTTGTGGCTCCTCTCTTTCTCCGGCTTCATGTTCCTGTCCCTGGCGTTCCTCAAGCGGGTCTCCGAATACCAGGCCATGGTGAAATCGGGCAGCACCTACGACACGCGCCGCGGCTATACGCCGGCGGACGTCGAGATGCTCAAGATGATGGGCGTATGTTCCAGCTTCATCGCCACGATGGTGCTCGGCCTGTACATCAACACCGAGAATGCCGCCAGCGAATACTCCAACCCGGTGGTTCTGTGGTTCGCCGTGCCGGTGTTCCTGTTCTGGCAGTCGCGGATGTGGCTGTCCGCGGCGCGGGACTTCATGACCGACGATCCGATCGTCTACGCGCTGCGCGACTGGGTCTCGCGGTTGTGCCTACTGGTGGTGTTCGTCATCTATGGCATCGCCAGCATCGGTTGAGAGCAGCGGACGTACCGACGCCGCGATCGCCATCTTCGATCTCGACGGAACGCTGACCCGCAGCGACACGCTGTTCCCATACCTGGCCGGATTCGTCGGCCCGCGTCCGGCTCGCTGGCTGCGCCTTGCGGCGGTCGGTGCAGCGCTGCTTGCATATCTGGCTGGGCGAGTCGATCGGGACGCGTGCAAGGAGCGCATCGTCAGAAGCTGTCTCGGCGGTGCGGCGCGTGCCGAGCTCGCCGCCTACACGGATCGCTTCGTGACCTGGTTGCTCGGCAGCGGCATGCGCAACGACGCGCTCGCAGTGCTGGAATCGCATCGCGCCAGCGGCGCCCGCCTGGTGCTGTTGTCCGCCAGCCCCGATGTATACGTATCGGCAATCGCCGCGCGTCTTGGCTTTCACGAGTGTGTTTGCACCGAGCTCAGCTGGAGCGCGGAGCGCCTGATCGGCACGTTCGCCAGCTCGAACCGGCGCGCAGAGGAGAAGTCGACCGTGGTGCGCGCGATCCGTCAGCGAGCCGCGGGGCGCATCGCCGCGTACGCCAACAGCAGCTCGGATCTACCGCATCTCGAGCTCACCGACGAACCGTTGCTGGTCAACGGTTCCGCCGCCGCCCGGCGTGCAGCCGTGGCCCGCGGTATTCCGTGCGAGCCCTGGAATTGAATCACCGGACGGGCTTCGTGAAGAACAGTCGCCGCGTATAGCTCAGGTAGCGCAAGCCGCTGAGCCCTGCGAGGCTCTGCAGGTGCAGCGCCCAGGCTTTGCCTCTGCGCCCCTCCTCGAGACTCATGACCGACAAATCGTGCCGTGCGGCGAGTAACCGCGCGCGCAAGCGACGCCTGTTGTGCGCCGGCAGCGGCAGAGACAGCACCGTCTCGATCACCACGGCGGCCGCCAACCGGTAGTCGCGCGACTTCGAGGCAGACTGCGGCGTGTCGTTGATCCGGTAGGTCGGTATGTCGACGAACTTCATGCGCTTGCCGGCCAGCAACAGCCGATAGGCGAGCAGAGTCCACTCCATATAGGGGGTCAGATCCGCGAAGAGCTCATCGCCGCAGGAGCTGCGCCGGAAGAGCGAGCCGCACGAGGCCAGCCAGTTCTGCTCGAGCATGGCGCCGAACGGATCGGACTCGATGTTCGCGGTGCGCGCTATTTGCACGCTATCGCCGGGCGCGCAGTAGCCGTTGGTAACGACCAGGTCGATGGTTGGATCCGACGCTAGCGGCGCGAGGCGAGCGGCGAGCGCCCCCGGCAAATACTCGTCGTCGTCGTCGAGGAATGCGAAGAACTCGCCGGTTGCAATCATCCGGCCATGGCGGCAAGCGACCGATGGGCTTGGGGTTTCGAGGTACACGGCACGCAGGGCAGGGTCGCTGCGCAGCGCTGCGAGGAGCTCGGGCTGAAAGCGCTGTCCGTTGACGACGATGATCAGCTCGACTTCCACACCGTGCTGCGAGAGGACGCTGTCGATGGCCCGTCGCAGAGAGGTTGCGCGCCGCTCCTCGCAGGTCGTCGGGATGATGACCGAGATCTTCATCATCGACTGGCGGCGCGCCGCTCTCAGGCTATCGCGCGACGCGCATAGCGTCCGATGATGCCGGTAACGCCGGCATCGAGGACCGCCTCGAACGCCTTGAGGAACGCGTCGACGTGCTCAGCCGTCGCGATCAGCGGCGGCTCCAGGCGGATCACGTTGCGGTTGTATTCGGTAAAGGCAACCAGCGTGTTGTGATCGCGCAGCATCAGCGCGCCCGTGAAGCCGCACAGGCTTCCTTTGAGCTTGTCGTCCAGCAGCGCGACCATCTGGCGCATGCCGAAAGGCAGCGTGTCGCTCAGGTCCGTGAACTCGATCCCGATCATCAGGCCCATGCCGCGGACTTCCTTGATGAGTCGCGGGTAGGTCTGCTGCAGCTTCTGCAAGCCGGCGAGCAGCCGCGCGCCCGAGCTCGCGGAATTCTCGATCAGCTTCTCGTCATACAGGACGTTCAGTGCTTCGATCGCCGTGACGCAGCCTTCGCCCATGCCGCTGAAGGTCGCGGGGCCGTGGATCAGCGCGACCTTGGATGGCCCGTAGGCGCGCGTGTGGATGTCGCGACGCGCGATGTACGCGCCCATCGCAGTCTTGCCGCCGCCGAGTGACTTCGCCAGCGTGACGATGTCCGGGACGACGCCGTAATGCTCGAAGGCGAAGAACTTGCCGGTGCGGCCGATGCCGCACTGGACTTCGTCCGCCAGCCAGACCACGTCATGGCGCGTGCACAGCTCGCGCACACCTTTCCAGTAGCTGGCCGGCGCATAGACGATGCCGGCGCCGCCCTGCACGGTTTCGACGATGAACGTGCCGATGGAGGCATCGGACTTCAGCGCCTGCTCGAGGGAGTCCAGGTCACCGAATTTCACGCGCTGGCGGTTCGGCAGCAGCGTGAAGCCATTCTGATAGAACTCCGAATCGGTCACGGACAGCGCGGCTCGCGTCTTGCCGTGGAACGAGTTGCTGGCGTAGGCGATCTTCGTGCGCTTCGGCCCGGCATAGCGCTCTGCGAGCTTGAGCGCGGCTTCGTTGGCAACCGAACCGCAGTTGGTGAGGAACACGTTCTTGAGGTCGCCGGGTGCGATCTGCGCGAGGTTGTGCGCCAGCGCCGTCACGTACTGCGACATGAACGCCATGCAGATCTCATGGCGCTTCTCCTGCTGGAACTTCTGGCGCGCAGCGAGGATGCGCGGGTGATTGTGCCCGTAGGCGACCGAGCCGAAACCGCCGAAGAAGTCGAGGATCGGCCGGTCGTTCTGGTCGTAGTAGTACATGCCTTCGGCGCGCGAAATCAGCACCTCGTCGAAGCCGAGCAGCTTCATGAAGTGCAGCTGTCCCGGATTCAGGTGACGCTCGAACAGCTCGCGCACCTTCGGCAGCGGGAGCGCCTTGGCATCGTCGACGGTCATCAGCTGCGGCCGCGTAGTCATGGCAGGTACCTTCTAGGCTCTGCTAGCTTGCAGAAATTGTGTATAGGCCTCGAGCATCATGCGCTCATCGTTGTAGCGCGGCGTCCAGTCGAGCATCGTCTTGGTCGGCTCGATGTCGACGACGTAGTCGTGGTCGGCGATCTCGAACTGCTCGGGCACGAGCAGCGGCAGGTTGATGCGATCCATCATCCGCAGCACGACCTTGAGCGGCGTCGCCGGCGTCGGGATCAGCGCCGAGCGCGAGCCCACTTCCTTGATCAGCCCGCGCAGCAGCTCGCGCACCGTCGGCGGATTGTCGGAGCCGAGGTTGAACTCGCCGTTGACGATGCCCTTGCGTCCAGAGGCGACCGCAGCGCTCGCACAGTCGAACACCGACACCATCTGGTAGCGATTGTTGCCGCTGCCGATCATCGGCACCGGCAGGCTCCGGCGGATCAGCTTGAACAGGCTGCCGAGAATTCCGACGCGTCCCGGGCCGATGATCAGGCGCGGACGGAAGATCGACACGCGCAGGCCCTCGCCGCGCTTCTTCAGGCAGTAATCTTCGAGCGCCTTCTTGCTCGCCGAGTATTCGCCGATCGGATGGCGCGGATGATCGACCTTCACCGGCGGCTTGGTCAGCAGCGGGCCGTACACCATGTCCGTGCTGAACTGCACGAGCTTGTCGCAGCCGACCTTCTCCATCGCCTCGATGATGTGCACGGCGCCGTGGTAGTCGACCGAATAAAAGTACTCGTAACGCTCGGCGCGCAGGATGATCGGATGCAGCATGCGCGCCGCGAGGTTGTAAACGATGTCGTCACGCGCGATCGGCACCTGCGCGACCTGCGCGCGGTCGGTGATATCGCACTTGAGGAACTGCGCTTTCTGGTAGATCGGCAGCGAGTCGTCCTTCACCAGGTCGCAGACGAGCACTTGCTCGCCCGCCTCGAGCAGGTACTGAACCGTGTAGCGGCCCACGAAGCCGTTGCCGCCGAAGACGATGTGTTTCATCGGCTCAGCTCCGCGCGACGAAGAAGGTGCCGCAGCAGATCAGTGCGACGCCGAGGATGCGCGATGCGTTCACCGACTCGCCGAACCAGAAGTAGCCGGCGATCAGCACCAGCACGTAGGAGATGCTGAGGAACGGATAGGCGAAGCTCAGGTCGACGCGCGACAGCGCCATCAGGTGCAGGCCCATGCTGAACACCAGGACCAGCAGGCCGCCGACGACGAACGGATTGAAGGCGACCACCGGCAACATCTTCAGCAGCGTGTTGCCTTCGAAGTCGAACTTACCGATGCGGATCATTCCGAACTTCAGCAGCAGCTGCGACAAGGCGTTCGTGGTGACCACGGCCAGGATCAAGGGCACGTATTTTTGCATGTCGGTCATTCTGGGTCGGCGGATGGCCCGCTCGCTGAGTTTGCTGCATTGTCGCCCGGACGCGCGCTTTGCGGCGATACCCGCTTCACAACTGCAGGCGATCGGACATGTCCGACCGCATCCGCCGCTGCGGGTCGGCACGTGCCAGAACCGCACGGAACTGCTCGACCTTCGGGTACATCTGCCGCAGGTGGCGCGCCGAAACGCACGAGTCCTTGGCCAGGTAGATGCGTCCGCCGTGGTCGATCGTGATCGAGTGGAGCCGGTCGAGCAGCGCGTGCGTGCCGCGCGCGAGCGGGAAATCGAGTGCCAGTGTGATGCCCCGCAGCGGGAACGACAGAAACCCGGCGCCGGCGCTGCCCAGGCTCTTGATGACGGCCAGGAACGAGGCCTGGCCCGATGTCGCGATCGCGCCAAGCAGCTCGTGCAGGGCGCGGTGCGCCTCGGGATCGGGAATCACGCACTGGAACTGCACGAAGCCGCGCCGCCCGTAGATGCGATTCCAATCGAGGATGGCATCCAGGGGGTAGAAGAACGTCTCCAGGTCCAGCTTCCGCTCCCGACCAGCCGGCGGGATGCGTCGGAAATAACAGCGATTGAACAAGCCGACCGTCCAGGAGTTGATCGCTCCGCTGGGCAGATCGACCGGCATGCGCACCGGAACCCGGCCGCGTCGGGGTGTAGCCGGATCTTCGATGTGCTCGGCAGTTTCCAGGATGCCGCGGCCGAGATGACGCCCGGTCGCCACGCCGTCGATCCATCCGACCGAATAGCGAAAGCGCGTCCGCGCGTCCTGCAGTAACTCGAGGTATTCGTCCAGGCTGCCCACGCGTCTTTCGCGCACCCGCAGCGTAGTGCTCGGAATGGCCAGCATCCGCAGGCCGACACCCGTGATGACGCCCGTCAGCCCGATGCCCCCGATGGTCGCCGCGAACAGCTCGGGGTGGTTGCTGCGATCGACACGGCGCACCGTTGCGTCCGGCAGGGCTAGATCGAGCCACAGCACGTGATCGCCGATGCTGCCGTCGGCGTCGTGATTCTTGCCGTGCACGTCGTTCGCAATGGCCCCGGCAATCGTTGCGAACTGGGTGCCGGGAGTGACCGGCGCAGCCCATCCCGAGGTCGCATAGCCACGCACCAGGTCGCCGAAGGTGACGCCCGGATCCACGACGATCGTGCCCGAGGCCGGATCGAACGACCGAACGGCGTTCATCTTCGTCGTGCGAATGACCCGGCCGCCGGCACTGAGTGCTGCATCCCCATAGCTGCGGCCGCCGCCGCGCGCCAGGACCTTTGTTCCGTTGCACTCTCGCAGAGCTGCGACCACCTCCTGCGTCGTGGCTGGCTCGATCACGGTCGAGCTCGCGTGGCTCGATCGTCCCCAGCCGGTCAGTCGTTCGGTGCTCACGGAGCGGGTCATTCGCGCCGGCTCGCGTCAGGCGGACCGCAGTGGCGCCAAGAAAGGCAGGCGCGCGCCGAACCGGGCGAGCAGCATAGCCTCGGGTCCGGCCGGGCGCCCGCTCAGCGTCCAGGCCGCCAGGATCAGCAGTGCATACGCCAGCACACCGGCCGGTACCAGTGTGCACAGAAGCACCAGGTGCGACAGCTGCGGCAGCATGGACTGCAGCGTCGCCTTGAGCGCGAGCACGAGTCCCGCCATGGCCAGCCCGGCGAACAGCGGGCGCCACACGATGGACAGGAAGGCGCGTGCCGGCAGCTCCAGCAGACGAAACACCGTCGCGAGGTTGAACGGCGCGACGACCGCCATCGCAAGGACCAGTGCGCAGCTCGCGCCGAGGCTGCCCCAGCGTAGCGCGCCGAATATGAGGGCAGGCACCATGATCGCGTTGTAGAGCGACGCGAATACCGTCGTGATGCGCGGCTTGCCGAGGGCGTAGTAAACGGATGAGACGTTGTTCTGCAGCGCCTGCATTACACCGAAGCATGTCAACACCTGGATCAGCAGGATCGCCTGCAGCCACTTCTCGCCGAACACCAGCGGTACGAAGACCTCGGCAGTGGCCGCGATGCCCAGCGCAGCGGGAATCGTCAGCGCCGCGATCACGCCGATCACGCGCAGGTAGCCCTCGCGCAGCTCGGATTTCTGCTCGCTCATCTTCACGTAGGCCGGAAAAATCGCCCGGTTGATCGGCGCGACCAGTTCCGTCGTCGGCAGGTTCGAGACTTCGTTGGCGAGGCTGTACACGCCGAGCGTGGCCGGACCGCCGATCTTGCCGATCACGAAGTCGGGGATGCGGTTCGAAATGAACGACAGAATGTTGTTCACGAACAGCCAGCCGGAAAAGTTGAACAGCTCCGCGCGCCGGGTCAGGCTGAGTCGCGGCCGGTAGTTGCTGACGACGTAGCTCACCAGTGTGCCGGAGATCCGGCCGACCAGGATGCCGACGACCAGCGCCCAGTAGTTGCGCCAGAGAAATGCCAGCGTAATCGTCGTGCCGACGGCGATCAGCTTCTTCACGATCAGGAAGCGGAATTCCCGCTGGAACTGCAATTCCTTGCGAAAGGCTACGACGCCGATGTTCTGTGCGGCCTCCAGGATCGGGGAGAGCGCGAGCGCCTGCATGATCGGCGCCAGGCGATCGTCGCCGTAGAAATGTGCGGTCGGCACCGACAGCGCGAGCAAGGCTGCGCCCGTCGCGAACCCTACGATGAGGTTGAAGGTCCAGGCCGTGTCGTAGTAGGTGCGGTCGGCATCGCTGCGCTGAATCAGCGCGATGTCGAAGTTGAAGGCGCCGAGCACTTCGAGCACGGCAATAACGGCGGTCGCGAGCGCCACCAGTCCGAAGTCGGCCGGCACAAGCAGGCGCGCGAGGACGATGATGCTGCACAGACCGGCAAGCCGCTCCAGCAGCTTGAACAGCACCATCCAGGCGGCGCCGCTGGCCATTTTCGAATACAGCAGGCTCATCTCGGGTGTGGCGGGGCGGCGGCGCGGTGATGCATGCAGAGAAATGCGGCTCGAAGGTGCGGATCCCGCGCTCGTTTTCTAGAAGCCGCCAGCGCGGGAATGTTAGCAGCCATCGCAGTTTGCGGGGTGATCCGATCGGCACATTCATGAGTCCGTTGCCAGGTAGCTGCGCCCGCCGTGGTTAGTGGTGGAGGTCGCAGAGCTGGAGCGGCCCCAGTCGCGGAGCTTCTGCGGCGTGGCGAGTGGCTCTTTCATTCCGTTCGGGCGACGTCGAAGGGTTTTACACACCCCTTTGGTGGGGCTTGCCCTCAGCGCATCGTACAAGCCTTAAGCTGTTGTCCATACGGCCTTTGGTACATATGGCACGGCCCATGCACTCCTCTTCGCAAGCCGGTCATCAGCGCAGGCAACCGGGAAACAAATCAGAGCGACTGCGCAGGAGAAGTTCGAGATATGTTCGCTAAAACACTAGGAAGAAAGATCACGGTTGGCACGGCGCTCCTGATCGCCTCCATTGGGACCGCGCAGGCCGTTCCTGCCTACTGGCACGATTGGGCGGGTGATTCGGGTACGTTGGTTAATAGCAGCAACCCGTACTCGTACTCGCACGACATCACAGATTGGGGCTCGGGCGACTATCGTCCCGGCATCGACAGCATCACGAGCGGAAGCCTGTCGATTTGGCTGTACGACGATGCATTCTTCGGCGATCTGCCGCTGCTCGGCGACGCCAACGAAACCGTCGGGTTCCGCTTCGACGGCGGTTCGTGGACGGCGTCGGAGGAAGTCGACGGCAACATCTTCATCTGGGATGACTTCGATTTCATCGTAACGAGCCTGATCAGCGATGGACTGCTGAACGTGAATATCCGCGCGAACCGCGGCGACTTCCGCTTCGGCTCTTCGCACCTCGAGGCGTGGGGCAATCGCGGCGACGGCGTCGCGGTACCGGAACCCGCGACGCTGAGCCTGTTCGGTCTCGGCCTGCTCGGCCTGGGCTTCGCGGCTCGACGGCGCAAAGCCTGATTCGATTCCGGGCGATTGAAACGAAGAGCCCCGCAGCAGCGGGGCTCTTTTTTTTGCGACTCTTGCCCTTGGCGGGCCCGGCGCAGTTCCTAGCGCTGCTTGAAGTCTTCGGGCGTCAGCTGATGACGCGCCAG
Organism: uncultured Gammaproteobacteria bacterium; assembly: GCA_963838635.1. Classification (GTDB taxonomy): domain Bacteria; phylum Pseudomonadota; class Gammaproteobacteria; order Steroidobacterales; family Steroidobacteraceae; genus Steroidobacter. Next base: position 6,733 of record CAWISC010000001.1, on the reverse strand, counting down.
CAGCTTGTAGAAGTCGGTGCGGTTGCGCTTCGCGAGTCGCGCCGCCTGGCTGACGTTACCGCCGGTGATCTGCAGGATCTGCGATAGATAGTTGCGTGTGAACTCGTCGCGCGCCTCGTCGAAGGAGGGCAGACGCGTCGGACCGCCGCCCAGCGCTGCCTGCACGAGCTCGGCGCTCATGATCGGGCTGGTCGCCAACGCGACGTTCTGGCGCACTACGTTCTCGAGCTGACGCACGTTGCCGGGCCAGTCCGCGCTCACCAGCAGCTCGACCGCTTCCGGTGCGTAGATGTGACGCTGCAGTCCGCTCTCCTGCGCGACCTTCTCGAGAAAGTGCGAAACCAGCAGCGGCACGTCCTCGCGCCGCTTGTTCAGCGACGGCATCTCGATGTGCACGACGTTGAGCCGGTAGTAGAGATCTTCGCGGAAGTGCCCGCCCATGATGAGCTGCTTCAGGTCGCGGTGCGTGGCGGAGATGATCCGCACGTTCACCGTCATCGCCTCGGTGCTGCCGACCGGGCGCACCGAATTCTCCTGCAGCACACGCAACAGCTTTACTTGCAACCGCATCGGCATGTCGCCGATCTCATCCAGCATCAGCGTGCCGCCGTCGGCGGCCTGGAACAGGCCGCGATGCTCGCGGATCGCGCCGGTGAATGCGCCTTTGGCATGGCCGAACAGCTCGCTCTCGAGCAGGTTCTCGGCCATCGCGCTGCAGTTGATCGCGACGAACGGCCGGTTGCGGCGCGGGCTGGCGCGATGAATCGCGCGCGCCAGCAGCTCTTTGCCGGTGCCGCTTTCGCCCGTGATCATGACGCGCGCGTCGGTGCCCGCCACCATGTGCGCCTGCGCGAGACGTTCTTCCATGACGGCGCTGCGCGTGACGATCTCGCTGCGCCAATCTTCGGTCGTGTCGGCGAAGCCCGAGACCTTGAGTGCCTTGCCCACTTGATCGAGCAGCTCCTGCTTGTCGACCGGCTTGGTGAGGAACGCGAACGCGCCGCTCTGCGTAGCCTGAACTGCATCCGGAATCGTGCCGTGCGCAGTCAGGATGATGACTCGCAGCCCCGGCGCGCGACTCTGGATTTCCTTGAGCAGACCGATGCCGTCCATCTGGTCCATGCGCAAGTCGGTGATGACCAGATCCGGACGCACGCGCCCCAACGCCGCGAGCGCGGCAGCAGCGCTCTCGACTGCGTCGACTTCGTAATTCTCTGCGCGCAGACGGATCGTGAGCAGCCGCAGCAGCCCCGGATCGTCGTCAACGACTAGTAGACGAGCTTTGCGTTTCACTTGGGTTGGCATCGCGACTGCCAGGGGGCGTGGGACTGCGTTCAATGATGGTCCTCTCGATTTCTTTGATCGCGTCCAGCTTTTGCTGGGCCTCGGCGAGAAGGCGCCGTAAGCGCGCATTTTCCTCTACTTGCGCTTGCACCCGCTTATCCGAGTTTGCCTGCGACCGGCTGCGGTCGTCGAGTGTCGCCAGCAGCCGACGATTCTCCGCTTCGAGCTTCAAACGTGCGTTCGTTTCGTTAAGTAATACCGTGGCGAACGCACGTTCTTCCTGAGTCATCCGCTCCGGGGTTGCGAGCAAAGCCTCCAGCAGCCGCTTGCCTTCCTGCGGGCTGGTCGCGGGATGTCCGGGAGTCACCCGCGCGATCGCGTACCGCAACGTGCTCGCCGTGGTCGGCGCACGCGTGTACTCGCGCTCCACCTCGTAAAACACGTCCGCTTGTCGCGCCGGGTCGGGACTCGCCAGTCCTTCCATCGTTTCGAGGTACCCGCGCAGTCCGCTTGCGGAGATCTGCGCCGGCGCCATGATCGGCGCAGGGAGCGGTGCGTTGCTGAGTTTGTCTGTGAGCGCACAGCCGGCGAGGGTGCTCAGCAGGCTCGCGACGACACAGCGCAAGAGCATGGCTATGCCGGCTCCGCTTCGAGTTGCGGCGCCAGCGGCAGGCGAATGCGAAAGTGCGCGCCGGGAAACACGCCGTCCAAGATCTCCACCGAGCCTCCGTGAGCCTGCACGAATTCCGAGACGACCGACAGGCCGATCCCGGTGCCTTTCAGGTGGCCGGCCGTCGGGGCGCGGCCCGAGTAGAACGCGTCGAAAATGGCGGTGCGCTCTTCCTTCGTGATCCCCGGGCCGGTATCGGCCACGTCGAGCACCAGCAGGTCCTTGTCCGCGTGCGCGTGAATGAAAATCGTACCGCCGCGCGGGCTGTATTTGAGAGCGTTCGACAACAGATTGTCCAGGATCAGTTTCAGCTTTGCCCGATCCGCGCGCAACTCCACGTCCTGCACCTTGAGATCGAGGTGCACGCGTTGCGCGAGGAGCGTCAGTTGATGCGTCTCGAGCGTCGATTTGATCAGCGGCCGCAGCCGGAACTCGCTGATCTCCAGTCCCGAGTGCCGCGCCTGCCAGGCGCTGAATGAAAGCAGGTTCTCGATCAGCGACTGCAGCTTGATGCCGTTGTCGCGCAGGATCGTCGTTACCTCGCGCTGTGCGCTGTCCAGTTCACCGACCGCGCCGTCCATCAACAGTTCCGTGCCTTCGCGAATGCTGGCGAGCGGCGTCTTCAGCTCGTGCGACATGTGCCGCAGGAAGCGGTTACGCTCCTGCGCGAGCTCCAGCAGCCGCATGCGCAGCCACTCGAGCTGGCGGCCGAGGTTCACCAGGTCGGTCGGACCTCGCACGTTGATCCCTTTGGAGAACGTGCCTTTGCCGAGCTGACTGATGGCGCTGTCGATCTGGCGGATCGGGCGCATCAAGAGGAACGTGAATACGGTGACGAGCAGCGCCGTCAGCAGGATCAGCGCCGCCGACTGCCAGAACAGGTATTGCTGAGTCTCGGCCGTCGAAGTCTGCAGCCGCGACAGGCCGGTCTCGATGCGCTCGCCGGTCACGGCAGATAGCTCGAACGCTGCCTCCCACATCGGTGCAATCGCTTCGACCGCGTCGCGTACGACTTCCGCGGCAACCGGACTGCGAGCGAGCAATGCGCCGTCGACTCGCCGCAGCGATTGCCGTAACGCTTGCAGCTGCGTGCGGCGGACGCTGTCGGCCGCCGTCGTTTCGATCGTGTCCAGCGTGACCAGAAGCCGTTCGCGGCTGTCGCCGTAGACCTCGAGCAGGCCCGGGTCGTTGAGCACCTGGTAAAGCTTGGCGCTGCGCTCGATCGAGGCGATCTGCTGGAACAGTTGCTGCGTGAGGTGCGCAGTCTCGACCCCACTGCGCACCAGCGCGGCGCTCTCTTCGGACAGCGTGCGCACCTTGGTGGCGGCTATCACGACCGCGAGCAGCAGCGGGACTGAGACCAGCGCGAAACCGGTCAGCATCAAGCTGCTCAGGGACTTGGGACGGGGCAGGCGCATGTGCCCCGCATTCTAGCGCCTTAACATAGGCTGGAGCTTGTGCCGCGCGTCGCAATCCGGGCGGCGTCGCTGGACTTTTCGGCTAGGAATTCCTCTGCAATTGCGGCTCACGCTGCAGCCGCCGCTCCCATTCCAGCTGCGAGCGCACGATTGCATCCAGGTTGTCATGCCGCGGCGACCAGCTGAGGACCTGGCGGATGCGGTCGGCCCGGGCCACGAGCGACGGCGGATCGCCGGCGCGCCGCGGCGCTTCGATCGTCGGCAGCGGACGGCCATTGAGCCGTTCGACCGTCGCGAGCACTTCACGGACGCTGTAGCCGTGGCCGTAACCGCAATTGAGCGTCGCGGACTCGCCGCCTTGCCGGAGATAGTCGAGCGCCTTGAGGTGCGCATCGGCGAGGTCCTCGACGTGGATGTAGTCGCGCACGCCGGTGCCGTCCTGCGTCGGATAGTCGGTACCGAAGATCGACACGTGGGGTCGCTTGCCGACAGCGACTTCGCACGCGACCTTGGTGAGCAAGGTGCCGTTGATCGTCGACTGGCCGATGCGGCCGCCGGGATCCGAGCCGGCGACGTTGAAGTAGCGCAGCACGACGTAGCGCAGTGCGGTCGCGGCGGCCACGTCACGCAGCATCCATTCGCTCATCAATTTCGACGTGCCGTAAGGATTGATCGGCGCTGTCGGCGAATCCTCGGCCGCTGTGCCCCCGGCGGGAATGCCGTACACGGCGGCAGTTGAAGAAAATACGAAGTGTTTGACGCCGGCCTCCTGGCAGCTTTGCAGGAGGCTGCGCGTCGAGCAGGTATTGTTGCCGTAGTACTTCAGCGGATTCGTGACGGACTCGGGAACGATGGTGTGCGCTGCGAAGTGCATCACCGTCTCGATGCGGCGCTCGCGCAGCAGGCGGCCGACGAGCTCGCGATCGCCGGTGTCGCCGACCACCAGCTCGCCGTGCACGACCGCCGGGCGGAAGCCGGAGGAAAGATTGTCGAGCACGACTACTGTCTGATTACGCTCGCCGAGCTGGCGAACGACATGGCTGCCGATATACCCGGCGCCGCCGGTTACGAGAATTGTCATGATGAATAAGTATCCGTCATCGCCCATACGCTCCACAATTCGCGCATGAGTCCTTCATTGCTGAGCCGCGGCGACACCCATCCGTACAACCGCCTCACGCCCGACGTCATCATCGCGGCGGTGGAGTCGCTCGGTTACATCTCCGACCGGCGCATCCTGGCGTTGAACAGCTACGAGAACCGCGTGTACCAGGTCGGCATCGAGGGCGGCGCGCCGCTGGTAGCGAAGTTTTACCGTCCGCAGCGCTGGAGCGCCGCGGCGATCGCCGAGGAGCACGGCTTCGCGCTCGAGCTCGCGGCCGCGGAGATCCCGGTCGTGCCGCCGCTCGTGCAGGATGGCCGCACGCTGTTCGAATACGAGGGCTTCGGCTTCGCTGTGTTCGAGCGCCGCGGCGGCCGCTGGCCCGAGCTCGGCACGCGCACCGAGCGCGAGTGGATGGGCCGCTTCCTCGGCCGTATTCATCTGGTCGGCAGGCGGCAGCGCTTTCGCCATCGCGGCCGCATCGATATCGAGCGGCTCGGGCAGGATCCGCGCGACTATCTGCTCGACAGCGACTGGATTCCGGCGCATCTGCAGACCGCTTACGAGTCGCTGACCGCGGATCTGCTGCAGGAGATCCGCGCGGCCTTCGATACGGCACATGGCGTCGCGGAGATGCGTCTGCACGGCGACTGTCATCGCGGCAACGTGCTGTGGACGGATACGGGGCCGCACTTCGTCGACCTCGACGATTGCCTGACTGGACCGGCGATGCAGGATCTGTGGATGCTGCTGTCGGGCACGCGTCGCGAGATGAGCGAGCAGCTCACGCACGTGCTGGAAGGGTACTCGCACTTCTCTACGTTCGATGCTCGCGAGCTGGTGCTGGTGGAGAGTCTGCGCACCCTGCGCATGATTCACTACTCGGCGTGGCTGGCGCGGCGCTGGAGCGATCCGGCATTCCCGGCGGCGTTCCCCTGGTTCATCGAGCCGCGTTACTGGGAGAATCAGGTCCTGGCTCTGCGCGAGCAGCTGGCTGCGATTGCGGAAGGGCCGCTCGAGCTGTAGGCGCCGCGCGAATCCATGAAGTGCTTGGTTTTCGTCGGAGCGCGCGCTGTGGTAGGTTCGGCGCGCTCCTAAATGGACCGGATGACCCGCACCCCCATGATTTCGCGACACTTGGCATCGGCTCGATCGGCGGCGATGGCTGCGCTCGCCGGCCTGCTGCTGTCTGCCTGCGGCGGCGGGGGCGGTGGCGGCGGTCAGCCGCCACCGGCAAGCGTCACGATCTCCGGGCAGATCACGTTCGACAGGATTCCATTCGACGCCGCGCTCGGTAACGGGCTCAACCCTGCAGCCGTAGTGCAGGCGCCAGCACGGCAAGTGACTGTGCAGGCATCGCGACAACGGGCGGTTCGGTCCTCGCGACGACCACGACGGACACCTCGGGCAATTACTCGCTGAGCGTGCCGTCGAACACGAACGTGTTCATTCGCGCGCGCGCCGAGATGATCAAGACCGGCGCGGCGCCGACCTGGAACTCCTCGGTTCGCAACAACACGACGGCCGGCGCGAACGACGCTCTGTACGCGCTCGATGGCGCCAGCACGAGCAGCGGCGCCGCGAACAGCACGCGCAACCTGAACGCGCCGAGCGGCTTCGTCGGCAACAGCTATACGGGCGAGCGAGCAGCAGCATCGTTCGCAATTCTCGACTCGGTGTTTCGTGCGAAAGAGCAAGTGCTGACCGCGCGCCCAACGCCGCTTTCCCGGAGTTGCGGCTGCTCTGGAGCGAGGAGAATCGTGCGACGTGCAGGGCTTTTGCCCGGACGACGGCGACATCGGCACCAGCAGCTACGTGCTGCGCGGGCCGCCCCCTATGGACGTCGATGATTGCGGCCAGCCGTCGGAGATGGAATCTACATCCTGGGCGATTTCGCGGGCGGGGCCGGCGACCCGACGAGTTCGACCAGTCGGTGATCGCGCATGAATTCGGCCACTACCTCGAGGATCGCTTCGGGCGCTCCGATTCCATCGGCGGCGAGCACGGCAACGACTTCCCCTGACCTGCGCGTCGCATTCGGCGAGGGCTGGGGCAACGCGTTCTCCGGCATGGTGCTGGGCAACCCGATCTACCGCGACTCGCAGCAAGGCGTGCAGGGCGACTTCGCCATCGACATGGAAACCGACAGTGCGGGCGAGGGCGTACTGAGGTTGGTTCTCCGAACTCTCGGTCGGCGAGATCCTGTGGGATCTTTTCGACCCGACCAATGAAGAAGGCGACAACGTAGCGCTCGGCTTC